>CAWEFQ010000018.1:0-526811 GCA_963808385.1 uncultured Solirubrobacterales bacterium | reverse complement strand
TAGGTCTCGAACAGCTTGAGCGCCTGCTCGAGCTCGCCGGGGAGTGTGTGCGTGTAGCGTTCCTGCGTGATCTGTGCTGCGCCGGCTTGGCGTGCTGGCGTCGAGTGCCCCATGATCGTTGCGCAGGATTCGGAACCCGTCAAGCTCTGTCTCGACCGCGGTGTACTCGGAGGTGCTGCGAGCTGAGTAGAGGATCTCCATCCGCACGATCGGCGTAATCCACAGCCGGTCATCGCCCATCGCTCCCTTGACGAGCCCAGCGAGCTCAGCCGGGAGGGACGAGAACCGCCACCATGCTGACGTGTCAGCGATGAACGGCGCGTCGCCAAGCAGCAACTCGACAGCGTCCACCGCAGGTCGCTTACGACCCGTTGTCCGTCAGCTGCTCGATGTGCTCAAGCGTGTCCCGGTCCAGCCCATCCGGGCTAAACACGCGCTCGGCAAGCCGCCGCCGCCGCTCGGCGCGCTCCTCGTCGCTCAGCGCGGGCTTCTCAGCCGTCGGGGTGGTGCTCAAAACGGAATGTCTCACACTCTAAGGGTAGCGCCCGAACGCGACAGGAGCTGATCGGCGTACAGCAAGCGACTCGGACACCCCCCAATCCGCCCGCCCCTCGCCCCTCGTCCAATGCGGCAGCCGAGCGAGGGCCTGTCCAGACGCCCGGATCCAGGGCAAAGCGACTGCATGAGTATCCCTGCACCCTCAGCGCGGCCGGTAGACATCGCGGCGATGTCCGATGGCGACTACACGGACGAGTCGTTCCTCCTCAATCAGCTCGTAGATGATCCTGTAGGGGCCGCGGCGAGCCGACCACCGGCCCTCATGCTCCAACGCGAGTCGCTTGCCGAGCCGCTTGGGGTTCCCCGCAATCACATCCAGCGTCTCGAGCACCGCCGCAGCGACCGAGATAGGCAGCCGATCGAACTGGCGGCGTGCCGGCGCCATTACGACGAGCCGCCACTGCGGCCCTGTCACTTACGGGTCGCCCGCCGTCGCTCCAGGTCGGCGCGCAGCTCCTCCAGCTCGATTCCGGCCTCGCCCGCGGCGGCGGCCTTCTCGCTCGCGCGGATCTGGGCCATCAGCGATCGGTCGGACATGATCGCAAGCGTCTCCTCAAGGCTCTCAAGATCGTCGGTGCTCACCAGGACGGCCGCGGGCTGACCGTTACGAGTGACGATCACGCGATCCTGCTGGCGTACGACACGATCGACGATCTCAGAGAACCGGGCTTTCACGGTGGCGAGCGGCAGGGTCTCAGGCATGACCAGAATTATAGCCAGAGTACGGACGAGGCACAAGACCGCCCGCGCTGTCGCATCCGCCGGGCTGCGAGCGTCACGGTCCCGGTGCCTCGCGCTCCCCCTTCGGACGAAAAGCAGGTGCTACGTGCAAGCCACCAGGCGCACCCGCAAAGGACGAGGGGCAAGCGGATTGGGAGACCTGGATCGTTTGCGGTGCACCTGCTCCCATTAATCCGCGACCGTAATCGTAGTCGCCTGGTGCGGGCGGGAGCACTCGGGAGCTCCCGCTCTATGGACCTCGGAGCCTCAGAGGCGCAGGCCGGCGGTGGCGGACATCATCGGAGCCCGTCTTGTGTGGACGGCGGCGATGATCTCCTCGGTGTCGATGCCCTGAAGGTAGACCGATGTCGTTCCGAGGTTCGCATGGCCGAGCTGGCGTTGGATGATGTTCAGCGGTACGCCCTCTCGAGCGAGCTCGACCGCGTGAGCATGACGTAGCTGGTGTGGCGCGAACCGGCGTCGCACCCCTGCCTGGCTGGCGAGCCGACGAAGCTCGACGCGCACGGCGGCACTCGACCAAGGGCGTCCGCGGGTCGGCCGGGTAGCGCATCCCCTTGTTGCGAGGCGGACGACCTGCGTGGAAGCCGGGCAGGGTCGCGGGTGAGCGACGCCGTCCAGCGGAATCGAGAACAGCAGAAATGGTCATGGGATCCTCCTCGGGATCGAACAGCGGACAGTTTCTCGCTGCTCTACCACCCGTTCGAACAACTCTCAACATGCGTTCGCCGATCCAGTTCTCGTCGTGCTCAGGCGCTACCCTGGGATCGTGAAACATTCTGTTCTGAGCACAACCCCGACCGCCGAGACCCCTGCGCTGAGCGATGAGGAGCGCCTCGAGCGGCGCAGGCGATTTATCGAGCGAGCGTTCAGCCCGGATGGGCTGGATCGGGACACGCTCGAGCACATCGAGCAGCTGACCGGCGAAGAGCCTTAGCGACTGCGGTGGACGCTGCCGAGTTGTTGCGTGGCGACGTGCCGTTCATCGTTGACACGTCGGCGTGGTGGCGGTTCTCGTCGCTCCCCAGCGAACTCGTCGACAAGGCGATCGTTGACGATCGTCTGTGGATCACCCCGATCGTACGAATGGAGATCCTCTACTCCGCTCGCAACAGCACCGAGTACATCGCGTTCGAGACGGAACTCGACGGGTTCCGGATCCTACGCAACGATCGCGCCGTCGCCGACGCCGCGATGAGTGCGATCGGCGAGCTGGCACAGCACAGCGACGGGTACCACCGCGTGCCGCTGACCGACGCTCTGATCGCCGCGGCGGCTGCCGAGCACGGCGGCATCGCGGTGCTCCATCGCGACACGCACTTCAACAAGCTCGCCGAAGTCCTCGCGTTCGAGAACGTCGAGCTTCCAGGGTCCTGACCTGTCTACGCCGCCCGGGCGTACACCGACGCCGCCAGCCTTCTACGAGACGCCTCGGCATCGTCCCTTGCGAGCACGTGGTTGACCGCCGTCCTGGCTTGCGCTCGCGCGGGCGAAGCAGGCGCCGCGCCCTGCTGGCCGCGCGTTGCGCGTCTCGCGGCGGAGCGCTCGGGATGCCCGCGCCGACCTCAAAGCGGGAGCCGTGACGGCGAGTGTGGCACGCTGCCCCTTCGCACCAGACCGACGACCCTGCACAGTTTCGGGTGCCGACTGTGCCACGATCTCGCAGGTGACCAGCGGACTCGCCTCAGAGCAGCGCCTGCGCGACCTCGCGCTGCTGCGCCGCGTCCGCGACCGAATTGACCGGGAGTACGCGCAGCCGCTGGACGTCGAGGCGCTCGCCCGCGGCGCCCACATGTCGGCCGGGCACCTCAGCCGCCAGTTCCGGCTCGCCTACGGCGAGTCGCCGTACAGCTACCTGATGACGCGGCGCATCGAGCGCGCGATGGCGCTGCTGCGCCGTGGCGAGCACAGCGTCACCGAGGTCTGCTTCGAGGTCGGCTGCTCGTCGCTGGGCACCTTCAGCACTCGTTTCAGCGAACTGGTTGGCATGCCGCCCAGCGCCTACCGGCGCCAGGCGGCGGGCGCGACAGCAGGGATGCCCTCGTGTGTGGCCAAGCAGGTGACCAGACCGATCAGGAATCGAGAAGCGCCTGTGCTGAGCCGCAGCTAGTGTGGCCGGCATGGAAATCACCATCTACCAAGCCCTCCTCCCGCACAACGACCCGGATGCGTCCCTAGCCTTCTACCGCGAAACCCTCGGCTTCGAGGTCCGCAACGACGTCGAGTACGGCGGCATGCACTGGATCACCCTCGGCCCGCCCAACCAGCCCGGCACGTCCATCGTCCTGTATCCGCCGGCCGGCACCCCCGGCATCACCGACGACGAGCACCGCGCCATCGCCGAGATGATGGCCAAGGGAACCTTCGCCAGCATCAACCTGGCCACCGCCGACCTCGACGGCGCCTTCGCGCGACTGCAGGCCAGCGACGCCGAGGTCGTCCAGGAGCCGACCGAGCAGCCCTACGGGATTCGCGACTGCTCTGTCCGCGATCCCGCCGGCAACCTGATCCGCATCCAGGAGCTGCGCTGAGCCGTCCGGCGATCACAGCCATGAAAGGAAGCGAGACTGATGAAGACCATGACCTGTAAACAATTGGGTGGACCATGTGATTTCCCGCACCATGGAAACACCGCAGATGAGGTCATAAAGTCGCAGGACAAACATCTAAAGGATGTAGTTGCACAGGGTGATGCAACGCACGAAAGCGCCTTGAAGGAGATGCAGGGTAGGTGGAAAAAACCCCTGTCAGGAATGGGGTGGTACAGAAGAACCAAGCGTGATTTTGCTGCCATGCTCAACGACTGATGCGTGCCCAACCCTCACTCCCGCCCCAAGCGTCGTCGCGACACCGAGCATCGGCTCACCGGTTCGTAGCCTGACGGCGAGCCGACGGCACGCGAACTCAGCGAGAGGGC
Organism: uncultured Solirubrobacterales bacterium; assembly: GCA_963808385.1. Lineage (GTDB taxonomy): Bacteria > Actinomycetota > Thermoleophilia > Solirubrobacterales > Solirubrobacteraceae > Palsa-744. The sequence goes on along the minus strand of CAWEFQ010000018.1, from coordinate 522,598 downwards.
AGACCGGCCTCCGCGAGACGCACGGTGATCAGTCTCTTGACAAGCGCCTTCGGCAGGGGGCGGTCGATCGCGAAGTGCAGAGAGCTCTTGGTCATCGTGTAGCCCTCGAGCTCATCGGCAAGCCGGCCGAGGACCGAGCCGCTGAAGGGCAGGTAGCTCACGTGATTCTTGAACGCCGCAAATCCGGCGATGACCTTGCCGTGCAAACGGAACGCGGGGACGCGGTATGAGATCACCTCTTCGGCCTCCGGGGCGATCTCGAGAATCGTGCGACGCAGCTCTTGAAGCGTTGTGCGCTTTGGCTCCTCGAGATCACGCAGGTAGCTGTCGATCTGCTCGGCAGACATCGAGCGCAGTGTAGAGGTGCATCGCTTCCGCTCACCGCTATTTGCGAGCGTCCACTGAGCCTCGGTCCAAACGCCTGCCCGGGACGAGGTCCAGCCGTCTGGTCGGCCGGCGACCGCGCGCCTGCCTTCGGGGAGGAGCGAGACATCCGGTTCGCCTGACACACGTGCGCGAACGCACGGGGCTACCACGCACCCGCCACGCACCCCCTCGGCTGAAAGCCAGTGGAAAGCGAGTCGGCACCGGTCTCGACCGTGCGCAACCGCGCGCTCGCGGCGTGGAAGGCGGAGAACGAGCGCCATCTCAAGAGGGCGAAGAAGGCCGGAGACAACTCTGAGAGCGTCGAGCTACTCGTGCCGCTGAAGCTGCACGAGGGGCGCCACTGCGCGGCGAGCTATCTGACGAGACATCTGCTCGCCACGGTGCTGCAGGGCCGCTGGGGGTAGCGCGTCGCCGGGAGGCGTATAGTCCTGCCTGCATGGGGGGGACACGAACAACGGCGCGCATCGGGCTTGCGCTCGCGGCGTTGACACCGCTGCTGGCGACGCTGGGCATGGCCGGCTCGGCCAGCGCAGCCACGTCCTGCTCTGCGGTACCGACCGTTTACGGGATTCCCCCATGGGGCTTTCATACGGGCCCCTACACGGGGGCGAGCAGCTTCGCCAAGGGTCACGGAAACATCAACCTCGAAGCCAACACCGTCTCGGGGGTCATCTGCCAGCAGGATCGGGCCGGCACGATCATCATGTCGGTTCAGCACCACCTCGTCTACCACTCCCACTACGCGACGATGTGGGGCTACCCGGGAAACATCATGAAGATTAAGGTCCAGGTCACGAGCAGCAGCGACCCGGAATGTGAAGTCGGAACCGTCGGAGGAGCGACCCTGTTCGCGAGCTACAACGGCGTGCGCAGCGACAGCGTCCAGTTCTTCTTCCCGGCCGCCTGCAAGGATCAGGACCGCCTCTACCACGGAACGCAGGTCAACAACCAGGTCCCGCCGCTGTAACCACCCGAACATGCTGCGCACCGTGGGTGCCACGACGAGCCTCTTTGCTTGGGTCGGGGTGTACTCGAGCACCGGCTCCTAAGACCGGAAGATCATAATCGCCCCGAGTTTTGGGCGGCCCGAGCTCGGTGCGCCGGGGCACATACATGACGGTCACCGGCACGCTCCCCCGGCCCGGCGTCGTCCACGTCCGCCTCGCGTTTCCCAACGGCGACTACGCCGTCAAGACCATCGACGTCACCTGAGTGCTCGGGCCCGGAAGTTCGCGCACGTCTGTGGCGAACCGACACGCTCGCTTCTCCGCGGAACGCAGGCGAGCTGGGCGTCGGCGCGGACGACTGTGGCTCGTCCGAAGGGGGAGCGCGAGGCACCGGGACCGTGACGCTCGCAGCCCGGCGGATGCGACAGCGCGGGCGGTCTTGTGCCTCGTCCGTACTCTGGCTATAATTCTGGTCATGCCTGAGACCCTGCCGCTCGCCACCGTGAAAGCCCGGTTCTCTGAGATCGTCGATCGTGTCGTGCGCCAGCAGGATCGCGTGATCGTCACTCGTAACGGTCAGCCCGCGGCCGTCCTGGTGAGCACCGACGATCTTGAGAGCCTTGAGGAGACGCTTGCGATCATGTCCGACCGATCGCTGATGGCCCAGATCCGCGCGAGCGAGAAGGCCGCCGCCGCGGGCGAGGCCGGAATCGAGCTGGATGAGCTGCGCGCCGACCTGGAGCGACGGCGGGCGACCCGTAGGTGACCGGCCCGCAGTGGCGGCTCATCGTAATGGCGCCGGCACGCCGCCAGTTCGATCGGCTGCCTATCTCGGTCGCTGCGGCAGTGCTCGAGACGCTGGATGTGATTGCGGGGAACCCCAAGCGGCTCGGCAAGCGTCTCGCGTTGGAGCATGAGGGTCGGTGGTCGGCTCGCCGCGGCCCCTACAGAATCATCTACGAGCTGATTGAGGAGGAACGACTCATCCGTGTAGTCGCCATCGGACATCGCCGCGATGTCTACCGGCCGCGCTGAGGGTGCAGGGATACTCATGCAGTCGCTTTGCCCTGGATCCGGGCGTCTGGACAGGCCCTCGCTCGGCTGCCGCATTGGACGATTTGGAGCAGTCGCGGCGGCCGCGCGCAGGGCTTCTGCTTTCGCGGGCGAGTGCGGTAGCCAGAGCTTGAGGGGGCGGGACTGTCGGCCACTTGCCTGGCAAGCAGCGGCACGGGTGGCATGCGGACCCTGAGCACCGCGGGGCATGTGTCGCGACCGGTCCCGGTGGATGTCCGGGGCGGATGTCCAACGCGGGCTCGGCGCCACCAGTGGCCCCGAGGCGCGGCTCAGGAGTCAAGCCAGGCCAGGACACCCGGCACGCCGGCCCACAGCTCGCCGGCGCCGCCGGCGTAATCCACTGCCTCGCTCTCCTCGCCGAACACGGTGTAATCGGGGCGCGGCTCCGGCAGCCGCTTGCGGCCGGTCAGGTCCGCGGAGCAGGCGGGTCCGGTGTTCCTGCCGCACGCGTCTGCTCGTCTTGGAACGGGGGATATGTCTCGGTCAGGAGGCCGAGGTAGGCATCTGAGCGCGCGGTGTATGAGTTGGCGAGGACCATCAGATCGAACAGGCCTCGCGGCATCTTGCCGGTGATCACGACCACAAACCAGGCAGCGATCGCGCCGACCTCCAGCATCAGGTTCATGACGTAGCGCAGGATCATGATCGGGATCGCAAGGACGATGCGGAACAGCGTCTTCAGGCGGCTGTAGCGCTCGAGCGGCCCGTCGAACCGCATCCGCACCGGGTAGGCGGAGTCCTCAGAGCCACCAAAAGAGGGGTATGGGTCGCACAGCAGGGCCGTGTAGGCGGTCACGCGCGCAAGGAAGCGCGTGAAGCCCGCGACGAAGTTGTAAAGGCCGCGTGGGTAAGCGCCGGTGATGACGATCGCAAACCACGCGATGACGATTGCTATGTAGGCAACGATCGCGTACACGTACAGCCAGATCGCGAGTGGGATCGCCAGGATCAGCCTGAAGAAGGCGCTCAGCCGGTTGCGCCGCTCGACATAGTCGGCTTCGAACGTAACGGGATAGGACACGAGATGCTCCCCTTTCTTGGTTCGCCGAAGTACTCCTCTTCTCCACCTCCTACGAGAGCCCACATCATAGAGTGGTGCGCAGTAGCAGCATCCGAGGATCTTCCACCGTTCGCAGCGCTGGGCGACCCGCGCTTCACACAGTCCATCATCGACTTCCTCGCCTGACCTGACCAAGACCGCCGCGCGTGAGGGCGGGCCAGGCCGGGTGCAACCGAGACATGAGCCATGCCTGTGGGGCGCGCACTCGATGCCGGCTGTGGCACCGGCATCGCTTGCAGCGACGCTCCTGACCGGTGTTTGCCAGTCCGCATTGCGCACGCCCCGGTCATCGAGGCTGGCGTGCCATCAAGGCGTCCTCGATCAGCGCCCGAAACGGCGCGGACGGCTCGACCGTGGCGCCCGCGGCGCGCACCCGGTCAGCGAGCCAGAGATCCGAGGTGATCGCCTCCGCGCACGGACCGAGACGGCGAGTAGCCCATTCCTTCCGCCAGTGGACCGTCCAGTGGACCGAGACACCCAGATCACAGCGGATTCATGCGGGTCCATGCGGATCGCGCTGCTCTAACCACGCGGGGCAGATTCGCCGCAAACATTGATGATTTCGCCCATTTGCGGCCATTCTCAGAAGCGGGGGACCCAGGAATCGAACCTGAAGCTGCGGTTTTGGAGACCGCCGTGTTACCACTACACCAGTCCCCCTGGTGGCCGTTCGCGCCCCGATCGCCCACACCCACCGTCGAATCCGGCGTGAACCGTCGGGGAAACGGGATTCTAGGGGCTCCGGGATGTAGAGTCGCGCGCGCAAGGGTCAATGCTGTTCAAGCAAGGAGGTAGTGAGGGATGACTGCTGATGATCGTTGGAGCAAGCTGGCGCCGTTGACGGGCGTCCTGTTCGCCGTGCTGACGGTGGTCGCCGTGATCACCGGCGGAGAAACGCCGAATGCGGACGCACAGACCGGGGAAGGTGATCGCGTACTACTCCACGCACGCCTCGGAAGTCGAAACGTCCTCGATCCTGATCGCGCTGGCGTTCCTGGCGCTCGTATTGTTCGGCGGCGCGCTGCGCTCCTACCTGCGCCGCGCGCCCGGCGCCGAGGGCCCGTCCGCGCTCGTGCTGGCCGGCACGGTGCTGATGGCCGTCGGCGTGTTCTCGACCGCGGGGATCGAATACTCGCTCGCCCACGAACTCACGCACTACGGGCCGGAAGTCGCGCAGACGCTCAACGTCCTGTCCAACGAACTGTTCCTGCCGATCCTGGCCGGCGCGTTCGTGTTCGGGGTCAGCGCCGGCATCGCGATCCTGCGCGGCGCGGCACTGCCGAAGTGGCTGGGCTGGGTCATCATCGTGCTGGGCGTCGTCACGCTGTTCCCGCCGATCGGATTCTTCGCCCTGTTCGGGTTCGTGCTGTGGGTGATCGTCGTGTCGATCCTGATGTACCAGCGCACGGGTGCTTCGGCGGGCACTGGGGCAGAGGCACCACCGGTCGCGCCGCAGCCGGCGCTGTAGCAGCCCCTCGGGGGCCGACCCAGGCGGGCGAGCCCGGCGAGGGTTCGCCCGTTTCGCCACGCGCTGGCGGCGCGGCTGAGCCAGACCCCTGGCGTGGTCGAGCACGGGCTGTTCGCGCCGGAGATGGTCGGCGAGGTGCTGGTCGGGGGGCGAATGGGGTCGAGCGGCGGGCGGGGGCAGGTGTTAGCGCCCATTTTTGGGTTATTTTGTTCTTACGCGCCCTATTTCGACATTTTCCCTGCCCTTATAACGAGTTTTTCGTCATATACTGCGGCCACGATGGCCGCTACTACCAGTTTTTCGCTCGCCGGCCAGGAGGAGGTCTTCTTCAGCTCGACCGCGACGTCCCGCGCGGTGCGTGCGCTGCTGCGCGAAGGCCGCATTCGCCAGGTCGCCGGCAGGCTCTACACGAAGAACCTCGACGATCCGCTCCAGGACGTGGCGCGTCGCCGAGCCTGGGCCATCGCCGCGGGCGTCTTTCCCGGGGCTGTGATCGTCGACAGGACAGCCTTCGAGGCGCGACCAGCTGGTCAAGAGGGCTCGATCTTCCTCTGCTCGGACACCAGCCGGGTCGTTCGGCTGCCGGGCCTCGTCTTGAACTGCCGTCGCGGCCCGGGACCGGTCGCGGGAGACACGCCGTTCATGGGCGAAGCGCTCTATCTGAGCTCCTGGCCGCGTCGGTTCCTGGACAACATGCGTCAATCTCGCGCGCGGTCGGGCGTGAAACGAACCCTGAGCCGGGCAGAGCTCGAGGTGCAACTCGAGCGTCTGCTTGCCAACCGCGGCGAGGGTGAGCTGAACAGACTGCGTGACGAAGCCGCCGAGATCGCCCCGCTGATCGACCGCGAGCAGGAGGCCAAGGAGCTGTCGACGTTGATCGGGGCGTTGCTCGGAACACGGGACAGTCCGTTGGCGAGCACCATCGGCAGGGCTGCGCGGGCAGGCGAGAGCTGGGACGAGGACCGCGTTGCGCTGTTCGACGTGCTCTTTGCCGCGCTGCACAAGCACGTCCCGATCGATCGTCCCGCACCGGAACGCATCAGCCCCAACTTCTCGTTCTACGAGGCCTACTTCTCCAACTTCATCGAGGGAACGGAGTTCACCGTGGAGGAGGCCCAGGAGATCGTCTTCGAGGGCGCCATACCCGTGGACCGCCCCCAGGACGCCCACGACATCCTCGGCACGTTCGACCTCGTCAGCGACCCTGCCCTGCGTGGCAGGTCACCGACAGACGCAGAAGACCTGGTCTCGCTGCTGAGCATCTTCCACGCGCGGATCATGGCGGGACGACCAGAGGAGCGCCCAGGCCACTTCAAGACCAAGCGCAACCGGGCCGGCAACACCGAGTTCGTCGCCCCCAGCCGCGTCCTGGGCACGCTGAGACGCGGCTTCGAGCGCTACGGTGCTCTGGCCCCCGGTTTTCCCCGAGCGGTGTTCGCCATGTTCCTCGTCGCTGAGGCGCATCCGTTCGCAGATGGGAATGGGCGGGTCGCAAGGGCGCTCGCGAACGCCGAGCTGACCGCCGCCGGACAGCAACGCCTGATGATCCCGATCGTCTTCCGGGACGACTATCTCCAGGGCCTGCGCGCGATGTCCCGACTCGAGGCGCCCACCGCGTTGATCAAGGTCCTGGCGCGTGCGCAGGAGTGGGTTGCAAGCGTCGAATGGTCCTCGGCATCCTCGTCCAGGATCGACCTCGAGCGTACGCACGCCCTGCTCACCCCAGCAGAAGCCGAGGAACAGGGCGTGATCCTCCGCACGACCGTCGAGCTCGCCGACGCCGCGCCGAAGACGGAGACGCCGGCACCGCAACCGGCGATGTAGACGACGGCCGCGGGCCTGATAGACTAAGTCCATGACTAAGTCTGTTGGAGTGCACGAGGCCAAGACCCACCTGTCACGACTGCTGGATGACGTGGCGGCCGGGGAGGAGGTCGTGATCACCCGCCGGGGCGAGGAGGTGGCCACCTTGGCGCCGGTGCGCCGCCGGCCCAAGCGGCGTTTTGGTATCGATCGGGGACGGTTCGTCGTGCCCGACGATTTCGACGACCCGCTCCCGGAGGAGCTGCAGCGGGCATTCGAAGACCCGGAGCTGTGAGCGGCGGTATGCGGCGAGCCGGCGCGGCGTGATCAGAGGCCCAAAACGGCAAGCGCCCGAATCGTGAGGATTCTGCTCGACACGAACGTGTTTCTGTGGCTGCAGACCGAACCCGAGCGCCTCGGGCGCCACCAAGCGGTTACAGAGGACGAGGGGAACGAGCTGCTCGTCTCAGCCGTCGTCTCGTGGGAGATCGCGATTAAGTATGCCCTCAACAAGCTCTCACTGCCCGACCCCCCTGCGCGTTATGTGCCCGAGCGCCTGCGCGCGATCGGAGCCGAGGCATTGCCGATCGAGCACACGCATGCGCTCGCGGTCGCCGATCTCCCCCTCCTGCACAGCGATCCGTTCGACCGTCTGCTCGTGGCGCAGGCGAGGGCTCTGGACGTGCCGATCCTGACGGCCGATCCGACCATCGCGCGGTATCCCGTGCGGACGCTGCTCGTGTCGGGCGCGTAACGAGACCGCCCACCCATGGGGCCCGCAACGGGCGAGTAGTACGTGCGTTGAGACCCTAAAGCCAGAGGGGCTGGATGCCGAAGCGTTGAGTGGACCTCCACTCCTGTGCTTGTGATGATTGATACTTTCTTGTCAAGGATGACCAAACCCGCCTCGGACGCGGGCGACACGCTGATCGAGGTGATGATCAGCGCGCTGCTGACCGGGCTGATCGTGGTCGCCGTCCTCACCGGCCTCAACGAGTCAACCAAGGTCTCGCAGGACGAGCGCGCGCACAACCAGGCCTCGGTGCTCGCCGCCCAGTCCCAGGAGCAGCTGCGCAGCGACCCCGGGAGCACGCTCAACGCCCTGGCGGCCTCACCGCACGAATACACCCAGACGGTCGGGGGAACGGCCTACAAAGTCACCCAGTCGGCCGCGTTCGTCAACGGGTCCGGAGGCTCCGGCGGCTGCGCCGGCTCCAGCAGCGAAACCGAAACGTCCAAGAACATCGAGGTCACCTCGTCGGTCAACTGGCATACGCTGGAAGCGGTCAAACGCGCGCCCGTGACCCAGTCCAGCGTCATCACCCCTCCCGATGGCTCGGGCCTGGAGGTCGACGTCACCAACCTGGGCAGCCCCGAAGAAGGCGTCTCGGGCGTGTCGGTGCTGGCCGGTGGCGTGGAAACGACAACCGGCGAAAAAGGCTGCGTCATCTACACGGGCATCCCGGCGACGACGGTGAGCGTCGAAGCCTACAAGTCCGCATACGTGCTCCCGAGCGGCGCACACAAGTACATCGCCAAAGAAGTCTCGATCGCCCCGAACGTAATCACCCACACCCACGTCTACCTCGGGCTTGGGGGCAAAATCGAAGCCACGTTCAAGAACCAGGGTAACTCGGCGGAAGGCGACACATTCGTCGCGTACAACTCTCAAAATGGGCGTCACTCCCGAATTCGAAGTGGGCAGCGCCAAGCCCGAGACCACCAACTCCGAAGGCAAGTACGAACCGCTGCCCGGCACGACGACGGAAGGCTACGGCAAAACAGCAACGACCGCCGTCAGCTCGTCCTATCCAAGCGGAGGTCTGTTCCCCTTCACGAGCTCGTGGACCGTCTACGCGGGGGACTGCACGGAAAACAATCCCGAAAAAGATGGCGTCACACCGGGAAGCGCGATCGTTCCCGCCGGGGGCGACATAAAAGTAACCGTGCCAACATCGATGGTTACGCTCAACCTCTACAAAACTTCCATCACAGAACCGGAAACCACCAAGCAGGAAGTCAAGATCACCAACCTCAGCTGCAAGAACGCGAGTCCCGCACAGGTCGCGGACAACGCCATCAAATCACACTACGAACATTATCAGCTGACTAGCACGACAGGGCATTTGGCAATTCCCTACCAGCCATTTGGCGAATTCGAAATATGCCTCGCCTACAATAACGGCAGCACTCATAGTAAGTATACGGACCAAAAAATACACAAACACCACCCAAGCTGGCACAACGCTCGAAAACATCGTCGCACTTGGCTCCACCGGTCCAGCCTGGACAAAAGAAACTAAATCCACCACAGTCACATGCTGAGCCGTAACCTCAATATCAACCGCCCCGACATCCGCGACGACCGGGGCTTCACGCTGATCGAGCTGCTCGTTTCGATGCTCACAGCCACGATCGTGGTTGGCGCGCTCTTTTCGATCATGACGATCTCGACGAAGCAGACGACCCTGATCGCCGACAAGGTCCAGGCCAACCAGCTCGGGCGCACGGCGATGACCCGCATCATCGACGAGCTGCACTCGTCCTGCCTCTCGCCCGGCTTTGCTCCGATCCAGGAAAAAAGCAACGAAACGGAACTGATCTTCAAGAACGCCTACAGCGAAGAAGCGGTGCTGCCAAACGCCAAAGAAGCGAAAACAGCCGGCACCGGCGTGTTCGAGCATCAGATCGTCTGGAGCTCGTCCGCCAAGACATTGACCGACTTCATCTACAAGAGCACGAGCGGAGAAGGCCCGGAAGCAACGCTCCCGGCGCTCGACTACTCCTCCACGACGCACGAAGCCGCAAACGCCACACCCGCGAAGGGGGTGCTGCTCGCAAGCAACGTCACCCAAACAGGCACCACTCCGATCTTCCAGTACTACAAGTACAACATAGAATCGACCAGCAGCTCGAGCACTCCCGATGGCACCCTTACCTCGATCTTGCCTGCCTATATTCCGCTCAAAAAGGAAACCACAACAGGCTCTAAAGAAGAAAAAGAAAACAGCGCCGAAAATGTCTCCTCCGTCCTGGTCAGCTTCAGGGTGGCGCCCGTCGACGGCAAAGTCGAACGCGACCAATACATCGACCTCAGCAACCAGGTCACGCTCGCGCTCAGCGCCCCGAACACCGAAACCCCAATCAAATACTCGGCATGCGAATGACAATCCCCCACAAAGCCCTCTCACACGCACGCGAGCAGGACGGCGTCACGATGGTCATCGCGATGGGCGTGATGCTCGTCACGAGCCTGCTCCTGACAGCGTCCTTCCTGGCCGCCAGGGGCGACATCCACCTCTCGCACACGGACACGGCCCAGAAGGAGGCCTACTACGCCTCGCTCGCCGGCGTGCAGGAGTTCGAGTACGAGCTGCAGGTCAACCCGAACTACTGGCAGACCTGCGGAGAACCGACCAACAAACTGCCGCAGGAATCCAGCTCGTCGTACAAAGTAAAGGTCCTGCCGGCGAAATCCGCGACCGAATGCCTCACCTCCAACCCACTTGAAACGGCGATCGAAAAGACCGGCGCAGCGGCCAACACGTTCCGCGTGGAATCAATCGGCTATGCCGGCAAGAGCCCACAGGAGCAACACAGGATCGTCGCCACGTTCAAAGTCACGGGGTTCCTCAACTTCATCTATTACACAAACCACGAGGACGAGGATCCCTCTTTGTATAGTGCGCCCCCAGGATGCACAAAAGAAACCACATATTATCCCGAAACTGTTGCAGATGGTTGCCAGCTGATCCATTTCGCAAGCGGCGACGGGATCGACGGGCCGATGCACACCAACGACGCCCCCTGCGTCGATGGGGGTTCCTCGTTTGGCCGCAGCGGCCACACTCCTCCAGATGTGGTCGAATTCTATCGCGGCACAAATTCCAGCTGCGGCGGAACCGGCACATACTACACTGCCACCGGGAGCTACATAAAGGGTGAATCTCTGGAACCGCCCAAGAGCGACACGAGCTTGGAAACGTACGCGAACGCAGAAGACGAATTCTCCGGCGTCACCCGCCTCGAACTGAACGGCGCGACCAACAAAATCACCGTATACAACGCGGGGCTCAGCGGCGGCAAAGAGGAACTTTCGTGGCCCAGCAACGGGCTCATCTGGGTAAAGCAGGCAAGCGGGTCGTGCGGCTATACGTATAAAACGGCTAAATCGGACGGCGAAGAAGAGGCCAAAGGCGAGACGAACTGCGCCGACGTCTACGTCAAGGGCACGTACAGCAAATCGCTGACGATCGGCTCCGCCGAAAATGTGATCATCAATGGCGAAATCATCGCTCCCACCAACAGCAAAGGCGAACCGACCGGCACCGCGACGCTCGGGTTGATCGCAAACAGCTTTGTACGCATCTACCACCCGGTGGCGGAAACGTATGGAGTAGAACACTACACGCCCAAAACCGAAGCGGGTACGGGTGGGCCGAAATTCGAAACGTGTAAAGCGGGCTTTGCGTATAACAAAAACTTGAAACTTTGCGTCGAAAAACCCAAAGTGGGCTATGAATTCCATGAATCGGAACTGGTGGACTCCGAACCGTGCAATGAATTCAAAGGAAACGAAGAGACGTACCTGAGCAAAGGCACCTGTGAATACACCAATAACTACAAAGAATGCGACGCCCCGAGCTTGAACAAAGCAGAAGACACGGTCCACGGCTGGGGTTCGATGGAAAATCCCTTGATCTATGCCGCGATCCTTTCGACGACCCACTCCTTTGTGGTCGACAACTTCAACTGCGGCGAAAAGCAGCTCGGAAACCTGAATGTCTACGGGGCGATCGCTCAGAACTATCGCGGCATCGTAGGGATCATCGGCCAAACCGGCTACATCAAGGACTACAAATACGACGGCCGCCTCGCCGTCGACGAGCCCCCCTACTTCCTCAGCCCCCTCAACGCCGGCTGGAAAGTCTCGCGCGAGACCTCGACCACAGGCGGGTAGCCCGACCCCGACCCGGCGCATCGTGCGCCGCCCGGGCAGAACCCGATCCGACGCGATCGGACCACTGCCAACCCATCAATGCGGGCGGAGGGACTCGAACCCCCAAGGGCCTATGGCCCACTGGCTCCTAAGGCCAGCGTGTCTACCAATTCCACCACGCCCGCAGTGTCTGCCAGAGCCTATCCGATTCCCATCCAGCTCGTCCGATCGTCGCCTACCTCCCGTCGATCCACGATCGGTACGCACGATGACCGCCTGAGATTGTATGGTGATCGGCACGATGTCCACGCCATCCGGCCATGCGGCGCGCTTTGGGGCGGTCATCCAGCCCCCCGAGGCGGTCGTGATCACGCATCCCAACCGCGACAAACCGGTCGTGCAGAGCACGCGCGCGACCGTCGTGCTAGGCGGCCTGTCGGCGAGGAGATCGACGGCGAGGACTTGATCGTCCTGCGGCTACTCTGTCGCCTCGTTGTCACGAGCGGTCGATGGAGATGTATCGGCTGTTGGCGCGTCCCGAGCGGCCTCCTCTGGTGCGATCACGCGGACCCCGAGGGGCTCGAGGGCGTCCTGCATGCGCTTGTCGTAGGTTGCCACGCCCGCAAGCTGCTTGCCGAGGCTGAGCGCGCTGGCGATGTGGATGGCGTCAAGTGCACCAACGTGTACCGGCTTCACCTTGCGCGCCGCCGCACCGCGAGGAGCGCCTGTGTGCCGGCGTCAGTGATGGGCCCGGTCAGAGGGCCTCGTTCGGCGAGCACGTCGCTTAGGCTCCGCGTGGCAGGCCGAAGCGTCCCCGCACGGTCGGTGGCGGTCCGCGTTCGCGCGACCCTCGTGAGCGAGGTATCCGCGCCGATCTGAGTATGCCGTGGCTTGGCCATGCTCAATAGGCTACCGCTGCCCGGACGCTTTGTCATGGCTGTCAGCAGACGCCGCTCCGCAAGCAGGCCGCGCACGATGACCGCCTGAGATTGTATGGTGATTCGGCACGATGTCCTCGCATTCCGGCTCTGCGGCGCGCTTTGGGGCGGTCATCCAGCCCCCCGAGGCGGTCGTGATCACGCATCCCAACCGCGACAAACCGGTCGTGCAGAGCACGCGCGCGACCGTCGTGCTGCTGCTCCTTCTCTCCGCCGCGCTCGTCCTGATCGTGACCGTCGGGGGCTGGCAGGTGCTCGAGGGGGCCTGGATCATCCAGGTCGCCTACATCCTCATCTACCTCACGCTGGCGTTCTTCGCCGCCCGCTGGAACCGCGGCGTCCTGCCCGTCGCCGCCGCGCTGGCGGTGCTGCTGCTCGTGTTCTCGCTCGTCTCAGGGCCCAGCTGGTTCGCGCGCGACAAGGCCGGGTTCATCCAGCCCACGATCAACGCCAGCCTGCTCGGCACGCTCACGCTGCTGATCATCCCCGTGCAGATGCTCCTCATCGCCTTCGCCATGCGCGGCTTCAACCAGGGCTGGAACGTCGAGCTGGAGCGACCGGCTCGCCTATAGTTGGCGGCCGTTGCGGCGGTGGCGGAACGGTAGACGCGGAGGCCTCAAAAGCCTCTGTCCGCAAGGACGTGTGGGTTCGACTCCCACCCGCCGCACTCCTCAAACACGTTCTCAGACGTATAGCCCGAACACCACCGCGAGCGCATCGTCGAGTATTTGGAGCTCCTCGCTGCTGAGTCGACCGAGACTTCCAGTGATCGACTGGACGTCAAGTGCGCGAACCTGATCGGTCAGCACACGGGTCGCCGTTCCCGAAAGATCGATTACAGGGCGGAACGTCGCAGGGGGTGCCGAACGGGACGTGGGCGCGACGAGTACGGTGCTGAGCGCCAGCAGATCATCGCTCTGAACCACCACCGCGGGACGCGAGCCCCGCTGCTCATGTCCGCGTGCGCGTGCAGGAGCCGCGACGCGGACAACCTCCCCCCGAACCATCACTCCTCGGGCAAGTTCGGCGTGAGCGGATCAAGCTCGGCGGCGACCGCCGCGATCTCCCGCCGATTGGACGCGTCGCCCGCCAACCGAGCTGCCTCTTCACGCAATGCCGCGCGCCGGCGGCGACGGGCGCGCGCCTCGACGAGCGCCAGGCGCACAGCCTGGGAGTCGTTCAAGCCCTCGGCTCGCAGCGTGCCGAGGGCTACTTCGGAATCATTGTCCAGCCGAACATGCAATGCGCGCGCCATGTCCCAACGATTGTACTACAGATCATGCTACGCGATCCTCGGCACGGATGCGCGCAAACCCGGCGGATGTTACGAGCTGTGCCTGCCGGCGCGAACCCAGTGCGCGAGCAGCGGGTCCACGACTCGATATCCAGTGGGTGCGCCCTGATCCTCAACAAGCTCCCCAGTGTCCAGCAGGGAGCGAATCGCGTGCTCCATGCCACCGCCGCGCGATCCGCCGACCTGGCGCTGGGTGGACCGCGCGTATGGTGGTTGACCACCCGAAATCGCCAGCAGCGCACGCCGCTCGCCCGAGCTCAACGCCGTCCATGCCCCGCGCAGCTCCTCCGCGGCCTCAATCTCGAGCACGCGCGCCAGCGCGATCGTCCATGTCCGGCCGCTCGCCTCTCCACGCGCCGGGGTTTCCTCCCAGACGAAATGGGCAAGCAGCATCGAGCGCTGAGGATGCCCTGCCGTAAGCTCGAGTAGCGGCGTGAGCGCTTCCCCCACGCTCTTGCCGCTCTCCTGGAAGCGCATCGCGACAAACGCCGCGACATCGCCCGGGTCCAGCGGATGCAGGTCGATCTTACGCGCCTGGGCGTAGAACGCGCGACGTTTGTCGGTGAACAGCTCACGCATCATCCCCACATGCGACCCGGCGAACACGTAGCTGGCAGCGTCACCGTGACGCTCGATCTCGCTACGGATCACCGCGTCAATGCGCTCGTGGGCGGTGAGCGCGTCCTGGAACTCGTCGAATGCGACCAGACAGCGCTTGCCCTGCTTCTCGAACAGCCGACGCGGCAAAGCCAGGCGCTCCAGCAGCGGTTGCTGTGCGCGAGCGTCGACACTGACCTCAGCGCTCGCCGGGATTGGCCCTCCACCGACCCGGAACGTGGCCCTTACGCCGTCGAACCATCGCGCCAGCGGGCCGCTCAGCTGCTCGGTGTAGGCGACCTCTATACGGTCGGCGATGTCTCCCGCGGTCACCACGCCGAAGAAGTTGACGTACACAGGGACCATCCCCAGCTTCTCCGCCTCTTCCTGGACGGCGTGCAGCAGTGAGCTCTTGCCATACCGTCGCGGCGCAACCAGGCGCGTATTGTGAGCGCCCTCGGCGAGATCGAGCAGCTCGGTCAGCTCGCGCTTCCGGTCGATCATGTCCCGCGGGTCGACGGGGCTCGAGTATCTGAACGGATTCACCATGGCTCTCAATCATAGAGCCAAATGGCTCTGTAATCTAGAGCCAACGTCAGAACCCCGGCGAGCGCTCCTGACTGCGAGCGCGGCGCCCGGGGCCTACTCAAACCCGGGCGGGCGGTTCTGCGCCCACGGGCGGGCGGCCTCGATCTGGGCGGCCAGCGCGATCAGCGTCGCCTCGTCGTTGGGCCTGCCCACGAGCTGCACCGCGCGCGGCAATCCGTCCGCCGCGAATCCCGCCGGCACCGCGCAGGCGGGCTGGCCGGTGAAGTTCCAGGGGGCGTTGTAGGGGACGAGGCCGGCGACGGCGTTCAGCGTCCACACCCCGCCCCGGCCCTGGAAGCGCCCGATCTGCGGCGGGGGCTGGGCAGTGGCCGGCGTGATCAGCACGTCGTGGCGCTCGAACACCCGGTTGAGCCGCTCGCGCAGCGCGGGCTCGTGCTCGCGCGACCATCTGAGCGCCGACTCCGGCATCATCGCGCCGATCCGCGCCAGCGCGCGCGTGCGCCTTTCCAGGCGCTCGGGGTGCGCCATCGCGCGCGCCTCGTCGCGCACGCCCGCGAGCATCCGCGCGACCACCGCCGGGACCGCGTCGAGGCCATAGTCGGGGTCGTGCTCGTCGACCTCGTGCCCAAGCGAGCGCAGCAGCTCCACCATCTCATCGAACGCGCGCCGCGCGTCGGGGTCGAGGCTCGTGACGACGCCCGGCGGGATGCGCGTCGAGCACGCGATCCTGAGCTTGCCAGGCGGCGTGCGCGCCGCCTGCAAAAACGTGCTCGTCTCGGCCTGGGAACCCTCGTCGACTAACGGCGCCGGGTCCGCCACCACGTCGAGGAACAGCGCCGTGTCGGCCACTGAATGGGTCAGCATGCTGTACACGGTCAGGCCGTGCCAGCCCTCCAAGAGCGGGGCGAGCGGGACACGGTCGCGCTGGGGCTTCAGCCCGAACAGCCGGCACCAGGCCGCCGGGATACGAGTCGATCCCGCCCCGTCGCCCGAGAGCGCGGCGCCCACCAGGCCCGCGGCAACGGCCGCGCCACTGCCCCCGCTGGAGCCGCCCGGTGTGCGCTGGAGATCCCAGGGGTTGCGCGTCACCCCAAAGGTGGCGGTCTCGGTAAACGGCCAGATGCACAGCTCGGGGACGTTCGTCTTGCCGATCACGACCGCGCCCGCCGCACGCATCCGGCGCACCACCTCGGCGTCCTCGCTCGCCGGATCGCCGTACGCGTTCGAGCCCAGCGCCGTCACCTCGCCCGCGACATCGATCTCGTCCTTGACCGCAATCGGCACGCCCAGCAGCGGGCGCTCGTCTCCCGCGCCGCGCCGCGCGTCGGCCTGGTCGGCCTCCAACCGCGCGCGCTCGGCGAACACGACGCGGAAGGCGTTCAGCCTGGGGTCCAACCGCCGGATGCGCTCCAGGTAGACCTCCAGCAGGTCACGCGCCGAGAGCTCGCCGGCGGCGATCAGCTCCGCCTGCGTTGCGATCCCGGCGTAGGCGAGGTCGGTCGGGTCCATACGCCCTGGAATCTAGTCGATCCCGTCCCTCGCGGGAGCTCAGCTCTGCAGCAGGCCGAGCGAGGCGAACCGGACGAGTCCCCGCTCCACCTGCTCTGTCGTGCTCGCCAGCTCGCGCGCCAGCGCCCGCCGGTCGCGGGTGCCGTCCAGCAGCACGAGCAGCCGGGGCTCGAGCTCGCCCTCCAGGCGCGCGTTGACGTGCAGCAGGGAGCTGACGGCGGGCAGCCCCGCCGCGCACTGCGCCCGCGCCAGCGGGCTCGCGCACGGTCGCTCGCCGGCGCTGGGACTGAGGAGCGGCGGCGTCGAACACATCTGCACGACGTGCGCGACGTATGCCTCGAGCAGGATCGCGCGCAGGCGCGCCGCGGCGATCTCGACTCCCACGTTCTCGGCCGCGCTCAGCGAGCGCTCCAGCAGCTCCGGGAACGGCAGCGCGGCCGGCCAGCAGCCGGCCAGCTCGTGCAGCGCCGCCAGCACGAGCGGCTCGGAGGTGCTCGCCGAGGCGCCCTCGGGCGTGACGAACGTCTCCTGGCCGGCGTCACGATCCTCCGGCGCCGGCTGGTCCTGCACCGGCTGGTTCCTGCACCGCCGGCCGGTCCTCCTCCGCGGGCTGGTCCGCCGCGGGCCGTGCGGAGGAGGAGATCGCGAACCGTTCGACGTGGACGTCCTCGAGCGCGCGCCGCACCGGCGTCCCGGCGTGGCACAGCAGCGTGCGGCGAAACGTCCTGTTCTTGAAGAAGTCCATGTACTGCTCGCGCGCCAGCGGATCGTCGGCGATCGCCTCGAACAGCTCGCCGGCGCTCGCCGGCACGCCCTCCATGCGGCTCTCCGACAGGTCCGCCTCGGCCAGGAACCGCAACCCGTGCGCGGCGGCGTGCTCGACGAACTCGTGGAAGTAGAACGGGGTCGAGATCTCGGCGAGGTCGTCGTGGAACAGCAAGGCGTCGGAGTAGTTCAGCATGCGTTCCATCTGCTCGCGCAACGCGCGCGCGTACAGGCTCGGCTCGTCGATCGCGACGATCGTCTGCATCAGCTTCTGCGCCTGCGCCAGCCGCTCCTGCGGGTCGGCGACGTCGCGGACGTGGTAGCGCAGGATTTCGCGCGTCATGTCGCGCAGATGGCTGCCGGGGTAGGCGTTGTAGCTGACGTACGCGATGCCCTGCGCGCCCAGCCGCTGCCGGCAGCACTGAAGCAGCGCCCCGCGCGCGGGCGGGGATATCCACGAGTAGACCCCGTGGCTGACGACGTAGTCGAAGCCGCCCAGGTCCTCGGGCAGCTCCTGCAGCTGCGCGGCTCGCAGCGCGACGTTGGCGAGCCCCGCCGCCGCGGCGATCTCGCCGCCACGCTCGATCGCCGCGCGTCGAGGCGTCGATCCCGACGAAGCTCGCCCCCGGCAGGGTCTGGGCCATCGACAGCACGTTGGCCCCGTCGCCGCAGCCGAGCTCGAGCACGCGGCAATGCTCCGCCGGCGCCGGGTTCAGGCCGAACAGCCGGCCGACGACCTCCAGGTGGGCGGGATGGGTCGCGGTATAGGCGTAACCCGGGTAGGCGACGCGGTCGTAGGGGCTCGCCGACGGGCCTACGGGGTTCGTTCTCAGGGTTCGCCGGCCATCAGGCGCCGGGCGCCAGCTTCAAGTTGACGTTGAACAGCTTGTGGCCGCTGATGAACGTCGCCTCGCCCTTGATGCCGTCGAGCTGGATCGTCTCGGTGGGGACGCTGCCGCCACCGGCGCCACCCGCGCCACCCGCCTGGTAGCTGGAGATCAGGACGTTGTCGAGCTTGAGCTCGAGATAGTCCTGCTGGGTCCCGCCGGCCTTGCGCGTGAAGAAGACGTCGGCTTCCTTGTAATGCTGCCCGTCGATGGCGGCCTTCTGCAACAGCGGCGAGCTCTTGTCGAGGGTCTTGGTGATCGTGAACGAGGAGAGGCTCGTCTTGCCGGCGCCGCCGCCGCTGCCACCCGCCTGGGCGCCGCCATTGCCCGCTCCGAACGAGAACGAGCTGATCTCGATGACGCCCCCCTGCTTGCCGTCGCTCGACTCGCCCTGCACGCCGTCGAGCTTGAGGAACATCTTGCCGGCGCCGTTGTTGAAGCCGAACTGCACGGCCGGCAGCAGCTCCTGTACGCCGGGGGTTCCGGCCGGCCCCTGCCCACCGCCAGAGCCGGCTGGGCCCTGCGCTCCGGGGAGGCCGGGCGTCCCGATGGTGCCCTGGGGTCCCGTGGGGCCGCTTTGGTTCCAGGTGATCGTGGACTCGCCGGGCACGCATTCGCGCGCTGGATCGGAGCCGCCCGTGGGGAGCTTGGCGCCGTTAGGGTCGATCACGCGCAGCGCACCTGGGGGCTCGATGGCGTTGCCGTAGACCTGGACGTTTTCTGGGGTGTCTTCGTTGAACTTGTTCGCATAACACCCCGTGATCATCGCCGTCGCTTCCGGGGATCGCCGCGACCGCGATCGCGGCCCCCGCGCCGAGCGCGGCCACGGTCGGCAGTCCGAGCTTCAGCGCGCGACGCGCACGCCACATCCGCTGCGTCTCCTGCGCTATCTCGTTCGCCTCGTGCTGGCTCATGCCGCCTCCGATCTCCAAGGATGCCGCGACCCGCGCGCCGCATCCCAGCTCGTCCCGAAGCCCGCATCTGAGCAGATATGCGCGGCTCTGTCAAGCCAACTGGACAGACGTCCCCGCTGTATCACACCGGCGTGACCGGGTTGTGCTTGGCGGGCCAGTCCCGGGGCCTGCCCTCGGCGTGCGCGAACCGCTGGACCAGCTCACCGCGCAGCTCCCCGGGCTCGATCACCGCGTCCACGACCAGCTCTGACGCCAGGTGCAGGATGTCCACGTCCTCGCTGTACTCCCTGCGCAGCTCCTCGGTCCTCGCCGCGCGCTCTGACTCGTCGGAGATCGCCTGCAGCTGGTTGTAGTACACCGCGTTGATCGCCGCCTGCGGGCCCATCACCGCGATCGACGCGCTCGGCAGCGCGATGCAGCAGTCGGGCGCAAACGCCGGGCCCGCCATCGCGTACAGCCCCGCCCCGTACGCCTTTCTCACGATCACCGAGATCTTCGGCACGGTCGCCTCGCTGACCGCGCTGATCATCTTCGCGCCGTGCCTGATGATCCCCTCGCGCTCGACCTGCGTGCCGATCATGAACCCCGGCACGTCGGCCAGGAACAGGAGCGGCACGTTGAACGCGTTACACGTCCATATGAACCGCGCCGCCTTGTCGGCCGAATCCCCGAACAGCACTCCCCCCTTGTGCTTGGGCTGACTTGCGACGATCCCGACCGCCCTCCCGTCCAGGCGGGCATATCCGACGATCAGCTCCTTCGCCCACCGCGGGTGCACCTCCAGCAGCGAACCCGCATCGACGACCGTCTCGATCAGCTCGTGCATGTCAAACGGCTTATTCTCATCCTCCGGCACCATCTCCTCGATCAACCTCTTTGACGCGGGATCCACCGATGGAATCTGAGGTGGGGTGCTTTCCCAATTGGCAGGCATATACGACAGATATCTCTTCGCCAGCGCAATCCCCTCCTCGTCGCTCTTCACCAGCTGGTGGGCGCACCCGCTCACCCCCGTGTGCATCCTCGCGCCGCCCATCTCCTCCAGACTCACCTTCTCGCCGATCACCATCTCCGCCATCCGCGGCGACCCCAGATACATCGACGCATTCCCGTCTCTCATGATCACCACGTCGCAGAACGCCGGTATGTAGGCGCCCCCCGCCGCGCTCGGGCCGAACAGCACGCATATTTGGGGGACCAACCCGGACAGCTGCACCTCGTTGTAAAAGATCCTCCCCGCCCCCCTCCTTCCCGGGAACATCTGCACCTGCTCGGTGATCCTCGCCCCCGCCGAATCGACCAGGTACACCATCGGCGCCTTCAGGCTCATGGCCCGTTCCTGAATGCGCAATATCTTCTCCACCGTCTTCGGCCCCCACGACCCCGCCTTCACGGTCGGATCGTTCGCCATCAGCGCGACCGTCCTTGAGTCGACCGCGCCCACGCCCGTCACGACCCCGTCGGCGCCCAGTCCCTCCTCGCGCCAGTTCGCCAGCATCCCCTCCTCGGCAAAGCTCCCCTCGTCCAGCAGCAGCGCGATCCGCTCGCGCACCGGAAGCTTGCCCTGCTCTCTCGCCTTTGTGCGATGGCGCTCCGGCCCGCCTTCAAGCGCGCGTCTTCTCGCCGCGTCCAGGTCGGCCAAGTGGACCTCAGATCCCCGGGTTCTCGGCCGGCGACTCGCCCGAGTAGTCGTAGAACCCCATCCCCGACTTGCGCCCGTGCCAGCCCGCGCTCAGCATCTTGCGCAGCACCGGCGGGCGCGCGAACCGGCGCTCGCGGAACTCGTCGAACAGCACGTCGCAGATCGACCCGAGCGTGTCCAGGCCAACGAAGTCGCTGAGCGTCAGCGGGCCCATCGGATGCCCCGCCCCCGCCTTCATCGCCTCGTCGATCTCCCCGATCGAGCCCACGCCCTCTTCGTACGCGCGCATCCCATCGAGCAGGTACGGCACCAGCAGACGGTTGACGATGAACCCGGCCCGGTCTTTCGTTCCGATCGCCAGCTTGCCCTCGGAGGAGGCGAACTCCAGCGCCGTGTCGAATGCCTCCTCGCCCGTCGTCACGCAGCGCACGACCTCCACGAGCTTCATCACCTGCGCGGGATTGAAGTAGTGCAACCCCACGAACCGCTCCGGACGGCTCGTCGCCGCCGCCTGATCGATCACCGCCAGCGAGGACGTGTTCGTCGCGAACACACGCCTCCTTCTTGACGATCCGATCGACCTCCTTCCACATCTCCACCTTCAGCTGGAGGTTCTCCGTGATCGCCTCGATCACCAGGTCGCACTCCGCCAGATCCCCGTAGTCGGTCGTGCCCCTGATGCGCCCCCGCACCGAGTCGGCGTCCTCCTGACTGGCCTTCCCCTTCTCGACCGCCCGCGCGAGCTGGGACTCGATCTTGCCGATCCCCTTGGCCAGCGCCGCCTCGTCGACCTCGCGCAGCACCACCTCATAGCCGGCCTGCGCCGCCACCTGCGCGATCCCGTGCCCCATCAGCCCCGCACCCAACACGCCCACCGTCTCGATCTGCCGCGCCATACGCCCTCCGTTTGGTCCGTTCGGTTGCGGGCAGCCTATTACGCGACGGTGGGGAGCACCCCTCGTGCTTGCGAGCCGGGGGGTTCGATCCGAGCCGGAGGGGGTTCGCGCACGCGCCCGGCTCGCTGTAGCCTCCGTCGGGTGGGCACCGAAGAGACCTTCGATCTCTCCGCGGCCGGCTTGCGCGCCGACGGCACGGATCTGCGCATCTCGATCGAGGTGCTCGCCTCAAAGCTCGAGACGTCAGCTCGAGACGTCGTTACCCGCGCGCACGCGCGTACAGCGTTCTGGCGGGGGTCTCCTGGCCACACGATCGAGCTCTTCGCCGTCGGCACCGCGATCGTCCCGCGCGAGGGTCACGATGAAGCGATCGAAGCACCGACGACCGTGCTCGACCTGAGCTGACCAACCTGAGATGAGATGAGATGAGATGAGATGACCGACCCGAGATGACCCCAGCTTTGAATAAGTATTACTATAGTATTTGATTGTTAGGCAGGGGCCGGTGTCGGGTGTATTGGGGTGGGGTGTTGTGGTGTCTTGTTTTTTTCTGTGTATAACTATGGTACAAGATATATACTAAAGATATACAGCTAGAGCATAAAGGGCCCGATATCTTTAGTATATACCGTGCACTATGGTTGTACCAAGAAAAAAAGTGCATATACATCCCCCACCCGGCACGCAGCCCCAAACGACTTCACCCGGACCCACCGATCGATCGGAAGGACGCCCCCATGAGCCTCATCGCCACAGAAGACCGCGACGCCGTCCGTCACGTCGTCCTGAATCGCCCCGAGAAGCGCAACGCGATGAACCAGGCGCTGCTGGTCGAGCTTGCTGGCGCCCTGCGCGAGGCCGGCGACGATCCCTCCGTGCACTGCGTCGTCCTGCGCGGCGCCGGCCCCGTGTTCTCCGCGGGCGTGGACCTGGGCGAGCTCGCCTCCTTCGCCGGCGAACCCGGTGTCCTGCGTCCATTCCGCAACGTGTTCCTCGACTGCGCCAACCTCTGCGAATCCATGCCCAAGCCCGTCGTCTGTGAGATCCACCACACCTGCGTCGGCGGCGCCCTGGAGGTCGCGCTCGGCTGCGACCTGCGCATAGCGTCCGACGACTCCCGCCTCGGCCTCCCGGAGGTCCGCTTCGGGATCATCCCCGACGTCGGCGGCTGCACCCGCCTGCCCGCAGTCGTGGGGCTCGGGCGCGCCAAGGAGCTGATCATGACCGGCGCCACGATCGACGCCGCCGAGGCCCATCGCATCGGCCTGGTCAACCGCGTCGTCCCCGCCGATCAGCTGGACGCGGCCACGCAGGCGCTCGTGGACGAGCTGCTCGCGAGCTCCCCCATCGCCGTCGGCCGCGCCAAGCGCGTGATCGACGCCTCGGCCCGTCCCGCACTCGCGCAGACGTTGGAGATGGAGGTCTCGGTGCAGGAGTACTGCGTGGCGGCGATGCGGGATGCGGCGCGTGAGGCTGAGACCAGCGGGGACGCCACGGCACCGGAGACGGTCGCCGCGGGCTGAGGCACGGGCGCCGCGACCGTCAACCCCACGCGACCGGCCCGCCTACCACTCCCTACCCCCATCCACACACCCGTTGCCATCGCCGTGGAATTTGTCCCGTCGCGTAGTCGCGTATCGCGCAGCCAGCCCGAGCATCGCGTACGCCCGCGTGCCCGCTGCCAGCCTGCGGTTCACATCGTCGACGACATCGCGCTTGATCGTCAGGTCAACCGTGTAGAAGCGCACGTCGGTCACTCGCAGGTCGGCCGGCGTGGCGGGCGCGTTCAGCCGGAGATACAGCTTGTCGCTCTTGACGCGCAATTCGGGGCCGGCCACCGGCACAACCGCCAGCGAACGCTCGCCACACCCAGCGGGAACGGCAAACTTGCACGGGCGGACCTCGACCAGCGCAGAGCCGAACGCCGCCTGGATGTCCGCCTCGCCGATCGCTCCAAGAAGTTCGAGATAGGCCGCCTCGTCAACGTCGCTCACGCGCTTGGCGCGCGTCATGTCGAACTCGTGGTCCTCCGTCTCGGGCGCATTGGGACAGGCCGCGACGTTCCCGATGTCAACGAGCGCGCCCGCGCCGAACGGCCCCCCGTTCTCGCGCAGGAGCACGCGCGTGAGGAAATCGCCTGGCGGCGTGACCGGGCGAACGTGTCGATACGTCTCAGTATCGATTCCGGCCACGCAGATTCGCTGGCCGGTCATGCGCGTGACGTGGTTGACGACTATCCGCACGTCCTCAAAGGTGCACGGTCTCGACGTTGGGCCAATGCGCAACCAGGAACTCGACCACGAGCCGGCGGTGGCAATGCACGGGCTCAGCCTCGCTGCACAGCAACGCCGTGCGCCGCTGGAAGGAGGCCGGCGAGAGCACCTCGTGAATGCGGCGGCGCTCCATGAGCGCCAGGAACTCGGTCTCGTACACAGCCCAGTCGCCTTTGCGCTTCTTGTAGGCGTCGAGGATGTCTTGAGTTGGGGCCAGCACGCGGCTCGTGCTCGTAGGTTGCGCCCACGAGCTCGCTCGCGAAGTAGGGGAGATCCTGCGCCTTGGCAAAGCCGGCGAGCTGGGAGGTGTTGTTGAGCCGCACGTCGAGCAGGCGCTCGACACTCGCGTCCGCTAGCCGTGTGAAGAAATGCTCAGCCGTCGTCTGGGTGAAACCGATCGTATAGATCTCCACGGCAGTTCATCATGCCCGAACAGCATGTCCTGTGCGTGATCGTCTCTCAGCTCGACCGCGCGCTCGGTCATCGCGTTCCCGTCCGGGAGAATGTGGCGCAGCTCCGCGCCCCGGTCACACAGGACCTTGCCCACCAGGAGCCTGCGATGGCACTCGTGCGGCTGTCCGCAGCTGCACAGCAAGGCGATGCGATGCTCCGATGCGCCACGCAGAATCCGGTCGATCGCGTCGCTGAAGATAGGCTCCGTCGCCATCCTGTCGTACAGGGCATGGCCATCGGCGTCGAGCTGATCGTCGCGCCGGGGACGCCCACCGAGCGCCGAGCCCAGGAAGGCGTAGCGAATGCCGCACGCCTCTATCGAGGCCTGCAGCTCATCGCGGTTGAAGTGCGGCGCGTAGCGAGAATACGGATGAGACCGTACGTCCACCAGCTGCGCGACTCGGTGGCGCTGCACCAGGGCGAGGAACGTCTCGACATCGTGGTTTGAATGCCCCACCGTCCACACTGTTTGTGGAATCCCCATGGAACGTCATGCTAGAGATGCGGCCAGACGGGTATCGCGCAGACGGGCGACCGGGCTCATCGCGTCGCTCGACCGTCCTGCTCGCCCCACTGAACCGGCCCGGCCACCAGCGTGTGGCTGCCCAGCGGCCGGCCCAACACGCTTTTGCCCACGCTGCAGCTACCAGGCTGGTAGGACTCCCGCGGGAAGCCATCCCCACGCACGTCCAGGGTGCAGCAGGCCGCGTAGTGTTGCGCGCATTGGATCGGTCGATACGAAAGTCAGGCGTGCGATGCGACCGTCCTCCAAGAACTCGATCGCCACCACGTCTCCCCCTTGCGGGAGGGCCAGTCCATGTTGCGCCGCCCCATATCGAAGTCCCGCAAAAACGGTGTGCAGGATGTTGAAACGCAGGTCGATTTTGCTGCGCTTCGTTGTGCCCGTACCGACATGCGTGATGTTGGTGGTGTCCGTCCCCGAGTTGACCACATCTTTCACGGCCTCGTAGAGCCTTGCCTGTACCAGGAGATCCAGCCGAGGCTCGTTGTTGGCGCCGAACGGCCGCATCGGGAGACGGCTCGCCAGCTCCGTCGGGTTGGGTGGAAGCGCAATGTAAAGCGTTCCGCTAGCGCCCGTGAACCCCTTGAGGTCGGTCCTCGCGGAGAGACGCTTCACGATTCCAACCATGTTGGGCGGGAACGCGACACGCGCGCGACGTAGATGCGCACCAGGTGCGCTCTGCCAGTGAGGCGCCCTCGCCTGCGAGCTGGGTACGCCGGGGATGGGCCCAAGCGGTGGGAAGCTGGACCGGCTCGTAGAGCTTGCGCCGATCCGCGTGCCCGCAGGTGGAACCTGGGCTGGATCGATGATCCGCTCGGCTTCGAGCTCCTGAATGTACTGTGGCGTTACCTGTCGCGCGTCGGGAGCGCCCGTTGCAGCCTTGTCGCGCCAAGCGACGATCGCGTCGCGCACAGCGTCCAGCGCTGCCGGGTCATCCACGCTGTCCTCGAGCAGCACGCAGGCCTCAACATTGTGTGCCACGCCCCGGACCGTGAAGTTTGCAGACCCGACTGCCGCATGTCGCCGGCCGTTCGCGAGCTCGACGTAGTAGGACTTTGGATGGAACAGGCCGTCCCGCGCCCCCACAAGCGTGAATGACGCACTCGTCGGAATATGCGAGCCGACAAGGTCGAGCGTGCGCTCCAGGTCCGGCGCGCTCAGACGCTCATCGTTGGCGCCGACCACGAGGTCGAAGCGGCCGCCGTTGCCCAGCATGCTCTGGATCTCGGCGGCAAACGGCGCGAGCGCGTCGAAGCGGTAGTAACCGCTCTGGCATGCGAAGACCCTCGCCGAGGGCAGTAGCGACTGCAGCCACCCGTAGATCGTGTCGGCGAGGAGTCGTGAGGCGGAATCGACGTAGCGCAACGACGCCAACTCTAGTCGGATCGACATACGCCAGGCTATCCGCGGTCTCGCCGTCGCCGCCGGACCCGCAGCTAGCATCCGGAGCCGATGACTACAGATGTCTTAGACGATCCGCGAGTCCGGCGCTCAGGCCATGCCAAGACGGCGCTGTCCACCATGAGGTGGATGCCGTACCGCCTGTTTCCCTACGAGCGACGCCTGGGTTTGCGAGAACTCGAGCGTCTCGGGGTGAGCGTGCTGGAGAATCGCGACGACGCAGTGGTGGTGTCCGGAGATCCCACCGCGGTGGCTGCCCGCTCCACGTATTTCCATGAGGTTGAGCCAGACGACGGGCACGCGGTCCTCACCGAGCAGAGCCGCATCGAGACCGCGTGCCAACGACGGCGTGGGAGGAGCGGAACTCGTCAGGCCACCCGGTATGGGCTGCACGGAATCCACGAGTACAAGGGGAAGTTCAACCCGCAGGTGGTCAGAGCGCTGTGCAACGTCGTCGATCCGAATGCCCAGGTCCTGATCGATCCGTTCTGCGGCAGTGGCACGGCGCCGCTCGAGGGCCTTCGGCTTGGGCTCGACGCCCTGGGAATCGATCGTTCGCCCATGGCTTGGTTCCTTGCCTGCACCAAGCTCGAGGCGGCCACCATCAAGGACAAGGTGGGGTTGGCCGCGGAACTCTGCACCCTCTCGGAGCAGATCGCGAAGGCTCTTGACCAAGGGCAGGTGCGCCCAGCCCATGCTGACCTCTCCTCCGTGTTCGATCGAGCTACGGTCGCGTACCTCCAAGATTGGTTTACCGCGCCCGCATTCGCGGGGCTGACGTGTGCGCTGAAGGAGCTGCACGCGCCACTGCCGTCGACGGCACGACGTCTATGTCTTCTCGCCCTGTCCTCGATCATGCGCAGCGTTTCATTGCAGATGCCGGAGGATCTTCGGATCCGGCGCCGCCCAGAGCCGTTCGAGGCTCCGCGCATCGCGCCGCTCTTCCTGGAGGCGGTGACAGCGATCCGCAAGGGTTTGGCGGAGATCGACAGCTGGGGTGAGCCTACGGGCAAGGCGGTCGTGGTCCGGGGATCGGCAGACGACGAGAAAGCCTTTGCAATGGCCGCAGGCAAGCAGCGCAGACTGATCCTGACCTCGCCGCCATACGCGACAGCCCTTCCCTACATCGACACGGATCGTCTGTCGATCCTGGCGCTGGGTCTTACTAACGCCCCCAAGCTGATGCCGCTCGAGCGAGAGCTGCTCGGAAGCCGTGAGTGGATACGTGCAGAGCAGACTCGTTGGGACCAGCGGCGAGAGCACAATGTCGATGCGCTGCCGCCTGCGATCACCGATCTCCTCGATCGCATCCATGTGGGGAACAGCGGCGGTGAAGCCGGATTTCGCCGGCAGGCCGTGCCGTCGCTGCTGTACCGCTACTTCACCGGCATGGCAAACGCCATGGCGACGTGGCTGAATGTCCTCGAGCCGGGTGAGTCGGCTGTGTTGATCGTGGGTCATAACCGCACGACAGCCGGCGGAGAGCGCATTGACATCGCGACGCCGGAACTGCTCGGCGAGGTCGCGATGTCGCGTGGATTCGCGGTGCAAGAGCTGATTCGCCTCGAGGTTTGGCCCCGCTATGGCCTGCACTCGGCTAACGGCGTGTCCGGTGAGGACGCTCTCGTCCTCACCCACCCAGGCTGAGTGGGTCAGCCGGGACCACGAAGCAACAATACGTGCTCGCGCTTGCGCCCGCGGCTGTGTGCGCGGTTGAACGAGCTCCGCCCGACGCGGATCCGCCTCTCGGTCCACGCGTCGAGTGCAAAACCACAGCCGGCGGCGGCGGAGATCAGGATCTCGCCGTTGTCGACACAGCGTCCGCCGATCACCGAGTCGCCCACAACCACTACGGTCGGCGCGCGCGGCCGTAGAACACGAGCGAGATGACCAAACACATCGCCAATCTGATTCGCGAAGTCAACCTCAGTGAGCCCATTGGCCTTGCAGTAGTGTGGGCGGGCGCCCAACTCCGCCTCACGCACGGCCACCGGGTCGAACCCGAGCCAGTACATGCGGTACTTGTGGTAAAGCCAGTACTCGTAGGCGTTGGGATACGGTGGAGAGAAGATGCTGGCCGCAAACGAGTCAGCTTCCAGATGTGCAAGGTCACGTGCGTCGCGACAATGAACCTCGACCGGCGCGCCAACGCCGGTTATCGCGTTGGCCGAGAGCCACTCGCATACGCGGACGACTCCTTGACCCAGCTCGGTCGCGGCACAGGCCTGATCGCCGGGCTTGTCAACGGCTGCATACCGGGTATCCGACTCCTGCCTGCTGATCCGCACGATCATCGAAGAGATCGCGACCGCGATTCGATCGTGCCATATGGGATCCGAGACGTCCGCCAGGTACTCCATAGCCCCTGAGAGCGCCACTGACGCCCAGGGCTCGAACCAGTGCTCCAAGCGAGGGATTCGAGCGACAAGGCCGTCCACGTCGCCGCCGGCGAGAGCCCGGCTGCGGATCTCGCTTGCGTGCTCCAAGCCAATCTCCGCATCCGTCGATCCCCATGCGTGTGTCCGCACGCGGCTGATCAGGCAGGCGATCGGATTGAGATCTATACCGACAGACGGCAGCCCGCGACGACGAGCCTCTGCCAATGTCGTACCAATCCGCAGAACGGATCCAACACCGGGCCATCCACCTCGAGCAGGTCGAGTGCCTGCGCCGGAATCTCGGGGATGAAGCGCGCGGGGTACGGATGCAGCACCCGACCGCCCGACGAGCGCGGGAAATCCCAAGAGGCCCGGACAAACGCCGAGCTGTCGCGCGGATCGAGAACGGGCCGATTCGGTACGGGGCGAGACAACGTGCCAGAGACACTATGGCGTGGACCTGACGCGTTGGCGCACGAGCGTGTCCGTTCAACCCCACTGAACCGGCCCGCCACCAGCGTGTGGCTGCCCAGCGGCCGGCCCAGCACCTCCTGTGCGCGGCGCGCGCAGGCGATGAGCGCGTCCAGGTCGATGCCCGTCTCGATCCCCATCTCGTGGAGCATCGAGACCAGGTCCTCGGTGGCGATGTTCCCGGTCGCCCCGGCCGGAACCGGGCAACCGCCGAGCTCGCCGAAGCTCGACTCGAAGCTGTCGATCCCCGTGTGCAGCGCGGCGAGCACGTTCGCCAGGCCCTGCCCGCGCGTGTTGTGAAAGTGGGCGGTCAACTCGACATCCGGCAGCCCGTCGCGCCAGCGCGCGAACACCTCCCCCACCTGCCGCGGGTTGGCCATCCCCGTCGTGTCGCCGAACCCGATCTCCTGCGCGCCCGCTTCGCGCAGGCGCGTCGCTATCTCCAGCACCCGCTCGGGCTGGACATGACCCTCGTACGGACAGCCGAACGCAGTCGAGATGACGCCCTCGCAGCGCAGCCCCTTCGCGCGGACGCGCGCGAGCACGCGTTCAAGGCCCCCGAGCGACTCCTCGATCGAGCGGTTCACGTTGCGGCGGTTGTGCGTCTCCGAGGCCGACAGGAACACGTTGATCTCGTCGAACGCCGGGCGGGCGCCCCGGGCTGCGTCCGCACCCAGCTCCTCGTGGAAGGCCAGCGCATGGTCCAGACCGCGCTCGTTGGGAATAAGCACGCTGACGGCCACCTCCTCGGGAATGTCGATCCGCGAGAGCACCTCCGCCGCGTCCGCCAGCTGCGGAATCACGTCGCCGCGCACGAAGCTCGTGACCTCCAGGCGGCGCAACCCCGTACGCGCGAGCGCGTCGATCAGCTGCACCTTGCGCGCCGTCGTGATCGTCTCGGGCTCGTTCTGAAACCCGTCGCGCGGGCCGACCTCCCTGATCCTCACCGTCTGCGGCACAGTCATCCGAGGTCAAGCCTACGCGTTCGCCACCCACTCATCGCGCGGCATCTCCCGTGCGATCGCCTGCCCGACCCCATCGCCGCGCGAGGACCGCGCCGAAAACCAGCCGCCACGCAGCGCGACCAGCGACCATATACTCGCCGCCGTGCCGCCCTCCCCCACCGATCCGGTCGCCGTCATCGGCGCCTCGGGCTCGCTCGGCTTCGGCCTGGCCATCCGCCTGGCCCGGACCGGCGTGCCGATCGCGATCGGCTCGCGCGATCCCGGTCGTGCCGCGCAGACCGCCGCGCGCGCGGCGGCCGCCGTTCCCGAGGGAGAGTTCACGGCGCATGACAACGCGGGCGCGGTGCGCGCGGCTGGCCCGGTGATCCTGAGCGTCCCGTTTCGCAACCAGTCCGAGACGCTCGCCAACCTCCGCGACGCGCTGCGCCCGGGGCAGCTGCTGATCGACGCGACAGTGCCGCTGGCGGCCGCGGTCAGCGGCAAGGCGACGCGTATGCTCGGCGTCTGGCAGGGCTCCGCCGCCGAGCAGACGGCCGAGATGGCGCCCGCCGGCGTGCGCGTCGTCTCCGCCCTGCACACGGTCAGTGCCGCCTCGCTGAGCGATCTCGATCATCCCCTGCAGCAGGACGTGCTCGTGTGCGGCGACGCGCGTGCGGACAAGCGCGAGGCGGCCCTGCTGATCGAGCGGATCGAGGGCCTGCGCTGCGTGGACTGCGGCCGCCTGGAGATGTCGCGCACGACCGAGTCGCTGACCGCGCTCCTGATCGGGGTCAACGCCCGCTACAAGGTCCACGCCGGGATACGCCTGGCGGGGCTGTCCGAAGTACCCTGGGATTGATGTCCGTCCCCCACCCACACACCACCCGCCCGCCCGCCCCCGCATCGCGAGCGCTCGCGCGGCGATCCCGCAGGCCGTGAGTGCCCCCGCCACCGACGTGGTAATCCTCGCCGGGGGCACCGGCGGCGCCAAGCTCGCGCGGGGCATGGCCGACGCGATCGACACGCCCGAGCGCCTGGCGGTGATCGCCAACACGGGCGATGACATCGAGATCTACGGCGCCCACGTCTCCCCCGACCCGGACCTCGTCTCGTTCTGGCTGGCGGATCTGATCGACGAGCGCGGCTGGGGGCTGCGCGAGGACACGTTCGCGGTCATGGACGCGCTGCGCGCGCTCGGGCGCGAGGTGTGGTTCAACCTCGGCGACCGCGATCTCGCCTGGTGCGTAGAGCGCGCGCGGCTGCTGGCGGAGGGTGGGCTCTCCCAGACAGCTGCCCTCGCCCACCTCAACGAGGCGATCGGCGTCCGCGCGCGCGTGCTTCCGATGAGCGACGATCCCGTGCGCACATGGGTGCGCAGCCCCGCCGGGTGGTGCTCGTTCCAGGAGTTCATGATCCGCGAGCACGCGCAGGGCATCGTCGAGGGCCTGGAGTTCCGCGGCGCCGAGCAGGCGGCGCCAAGCGAGCAGGCGCTCGCGGCGATCGCCAGCGCTCGCGCGATCGTGATCGGCCCCTCCAACCCGCTCGCCTCGATCGCCCCGATCCTGGCGGTGCCGGGCATGCGCGAGGCGCTGTCGGGCGCCGCGGCGCCCGTCGTCGCGGTCAGCCCGGTCGTTGGCGGGAAGATCCTGAAGGGCCCGACCGCCGCGTTCATGGCGTTCGCCGCGCTGGAGTGCAACGCCGACGGCGTCGCCGACTTCTACGGCGAGCTGCTGGACGGGATCGTCGCCGACGAGAACGTCGCTCGCCTGCCGACGCTTGAGATCGACACGCGCATGGACGATCCCGCCGCGCGTGCGCGTGTGGCCCGGCAGACGCTGGACTTCGCGCTGGCGCTCGCGGGGTAGTCCCAGCCCTCGGAGCATGCCCTTCGGGGCGACCCCGCCAGCGCGGAGCAGCCCCGCCGTGCGCGGCGCGGCCCGCGAGGCGCGGAGCGACCCGCGACCGCTACGCTCCCTCGGACACCGGCGCGCGGCTCTCACGCCACGCCTGCAGCGCATCCAGCGCTCCGTTGATCACGCGTTCGAGGAACGTATCGCGGTCATTGACGTGCGGCAGCGGCTCGTCGGGGACGTCCACCTCAAGAAACTCGCACAGCGGCTCCCACCCGTCAGTGACCTGCCAGACGAGCAGCCGCTCCTCAGGGACGGCGCGCTTGACCCGCTCGTTGTGGGCGTTCGCCTGCTCGATCAGCTCCGCGGTGCAGTGGCCGGCGGCGAACGTGCCCTGATCGCCCCAGAACATGCGGTCCACCAGCTGAAGGTAGGAGCGCCACCGCGGGTCGATCTCGCGGCGCGCGCTCGAGAGCAGGCGTATCAGCGACTCGCCGTAGCACATGTCCACGATCGTGCTCCGGAAGCTGCGCTCCCACGACTCGGGCTCGCGCACGCTCAGCAGGACCTTCGCGTCCGGGTAGAAGTCCATCAG
Source organism: uncultured Solirubrobacterales bacterium (assembly GCA_963808385.1). Lineage (GTDB taxonomy): Bacteria > Actinomycetota > Thermoleophilia > Solirubrobacterales > Solirubrobacteraceae > Palsa-744. The sequence continues at coordinate 490,041 of CAWEFQ010000018.1, read as the reverse complement.
CTCGCGATAGAAGTAGCCCCCGGGCCAGTCCGCGCTGGCGCCGCGCCCGGCGAAGACCTCCTCCCAAACAGCCTCGCCGTCCAGCGCGCGGTTCCACAGCGGCACCTGCCGATCGAGGTCGGCCAGCACGTCGACCCAGTGGTAGCAGGACCCCAGGCCGAGCTGCTCCAGGGCCACCTTCTGCGTCAGCGTGCCGGTACGCGGCAGACCCGCTCCTATCACCCTCATGCGCATGTCCTCTCCGATGTCCTTCGATGGCTTGGATCCATGGATGCTCCCCCGGATGGCAGACGCAATCGCAGCAGATCGACGACGCGCCATATGAATAAGTCCATAAGTACGCCGCATCTTTGCCGGTTTTCGAGGTCTTTTGCGGCTAGGGTTGAGGTCAGGCTACACGTCTTTTGAGGGTCAGGCCAAGCCTCGCAGCTCCGACAGTTCAGCTCGACTCGCCCAACGCCCACCTCGACAGCCAGGAGCTTCGACCTTGCCCAACACCCTCGCCGACCGGAGCTCGATCGCGGAGTTGCGCGGGCACGTCGCCGCGTCCCGCCGCACCGGCCCGCGGATCGCCGGTCTCGCGGTCTCCGACGCGGAGACCGTCCTCTCCCAGGAGCAGGTTCTCGAGCGCCTGGGATTAACGGGGAACGAGTTCGCCGAGGGCATCTTCGAGCGCTGCGGCGTAAAGCGCCGCCACCTCGACCTGAGCGAGGACTTCCTGGGGCGCACACTGCAGGGCCGCACCCCCCAGATCGAGCGGGAGCTGCTGCGCCACTGCATCCGGTCCGTGGACGCGCTCGAGCTCGACCCGCGGAGGATCGGCACGGTGGTGAGCGCGAGCCTGTACTCGCTCGGCTGCCCCACGCTCGCCCACCGCCTCGTCGATCACTACGAGATGGACCCCGCGACCGATAAGTACCACATCACCGGAGTGGGCTGCGCGAGCGCGGTTCCCCTGATGAGGCTGGCGGCCCAGGCCCAGCGCGAGCGCCCGGACAGGCAGGCGCTGGTCGTGGCGGCGGAGAGCATGAGCGGCCTCCTGAGCGAAGCGAGCAGGGAGGACCCGAAGGCGAAGACCGTCGGCGCGGCCATTTTCGGCGACGGCTGCGCCGCCGCCCTGCTGTCGAACGACCCTCGCTCGGAGGGGCCGATCATCCTCGCCTCCCAGGTCCACCAGATCGGCGGCTCCCTCGGCGCCGTCAGCCTCGATCTGAGCGGCGAGGACGGCTACCTGCATCTCGCCCGGGAGCTGCCCGAGCTCGCCGGCGCCGGCCTGCGCGAGGTGGTCGATCGATTCCTGCGCGCCAACGGCTTGGAGCGCTCGGAGATCGACCATTGGCTCGTCCATCCGGGCGGACGGCGCATCATCGAGAACCTGCAGATCGCTCTCGAGCTCTCAGACGAGGACGTGACGACGAGCTGGGACACTCTGGCCGAGCACGGCAACGTCGGCACGCCCTCGATCTTCTACGTGCTGCAGCGCACGATCGAGCGCTGCAAGCCCGAGCCGGGCGAGCACGGCCTGATGGTGACGATCGGCCCCGGCGTCACCGCCGGCATGATGCTGCTCGGCTGGTAGAGGCGCCCTCCCGCCACTATCGTCTGCGGCAGATGCGCACCGCCGCGATCCTCCCCGTCAAGAGCTTCGCCCGGGCCAAGCGGCGCCTGCACGCCGGCGTCGCCGATCCCCTGCGCGAGGACCTGGCGCGGGCGATGGTCGGCGACGTGCTCGCCGCCCTGCGCGAAACCGCTTCGATCGAGCGCACGATCGTCGTCACGCGCGAGGATACGATCGCCTCGGCGGCCAGTTCTCTGGGCGCGCTCGTGGTGCCGGACACCGCCGAGGAGGGCCAGAGCGCAGCGGTCGCGCTCGGGGTCGAGTCCGCCATCGCCGAGGGTTTCGAGCGCGTGCTGTGCATCCCCGGCGACTGTCCCGCCCTGGACCCGGCGGAGCTCGACTCGCTGCTGGAAGCGGCCGCGCCTGACGGGCCGTCGGTGACGGTCGTGCCCGACCGTCACGGGACCGGCACCAATGGGCTGCTGTTGAGGCCGCCCGGGGCGATCGCCCCCAGCTTCGGTCCGGGCAGCTGTGAGCGCCATAAGGCGCTGGCGCGGGAGGCCGGCGCGGCCTGCCGGATCGAGCGGCCGGGGTCGCTGCTGCTCGACGTCGATACGGGCGCGGACCTGGCGGCACTGCGCGAGCGGCTGTCGGGTGAGCACGCCCGCGCTCCGCGCACCCGTGCCGTGCTCGGCCTGCCCGTGCGCGCAAACGTCCTCCCCGTTGCCGGCGCGGGCGCCGGCTGATCCCGCGAGATCACCGTGGCAAGCCTCAGAACTCGCGCCCTCGGCGGTCTCCCCGAGGTGTGCGCCGGCGACGACCTCGCAGCGCTGATTGTCGCGGCGCTGCAGGATGCTGGGCCCTTGTGCGCTCTACGCGACGGCCAGATCGTGGTGGTCGCTCACAAGATCGTCTCCAAGGCCGAGGGCGCGGTCGTCGCGCTGGCCGACGTCCATCCCAGCCCGCGCGCGCAGGAGCTGGCGGCGGCGCAGGGCAAGGACGCGCGCGCGGTCCAGGTCGTGCTCGATCAGTCGGCGGAGATCGTGCGCGCCGAGCGCGACGTGCTGATCTGCCGCACCCACCATGGCTTCGTCTGCGCCAACGCCGGCGTCGACACCTCCAACGCGTCGGGGACGGACAGGACCGGGGTGGGCGGGAGTGTGGAGGGCGAAACGGGCGGGACGGGCGGGACATTGATCCTCCTCCCCCGCGATCCCGACGCCTCCGCGCGCGCGCTGCGCGCGCGCCTGCACGAGCTGACCGGCATCTCCCCGGCGGTGCTGATCACCGACAGCTTCGGCCGGGCCTGGCGTCACGGCCAGTGCGACGTGGCGATCGGCTGCGCGGGGATGGCGCCGCTGGACGATTGGCGCGGACGGACCGACGCCGCGGGCCTCGAGCTGCGGGCAACCTGGCTGGCCGTCGCCGACGCCGCCGCCGCGACCGCCGACCTGGCGCGCGCCAAGGACTCGCGCGAGCCCGTCGTGGCGATCGACGGCCTGGAGCGGTTCGTCACCTCCGAGGACGGCCCGGGCGCGGCGGCGCTGCTGCGGGGGCCGGAGGAGGATCTGTTTCGATGAGGTTGTTGTTCTTCTTTGGACGTCCACCGCGCGTGCGCCTACATGCGCGTTCACAGCGTCTTCGACAAGCACGTCATCCGCACGCAGAGCCATCCAACCCGCCTGACTGACTGACCCACCAGCGGTGCTATCATGATTGCACAATGATGCAGAGGCTGATGATCCAGGCCGAGCCGGAGCTGATCCAGCGAGTCAAGCGCCGCGCCGCGCAACGCGGGGTTTCCGCCTCGCAGGTCTGGCGCGAAGCCGCGCGGCATGAGGTGGGGCCAGACGAGGAGCGTATCCCGCCACCGCTCACCTGCATCGGGGCGTTCTCCTCGGGGCGCAGCGACCTTTCCGAGCTCGCGAGCGAGGACATCTTCGAGCCCCGCTCGTGGCGCTCGTAGTCGATAGCGGCGTCCTGTACGCGACGCTCGACTCCGACGACCGGCATCACCAGGCGTCCACGGAGTTGCTCACCAAAGTCCATGAGCAGCGCGTTGTACCCTCGCCTGTGCTGGCAGAGGTGGACTGGCTATGCAGCGACTCGCCTCGAGATCGCTTCTCCCTCGTTCTGGAGCAAGTGAAGAGCGGCGCACTTGAGATCGAGGATCTGATCGAGACAGACTACGAAAGAGTCACCGAGTTGCTTCACATCTACGCCGACCTGCGCGTCGGCTTCGTCGACGCCGCCGTGCTGGCGATCGTCGAGCGCCTGCGCGAGCCCAAGCTCGCAACGCTCGACCACCGCCACTTCACGGTGATGCGCCCTCGCCACGTCGAGGCGTTGGAACTGCTGCCCTGAACGGCCTGCCAGCCGCCCTCACGTGCAACGAATCCTCGCCTCCGCGGGGCACATACGATCACCCCGCCGCGATCGCTGCCGCGGTGCGCTCTGTCGGTGGGTAGCGACGCCTGATCTCGTACAGCGTCGTGCGCTCGGCCGCCGGGCGCCCGGCCTCGTGCGCCGCGGCCACGAGCTGCTCGGGGTCGAGCCTGGTGCCGTGGTAGGAGCCGGCGAGCCGGCTGATCGACTCCTCCATCAGCGTGCCGCCGAGATCGTTGACGCCCCAGCGCAGCGACTCGGTCGCGGCGTCGAGGCCCATCTTCACCCAGCTGGCCTGCAGGCTTCCCACGGTTCGTCCGAGCGCCAGGCGGAAGACGGCGGTGTGCTTGAGGTTCTCCTCGCGGGAGATCTCCTGCACGCCGTGGGTGCGCCCCAAAAGCGTTTGAAAGGGGATGAAAGAGAGCGGCACGAACTCCGAGATGCCACCCGTGCGCTCCTGCAGCTCCCGCACGACCCGCATGTGCTCGGCCAGCTCCCACGGCTCCTCGATGTGCCCGAACATCACCGTCGCCGTCGAGCGCAGCCCGGCGTTGTGGGAGGCCTCGATGATCTCCACCCAGCGCGCCACGGGCAACTTGTTTGGGCTGATCCTCTCCCTCACCCCATCGTGGAGCACCTCCGCCGCAGTCCCGGGCGTCGAGCCGAGTCCCGCCTCTCTGAGCTGCATGAACACCTCCGATGGAGGGAGTCTCGAGATGTCGCACATGTGGGCGATCTCCATCGGGCTGTACGCGTGCAGGTGCAGGTTGGTCCCAGCCTCGCGCGCGGTCTGCTTGGCGAGTCGCAGCCATCCCAGGTAGTCCTCTAGCTCCCAGTCGGGGTGGATGCCCGACTGGATGCACAACTCGCTCGCGCCGTACTCGATCGCCTCGTTCACGCGTCTTGCGAACTCGCGCTCGTCGTGCTCGTAGGCGTCCGGGGAGCGCTTGCCCTGGCCGAATCCGCAGAACGCGCAGCCGACCGTGCATACGTTCGAGACGTTGATGTTGCGGTTGACCACGAACGTGACCGTCTCCCCCGCGAGCTCGGCGCGCAGCTCGTCGGCGGCGGCACGAATCTCCTCGATCGCCTCTTGGCGTGTCTCCGCGAACAGCGCCGTCAGCTCGTCCGGGCTCAGCGGCAGGCCGTCGCGCCCACGCTCGATCGCGCCGGCCACCAGCTCCAGGCGGATCGGCGAAGCGCCGCTCGCGGTCGGATCGGTGCGGCCCGACCCGCGCCGCGGGATGAAGCTCCAGTAGCGCGCCTTGATCGCGTCCATCACGCCGTGCGACACCCACTCGGGGTCGATGTACTGCGAATACACGCACAGCCGCTCGGTCAGCGCCACGCCGTCGGCCTGCAGCGCCTTGCGCACCTGGTGCGGCGAGGGGAACGGGTGCTCGGGAGAGATGTGATCGCCGTTGGCGCTCAGCCCGCCCAGGTCGGTCGCGCCGGCGGCCACCAGCTCGCCCCACCAGTCGGCGAGGTTCGGCGGGATCTGGATGCCGACGTCTCCCATCAACCTGCGGGTCTCCGCGATCAGTCGCTTCATGTCCTCGATGCTCACGGCGCAGGCCCAATCCGGCAGCGGCAGTTCCGGGCGCAGGCGGGTAGAGGCCGAGCTGGCACGGTCTGGGTTTATGGAGGGACCCGGGTCGGTGGGGTTCTCGTCCGGGTGGGTGGGATTCCCATCCACCCAGTACGCGCGCGCGGCCGCATCCGCAATCTCCGCCGGCTCTTCCCCGTAGTAGCTCTGGTGCGGGACGAAGTTCTGAAGGATCACCTCCTGGATGTGGCCGTACTCGGCATGAACCGCAGCCAGCGCTTCCAGCGACTGCATCCGCTCCTGCTCGGTCTCGCCGATGCCGACGAGGATTCCGCTCGTGAACGGGATCTTCAGCTCCCCGGCGGCCCGGATCGTCTCCAGCCGCCTGGCGGGATGCTTCGTCGGCGAGCCCGCATGCACCGTCTCCATCAGCCGCTCGGCCACCGACTCGAGCATCAATCCCTGCGAGGCCGTCACCTCGCGCAGGCGAGCCAGGTCACCACGCGAGAGCACGCCCAGGTTCGTGTGCGGCAAAAGACCCCGCTCCAGCGCCCGTTCGCACGTCCACACGACGTACGCGGTGAAGTCCTCATGCCCGTACGCAGCCAGTCGCGCGGCGACCTCGGGATTGACCTCCGGGCGCTCGCCGGTCAGCACCAGCAGCTCCTTGACCCGCCGGCGCGCGGCCCCGTCGAGGATCTCGATGACCTCCTCCGGCGCGTACAGGTGCGCCCGGTGGGTGGCGAACGCGCAGTACTTGCAATAGCACCGGCACGTCCGCGACAGCGACAGCGTCAGGTTGCGGCTGAACGTGACCCTGCGGCGCATCCCGGGAGTCTATGACGACATCCCGCTCTCATCAGTACCCTCGGTGCTCGCCTACACCAGAAAGCGACAGGAGCGACATGACTGAGAGCGTCAGCGAGAGCGAGAACCCGGCGATCGGAAGCCCCACTCCCGAGGTGCCTCGTCCCAGAACGAACCGCGACTGGTGGCCGAACCGGCTCGACCTGAGCGTGCTGCACCGGCACTCGCCCCTCTCTGACCCGATGGGGGAGGACTTCGACTACGCCAAGGAGCTCGCGACCCTCGACCTCCAGGCGCTGAAGCGCGACCTGATCGAGCTGATGAGCACCTCGCAGGACTGGTGGCCCGCCGACTATGGCCACTACGGGCCGCTCTTCATCCGCATGAGCTGGCATGCCGCCGGCACCTACCGCATCGCCGACGGACGGGGTGGCGGCGGCAGCGGCGCCCAGCGCTTCGCCCCGCTCAACAGCTGGCCGGACAACGCGAGCCTCGACAAGGCGCGCCGGTTGCTGTGGCCGATCAAGCAGAAATACGGCCGGAAGATCTCCTGGGCCGACTTGCTCGTCTTCACCGGCAACGTGGCGATGGAGTCGATGGGCTTTCAGACGTTCGGCTTCGGCTTCGGGCGAGAGGACATCTGGGAGCCCGAAGAGATCTTCTGGGGGTCCGAGGACACGTGGCTCGGAGACCGGCGCTACAGCGGAGAACGCCAGCTCGCCAAGCCCCTTGCCGCCGTGCAGATGGGCCTCATCTACGTGAACCCCGAGGGTCCGGGCGGCAACCCCGACCCGCTCGCCGCCGCCAAGGACATCCGCGAGACCTTCGCCCGTATGGCCATGAACGACGAGGAGACGGTCGCACTGATCGTTGGCGGCCACACCTTCGGCAAGACCCACGGTGCCGTCGACCCCGGCAATGTCGGCCCCGAGCCCGAGGCGGCCCCTATCGAGGAGCAGGGTCTCGGCTGGAAGGGCAGTTTGAGCCGCAACGGGAACGACGTGCGCATGCTCACCGGCGGCCCGGAGGGCGCGTGGACGAAGGAGCCGACGAAGTGGGACAACGGCTTCCTCGAGAACCTGTTCGAGTACGAGTGGGAGCTGACGTCAAGCCCCGCCGGAGCGAAGCAGTGGACGGCCAAGGACGCTGACGCCCAAGGCACCGTCCCGGACGCCCACGATCCCTCCAAGCGCCATGCGCCGATGATGCTGACGACGGATCTGGCGTTGAAGCTCGACCCGGTCTACGAGCCTATCTCCAGGCGCTTCTACGAGCACCCTGACCAGCTCGCGGAGGCGTTCGCCAAGGCCTGGTACAAGCTGCTGCACCGCGACATGGGGCCCGTCTCGCGCTACCTCGGCCCGTGGGTGCCGGCGGAGCAGTTGTGGCAGGACCCCGTCCCCGCGGTCGACCACGAGCTGATCAGCCAGGACGACGTCGCTGCGCTCAAGCAGAAGATCCTCTCGTCGGAGTTGTCGATCTCGCGGCTCATCTCCACCGCCTGGGCCTCGGCGGCCTCGTTCCGCGGCACCGACATGCGCGGCGGGGCCAACGGGGCGCGGATCCGGCTTGCGCCGCAGAAGGACTGGGAGGCCAATGAACCGGCCGAGCTCGCGGTGGCGCTGCAGACACTCGAGCAGATCCAGCGGGACTTCAACGACTCACAGTCGAACGGTAAGCGGGTCTCGCTGGCCGACCTGATCGTCCTCGGTGGCTGCGCCGCCGTCGAGCAGGCCGCGAGGAACGCAGGGCACGACGTCTTCGTGCCGTTCACCCCGGGTCGCACGGACGCTGCGCAGGAGCAGACCGACGTGGAGTCCTTCGCCGTGCTCGAGCCGACCGTCGACGGGTTCCGCAACTACCTTCGTTCGGGGGAGCCTCTCCCGCTGGAGCACGGGCTTCTCGAGCGCGCCTACATGCTGACGCTGACCGCTCCCGAGATGACGGTCCTGATCGGCGGCATGCGAGCCCTGAACGCGAACTTCAAGCAATCCCAGCATGGCGTCCTCACCGACCGACCGGAGACGTTGACGAACGACTTCTTCGTCAATCTGCTCGACATGAGCACGGAATGGAAGCCGTCGGACTCCGCCGAGAACGTCTACGAGGGTCACGATCGCCGGACGAGCGAGGTCAAGTGGACCGCCACCTCGGTCGACCTCGTGTTCGGCTCGCACTCGGAGCTCCGGGCGCTGTCGGAGGTCCACGCGTGCGACGACGCGCAGGAGAAGTTCGTGCGCGACTTCGTCGCGGCCTGGGACAAGGTCATGAACCTCGACCGATTTGACCGATCCTGACCGCGCGCTCGCCCAGCGGCGTCTACCTCGCCCGTCACGGCCAGACGGCCTACAACCTCGAGGGCCGCTTCCAGGGCCAGCAGCCGGTGCCGCTGGACGACACGGGCCGCACTCAGGCGGTCGAACTGGCCGAGCGCGCCGCCGAGCGCGGGTTCGCGGCGCTGTGGTCGAGCACGCTGCTGCGCGCGCGCGAAACCGCGGAGGTCGTCGCCGCCGGCCTCGGGCTGGAGCCGGCCTACGACGAGCGGTTCGTGGAGACCAACGCGGGCAACTGGACCGACCGGCCATTCGCCGACGTGCAGGCGGAAACCCCGGACCTGTTCGCCAAGTTCGTCGCCGGCGACCCCACGTTCGCGTTCCCGGGCGGGGAGTCCTTCGCCGAACAGGAGGTGCGCGTGGGCGCGGCGCTGGACGACGTCGAACGCGGCGAGTTGCCCGTGCTGGTGATCTGCCACGGCATGGTCATCCGCGCCGCCCTCTCGGTCCGGGCCGGGCACTGGCTGCCCCACGGCCAGCGCGTGCCCAACGGCGCGCTCGTGCCTCTGGACCCGGCCCTTGCGGCGGAGATGAACTTCGGTGGCGGGGAGGCGACGCAGGCGAGTTAGCCCGAGATGAGGCGTTCGACAAGTTGGGGACCCTCACGGGCCATGCGCGAGCGCGGAACCACGAGGTCGAACCCGGCCTGCTCGGCGCGCTCGCGCGCGTGCGCGTCCACGTGCGAGTAGAAGCCGAGCGTCCTGAGAGAACCCAGGGCGCCCTCGGCTGAAAGCGCTTCGACGAGCACCGCGCCGGCGAGCTGCCCATCGGTCAGGTCCACCACCAGCACGTCCGCGGCGGGCTTGCCGGCCTCCGCCAACCGTGCCCGCAGCCGCGCCTCGTCTCCGATCAGCTCCACCTCGTTACCCGCCGCACTGAGATCGCCCTGCACACGCGAGCCGAACAGCAGGTCGGGGATCAGCGCCAGGACGCGGGCCATCGCCTCAAAAAGGCCTCACTCGACCACAGCCCGCGCCCGCCTACTGCGCGCGCAGGCGCTGAAACTCTTCGCGCGCGGACTGCGGCCGGCCCCACATCTGCGTGACCTCAGCGCGCCCGGAGCGCAGCTCGCGCACGGCCATCTCCCCCTCGATCTGAGCGTCGTCGAGCAGCGCCAGTGTGCCGTGCGTGGCGGGAGCCGAGGCGGCGTGGCCGAAGCGGTGAGCGACGAGCAGGCGCCAGTGCCAGTCGTTGTGGGAGTAGGGACGCGCGTTGCAGGCAACGAGGTAGACGGCGGCTTCGACGTAGCGCGACTCGTCGGCGATACGCAGGTCGAGCTCCAGGTCGGTCCAGTCGTCTGGAAGCGAGTCCAGGGTCTGCTGGAAGTCCTCGGCTAAGCCCATCGCCGGGAAGAGTAGCCGGTCTGGGTCCGTCGGCCGGCCTCGCATCGCAGTCTCGCCAGCCCGCGCGCCGCACATGCCAGCTGGGGGTTAAGGCGCGGGCTATCCTCGAAGCAGTGGCGGCAACCGACATCGACACGGACCGGCTCGGCGCTGAGTACGCGGCGCTCACGCAGGGCTGCGGTTTGGTCGACCGCTCCGAGCGGGGCAAGCTCGCGCTCAGCGGCCCCGAGGCGAAGGGGTTCCTCGCCGGCCAGGTGACCAACGACGTCGAGGCGCTCACGGCCGGGACCGGCTGCTATGCCGCGTTCCTCACCCACAAGGGCCACATGCTCGGCGATCTGCGCGTGCTCGACGTCGGCGAGGAGCTGCTGCTCGACACCGAGCGCATCTCGCTGCAGGCCCTGTTCGACATGATCCGCCGGTTCAGGGTCGGCTATGACCTGGAGTTGCACAAGCGCACGGTCGAGCGCGGGCTGCTGTCGCTGATCGGCCCCGACGCCGCCCGCATCGCCGAGGCCGAGGATCTGGGGGAGGTGGAACACGCCAACGCGTCCGTGGAGATCGCGGGCATCGCGACGATCGCAGCGCGGACCGACACCGGCATCGACCTCATCTGCGACGCCGCCGACACGGACCAGCTCATACAGACGCTGCGCGAACGGGGCGCCACGCCCGTATCCGAGGACGCCGCCGAGATCGTGCGCGTCGAGCACGGGCGCCCGCGCTACGGAGTGGATCTCGACGGCAGCGTGATCCCGCAGGAGGCGGGCCTGAACGAGCGCGCGGTGAGCTTCACCAAGGGCTGCTACGTCGGCCAGGAGACGGTCGCGCGCCTGTATTACCGGGGCCGACCCAACCGCCATCTGCGCGGGCTGCGCCTGTCAGAGCCGACCGCGGCGGCGGGCGCGGCGGGCGCGGCGGGCGCGGAGCTGCGCCTGGGCGAGCGCGTCGTCGGGCGGTGCAGCAGCGCGGTGCTCTCCCCCGCCTACGGCCCGATCGGTCTGGGGCTCGTGCGCCGCGAGGCCGAGCCCGGGAGCACTGTCAGCGTGGGCGAGGACGACACGAGGGCGGAGATCGTCGAGCTGCCGTTCACGCCCGTCGCGGATCACCGTGAGGGGGACGCCGCCGAATCCAGCACACCCGCCAACGGCCGCGGACCTGCCCCCGCGGGGCCCAACTCCGACCCCACAAGAAGGGAGCCGCCGCATGAGCCCGAGCATCCTCCGCCTGCCCAAGATCAACGAGGACAACCGCCGCTGGTGGACGCTCGGCGCGATGTGCTTCGCGCTGTTCATGATCATGCTCGACAACACGGTCGTCAACGTCGCCCTTCCCTCGATCCAGCGCGGCCTGCACGCCACGACCTCATCGCTGGAGTGGACCGTCAACGCCTACACCCTGACGTTCGCCGTCACGCTCGTGACCGGCGGGCGGCTCGGGGACATATACGGGCGCCGGCGGATGTTCCTGTTCGGCGTGGCCGTGTTCGGGACCTCCAGCTTCCTGATCGGCCTGGCCCAGAGCGACGTCTGGCTGATCGTCTTCCGCGCCGTGCAGGGCGTCGGCTCGGGGTTCATGATGCCCGCGACGCTGTCGATCATCACGAACACGTTCGACGCCCGCGAGCGCGGCCGGGCGATCGGCACCTGGGCGGGCGTATCGGCGATGGCGCTGGCGATCGGCCCCGTCGTCGGCGGGTTGCTCGTGCAGGAAGTCAGCTGGCAGTCGATCTTCTTCCTGAACGTCCCCGTCGCGATCCTCGCGATCGCCGTCACCCTGCTGGCGGCGCGCGAGTCGCGCGACGAGACGGCGATCCGCGAGGTCGACCTGCCCGGCATGGCCACGCTCACGATCGCGCTCGCCGCGCTCGTCCTGGGACTGATCCAGAGCAACGAATGGGGCTGGGGCTCGGCCCGCGTGCTCGGCCTGTTCGCGCTCGCGCTGATCGCGCTGGCGGCGTTCGTCGAGATCGAGCGCCGCCGCCGAGCGCCGATGGTCGACTTCGCGTTCTTCCGATCGCGCTCGTTCTTCGGCGCCAACGTCGTCGCGTTCATCGTCTCGTTCGCGATGTTCGCAATGTTCTTCTTCCTCGCCCTCTACATGCAGGACGTCCTGCGCTACTCCCCGCTGCAGGCGGGCATCCGCTTCCTGCCCTCGACGGCGATGATCATGATCGTCGCCCCGATCGCCGGGCGCGTGACCGACCGCATCGGCCCGCGGCCGCTGATGACCGGCGGGCTGATCGGAGTGTCGTTCGCGCTGTTCTGGATGACCGGGATCACGACCCACTCGAGCTACGGCTTCCTGAGCGTCAGCTTCATCGTGATGGGCATCGGCATGGGCTGCGTGATGTCGCCGATGTCCACCGCCGCGATGAACTCCGTCAACCCCGCCAAGGCCGGCGTCGCCTCCGGCGTGCTGTCGATGACGCGGATGGTCGGCAGCACCTTCGGGGTGGCGGTGATCGGCGCGATCATCGCCACGCTCGGGCGCACCCGCCTGCAGACGCTGCTGCCGCACCTGACCTCGGGTGAGCGCGGGCGGCTCGTGGGCGCGCTCGGCTCGGGGGCGAGCGGCGCGGGGCTGCCCGCTCAGATCCGCACGGCGATGAGCCAGACGTACGTCTATGCCCTCTCCAACGCCCTGTATGTCGCCAGCGGGCTGGCGCTGCTGGGGGCGCTGCTCGCATGGGTGCTGGTCGCCGCGCACCCCGACAGCGGGGAAGCGGCCGCATGGGAGCCGGCCGCGGACGGATCGGCCCCAGAGCACACGCGGGCCGCGGAGCCGATCCAGGTCTAAGGCGCCCGCCGATGCGCACGCCACACTCGACCGCCGGCCCTGGATAGGATGGGCGACTCTTTCTCTCTCCCTCCTTGCTGTCGTCCCCTACACGTGAGGTCCTAACGCGCCGTGGCACTTGATCTGCAACATGTCTGCACCGTCGATGTCGAGCCGGGCGAGCTGCCCGCCACGATGGCCGCCTGGGTCATCCGCGAGGAGCGCTTCGGCGAACCGAAGGACGCCTTCCTCCTCGAGGAGATCGAGGTGCCCGAGCCGGGCGCGTTCGAGGTGATCGTACGCGTGATGGCCGCGGGAGTGAACTACAACAACGTGTGGGCCGCCCTGGGCAAGCCGGTGTCGGTCATGCGCTACGGCGACCACCCCGAGTTCGGCCACCACATCGGCGGCTCGGACGCGTCGGGGATCGTCTGGAAGGTCGGCGCGGGCGTGACGCGCTGGAAGGTCGGCGACGAGGTCGTCGTGCACTGCAACCAGGCCTCCTATGAGGATCCCGAGGTGCACGGTCTGGATCCAATGGCCGCCCCCTCGCAAAAGATCTGGGGCTATGAGACGACCTGGGGGTCGTTCGCGCAGTTCACGAAGGTCCAGGCCCAGCAGCTACTGGCCAAGCCCCACACGCTCACGTGGGAGGAGGCCGCCTCCTACGGCCTGGTCTACTTCACCGCATACCGCATGCTGATCACCCGCTGCCGCATGCAAGCCGGCGCGAACGTGCTGATCTGGGGCGCCGCCGGCGGGCTGGGCGTGTTCGCCACGCAGCTGTGCGCCGCCGCGGGCGCGCGCTGCGTCGGGGTCGTCTCCTCGCCACAAAAGGGTGAGCTGGTCAAGCGCCTGGGTGCCGTCGACTACATCGATCGGGGCGAGTTCTCGGGGATGATGCGCACGGGCACCGAGACGCCCGAAGAGGAGAAGGCGCGCTTCGGCGTCTCGCGCGAGTTCTCCAAGCGCGTCCGTGAGATCCTCGGCGACGCTCCCGACATCGTCTTCGAGCACGTCGGCCAGGCGACCTTCCCGACGTCCGTCTTCACGGTCAAGCCGTTCGGCCGGGTCGTCATCTGCGCCGGCACCACCGGCTTCAACCTCGACTTCGACGTCCGCTACCTGTGGATGAAGCAAAAGGAGATCCTCGGCTCGCACTTCGCCAATGCATATGAGTGCACCAAGGCCAACGAGCTGATCGTCTCCGGCCAGATCCGCCCGGTCCTGTGGCGCACGCTCGGCTTCGACGGCGTGGCGCAAGCCCACCAATTGATGCTCGAAAACAAGCACCTCGGCAAGATCTCGATCCTCGTCGGCGCCGACTCCGAGGGTCAGGGCAAGACGGTGGACGGCCCGGGCGCAATTCACGCCGAGGTGGGCGCCTGATGGCCGGCGGGACCGACAGGCCCGGAACGGTCGTCATCCCGTGGTACGCCACGGGCTTCCGCGGCGACGCCCTGGAGGCGGCCTTGGACGCGATCGCCCCGATCGCCCTGCGCTACGGCGCCAGCTCATACGCCGTTTATCGCGCGCGCGACGATCGCTACCGCTTCCAGCAGCTCGCCTGCTTCGAGCGCCACCTCGACTGGGAGCGCTACTGGGAAGGCCCGGAGATGATCGAGCTCAGGGTACGCCACTCTGGCGCCTACCAGGTGCCCGTGCTGTACGGCTGGTGGGATCTGACGGTCAGCGGCGGATTGGCCTCCGAGCCCCCGGTCGCCACCAACGGCCACGGCAACGGCGTTACTTCGCCAGCGGCGCCATAGTCAAACCGGCGCCCTTCAGCTGCTCCCAGTAGTGCTCGGCGCGCTCCTGGTGGCCGCTGAACACGATCGCCTTGCCCGAGTTGTGGATCACGTTGGCGATCTCGTGCCCGCGCTCGAGCGTCGTGCCGGGGATGTAGCGCGCGAGCGTGCGCGCCACGTGCTCGAACGTGTTGTGATCGTCGTTGCGCACGATCACCTTCCACGATTCGCCCAGGCCACCCCCCGGCAGGCCCGTGCGCGGCAGCTCGATCGTCTGACTCATTGGCGCCAGGATAATGGGCGCGACCCGTCCGTACAATGGCTGCATGGACGATAATCGCAATCCGCGCCTGCCCGAGCGCGACCGGCCGTGGATGATGCGCACCTACGCCGGGCACTCCACGGCACGGGCCTCCAACGAGCTCTACAGGCGCAACCTCGCCAAGGGCCAGACGGGGCTGTCGGTCGCGTTCGACCTGCCGACCCAGACCGGCTATGACCCCGACGACGAGCTCGCCCGGGGCGAGGTCGGCAAGGTCGGCGTGCCCGTATCCCACCGCGGCGACATGGCGGCGCTGATGGACGGCATCCCGCTCGCCGAGATGAACACCTCGATGACGATCAACGCCACCGCGGCCTGGCTCTTGGCGCTGTACATCGTCGCCGCCGAGGAGCGGGGCGTTTCGCAGGAGCAGCTGCAGGGCACCACCCAGAACGACATCGTCAAGGAGTTCCTCGCGCGCGGCACCTACGCATTCCCCCCCGCGCCGTCGCTGCGGCTGATCGCCGACATGATCGCCTACACCGTGCAGCACGTCCCCAAGTGGAACCCGATCAACATCTGCTCCTACCACCTACAGGAGGCCGGCGCCACGCCCGTGCAGGAGATCGCCTACGCGATGAGCAACGCGATCGCCGTGCTCGACGCCGCCCGCGAGCGCGTGCCGGAGGATCGCATGGGCGAGGTGTTCGGGCGCATCTCCTTCTTCGTCAACGCCGGCGTGCGCTTCGTCGAGGAGCACGCCAAGCTGCGCGCGATGGCCATCCTGTGGGAGGAGCTCGGGCGCGAGCGCTACGGGGTCACCGACCCCAGGCTGCTGCGCTTTCGCTACGGCGTGCAGGTCAACTCGCTCGGCCTCACCGAGGCCCAGCCGGAGAACAACGTCCAGCGGATCGTCCTGGAGGCGCTCGCGGTCACGCTCGGCCGCGACACTCGCGCGCGCGCGATCCAGCTCCCCGCCTGGAACGAGGCGCTGGGCCTGCCGCGCCCGTGGGATCAGCAGTGGTCGCTGCGCATCCAGCAGGTCCTGGCGTATGAGACCGACATCCTCGAGTACCCCGACATCTTCGAGGGCTCCCACGTGATGGACGGCCTCGTCGCCGAGATGCTCGACGGCGCGCGCGCGGAGATGGCCGTGGTCGCCGAGCACGGCGGCGCGATCGAAGCCATCCCCTACATGAAGGCCTCGCTCGTGGACGCCCACCGCGAGCGCATCCAGCGGATCGAGTCCGGCGAGCAGACCGTCGTCGGCCAGAACCGCTTCACCGAGACCGAGGACTCACCGCTGACCGCCGGCGGGGACGGCGGCATCCTCGTCGTCGACCCCGCCCTGGAAGCGCAGCAGATCGAGGAGGTGCGCCGCTGGCGCTCGCGGCGCGACCAAGCCGCCGTCGATGCTGCGCTGGCCGAGCTCGCGCGGGTCGCCGCACTGGAGGGAGCCGCCCTCGCGGGTGCCCCACGCGAGGGCACCGCGGGCGAGGAGGAGACGGTTGGCGAGGGCGAGAACCAAGGCGGGGGCGAGAACCTGATGATCGGAACGATCGCCGCCGCCCGCGCGGGCGCGACGACGGGCGAGTGGGCGCGCACGCTGCGCGAAATCTTCGGCAGCTACCGCGCCCCCACCGGCGTGGGCGAGGCCGCGCCCGCCTCCGGAGACGGCGAGCTGAGCGAGCTGCGCGAGCGGGTCGCCGCGCTGGGCGAGCGGCTCGGGCGCCGCCCGAAGATCCTGGTCGGCAAGCCCGGCCTGGACGGGCACTCAAACGGCGCCGAGCAGATCGCGGTGCGCGCGCGCGACTCGGGCATGGACGTGGTCTATGAGGGCATCCGCCTGACCCCCGCCCAGATCGCCGCCTCCGCGCGCCAGGAGGGCGTGCACGTGATCGGCCTGTCGATCCTGTCGGGCTCGCACCGCGAGCTGATCCCCGCGGTGATCGGCGCCCTGCACGACGCGGGCGTGAGCGCGCCCGTGGTCGTCGGCGGAATCATCCCCGACCAGGACGTCGCGTCGCTCAAGCAGGCGGGCGTCGCCGCGGTGTACACGTCCAAGGACTTCGACATCTCCCGGATCATGCGCGACATCGTCGAGCTGGTCGGGGCCAACGCCAATGGCTCATCCGCCAACGGCTCCGCGTGAGCGGGGCACCGCGCCCGACCCAGCCCTCCGGGCTGGGTGCCCGTGTGGTCGGAGCCGCGATCGGCGCGCGCCTGCGCGCGCGCGAGCTGAGCGCCGCGCCGGACGCGCTCAACCTGCTGGAGAGCACGGCTCCGGACGACCGCGTCCAGGCCGCCGCGCTGCTGGCGGAGGTCTCCCCCGCCGCGCTCGGCGGCGAGGCTCCGGGGCACATCGTCGGCATCACCGGACCGCCCGGCGCCGGCAAGTCGACGCTGCTCTCGGTCCTGCTGCGCGTCTGGCGCGGCGCCGGCGCCCCTCAGCAAGGGGACGGTCGGGGCGATAGGAAGACCGTGGCGATACTGGCCGTCGATCCCAGCTCGCGCCGGTCGGGCGGCTCGCTGCTCGGCGACCGCGCGCGCATCGACTTCGACGCCGCCGACACGGGCGTGTTCATCCGCTCGACCTCTGCCGGGAACCAGCTCGGGGGGCTGGCGTCGGCGACGCGCGCCGCCGCCCAGGCGCTGGCCGCCGCCTTCGATGTCGTCGTGATCGAGACGGTCGGCGTCGGACAAGCCGAGACCGACGTCGCCGACGTGGCCGACACGGTCGCCGTCGTCGTGCAGCCCGGCGGCGGCGACGTTCTGCAGTTCCTGAAGTCCGGGATCATGGAGATCCCCGACGTGCTCGTCGTCACCAAGTCCGACCTCGGCCAGATCGCCGTGCGCACCAGGCGCGACCTGACCGCGGCCCTGCGCTCGCTGGGGTCGCGCTCGACCAGGGTGATCGCCGTGTCCTCGCTGCCTCCCCCGCAGGGTGTCGATGAGCTCGTCGCGGCGCTGGACGAGCACCGGGCCGGCCTCGACCTCGCCGCGCGCCGGGTGCGCTCCCGCCGGGCGAGCGCGCTGGCCGACTACGCGCGCGAGCACGGCGAGCGGGGCTTGAGCGCCCTCGGCGGCCGTCGCGCCGCGCGGGCGATGCTGGACGAAGAGGACCCCGGAGCGGACGTTCTCTCGCTCGTGAGCGCGCTTGAGCGGCGGGCGGGCGAGCAGCGGGCGGGCGGCTGAGCGATGGCGCGCGATCTGCTGATGATGTTCGGCGCCTTCGTGCTCGCCAGCGCGCTGGCCGGAGCGCTCGGCGCGGTCAACCTCGGCACGGCGCTCGCGTTCGGGCAGATCGCGTTCGCGATCACGACCGTCTACGTCATGGTCCGCCGCTGATGATCGTCCTGATCGGCTTTGCCTTCCTCGCCGGGGCCGGCACCGCGCTGTCCCCGTGCGTGCTGCCCGTCCTGCCGGCGATGCTGTCCGCCGCGGGCGTCGGCGGCCGGCGCCGGCCGTTGGGAGTCGTGCTCGGGCTGATGGTCACGTTCACGATCACGATCGTCGGCATCGCCAGCGTCGTCGGCGGCGTGGGGCTTGGCTCCGACCCGCTGCGCGACCTCGCCGTGGCGGTGCTGCTCGTGATGGGCATGGCGCTGATCGTGCCGGGTCTCGCCGACGGCGTGGAGGCTCGCATGTCGGGACTGGCGCGCTTCGGGGTGGGCGGGATGCGAGTCGGTACGGGCGACGGCTTCGCCTCGGGCCTGCTCGTCGGGGCGGCGCTCGGCTTCGTCTACACGCCCTGCGCAGGGCCGATCCTGGCGGCCGTCATCTCGGTCAGCGCCGCGTCCGGGCGCACGGTCGCGGTGGCGATCGCCTACGCGTTCGGCTCCGGCGCCGTGCTGCTGGCGCTCGCGCTCGGCGGGCACAGGCTGTTCGACCGCGTGCGCCGCGCCGGTCGCGGCCCCGCGCTGCAGCGGATGCTCGGCGCGATCATGGTCATCACGGCGGTCGCGATCGCCACCGAACTGGACGTCAACTTCGACCAGTACGTCGCCCAGCACATCCCCGAAGTCAACCTCACCGCGTCGCTGGAGAAATCGCACGCCGTGCAGAGCCGCCTGTCCGAGCTCACCGGCCGCAAGGCGAAGTTCGAGGCGAGCGTCTCATCGCCCTCCGAGCCGCGCAACGTCAGCCAGGCGAAGCTGCTGGTCGACGCGCATCGTCTGAAAGTCCTCGGCGCCGCGCCCGAATTCACCGGAACGGAGGACTGGTTCAAAACGCCGGGCGACCGCCCGCTCACGCTCGCGGGACTGCGCGGGCACGTGGTGCTCGTCGACTTCTGGACGTACACGTGCATCAACTGCATCCGCACCCTCCCCTACCTGAAGGCGTGGGACGCCGCCTACCGCCACGACGGCCTCACGATCGTCGGCGTCGAGACGCCCGAGTTCTCCTTCGAGCACGACGCGAGCAACGTCGCCAACGCGATCGAGCAGTTCGGCATCCGCTACCCCGTCGTCCAGGACAACGAAATGGGCACCTGGAACGCCTACGGCAACGAGTACTGGCCCGCCGACTACCTGATCGACGCCCGCGGCCAGGTGCGCTACGCCGCCTTCGGCGAGGGCGACTACGGCGAAACGGAGACCGCGATCCGCGCGCTTTTGGCCGAATCCGGCGCGCAGGTCGGCGGGATGAGCCACCCAACGGACGTGGTCGTGCCCTCCGAACAGGCCACGCCCGAGACCTATCTCGGCACCGCCCGCGCCGAGGGCTGGCTCAACGGCCCGCACGCCGGCACGCACGACTACGGCTCCGCGCCCCACCCGAACCTGAAAGTCAGCGAATTCGCCTACACCGGCACCTGGGACGTCGCCGCCCAGCCCGCCCGGGCGGTCGCGGGCGCCGGGGTCGAAGTCGACTTCGAGGCGAAGAACGTCTACCTCGTGCTCAGCTCGCCCGGCGAACGCCCGCTGCCCGTGCGGGTCCTGCTCGATGGGCACCCAATCGCAGCCGCCGACGCCGGCGCGGACGTCCATGGCGGCGTCGTCACGGTGCGCCGCCAGCGTCTCTACACGCTCGTGTCGTTGCCTCGTGACGAACAGCACCTGCTGACCCTGCGCTTCGCCCCGGGGGTGACGGGGTATGCGTTCACGTTCGGGTAGGAAGACACGTAGGGGAATCGATACGCTGGCGTTCGTCCGCCGTGATCACGAGCGTGTAGCGGCTGGAGCTTCATCGGTATAGTCACTGCCGCTCACAAGGCTAAACCTGAACAGGGGGGAAGTTGTCTACCCAAGCTCTGTCGCCCATCTCGGAGAAGCTCGCGTTCTACCGACGCGCAGCCAACTACATCGCAGTGGCGATGATCTACCTGCAGGACAACCACCTGCTCGAGGAACCGCTGAAGCCCGAGCACGTCAAGCACCGCCTGCTCGGCCACTGGGGGACGGTCCCGGGCATCAACCTGATGTACGCGGGGCTCAACCGCCTGATCCTCGACACCGACGCCAGCGTCCTGCTGGTCACCGGTCCCGGTCACGGCGCGCCGGCGAACCTGGCCAACCTGTGGATCGACGGGTGCCTGGAAAACGTCAAGCCCGAGATGGGTCGCAACCGTGAGGGCCTCGCCAAGCTCGTGCGCCTCTTCTCCTGGCCCGGCGGCTTTCCGAGCCACATCTCCCCGATCGTGCCGGGCACAATCCACGAGGGCGGTGAGCTGGGCTACGCACTCGCCACCGCCTTCGGCGCCGCCCTGGACAATCCGGACCTGATCGTGGCCTGCATAGTCGGCGATGGCGAGGCGGAGACCGGGCCGACAGCGGGCGCCTGGCACTCCAACAAGTTCCTCGACCCCGCGACCTGCGGCGCCGTGCTCCCGATGCTGCACCTCAACGGATACAAGATCGCCAACCCGACGATCTTCAGCTCCATGAGCGACACCGAGCTGACCAAGCTGTTCGAGGGCTACGGCTGGCACCCGATGATCGTCCAGGGAGAGGACCTCGACGGCGAGCTGGCCGCCGCGCTGGACACCGCCTACGGCGAGATCCGCGAGCTGCAGGGCGCCGCCCGCGAAGGGCGCCGACCGCAGCGGCCGATCTGGCCGATGCTGATCGTGCGCTCGCCGAAGGGATGGACGGGCATCCGCGAGCTCGACGGCATTCGTGTGGAGGGCACCTCCAAGGCTCATCAGGTGCCCGCGATGCAGGCCCGCACCAACCCCGAGCACCTGCGGGCGCTGGAGGAGTGGCTGCGCTCCTACGGCCCCGAGGAGCTGTTCGGCGAGGACGGCGGCCCGGTCGCAGAGATCGCCGCGATGTGCCCCACCGGCGAGCTGCGCATGGGCGCCAACCCACACGTCAACGGCGGGCGCATGCGCGTCGCGTTGAAGCTGCCCGAGCTGGGCGCGCACGCCGTCGCGCTCGATCAGCCCGGCGGCACGACGGAGAGCTCGCTCGGCGCGCTGGGCGGATATCTCGGCCAGGTCTTCGTGCTCAACCGCGAGCAGGCCAACTTCCGCGTCGTGTGCCCCGACGAGGTCGCCTCCAACCGGCTCGGCGCGCTGTTCGAGGTCGAGAACCACGCCTATGAGTGGCCGGTCGACCCCGATATCAGCCCCGACTACAAGCCCGACGGGCGCATCATGGAGGTCCTCTCCGAGCACAACTGCCAGGGCTGGCTGCAGGGCTACGTGCTCACCGGCCGCCACGGGATCTTCCCCTGCTACGAGGCGTTCATCCCGATCGTCGACGGGATGGTCAACCAGTACGGCAAGTTCCTGAAGATGTCCCGCGAGGAGGCGCCCTGGCGCGAGCCGGTGGCGTCGCTCAACTACCTGCTCACATCGGAGGGCTGGCGCCAGGACCACAACGGCTACTCCCACCAGATGCCGGGCTTCATCAACTCGATGCTCAACCGCCGCGAGGAGCACGCGCGGGTGTACGTGCCGCCGGACGCCAACACGCTGCTGGCCACGATGGACCACTGCCTGCAGGCCACGGGCTGCATCAATCTCGTGATCGGCTCCAAGCTGCCGCTGCCGCAGTGGCTCACGATGGACGAAGCCCGCGAGCACGTCCGCGCCGGGGCCTCCACATGGAAGTGGGCGAGCAACGGCGACGACGGCGAGCCCGACCTCGTGCTGGCCAGCTGCGGCACGATCCCCACGATCGAGCTGCTCGCAGCCGCCAGCCTGCTGCGAGAGGACGTGCCGGACCTGAAGGTGCGCTTCGTCAACGTCACCAACCTGTTCGCTTTGGCGGCGCCGGGCAAGCACCCCGACGCGATGGGAGCGGGAGCGTTCGCCGAGCTGTTCACCAAGGACAGGCCGGTGATCTTCAACTTCCACGGCTATCCCTCGGCGGTCCATCAGCTGATCCACCGCCGGCCGCAACAGGAGCGCTTCCACGTGCGCGGCTACGCCGAGGAGGGCACCACCACGACGCCCTTCGACCTGCTGGCGATGAACGGCGTCGATCGCTACCAGCTTGCGATCGAGGGCTTGAGTCGCGTCGATATGGCGATCAGCGACAACATCGGCGGCATGTCGGGCGCGTTCGCCGTGCGCAACATCGGCGGCGCGCAGGAGGCGATCACGAAGTACCGCGAGCAGCTCGCCGCCTACCGCAGCTACGCCCGCGAGTTCGGCGACGACTCACCCGAGCTGACCAGCTGGGCGTGGGCCGGATCCAAGGGGTGAAGACGTGGAGGGATCGATGAGCACGGCCGCCGCGCAACAGGCGGACGCCCATTTCCAGGCCGGCGAGTACCGTCAGAGCCGCGAGGCGGCCCTCGCGGGTCTGGCTGGCGCACCGCAAGACGTAGAGCTGCTCCTACTCGCCGGACGCGCCGGCGTGGAGCTCGATGCGGACGACGCCACCGAGCAGCTGCGGCGCGCCACCGAGCTCGCTCCCGAGCACGCCGGCGCCTGGCACCACCTCGGCGAAGCGCTCGCGACCGAAGGCAGCATGGAGGAGGCGGGCGACGCCTTCCGCCGCGCTGTCGAGCTCGACCCCTCCGACCAGGTGGCGCTCAGCCACCTCGGCCACACCTCGGCCGCGACCGGGCGCGAGGAGGAGGCAGTGGACTACCTCAGCCAGGCCGCGCAGAACATGCGCGGAGCTTCCACCGCGGCGATCAGCCTGGTCGACATGTACCGGACGCTCGGCCAATACGATCAGGCGCTGGCACAGGCCCAGCGCATCGCCGAGGCCGAGCCCGACGACCTGATGGCCGCGCTCGACGTGGCCGAGCTCAGCCTCGAGGTCGGCCAGCTCGACGAGGCGGTGGCGGCGTTTCAGCGCCTGCGCGAGCTCGATGACGTGCCCGGGCACGAGGCTTACCCCCTGCGGGGGATGATCAAGGCCGAGATCCAGCGCGAGGGCTGGCAGCGCGCGCTGGCGCTCGCCCGTGAGGTGCCGCTCAGCGACTCGCAGGGACGCACGGTCAACCTGATCGCCTTCCTCCAGGCGCAGGCTGGGGAACCGGCCGAGCAGGCGCCCACGCGCGAGGAGGTCAACGCCGCGCTGAGCGCATCGCTGTTCGAGTACCGCCGCATGCACGCCGACGACCGCCGTCTCGCCTCGGACGATCTCCTTGGCTGAGCTCGCCACAGCCAGCCGCGCCGACGTGGTCGAGTGGTTTCGCTGCCCCTCGTGCGCGGCGTTCGTGTACCACAAGCGCCTGCGCCGCAACCTCGGCGTCTGTCCCGACTGCAACCACCACTTCCGCCTGCGCATCCGCGAGCGCCTCGGCCAGCTGCTCGACGAGGGCAGCTTCGAGGAGCTGAGCGGAGACCTCGAGATCCTCGACGCGCTCTCCTTCGCGGACTCCAAGCCCTACGTCGAGCGGATCGCGCAGGCGCAGCAGAAGAGCGAGACCAAGACCGGCGCGCTGCACGGCACCGGCACGATCGACGGTCTGCCGATCGTCGTGGCCGGCATCGACTTCTCCTTCATCGGCGGCTCCATGGGCGGCGCCGTCGGCGAGTCGATCACGCGCGCGGCCGAGCTCGCGCTGCAGACGCGCACTCCGCTGCTGGTGATCTCCGCCTCCGGCGGCGCCCGCATGCAGGAGGGGTGCGTGTCGCTGATGCAGATGGTCAAGACCTCTCAGGCGATGGCGCGGCTCGCCGAGGAGGGCGTGCTGTTCATCTCGCTGCTCACCGACCCCACCTACGGCGGCGTCAGCGCCTCCTACGCAACGCTAGGCGACGTCCTGATAGCAGAGCCCAACGCACACATCGGCTTCGCCGGGCCCTCGGTGATCGAGCAGACGATCCGCCAGAAGCTGCCCGACGGGTTCCAGACCGCCGGCTTTCTGCTCGAGCACGGGATGCTCGACCTGGTCGAGCCGCGCGAGAGCCTGCGGCGCACGATCCGCAACCTGCTCGAGCTCCACGCCCAGGCCGAGGCGGCTCGCGGCGAGGACGCGGCGGCGCGGCGGCGGCGACTGCCGGATGTCGAGGGGGCCGCGCTCGTGGTCGATCCCGAGCAGTTGCCGGCGCGCGATCCCTGGGAGGTGGTCCAGCTCGCCCGCCACATCGACCGGCCGCGGATGCTCGACCTCGTCGGCTTCGTGTTCGACGGCTTCCAGGAGCTGCACGGCGACCGCCTGTTCGAGGAGGACCACGCGATCGTCGCGGGCCTCGCACGCCTGGGCGAGCTGACCGTGATGGTGATCGGGCAGCAGAAGGGCCACACCACCAGCGAGCTGGTGGAGCATAACTTCGGGATGCCCGAGCCCGAGGGCTACCGCAAGAGCATGCGACTGATGCGCTACGCGGCCCGCTTCGGACTGCCGCTCCTCACGCTCGTCGACACCCCCGGCGCCTATCCCGGGCTCGGAGCCGAGGAGCGGGGACAGTCCAACGCGATCGCCGAATCGATCATGCTGATGGCGCGCCTGCCCGTACCCGCCGTGACCGTCGTCACCGGCGAGGGCGGCAGCGGCGGCGCGCTCGCAATCGCCGCCGGCGACCGGGTGCTGATGATGGAGAACGCCTACTACTCCGTGATCAGCCCCGAGGGCTGCTCGACGATCCTCTTCAAGGACGCCAGCGCCGCCCCGCGCGCGGCCAAGGCGCTGCGCATCACGAGCCCCGAGCTGCTGCGTCTCAGCGTGATGGACGCGGTCGTGGCCGAGCCCGAGGGTGGCGCGCAGACAGACCCGCCGGCCGCTGGGGCCAACCTCAAGGCCGCGATCGTGGCCAGCCTCGGCGAGCTGCTCCCGCTGAGCACCGACGAGTTGATCGCCCAGCGCTACGAGCGCTTTCGCAAGTTCGGCGCCCCCGGGCGCCAGCCCACACTTCCGCCAATCACAGGGGAGACATGAGCGATACCCAGAACACCCAAGCCAGCCCCGACCGCGAGCTGATCGAGTCGGTCTGGGCCGAGGCCCGCGATCTGATCAAGCGGCTCGAGGGCAGCACTGTGCAGCGCTTCGCCGTCGCCGCCGGCGATTACAAGATCGAGATCGAGCGCGGGTCCCCACCGGCCGCGCAGGGCATGCCAGGGGCAGCCCCCCCTCCTCCTCCTCCTCCCCCCTCTCCCAGCGGACCTGTCGCCACCGGGGCGGGCCCAGGGATGAGCATCGCCCCCGGAGCGCGCATGGCCTCGGGCGTCTTTACCATCGGCGATCTCGAGGCGGACAACAGGGTGCCGGTCATGGCGCCCCTGGTGGGGACCTTCTACAGCGCCACCCAGCCCGGCGCCAAACCGTTCGTGGAGGTCGGCTCGAGCGTCGAGCCCGGTCAGACCGTCTGCATCGTCGAGGCGATGAAGATGATGAACGAGGTCGCCGCCGGCGAGGGTGGAAAGGTTGCCGAGATCGTCGTCGAGAACGGCGCGTGGGTCGAGTTTGAGCAGGTGCTGATGTACCTTGAGCCGGCCGGGGACTAGAGGGCGCTTTGTTCGAGAAGGTTTTGATCGCCAACCGGGGTGAGATCGCGCTGCGAGTAGCGCGTGCCTGCCGCGAGCTCGGCATCAAGTCGGTCGCCATCTACTCGACCGCCGACGCGGAGTCCGCCGTGGTGCGCTTCGCCGACGAGGCCGTGCACGTCGGGCCCCACCACCCCGGCAAGAGCTACCTGCACATTCCCAACGTGATCGGCGCCGCTCAGAAGACCGGCGCCAACGCGATCCACCCCGGCTACGGCTTCCTCTCCGAGGACCCATTCTTCGCCGAGATCTGCTCCGACAACGGGATCACGTTCATCGGGCCGCGCCCCGAGGTGATGGAGAAGGTCGGCGACAAGGCGATCGCCCGCGATCTGATGCAGAAGGCCGGCCTGCCGCTGCTGCCAGGCACGATCGAGCCCGCGCAGACGGCCGAGGAGGCGCAGGAGATCGCCGACTCGATCGGCTATCCGGTGATCATCAAGGCGGTCGCCGGCGGCGGCGGGCGGGGCATGAACGTCGTGCACCGCGCCGAGGATCTCGTGCGCCTGTATCAGACCACCCGCTCCACCGCGCAGGCCGTGTTCAAGGACAGCGCGGTCTACATCGAGCGCTATCTCGAAGCGCCCCGCCACACCGAGGTGCAGCTGGTCTGCGACAGCCAGGGAAAAGGCGTGTACTTCTTCGAACGCGACTGCTCCGTGCAGCGCCGCCACCAGAAGTTGATCGAGGAGGCCCCCTCGATCCACCTCTCCGAGGCGCAGCGCAAAGACATCGGCGAGCGCGCCGTCGCCGGCGCCCTCGCGGTCGGCTACACCGGCGCCGGCACGATGGAGTTCCTGCTCGACCACGAGGGCAACCTCAGCTTCATGGAGATGAACGCCCGCATCCAGGTCGAGCATCCCGTGAGCGAGATGGTCACGAGCGTCGATCTGATCCAGGAGCAGATCCGCGTCGCCGCCGGCGAGCCGCTGTCGGTCTCCCAGGAGGACGTCGTCCTGCGCGGTCACGCGGTCGAGTGCCGCGTAAACGCCGAGGACCCCGACCGCGACTTCGCCCCCGCCGCCGGGCGACTGGACGTGTACGTCCCGCCCGGCGGGCCGTGGACACGGGTGGACTCCCACTGCTACCCGGGCTGGAACATCGCCCCCTTCTACGACTCGCTGATCGCCAAGCTGATCGTCTGGGCGCCCACCCGCCCCGAGGCGATCGAGCGGATGGACCGCGCGCTCTCGGAGTTTCAGATCGAGGGGCGCGGCGTGAAGACCACGATCCCCTTCCACCGCCGCGTGCTCGCCGACGAGCAGTTCCGCTCCGGCGACGTCACCACCGACTTCGTCGAGCAGTTCCTGGCGCGCCAGCCAGCGGGAGCCACAAGGCCGTGAGCACCGCGGGGGCCAGCGAGGCTGCACCGGCCACCCGCCTGCAGCTGGAGGTGGTCGCAGGCAACGCCGCCGGGAGCACGATCGAGGTGCAGGAGCGGCTCGTGTTCGGCCGCCAGACCGAGGGCGACGGTCAGCTCGCCAACGATCCCGAGCTCTCACGCCACCACGCCGAGATCACGCGCCGGGCGCCCAGCGATTACCAGATCCAGGACCTCTCCTCCACCAACGGCACCTACGTCAACGGCACCCGCCTGAGCGAGCCCGCCGTCCTCTCCCTCGGCGATGAGATCGAGCTGGGGACCACCAAGCTCATAGTGCGTGCCGTGCTTGCCGCAGCAGCGCCGGAGCCCGCGGTGAACGTACGGGCGGCGACGGCGATCACCGATGTGCCGGCCGCCATCCGCGAGCCCACACCACCTCCCCCTCACCCTCCCCTTGACCTTCATTTGAAGGTGGACCTGGAGCGAGCGGAGGCCGAGGTCTCGCTCGGCGAGGGACAGTCCGTGCGGATGCGCCTGCAGGAGGGGTGCTGGCAGATCGTCGATGAGGAGTCCCGGTGAGTGAGACCCCGGTCGATCCGCAGCGCACGCGTATCAGAAGCGTGCAGCCCCAGGGCGAGGGCGAGCTGAAGATCCTGAGCGGCCCGGGAGCCGGCACCGCGGTCAAGCTCCTCGGTGGCAGCGCCACGATCGGGCGCGAGCCCGAGTGCGACCTGCAGGTGCTCGACAGCGAGGTCTCGCGGCTGCACGCGAAGGTGACCGTGCGCGACGGCGTGGCGACGATCGACGACCTGCGCTCCTCCAACGGCACCTATGTCGACAGCGAGCGGATCCTCGCCCCCACCGCGCTCGCGCCCGGCGACCGCATCCAGATCGGCGAGGCGACGATCGAGCTCACCTCGCCGGTGTTCGCGGGCGCCGCCGCGCGTGTCCCCCCGCCCCAGGTCTCGAGCGTGCGGGAAGTCCTCAGCCAGTCCTCACGGCTGCTCACCGCGGAGTCCGGCACGCGCAAGTGGTGGACGCTCTCGGTGGTGCTGATCACCGTCTTCATGCTGCTGCTCGACGTCACGATCGTGGCCGTGGCACTGCCCACGATCTCCAAGGCGCTGCGCCCAACCTTCCCCCAGCTGCAGTGGATCGTCGACGCCTACGCGCTGATGCTGACCTCGGTGCTGCTGACCGCCGGCATGATGGCGGACATCTACGGACGCAAGCGCGTGCTGACCGCCGGGCTGATCGTCTTCACGCTCGCCTCCGTGCTCTGCGCCCAGGCCCCCAACGCGACCGTGCTCGACTTCGCCCGCGGCCTGCAGGGCATCGGCGGGGCGATCATGTTCGCCTGCTCGCTCGCGCTGATCGTGCAGGAGTTCCCCGCCGGCGAGCGCGCCGTGGCGTTCGGCCTGTACGGAGCCACCAACGGCCTCTCAGTCGCCCTCGGTCCGATCCTCGGTGGCGTGCTCGTGCAGGCCTTCGGCTGGCAGTCGATCTTCTATGTCAACGTGCCGATCGCGATCGTGGCGTTCGTGATCCTCCGGCGCAAGGTGGTAAACCTTCCCGGACCGCCGACCAAGATCGACCTGCCCGGCCTCCTCACCTTCTCCGGCGCCATGTTCCTCGCGGTCTTCGCGACGATCCGCGGCAACGACTCGGGCTGGACGAGCGCGCTGATCCTGGGCTGCTACACCGTTTCGGCGATCCTGTTCGCCGCCTTCGTCGCGGTCGAGCGGCGGCGCAAGTTCCCGATGTTCGATCTGGGGCTGTTTCGCAACCCGACTTTCGTCGGCTCCTCGGCGGCGGCCTTCACCGTGTGCTTCTCCGTGCTCGCCCTGATCTTCTTCCTCACCACCTGGATGCAGTCGATCCTCGGCTACTCAGCCGTGGGCACCGGCCTGCGGATGCTCGTGTTCACCGGGGCAGCGCTGCTGTTCGCGCCGCTCGCCGGGCGCATGACCGGAACGGTCAGCCCGCGGATCGTGCTCCCCCTCAGCCTCGCGCTGGTCGTCGTCGGCCTGCTCACGATGACCGCCGTCAGCTCGAGCTCGTCGTGGACGGCGGTTCTCCCCGGCCTGGTCCTCACCGGAGTCGGGCTCGGCCTGATCAACCCCACCCTCGCCTCCACCGCGGTGTCGGTCGTCCCCCCCTGGCGCGGCGGGATGGCCTCCGGGATGAACAGCACCTTCCGAGAGGCCGGGACCGCGGCCGGCATCGCCGTGGCCGGGACGCTGCTCCAGCATCAGGTCCGCATCAACGTGCACAACGCGCTCGCCGGCACGCCGCTCGCGCACATCTCCAAGACCGCCGCCGATGCGATCTCGGTCGGCGGGACACCCGAGCTCGTGCGCCGCACGCCCACCGTGTTCCGGCCCCACATCGTCTCGGTGGCGCACATGAGCTACGCGAGCGGCCTGCGATCGATCTTCGTGCTCGCCGCGATCGTCGCGGGCGTCGGCTGCATCACCGCGCTCGCGCTCGTGCGCAAGCGGCACATGCTCTACGCCGCCGGCGGCGGGCACTGAGATGACCGACGACGAGGGCGACCGCGACCCCGAGAAGACGGTGATCCGAAAAGTCGTTCCCGAGGCCACCGTGGTCAGGAGCGTCGACCCCGGGGCAACGCATGTGCGCCAGGTCCCCCCCGACCAGGCACCACCGGCTTCGCCACCCCCTGGGAAGACCGACCTGCTGAGTTGGCTGGCGGGCCTCCCCAACCGGCATCCGGGGCGCATCCTCGCCGGAGTCGGGGTCTTCTTCGTGATCGCAGTCGTGCTCGGCGCGCCGGTCGCCGGCATGCTGCACGCCAACGACCCGTTCAACGACCACTCCTCCCAGAGCGTGGCGGTGGAAAAGCTGATCGGCAACGCCACCGGCGAACGGGCGGGCCCGCAGGTGATCGCGCTCGTCACCCCGCCGGGGGGCGTGGGCGCCCCGGGCTCCCGTGCGCTGGTCGCGAGCGTCGCCGCCCAGCTCCGCCAGGACCCCATGGTGACCCGGACGCTCAGCTACTACAGCACCGGCAGCCGCTCGCTCGTCGCGCGCGACGGGCGCTCGACCTACGTCGCCGCGTTCTTCAAGAACGTGTCCGACAACGGGGCCTCCGAAGCCGCCGAACGGCTGTTGGAACGCGTGCAGCGCCCGCCGACGGTGCTACTCGGCGGCCCCGCCGTTGCCAGCGAGCAGCTCGGCAGCGAGGTCGGAAAGGATCTCGGCAAGGCCGAGGGACTGGCGTTTCCGATCCTCTTCATTCTCTCGCTGTTCGTCTTCCGTGGTGTCGTGGCGGCGCTGATGCCGCTGTTCGTCGGCGGTATCACGGTCATGACCACCTTCCTGGCGCTGCGCGTCGTCAACTCGTTCCTCTCGCTCTCTCAGTTCGCCCTGAACGTCGTCATCGGCCTCGGGCTGGGGCTCGCGATCGACTACAGCCTGTTCGTGGTCTCCCGCTACCGCGAGGAGCGGGCGAAGCTCGGCCTGGACGAGCTGTCCTCGCAGACCGGCGGTGCGCCCCCGGGCGGCGAGGCAGACGCTGCGCAGCTCGCCGGTGGGGCGCCCGAGGCGCAGGCGGCAGAGCGCGTCGGCGCCGAACGAGAGGCTCTGCGCCGCGCGATCCTCACGGCCGGGCGCACGATCTCCTACAGCGCCGTGACCGTGGCGCTCGCGCTCGCGACGCTGTGCATCATCCCGATGCCGTTCATGGTCTCGATGGGGCTCGGCGGCGCGATCACGGCGCTGGTCGCGGTGTCGGTCGCCCTCCTCGCGCTGCCGGCGATGCTCGCGGTGCTGGGACCGCGGATCAACTCGCTCGCGCCCGCGCGCTGGCAGCGCGCCCGGCAGCGGACGGCCACTCAGCAGCAGGAGGGGCCGTGGTACCGGCTCTCGCAGACGGTGATGCGGCGGCCGGTGCCGATCGCGACCGCCTGTGTGGTCCTGCTGCTCGTCCTCGGCATCCCGTTCACGGGGATCAAATTCATTGGCGTCGACGCCAGCGGGGTGCCGAAGGGACTGTCCGCGCGCACCGTTGACGACACGCTGCTGAGCGACTACGCCACCGATGCCTCTTTGCAGATCACCGCGCTGGTGAAGGCGCCCCCGGGCGCGGGCGCACAGATTGCGGCGCTGGCGGCACAGGTGCGCGGCCTGCCCGGCGCGCTGGGAGCGGGCGGCCCCGCGAGCGCGCTGCCGGGCGGCTGGTGGACGTTCGCGGTTCTGCCTGCACAGCGCCCGCTGGCCGATCAGACGATCAACTTGGTCAAGAACATCCGTGCTCACCCCGGCCTGAAGATCGAGGCCGGCGGAGCCACCGCGCAGTACCTCGATCAGCGGGCGACGATCTTCGGCCTGCTGCCGGTCGTGGCGCTGATCCTCTGCGTGCTCACCTTCGTCGTCCTCTTCCTGATGACCGGGTCGGTGGTCCTCCCGCTCAAGTCGCTGGTGATGACCTTCCTGTCTCTGAGCGCCGCATTTGGGGTGCTCGTGCTGATCTTCCAGGACGGTCACCTACAGGGCCTGCTCGGCTTCCAGAGCCTGCACGCGATCGACATCTCCCAGCCGATCTTAATCTTCGCGATCGCATTCGGCCTCT
The DNA here is from genome assembly GCA_963808385.1 of uncultured Solirubrobacterales bacterium. GTDB lineage: Bacteria > Actinomycetota > Thermoleophilia > Solirubrobacterales > Solirubrobacteraceae > Palsa-744. The sequence continues at coordinate 458,471 of CAWEFQ010000018.1, read as the reverse complement.
CCAGCGACTACACCGTGTTCCTGCTGACACGGATCAAGGAGGCCCACGACGCCGGCCACCCGAACAGGGAGTCAGTCGCGATCGGCCTCGAGCGCACCGGGCGGATCGTGACCCAGGCGGCGATCCTGTTCTGCGTCGCGATTGGCGCCTTCGCGACCTCTTCGATCGTGTTCATCAAGGAGGTCGGGGTCGGCATCGCGGTCGCGGTGCTGATCGACGCGACGATCATCCGCGCCCTGCTCGTGCCCTCGCTGATGGCGCTGCTCGGCGAGCGCAACTGGTGGGCTCCCGGGCCGCTGCGCCGCCTGCACGAGCGCATCGGCCTGAGCGAGGAGTAGCCGGCTCGACCAGTAGGCTGGTGGACGTGCCATCACGACTGCTGATCGTCGGCGGCGGAATCGGTGGCCTGGGCGCCGCGATCGCGCTGCGCGACGCGCCCCTCGAGACGGTCGTGCTCGAGCGCGCCGCGGATCTCGCGCGCCTGGAGCTCGGAGCGGGGATCACGCTGTGGCCGAACGCCGTGCGCGTGCTCGATCAGCTCGGGGTGGGAAGCGAGTTGCGCGAGCGCGGCTGGGTGTTCGACCGCATGGAGCAGCGCACGGCTCGCGGGCGCCTGCTCTCCCGCTGGCCGCTGGATCGCATGGCAGCTCGTCTCGGGGCGCCGGCCCTCGGTGTCAGCCGTCCCGTGCTCCACGCCGCACTGGCCAGATTGGCCGCGGAGCACGTGCAGACCGGCTCGGAGTGCGTACGCTTCGAACAGGACGACGCGGGCGTGAGCGCCCTGCTCGCCGATGGCCGTGCCGAGCGCGGCGATCTGCTCGTGGGCGCCGACGGGCTCGACTCGGCGATCCGCGCGGCGCTCCTCGGCCCGCAGCCTCCACGCTCCAGCGGGCTCGGCATGTGGCGCGCGAACGTCAGCCTCGACGCCGGCGACATACCAGCGACATCCTTCATGCTCTATTGGGGATCCGCGGCGAAGTTCGTCTACTTCCGCTCCGGTCCGGAGCAGCTCAGCTGGGAGGCGGTCGTCGCACGGCCCGCCGGCGAGCACGTGCCCGCCGGCGGCAGGGTCCCCGCCGTGCTGGAGCGGTTCGCCGGCTGGCCCGAGGAGGTTCTGCGGATCGTACGTGCCACCCCCGAGCAGGCGATCGCGTACACCGAGGTGGTCGATCGTCTGCCCAGCGATCGCTGGGGCGAGGGCCGCGTGACTCTGCTGGGCGACGCCGCGCACCCGATGACCTACGCCGTCGGGCAGGGAGCCGCGCAGGCGCTCGAGGACGGCGTCGCCCTCGCCGAGGTGCTTCGCGCAGACGGCGCATCCAGCGCGGCGCTGCGCTCCTACGAGCAGCGCCGCATGAAGCGCAGCGCCCACTTCCAGCGAATGGCCTGGCGGCTTGCGCGGCTCGGACTGGCCAAGTCCCCCGCCACCTGTGCCGCTCGCGACGCCTTCACCCAGTGCACCAGCCGTATCGGCCTGCGCATGCAGGAAAAAGACATGGCCGTCGACGCCTAGACGGCCGGGGTGCGCCTGCTGCCTGCGAGGCGCATCGGCCGCCGCTAGAGCCGCCAGGCCTCGACGTCGTAAGGCGGCAGCTCGAGGCCGCGCAACTTGCCGAAGCGCGCGAGCGGTGTCGTCAGCCACCCGGGTGGTCTGACGATCCGCACGTCCTCGCTGTGCTCGTACGCGAGCATCGCCAGATGGATCATCGAGCTCGGGTCCTTGGGCGGAAACGATCGCACCTTCCCGGCCTTGACGAGCGCGAGCTGGCGGTTCATGAAGCGCTCGTAGCCCAGTCCCGGAATGTGCGCTCCGCGGTAGCGGACCGGCCGCTCGCCGGTGTTGCGCAGCGTGTGCGGAACGAGCGGCGGGACCGTCGAGCTCTCGCCCTCCCCGAGCTCGCTCCACTCGCCGTCGACGAAGACCTCGAGCGTCCCCTCGATCACCTCGAAGCTCTCCGAGGCGTGCGGATGCAGATGGATAGGCGGCCCCTCAAAACCCGGATAGACGATGTTGATCAGCCGCCACGGTTCGGTCCTCGGGTCCTGCGGGGCGGAGTCATACTCGAACACGGTGGCCTGCTGCGGCCTGAAGTCGAGCACTTTCAACGCCGTCGAAGCCGTGTCGCTCATATCCCGCCGGGATCATAACCGTTTCGAAGTCCGCGCCGAGCGGGCCTCCTATAACATGCGCACGATTCCGGAGTACCGAGTTCCCATATGCGACGTCCGTCGATGTCCGTTCTATCGGAGGTGGTAGGTGTCCACTCAGCAGCTTCCCGCGCAGGCCCCGGACTTCACGCTCGACCACGTGCTCGGACATAAGGTGTCGCTCGGTGATTTTCGTGGTCGCCGGGTGGTCGTCGTGTTCGGCGGGCGCGAGAGCGCGCCTCAGCTGCGGCAGGGCATCCGCACGATCCGCGCAAGCCACGACCCGGACGAGCTTCCGGTGATCGGCATCTCGGATCTTCAGGGCGCGCCGCGTGCCGCGCGCATCATCGTCAAGGGCCAGCTCAAGAAAGCCTACGAGGAGGCAGTCAAGGACCAGGCCGCGACCCAGCAGGCGGCGGGAAAGCAGCCGCGAGCCGATCCGTCGAAGGACGTGGTCATGCTGATGGACTGGTCCGGTGAGGTCGTTGGCGCCTTCGGGCTGAGCGGCGTCGACAAAGAGGCCGTCGGCGTCGTCGTCGACGGCGACGGCACGATCCTCGGCTCCGGCAGCGGCGAGCAGCTGGGGGGGCAGGTTCTTGCGGTTCTCTCGGCGTAGCACCCGTCCTCTACGGGCGCAGCGCGCGACCCGCACCACACGCACGTGACCCAGACCACCCAAGGAGGCAGGAGCAGATGGCAGATCGTTCGGCGTCGATTCCTGAGATGAAGGCGGTCCGCGCTCCGCACGGGCACTATGACGTGGCGATCCTCGGAGGCGGCCTGGCCGGCCTCTCGATGGCGCTGCAGCTCAAGCGCAAGCGGCCGGACACGAGGGTGCTCGTCGCCGAGAAACGGGCCGAGCCCGCACCGGAGGCCGCGTTCAAGGTCGGGGAGTCCTCGGTCGAGAACGGCGCCTACTACTACCGCGAGATCCTCGGCATGAAGGACCATCTCGAGCGCCACCAGCTGCGCAAGCTCGGCCTGCGCTTCTACTACCCCGCCGGAGACAACAGCGATCTCACGCGCCGCGTCGAGTTCTGCACGCCGGCGACGCCCGGCGAGCACCCCGTATGGACGCACCAGATCGACCGCGGCCGGTTCGAGAACGAGCTCTTCAAGCGGTGCGTCGGCCACGGCGCCGACGCCTTCCGCGGCTGGCGGGTCACGGGGGTGGAGATCGCCCCCGGCACGGAGGACCACCGGGTGACCCTCGCCCACGAGGAGGACACCGTGAAAGTGGCGGCGCGCTGGGTGGTCGACGCGACCGGGCGGCGCACCGTGCTGCGCAATCAGCTCGGGCTCGGAACGGAGACCGACCACCACATCAACGCCGCCTGGTTCCGCCTCGCCGGGGGGCTGGACTTCGAGGAGTGGGTCACCGACAGGGAGTGGCTCGACCGCGAGTCCGAGGTGGGCATCCGCAGCTACGCGACAACCCACCTCGTGGGCCAGGGCTATTGGGTCTGGTTGATCCGGCTTGCGTCGGGCCCGATCAGCATCGGCGTCTGCGCCGATCCGCGCTTTCACCCCTTCGCAGAGATCAACACCTTCGAGAGTATGGTGGGCTGGCTGAAGGAGCACGAGCCGCAGCTCGCCGCGTCGGTCGACGGCCGGCGGGAGCAGGTCGAAGACTTCCTCGTGATCGAGGACTTCTCCTACGCCTCCAGCCAGATCTTCTCGATGGACCGCTGGACGCTGACCGGCGAGGCGGCCGGGTTCATCGACCCGCTCTACTCGCCCGGCTCGGACTTCATCGCCTACTGCAACAGCTTCGGCGGCGACCTGATCTGCCGCGACCTCGACGGGGAGGACATCGAGGAGCGCGTCGACTTCTTCAACTTCTTCTTCTTCAGGCTGTTCGACCCGACGATCGAACTCTACAAAGACCAGTACCAGTTCTACGGCAATCCGCAGGTGATGATCGCCAAGCAGCTCTACGACACCACCGCCTACTTCGCTACGCTGGCGTTCCTGTTCGTCCACGGCAAGATGACCGAACTCGACGACCTCGGCGACATCGTCGACATCTTCGAAACGATCATCCCCCTGCTCGGCCGGATGCAGGATCTGTTCCGCGACTGGCACGCGATTGATCAGCGCAAGTGGGAGGGGGTTTCGGTCCTCTGCAACGACTTCCAGCCGATCGTCAAGACCCAGTACGACATCGGGCTGCCGTTCAACGACGAGGAGATGATCGACCGGGCGAGGGAGAAGGTCGAGATCCTCAAGGCGATGGCGACCTGGATGTTCTTCCTGGCCGCCAAGAACCTGCCGGAACCGCCCGAGCAGAGCGCGCGGATCAACCCGCTCGCCGTGAGCCTGCGGCCCCACATGTGGGCCGAGGAGGGGCTGTTCTCCGAGGAGGGAATGACGCTCGCGGAGGCGCTGGTGCTGCTTCCGGGGATCGAGGAGTGCGATCTACAGGCGCGCGGGGCCCTCCTGGCCGGCTGAGCGCGTCCCGGCGCGCCGAAGCCCACCCGCAATCTCGCGCGCGGTCGGAACCGCGGCTGACCTGCGACGAGGGAAGTCCGCGGGAGCGAGAGGATCAGCCGGGGATCACCGGCAACGCCAGCCGTGAGGCGCGCGCGGCGTCGTGGAAGATCGTCTGCTCGGCCGGACGGAGAGCGTTCTCGCGCACCTCACCCGGCGGCGCGCCCGTGCCGGCGTTGCGGTCGAAGCGCGGAAACGAGCTGCTCGTGATCAGCACTCTGATGCGGTGACCGGCCCTGAACACGTTGCTCGTCGCCTGAAGGTCGATCGTGTACTCGTAGGGGCGTCCGGGTTCGACCGACACCGGCCGCTCGAAGCCCTCGCGGAAGCGAGCGCGCAGGATGCCCTCGGCGAGGATCCGTGAGAGGCCGTCGGGCTCGACATCACAGAGCTTGGCCACGAAATCGGCGTCGTAGGCGCTGGTGGCAGCGTGCAGCGTCAGGCTGAGCGGCCCCGTCACCTCCAGGTCATCCGCCAGCGGCTCGGTCGTGTAGGCGAGCACGTCCCGGCGGCCTTCGAGCGGGCGCTGGTCGAGCGGACCCGAGTTGGTGCGCAGGAACTTGCCCGGCAGGGAAGTCGGGCCGCCGATCGTCGGGGCCGGGTCGCGAGGGTCGAACCGCCAGGTGTCCGCCGGCTCCTCCGCCGGCGGGGTGCGCGACAGCGTCCCGCCGTTCGTGGCGGCATCGCCGTCGCTGTGCAAGAACCAGCGCTCCTGCACGGCGCGCGCGAGCGGCCAGTCAGGCTCGTCGCGCCAGCGGTTTGCACCCATCACGAAGATCCGGACCGGCGCCGCCGGCTCGCGATCGGACCCGCGGTCGAGTTCGCCGGCGAATTCGCGATCGGGCTCGCGATCGGCTTCGTGCCCCGGCTCGCACTCGAACAGCTCTCCGGCCAGGAACTCAAGCTGCGCGCCGATCAGATCGACGCCGTCGTGCGGCGAGAAGGCGTCGAAGGAATGGTCGGGATAGGCACCGTAAGTGCTGCCGTGGGCCCACGGCCCGACCAGCAGCCGGGTCTGCGCCCGCGCGCGCCCGCTGCCGCCGAGGCGGCGCATCCGGGAGAAGTTCTCGAGCGTGCCGCCGAGGAAGATGTCGTACCAGCCGCCGACGTTGAAGGCGGGCACGCGCACGTCGCCGTAGGCCGCGTCGATCGACAATGCGCGCCAGTAGTCGTCGAGGACCGGGTGCTCGAGCCACTCGCGGTAGAAGCGCCCGGCCTGACCGTCCTCCACCAGCGGGGCGCTTCCCAACGGCAGATGCCAGTACTGCTCCTCCATCCGCACGCGCTTGCCGCGCCCGGCCATGATCTGCACCCAGAAGAGGTTGAAGCCGAGCTGAAACGCGCCGCCCTGGTAGACCCAGCCGTCGAAGTAGTTGGAGCCGACGACGACCGGCACGATCGCGCGCAGATGCCGCGGCTGCGCGGCGGCCGCCAACCACTGCGTCGCGGCCGCGTAGGAGCGTCCGGCCATCGCCACGGCGCCGCTGCACCAGCGCTGCGCGGCGACCCATTCGACTGAGTCCCGTCCGTCGGCGCCCTCGGCGCGGAACGGGTGGAACTCGCCGTCGGAGCCGTGCCGGCCGCGCACATCCATGCAGGCGAGCGCGATCCCCGCCTCGACGGTGCGCTCGGGGTCGAGGATCGACGGCGGCGTCGGCCCGAACGTGCGGTCGTAGGGCGTGCGACCGAGCACCGCCGGAACCTGTCCCGCGCCCTCCGGGCGGTAGACGTCGGCACGCAGCAGCACGCCGTCGCGCATCGGCACGGCGACGCCCAGTTCGACGATCATCCCTGCCTCATTCGGCGCCCCGCTGCGTCGCGTTCCACGGTCATCGCCGTCCTTCAGCGTCCCGCCACGTTGGGTTGGACAACCACGGACGCCTTCTCTACCGCGCGCCGCCTCCGGCGAGGGAGGCAAGCAACTCGACCGGATTGTCGCGGCCCTCGATCGCCGCCGCCGTCTGCGCTCCCGAGAGCAGGCAGCGGATACTGCCGGTGCCGGGATGGGTCCAGTGCCCGGCCAAAAACAGGCCCTCGATCGGCGTGCGGAAGTCCAGGCGCTTGGGGACCGTCTGGTCGGGCGTGTTCTCCCATCCGTAGGCCGCGCCCTGCGCCGCCAGCGTGTAGCGCCGGAAGGTCTCCGGTGTCGCGCAGTCGGAGAACGTGAGCGCATCGCGATAGCCGGGCAGCGACCGCTCGGCGGCGGCGAGCATCAGCTCGGTGTAACGCGGCTTGGCCTGCTCCCACGACTCGCCGATGTCGTAGGCCATCAGGCTGCTGAAGACGATCACGTGCTCGCCCGCGGGCGCCAGCGCGGGGTCGTGCATACTCGGCACGCTGAACCAGGTGCCCCCGAGCGCTCCTTTCGAGACCCCGTCGAAAGCGGCGTCGTAGCCGCCGTCGGGATAGACGAAGTGCTCGTGCGAGAGGCCGTGCGCCGCGGGGTCGAGAGTGGCCGCCGAGAACAGCACAAAGGCCGAGACCGACGGCCGCATTTTCGCGAGCCGGCGCATGAAGCGCTCCGGCAGGGCATCGGCCGGCAGCAGGTGCTCGAAGGTCTGGCGCGCGTCGGCGTTGGACACGACCACCTCGGCCGCCACGTGGTCGGCGCCGTCCAGCTCAACGCCGGCGACCCGTCCGCCGGCCGCCGGTCCGCCGGCCTCGCCTCCGTCGGCGAGATCGATCCTCGTGACGGTCGTCGCCGGCAGGATCTCGCCACCGTTGTCCTCGATGCACCGCGCGAGCGCGTCGGCGAGGCTCTGGAAGCTGCCCCGCACGTAGAGCGGGCCCGGTTCGACGAGCGCCATCCAGGCGCCGGCGTAGGCCATGAAGGACAGCCTGCTCGGCGGCAGCCCGAGGTAAGGCCACTGCGCTCCGCAAACCGCCTTCGCGCGCGGATCCTGGATATGTTCGTTGAGCACGTCGGCGAGCGTGGCGCGCCGGTACTTGAACAGCATCGGGAGCGCCGCCTTGACCGCGTCGAGATCGCCGAGGCCGACGCGCGGCGGGGGGGCCTGCGACTCGCGTGTCGCCTGCGCGCAGGTCTCCACGAAGCGCGTCACGCCGTCGGCTTCACGGGGGAACTGTTCGGCGAGATAGGTCGTCAGGGCGTCGAGCCCAACCGGCAGCCGAAAGCGCTCGCCGCCGATGTCCACGCCGAAGCAGTCCTCCGCCCGCAGCAGGCCGACCTGCTCGCCGATGCCCAGCGCGGCAAGGTAGAGGTCCAGGAACTCGACGTTGAAGCCCTGGGCGGTGACGTGGATCGCCGGGTCGAAGGTGCAGGGCCCCCGGCGGAAGGCCCGCGCGTTCCCGCCCGGCCCCTCCTCGCGCTCGACGACGAGCACCCTGCGCCCAGCCTTCGCCAAGCACGCCCCGGCCGACAGGCCGCCGAGGCCCGCGCCGATCACGACGACGTCGAATGTGTCGCCGACCGGCGCCGCCATTTAGAGTTCGTCTCCGCCGGGCGCATTCATCGCCGGCTCGTCCTTGCCGGGTGCATTCATCGAGGGCTTCATCCCCGGCCGCCTCCGCCGTCAAGCGCCTGAGCGCTCGAGGAACTTGGCGAGCTTCTTGGGCGAATCAGCCGAAAGGACCTCGGCCTCCGGCTCGATCTGGCGCACGAGGCCGCCGAGCACACGCCCCGCGCCGAGCTCCAGGAACGAGGTCACGCCCGAGTCGAGCAGCGTGCGCACGCAGTCGGCCCACAACACCGGGCTCGCTATCTGTGCGATCAGCGCCTCGCGGATCCCGTCCGCGTCGGCCACGACCTGTGCGGAGGCGTTCGACACCAGCGGCGGGCTCGGATCGTGCCACTGAAGGCCCTTCATGGTCTCGGCCAGGGCGCTCTGGACCGGCTCCATCAGCTCGCTGTGGAACGCCGCGCCGGCCCGCAGCAGGATCGCCTTTTCCGCGCCTGCCTCTTTGGCGAGCTCAAGCAGCCGCTCGACCGCGGCGTCCTCGCCGGAAACGACGATCTGGGTCGGCGTGTTGAGGTTCGCGGGGACGACGGTTCCCGCGGCGCGCGCGATCCCACACAGCTCGCCGACCCGCTCAACCGGCAGGCCGATGACGGCGCCCATCGAGCCGGGGCGCCGCGACTGGATCTCGGCCATCCGCCGGCCGCGCTCGGCGACGAGCGCGATCCCCTCCGCGGGGCTCAGGCACCCGGCGGCGACCGCCGCGGTGTACTCGCCGAGGCTGTGCCCGGCGACGAAATCGGCCTGCACGCCGGCCTGCCGGGCGAGTTCGGTCATCGCCATCGAGACGGCGAACAGCGCCGGCTGGGCGACCTCGGTGCGCGTCAGCTCCTCGATCGGCCCCTCCAGACAGAGCGTGCGGATCGGCAGTCCCGAGGCCTCCTCGGCCGCCGCGAAGAAGCGCTCCATGGCCTCCGGGTGCGCCTCGAGGATTTCGGCGCCCATCCCGACGCGGTGCGAGCCCTGCCCCGGATAGAGAAAGGCAATCTTGCTCACCCGCGGGACATTACCCGCCGGAGGCCCGCCTTGCTCGATCGACGATGACGCGGGGTCGGCCGGTCCGCGGACGGCGACCCGACCTCCTCGACGGTGCTCCGTTCGGCCGGCGTGAGGACGGAGACCCGCCGCGCTCGACGGTGGCGTAGGATTGGGCGGCGTGAGGAGCCATGCCTGACAGCCCCGGCGACTTCGACGTCGCGATCCTCGGCGGCGGCCTGGCGGCCCTGACGCTTGGCTTGCAGCTGAAGGCGGCGCGGCCGCAGACCTCGATCGCAATCCTTGAGAAGCGCGTCGGCCCGGCCCCGGAGGCGGCCTTCAAGGTCGGCGAGTCCACGGTCGAGGTGAGCACCAACTACTTCGCCGACGTGGTCGGGATGCGCGACCACCTCGACGCTGAACAGCTGCCCAAGTGCGGGCTGCGCTTCTTCTTCCCCGCCGGCAACAACGAGGACATCGCGCTGCGCGTCGAGTACGGCTCGCCCGCGATCCCCCCCGTCCACTCCTACCAGATCGACCGCGGGCGCTTCGAGAACGAGCTGGCGGCCCGCAACAAGAAGGCCGGCAACACGATCATCGAGGGCGCGCGGGTGCAGGAGGTCGAGCTAGACGGCGAGCGCAAGCGCGTGACCTTCACGCACGGCGAGGAGACCTCGACGCTCACCGGCCGGTGGGTGGTGGACGCGGCCGGCCGCGCCGGGCTGCTCAAGCGCAAGCTCGGCCTCGCGCGCGAGATCGGCCACCACATCAACTCCGCCTGGTTTCGGCTCGCGGGGGGACTGGACATCGACGAGTGGTCTGAGGACGAGCAGTGGCACCGCAGGATGACCGCGCCGGGGCTGCGCGCGCTGAGCACCAACCATCTCTGCGGCGAGGGCTACTGGGTGTGGCTGATCCCGCTCTCCTCCGGCCCGATCTCGATCGGAATCGTCGCCGATCCGCGCTTCCATCCGTTCGAGCGCATCGACACCCGCGAGGCGGCGATGGCCTGGATCGCCGAGCACGAGCCGCAGCTCGCGCAGGCGCTGGAGGGCAGGGAGGAGCAGATCGAAGACTTCCTGCGGATCGAGAACTTCTCGATGGGCTGCGCGCGCCAGTTCTCCTCCGAGCGCTGGTGCCTGGTCGGCGAGGCCGGGGCCTTCGCCGACCCCTTCTACTCCCCCGGCTCGGACTACATCGCGTTCGGCAACACCTTCGCGACCGACCTGATCGTGCGCGACCTCGAAGGCGAGGAGATCGGCGCGCGCGCCGACGCGCACGACGAGCGCTTCCGGGCGATGTTCGAAACGACCCTCAGCTACTACGAGGGCCAGTACGGGATCTGGCGCAACGCGCAGGTGATGAACGCGAAGATCACCGCCGACTACTTCTACTACTGGGCCATACCCGCGCTGCTGTTCTTCCACCGCAAGCTCACCGATCTGGAGTTCATGGACGAAGTGCAGCCGCTCGTCGAGCGCGCGATGCGCCTGACCCCGATCCTGCAGAAGCTGTTCCGCGCATGGGACGAGCTCGACCATCGCGAGTGGCTCGGCGCGTTCAGCCCGCCGACGGCCTTCCCGCAGCTCCCCCAGCGCCACCTCGACCTGCACTCCGGCATGGACGACGACCGCCTGCGCGCGCAGCTCGCGGAGAACGTGGAGCTGTACGAAGCGCTCGCGGTCACGATGTTCGCGAAGGCCGCCGAGAGCCTGCCCGGCGTGCAGCTCGACCCCGAGGCTCCGATCAACCCGTATGCGATCGGCCTCGACCCGAAGCGCTGGGAGGCGGATGGCCTGCGCGACGGGAGCGGAATGTCCCCCGCCCAGGTGGCCGACCGGTTGCGGGTCCGCAGCTTCTGGATGGAGCAGTTGGTTCCGCGGCGCTTCCGTCCCGGGGCGCAGGGAACGGCGGCGGCCGGTGCCTGAGTCCGGGCCCGCCCCCCGGGCCGCCGCGGCGGCGGCAGGCCCGCCGGGCATCGGCCCGCGGTTGACGGACCGGGTCGCCCTCGTGACCGGCGGCTCGCGGGGCATCGGCCGCTCGATCGCCGAAGTGCTCGCCGCCGAAGGGGCCGCCGTCGCGGTGAACTACCGCTCGGGCGAGGCGCAGGCGGCGGAGGTCGTCGAGGCGATCACCGCCGCGGGCGGGCAGGCCACGGCGATCGGCGGCGACGTGTCGGACTACGCGCAGGCCGAGGCGGTCGTGAAGGAGACCGTCGCGCTGCTCGGCGGCATCCATGTGCTCGTCAACAACGCCGGCATCTCCAAGGACGCCCTGATCTACAACATGGACCCCGGAGAGTGGCTGGAGGTGATGCGGGTCAACTTCGGCGGCACGTTCAACTGCACCAAGGCGGTGCTCTCCTCCTTCATGTCCCAGCGCGAAGGATCGATCGTCAACATCTCCTCGGTGATGGGCGAGCGGGGCTGGACCGGCGAGTCCAACTACGCCGCATCGAAGGGCGCGATCAACGCCTTCACGCGCTGCTGCGCGGTCGAGCTCGCGCGCTTCGGGATCCGCGTCAACGCGGTGCTGCCCGGCTTCGCGCCGACGGACATGGTCGCGGGCCTGATGGACAAGGACGGCGGCAAGGGGATCATCAAGCAGATCCCGATGAAGCGGTTCGCGACGGTCGAAGAGGTCGCGCGCACCGCCCTGTTCCTCGCGGGCCCGGACTCCAGCCACATGACCGGCGCGCTGTTGACGGTCGACGGCGGAGTCTCCGCCCAGGTGGGGGTCGGCAAGCCGCTGTGACGGCTCGGCCGGTCCGCTGACGGGATGGCCGAGGAGCCCGCAGCCGCAGCGCCCGCTCGCGAGCCCCCAGCGTACGCCCGCGAGCCGAAGGAGGAGTCCTACGACGTCGTCGTCGTGGGAGGCGGCATCGGCGGCCTGAGCGCCGCCGCGTTCTTGGCTCAGGGCGGCCGGCGCGTGCTGCTCCTGGAGCAGGCGGAGGGACCCGGCGGCTACGCCCGCGGCCTGACCCGCGGGCCCTGGCGCTTCGACCCGGCGATCCACGTCTTTCCCGACGCCCAGCCGAAAGGCCTGCCCGTTTCGATGTTGGAGCACCTCGGCGTGGGCGAGGAGATCGACTTCCTCCCCGTCGACGCCTGCTACAGGGCCGACTTCCCGGAGTCCTCGCTCACTGTTCCCTTCGGGCTGGACGCCATCATCGAGAGCCACTGCCGGGCATTCCCGGCCGAGGCGAAGGCGATCGAGCGGTTCTTCGGCCTGTGCCGCCGGCTGCACCACGAGGCCCATGTCCTGCCTCCGGCGATCGGCCTCGCCGCGCTCGATGAGACGGCCCGCAAATACCCGGACCTGTTCAAGTACCACCGCGCGACGATCGCGGACGTGTTGGACGAGCACTTCGAGGATCCCCGCCTGAAGGCGACCATCAGCGTCATCTGGCCGTACTTCGGCTCGCCGCCGTCGCGCGGCTCGATCGTCACCTTCGCGACGATCATGAGCGTGTACGCCGACGGGTCCTGGTTCCCGCGAGGGGGCTTCCAGTCGCTCGTCGACGCCCTCGCCGACGCCGTGTTGAAAGCGGGCGGCGAGATAGTCCTCGAGACCGAGGTGACCGATATCCGCGTCGCCGACGGGCGTGTCGCCGGTGTCCGAGTCGCCGACTCCCGTGCTACGGGCGTGACGCCCGCGACGGGCCGCGAGATCGCCGCGCCGGTCGTCGTCTCCAACATCGCGGCCCCCGCGACGTTCGAATCGCTCGTCGGCTGCGAGCACCTTCCCGCCGGGTTCGTCAAACGGCTGCGGCGGATGCGCCCATCGCTCTCCGCGGTCGTGCTGTTCCTCGGCACGACGCTCGACCTCGCCGCGCTCGGCGCGACACACGAGATCTTCCGGCCGCTGCACTACGACCACGAGCGCTCCCGAGAAGACATCGAGGCGGGCTCCCCGGGCGGTATGTGGGGCTCGATCTCGACGCTCAGCGACCCCGCGCTCGCGCCGGCCGGCAACCACACCCTGACGATCACCGCGCTTGCCAAGCACGACATCGGGCGGCCGTGGCGGGAGGCGATCGGCCCGTACGCCGATCGGGCGCTGGCCGCCTGGGAGCAAACCTTCCCCGGGCTCACCGAGTCAATCTCGTTCATGGAGAGCGCCACGCCGCCGACGCTCGAGCGCTACACCCGCAACACCGACGGAGCGATCTACGGCTGGGAGAACGTGCCCCGGCAGACCGGCGGTCTGCGCACGCCGCACGCGTGCCCCATCGAGGGGCTGTTCCTCTGCGGGCACTGGACTCCGCCGGGGAGCGGCGCGATCCGAACGCTCGTCTCCGGCTTCCACACCGCCCAGATCGTCCTCGCCGCTGGAGGCGCCGATCCGATCGCGTTCGCTCACCCCACGCTGCCGCCCGCGCTCGGCTAGTATCGCCCCAACCAGCGACACAGGAGGGCGGACATGGCGGACGTCGATAGTGCGGTAAAGGAAGCGGTGGTCGAGGCGCTCGCGCTCGACGACGACGAGGTGACACCCGAGGCGACCCTGATGGATGATCTCGGCGCCGAGTCGATCGACCTGCTCGACATCCTGTTCAGGATCGAGAAGAGCACAGGCGTCAAGATCGAGGCCTCGGATCTCGGCGACTACATACAGGGGGGTATCCCCGACGATGAGTTCTCCGACGAGAACCAGGTCATCAGCGCGACCGGGGCTCAGCAACTCCACAAGGTGATGCCTCAGACCGATCCGGCGGAGATCGAGGGCAAGCTCAATGCGGATGAGGTGATGACGCTGTTCACGGTCGAGAACCTCGTGGAGATGGTGAAGACCCGTGCCAACGGCGCCGCCGGCTAGCGGCGGTCCGCGTGTCGGAGTGGATGCGATAGCCAAGCAGTTCCAGCGTCGGCCGGCTCAGACGGACAGGCACCGCAAAGGAGCGCAGTGCGCTTTCACCTGATCGATCGAGTCGACTCATACGAGTCGTCCAAGTCCGTGAAGGCCCGCAAGGTCACCTCGCGGAGCGAGGACTACTGGGAGGAGGGCGGCGAGGGCGGGCTCGTGATGCCGCCACCGTTCGTACTCGAGGCGCTCTGCCAGGCGGCGACCTGGCTGATCATGATCTCCACCGAGCGCGCCAAGCGCGCGGCGCTGCTCTCGATCGGCTCGGTGCAGTGGCACGAGGACGTGCGACCCGGTGAGATCCTGGAGATGGCCGGCGAGATCGGCTCGTTCGGCTCGGAGACCGCGGTCGTCTCCGGGCAGGTGAGCGTCGAGGGCCGCACGGTGCTCGAGGCACAGGACATCATGTGCGCCCTGATCGACGCGGATACGCTGGCCGACCTCGACGACACCAAGCGGCTGCAGGAGATGCTCACCCGGGCCGGGGCGGACTGATGCGCCGGGTCGCGATCACGGGGATCGGCGCGGTCACCCCGGTGGGTCGCGACGCTCCGAGCACGTGGGCGGCCCTGAAGGCCGGGCGCAGCGGCGTCGGACCGATCACGACCTTCGACGCGACCACATACCCCGTGCGGATCGCCGGCATGGTCGATGACTTCGACCTCGACCAGCTGCCCGACCGCCGTCTCGTGCGTCGCCTGCATCGCGGCGCCGCGTTCGGCCTTGCGGCGGGCGTGGAGGCCGTGCGCGCCGCCGCGATCCCCGCGGACACCTACGACCCCTACGAGTGCGGCGTGTCGATGGGCGGGAGCGTCGCGCGGCCCGAGTTGCAAGAGTTCTCCGACATCTTCTACACGCGCGGCGAGAGCGACGGCCATCGGCTCTTCCGCTCGCCCCCGTCGCGCACCGTGGTTATCAGCCAGAACGTCGCGGGCGCCGAGCTGGCGAGCTTCGCCGGAGCGCAGGGGCCGATGATCGGCGTGAGCACCGCCTGCACCGCCTCCAGCCACGCGCTCGGCGAGGCGTACCGCCGCATCCAGGACGGCGAGGCGCGGATGATGCTCGCGGGCGGCTACGACGCGCTCACAAGCTGGGTGGACGTGCTCGGCTTCTCGTTGCTCGGGGCTCTCACCAAGGACTACAACGACGATCCCGAGCACGCTTCACGGCCGTTCGATCGCGACCGCACCGGCTTCGTCCTCGGTGAGGGCGCGGTCGTGATGGTGCTCGAGGAGCTCGACTCGGCGCGTGCGCGCGATGCGCAGGTCCACGCCGAGATCGCCGGCTACGGCTCGAGCCTGAATGGCTACCGGATGACCGACCCGCCGCCCGACGGCGGCGGCGCGGTGATCGCGATGACGCGCGCGCTGGGCGAGTCGGGCTTCGCCGCGCAGGACATCGACTACGTCGTCGCGCATGGCACCGGCACCCCGGCCGGCGACGTGTCTGAGACGATCGCGATCAAGCGCGCGCTGGGCGATCACTCCCAGCGCGTCCTGGTCAGCTCGCCGAAGTCGATGACCGGCCACACGACCTGCGCGGCGGGGGCGCTCAACCTGCTCGCCGCGCTCGGCGCGATCCGCGACGGCGTGGTCTCCCCCACCATCAACCTCGATAATCCCGACCCCGAGCTGGATCTGGACTACGTTCCCAACGAGGCGCGGACGCAGGATGTCAACGTGGCGATGACGAACGCCTTTGCGTTCGGCGGCACCAACGGTGCGCTGGTGGTCTGCCGCCCCGAGCTCCGAGACGCTCGATGAGCCGCTGGAGCACCCTCGATCGGATCCTCACCGTGGAGCCAGGCGAGTCCGCCACCGCGCTTCGCAACGTGCCGAACACGCTCGCGATCTTCGATACCCACTTCCCTCGCTTCCCCGTGCTCCCCGGGGTCCTGATCCTCGGCAGCCTCGGTGCGCTCGCGGGCGAGCTGCTCGAGGCCGACACGGGCCGGCCATGGCGCCTCGCCGGCGCCGATCGCGTCGCGTTCCGCCACTTCGTTCAGCCCGGCGACCAGCTGCTGCTGACGGTCAAGCTGTCCCAGCGCAGCGACTCCGAGGCGACGCTGAGCGGCGAGGCGTCCGTCGACGGCCGCGTGGTTACGCGCGCTCGCAAGCTTCGGGCAGTCCCGCGATGAGCACGCGTCGTGTCGCCATTACCGGCATCGGCCTCGTGACGCCTCTCGGTGTCGGCACAGACGAGACGTGGCGGGGTCTCGTGGAGGCCCGCAGCGCGGTGGGAGCGATCTCCGGCTACGACGCGTCCTCGCTGCGCACGCAGCTCGGCGCGGAGATCCTCGACCTGGATCCGAAGCAGTTTGTCAATCGCCGCGCGCTGCGGACGATGACACGCTACGACATGCTGGCGATGGTCGCCGCTGTGATCGCGATGCAGGACAGCCGCTTGGAGCTAGGCGAGGAGGACCGCAATGGCAGGGCGGCGCTGTTCACCGCCAGCGGCAAGGAGATCTCCAAGCCCGAGCACTTCGAGGAGATCGCCGTCGCGGTGCGCGACGAGCAGGGTCGCGTCGACATGCGCCAGTTCGGCACGATGGCGCCATCCGCCGTGCACCCGCTGTTCTTCATCGAGGGCATACAGGGCGCGTCGCTGTTCTACATCTCCGAGGCCTACTCGCTGCGCGGGCCGAACACCTACTTCTCGGGGACGGCCGAGGCGGGACTCACGGCGATCGCACGCGCCCACGCCTCGATTCGCCGCGGCGAGGCCGACGTGGCGCTGGCGGGAGGCGCGGATGCGCCTGTCTGCTGGTGGAACATGGCGAAGATCGACTCGCTCGGCCTGACCACCGCCAGCAACGAGCTCGAGGCGGGCGCCTGCCGGCCCTACGACAGCGAGCGCGACGGCACGGTGATGGGCGAGGGCGGCGCGTTCGTGGTGCTCGAGGAGCTGGACGCCGCTCAGCGGCGCGGCGCGCGGATCTACGCGGAGGTGACCGGCGGCGGCGGCGCGATGGACATCGAGCACCTGCTCACGCCCGAACGCCACGGCCACGCGCTCGCCCATGCGATCGGCGCGGCGCTGCGTGGCACGGGCGAGTCGGCGCGGGCGATCGACTACGTCGCGAGCCATGGGAGCGGTACGCGGCGCGGCGACGCGAGCGAGGCGCACGCGCTGCGCGCGGTCTTCGGCGACGCTGACGGTGCTCCGCTGGTGTCGAGCGTCAAGCCCGCGACTGGGCATCTCGGCGCGGGCGCCGGTGCGCTGAACCTCGCTGTGGCCGCACTGGCAGTTCACCACCAGCAGGCGCCGCCGACACTCAACCTGACAAGCCCCGATCCAGCCTGTGGCGGGATCGATTGGATCGCCGGCCAGGCGCGCGAGGCGCCGATCCGCCAGGCGCTCGCGCTGGCTCGCGGGCTCGAGGGGCAGAATGTGGCGCTGGCCGTGCGAGCCGTCTGACATGCGGGTCATGATCGCCGGGGCTGGGGTCGCGGGACTCACGAGTGCAATCGCCCTGCGACAGCGCGGCGTCGACGTGCTGATCCTCGAGCGCGCGAGCTCCGCGCAGGAGATCCAGGTCGGCGGCTGCATCCACATCTGGCACAATGGAATGCGTGGACTGCAGCGGATCGGGGTTAGCGAGTCCCTGTTCGAGCTGGCCGGCGAGTCCGCGGTCGTGCAGCGCGCTGAGTTCTGCACCGCCCGGGGCAGGTTGATGTATGGGTGGTCGGTGCGCGACATCGAACGGCTCGTCGGCTCGTCGACGTTCGGTGTGCGTCGCCCCGACCTGCACCGGGTACTGCTCGACGCCGTCGAGGACGGAGTCGTGCGTTTCGGCGAGACGTGCGTCGGCTTCGAGCAGGACGGCGACGGCGTGCGGGCGCGCTTAGCGAGCGGCCGCGAAGAGCGCGGCGACGTGCTGATCGGGGCGGACGGATTGCGCTCGACACTACGCGCTGCGCTGCCCGGCGCAACCGAGCCGCGGTACGACGGGTACGTCAGCCGGCAGGCGATCGCGCGTGTGGACACCGATCTCGTTCCTGTCGGCCTGTTCCGGGTCGTCTGGGGTCGCGGGGCACGCTTCCTCTTCTACCGGATCGGCCCCGAGGAGGTCTATTGGGAGGGGACGTTTGCCGCCGCCGCCGGGGGCGGGGAGGCTGTGAAGGAGCGCAAGCAGGCCACGCTCGAACGCTTCCGGGGCTGGCCCTCTCCGATCGAGACGATCATCGCAGCGACCGATGACGTGGCGATCTCTCGCGCCGACATGTACGACCGGCCCCCCTCCAAGCAGTGGGGTGGCGGGCGCGTCACGTTGGTCGGCGACGCGGCTCACGCGATGACCAACGCCCTCGGCCAGGGCGCCAACCAGGCGATCGAGGATTCGCTCGTGCTCGCTCGCTGTCTCGCCGATCAAGCTGAGGACCCGATCGCCGGGCTGCGCAGCTACGAGGCGGAGCGGATTCCGCGGACCACGAGATTCGCCTCGATGTCCTGGACGCTCGCGCGCGCCAGCCGGTTGCAGAATCCGGTTGCGTGCCTGCTGCGCGACGGGATGCTCACAATGGGCTTCCACATCGGCTTCGCCCGGCAGCATCCCAAGGAAATGGACTACTCGTTTTGACCGGGGGGACCGTGTCGGGCGATCGAGCGCTGATCGTTGGCGGCGGCATCGGCGGGCTCGCCACCGCCCACGCGCTCCTGCGCCAGGACATCGACGCCGTCGTCTTCGAGCGGGCCGACGACGTCCGCAAGATCCAGTTGGGCGGTGGGTTTCACTTGTGGACCAACGCCGCGCGGGCGCTTCAGCGACTCGGCCTGTACGACCAAGTGCAAGCGATCGGCTCGCCGATCGACGTCACGGAGTACCGCACCGGGAGCGGCGGGCTGCTGGCCAGCTGGCCGATCGGCGAGATCGCGCGCGAGAACGGCGTCACAGACGTCGGCGTCAGCCGGCAGGATCTGCAGGCGTTGCTGGTCGAGGCGGTCGGCGGCGATCGGATCCGGCTGGGCGCCCGGTGCGCCGGGTTCGAGCAGGATGACGACGGCGTCAGACTGAAGCTGGCCGATGGCGGCGAAGAGCGCGGAGCCATGCTGATCGCCGCCGACGGTCTGCGTTCGACGATCAGGGCGCAGATCCACGGCGAGCGTGAGCCGCGCTACGCCGGATATACGCAATGGCAGAGCCTGATCCCCGATGAGGACGATTCGCTGCCGCCGCGCGCCGAGCGCGTGCTGTTCGGGCCCGGCTCGCGGGCGATACTGCATCGCGTCGGCTGCGAGCGGCTGTTCTGGGCGGCGGTCCTCTACGGCGAGGAGGACGGTCCCGTCGCCAGGGCGGGCAAGGACACGCTGCTGGAACGCTTCGCCGGCTGGCAGGAGCCGGTCGCTGCGGCGATCGCGGCGACGCCAGAGGATGGCATCGCGCGTCTGCAGATCTACGACCGCGAGCCGATCCCGAGCTGGGGCGTCGGACGCGTGACGCTGCTCGGCGATGCCGCGCACCCGATGACCACCAACCTCAGCCAGGGCGCCTGCCAGGTCCTCGAGGACGCGGCAGCGCTGGCGCGCTGCCTGGGTCGGGGGGACGACATCGAGGCGGCCCTCAGGTCCTATGAGCAGACGCGAATCCGGCGGACGAGCCCGATCGTCAAGCAATCCGCGCGGATCGCGCGAGTCGGCTCGTTGAAGAATCCGCTGGCATGCGCGCTGCGCAACCGGATGACGGCCCTGACGCTCGGCGGACCGGTGCTGAAGGCCCACCGACGGTTTGTCGCGGTGGAGCAGTGAGTGCGATCGAGGATCTCCTCGTCAACAACGAGGCCTTCGCGGCTTCGCTGCCGACCCGCCATCTCGACGTCCGCCCCAGCTTGCGGCTGGCGGTCGTGACATGTATGGACTCGCGCCTGAACGTGTTCGCGGCGCTGAGCCTGCGCGACGGTCAGGCGCACATCCTGCGAAACGCCGGTGGGGTGATCACCGACGACGTGATCCGCTCGCTGGCGATCTCCCAGCGCCGGCTGGGCACGCGCGAGGTGATGCTCATCCACCACACCCACTGCGGCATGCAGACCATCACCGACGACGGGTTTCGAGCCGAGCTGCAGCAGGCGACGGGCGTGGCGCCGGCGTTTGCGATCGAGTCGTTCAGCGACCTCGATGCGGATGTCCGCCAATCCGTGCTGCGCATCCGCCGATCCCCGTTCGTGGCGCACCGCGAGCTGGTCCGCGGCTTCGTCTATGACGTCGACAGCCTCCGGTTGCGCGAGGTCCACGTCGAGGACGATTGCTGGGCCCCGCCTGCTTGACTGGTGCGGCGCAGGTGATTATGCTGCACGGCGGGTGGCCGCCGAGGCGCGTCTTTGGTGACCGATCGGAGATCGGCCAGCCCGTCGCCAGAGCATCAGACACCGAAAACAAGGAGACGAGGAGACGCAATGACCCCCGAGCAGGCGGCCGTCGACGTTCCGGCGCACGTGGTCGGGTACCTCTCGGCCCAGAACACGCTCACCCTCGCCACCGCGTCTCTGAGCGGGGTACCGCACGCCAGCACGTTCCTGTATGTCAACGACGGCCCCACGCTGTACTTCTGGAGCCGGCCAGGAACAACCACCGCGCGGCACGTGGAGCAGAATCCCGTTGTCTCCTTCGCGATCGACGAGTATGCGCAGGACCTGCGCCAGACGCGGGGCGTGCAGGGCTCGGGGGAGTGCGCCGTGGTCCTCAACGGCGAGACGATCGCGAAGGTAGCCGACCTGTTTGGCCAGAAGTTCCCCTCGCTCTCGCCGGGGAACACGATGTCGATCTCGTTCTTTCGGATCGTCCCCACAGAACTGCAATTCATCGACAACACCGAGGCGGGCGGCAAGAGCGAGGACGGCACATTCGGCGCGGACTTCCGCCGCGAACGCGCTTACAGCGTGTTCAGCGACCTGCCGACCCAGCGGATCGACAGCGTCGCCGGCGAGTTGCAGACGGTCGAGGTGGAGAAGGGCGAGATCATCGTGCGCCAAGGGGGCCCGGCGGACAAGTTTTTCATCATCGTGGCGGGCGCGGTCGACGTGGAGCAGCAGGACGACACCGGCTTCAGGAAGGTGACATCGCTCGGCCGCGGACATTTCTTTGGCGAGGTGGCGATCATGCGCGGCACCCCACGCGCCGCGACCGTGCGCGCGACCGAGCCGACAACCCTGATCGCCCTGGATCGCGACATCTTCCGCGACCTGGTCGCGCAGTCGCTCGGCATGACCGTGGACTTCGATCAGGTTGTCCGCGCACGGTTGCGGTCCCTCGACGAGGACGCTTGATTGCCCGGGGACGCAACGGCGAGGGCGAGCGCCGCGCCTGGCTTCGCCAGCGAGGCGTTTCGCGGGGCGCTTGGCGCCTTCGCGACCGGGGTCACGATCGTGACCACTCGTGGCGAGGAGCACCCGTATGGGATGACCGCAAACGCCTTCTCGTCGGTTTCGCTCGATCCGCCCCTGGTGCTCGTGTGCGTGAAGGCGTTCTCCGAGGGTGGCGATCTGATCCGCGAAAACGGGGTGTTCGCCGTGAACATCCTCGCGGCCGAGCAGGAGCCGCTGTCGCGTTACTTCGCCTCCAAGGACCGTCCCCGCGGCCGTGACGCGTTCAGGGACATCGCCCACCGAACGGCCGCGAGCGGATCGCCGGTCCTCGATGGAGCCGTCGGCTATCTGGACTGCGCGCTGAACGCGAGCCATGAGGCCGGCGACCACGTGATCTTCATTGGTGAGGTGCTCGCGCTCGACTTCAGCCACGAGGTGGAGCCGCTGCTGTTTCACGGCGGCGGCTACCGCTTTTTCAAGGACCGCTGAGGAGGTCTGTATGCGGAGCGCCGTACTGCTTGCGACGGGGGCGTACCTGCCTGGCGAGCCGATCACCAACGAACAGCTCGAGCGTGTGGCGGGAGGGCTGCCCGACGATGTGCTCGAGGGCATCCAGGTCAAGACGCGCCATTGGGTTGCCGACCTGCACACGGGCGAGCAGTCCGAGTCGAATTCGCAGATGGGCGCCAAGGCCGCCCGGCAGGCGCTCGCACGTGCCGAGGTGGAGCCGCAGGAGGTCGATCTGCTGGTCCTCTCCACGGCCAGTCCCGAGTATCACCTGCCGCCGAGCTCGACGCTCGTGCAGGAGCATCTGGGTCTGCAAAAGTGCGCCGCGATCGACATTCGCTCGGGCTGTGCGGGGTCTGTCGAGGCGCTCGACCTCGCGCGGCTGTACCTCGAGCGGGGCGACTTCGACACCGCACTGGTGATCGGCTCAGAGACGATCTCACCGCTGACGGTGCCCGTGTTTCTCGGACGGGACCCCGACCGCGTGCGGATGCGCGACCGGCTGGGGATCTACAACTTCGGCGATGGGGCCGGGGCGATGGTGCTTCGCGCCGACGAGCGAGAGGGCATCGGCATGCGCGGTTCGGCGATCTGCAGCATGGGAGGCGATCGCAAGCCGGGGATGCAGGTGATCGGCGGGGGCACCCACGCGCCGATCACAAACCAGTTGAAGTCCAAGCGGCTGATCGAGCTCAAGGTCGACGTCGTCGAGAGTGGCCGCTTCACCCCGTACGTGCTCACGGCGGCACTGAGCGACACGCTCACACGCTGCGGCATCGCCGCGGAGGCGATCGACATCTGCGTGATCCCCGAGGGCAACGCCGGCTACATGACCGACGAGCTGCGCCAGGCCGGCCTGCTGACGCCCGAGTGGCTTGCGCTCGAGCACAAGATCTTCGAGAACCTGTCGCTTGTGGGCGCCACGGGCTCCGCGGCTGTGCCCCTCGCCGTGGACTATGCCTGGACCACGGGGCGGGTCAAGGCCGGTGAGATGATGATGATCCTGGCGATCGAGACGAGCAAGTGGAAGTACGCGGGGATGGTGCTGCCGTGGACGGCGCCGGCGATCTCCGCGCCGCGGTCGGGCAGCGCCGACGCGATCCCCGCGTGAGCGGCGCACGCCCTCGCCCTCGCGCCCACTGGATCAGCTAATCGGCGTAGGGCGCAAGCACGATCGCGACGTTCGTGCCACCCAGCGAGGTGCTGTTGATCAGCACGGGGCCCACATCCTCGTCGTGCTCCCAAGCCGCGATCGCCAGCGCGACGCTCAGCGAGGCGCCCGCGCCCATCGGCTCCCCGAGCGCCAGCTTGGGGGCGTTGACCTTCACGTCGGCGCCGAGCACGCGCTCGAGCGCCTTCGCCTCGGCCTCGTCCGCGACGGCGAGACCGCAACGCGCCGCCCACACCGCGGCGAGCTCCCCCGCGGAGACATCCGCCCGCTCGAGCGCCAGGCGCATCGCTCGCTCCAGGCCCTCGCCGTCGGGATCCATCCGGCCGATGCCGCGAGCGTCGGAGGTGATGGCATAGCCGAGCACCTCGCCGTGAATGCGCGCCCCGCGCTCGCGCGCGAAGCCCAGCCGCTCGACCAGCACCGCGACGCCGGCCTCCGCGAGCGCCATGCCGGAGGAATCCGCGCCGTTCGGCGCGGCGCCGGCGAGGACCCCGAGCTCGCGGTAGGCGGCGATCACCGTGTCGGTCAGCGAGTCCGCGCCGAGGCACAGGACCGCATCCGCGTGGTCGGTTGCGGCCAGGTCGTAGCCGTAGCACAGCGACGCCGCGCCGGCCGCGTGCCCGACGGTGAGCGTCGAGGCCGATCCCTGCGTGCCAACCTTGATCGCCACCTGGCCGCCGGCGGCGTTGTACACGGTGTTCGGAAAGACCGCCGGATTGGCGCCGCCGGCGCCTTCTTCGATCACGCCCACGGCGAAGTCCTCCATGCTTTCCATCGGACCCACCCCCGTGCCGAGGATGGTGCCCACACGGGTGCGATTCTGATCGCTCAGCTCGAGCGCCGCGTCGCTCAGCGCCTGACGCGAGGCGATGATCGAGAACAGCCCCAGACGGTCCACACGCTTGCGCTCCTTGGGCGAGAGGAAGTCGCCCGCGGAGAAGTCCACGCGGCCAAGCCGCACGCCATCCTCGGCGCTCGTGCAGTCGCGCCCGGCGCTGTAGGCCTCCCACAGCGCCTGGAGGTCGGTGCCCGCCGAGGTGAGGGCGCCCAGCCCGGTGATGACGACGCGATCCAGCTGTGGCGCCGGCGGCCCCTGCGCCCGCGCGCCCGCGCGGGCGAAGACCAGCGACGCATTGGCGCCACCGAAGGCGAAGTTGTTCGACACGGCGATGTCGATCGTCATCTCGCGCGGACCATCGGAGATGTAGTCCAGGTCGCATTCGGGGTCCGCCTCGGTGTAGTTGGCGGTCGGAGGAGCGAGCTGGTGCTCGAGCGTCTTCACCGTCGAGACCGCCTCGATCGCCCCGGCGCCTCCCAGCAGGTGCCCGATCATCGACTTGGTGCTGCTCACCGCCGCGCGATGAGCAGCCTCCACTCCGAGGCCGACCTTCGTCGCGGCGGTCTCCGCGGGGTCGTTCTTGGCCGTGCCCGTGCCGTGGCTGTTGACGTATTGAACCTCCTCAGGCGACACGCCACCCTGAGCCAGCGCCGTCTGGATCGCGCGCGCGGCGCCGTGGCCTTCGGGATGCGGCGCGGTCGGGTGATAGCCGTCGGCCGACAGGCCGTAGCCCAGGATCTCGGCCAGCACAGGGGCGTCGTGCTGATGCGCGAGGTCCTCGCGCATCAGCACCAGCATGCCGCTCCCCTCTCCCAGCGAGAGTCCTTTGCGATCGCGCGAATACGGCGCCGCGGGCTCCGGCGAGAGCGACTCCAGCGCGTTGAACCCGGCATAGAGAATGTCCGAGAAGGCGTCCGCGCCGCCGGTCAGCACCGCGTCGGCCTGGCCGCTGCGGATCAACTCGCCGGCATACCCGATCGCGTTGGCGCTGGCCGCGCACGCGGTGTCGACCGACAGCGCCGGGCCGCGCAGTCCGAAGGCGCCGCTGAGGGCCTCCGCCATCGCCTGCGGCGGGACCAGCAGCACCAGCCGGGGGTCCGGCTGCTCGCCTCGCTTGCGCCGCACGTGCCACTCCTCCCCGGCGAGCAGCCCGGCGTTGCACGTGCCGATCACCACGCCCCAGCGCTCGGCCGGGATCGACCCCACCGGCACGCCACAGTTGGCCATCGCCTCCTCGGCGGCCTTGATCGTGAAATCGATCGCCCGGTCGTGGAACCCGTCCGGGTTCAGGTAGCTGTGCTCTGGCGCCGCCGGATCCTGGACCTCGCCGCCCAAGCTGGTGCGATAGCCGTCCATCGACATGTGCGCCACGTTGCGGATCGCCACGCGACCGTTGCTCACGCCGTCCCAGAACTGCTCGAGCGTGTTGCCCTGCGAGGTGATCGCCCCCATCCCGGTGACGACGACTCGATGCCTGTGGTTACTGTTGTCGGCCACGTTCACTCCTCGGTTTGGACGGCGGGCGGCTCACTGGGGGCGGGGCGGCGCCACACGCTGACGACATTGGCGAGCGCCGTCCCCTCGGTGTGCGACAGCGACACATCGAGCTGACTGAGCCCATGACGCTCGGCGAACGAGGCGACGCTCCCCAGCAGGCGGACCCGCGGGCGTCCGCTGCGCTCGTTGAGCACCTCGACCTCGGTGAAGCGCATGCGCTGGCTCACGCCGGTGCCGAACGCCTTGAGCACCGCCTCCTTGGCGGCGAAGCGCGCGGCGAGGTGCTCGTGGCGGCGGCGCTTGCCTCGGCAGTACTCGAGCTCAGCCGCGGTGAACAGCTCCCCGTGGCGATCGATGTGCTCGGTCAGCAACCGTCGCAGACGCTCCACATCCACCAAGTCCACGCCGACGCGCAGCTGCTGCTCGGGCAACGAGGCCATCCGGGAAATCTATCCCGCTCTGACATCTGACGTCGGGTCCGTGTGATCGATGCCCAGGTCCGCTTCGCCGATCGTGGGGAGAGGTTATGCTTGCGCCGCGCGGGTGAGCGGGAGATTAGGAGGATCGGGTTGGAAATTGGAGCGATGACATCGATCGACGTGATCGCCTCGGCGTTGGGCGACGCGCAGCCCCCGCTCGGCGAGATGAGCTCTCCCGACGGGGCCCTGACGCTGCTCTTCTGCGACATCGACGACGCGGCAGAGATCGGCAAGGAGCTCGGGCCCGAGCGCTTCGCCGAGCTGCTGGGCGACCATCGCCTGATCGTCGAGCGGGTCGTCGGCCATCACGCGGGCACGGTGGTCAAGTCCCACGACGACGGCTTCATGGTCGCCTTCGACAGCGCCCACGCGGCCCTGCGATGCGCGATCGATCTGCAGAGCTCGCTGGCGGACCGCACCGTCCCGGGAAGCGATCGCCCGTTGCTGCTGCGCGTCGGCCTGCACACCGGCTTCGTGATCACCAACGAGCAAGAGCTGTACGGACGCAACGTCGTGCTCGGCGCCCGCATCGCAGGCTGCGCGCAGGGTGGCGAGATCACGGTCTCATCGACGCTGAAGGAGTACACCGAGACCGATCCCAGCTTTTGCTTCGAGGAGCGCGGCGAGCACCGCTTCAAAGGGGTTCTCGGCGAACACCACGTGTTCGCCGTCGTCCGCTGAGGGCGAGGATCCATGGCACGAAACATCTACATCACGGCGATGGGTCCGCACAGCGGCAAGTCAGTCGTGGCCCTCGGCTTCATGGAGATGCTCTCGGCGCGCCTGCGGCGCAT
Organism: uncultured Solirubrobacterales bacterium; assembly: GCA_963808385.1. Taxonomy (GTDB): domain Bacteria; phylum Actinomycetota; class Thermoleophilia; order Solirubrobacterales; family Solirubrobacteraceae; genus Palsa-744. The sequence continues at coordinate 431,929 of CAWEFQ010000018.1, read as the reverse complement.
CGGCTTCTTCCGTCCGATCGTCCGCTCCGCCAGTGAGCCGGATCCGCAGATCGAGCTGATGCGCGATCGCTATCAGCTCGAGCTCGGCTACGCGGAGATGCACGGTCCCAGCGCCGAGGATGTGACGGCGCTGATCGCCCACGGCGCCCACGAGGAGATCGAGAAGCGGGTTCTCGCCGCCTACAGGGAGCTCGAGCGGCGCTGCGACTTCATCGTGTGCGAAGGCACCGACTTCGTCGGCTCCACCCCCGCGCTGGACTTCGACCTGAACGCGAACCTGGCCAACCAGCTCGGCTGCCCCGTGCTGGTCGTGGTCAACGCGGCGGCGAGCAGCGATGTCGTCGAGCAGGTGCAGCTCGCGCGCGAGGAGCTGGCGCGCAAGGACTGCGAGCTCTTCGGCGTGATCGTCAACCGCGTCGCGCCCGACGCCGTGGACGATGTCGAGATGCGGCTCGCGCCGAACACCGGCCAGGAGTGGGTCTACGTGATGCCCGAGCACGCCGAGCTCGGCTACCCGAGCGTCGGCGAGATCCAGGCGGCCCTCGGCGCCAGACCGGTGCTGGCCGTCGATGGCATGCTCGACCGCGACGTGCGCGGGGTGCGGGTGGCGGCGATGAGCGCCGAGCACTTCATCGAGGATCTCGTGGACGGAACCCTCGTGGTGGTGCCGGCCGATCGCTCCGACATCGTCGTCGCGTGCCTCGCCTCGACGCTCTCCCCGTCCTTCCCCGCGGTCGCTGGGCTGCTGCTGACGGGCGGCTACCAGCTCTCCCCCACCCTGCGGGGACTGCTCGAGACCTCCCCCTTTCCGGTGTTCGAGATCGACGAGCGCACGCACGTCGCCACGGCCGCCATCGCGGCCGTGAGACCGGTGCTGCGCGCGCAGAACGAGCGCAGGATCGCCACCGCCCTCGGCATCTTCGAGCGCAGCGTGGACAAGGTAGAGCTGCAGATGCGCTTCATGGTGGAGCGACCGGCGCGGATGACTCCGACGATGTTCGAGTACGAGCTAATCGAGAAGGCCAAGGCGGCGCGCAAGCACATCGTGCTGCCCGAGGGCGAGGACGACCGCGTGCTGCGGGCCGCCGACATCCTGCTGCGCCGCGGCGTCGTCGCCCTGACGCTGCTGGGCGACCCCGATGCGGTGCGCGGGCGCGCCGCCGCGCTCGGCCTGAACCTGGACGGCGCGGAGATCGTGGATCCCCTGAGCTCGCCTCAGCGAGAGCGCTACGGCTCGGTCTACCACGAGCTGCGCAAGCACAAGGGGCTGACCGAGGAGAACGCGTACGACGCCCTCGGCGATCCCACCTACTTCGGCACGATGATGGTGCACCTTGGGGAGGCCGACGGCATGGTGTCAGGGGCGGCTCACACGACGGGTGACACGATTCGCCCGGCGTTCGAGCTCATCAAGGCCCGTCCCGGCGTCTCGGTCGTCTCGAGCGTCTTCTTCATGTGCCTGTCCGACCGCGTGCTGGTCTACGGTGACTGCGCGGTCAACCCCACGCCCGACAGCGATCAGCTCGCGGACATCGCGATCAGCTCCGCGGACACGGCGGCGGCGTTCGGCGTCGAGCCGCGGATCGCGATGCTCTCCTATGCCACCGGCGACTCGGCCAAGGGTGAGCAGGTAGACGCGGTTCGCCACGCCACCGAGACGGTGCGGCGACTGCGGGGCGATCTCAAGGTCGACGGGCCGATCCAGTACGACGCCGCCGTCGACGCGAGCGTCGCCAAGCTGAAGCTGCCCGACAGCGAGGTCGCGGGCAGCGCCACCGTCTTCATCTTCCCCGACCTCGACACCGGCAACGTGGCTTACAAGGCGGTGCAGCGCTCCTCGGGGGCGGTGGCCATCGGCCCCGTTCTGCAGGGGCTGCGCAGGCCCGTAAACGACCTCAGTCGAGGCTGCTCGGTCACGGACATCGTCAACACGGTGGCGATCACCGCGATCCAGGCGCAGGAAGGCGGCTGAGCGGGCGGTCCGGTCCGGTCCGGTCGGCTGACGCCGCGAGTGACCATCCCGCCCGGTGCCGCCACCCCGCTCAGCCGCTCGTCGAGCTCGCCGGCCGCGGTTGCAGGCCGGCGGCCTCGTACAGCAGCCGCGCGTACTCGCCTGCGCTCTGCGGGCGTTTGGCGATGTCCTTCTCGAGCGCGCGCAGGATCGCCGGCCCAAGCGCGGGCGCGACACCGTCGAGCCCGGTGGTGGGGTCCGGTGGCTCGTCCTGCAGCTGGGCCCACAGCACGCGCATGCCCTGACGGTCGGCGAACGGAGGAGTCCCGGTGAGGCACTCGCAGAGGACGCAGCCGAGCGCATAGACGTCGGTCGCCGCGGTCACCTCCTCGCCGCGGATCTGCTCGGGCGACATGTAGTCCATCGAGCCCAGCGCCTGCCCGGGCCGGGTGAGCACCGTGGCCTGGTTGTCCTTGGCCAGCCCGAAGTCGGTGATCAGCGCGATGCCGTCCACGTCCAGCAGGACGTTGGCGGGCTTGACGTCGCGGTGCACCATGCCACCGGCGAACAGCGCGTCCAGTCCGTCTGCCACCTGGGCGCAGATCTCAAGCGTCGTGGACACGTCCAGCCGGCCCTCCCGCTTGAGCTTCTGCTCCAGCGAGCCGCCCTCGATGAACTGCTGGGAGAGGTATGGCACGCCGTTGTGCTCGCCGGTGTCGAGCACCGGCACGACGTGCCGGTTCTTGACGTCCTGGGCGATCTTCGCCTCGCGCTCGAAGCGGCGGCGAAAGACGCTGTCTTCGGCGAGGTCGCCGCGCACCAGCTTGAGCGCCACCAACCGGCCGTCGGCGTCGATCGCCCGGTACACGCGACCCATCCCGCCGATGCCCAGCACCGCCTCGATCCGGTAGCTCCCCACGCTCGTGCCGATCAGCGGATCGGGCTCACCGTCCTGCCCCGTGTCGCTCATGGCTCACAGGATGCCAGGTAACGCTCACCGAGGGATGGCGCCGCAAGCGCCCGACTCTGATTCAATTGCCATGTGCGAGGTTCTCAGCCCCGGGGGTGGATCGGCCTACGTTCGCGCCTGCGCGCAGTGGCGATCGTCTCGGCGGCGCTTGTCGCGATGGCCGTCACGGCCGGCCGTGGCCTCCTCAGCGCAGGTCTCGACGACCCCTACACGGTCGGGACGACCAGCGACGAAACCGGGACGTGCCTGGAACCCGCCTCCGGCACATGCTCACTTGCGGCACGCCCATCGAATACGAGAACGGGCTGACCAAAACGCCGAGCCCGCCCGATGTGATCGTCGTCCCGAGGGGCACGTACAACCTGGGCCCAGCCGCAACGGCCCGCGTCACGATCAGGCAATCGCTCGTGATCCTCGGCGGCGGGGCACGCACCACGACCGTGGACGTCGCCGGCCCGGCGCAAACGCGAGCCGGGTATTCGATATCCAGGCCCCTGTGAACGGCGGCGAAGCGCCGACGGTGGGCATCTTCCGACTTGAAATCGCGGGCGGAACCGCCAGCGCCGACGAAAGCTAGGCGAATTCGGCGGCGACATCCGCAACACAGAGTCATTACTCCTCAGCGAAGACTGGATCACCGGAGGCACCGCATCCTCGGCGGCGGCGGGAGCGCCAACGACGCCGGTACGCTGGTGCTTGAACGCTCGCGACTGTCGGGCAACCAGGCCAGAAACGGCAGCGCAGAGGCCGGTGGAATCCAATGAACTACGGCTACGCCGCTTCTGCCTTCAACGTCCTCTCTCCCAGGCAAACTTATAAGGGATACTGGCTATGGCAGGATCTCGACTGTTGCCGTCAACGAGGAAGCCTGGGTGCAGGACATTCCCTAACGTGGCCGAAGCCAACGTTCTCGACGAAAACATGGGGTTTCCGATCGATCAACTAACGTACGATCGCCTACAACAAAACCGCGACGTTAAAGCTCTTGACCTGCGTCGCCCACTTTGCGGGCCTGAACCGGGCGCAGGGCTCCGCGCTTCACCGCACGGGTCCACGAATCGACCGCGGTCGGCTCGATCCGTGCCCACTCAATACCGAGACGGACCAGCGGAAAAGTCACCAACGACCAACTGCCTGGCGCACTCACGCCTCGCCGACGATCGTCTCGGCTCGGCTACAACCTCGAGAACGAAATCGACTGCGGCTTCAAATCCATCGGGGATCTGCAGAACACATCGCCCGATTTCAGCTCCTCCACGCCTCAGCACAACGGCGGGCAACACCGATCACCCCGCTCCGGAACCCACCGCCGCCCGGCGGTTGACGCGATCCCCACGGCGATTGGTCGTTCTGGGCGACGGCGCCGATCAGCGCAACATCACCCGCCCCCAGGGCGCCGGCTGCGACTCGGCGCGGTGGACCTCGCCAAGCGCACTTACGCCGACCGCCGCCGCCGCCGCCGCCGGTCGCGGGAACCAACGCCGCACCCACCCCCGCGCCGCCGGTGCTCCTTACGGCCGCATCCCCGACCGTGCTGACAACGACCAGCGCGGCGTTCACGACGACTGTGAACCCGCACGGGCTGGCGACGGTGGCGTACTTCGAGTACGGGCCGGTCCTCCCCGGCGCCAAAACGTCGCGGCGATCACCTACGGCTCGATGACGCCCAACCAGTCGGTGGGCTCGGACTTCGCCAACCACACGGTCACGGCGACGGTCACGGGCCTGCTGCCCAACGTCACCTACCACGTGCGCGCGGTGGCCACCAACAGCGCGGGGAGCGTGCAGGGCGCCGATCAGGTTCTCAACACGCCGGCCGATCCGCCACCCCCGCCGCCGGTGCTCGGCAAGTCCGTGAACGTGACGCCGGTGTCGGGGATCGTCTACATCGAGCTGCCGCCCGGCGCCACGCTGGCCTCGCTTCTCCGCCGTTCTCCCCGTTCGCGCGGTTCGCGCGGGCGTTCGCGGCGCTGACAAAGGGGCAGGCGTTCATACCGTTGACCGAGGCGCGTCAGATCCCCGTCGGGTCGATCCTCGATACGACCGGGGGTGTCGTGGGCATAACCACGGCTACCACCTCCTCCCTGAAGGGCAAGCTGCAGACCGGCGACTTCGGGGCGGGAATCTTCAAGCTGTTGCAGGCGCGCAGGCAGCGGGGACTGACCGACCTGAACATCATCGACACCCACAGCGCCAGCCAACTCTGCGCGACGCGGGGCAAGGCCCGGACCGCGGCCAGGCATTTGAGCGGCAAAGTGCTCGGCCGGCTCAATGCCAGCGGGCACGGGAACTTCACCGCGCGGGGCCAGTACAGCGCGGCGACTGTGCGGGGGACGATCTGGAGCGTGGCCAATCAGTGCGACGGGACGCTCACACGGGTCAAGCGCGGCATCGTCTCGGTCCGCGACTTCCGCCGCCGCAAGACGATCACCCTGTTCACCGGCCAGTCCTACCTGGCCCAGGCGCCGTTGACACGAGGCTGACCCCCCGCTGAGCGGAGACCTCGCCAGAGCCTGGCCGAACTGGGCTGACCGAGGCCTTGCCCCGGGCGGGGCGAGGACCAATCAAACGGGCTGATCTACGGCCTGCGCGCGCCCAGGCTGGGCATCGCCTTGCCGTCGGCCTCGATCGCGCTCACGGCAAGCTCGGCGAACAGCGCCGCGCGCTCGGCGTCGTCGGGCCCGTAGTGGCCGCCGTCGCGGCGATCCAGCAGCGACAGCACGCCGATCGGGCGTCCCTGGCGCACGAGCGGGACGACCAGCATCGTGTAGGGGACGTGGCCAGTGCCGGCGGCGATGCGAGCCGCGAAGCGGGGATCGGTGCGGCAGTCGCTCACCGCCAGCGGCTGCCCGTTCTCGACGACGCTGCCGGCGAGGCCTTGTCCGGGAGGCAGCCGCACGCCCACGATCTCGCGCCCCCCGGCCCCCCAAGCGGACTGGTAGACCAGCTCGCCAGTGTTGGCGTCGCTCAGCGCGATCGAGGATGCCGCCGCCCCGAACACGCCGGCCGCGGTGCGCACGATCCCCTCGATCAGGCCGCGGCGGGCGGCGGGCCCCTCGATTGAAAGCGTGAGCGACCCGCCAACCGAGGACTGGGAGTGGCCGCCAAGGGCGCGGGCGAAGGCGGCGACCGAGGCGACCCTCCGCTCGGGGATCATCTCGAGGCCCGCCTGCACCGCCTCGGCGATCTCGAGCGGGACCTCGGGGGCGATCTCGCGCAGCTCGGTCGGGCTGGCATACACGGGCGGCTTGCCAACGATCAGCGTCCACAGCGTGGCGGCCAAGCTGAATACGTCGCTGCGGGGGGAGACCGCGCCGCCGGCGAACACCTCGGGCGCCATGTACCGCGGCGTGCCAACCCCCACTGTGCCTTCGTCCTCTTCCTCGTCCACGAGCAGGCGGGCGATCCCGAAGTCGACCAGCACAACGCCGTGCGCGCCGAGGATCAGGTTTTGCGGCTTGACGTCGCGGTGCACGATCTGCTGCTCGTGGACGTACTCCAGCGCCTCGCAGCTCTGGCGGGCGTACTCCACCGCCTTGTCCAGCCCCAGCCCCGGATCTCCGTCCTGTGCCAGCAGGGCGTGCAGATCGGTGCCCTCGACCAGCTCCATCACCAGGTACTGGCCGCGCTCGTCGGCAAAGTGGTCCAGGACCTCGACCACACGCGGATGGCGCAGCAGCGACAGCAGCTGCGCCTCCACCTCGAAGCGCTCGGCGTGGCGCGTGTTGTTCACGTGCTTGACCGCCACGGCCGCGCCGGTGCGGGTGTCGCGGGCGCGGTAGACCGCGCCCATCGCGCCGCTCGAGATCGGCGCCTGGACGGTGTAGCGGTCGGCCAGCGTGAGCTCCTGCGGCAGCACGAAGCGTGACGGATCCTCGATCATCGAAGGCCAGCGTAACGCAGCCTCGGCCCGCCGGGAACTCGGATAGCGTTCGTCGCAGGTGAACGGGTGAAGCGCAAACGCAGGCGAGCCGGACAGGCCCGCACGCAGCGGCTGCGGCTGGTGCTGCTGGCGATCGTGGCGCTGGGCGCCACCGGCGTGGCGATCGTCGCCTACGAGACCAACCTGCTGCGATCGCTCGAGCTGAGCACGGTCAACACCCGCTTCTCGATCCGCGGCCCCCGGCGACCGCCGACGAATGTGGTGCTGGTCGAGATCGACGCCACGACCTTCGACGAACTGGGCCTGCAGTGGCCCTTCTCGCGCCGGGTGCACGCCCGGGTGATCGAAAATATCGCGCGCGACCATCCTACGATGATCGCCTACGACGTTCAGTTCACCGAGGCCAGCGCCTGTCCGCTCGCGGCGACGGGCTATCAGCCGCCGCCGGGCAAGTGTCCCCAGGCGCGCAGCGACGAGACCGCGCTGCTCGCTGCGCTTGAAAGCGCAGACGGGCGCACGGTGATGGCCACGACCGAGACCGACGCGCACGGGAACACACGGTTTCTCGGGAGCGGCGAAGGAACGGCGCTGCTGAAGGAAGTGGGATCGCGGCCCGCCAACGCGCTGCTGCCCGACGATCCGGGCGGCGTCCTGCGGAGGGTCGGCTACTCGGTCGGCGGGCTGAGAACGCTCGCGGTGACGAGCGCCGAAGTCGCCGAGGGGCATCGGATCGACCCGCGCGGCTTCGACGATGGCACAGCGTGGATCGACTACTACGGGCCAACTGGAACGTTGCACAAAGTGTCGTTCTCAACGGTCTACCGCGGCCGGCTCCCGCGTGGCTTCTTCCACGACAAGATCGTGGTCGTCGGCCCCTCGGCGCCGTCGCTGCAGGATATTCACCCGACGTCCACCGCCAGCGAAATGCCGGGCGCCGAAGTTCAGGCCAGCGCGATCGAGACTGTGCTGCGGGGCGTGCCGCTGCGCTCGGTGGGAGCGTGGCTGGACCTTGGGCTGATCGTGCTGATGGGCTTTGCCGCCCCGCTGGCGAGCCTGCGGTTCGGACCGATCGCGACGATCGCGCTGGCCGTCGCGCTCGCGGCGACGTTCACGGTGGCCGTACAGATCGCTTTCGACGATGGGCACTTCGTGGCATTCGTGTACCCACTCGGAGCCCTGATCCTCAGCGCTGCCGGGGCCCTGTCGGTGCAGCTCGTCACGGTCGCCTTCGAGCGCGAACGGGTACGCGACCTGTTCTCGCGCTTCGTGCCCGAGAACGTCGTCGACGAGGTCCTGGCCAGCGCCGACGCGGGACTGCGCCTCGGTGGGGTGCAGCGCGAGGTAACCGTGATGTTCACCGACCTGCGCGGCTTCACCACGTTCGCCGAAAGACTGACACCGGACCACGTGATCGACGTGCTCAACCACTACCTGAGCGAGATGAGCGACGCGATCCTCGACCACGGAGGCACCCTCGTGGCTTACATGGGAGACGGGATCATGGCGGTGTTCGGAGCGCCGATCGTCCAAGCCGACCACGCCGACCACGCTCTTGCCACTGCCCGCGAGATGCTCACCGTGCGCCTGCCCCGCTTCAACACATGGCTGCGCGAGCAGGAGCTGGGATCGGGATTTCGCATGGGCATCGGCCTGAACTCGGGGCGCGTGATGTCGGGCAATGTCGGCTCCGAGCGTCGCGTCGAGTACACGGCGGTCGGCGACACCACGAACTCGGCCGCCCGCATCGAGCAGCTCACCAAGGGGACGCCTCACCAGCTGATGCTGTCGGGGAGCACGAAGGAGATGCTGATCGCGCCGCCCGAGGATCTCGTGTTCGTGGAAGAGGTCGAGCTGCGCGGCCGGCGGACGCACACGACGATCTGGTCGCTCGCCGAGGACGGAGCGAGCCCCGGGCAGGGCCCCCCAGCGTCCCCGCCGGCCGCTCAGCCCGAGACGACGTAACCGGCCCGACGCAGCGCCGCGAGCGCGTTCGCGGCACGGGCACGGTCGCCGGCGATGGCGCCCACCGCCCGCGCGTAGGCGGCTTCGTTCCCCGCTCGTGCCGCCGAGGCCAGCGCGGAGTAGTCGCGGGCGAGCGCCGCCAGCGAGCCGGCAAGGCTCGCGTTGGCGCCCTGCACCGCGGGACTGACCGTGAGGCGCATGAGCGCATTCGACGCGGAGCTGCAGGCCGCGGCGAGCCGCGCGGCCGCGGCGGCCTGCGCCGAGGCGCTCGACGCGGCGCTCAGGCTGGCCGCGCCGGCACCGGCGGCGCTCTGCAACGCTCCGAAGCTGCGCTCCAACGCGGCGGCATACTGCGGACTGGGGCCCAGCCCGAACGCAGTGGTGCCGCTCAGCTTCAGCGTGGCGGCGATCTGCGCACACTGCGCCGCGGGCGCGGCGAAGGAGGAGCTCAGGCACGCCACGGTGGCCACACCGTTGGCGGTGGGCACCGCGTAGAGCGTCAGCGGCCCGGGCAGGCCGCGCACGGATAACCCGCTGTAGCGGTACGCCTGCAGGGCACCGAGCTGTACGGGCTGGGGTCGGGGCAGCGGCGCGTTCAGGGCAGCGGTGAACGCGGCGGGCAGCAGCGAAGGTCCCGAGGCGCTGACCTCGCCGGCGAGGAGTCGCTGAGGAGTGCCGCCGGCGGCGCTGATGGGTGTGCTCTGCGCCAGCGCGAGCGGCTGTGAGATTGCGAGCCCCGGAATCGCCGGAGCATTTGCGAGCCGCTGCCACCCGGCCGGGAAGGAGAGCTCGACATAGCCCGCCGACGCGGAGTCGCTGAATGCTTCTCCGGATCCGCCGGAGCTCCCCCCGAGCAGGAGTCCGGCGACGCCCGCAAGCACCGCGGCGGCGAGCACCGCCGGCACAAATCGTCCGCGCCCGGCGCCCGTGGACGCACGAGCGCCGGGCGCAACTCCCGCGGGCGGGGCGCCGGCCGTGCGCGTCGCCGCGGCCGCGTCGCCGGCGGGCGCTCCGGCGGCGGCAGCGGCAGCGGTGAGACGGGTCGCGCCGGGATCGCCCTTTGCGGCTGGGCGCGGCGTCCGTGTCGGGGTCCCGGCGGCGTCGCTCAAACGTGTCGTGTCCGCGGTGCTCGGCGGCGCAGAGGCCTCGGACGCGACGCCGAGCGCTCGCCGGGCCTTCAACATCAGCTCGCCGGCCGACGCGGGGCGGTCCTCAGGGTCCTTCGCCATCCCCTCGGCGACCACCTCGTCCATCGCGGCTGGAAGATCCGCGCGCACCTCTGACAGACGCGGTGGGGGCTCGGTGAGGTGCGCGAGCAGAGCCCGCTCTTCGGTGGCCCGCGCATACGGAACCTGGCCGGTGAGGCACTCGCACAGCACAGCCGTCAGCGCGTACACATCGCTGCGCGCCGTGGCCAGTTCCCCGCGAGCCTGCTCGGGGGAGATGTAGTCGATCGTGCCCACGAACTGACCGGTTTCGGTCATCCCCGCGTCGTCACTCCCCTTCGTGAGCCCGAAGTCGGCCAGATAGGCGTGGTCGCCGGCGCCGACCAGTACGTTCTGGGGCTTGACGTCGCGATGGATGAGCCCCTTCGCGTGCGCTGCGTCGAGCGCCTCGGCCACCTGTGTGAGCAGGCGCAGCGCGCGGCGATCGTCGAGCTGGCGTCGAACGATCAGATCCTTGAGCGTGGGACCCTCGACCATGCGCATCGCGAGGAACAGCCTGTTGTCGGTCTCGCCGGCCTCATAGACGGTGACGATGTGCGGGTGGTCGAGCGCGGCCTGCAGCAGGCCCTCGCGACGGAAGCGCTCGCGGAAGGCGGGATCGGAGCTGAGCTCCGCGGTCAGCACCTTCAGCGCCACCACACGCTCCAGCGAGAGCTGGGTGGCGCGGTAGACGGTGCCCATGCCGCCCTCCCCGAGCGTGCCATCGATGCGGTAGCCCGCGACGGCTATTGAGCTGTGCGGCGAGTCCATCAGATCACCTGGCGCTGAGTGCGACGGGGAGTCACGCGCTCTTCGACACTAGCCTACGAGCACCGGGCCGCCCTTGCCGCCGCCGCCGCCACCGCTCGGCGGAGCGGCCGGCGTGGAGGGCGCTGGCGTAGAGGGCGCGGCGGGCGTCGGCGTCGGAGCTGCCGGTGTGGAGCTGGGGGTGCTCTGCGCGGGAGCGGCTGGACGCGGCGGCCGGCGCAGCGCGGGGAGCACCACCACCGGCAGCGCGATGCCGGAGGCGTGCACTGGAGTCGAGGGCAACACGAGCGGCGTCGGCAGCGCCGGCGCCGACGTCCCCCCGGCGGTCGCCTTGCGTACCGCGAAGGCCGCGCCGAACGCCAGCGCCGCGATCAGCGCCGCGATTGCCACGCGCCCGCGAGCGGTGGCGGTCATTCGCAGCGCTCGGGCTTCTTCGAGCCCGGCTTCAGGCAGCGCTGGACCTTGGTGAAGCTCCCGTGCCCGATCCGGTATTCGATGTAGGCGCCGATCTCGTTCTTGGCGGTCACGTAGATCTTCAGAGCGGAGCCGTCCGGCAGCACCGCGCCGCCCAGGCGGGGGAAGCGAACGGTCCGCGCGGTCGTGGCCTGGGGGCGGCAGCCGTGCGTGCAGCGGACTTCGACGCGGGCCTTGCGGGGAGCGGCAACGGCGAGGCTCACGACGCGCACCCCCGAGGCGAGCGGCTGCGCGGCGAGCGTCGCTTCGGCCTGCAGGCGCTTGAGTTCGACGAGGTAGTCGAACAGGAACTGGAGGGTGCCACCGGCTTCTTCGACGCCGCCGATCTGGATCGTGTACGACTTACCGGCGTGCACTTTGTCGAACAGTTCGCCGGCCGCCGTGGGCTGGTTGACCGCACACCGGCGTTCGCCGTTTTCGGGCAGCAGCGTCTTGGGGTTGTACGGCATGACCGCCATGACCGTGCCGAACGCCGCCGAGGTGCGGATCCGGACGAGCCCGTTGGCGTTGGGGTAGAAGTCGTACCAGATCGTCCTGCCCTCGGTGACGCCGTTGCAGCCCGTCAGCTCGGGCGGGCCGGGGTTTGGGCTGAGAATGTCCGACTGAACCGTCGCCCCCGCCGTGTTGCGCGTGTCGCTCAGGGTTTCCGTCTGGTTGAGCGGGGTGCCCGGCTTGTTGAGGTTCAGCGCTTCGAGGTAGTTGTCGTTGATCGGCGGTTCGGGCGCAGCGGCGTTCGCCGTCATCGTCGCGGTGCTCGTCACGGCCAATAGCATCGCCAGCGTCACGATCGCGATCGACCGCCCGGGGCGCGTGTGTGTTGCTCGCATCAGACCACCTCGCCTTACTCGCCTGGAAGGGCATTCATCATATGTCAGACGTCAGCGCCACGCGCTGAATACCGCGTCGATATCCCGCTGGTAGACTCGCGCCGCCCTACAGCGAGCACGAGCACGAGGGAGGCGAGGCAGTGGACACCGAACAGGCGGGTTCCATCGGGGCCCGGCGCCTGGCTGTCCACTACGCGGTGCTGGCGCTGGTGACCGCCGGCGTGGCGGTCTTCGTGTTCACCTCGGGCGCCGGCAAGCACGCCCAGAAGCAGATCGCGGGGGGCTACGACGTCTCGACCGCGACCGCCTGCCTCGGGCCGAAGATCGAACTGGCGCAGTCGGGCCAGTTCGTCACGATCTCCAACACCCAGTCCACGCTGAGCGGCAAGCTGAAGTGGGTGAACGGGCGCCTGAGCGGGGCGGTCCACTGCGTGCGGGGCAGGACCGCACAGATCGACGCCCGTGTCGTGGGCCGCCTGCTCGTGGGCACGCTGGGCAGGCTGCCGGTGGTGGCCGAACTCAAGCGCAAGCCCCCCGAACCGGGGGCCCCCAAGCCGCGGCCGACCGCCAAGCCGCGCACCCCTGAAGAGACCGTGGTCGCGTTCTTCATCGCGGTCGTGATCGTGATGCTGTTCGCCCGGCTGTGCGGAAGCGTGATGCCGAAGATCCGCCAGCCGCGGGTGATGGGCGAGGTGCTCGCGGGCATATTGCTCGGCCCGACGTTGTTCGGGGCGCTCGACCCGGGGCTGCAGTCCAAGGTCTTCGCCTCGGACATCGTCCCGTATATAGGCGTGGCAGCAAACCTGGGCCTGGTCTTCTACATGTTCCTGATCGGGCTGGAGGTCGATCTCTCCCAGCTTCGCGGCCGCGCCCGCATGACCCTCGTCGTGTCGAACACGGCGCTGCTGGTGCCGCTGATGCTGGGCATGCTCGTGGCGCTGCCGCTCTATTCGCTGCTGGCTCCGGACATCCGCTTTGCCGCCTTCGCCCTGTTCGTCGGGGTGTCGATGTCGATCACCGCGTTTCCCGTGCTCGCCAGGATCATCTCCGAGCGGCGCATGCTCAAGCGGCCGCTTGGCGCGCTGGCGCTGTCGGCCGCGGCCGTCGATGACGTGTCGGCGTGGTTTCTGATCGCGCTGGCCACCGCGGTGGCGGGGGCCGGCAGCGGCCTGGTGGTGCTCGAGACGATCGGCTGGGCCGCGGTGTTCTGCCTGGGCATGGCCCTGCTCGTGCGCCCGGTCCTGGCACGGGCGGCGATCGCCTATGACGAGGCGGGGCGGTTGCCCGGCACGTGGATCACGGTCATCTTCGCCGGGGTGCTGCTGTCGGCGATCGCGACCGAGACGATCGGGATCGCGGTGATCTTCGGCGCATTCGTGATGGGGCTCGCGATGCCCCGCCACGCGGGGCTCAGCGAAGACGTCACGCGCCGCGTGGAGGACTTCGTGCTGACGCTGCTGCTGCCGCTGTTCTTCGCCTACACCGGTCTGCGCACCAACGTGGCCCTGCTCGACAGCGGTCAGCTGATCGCGATCACGCTCGCGCTGAGCGCGCTCGCGATCGCCGGCAAGTACGGCGGAACGCTGATCGCGGCCCGCGCGATTCGCCTGCCATGGCGCCAGTCGGCGGTGCTGGGGGCTCTGATGAACACGCGCGGCCTGACGGAGCTGATCGTGCTCAACCTGGCGCTCAGCCTGGGAGCGATCTCGGCGGCGCTGTTCACGGCGCTGGTGATCATGGCGCTGGTGACGACGTTCATGGCGGGGCCGCTGATACGGGTGCTCGATCCTCGCAACGCCTACGGGGAGGAGCCCGAGGTGCAGCTCGCGGCCAGCGCGCGGCCGACCACCGTGCAGCGTCCCGCGGCGGCGGAGCATTCGATCCTGGTGGCGCCCCAGAGCGCGGCGGCGCTCGACCAGCTGCTGGCGCTGGCGGAGCCCCTGGCACGCTCGGAGCCGCGCCGCGAGTTGATCCTCGCCGGCCTGGTCAGGCCGCCGCGGGGCGCGGGGGTGCGTGGCGGCCTGCAGACGGAGGCACGGCTGGTGAGCGAGGCATCCGATCAGCTTCAGCGCAGGCGCCACGAGCTGCTCGACGCGGGTCTCGACGCACGCGCCGTGGCATTGACATCGGCCGACCCCGGCCGTGACCTCACGAGACTGTGCCGCAGCGAGGAGGTCGATCTGCTGCTGCTCGACGGTCGCCGGCCGCTGCTCGGCGACGGCGTGCCCGGCGGGGAGGTGGGCACCGTGCTCAACGACGCCCCGTGCGATGTGGCCGTGCTGGTGGCGCGCGAGGGCGCGATCGTCAGCCCCGGTCCGAATCGTTCGGTGATGGCGCCATTCGGGGGCGCGGACCACGACTGGGCGGCGCTCGAGCTGGCGGCCTGGATCGCCGCCGCCAGCGGGGCGCCGCTGAGGCTGCTCGGCTCCTCCGGGCTCCAGGACGGCCGCGACGCCGGCGGCCTGCTGGCCAGCGCGTCGCTGGTGGTGCAGCAGTTCGCGGGGGTGTCGGCCGAGCCGATCCTGGCCGAGCCCGGTCGCGACGGCATCCTCGCCGCAGCCGCCGAAGCCGGGCTGTTGGTGGTCGGACTGTCCGAGCGCTGGCGCAAGGAGGGGCTGGGAGAGACCCGCCGGGCGATCGCCCGTTCAGCGCCGGCGCCGATCGTCTTCGTCCGGCGTGGCGAGCGGCCCGGCGCCCTGGCTCCCGCGACTGAGCTGACCCGCTTCGGCTGGTCGACCGCGGCGCTTGGCAAGCCGGTTTAGCCGACCCGCCAGGCGCCGTCCTCGAAGTGCAGGCGCACCGTCTCCCCGTCGTCCCCGAGCGCGATCCGCGCCTCGCGGGCGTCGAAATCGATCTCCAGCTTGAGTGCCGGCGGCGGCGGAGTCTGGCTTGCCGGCTCGGCGGCAGGCGTGAGCTCCTGAGCGGGAGCCGCCGTCGCCTCCCCCACGACGGGGCTTCGCGCGAACACGGTGGGGGCAGCACGGGCCTCGGAGGCCGGTCTGTCCTCGCTCCCGGAGGCCGCCTCCACGGGCGTCGGCCGCACGATCTCCCTGACCACCAGCGTCGTGGCTCCGGTCTCGATCGAGTCGCCGAGCGACAGCAGACGGGGGCTCTGGATGCGCAGCCCGTTGACGAACGTGCCGTTGGAGGAGCCGAGGTCCTCGATCGCGTAGTCGCCGGTGGCTTCGCGCGAGATGCGGGCGTGCTGGCGGGAGATCTCTTCGTCCTCGGAGAGCCTGCCGGCCCCGGTGGCGTGACGCCCGATGACAAGCTCGTCCTCGACGAGGATCGTGTTTCCGGGGGCGATGCCGCTGATCACCTCGAGGCGCAGGGAGGTCGAAGCGGTGCTCATCGGAAGAACGTGGCGGCGGCCGGATCCGGGACCTGCTCGCTGTATTCGGCCCTGATCACGTGCGTGACCGCGTTGATCAAAGCCAGGTGGGTGAAGGCCTGGGGGAAGTTGCCGAGGTGACGGCCGGTGAGTGGATCGATCTCCTCCGCATACAGCCCCAGCGAGCTGGCGTGCGAGATCAGCTTCTCGCACAGCGCCCGGGCGCGTTGCAGCTCGCCGATCTCGCACAGCGCCGATACCAGCCAGAAGGAGCAGATCGTGAAGGAGCCCTCGTCGCCGGCGAGCCCGTCGTCGGTCTCGCCGACGCGGTAGCGCAGCACCAGCCCATCCTCGGTGAGCTCGTCGGCGATCGCCATCACGGTGGCCACGATGCGCGGGTCATCGGCGGGCAGGAAGCGCACCAGCCCCATCAGCAGCAGCGAGGCGTCGAGCGCGGTCGCGTCGTAGTGCTGGGTGAAGACGCCGCGCTGATCGACCCCGTGCTCGCAGATGTCGGCGTGGATCTCATCGGCCGCCACCCGCCAGCGCTCGGCCCACTCGCGGTCCTCGCGCAGCAGCGCCAGGCGGGCCCCCCGGTCGGCGGCCACCCAGCACATCAGCTTGGAGGAGGTGAAGTGCTTGGGCTCGCCGCGCACCTCCCAGATCCCCTGGTCGGGCTCGCGCCAGTGCTTGAGCGCGCCGGCGACCTGGCGCTTGATGATCGGCCACAGCCGGTCGGGCAGCTGGTCGCGCGATCTGGTGTGCAGGTAGATCGAGTCGAGCACGGCGCCCCACACGTCGTGCTGGCGCTGGCGGTAGGCGCCGTTGCCGATGCGCACCGGCTGCGCCCCGCCGTAGCCGGAGAGATGGTCGAGCTCCTGCTCGTCCAGGCGGCTCTCGCCGCCGATCCCGTACATAATCTGCAGCTCGCCGTCCTCGGCTTCGGCCGCTTCGGCGAGGTCCGCGACGAAGTAGAAGAAGTCGTTGGCCTCCCAGTCGAAGCCCAGGGTGTACAGGGCCCACAGCATGAAGGTCGAGTCGCGGATCCAGGTGTAGCGGTAATCCCAGTTGCGTTCGCCGCCCGGGGTCTCGGGAAGGGATGTGGTGGCGGCCGCAACCATCGCCCCGGTGGGGGCATAGCTCAAGCCCTTCAGCGTCAGCGCGCTGCGCTGCAGATAGGTTCGCCAGGGGTGGTCGGGGAAGGTGCCCTGCTTGAGCCACTCCTGCCAGTAGTGAGCGGTGCGCACGAGCCGCACGTCGGCCTCGTCGTAGGTGGTGGGCAGCGCGTGCTCGGACCAGCCCAGCGCCGCGAACGCGACCTCCCCTTCGCGCAGGATCGTGCGTGCCCGGGCGCGCGGGCCCTCGAACCCGAGGTTCATGTCGGTGACGAGCCTGAGCTCGAGGTCCATGCCCTCCGAGCCGGCCTTCGCCTCGCTGTAACCGGGACCCGTATAGGACCATTCGGCCGCCAGGCCCCCGTAGTCGAAGACCGGTTCGCAGTCGAGGTGGATCTCGGCCCACCCCTGCACGCAGCGCACCGTCCGCAGCAGCACATGGTCGGCGTCGTAGTTGGTGGGCGAACGCCGGTGGGTATGTGAGCGCTCCTGCTTGTGGTGCCACGGTCCGATGCACAGCACGTCGCTGACCACCACCCACCCGGCGGGTGTCTCCCAGCTGGTCTCGAGCACCGTCGTGCCCGGCAGATAGCGAACCCCGCCGGGAACGGTCACTCCGGCGGGGCCCAGTCGAAAGCCGCCCGCGTCGCGGTCGAGCATCGCTCCGAACACGCTCGGCGAGTCGAACCGCGGCAGGCACATCCACTCGACGTTGCCGCTCGGCGCGATCAGCGCGCACGTCTCGCAATCCGACAGGAAGCCATAGTCGGCGATCGGCGGGAACGGACTCCCCGGGTGTCCGTGAGGTATCGCGCTCACCGCGCCAAGGCTACTGTGCATACCCGCGGCGGGACGTACGGGCAAGGCCGCGTGCACGAGACGCGGGCCGGCGGATAGGCTCTGCGGTTGGATGACATGGGTCGAAGTCTTTATCGTGTTCGTTGTGTCCCATCTTGTCGGGGACTACCTGCTGCAGACCGACTGGCAGGCCCGTCACAAGCGGGGCGGCCTGGAACGCGGGGCTCGAGACGCGCGCCGTGCGCTGTTCACCCATGTCAGCGTCTACACGCTCTGCTTCGTCCCCGCGCTGGTTGTGAGCGATCTCGGCGTGGAACTGGTGTGGGTGATCCCGGCGATCTTCCTACCGCACCTCGTCCAGGACGACGGGAGGCTGCTTCACGTCTATATGAAGCGGATCAAGCACCTGGATCCGCAGGAGAACCTGGCGGTGTCGATCGCGGTCGATCAGACGTTTCATCTGCTGGCCCTGCTCGTCCTGGCGCTGCTGATCGGCTCCTGAGCGACCGCGCTCCATCTCGCTCCGCCGAAGATGGTCCCGGGGTCGGGATGCAGCTTCGCCGGTGGGCGGATAATCGGGTGTCCATGACGTTAACGTCATAGGCATATGACATAATCGTCATAGATGCGGATTCCCAGTCGCGACCTGTTCCCCTCCGACGCACCGGTCCCGCTCGACCGGATGATAGGTCGTCGCGGGGATGTGGAGGAGCTCGTGCTGCAACTGTCGGGGGGCGCACACCGCGTGATCGCAGCACCAAGGCGCACAGGCAAGAGCAGCGTGTGCGAGGCGGCAGTCGGAGTGCTGCGCGCCAAGCGCTTCTACACGGTGTCGGTCAGCTTGTTCAAGTACACGAACGCGGCGGCGCTGGCGGAGGCGATCGCGCAGGAGACTCTCGCCAACCGCGGACCGATGCACAGGTTGATCGAGAAAGTCCGCGAGGCCGGCGCCGGCGCCGTCAAAGGCGCCGCGCTCACCCTCGCGATGAAAACCCAAGCCGACCTCGGCGATGCCGTGGAGCTCGCGATCCGCCCCGGCTATGGCGCGCGCAATCCCGAGCAGGCATTGCGGATGGCGCTCGAGCTTCCCCAGCGCATCGCCGAGCGGGACGGTAAGCGGCTGATTCTGTTCGTCGACGAGCTGCAGGAGATCGCCGACGGGGGGTATGGCGATCCAGACGAACTGATGAGATACCTGCGCGAGACGCTGCACGGCGCAGAGCGGGTCACCGCGCTGTTCGCCGGAAGCGTCGAGCACATGATGCGAGACCTGTTCACCAACCGTCAGCGCGCGCTGTACGGGTTTGGCGGGTTCATGGACCTGACACCGATCATCGCCGAGGAATGGCGCACCGGGCTGGTCGAGCGCTTCGCCGAGGACGACTGCACGGTGCAGGAGAGCGCACTCGAGCGCATGATCGAGCTGGGGGGACTGCACCCCCGTACGATCATGCTGATCGCCCAACAGACCCATCTGGCCTCGATCGAGGCCAACACACGCACGATCGATCTGGGACTTGCGCTGAGCGGTTGGCGAAGCGCGCTGCAAGCCGAGCGTGCCCGTCACGTAGACACCGTGGACATGATCCGGCGGATGGGCCGATCGGGCGCCGTCGCGCTACGGGTCGCCGGCAACCTCGCCCACGGGCTGCCCGCCTACCACAACCTCGAGTCACAGGCCGCCAGCCGGGCGCTCACACGATTGCAACGCCTGAGCATCGTCCACCGAGCGTCCCAGACCGGACGATGGGAGATAGACGACCCTCTGCTGGCCACCTACATCCGCGACGAGATCGCCACGTGATCTGACTTCGCCCCGGGCGTGACGGGGTATGCGTTCACGTTCTGGTAGGCGCCCCGCAGCCGCGGCCCGGCAGTGGATTATGTAGCCTGGGGCGAAGGTGGTGGCGGTGGTTGCCGTGACCGCGTCAGGGGTTGAGGTGCTTCCGGCCGAGCCGGTGGATCAGTGTGGGCGGCTGGAGGCGTTGTGCTCGGCGTTGTCGGTTGAGAACGAGCATCTGTGGGACGAGGTTTTTCGGCTGACGGGCGAGAATGAGCGGCTGCGGGGACGGGTCGGGAAGCTCGAGGGGTCCTTGGAGGAGGCGCGGCGGGCGGGTAAGCGTCAGGCGGCGCCGTTCTCGCGCGGGGAGCCGAAGTCGGCTCCGCGGCGGCCGGGGCGGCGCTCGGGGGAGGAGCACGGTCGGCATGGTCATCGCCAGCCGCCGGGGGAGGTTGATGAGCAGTGTGATGCACCGCTTGCGGGCCGGTGTGAGTGTGGCGGGGAGATCGTGGAGGACCGGATTGAGTACCAGTTCCAGGACGAGTTGCCCGAGCCGCAGCCGATCCGGCGGCGGTTCGCGGTGCATATCGGCAAGTGCCGGGGGTGCGGGCGTCGCCATCAGGGCCGTCACCCGTTCCAGACCTCAGATGCTCTGGGGGCGGCCGCGTGCATGCTCGGCCCGCGCGCGGTCGCGTTGGCGAGCGAGCTGAACAAGGAGCTGGGGCTCTCACCGCAGAAGACGGCCAAGGCACTGGCCCGGTTCGGGATCCAGGTGAGCGCGGGCGGGGTCGTGCAGGCGATCGCGCGCCAAGCCAGGGCGCTTGAACCTACCTACCGGGCGCTGATCGAGGGGGTGCGCTGCAGCCCGACGGTAGCGCCGGATGAGACCGGGTGGCGAATCAACGGACAGAAGGCGTGGCTGTGGGCGTTCGCCGGCGAGGACGTGACCGTGTACCTGATCGCCGCTGGTCGCGGATACGAGCACGCCGCCGAGATCCTTGGCGAGGACTACTCCGGTGTGCTGGAGCGCGACGGCTGGGCACCGTACCGGCGGTTCACCCTCGCCCGCCACCAAACCTGCCATGCGCACCTGTTGCGCAGAACCGGCGAGCTGCTCGCCGACTCGAGGGCGGGGCAGGCGCGTGTTCCGCACGCCGTGCGGCGGATCCTCAAGGACGCGCTCGCGCTGCGCGATCAGCGTGATGTGATCGACGCCGCGCAGTTCGCCCTGAAAGTCACGGATCTGAACGAGCGGGCCGAGGAGCTGCTGGCGATGCGCCCGACGCACGAGCCGAACCGAAAGCTGCTCGCTCATCTGCAGACCGAGCGCGAGCACCTGTTCACGTTCCTGGCCGACCCCGGCGTGCAGGCCACGAACTGGCGCGCCGAGCAGGCGCTCAGACCGGCGATCGTCAACCGCAAGAGCTGGGGCGGAAACCGCACCTGGCAGGGGGCGCACACCCAGCAGGTCACGATGAGCGTGATCCGCACCGCCCGCCAACAGAACATCGACCCGCTCGAGCTGCTGGCCAGCGCGCAGCTCTCTCTGAAGCCGACCACCAGTGAGCTAATCAAGCTCCCCGCCCGCGCGTCCCCGACCAGCCTCGCGGCCTGAGCGGCGATGCCCGAGCCGGCCCCGCTGCCCGAGACCCGCTACCGGATCGTCTGCTACGAGCTGCAAGCCGACCAGGAGACGGTCATCCTCGACGCCACTGCCCAAGCGTTCATCGCGGTCACCGGCACGATCGATGAGAACAACACGATGCGCGGCGAGGGCACCCACGCCGGGCCGCTACCGCTGCTACGACGCCTCGCCAGCATCATCACCGACGACGAACGCCTCGCCAGCTGAACGATCCAACGCCAGCCGCTGTGCGGCTGACCCCGGTCGCGGCACCCGTCCGCCGATCCGCCTACCGTTTGCGCCGGTCGATAAGCGAGCACAGGGAGCAACCTGATGAGCCGACACAGCCCAGCCCACAACGTCATCGTGCAGATCAAGGTCAAGCTGCTGGGAGTGGCCAAGCCGCCAGTCTGGCGGCGAGTTCAACTCCGCGCCGACACCCGCCTCGCTCAGCTGCACGACATCCTCCAAGCAGCACTCGGCTGGGAGAACTACCACATGCACGTCTTCTCCTTCGGCGAGGAAGAGTTCGGCGTCCCCGACCCCGAGCTCGGCTTCAGCGACGAGCGCCAGGTCACTCTCGGCGAGCTCACCGATATCGGCGCCCGCTTCCGCTACACCTACGACTTCGGCGATGACTGGCAGCACGAGATCACCGTCGAGAAGCTGCTCGACCCCGACCCCGACGCTCACTACCCGGCCCTGGTGGGCGCGAAGGGGGCCTGCCCACCAGAGGACTGCGGCGGCCCCTGGGGATACGCGAACCTCAGAAAGATCCTCGCCGACCCAAGCCAGGACGAACACCAAGACATGCTCGAATGGCTCGGCCTCGACAACGCCACCGAGTTCGACCCCCTCGCCGTGCCCAGCGAAAAGATCGACGACGAGCTAGCTCTCAGCAGCATCAGCGGCTGAGAACACAACCAGTCTGACCCGCTAACTCAATACATTACATTGCCACTGCGACCTTACGGGTTCGGTGGGTTGATGTTTTGGGTCGTTTTTCGGGATCGGGGCATATTTAGGCGGGTGACTGGGTTCTTCCTCGCGTTCCCGAAGGAAGCGGGTCGGGAAATTCGTCGGCCAGCCGAAAGCCCTCGACGAAATGACCTGGGGATTTAGCGGCGCCGCCGGGACCCAGCGGGCTCAGTGAATACGAAGTCGTCTTCCCTAATTCTCTCCCGTCACGGGCTCGGGCACCGCGGCCGAACCCGTACACCGAGACGACGCATCTTCAAGATCGTGGACGCGGAAGCCCACGAAGACGCGCTGATCACCGAGACGACCACGTACATCAACGGCGAACCGCAGTTCGAAATCCACGTACAAGGTCAAGAACACCACCGCGTCCACGATCTACTTCCGCGCGATCTACGCGGGCGATCTCTATGTCAACGGCGACGATCTGGGCACCGGACTGTTCCTGGCCGGCCCTCCGCGCTTCATCGGCGGGCAGAACACGAACTCGGGAGTCATCGGCGGCTTCCAGGAGGCGCCGGCGCCGGCGCTGCCCTGGAGCTCGTTCCAGGAGGCGTACTGGAACCTGCCGTTCGGCGAAGTCTCAGCCGGCGACAACGGTATCTGGAACGACGTCGAGACCGACCGTCGAGGAACCCCACGCGTTCAACGAAACGATCGAGCCGATGGAACTCGACAACGGCGCTGGAGTCGAGTGGGACCAGCTGCGCGAAGTCGGCCTCAAAGCTGGGGCCGAACAGTCGTTCACGATCATCAACCGCACCCAGATCCCGAGCGGGCCTGCAGGTCAGCCCGGCCAACCAGACGCTCACCCAGGGGCAGACGGCGACGATTACGGTGACGGCGCTCGACACCGCCAAACAACCCTACGCGGGCAAGACGGTGCACTACTCGATCGCGGGAGCCAACCCGCAGGCAGGGACGGTCGTTCTCAACGCGGCGGGCCAGGCGCAGATCTCCTACGTCGGGCACAACCCGGGCATCGACACCGACCAGCTGTTCGTCAACCTCGGTGGCACCGGCGTGCAGACGGTCACCGATCCTTCTGCCACGGCGCTCGTGACGTTCGCGCCGCTGCCACCCGCCCCGCCGGCGCTGCCAATCCGTCCAACTGCGTCAAACCCACCGCGCGACCCGCTAGGCTGTGCGGCTCGGCACGGCAACTGGCGAGTCGCGATGGCCTCGAGGGTCATCGGGCGCAAGGAGGATTTGGCATGCATAGGACGGCAACCGGCACTGTGAGCTTGTCCAGGACTTTGCGGCGCGCGTGCCTGGCGGGGGGTTTGACGCTCGGTCTCGCCGGCGGCACGCTGGCCGCCGTGGCGACGCTTCCAACTTCCGCATCGGCAGCATCGCCGGTCGCTCTCGATGCTCCGGAAAATGGAACCGCGCCGCTGATCGCCTATGACTCGTCGACGCAGACGACGTACGTCGCCTGGTCCGATCCGGTCCAGCCCGGCGTCGACCTGTGCGTCCTGCCGGCGGGTGCCACCGGATGTGAGGGCGGCGCGCCGGTGCTGCTCGAGGACTCGAAATACCCCGGCTACTCGGTCGGCAACCACCCCGGTCTGGGGGGACTTGTCGTACTGCCGAACGGCGAGGCGGTCGTGATCGGCACGCCGGTCAGCACCGGCAGCATCGCGTGGGCGTCGCCTGCCGGCGGCGCGGCCTTCCTCTCGGGCGAACAAGGCCTGCAGAACGGCGGCAAATTCATCAGTCCCGTCTCGCTTTTCTACACCTTCGGCAACGCGGTTGCACTCAATAGCAAAGACGTCGGCCTGCTGGACGACTACGGCGACTTCTTCAGCGACTCCCCGCTCACAGCGGAGTCGCCTAAAATCGGCGCTCCCACTCCCAACAGCAACCAGACCACCCCGGAAGGCCAGTTCCCGAGGAAGGCTCTCGAGACCAACGGGCCGGAGATCGCCGCCGAGCCGGCACCTGCGCCCGCGCCTGCGGGCACCGACATCGTGGTGGGCGTCGGGGACAACTTCGGCGGTCCGCCCGCAGCCCTCCCGGGATGCCTCAACAAAGAAGGCACCGGCTACGGTGTCTCAGTCGGCACAGTGGACGGAACCTCCAACGCCGCAGGCACGCTCAACGCCAAGGGTCTGCCAGGGTACGGGGTGCTCGCCTGCTCCGCTGAGGCGCCAGTCCTGGCACAAGGGGACCAGGATGGGATCGGCTTGGTTGAGGAGGAAGGCGAAGGCATCGACGGCGCCGGCGAATCGATCACCCTCGACTACCGCCCGTTCGACGCGACGTCCATCGGAGGCACGTTCGGCGCCCCGGTGCAGCTGGCCGACGTGACCCACGAGTCCCTCGGTGGCGTCATCAATCTCGACCTCTCCGAGGACTCCGGCACCGGCGTGTACGCCACATGGGAGGACTTCCAGGGCCTGGTGCTCGACTACAGCAGCAACGGGGGCGCCAGCTGGGAACCCCCGGTCGTCGTGCCAGAACCGACGGGCGGCCCGCAGGGCAACCCGGTGATCGTCGGCATCGGCAACGGCAACGCCGAGATCGCATACGTTGACAACCCCGGCACCGGACCGCAGGTCTTCCTGCAGGCGGTCAACTACCAGGAACTCGCCGCCGCCGCCCACCACACCGAACCGCCACCCCCCACCTCCACGCCGGCCGCCGACACGCTGACGACGACCCAGACCGGCGGCACGGCCGCGGGCGCGTCGATAACGATCCCCGCCGGCACGATCGGCGAGACCGACCGCGCGAGCCTCAGCGGGGCCAAGGCGGCCATCGCTACGGGCACCGTCACCTACGGCCTCTACTCGTCCTCCTCGTGCGCATCCGCGACCAAGGTGTTCAGCGGCGGCACGACGGCGGTCACGAGCGGTGTGGCCGCGCCGTCGGCCCCTGTCTCCGCCGCGCTCGCGCCGGGCAAGTACTACTGGCAGGCGACCTACAGCGGGGACGCCAACAACCTCGCCAGCACGAGCGCCTGCGGCTCGGAGGTGCTGACCGTCGGCCCTGCCGCCGCGATCGAAGGCAAAGGCACGAGCACCGGCACGACCGTGACGATCACGATCACGTGCGCCTCGACACCGTGCACCGTGACGCTCACGATCACCATCGACCCGCCCGCGGCAAGCACGGCGCGCAAGAAGAAAGCGCACGCGAAGACCATCACGCTCGCGACGGGCAAGTTCACGATCAAGACCATGGGTCCGCACAAGCTGACCGTGCGCCTGACGAAGGCCGGCAAGCGGTTGCTCGCCCGCGACCACGGACGCCTGAGCGCGAAGGTTCTCGTCTCCGAGAAGACGGCGGGCGGCGTGCAGCTGACGACACGCACCGTCAAGTTCGTCCCGGCCAAACCAAAACACAAGAAGTGACCTGAGGACATACGGGCCGGCGAACCACCGATCGCGAGGTCGTGCGCCTACAATGACCTTCATGGAGGGCTCCTCACTGCCGGAGACGAGCGCGCGCAGCTGGCTGCGGTGCTACCGCTGCTGGTCCCAGGACCTGGAGGTGCAGGTCCACTACGAGGGGATCCACAAGATCGACCCTGGCACGGGCGAGCGCTCGGAAGTCGTGGACGAGCTGCAGGAGGCCGTCGTGCAGTGCCTGGACTGCATGCACGACCAGCCCCACCTCGGGTTCAAGGACGGCCGCGTGGAGCCGATCGAGGACCGCTGGGAGCGGATGATCGCGGGCACGCCCTGGGTCGCCTCGTGCACGGTCGCGGTCGACTCCGACGACGTCGAGAGCTGCTCGGGCCCGGAGGCCGGCGACGCGCTGTCATACGCCGCGTTCGGCGATCACGGGGTGCGCGAGTTCTTCACGCACGTCAGGTTCCACAAGCACGAGGAAGACGGGCGCATCATCGTGCACCTGCTGGTCGAGCTGTACGCGCGCTCGCTGGAGGAGGCCACGGACGTGCTCGAGTCCGCCGCGCGCGGCACGCTGACGATCACCTCGCTCGCCGAGGAGTCCCGCCCGCCGGCATCGGCCGACGAGATTCACGAACACTAGCCCAGGCGGTTTTCGAGCGCCTTCAGCTGGGCGTGCAGCCCGTCTGGGAGGTTGTCGAACTTGGCGAAGTGCTCGTGGAAGTGGGGCAGCTGGGCGCGCCACTCCTCGACGTCGACGCGCAAGAGCTCGGCCATGTCCGCCTCGGAGACGTCCAGGCCGCGCGTGTCGATGCCCTCGCCGCCGACCGGCGGGATCAGGCCGACGGGGGTGTCGACGGCCGCGCCGTGTCCGGCGCAGCGCGCGAACACCCACGACAGGACGCGCGAGTTCTCGCCGTAGCCGGGCCACAGGAAGCGCCCGTTCGCGTCCTTGCGAAACCAGTTGACGTAGAAGATCTTCGGGAGCTTCGCCCCCTCGCGCCGTCCCATCTGCAGCCAGTGGGCGAAGTAGTCGGCCATGTTGTACCCGCAGAAGGGCAGCATCGCGAACGGGTCGAAGCGCAGCTCGCCCACCGTGCCCGCCGCCGCGGCGGTCTTCTCCGAGCTCATGACCGCGCCGAGGAACACGCCGTGCTCCCAGTCCAGCGCCTCCGTCACCAGCGGCACGACCGTCGAGCGGCGCCCGCCGAACAGCATCGCGTCGATCGGCACGCCCGCCGGGTCCTCCCACTCCGGCGCGATCGCGGGATCCTGCGCGGCCGGGGTCGTGAAGCGCGCGTTGGGGTGCGCCGCGGGCGTGTCGGAGTCCGGCGTCCAGTCGGCGCCGTGCCAGTCGGTCAGGTGCGCGGGCTTCTCGCGGGTCAAGCCCTCCCACCAGACGTCGCCGTCGTCGGTGCGCGCGCAGTTGGTGAAGATCGAGTTGCGCTCGATCGTGCGGATCGCGTTCTGGTTGGTCTGCACGCCGGTCCCCGGCGCGACGCCGAAGAAGCCGGCCTCGGGGTTGATCGCGTACAGGCGGCCGTCCTGCCCGAACTTCATCCACGCGATGTCATCGCCGATCGTCTGCACCGTCCAGCCCTGCAGCGTCGGGATCAGCATCGCCAGGTTGGTCTTGCCGCACGCGCTGGGGAACGCGCCGGTGACGTACTTGACCTCGCCCTCGGGAGAGGTGAGCTTGAGGATCAGCATGTGCTCGGCCATCCAGCCCTCGTCGCGGGCCATGACCGAGGCGATGCGCAGCGCGAAGCACTTCTTGCCGAGCAGCGCGTTGCCACCGTAGCCCGAGCCGTATGACCAGATCTCGCGCGTGTCGGGGAAGTGCACGATGTACTTGTTCTCGGCGTTGCACGGCCACGGCACGTCCCGCGCGCCGTCGCCCAGCGGCATGCCGACCGAGTGCAGGCAGGGAACGAACTCGCCGCCGCCGAGCGCATCCAGCGCGCCCTGGCCCATGCGAGTCATGATCCGCATGCTCACGGTCACGTACGTCGAGTCGGTCAGCTGCACGCCCACGTGGCTCTTGTCCGAGCCCAGCGGTCCCATCGAGAACGGCACCACGTACATCGTGCGCCCCTTCATCGAGCCGGCGAACAGCTCCGTCAGCGCCTCGCGCATCTCGCCCGGCTCGCGCCAGTTGTTCGTGGGGCCGGCCTGCGCCTCGGTGGCCGAGCAGATGAACGTGCGGTCCTCCACGCGCGCCACGTCGCCGGGGTCCGACAGCGCCAGGTAGGAGTTGGGGCGCTTGGCATCCGAGAGCCGCTCGAAGGTTCCCGCGTCGACGAGCTCCTGGCAGAGGCGGTCGTACTCCTCCGCGGACCCGTCGCACCAGTAGACCTCGTCCGGTTCGGTGAGCGCGGCGATCTCGTCGACCCAGGCCAGCAGTCGCTCGTTGGTGGTGGGGGCGGATGCGGTGGTATTCATGGCGTGAGCCTATCGCGCCTCGGGTTTGCGGGGCACGAGCACCAGGCGCTTGAACTCCGCGACCAGCACCCCCACTGTAATCGGGAGGGGGTCAGGCCCCCCTCCCGACCACCCCCCGGTCATCGGCCCGGGCTCTTTCGCGGAACGAGCACCAGGCGCTTGAACTCCGCGACCAGCACCCCGTCCTGGTTGAGCACGCGGGTGTGGACCTTAACCGTGCCGCGGTCGGGCTTGGACTTCGACTCCTTCTTCTCGAGGACCTCGGACTCGCAGAACAGCGTGTCGCCGTGGAACACGGGCGCGGGGTGCTTGAGCTCTTCGGTGGCGAGGTTGGCGATCGCCTTGCCGCTGACGTCGCTCACGGACATGCCCAGCGCCAGGGAGTACACCAGCGGACCGACCACGACGTTGCGTCCCTGCTGGGATTTGGCCGCGTACACGTCGTTCAGGTGCAGCGGGTGGTGGTTCATCGTGATCAGGCAGAAGAGGTGGTCGTCGGACTCGGTCACGGTCTTGGCGGGCCAGTGCTTGTAGACGGCGCCGACCTCGAACTCCTCCAGGTAGCGACCGTACGGATGGGCGCCGCTGGCCTCGCGCGCGGCCTGGTCTGTCTCGACGGTCTCAACGGTGGTCTGGCTCATGGGTCGCGGGGTCTCCTTCTGCTCGGATGGAGGGCTAACTCTAGTGCGCGGCGCCCAGACGATACGGTTTGGGCTCAACCCGACCAACTGCCATCCGCACCGAAGCCCCACAGGAGACGATCTCGCATTGCGCAACCCTCGTGACTTCCTCAAGCCCCTCGCCATCGGCGCTCCCGAGCCGGCCCGCGAGATCCCGTTCAAGCCGTCCCGGATGATTCATTTCCTCGACTTCTCCAATGAGAAGATGGTCGCCAAGGTGCCCGACATCGCGCCCCAGGTCGACATCCTGCTCGGCAACCTCGAGGACGCCGTGCCGCTCGACCGCAAGGAGGCCGCGCGCGCCGGCCTGATCCGGGTGGGCAAGGAGATGGCCCTGGGCGACACAGCGCTGTGGACGCGGGTGAACGAGCTCGCCTCGCCCTATGTGCTCGACGACCTGACCCAGCTCGTGACCGAGATCGGCGACAAGCTCGAGGTCATCATGATCCCGAAGGTCGAGGGAGCGTGGGACATCCACTACGCCGATCGCCTGCTCGCTCAGCTGGAGGCGAAGGCCGGAATCGAACGGCCGATCCTGATCCACTGCGTGCTCGAGACCGCCCAGGGCGTGGCCAACCTGGAGGAGATCGCCTGCGCGAGCCCGCGCATCCAGGGCATGTCCTTCGGCCCCGCCGACCTGGCGGCGTCGCGGCGGATGAAGACCACACGCGTCGGCGGCGGGCATCCCGGCTACCGCACGATCGCCGACCCCGACCCCGAGGATCCCGAGGCGCCCCGGCCCAGCTACCAGCAGGACCCGTGGCACTACTCGATCGCGCGCATGGTCGACGCCTGCACCTCCGTCGGCGCGCTGCCGTTCTACGGCCCCTACGGCGACATCCGCGACACCGAGGGCTGCGAGACTCAGTTCAGGGCGTCGTTCCTGCTCGGCTGCGTCGGCGCCTGGTCGCTGCACCCCGCCCAGATCGCGATCGCCAAGCGGGTCTACTCGCCCGATCCCGAGGAGGTCGCGTTCGCCAAAAAGGTGATCGCGGCGATCCCCGACGGGCGTGGCGTGCACATGATCGACGGCAAGATGCAGGACGACGCGACCTGGAAGCAGTGCCAGGTGATGGTCGGGCTCGCGGAGATGCTCGCGCGCAAGGACCCCGAGCTGGCCGAGGCCTACGGCTTCACCCCCGCAGCCGCCTCCGTATAGGCTTCCGCGTCGCATGAGATTCTTCGAGTTCGAGGCGCGCGAGGTGATCAAGCGCGCCGGCATCCCCGTCACCGACTACGGCTTCACGACCGATCCGGCCGAGGCGGCCACGATCGCGCAGCGGATCGGGGGGCCGACCGTGATCAAGTCCCAGGTCCTGTCCGGCGGGCGGATGAAGGCGGGCGGGGTCAAGTTCGCGGATACGCCCGAGGAAGCGGAGTCCTACGCGCGCGACATCCTCCAGCTGGAGATCGGCGGGCACATGCCCCGGGGCGTGCTCGTCGACCCGAAGGCCGAGGTCGAGCAGGAGTACTACGCGGGGGTCGTCTGGGACGGCACCCGCAAGCAGCCCGTGATGATCTTCTCGCCCGTGGGCGGGATCGACATTGAGCAGGTCGCCGAGACCCAGCCGGACAAGGTGGGGCGGCGGCACTTCTCCAACATCCTCCCGTTCAGCGAGTTCCAGGCCAAGGAGGTCATCGCCTGCACGGGCGTCACCGGCTCGGCGCTGAACCGACTCGTCCCGATCGTGACCCGTCTGGCGCGAGTGTTCGTCGAGAACGACATGACGCTCGCTGAGATCAACCCGCTCGGGCGGCTCGCCGACGGCTCGTTCGTCGCGCTGGACGCGCACATGGAGATCGAGAACGAGGCCCGCGGGCGCCACGCCGCTCTGCTGGCCGACCTCGGCGTGGGCGAGGAGGAGACGCGCCAAGCGCGCGAGGCCACCCCGTTCGAGCTCGCCGGCGAGCAGGTTGACGCGACCGACCACCGTGGCGTCGCCGGCAACGTGACCGAGTTCGACGGCAACCTCGGCCTCGTGATCGGGGCCGGCGGGGGCTCGCTGACGCTGTTCGACGCCGTGCGCGCGCACGGCGGCCAGCCCGCCAACTACTGCGAGATCGGCGGCAACCCCTCCGTCGCCAAGGCCTGCGGCCTCGCGAAGCTGGTGCTGGGCAAGCCGGGGGTCGACAAGATCGCCGTGATGATGTCGATCGTGTCGAACACGCGTGTGGACATCGTCGCGCGCGGGGTCATCAAAGCCTGTCTGGAGCTGGGGTATGACCCGGGAGAGAAGATTGCGATCTTCCGCATCCCCGGCGCCTGGGAGGAGGAGGGGTTCAAGATCCTCGCCCGCTACGGAGTCGACTACGCCGATCGGAGCGTCTCGTTGAACGAGGCCGCCCGTAGGGCTGTAGAGAAGATTCAAGGGGTGGCGGCATGAGCATCCTGATCGCCGCCGACACGACGTTCATCGTCCAGGGGATCACCGGCCGCGAGGCCGTCAACTTGACGCGGGAGTGCCTGGACTACGGCGCCGGCGCGAAGGTCGTCGGGGGGGTCACGCCGGGACGGCTGGGCCGCGAGGTGCACGGGGTGCCCGTGTTCGACACGGTCGCCCAGACCGTCGCCCACCACGGCGCGCCGATCTACGGGTCGGTCGTGACCGTCCCGCCCGCGTTCACGAAGGACGCCGTGTTCGAGGCGATCGAGAACGGGGTTCAGCTGATCGTGATCGTCACCGAGCGGATTCCGAGGCGCGACGTCGCACAGATGGTCGAGCTCGCCACGCTGCGCGGGGCGCGGATCATCGGGCCGAACTGCCTGGGGATCATCGTGCCCGACGTGATCAAGATGGGCGGCATCGGCGGCCCGGCGCGTAACGCCGCGCAGGCCTACACCCCCGGGCCGATCGGCGTGATCTCCCGCTCGGGTGGGATGACCACCGAGATGTCCTCCACGCTCTCCGCCGCCGGTCTCGGCCAGTCCACGGCGGTGTCGATCGGCGGCGATGCGATCATCGGGCAGACCTACGCCGAGCTGATGCCATTGTTCGAGGCCGACGAGCAGACCCGGGGCATCGTCATCTACACCGAGCCCGGCGGGCGCATGGAGGCCGAGCTCGCGGCATGGGTCACTACCCACAACTCGCGGCTGCCGATCGTGGCGTTCATGGCGGGCCGGTTCATGGACGAGATGCCGGGCATGTCCTTCGGGCACGCCGGCACGATCGTCGAAGGCAAGGCCGACACGGCGGGCGAGAAGATCGCGCGGCTGGCGCAGGCGGGGATCACGGTCGCCGAGCGGATCGAGGACATCCCCGGATTGATCGGGGCCAAGATCGCGGAGCGCGCTGGCGGCGCGGCGATTTCGAGCCCGGCGGACGCGGGGAGCTGGTCATGAGAGCGGACGGAACGTTCATCGCCGTCGAGGTCGACGACGCGGCGGCCGCCGACGCCGAGCTCGCGCGGAGACTCACGGAGGCCTGTCCGGTGGACATCTTCGCCCAGGATGCGACGGGCGCGCTGGAGCTGGTCGAGCGGAATCTCGACGAGTGCGTGCTCTGCCGTCTGTGCCTGGACGCGGCGGGGCACACGGCCGGGACGGCTGGGTCGGGCGCTGTCAAGGTGATCAAGCTCTACGACGACGACGCCATCCTGGCCTGAGGACCGCCGCGTCCCCTATCCTGTGACCAGGAGGGCTGGCAGAGCATGAACGAAAACTTCTCCCTGATCGTGATGTGCATCTTTCTGCTCGCCTCGCTGGCGTTCCTCGCACAGCAGCTGACGGCCTATCACTGACCGTCCCGACCCTTCCCGTCCGTCCCCTCCCCACCCGGCCGAGGCTCTTGGTGGGACTTGCGGGTTCGCAGGCGTTCCTGCTGCTTGCTGACGACGTTGGCGATCAGGCGCAGGAACTGCTCGGGGCCCGACGCCTTGGCCTGGCCGTAGGTGAACGCCTCGATCCAGTCTGCCACCTTGCCCTCGTGGGCCATCACGTTGAAGAACTCGCGGCGCATGTCCACGCGCACGCGCGCGTCGCCCGCCGTGTCCTTGGTGACCTTCAGGTCGGGCATCTGCAGGCGAAAGTGCTGCACGTCGCCGCGCCCGCGCAGCTCGACGCCGACGACGAGCTTGATCGGCTCCAGGGCGGGAACTTCCTCGAGGAACCTGCGCACCGCCAGCTCGATCAGTGTTTTCGCGTCCTCGGCCATCGAATCAGATCCTGTGCCGCTGCAGCAGCTTGCGCCCGATCACCATGCGCTGGATCTCTGACGTGCCCTCTCCTATCAGCAAGAGCGGCGCGTCGCGGTACAGGCGCTCGATCTCGTACTCCTTGGAGTAGCCGTAGCCGCCGTGGATGCGAAAGGACTCCTCGACGCAGAAGCGCCCGGCCTCGGAGGCGAACAGCTTGGCCATCCCCGCCTCCAGATCGGAGCGCTCGCCGGCGTCCTTCAAGCGCGCCGCGCGCAGCGTCAACAGGCGTGCGGCATCGACCTGGGTGGCCATGTCGGCGAGCTTGAACTGGATCGCCTGGTGCTCTGCGATCGGCTTGCCGAACGTCTTGCGCTCCTGGGAGTATTTCAGCGCGAGCTCCAGCGCCCGCTGGGCGATGCCGACGCCGCGCGCGGCCACGTTCACGCGGCCGACCTCCAGCGCGTCCATCATCTGCGAGAACCCCTTGTTCAGGCCGGCGTCCTCGCCACCGAGGATGTTCTCGGCCGGACATCTGTAGGAGGCGAACACCAGCTCGGTCGACTCGACGCCCTTGTAGCCCATCTTTTTCAGCTGCGGCGGCACGTTCAGCCCGGCCAGCTCGCCCGTGTTCTCAGCGACACCGGGGGATTTCTCGGCGATCAAGCACGTCATCCCGCGATGGGCCTTCTCGGCGTTCGGGTCGGTCTTCACGAGCACGAACACGAGGTCCGAGCGCAGCCCGTTCGTGACCCACATCTTCTGGCCGTTGATCTCGTACTTGCCGTCCTCGCCCTTCTTGGCGGAGGTTTTGATCGCCTGCACGTCGGACCCCAGCTCCGGCTCGGACAGCGAGAAGGCGGCGCGAATCTCGCCGGTGGCCATGCGCGGCAGGTACTTCTGCCGCTGCTCCTCGTTGCCGAACTTCATCAGCAGATAAGAGCCGATGAAGTGCGTGTTGACGACGCCCGAGATCGAGATCCAGCCCCGCGAGAGCTCCTCCACGATCATCGCGTACGTGGTCAGGTCCAGCCCCATCCCGCCGTACTCCTCGGGGATCGTCACCCCGAACAGGCCCAGCTCCTTCATCTGCTCGACGATCGGCTCGGGAAACGAGTCCTCGTGATCGTAGTGCTCGGCGTTCGGCAATATCTGCTCGTCAGCGAACTGGCGCACCATCTCGGTGATCGCCTGCTGCTCGTCGGTCTTCTCGGTGTACGGGGCGGGGGCTACGGCCATGTGTCAGGCGCTCCAGGTTCGGGGGTTCAAGATCCGGGCCGGCACTCGGCGCGCCGGTTGCGATCCGGCGCCGGGGCTCGACGCCGTGTGGGGCTGCTACAGGGAGAATACCGGCGTGAACTTCGCGCGCGACGTGCTCGACCGGCTGCCGCCTGGAGAAGTGGCGCTCGTGGAGCTGGCCCGGGACGGATCGCGGCGCGAGTGGACGTTCGCCGAGGTGTCCGACCGCAGCGCTCGCCTGGCGGGGACGCTGCGTGCGCGCGGGATCGACCGGGGGGACGTTGTGATGACGCTGATCGGCAACCGCCCCGAGTGGGTGATGACGATGTGCGCCTGCATGCGCATCGGCGCGGTCGTGCTGCCCTGCACCGAGCAGCTGCGCGCGAAAGACCTCCGCCTGCGGCTCGGGGTCGCCAATCCGAAGGTGATCGTCGCCGACGAGCGCAACGGGGAGGTGCTGGGCGAAGCGCTGGAGGGCATGACCCACGTCGAGGTCGTGACGGTTCCGGACGACTGCCTCTTCGACGGGCCGCCCGCCCCCGCGGTGGAGGTCGGGCCGGAGAACCCCTGCCTGATCACGTTCACGAGCGGCACGACCGGCGAGCCGAGGGCGGTGGTACACGGGGGGCGATACCTGAACGGCCAGCATGTGCAGGCGGAGAACTGGCTCGGGGCAAAGAGAGGGGAGATCGTGTGGTGTACGGCCTCCTCGGGCTGGTCGAAGTCGGCGCGCAACGTCTTCATCGCGCCGTGGATCACGGGCGCCACGGCGCTGCTGCACGACGGCCGGTTCGACCCGGAGGAGCGGCTCCAGATCGCGGAGCGCGAGCGGGTGAACGTGTTGTGCATGGCGCCGACGGAGTACAGGGTGATCGCCAAGCGCGCGACGCTGCGCCGACTGCCGCATCTGCGCGGGATGGTCTCGGCGGGCGAGGCGCTGAACCCGGAGGTGCTGCGCGCGTGGCATGAGGCCACAGACCTTGACATCCGAGACGGCTACGGCCAGACGGAGACCGGCCAGCTCACGGGAATGCCGATTGGCGAGAGGCCAAAGCCGGGCTCGATGGGCAGAGCCCTGCCGGGTGTACGCCTGACGATCGAGGAGGGCGAGCTGGTCGTCGACCCGGAGAGCGTGCCCACGTTCTTCCTCGGCTACCTCGGCGAGGACCGGCCGGAGGGTCCGTGGCACACCGGCGATCTTGTACGCGAAGACGACGAGGGATACCTGTACTTCGAGGGCCGCAACGACGACGTGATCGTCTCCTCGGGCTACCGGATCGGCCCGTTCGAGGTCGAGTCGGCGCTGATCGCCCACCCGGCGGTGGCCGAGGCCGCGGCCGTGGAGGCGCCAGACCCCGAACGCGGATCGGTCGTGCGCGCGGTGGTCGTGCTGCGCGACGGCTACGCCCCCTCCCCCGCGCTGGGGCGCGAGCTGCAGGAGCACGTCAAGCGCGAAACGGCGCCGTACAAGTACCCCCGCATCGTCGAGTTCGCGCCCGAGCTGCCGAAGACCGCGAGCGGCAAGGTCAAGCGGGCGCTGCTGAGGCGGGAGAGATAGAGCCGATGTCGTTCGGTCGGCGCATGCGCCGACCGCGGGGCCGCGCATGCGCGGCCCCGTAGCAGGGCCGCATGCGGCCCTGCTGGCCATGCCGCATGCGGCATGGCTCCCCTGAGATCGTCACCGAACGGCGACGATCGCGTCGATCTCGACCTGGGTGCCCTTCGGCAGCTGCGCCACCCCGACCGTCACCCTCGCGGGGGGCTCTTCTTCGAAGAAGGATCCGTACACCTCGTTGACGGCGGCGAACTCGGCCAGGTCGGTCATGTACACGGTCAGGCGCACCGCCTGGGCCAGAGATGTGCCCGCGGCCTCGCACACGGCCCGCAGGTTCTCCAGGCAGCGGCGCGCCTGCTCGGCCGCGGTGCTCCCGGCCAGCTCGCCGGTGGCGGGGTCGAGCGGAATCTGGCCCGAGCAGAACAGCAGCCCACCGGCGCGAACCGCGTGGCTGTAAGGGCCGATCGCGGGCGGCGCGCCCGGGGCGGAGATCGTCTGGCGGGAATCGGTCATCGGAGGCGGAGGACGGGAGACGGTAAACGGGGCGCGGGGGACGAGAAACGGGGGACGAGGAGCGAGGAGTGGAGGATGGAGGTGGATGGCGGAGAGATCGTTAGAAAAAATGGCGGCACCTCACGCGCGTACGCGCGCGCACGCGTTGACGCCCAAAAAGATAAACCAACATCCGGCGCCCGACCCACCCCGACCGGCGGCGCGCCGCCACATCCCGATCGAATAGATTCAGCCTATGCGACTCAGGGGACTCGCCGCCGCCGCGCTCATGACGGCAGGCGCATGCGCGTGGACGGCCACCGCGCAGGCCCAGATCGCGTGGGGGCCGTGCGGCAGCTCCAACGAATATGCCTGCGGTCACCTGACCGTGCCCCTGGATCCGAGCGGAGCCACGCCCGGCACGATCACGTTGGCGATGCGCCGTCACCGCGCCCCCGTCGGCGAAGCGCGCGAAGCGATCGTCGCGCTCGCGGGCGGGCCCGGCCAGGCGGCGATCCCGTTCGCCGAAGACTTCGCGCGTCAGCTCGGGCCGATCGCGGCCACGCGCGATCTGATCGTGTTCGACCAGCGCGGGATTGGCCTGTCCCATCCCCTGTCCTGCCACCGCTTCGAACTGAGCGCGGGCGGGCCGGGGGGCCAGCAGATCGCCGAATGCGCCGCCCAGATCGGCGCCGAACGAACCGACTACACGACCGCCGACACCGTCGCCGACATCGAGGCGATCAGGCAGGCGGGCGGCTATGAAAAGCTCGTGATCTACGGGACCTCCTACGGAACGAAGGTCGCCGAGCGCTACGCGCAGACCTACCCGAGCCACGTTTCCGCGCTCGTGCTCGACTCGGTCGTGCCCCCCAACGGCCCGGAACCGCTGAACCTGCCGACGGTCGCGGCGATCCCGCGCGTGCTGCGCCAGCTGTGCGCCAGACGCGCGTGCGCGCACATCACCCCCGAACCGCTCGCCGACCTCGCCAGGCTCGTCAGGCGCATGCGCGGTGGCGCGCTGAGCGGGCGCTGGATCGACGGCGACGGGCATGCCCACAGGCTGCGGTTCTCCGCGAACACGCTGCTCGACGTGCTCATCGCCGGCGACCTCGAACCGGTGCTGCGCGCGGAATTCCCCGCCGCCGTGCGCGCGGCGGCCAGTGGCGATACGGCACCGTTCGCGCGCCTGCTGCGCGATGCCTCGCAGCGGGGCGAAGGCGGCGAAGAAGAACCCCCGAGCGAGAGCTTCGACACGCCCCTGTACTACGCGACCAGCTGCGAAGAGGGGCTGTTCGGATGGAGCCGCTCCTCCAGCCCCGCCGGGCGCCTGGCCGAAGTACAGGCGCAGATCAAAGGACTGCCGGCAAGTGAGATCGCGCCGTTCGCGCCGAGCAACGTGCTCTCGATCAGCGACATGCGCGCGTGCGCGTTCTGGCCGTACACGACCCCCGCCCCCGCGCCGGTGCAGGAGCCATTCCCAAGCGTGCCGGCGCTGATCCTGAGCGGCGCCGACGATCTGCGCACGCCGACGGCGAACGCGCGCGTCCTCGCCGCGCAGATCCCGGGCTCGCACCTCGTGGTCGTGCCGGAAGTCGGGCACTCGGTCCTCGGCAGCGACCTCAGCGGGTGCTCGAGCAGGGCGCTGCAGGCGCTGTTCAAGCCCTCTCAGATCAAGCCCTGCACGGGCGGGCCGCAGATTCTGAGCCTGCTCAAGCTGGCGCCGCTGGCGCCGGCGCGCCTGTCCGACGTGCCCCGGGCCGGAGGCGGTCGCGGGCTGCCCGGACGCACGCTGAGCGCGGTGCGGCTGACGCTGACCGACCTCTCCCGCCAGGTCACCGTGCAGGCGCTTGGGGCGCTTGCGTCAGGCAACATCGCCGGGCTGACGTCGCTGCGCACCGGCGGCCTGCGCGCGGGCTGGGCCAGCATCGCGGGCGGGAGGCTGGCTCTCCACGACTACTCCTACGTACCGGGCGTGACCGTCTCCGGTCAGCTCACCCAGACCGGAGCCGGGCTGCACATCGGCGGCGCCGCGGCCGCGCGCGGGACGTTGCGCCTGGGAGCGCACCACGCGCTGACGGGCACGCTCGGCGGCCGGCACGTGCTATCCGGGGCGGGCCCGGTGGCGGCGAGCCCCTCCGCGAGTGCCGCTATTGTCAGAACAGATGCGCAGGCTGGCTCCACTATCGGCTCTGCTGCCCATGCTGGCGCTCGCGGTCTGGCCGGCATCCTCGCTCGCCTCCCCTGAATTCGCGCCCTGCACGGGCGCCGCGCCGGCGGGCTTCTCCTGCGCGAGCGTGCCGGTGCCGATGGACCGCGCGGGAGGGGTGCCCGGCACGATCTCGCTGAAGGTCGAGCGCATACTGGCGGGATCGACCCCGAGCAGGAGCGCCGTGGTCGCGCTCGCCGGCGGTCCCGGCCAGGCCGCCCTGGGGCTGGGCGAATTCATCGCCAAGGCGATCGCCCCGGCGCTGGGCTCGCGCGATCTGATCGTGTTCGACCAGCGCGGCACCGGCGAATCGAGCCCGCTGAGCTGCGCCGCGTTCGCCGGCCCGGGCGAAGCCGAACAGGCCAAGTCGATCGGCGAGCTGATCGGGCGCTGCGCGCAGCAGCTCGGACCCGTGCGCGGCGGCTACACCACCCAGGAATCGGTTGCGGACATCGAGGCGCTGCGGCAGGCCGGGGGCTATGAAGAGCTCGTGCTGTACGGGACCTCCTACGGGACGAAGGTCGCGCTGGAGTACGCCGAACGCTACCCCCAGCACGTGGAAGCGCTCGTGCTCGACTCGGTCGTGCCGTCGGGCGGGCCGGAACCGTTCGCGGTGGAAACGTTTCAAGCGATCGGCGGGGTGCTGAGCGAGCTGTGCGCAAACAACGCCTGTGCCGGGATCACCGCGAACCCGACCGCCGATCTCGCACGGCTGATCGCCGGGCTGCGCAAGCACGCGCTCAGCGGCTCGGTCTACGACGGATCGGGCCACCGCCACGCCGTGCGCCTGAGCGAGTCGAGCCTGCTGGGGATCCTGCAGGCGGGCGACCTGAACCCCGCCCTGCGCGCGCTGCTGCCGGCGGCCGTGGTCTCGGCACTGCGCCACGATCCCGACCCGCTGCTGCGCCTGCAGCTGCTCTCCGAGGGTCTGATCCCCAACATCCCGAGCGGCCCCAGGCACCGCGAAAGCTCGGACTCGATCGACGAAACGCTGTTCGTCGACACCTCCTGCGAAGAGCTGCCGTTCCCCTGGCAGCGCTCGGCCGCGCCGGCGACGCGCCTGAACGAAGCGCTCGCCACCCTGCGCGGGCTGCCCGGCGGGGACTTCTACCCGTTCGACGCGGCCACGGCGCTCGGCGCGAGCCTCGTAACCGACTGCGCGAGCTGGCCCGACGCCTCGCCGCCCCCGCCCGCGCAGGCCCCCCTGCCGGACGTGCCGACGCTGATCCTCTCAGGCGAGCAGGACCTGCGCACGCCGACCTCGGGCGCGCGCGGCGTCGCCGCGCAGATCCCGGACGCGCAGCTGCTCGTCGTCCCGTTCACCGGCCACTCGGTGCTGGGCAGCGACTTCAGCGGCTGCGCCGAGCTCGCGGTGCAGGCGTTCTTCGGCGGCGGGGTGGGCGGGCAACCAATCCAGCCCTGCGCCTCCGTGCAGGACGTGCTCGCCCCCACGCCGATCACTCCGAGGAAGCTCGCCTACATCCACCCGCCGTCAGCGCTCGGGGGCAAGCCGGGGCAGACCCTGACGGCCGTGCTCGACACGATCCTCGACCTCAACCGCCAGGCGATCGGTGCGACGCTGCAGGCCGACGCGGAACTGCCGATCGGCGCGAGCTTCGGCGGCCTGCGTGGGGGATACGCGCGGCTGGATGGCTCATCGGTGGTCCTGCACGACTTCGCCTTCGTGCCGGGCGTGCTCCTCAGCGGAACGTTCCCGGTCAAGGGCGGACAGCTGCAGACAGCGACGATCCGCATCTCCGGCTCGGCGGCCGCGCCGGGCACGGTCAGGGTCGGCAGCGGCCCGACGGTCAGCGGCACGCTCGGCGGCAGGCGCTTTGCCGTCAGCATCGCCCGCGTGAAGCTCGCCCGCGCCCGCAGCGCCGGCGAGCGCGAATGGCCGGCGGGCAGGGTCACGTTCCCGCTGCCGGGCCTGGCCCGGATACGCTGAGCGGGTGACCAACGCCCTCGCGCGGGAGACCTCGCCCTACCTGCGCCAGCACGCCTGTAACCCCGTCGACTGGCTGCCGTGGGGGCCGGTCGCGTTCGCGCGTGCACGTGCAGAGGACAGGCCGCTGCTGGTCTCGATCGGCTACTCGGCCTGCCACTGGTGCCACGTGATGGAGCGCGAGTCCTTCGAGGATCCGCGCACCGCGGCGCTGATGAACGAGAGCTTCGTCTGCGTCAAGGTCGACCGCGAGGAGCGCCCGGACGTGGACGCGCTGTACATGGAGGCCGTGCAGAGCATGACCGGCCACGGCGGCTGGCCGCTGAACGTGTTCCTCACGCCCGAGCAGCTCCCCTTCTACGGCGGCACCTATTACCCGCCCGACCCCCGTCCCGGCATGCCCTCCTGGACGCAGGTGCTGCAGGCGATCGGCGAGGCGTGGTCTGAGCGCCGCGAGGAGCTCAGGGCCGGCGGGGAGCGGCTGCGCGAGCGGCTGGCCGGCGGCGCGCTGCTCACACCCTCGAGCGAGCCGCTGCGCGAGGAGGCGCTGGATGAGGCCGTGGCGGGACTGCGCGCCGCGTTCGACGCGCGCAACGGCGGCTTTGGCGGGACGCCGAAGTTCCCGCAGGCGTCTGTCATCGAGCTCCTGCTGCTGCGCGGCGCCGAGCACGCAGACCGGCCGGTGAGCGTTGCCGGCGAGAGCCCGACCCGTGACACCGCAGCGAGCCCCGAGGCGGACATGGCGCTGCAGACCCTGCGCGCGATGGCGGCCGGCGGCATCTATGACCAGCTGGGCGGCGGGTTCGCGCGCTACAGCGTCGACGCGACCTGGACGGTCCCCCACTTCGAGAAGATGCTCTACGACAACGCCCTCCTCGCCCGCGCCTACCTGCATGGCTGGCAGGCCTCCGGCGATGCCGGCCTGCTGCAGGTCTGCCGCGACACGCTCGACTGGGCGCTGCGCGAGATGCGCGGTCCCGAGGGCGGGTTCTATTCGGCCCTGGACGCCGACTCGGAGGGAGTCGAGGGGCGGTATTACGTGTGGACGGTGGCCCAACTGCGAGACGCCCTCGGCAAGGACGCGGACGCGGCGATCGCCTGGTTCGGCGCCACCGAGCAGGGCAATTTCATCGACGGGGTGGGTGGGCCTCAGAGCCCCGAGCCGGGGCTGAACGTGCTGGAGGACCGTGGCGGACACCCGGACGAGGTCGCACGGGCGCAAATTCGCGCCCGCCTGCTGGAGGCACGCGAACGCCGCGTGCGTCCCGGCCTGGACGACAAGCGGTTGACCTCCTGGAACGCGCTGATGATCGTCGCCCTGGCCGAGGCCGGCGCGGCGCTCGAGGGGGTGGGTGGGCTCCATTATCTCGAGGCAGCCGTCACCTGCGCCGAGTTCATCCTGCGCGACCTGCGCGATGCCGACGGACGACTGCTGCGCACCTACAACGACGGGCAGGCGCGGATCGGCGCCTATCTGGAGGACCACGCCTACCTGCTGGAGGCGCTCATCCTGCTGTTCGAATCCACGTGCGAGGAGCGCTGGTTCACGCAGGCGGTCGCGCTCGCGGACACGCTGATCGCCCGCTTCGCCGACCCCGAGCGAGGCGGGTTCTACTCAACCGTCGCAGACGGCGAACCCCTGATCGTGCGGCGCAAGGACCTGGAGGACACGCCGATCCCGGCCGGACAGTCGAGCGCGGCGATGGGCCTGCTGCGCCTGTCCCAGCTCACCAGCAACGCCGAGTACGAGCGCCACGCCGTCTCGGTCCTGCGCCTGCTCGCCGACATCGCGCCCCGCCACCCCACCGCGTTCGGTCACCTGCTGCAGGCGCTGCACTGGCGCTTCGCCCCCGCGCGACCGATTGCCTGCGCGGTGCCCAAGACAGGCGTATAACTATAGTATAGAGATAAAGATAAAGGTGTTGTGATCGGTATTAGACTTTTTAACTGCGTATAACTATGGTGACACGCGGTTCAAAAAGTACAACAACTTCTCCGCCAGACTTATCTTCCTGTCACGTCGCGGTCATGATTAGAGGGCACGCTCCCGTCACAGGTCCCTACAGAATCGACAGGTACCGATCCAGCTCCCACTGGGTCACCTGCACGCGGTAGTCGTCCCACTCCTGGCGCTTGATCTCGATGTAGCGGTTGAACATATGCTCGCCGAGCGTGCGCAGCAGCAGCTCCGACTCGGCCGCCAGCTCGATCGCCTCGCCGAGCGATTCCGGCAGCTGCTCGACGCCCAGGCGCCGGCGCTCCTCGGCGGAGAGGTGATACAGGTTCTTCTCCATCGGCTCAGGCAGCTCATACCCCTTCTCGATCCCCTCCAGCCCCGCCTGTAGCAGCGCCGCGAACGTCAGATACGGGTTGCACGCGGGATCGGGGCAGCGCAGCTCCATCCGCGTCGCGCGCTCCCGGCCCGGGTGATACAGCGGCACGCGCACGAGCGCCGAGCGATTGCGCCGCGACCAGGCCACGTACACCGGCGCCTCGAACCCGGGCACGAGGCGCTTGTAGGAGTTGACCCACTGCGCGAACACCGCGCAGATCTCCCGCGCGTGCTTGAGCTGGCCGGCGATGAACGCCTTGCCGACGTCTGACAGGAAGTACTGATCGTCGGCGTCGTAAAACGCGTT
This sequence comes from uncultured Solirubrobacterales bacterium, assembly GCA_963808385.1. GTDB lineage: Bacteria > Actinomycetota > Thermoleophilia > Solirubrobacterales > Solirubrobacteraceae > Palsa-744. The sequence continues at coordinate 389,572 of CAWEFQ010000018.1, read as the reverse complement.
GGAGCCGGCGGCGAACAGCGACTGGTGGGTGTGCATGCCCGAGCCGTTCTCGCCGAACAGCGGCTTGGGCATGAACGTCGCGTGCCAGCCATACTTCATCGCGTACTCCTTGACCGTGATCCTGTACGTCATGCAGTCGTCGGCCATCTTCAGCGCATCCGCGTAGCGCATGTCGATCTCGTGCTGGCTGGGCCCAACCTCGTGGTGGGTGTACTCGACATGGATCCCCAGCTGCTCCAGCGCGAGCACCGTCTCGCGGCGCACGTCCGAGCCGGCGTCGAGCGTCGTCAGATCGAAGTAGCCGCCCTCGTCGAGCACCTCGGTGGACTTGCTGTCGCGGAACAGAAAATACTCGAGCTCGGGCCCCACGTTGAACGTGTCGAACCCCATCCCGTGCGCGCGCTCCAGCGCCCGGCGCAGCACGTGGCGGGGATCGCCCTCGTAGGGCGTGCGCTCTGGGGTGACGACGTCGCAGAACATCCTCCCCACCCCCTGCTCCTCCGGGCGCCACGGCAGCACCGCGAACGTCGCCGGGTCGGGCATCGCGATCATGTCCGACTCCTCGATCGCGTTGAACCCCGTGATCGAGCTCCCGTCGAACCCCATCCCGGCCTCGAACGCGTCGTCGAGCTCGGCCGCGTTGATCGAGAACGACTTCAGCTGGCCGAGCACGTCGGTGAACCAGAACCGGATGAACCGGATGTCGTGCTCGGCCACGAGCGCCTTCACGTCCTCCGCGGTCTTGGGGGGCTGCTCTGACATTCAGCGGGACCTTACCGATGGTCCATGCGGGCCGCTATCGACTGTTGGCCAAAGATGATGGATCGACCCGAGCAACTGCCACCCAGGCTCAGGCGGGCTCAGGTTTCAGGCCAAGTTCAGTGACCGGCGACGGCTGCGACGAATGAGGCGACCTCTTCGGCTTCCTTGCCCTGGTACAGCAGCGCCGGCATCTGGCCGAGCCCGCGGGCGCGGCCTTCGGCGATCGCGTTCAGCACGAGCGCCCTGCGCCCTTCGGGCGTGGGGATGTCATCGCCCACGCGCACATCGAGGTTCGGGCCGATGCGGCCGACCGAGTTGGTGGCGGCGAGCGTATGGCAGAACGCACAGGAGTGCGCGAACAGTTCACGGCCCTTTTCCTGTTCTGCCGTCAGGTGCAGGCCGCCGACCGCGACGCTCGCCTTGTGCTCGGCGTTGGAGGCCAGCACGAGCCCGGGCACGATCAGGCCGAACGCGAACACGAGCACGATCCCGATCGTGACGGCGCGCTGGCCGGCCTTGGATTCGGTGTGCGGCCGGCCGGTCTCCGCCGATCGGTCGCGCGCGCCCCGACCCGGCCCTTCGGACCGTGTGCCCCCGCCGCGCATCGCGACGAAGAACACGCCGAGGCCAAGCACCACCCAGAATGCGATGAACGCGTAGATCGCCATGCCAGCGGGGACAATATCGACTGCCGCGGCCCGACGGCCAGGAGGCGTTCGATGAGAGCACTCTCACGATCGGCAGGCCGGCCTTTAGCCTGGCGCAAGCTACGGCGCTACCCTGAAGGGGAGTTTAGATGTCCTATCTACTGCGCCGACTCCCCCCGTCGCGCCTGCTGCTCCTATGCGGGCTGGTGGTCGTGCTCGGCATCTCGATCACCGCACTGGCGTTCGCGCTGGGCACAGGCCCGACTCCCCCGGCCAAGCCGCTCCCGCAAGCGGTCCACGACACGCTCGCCGGGGCGAGCGGGCAACCGATCGAAGGCGTCAGCGCGTCGGTCCAGCTGACCGACCACCTGCTCGAAGGCGCCAGCCTCGCCAGCGGCGGCGGCGGCGGCGGCGAAGCCGGTCAGCTCGCGTCGAGCCCCCTGCTCGCCGGCGCCTCGGGGCGGCTGTGGATCTCCAAGGTTGGCCACGTGCGCCTGGAGCTGCAGTCCGAAAAGGGCGACACCCAGATCTACTACGACGGGCACACCGTGCAGATGTACGACGCGTCCTCGAACACGCTCTACCGCTACACGCCCCCCGCCCACGAAGGCGGCTCGGGGTCGGGGGCGGGCTCGGGGTCGGGCTCAGAATCGGGGTCGGGGTCGGGGGCCACGAACCCGCATCACGAAGTCCCGAGCGTCGCCAGGATCGAAGAAGCCATCTCCCATCTGAGCGACCACGCAAACGTGTCCGGCGCGACGCCCACCGACATCGCCGGCCAGGCCGCGTACACCGTGCGCGTGACCCCCAAGGAAACCGGCAGCCTGCTCGGCGGCGCGGAGCTCTCCTGGGACGCGGTCCACGGCGTGCCGCTGCGCGCGGCGATCTACTCCACGACCAGCTCCTCGCCGACGCTCGAACTGGCGGCCACCTCGATCTCCTATGGCCCGGTTGCCGCCTCGGTGTTCGAATTCACGCCTCCCTCGAACGCGAAGGTGCAGGAAGTCACCCTCCCCACCAAGCACACCGCCGGCTCCTCGACCGAAGGCGGCGAACGCCCGAATGTGAGTACCCGGGGCCACGGCCTGTCGACGATCGCGGTGTTGGAAGACAAGGCGAAAGCCGGTGGCGCAAAAGAATCCTCGCCGACCCTGCCCGAAGGCCTGCAGAAGGTCAAGATCAACGGCATCGAAGCGACCGAGCTGCCCACCGAGCTGGGCACGCTGCTCAGCTTCGAGCGCTCGGGCGTGCGCTACCTGCTCGCCGGCGCGGTCGGCCCGGCGGCGCTCGAAGCGGTCGCCCGGGGCCTGTAGCAGTGGCCGACGAGGCGCGGCCCGCGGGCGTGACCGCGACCGAGAACGCCGCCGGGGACATGGGCGAGGCCCAGCCGGTCCGGGCCAGAGGCCTGGTCAAGCGCTACAAGGAGGTCCTCGCGGTCGATCACATCGACCTGAACGTGCGCACCGGCGACGTGTACGGCTTCCTCGGCCCCAACGGCGCCGGCAAGACCACGACGCTGCGCATGGCACTCGGCCTGATCATGCCCACCGAGGGCACGGTGCAGCTGTTCGGGCGCGACCCGATCCGCGAAGGAGCCCGCGCCCTGGAGGGCGTCGCGGGGTTCGTGGAGGCGCCGCGCTTCTACCCATATCTGAGCGCGCGCAAGAACCTGGAACTGCTCGCGGCGCTGGACGGCACCGGCGCGAAGGCGCGTATCGCCGAGGTATTGCAGATCGTCGAGCTGAGCCCGCGCGCCGAGCACCGCGTCGGCGGCTACTCGCACGGCATGCGCCAGCGCCTGGGAATCGCCGCCGCGCTGCTGCGCCGCCCCCGCCTGTTGATCCTCGACGAGCCCGCCACCGGCCTGGACCCGGCCGGGATGCGCGACATGCGCGCGCTGATCCGCCGCCTGGCCGACGAAGGGATCACGGTCCTGCTCTCCAGCCACCAGCTGCCCGAGGTGCAGGAGCTGTGCGACCGCGTGGCGATCGTGGACCGCGGGCGCGTCGTCTACGAGGGCGCGCTCTCAGACCTGCGCCGCCAGGGCGGCGCCGGCTACCGGCTGCGCAGCACCGACGACACGCGGGCGCTTGAGGTCCTGCGCGCGCAGGCCGGGATCGAGCATGCGACGAACGGTGAGCACGGCCTGAGCTTCCAGGCCGACGAGCAGCACGTCGGCGCGCTGTCGCTGGCGCTCGGCGCGGCCGGAGTCGGCATCCTCGCCCTGACCCCCGAGCTGGCGACGCTCGAGGACCTGTTCTTCCGGCTGACCGAGGGCAACGGCGCGCAGGGCGATGCTGTGCGGGACAACGGGACGCGGGGCAAAGGCGAGACCGCATCGATCGCTGACACCACCGGCGCCACCGCCACCCCCACCGCAGACGGCGGCAGATCCCCGGAGCCCCATGCCCAGTCGTCCAACCGCACGGGAGTCGAGATCCGATGAGCAGCGCAACGGCCGCACCCCCAGTCGCGCCCCCCGCCACCGCCGCGCGCGCGACCGCCCACGCGCGGCGCCCGTCGACGCTGACCGTCTGGCGCTGGGAGCTGCGCAAGCTGGTCTCCCAGAAGCGCACCTATCTCGGGCTCGGGCTGGCGGTGCTTCTGCCCTTGATCTTCGTTGTCGTGCAAAACCTGCGTCATGACCATGGCCACGGCGGCAGCATCTTTGCCACCCAGATCACCCAATCGGGGCTGGCCACCCCGGTGCTCATGCTCGAGTTTCAGGCCTACTTCATGTTGCCCTTGATCGCCGCGCTGGTAGCCGGAGACATCGTCGCCGCCGAGGATGGGAACGGCACGCTGAAGACCATCCTTACACGCTCTGTCGACCGCGGTCAAATACTGGGCGCCAAGACGCTCGCCGCACTCACCTATGGGGCGACCGCGGTATTTCTATCGGCCGTAGTGGCAACGATCGCCGGTGTCGCCTCATGGGGCTTCCACCACATCACCACCCTCTCGGGGAGCGTCGTATCCGCCCCAGAAGGCCTGCTGCTCGTGTTCGCCGCCAACGCCTGCTACCTGATCCCACTGCTCACGGTTGCGTGTATAGGTGTCCTGCTATCGACCGCCACCCGCAACAGCACAGCGGCGGTCGTGGGAGCCATTGGGCTGGTCATCCTCTTGTACATAGTTCAAGGAATCCCGGGCCTTGAAGGAATCCAGCCGTATCTGTTGACCGAACAGTTCCATAGCTGGCACGGCCTCCTGCGAACCCCCACCGACTGGGCGCCGATCTGGCACTCCGCATGGGTCTGCGCGCTGTACGCGATCCCAGCGCTGTTCGCGGCGTATCTCGTGTTTCTGCGCCGGGATGTGGCAGGCGGGTAGAGTGACACCAGACAGGGGCAAAGGCCAGGAGACAGCTTCCCGGCGGGCGTCGGCATCCGATCGACCGAGGAGCCCGCGACCGCGCCGAGCCAGCCCCGGCAACTTTCGGTCGAGCGGAGGGCACCCCGACGGGAAGCGTTGCCGACGGGAAGCGTTGCTCAACTCACCTCAGACACAACCGGCTCGATCTCGGTCAGCTCGACCTCGCCGATCAACCGCCGCGCCTCGCGCGGGTCGATCAGCCCAGCGCCCAACCGACCGGTGGACTCCGCGCCGCAGGCCACGCCGAAGCGCAGGCACTGGTCGGGCGAGCGCGATTCGTAGCGCGCCGCCACATACCCGGCGAGGAAGGCGTCGCCCGAGCCGCGCTTGGCGACCGGCTCGCGCGGCTCTATGCGCGCGCGCTTCAGGCACGGGCGGCCGTCGATCAGAACCTGCGCGAAGCAGCCGTCGGGAAGCGTCATGATCGCCTCGCGCGGGCCGAGCGCGGCGATCTCGCGCACGGCCAGAGAGCGCTCCTCCTCGCCGGCGAACTCGTGGCCGACGAGCTCCTCGGCCTCCAGCACGTTGGGCGAGACGACGTCGGGCTCGGCGCGGACGGCGTGGTGCAGCGGCTCGCCGTCGGTGTCGATCACGGTCGTGACCTCCATCCGCGCGAGGTCGCGGATCAGGGAGGCGTAGATGCCGGGGTCCACCCCGCGCGGCAGCGAGCCGGCGAACACCACGATCGCGGCGCCGCGCGCGAGGTAGGAGAGCTTGTCGGCGAACAATTCGGTCTCCCTCTCGGACACGGACGGGCCGCGTTCGTTGATCTCGGTCTGCTCGCCAATGGTCGGGTCGAGCACGGAGGTGTTCGTGCGCGACTCCTCGCGGATGCGCACGAAGTCGTTGAGGATCGCCTCGTCCGTGAGCTGCTCGACGATGTGCGTGCCGGTGACGCCGCCCGCGAAGCCGGTCGCGATCACGGGCTGGCCGAGAGCCTTCAGGGTGCGCGCGATGTTGACGCCCTTGCCGCCGGCCATCGTCCGCTGCTCGACGGTGCGATGGCGGCGCCCGAGCCGGAAGTTCGGCACCGAGAGCGACTTGTCGATCGCCGCGTTGAGCGTGACCGTGATGATCATTGCCGGTTCAGACTACCCCAACTTCCAGGCCGCTGCGCGCGCAGGCGCTCGGCTTCGGCGCGGGTCTACCGCCTGCCCGCGAGCCACCCTCCGCTTTGTTCGATTCAAATACTTTGCCGCCGGCTAACAAAAGCCCTGCGCGCGTCCGCACGGGGCACCGACGTCTACCCCAGCCCCCAGGCGATCTCCCGCAGGCGCTCGGCCTCGGCGCGGGCTGCCGCAGCCGGATCGGCACCGCCGCCGTGATCGGCCAGATTGGCGTCCGCGATGCTGCGCGAGGCGCTGATCAACCCCCCCGCCCGGCCGGGCGCAAACGCGGCGGAGAGGTCCTCGACGCGGCCTCCCTGCGCGCCGACGCCCGGGAGCAGAAACACGGCGCGGGGCATCAGCTCGCGCGCGCGCGCGATGTGGCCGGGGGCGGTGGCTCCGATGACGGCGCCCACATCGCTGAGAGCGCCCTGAGCCCCCACGCCGCTCGGGCCGCTACCGCCCTCCGCCACGCCGGGCCGCCCGAGCTCGTCCACAATCTCCGCCAGCCGCTCCCACACGGTCCCGGCGCCCGCGAGCGCCGCGCGGGCGCCTTGCGACGAGACCCCCGCCCCCGCCAGCTTCAGTTCCTCGACGTCGGCCGCGCCCGGGTTGGACGTGCGCACGAGCAGCAGCACGCCGGCGCCGGCCGCGCGCGCGGCGGTGACGAACGGCGCGACCGCGTCTGCGCCCATCAGGGGGTTGACGGTCGCCATGTCCGCGCCCAGCCCGGGGATATCGCCGAACGGCGTCGTAAGACCGCCGAACAGCGACTGCGCGTACGCGCGCGCGCTCACGTCGATGTCCCCGCGCTTGCCGTCGGCGATCACGAGCAGTCCGGCGTCGCGAGCGTGGCGCACGACGGCCTCCAGCGCCACCCGGCCGGGGGCGCCGAAGCGCTCGAAGCACGCGAGCTGGGGCTTGACCGCGACGCACGCGGGGCCGGCCGCGTCGATCAGCGCGCGGCAGTGCGCCTGCACCGCGCTCGCGGCCCGCTGCGCCGGGGAGTCGCCGGCCCCCGCCGAGTCGCCCGCCCCTGGAGAGCCGCCCGCACCCGGAGAGCCTTCTGCCCCCGCCGAGGCGCCTTCCCCCGCGGAATCGCCGGCCCCCGCCGAGTCGCCCCGGGCGCCCACCACCTCCGCGGCCCCCGGCCACAGCGCGTCCGGGTCGGGGTCGAGCCCGAGCACGATCTGCGACTCGCGCGCGAGCACCCGCGCGGCGAGCCGCTCGCCGAACGCAGGCCGGGGGGGCACCGGTTCAGCGATCGCGGACGGCCGACTTCAGGCCGCTGCCGGCGGTGAAGCGGGGGACGCGCGCGGCGGCGATCTGGATGCGCTCGCCGGTGCGCGGGTTGACGCCCTGACGCGCACCGCGCTCGGCCACGTGGAAGCGGCCGAACCCCGAGAGCGTGACGTCGCTGCCGCGCCGCAGAGTGTCCTGGACGGTGCCGAGCACCGCGTCGAGCGCGCGCGCGGCCTGCACCTTGGTCAGCTCAGAGCGATCCGCGACCTGGTCGATCAGCTCGGACTTCGTCACAGGGCCCTCCTCCTCGTTCGTAATGACATCTTGGGGAAACGCTAACAGCGCGCGCGGACGGCAGGGCGGGCGAGGAGCGGCAACGACCACTCGATCGGCAAGAATGCGCGGCGATGACGTTCGAACGCGTCGCCTGGATCCTGACCGTGCTCGTCGCGCTGCTGACGGGCTGCCTGCTGCTGCTCGCCGGATACACGGGCTACGCGGGCCTGTCGGCGGCGGTGGCGGGGGCGGCAGCGATCAACCTGCTGTAGCCGAAAGCCACTCGGCCAGCGCGCGCGCGGCGCGGCCGCGGTGGCTGATCTCGTCCTTCTGCTCGTCGCTCAGCTGCGCCATCGTCTCGCTCCCCGGCCGGTCCTCTGCCACGAACGCCGGGTCATAGCCGAACCCGCGCTCCCCCCGGGGCTCGGGCGCGAGCGTGCCGGCGCAGCGACCCTCGAACACGCGCTCGGTCCCCGTCCGCGGGTCCACGTAGGCGAGCGCGCACACATACTCCAGCCGGCTCCCGGCCGGCGCCTCGCGCAAGAGCCTGGCCAGGTTCTCCGCGTCGCTTGCGCCCTCCCCCGCGTAGCGGGCCGAGCGCACGCCCGGGCGGCCGCCCAGCGCCGCCGCCTCGATGCCCGAGTCGTCGGCGATGCTCGCGCGGCTCGTCGCCGCGGCGGCGGCGCGCGCCTTGGCGAGCGCGTTCTGCGCGAACGTCTCCGCCTCCTCGGGCGGCAGCTCCAGCCCCTCGGGCAGCGCCTCGATCTCCCAGCCTCCCAGCACCCGCGCGAGCTCGCGGCGCTTGTGTTCGTTGTGGGTGGCTAGCAGCAGCCGCCGTGCTGGGAGACCGTCACAGCGCGGCAACCGTCGCCTGCGCGATCACCATCGCCTGCAAACCCTGCAGCGTCTCGATCCCCCCCGCCGCGAGCGCCAGCAGCTCATCCAGGTGCGCGCGCGAAAGGGGCATGCGCTCGGCCGTGGCCTGCACCTCGACCAAGCCCCCCTCTCCCGTCATCACCACGTTGGCGTCGACCTCGGCGTTTGAGTCCTCGCCATAGTCCAAATCCAGCCGCGGCTGCCCGTCGACGATCCCGCACGACACGGCCGCAACCGAGCCCGTCAGCGGCGAGGCGTCCAGGCGGCCCTTCTCGCGCAGCGCCGCGCACGCCAGCGCGAGCGCCACATACGCGCCCGTGATCGACGCGCAGCGCGTGCCGCCGTCGGCCTGCAGCACGTCGCAGTCCAAATAGATCGTCCGTTCGCCGAGCGCCTGGAAGTCCACGACCCCGCGCAGCGAGCGGCCGATCAGGCGCTGGATCTCCACGCCGCGCCCGTCCTGGTGACCCCTGGCGACGTCGCGCTGCTTGCGATCTCCCGTCGAGGCGGGCAGCATCGCGTACTCGGCCGTCACCCAGCCCCGGCCCTTGCCCGTCATCCAGCGCGGCACCATCTCCTGTGCGGAGGCCGTGCAGATAACGCGCGTCTCCCCGACGGAGATCAGGGCCGAGCCCGTGGCGGTGCGCACGAACCCCGGCTCGATCGTGGTCGAGCGCAGATCCTCCGGGGCGCGCCCGCCGCTGCGTCTGCTCACCGGCCGGCCTCCTGGCGCCGGGCGGTGGAGCTCTTTTTGAGAGAGACACACACAGGACCTCTCACGCGATCGCCTCCACGGACGCCAGCTCGACGTGCTCGACCTGGCCCAGCGGCATCTGCAAAAAACGCGTCCCCAACTCGCAAAACGCATCCACGTCGCCCGTGCACAGAAACCTGTACTCGCCCTCGCCGTCCTGCGCCTCCCCCGTGCGCGGGTTGCGCAGATCGCGCGTGCTGAGCGCGTGCTCCACCTGGCGAGCGAGCGCCGCGCCCGAGGTCACGAGCGTCACGTCCGGGCCGAGCGTGCGCTGCAGCATCGGGCCGATCAGCGGGTAGTGCGTGCACCCCAGGATCACCGTGTCCACGCCCGCCGCCCGCAGCGGTGTGCACGCCGCGCGAACGGTCGCGACGGCCTGCTCGTCGAACTGCTCGCCCGCCTGGATGATCGACGCCAGCGTCGGGCACGCCACCGCGTGCAGCGCCACGTGCGGATCGACGGCCGCGATCGCCCGTTCATACGCGCCGCTGGCCACGGTCGTGGGGGTCGCCAGCAGCCCGATCCGACCGCTGCGAGTGGCGGCGACCGCACGCAGCGCCTCCGGACCGACGACGCCCATCACGTCGATGCCGAGCGTCGTCTGGCGCATGCGCGCGCTGAGGCTGGGAAGGGCGGCCGAGGTGGCGGAGTTGCACGCGACGACCAGCAGCTTCGCGCGGCGGCGCAGCAGCAGCTCCTCGGCGATCTCCGCGGCGAACCGCTCGATCTCGTGCCGCTCGCGCTGGCCGTAGGGAAAGCGGGCGGTGTCGCCGAGGTAGACGAAATCCTCGCGCGGCAGCCGCACCAGCAGCTCGTGCAGGACGGTCAGCCCGCCCACGCCCGAGTCGAACACGGCGATCGGCCGCGCGCGCGGGTCCTGGCCGGGGTACGCGCTGGTCATGCGGGGGCCAATGCGCTGGTCATGGGAGCCATCATTCCAGAGCGCTACGGTCGGGGGATCGTGCGCGCACTGGTCGTCTCGAACATGCTGCCCTCCGCGGCCCATCCGGAGCGCGGGCGATTTGTGCGCGACCAGGTCGAGGCGCTGGGACGCCTGGAGGGCGTGGACGTGGAGCTCTACGAGTTCCCGCCCGGCCCGCGCTCGCTCGCGCACGCGGCGCGTGAGCTGCGCCGCCGCTACGCCGGGGAGCGGTTCGACGTCGTCCACGCCCACTACGGCCTGTCCGCCTGGCCCGCGCTCGGTGTCCACGCGCGGGTGCGGGCGCTGACCGTGCACGGCACCGACGTTTCTCATCCCCGCACGCGCCTCTTGACCCGCGCGGTGATCAGGCGCATGGACATCCTCGCGGCCGCATCCGAGCCGCTGGCCGCGCGGATGCCGGGGGGCCGCGGAGGGTGCGGCGGCGGCGGGCGCAGCGGTCCCGAGGACAGCGGGGGACGCGGCGATAGCGGAGGGCGCGGCGGTCGCGGGCGCGGCGGGGGAGCAACCGGGCCGCCCGGCGATGCGCGCGCGCGGGTCGTGCAGGTGCTGCCCTGCGGCGTGGACCTCGATCGCTTTCGTCCAATCCCGCGCGCGCAGGCGCTGGCGCGACTCGGGCTCGATGCCGGGCAGCCGCCGTTCGTGCTGTTCGCCGCCGACCCGGAGCGCCCGGAGAAGCGCTCCGACCGCGCACGCGAGCTGGCCCGGGCCGCGGGCGTGGAGCTGCGCACGCTCGGCGGCATCGCGCCCGAGCTCGTGCCCTGCTGGGTCAACGCCGCCAACGCCGTGCTCGTCCCGTCCGAGCGCGAGGGGTTCGGCCTGGCCGTGCTCGAGGCCCTGGCCTGCGACGTGCCCGTGCTCGCCACGCCGGTCGGCGTCCATCCGCAGGCGCTGCGCGGCGTGCGGGGCGCGCTGTGCGCGCCGTTCGCGCTCGGGGAGTGGCTGGCAGCGCTGGAACCCCACCTGCGCGAAGCGGACCCGCAGGTGGCGGGGCGCGCGCACGCCGAGCCGTTCTCGGCAACACGGATGGCCGAGCGCGTGGCCAACGCCTGGCGCGCGGCGCTGGAGGGAGCGGGGTAGAGCCGGATCGCAGCCGGACGGAGCCCCCGACGGGCGCGGCGGGAGCCCTCCCCCGGGGTCCTGGGTAGCATTCGTGAACGGTGGAGGAGACGTCCCACACCACTGCCGCCCCCGGGGCGGCCGCGTCACAGACGCCGGAGGTCGATTCCCCGGCGAGTGCGTCCGCGGGCGAGCAGGCCGTCCGGCCGTCGCCCGGCGGAGGAGACGCCATGTCCAGTCAGAGCGAGGAGACACCCGCGGGCGAGACCGCGATCGCCGGCGAGGACGCGCCGAGCGGGCCCCCCGGGTTCAGCGAGCGCGGGCGCATGCGCCGCCGCGCACGGTTCCTGCGCAAAGCGCGCGAGCTGGCCTATCGCGACCTCGGCGGGCTGGTGTTCGACCTGCACCGGTTCGGCCGGCGCAATGACCCGCTCGTGCTCGCCAAGCTCGAGACGATCGGGCGCATCGACGGCGAGCTGCGCGCCCTGGAAGCAACGCTGGCCGAGCGCCGGGCGGTGACCGTGCTGCGCGAGGCGGGCGTGGCGGCCTGCCCGCGTTGCGCCGCGATCCACGGCAGCGACGACCGCTTCTGCCCGAACTGCGGCCTGGCGATGGACCTCCGCGCCGAGCGCCCGATGGCGGGCGCCGCGGCGCCCGCGCCCGCACCTCCCGCGACGCCGGCCCCCACCCCAGCGCCCGCACCTGCTCCGGCCCAGGCCCCGGCGAGCACACCGACCGCCGTCCACCCAGCCGCACCGGCGCCGACCGCGCCCGCGGCGCCGGCGTCGAGTCGCAGCGCTCCGATAGCCCCAGCGTCCCCTCCGCGGCCCGCGGACCCAACACCCCCGACAACCGCGGCACCCGCTTCAAGCCAGGCAGCCCCAGCGCCCCCCGCAACCACTGCGCCCGCGGCGCCCGCCCGGAGCACAGCCCCGCCCGCCGGTCCCGCACCGGCTGCCGGCAACGGCCCAGCCAAGGCGAAAGACCATGGTCAGGCGAACGTGGACCAGCCCACCGAGATCGTCCGTCCACCCGCCAAAAAGCCGTGAGCAGCGCAGTCGCCACCCCGCCGCCGCCGACCACGACGACCGAGTCCGCCGCCCAGCCCGCTGGACCGCCCATCGACGCGGCCTGCCCGTTGTGCGGCGCGCCGCTGGACCCCGCGCAGGAGTGGTGCCTGAACTGCGGCGCGGCGGCGCGCACGCGCCTGGCGGCGCCGACGAACTGGAAGGCGCCGATCGTGACGATCGCGGCGCTCGCGGCGCTGGCGCTCGGCGTGCTCGCCGCCGCGCTGGTCAAGCTCAGCGGCGGCTCGGGCACGACCAAGGCCGTGGCCCCGATCACGAGAACGATCACCGTCGCGACCACGCCGACCGTCGCCGGAGCGATCCCGACGACGACGGCAGGGGCCGTCACGCCCGGCACACCCACGACGATCACTCCCGGCGGGACGCCCGCTCCCACGAGCACCGGCGCAGTGACACCGGGAACGCCGACGACGCTCGCGCCCTCCACGACGACGGGGGCCGCCGGCAGATCGACGACGACGGCCGCCCCGTCCACGAGCACGCCGGCCACGACGACGAGCACGGGGGCGTCGTCCACCGCGAGCGAAGAAGCGCTGCGCAAAGCCGGGTTCACACCGCCAGCCAAAAAATAGGTTGAGACAGCCGCCGTCCATCACGGAGGCCGATGTCGCGGTGGTCGGCGCGGGCGCGGCCGGGCTATATGCGGCGCTGCGCGCCGCCCGCGCGCGCGCGCGAGTCGTGCTCGTCTCGGCGACGCCGCTGGCGCAGACCGCGAGCTACTGGGCGCAGGGCGGCCTCGCCGCCGCGCTGGCCGCGGACGACAGCCCCGAGCGCCATCTCGCCGATACCGAGCGCGCCGGGCGCGAGCTGGTCAGGCGCTCGGCCGCGGAGATACTCGTGCGCGAGGCGCCCGCGTGCGTGGCGGACCTGCAGGCGCTGGGGGTGCGCTTCGACGCCGACCGTTTCGGCCGGCTCGCGCTGGGGCTCGAGGGCGGACACTCGATCCGGCGCATCGTCCATGCCGGCGGAAGCGCCACCGGGCGGCGCGTGGTCAGGCAGCTGTCCGCGCTGGCGGCCGCCGATCCGCGCATAACGGTGTTCGAGGGCGCCCGCGCGCGGGCGCTGTGGAATGACGGGGACCCCACCCACCCCCGATGCCGGGGGCTGGCGTGCGAGGACGGGCGCATCGTGTCCGCGCGCGCGATCGTGCTGGCCACAGGCGGCGCGGCGGCGCTGTGGGCGCGCACGACCAACCCGCCGGGCTCGCAGGGCATCGGCCTGCTGCTCGCGCACGCCGCCGGGGCGAAGCTGGCGGATCTCGAGCTGCTGCAGTTCCATCCGACTGCCGCGATCGGGGTGCCCGGGCGCGAGGGGTTCCTCGTGACCGAGGCGATCCGCGGCGAGGGGGCGACGCTGCACGACCTGGTTACGGGCGAGCGCTTCGTCGATGAGCTGGCCCCGCGCGACGAGGTCTCCCGCGCGATCCAGGCCCGGCTGCGCGAGACGGGCGCGAGCGCGGTCGGGCTGGACATGCGCGAGATCGACGGCGCGCACTTTCCCAACGTGGTCGCGGCGCTGCGCGAGGCGGGATTGGATCCCGCACGCGAGCTGGTGCCGGTCGCCCCGGCCGCGCACTACACGATGGGCGGGATCGTCGCCGACCTGCACGCACGCTGCAGCGTGCCCGGGCTGTATGCCGTCGGCGAGGTCTCCTGCACCGGGCTGCACGGCGCCAACCGGCTCGCGTCGAACTCGCTGAGCGAGTGCTTCGTGTTCGCGCGCCGCGCGGTGCAGGCCGCCCTGTCCGAGCCCGCTCCCCCGAGGCCGGCAGGGGGCGAGATCGACGCGCTCATCGCCACCCCGCCCAGCCCGCTGGCAGAGCCCGCCACGCGCGCGGCGCTGTGGAACGACGCGGGCGTGGAGCGCAGCGGAGAGGGCCTGAGCCGGCTGCTGTCAGACGCCCATCCGCTGGCCCGGCTGATCGCCCGCTGCGCGCTCGCGCGCGAGGAGAGCCGCGGAGCGCACCTGCGCATGGACCATCCCGAGCGCAATCCGGCGCTCGACTACCGCCACGCGGTCGTGGCCGGCGAGGATGAGACGGTCTCGTGGGAGGCATGGGAGTAAGCCCGGGTCTGACGCCAGCCCGGCGAAACCAGGGGCGATGGGTGCCGGCAGCGAGCGCACGAGCAAGGTCTGACCCGGCGTAGGCCCAAGCAGGACGGGGTCCGACGCCCGGCCGCAAGGGCGGTCAGGGCGCAATGCCCGGCCCAAAAAAACCTGCCGGCGCGACACCGCATCTTTTCTGGTAGCGCGGGTGTTCTATTGGTCGAAGGGACGGGGGACGATCGAAGTCTTTGGATGCGGCGGGCGTGCTCAAAGTCATCAAGAGGATCGACCAGGAGAGGGAAGGACCGCCATGTATCAGTTCAGCCGGGCCATCTACAGAGAGCTCGCGCCGCACATCCTCCCGCCTGCACACGGCGTCGGTGCAAGCCTCAACCACGAGCACGTGCTGCGCGCGTGCGAGGCCGTCGTCGAGCGCATGGCCACCGACCGCCACTACTTCGCCCATCCCGCGCGCACGCTGTACTGCGACATCCGCAGCTATTTCGCGATGAGCAAGCAGGGTCGCGTCCACCGCGTCGTCTACCGCTACATCGGCTACGCCGAGCGCTACCTGGACGAGAACCCGATCGCCGCGTACACCGCCGTCAGCGGACAGCCGCCCCAGTGCCGCGCGACGACCCGCAAGGGCTCGGCCTGCCAGCGCGTGCCGCTGCCGCACAACGGCTACTGCCCCTCCCATCAACACCTCGCCGAGACCGAGGACCGGGAGCTGGCGGCAGCCTGATCGGGTTGGACCTTGGGCCGCATCCGCGCAGGTGGGCCCCTGAATAGGGCCGTTGGCGCGGGACGTCCGGTCCCGCGTACGATCTGAGTGATGATTCTCGGAGTCGATGTCGGCGGGACGTTCACCGACGCGGTGCTTGTCGGCGAGGACGGCGTCATACACTCCGTCAAGGTCCCGACCACGCCCGCCGACGAGGCGCGGGGCGTGCTCGCGGCGGTGGGAGCGGTGCTCGCGCGGGCCGGAGCCGAGCCGGGCGACGTGACGGGGTTCGCGCACGGCATGACCGTCGCCACGAACGCGCTGCTGCAGGGACGCGGCGCGCGCACCGCGCTGATCGCCACAGCCGGGTTCACGGACGTGATCGAGCTGGGCCGCCAGGCGCGAGCGCACCTGTACCGGCTGTGCGAGGCGGCGCCGGCGCCCCTGGTCGGGGAGGAGCTGCGGTTCGCGGCGCCCGAGCGCTGCGGTCCCGACGGGCCGCTTGTGACGCTCGACCCCGAGCCGGCGCGCGCACTCATCGAGCGGGTGGCCGGGGCGCGACCCGAGGCGGTGGCGGTGGCGCTGCTGCACTCATACGCCCACCCCGAGCACGAGCGCCTGCTCGCGCGCGAGCTCGACCGGCAAGCGCCCGGGATGCACGTGTCGATCTCAAGCGAGGTCGTGGGGACGTTCCGCGAGTACGAGCGCACCGCGACGACCGTGCTCGACGCGGCGCTGAGCCCGCTCGTGGGCTCCTACCTGCGCCGGCTCGCATCCGAGTCCTCCGCGCAGGGGCTGGCCGAGCCCGAGATTATGCAGTCCTCGGGCGGCCTCACCTCGACCGCGCGCGCGGCCTCCCACGCAGCCCTGACGGTGCTGTCCGGCCCCGCGGGAGGAGTCGGCGGCGCGCTGCTGGTGGCAGAGCTCGCGGGCATGGAGAACGTGCTGTGCTTCGACATGGGCGGCACCTCCTGCGACGTGTGCGTGATAACCGCCGGGCAGGTCGCGGAGACCGCGCAGCGCACGGTCGCCGGGCGCCCGCTGGCGCTTCCCGCCCTGGACATCCACACGGTCGGGGCGGGCGGAGGCTCGATCGCCTGGCGCGACGCCGGCGGGGCTCTGCGAGTCGGCCCCGAGTCGGCGGGCGCGGCGCCCGGGCCGGCCTGTTACGGACAGGGCGGCGAGCGAGCGACCGTGACCGACGCCAACCTGCTGCTTGGGCGCCTGCCGCGGGATGCGCGGCTGGCGGGCGGATTGACGCTGGATCGCGGCGCCGCCGAGCGCGCCGTGGCGGCGCTCGCGAGCGAGCTGGGACTGGAGACGGACGAGTGCGCGGCGGGGATCGTGCGCGTGGCCGAGGCCGAGATGTGCCGAGCGCTGCGCGTGATGACGGTCGAGCGCGGGATCGATCCGCGCGCGTACGCGCTGATGCCGTTCGGGGGCGCCGGGCCGTTGCACGCGTGCGCGCTGGCCGATGAGCTGGGAATCGCGCTGGTGCTGTGCCCGCGCACGTCCGGAGTGCTGTGCGCCCTGGGCTTGGCGGCCGCCGCGCCGCGGCGGGACGTCTCGCGCACGGTCATGCTGCGCGGCGATGCGTTTGCGCAGGCAGCGATCGCGGGCGCGCGCGAGGAGCTGCTGGCGCTGGCCCGCTCGGCGGAGAGCGGTGAGGGCTCTCTCGACGACGACAGCGTGCGCGCGCACACACGCACACACACGAGCACCACCCAAAAAGACAATCGAACAGTCTACGAGCTGCGCTACCGCGGCCAGTCATACGAGCTGCCCGTCGAGTCCGAGTCGACCGACCCGGACGAGCTGCGCGAGGCGTTTGCGCGGGCGCACGAGCAGCGCTACGGCTACCGCGACGAGGACGGCGAGGTCGAGCTGGTGACGATCCGAGCGTCAGTCTGGGGGGCGGCGCCCGAGCTGAGCCTGCGAGGCGCCGGTGGGGGCGAGAGCCAAGCGCGCATCGAGGGTCCGGCCGTGCTTGCGCTGCCCGAGGCGACGCTGTACGTCCCGCCCGGATGGTCCGGAGAAGAGGACGAGTGGGGCGCCGTCCACCTCCACCCGGTGTCACGCTGGGAGGAGCCGCAGGCGGGCCCGCGGACATGAGCGCGCTGGACCCGATCGAGCTCCAGGTCGTGACCGGAGCCCTGCGAGCGGCGTGTGAGGAGATGGGCGCCGTGTTGATCGGATCGGCGCGGTCCTCGAACATCAAGGAGCGCCACGACGCCTCGACCGCCCTGTTCGACCGGCACGGCGAGATGGCGATGCAGGCCGAGCACATCCCGGTGCACCTCGGCTCGATGCCCGCGGCGGTGGCGGCGATCCTCGGCGAGGACCACTCCCAGGGCTGCTCATGGATCCTGAACGATCCGTTCGCGGGCGGCACGCATCTGCCCGACATCACCGTGATCACGCCGGTGCTGCTCGACGGAGAGCTGCTGGGATTCGCGGCCAACCGCGCGCACCACGCCGACGTGGGCGGGCGCATCCCGGGATCGATGCCCGCGGACAGCCGCACGCTGGAGGAGGAGGGCGTGGTGATCGGGCCCACTCCTCTGGACGAGCCGACGCTGAGGGGGCTGTCCGCACAGATGCGCCAGCCGGCCGAGCGCGAAGCGGACCTGCGCGCCCAGCTGGCCGCCAACCGCCTGGGCGTGCTGCGCCTGTCAGAGCTCGCGCAGCGGATCGGAGCGCGACGGCTGAACGATGCCTGCGGCGCGGTGCTCGACTACGCCGAGCGGCGCACCCGCGCGTGCGTGGCGGCGCTCCCGGACGGCGAGCGCCGCGCCGAGGATGCGCTCGAGGCCGCGGAGGGCGATCTGGCGCTGCGCCTGCGCGCGACGGTCGCGGGCGAGCGGCTGATCCTCGACTTCAGCGGCAGCGCCCCACAGCACGGGGGCAGCCTCAACTGCCCGCTGGCGGTCACGCGCTCGGCCTGCCTGTTCGCGGTGCGGGTGCTGACCGACCCCGACATCCCAGCCTCGGCGGGAGCGTACCGGCCGATCGAGCTGATCGTGCCGGAGGGCTCGATCCTGAACGCCCGCGCGAGCGCTGAGCACCGGCCCGCGGTGGCGGCGGGCAACGTCGAGACGAGCTCGCGCGTGGCCGACATGGTGCTGGCGGCGTTCGGCCGAGCGCAGGGGCAGGGCACGATGAACAACCTCACGCTGGGCACCGCGCCCGACCCCTCGGCACATGACGCGCGGGGTGAAGAGGGGTTCTCCTACTACGAGACGCTGGGCGGCGGCCAGGGCGCGTGCCCGGACGCGGACGGGCCGAGCGGGGTGCACGTCGCGATGAGCAACACGCTGAACACGCCGATCGAGGCGCTGGAGCGCGAGTTCCCGCTGCGTGTGCTCGAGTACGCGCTGCGCCGCGGCTCGGGCGGCGCGGGGGCGCATCGGGGCGGGGACGGGGTTGTGCGCGAGCTGCAGGCGCTGCGCGAGATGACCTACTCGCTGATCGCCGAGCGTCGCCGGCACAGCCCGCGTGGCGCGGCGGGCGGCGAGCCGGGCCTGCCGGGGCGCGACCGGATCGACGGCCTGCCCGTCCCGAGCAAGTCCACGGGGACGCTGGCGGCGGGCGGGCGGCTGCGCATCGAAACGCCCGGCGGCGGCGGGCACGGCGTGCCCTGAACAGAGCCGGACCGAACGGCCGGACCACGCACACAGGCGACAACCGAACCCGGCACACAGGCGACCGCCGAACCCGGCACACAGGCGCCCGCAGGCCCTGCGTGGCCATCCCGACGGCGCCTGAGCACGTCCATAGCCGGTATATCCCCCAAAAAACAGTCGATTTGCAGGGGATTTGGGATTTCCGCCAGGATTTCGTATCTTTTAAGGACTGGTCGCCCTCTTGGTGCGGCGACACGCAGGGCATACATCGAGACGTTTCCCCCCTCAATCATTCCCGGTTCTAGTCATGCCAATTGCTTTCAAAGAATGGGCCGTCACCGTCCGCGCCCTCGCGGAAGGCGAGCAGCTGCTGACTCTGCGCAAGGGCATCCTGCGCGAGCCCGGCACTCCGTTCCGGCTCGCCCACGAGCGGTTCTTCCTGTATCCGACGTTCGACAACCAGAGCGGCGACCTCGTACGCGAGTCCCATCAGCCCGAGCTGCGCCGCGCGCTGGAGGAGGGCGTCTGGAGCGACGGCGAGCCGCCGCTGCACGCGTTCAACTCCAGCATCCCCGTCCAGCAGCCCGACCGCGTGCGCATTCGCGCGTGGGCGGAGGTTGCCGGGCACTTCACGATCACCGACCCGCGCTGCGTGGACGCCCTGTCCCCGTTCTATGTGTGGACGCCCAGCTATGCCGAACGGCGCCTGGGCTGGCGCCGCCAGCAGCCGCTGCACGTGCTGCTGCTGCGCACGTACCGCATCCCGCGGCCGGTGACGGTGAAGGTCAAGGACGAGTACAACGCCTCCCAGACCTGGATCGAGCTCCAGCGCGAACTGCCGTTCGAGGGCACGCCCGTGCTCTCCGACGCCGAGTTCGAGCGCGCCTCTGAGGAGATCGAGGCGATCGCCAGCGAAGCCGGTCAACCGGCGCTGGTCTAGTCGCCAGCCGACCCTTGTGTAGTCGCAAGCAGGTTGCGCGCGCGCTCGGCGTCTGACTCAGGCACGAGGATGTCGCGAGGACCGGCGGCGAGAAAGTCCGGCACGTCGAAGCCACCGTTGCGCTGGACCATGCTCTGTATGTCTTCCTGGCGCAGCAGCCCCTGGATCAGTTCGGCCTCGGGCAGGTTCTGCGCGTAGGCGACTTTCACGAGCTTCACAACGTGTCCTCCGTCAGCGCCACCTCGCGGACCTGGCCGTCCTCGATCAGGTAGGAGCGCACCTCCGGCGCGTCGCGGTCGGCGAGCCCGACGATCACCCACTCAAGTCCCGGCCAGTTGGCGGCGAAGTTGATGTCGGTCTGGGACGGGTAGGGGTCGGTGTGGGTATGGGAGTGGTAGATCGCGCCCAGCCCCCAGCCGGCATCCTCAAACTCCTGTTCAGTCTTCAGAACCTCTTTGCCGTCAATCTCGAAGCGCTTGCGGCTCGCATGGATGTTTCTCGAGCGGTGCACTCGCACCGCTCGTCGCTCGCCATCCGACCCGGTGGGCGCGTAGGCGATCATGCCACAGCACTCAAGGTCGTACTCCTCGCGCGCATGCGCGATCACGTCGTCGAGCAGGGCTTGGGCGATGTTCATGTGTGGTCGAGTGGGAGTCGGAAGCGGGGAGCCGGATCCGCAGGAGGCGGAGATATCTATGTCTTTTTGGACGGCAAGGCGCCCGTACGCGCGCGCACGTACGCACGCGCGGTCACGGCCGCCGGGGAACGTCTACCACCAGACGGTGGCGTCGAGGTTGGCGACCTGGTCGACGGGCAGCGTGTAGATGCCGCTCGACAGGTACTTCCAGCCGTCGTCGGCGACGACGAACACGACGTTGCCCTCCTCGAGCTCGCCGGCGATGCGCACCGCGATGCTGGCGATCGCCCCGCTGGAGACGCCCGCGAAGACGCCCTCCTCGTCCAAGAGCCTGCGCGTCCACAGGATCGCATCGCGGTTGGTCACGAAGATCTTGCGATCCAGCAGCGCCAGGTCGATGATCGGCGGGATGAACCCGTCCTCCAGCGAGCGCAGCCCCTGCACGGGCTCGCCCTGCATCGGCTCCGCGGCGACGATCTTCACTGCGTCGCCGAACGTCTCCTTCAGCCGGCGCCCGCAACCCATCAGCGTGCCGCCGGTGCCCAGGCCGGCGACGAACGCCGAGACCTCGTCGAGCTCGTCTAGGATCTCAAGCGCCGTGCCGTTGTAGTGGGCGTTCGGATTCGCCTCGTTGCCGTACTGATAGGGCATGTACATCGACGGGTCCGCCCGCGCCATCTGAAGCGCCTTCTCGACCGCGCCGTTGGAGCCCAGCGAGCCCTCGGAATAGACGATCTGCGCCCCATACATCCTCAGCAGCTGGGTGCGCTCGGGCGTAACGTTCTCGGGCATCACGACCTTCACCCGGTAGCCCCTGCGCGCGCCGATCATCGCCAGCGAGATGCCCGTGTTGCCGGATGTCGGCTCGAGGATCGTCTGACCGGGCGAGAGCAGGCCCCGCTCCTCGCCGTCCTCGATCAGCGCCCGCGCCACCCGGTCCTTGACCGAGCCGGTCGGGTTGCGCGACTCGAGCTTGGCCCAGATGCGCACCCCCGGCTTGGGCGAGAGCCGGGGCAGCTCGATCAGCGGCGTGTTGCCGATCGACTGCACGATGTCCCCGTAGCGCCCCCCGCAGGGCCGGTTCTTCAGCGGCTGGGCAGCCATTACTTCACGGAATATAGCGAGGTCTGAACTGGCGCAGGCTCGTGTTGCGCCTCTTGAGCTTAGTCCAGTAGCGCCGCGATCTCTTGCATCGTCCAGACGTGATCGGCGACGCCTGCGGCCATCGCCGGGGTACGCGGGTAGGGGTCGGCGAGCGTCTGGTGCGGGCGGGCGAAGTTGTAGTGGAGGAAGTGCAGGGCGATGGCGGCCATGTGGTTGTCGAGCTTCTTTGAGAAGCCGTTGGTCAGCCGCGTGAACCGGCGCATGCCCATCCGCATCGTCAGGTTCTGGCGCTCGACGCAGGACGTGCTGATTCTCGCGGGGTCGGGGTTGCCTCGGTCCACGCAGACGCGCGCTCCGGTGCATACGGCGGGGCTGTACCGGCCGGTCAGGCATTGTCAAGGTCAATAGGTGTCGGAGTCGATAGAATCGGCAGCAGCGCGCAGGGGGATCGGACCCCTATCTCCCGATTGAAAGTCGGGTGCTCTGGACCAAATTGAACCAGCGCGCCAAGGTGGAGAGGGACGGGCTGAACGCCGCCCCTCTCCGATGTTCCAAGGGTGTGCCCCGGGGCCTCAGCCAAGCAAGACCTCTTGGCCCCTGGGCTTCCTACCTCCTCATGGCGAGTCCACCTCCTGCATCGTGCCGGGAAGTCTAACCAAATCTGCGTGGTGGACCGGAGTTGGGCCGAAGGAAAGTTGACAAGCTAGTTCGCGTTTGTTAGACTCCCGAAGCATGAATTCAGAATCGGCGCACCACAGCGAAGACGAGACGGCCTACCAGCGATCAACGGTTGGGTTCCCCTACTCACCCCTGCGTGACGCCGAGATGGTCGCCCAGGAGCTGCACGACAAGTGGGGAGGGACAGCGACCCTCGACCAGCTGGCCGGCGGGATGGGCACTGGACCACGAGGTGGGACGTTCCGCGTGAAGGTAGCCACCGCCCGAACATTCGGAGCGACCAACGCAGTCAAGGGTGGCGTAATTAGCCTCACGGATCTTGGCCGCAAGCTCCTCGACCCGCAGACGCGGGCAGCGGCACGTGTGGACGCCTTCCTCACCGTGCCGCTGTTCTCGCAGCTGGTCGAGGAGTACAAGGGCTCGCGGCTGCCGCCACCGTCCGGCCTGGAGCAAAAGATCGCAGCTCTCGGGGTCAGCGAGAAGCAGGTCAGTAGGGCTCGCGTCGCATTCCAGCGCTCAGCCGAGCAGGCAGGGTTCTTCAAGCACGGAAAAGACCGTCTGATTCTGCCGCCCAGGCTGCCGGAGTCGAGCGAGACCCCCGCAGGTGCGCACCCCCGAGGATCGCGCCCCGACGTAGGTCGGGGGAGCGAGCCCCTATTGAGTTCGAGTCGGACCCTTCCAGCCCCGCTACCCGAGTTGTGGCTAACGCTGCTGCGCGACGGGCGCTCATGGTCCGCGGAGAAGACGCAGGAGTTTGTTGAGGCGGCACGGAAACTCCACGACCTTCTGTCGAAGGGGAGCGAGTCCTAATGGCCCCAGCAAGCCTTTGCGGCACGTTTCGCTGCAGCACTTCGCTCAGCACGGGTCAGGTTCGCCGCCCGTGCCTTTCCCCCTTCAGGCCGCCTTTGCGCCCCAGCTCAACTGCGGCGGCGTTCTTTGTATCCTCGGTCTGGGACTCCTCAACCTCGCCGGTGGCTATGTCGACCACTAGCTTGGCGAGCTGGTTTGGGTCCCGCGGGCGGTTGCGTGAGCGGTCAGGCATAGCAGGAAGATAGCACTGACTCCTTACGCTCCCGATGCCCCAGCCGCCCCCCAAGCGCCCCAAAGCGCCCGACAAGGACCTTGACAAGTACGTCAAGAAAGCCTGGGACGCTGGCTGGCGATGCGTCCAGCGGCGGAGTAACTACATCCAGTGCTTTCCGCCAGACGGCGGGCCGCCCGTGACGGTCAAGTGCACTCCCAGTGAAGGGCGATACCGCAAAAACCTGCACGGCGCGTTCAAACGCGCCGGCCTCGATGTCTAGGCCGAGACAAGCTCCCGATGCTCGGGGGGGCCGGTGGTAGTCGCCGTCTCGAACGAAAACGGCAAGACTGCTTCGGCGGCCTCGATCACCGAAACCACGTCCCGCTGCACATCGGCGGCACGTGTCGCTTCCGTCGTAAACAGCAGCTCCAAGCCCATCGGCTCGTAGAGGCTGCGGATCGCGGTCGCCAGCTCTGGGCGGCTCGCGTCAACGGCTTCCTGGACATCGAGGGCGTAGTCATCCGCGACCTCACGTGAGCAGCCCGGCAACGCTAGGCGAAGGATCACGCACCTCTCCTGTGGGTTCGAAGCGGTCATCGTGTCGGTATCGGGCCGCTGCGCCGTTGCCATGAGTCCTGTCTGTGGCCGCCCTCACATGGACTACACGTGAGAGCGGCTTCGGCGGGCTTTGCCTGTCGGCTATGCCCTTCCGTGCCGGGTTGGGATGAAACGATCATAACCGAAACCACTTCTTGTGCCAAATGAAACAATCCAAACTGAGACACTACCCTCAGCGCAGTGGGTCGGTTTGGAGACACTACCCTCGACGCCCAGGCGAACGCTCCCGGGATCGTGGACTGCTCGCCACCACCCCTCCCCGTCCCGATAGGATGACGAGCAGAGGGATGAACATGGGTGTCAAGCGCGACTACGACTACGACTGGCTGGTGATCGGCTCGGGCTTCGGCGGCAGCGTCTCGGCGCTGCGGCTGTCCGAGAAAGGCCACTCGGTCGGCGTGCTCGAGTGCGGACGGCGGTTTGCCGATCATGAGCTGCCGCGCTCGACCGCGGACCTGAAGCGCTACTTCTGGAATCCCATGCTGGGCATGAAGGGCATCTTCCGGCTGACCATCTTCAAAGACGTTTCCGTAGTCTCCGGCTGCGGGGTCGGCGGCGGCAGCCTCGGCTATGCCAACACGCTGTACGTGCCTCCGAAGGCGTTCTTCGAGGATCCCCAGTGGGCGGACATGCACGACTGGGAGTCGGCGCTCGCGCCCCATTACGAGGAAGCCCAGCGGATGCTCGGCGTCGTGCAGACCCCGAATGACGACCCCGCCGACCAGCTGCTGCGCGAGCTGGGCGAGGAGCTGGGCGTGGGCGACACCTACAAAAAGACGCCCGTCGGCGTCTTCTTCGGCGGGCCGGACGGGGCCGGTGAGACCGTCCCCGACCCGTTCTTCGGCGGCGAGGGACCGGATCGCACCGGCTGCCGGCAGTGCGGGCGCTGCATGGTCGGCTGCCCGCACGGGGCCAAGAACACGCTTGTCAAGAACTACCTGTACCTGGCCGAGCGCCGGGGCGCGCAGGTGATGCCCGAACGCACCGTGCTCGACGTCCGCCCGCTCGGCGACGGCTCCGGCGCCGATGGCTACGAGGTCGAATCCGTGCGCTCGGGCGCGTGGCTGCGCCGAGATCGCCAGATCCACCGCGCGCGCGGGGTCGTCGTGTCAGCCGGGCCGCTGGGCACGAACAGACTGCTGCAGCGCTGCCGGTTGAACGGATCGCTGGCAAAGATCTCCCCGCGCCTGGGGGAGCTGGTGCGCACCAACTCGGAGTCGATCCTGACCGTGACCGTGCCCGAGGACTACCCGGACGATCTGATCAAGCGCGTGGCGATCTCCTCCAGCATCTACCCAGACCCGCACACCCACATCGAGACCGTCACCTACGGAGACGATGGCGATTCGATGCACCGCCTGTACACGCTGCTCGTCGGCAACGGCACGCGCGTGACGCGCCCGCTGAAGCTGATCGGACAGAGCCTGCTGCACCCCGGGCGCGTGGCGAAGGTGCTGTTTCCCAAGCACTGGTCGCGGCGCACGATCATCATCCTGGTGATGCAGACGCTCGACAACGCGATCGCGCTGCGCCCGCGCAAAGGCCCGCTGGGCTCGCTGTGGCTGCGAACCGAACAGGATCCCGAGAAGCCGATCCCGACGTTCATCCCGGTCGCCAACCAGGCCGCGGAATGGTTCGCCAAGCGCACCGGCGGGATCGCCCAGAGCTCGCTCACCGAGGCGCTGTTCAACATCCCCACGACCGCCCACATCCTCGGCGGCGCGGTGATCGCGCCAGACCCCTCCCGCGGCGTGATCGACGCGCGCCAGCGGGTGTTCGGCTACGAGAACCTGCTCGTCTGCGACGGCTCGGCGATCCCGGCCAACGTAGGCGTCAACCCCTCGCTGACGATCACCGCCCTGGCCGAGCACGCGATGAGCCACATCCCGGCAGCGGGTCAGGCCACGGCCGAGCCTGCGTCAGAGACCGCCGCCGCGGTCTAGCGCCCTCCGGCCATCGCCGGCAGGATCACGAGCGTGTCAGCATCCCCGACGGCCGTGTCCAGCCCGCTGAGAACCCGGACGTCCTCGTCGTTGAGGTACACGTTGACATACCGGTTCAGCTCGCCGTCGGCCGAGAACAGCTGATCCCGGGTGGCAGGGTGGCTGGAGGCGAGGTCGCGCAGGACGTCGCCGACGTTGGCGCCGGAGGCGCTCACCTGCTTCTCGCCGCCCACGGAGGCGCGCAGGACCGGGGGGATCTTGATGGTTGCCATCAGCAGATGATTAGCACGCCACGCGATTGCGGCGCGCGCACGTGGTCGAGCGGGGCTTTATCGGGCCGGCCGCAGACTACCGGCTACCCTGCGGCGGCGCAGAACGCCTCATAGTCGGGGAACACGCCGAGCTCCTCGTCGGCGATCTCATCGGGCTCGCGCGAGCAGATCGGGCAGTCGGGGTCGCGGTGGACCTTGACCTCTGTCAGCGTCGCCCCCAGCGCGTCGTACAGCAGCAGCCTGCCGATCGCGGGCTCGCCGATGGAGAGGATCAGCTTGACGACCTCAGTCGCCTGCAGGAGGCCCATCGTGCCGGGCAGCACGCCGAGCACGCCGTTGGCCCCGCAGGAGGGAGCCAGCTCGGCGGGGGGCGGCTCGCGGAACAGGCAGCGATAGCACGGGCCCTCGTAGGGGGCGAACACCGACAGCTGCCCGTCGAACCCGAGGATCGAGGCCGAGACGACGGGGATGCGCAGCCGCACCGACGCGTCGTTGAGCAGGTAGCGCGTGGGGAAGTTGTCAACCCCGTCGACGATCACGTCATAGCCGTCGATGATCTCCATGATGTTCGACGCGTCGATCCGCGTCTGGTACTTGACGAC
Organism: uncultured Solirubrobacterales bacterium; assembly: GCA_963808385.1. GTDB lineage: Bacteria > Actinomycetota > Thermoleophilia > Solirubrobacterales > Solirubrobacteraceae > Palsa-744. The sequence continues at coordinate 363,236 of CAWEFQ010000018.1, read as the reverse complement.
GTTGACGTCGGGGTTCAGCGCGTGGATCGACTCCTCGGCGGAATCGACCTTGGGGATGCCGATCCGCTGGGTGGAGTGGATCACCTGGCGCTGCAGGTTGGACATGTCCACGACGTCGTCGTCAACGATCCCCAGCGTGCCGACGCCCGCGGCAGCGAGATACAGCGCCGTCGGCGAGCCCAGGCCGCCGGCGCCCAGCAGCAGCACCTTGGCGTCGAGCAGCTTCTGCTGGCCCTCCGTGCCGATCTCGGGAATCAGCAGGTGGCGCGAGTAGCGGTCGCGCTGCTCGGGGCTGAGCGTGCGCGGGACGAGCACCTCATAGCCGCGGTCCTTCCACAGCGTGATGCCGCCGGTCATCGAAGAGACGTTCGTGTAGCCGAGATCCTCGGTCAGCGTGCGCGCGCCATACGCCGAGCGGTTGCCGGACTGGCAGTACAGCACGATCTGCGCGTCGCGATCGGCGACCACACCCTCGATGCGGGTCTCGAGGTAGCTCCTGGGAACGTGCCTGGCGCCGGGGAGATGCCCGGCGGCGAACTCCTCGGTCTCGCGCACGTCGACGATCGCCACGCCCTCGTCGATCAGCTCGCGCACCTTCGACGGATCGATCTCGTCTATCTGTGACTTGACTTGGCGGAGCAGCTCCGCGCCTGACGGGCTCATGATGAAACTCCTAAATCATGGTCGGGGTTCAGGGTGACTTCACAAAGTATAGCGCCTGCAGAGCACTGCGACCGGTCGGGCCCTACCCTGAGCAGCGATGCGCCCGCGCACCCAGATCGTCCTCCTCGGCCTCGCCGCCGTCCTCCTGGTCGCGTTCGTGCTCGTGATCGTCCTCGATCGCCCGGCCTCACGCTCACAGTCAGCGGGAAGCGCTTCCACGGCCATCTCCCCGAGCGCCCCCTCCGCCGCGGGCTTCGACGGCGCCGCGCTGCCCCCGGGCATGCGCGCGCACGAGCTCACGCTCACCGGCCTGGCCGCGCCCGCGGGCCAGCCCGCCGGCGCGCCCGTGTCGCTGTCCTCCTACCGCGGCCAGGTGGTCGTGCTCACGTTCCTGTACTCCACGGCCTGCGGGGACACGTGCATCCTCATCGCCCAGCAGATCCGCGGCGCCCTGGACGAGCTCCCCCGGTCCGTGCCCGTGCTGATCGTCAGCGCCGACCCCGCGGCCGACGCCGCCGCGAGCGTGCGGGCCTTCCTCGCACAGGTCTCGCTGACCGGTCGCGTGCACTACCTCACGGGCTCACCCGCCCAGCTGCGCGCGGTCTGGCACGCTTACGGCGCGATCCCCGCGAGCGCCGGTCGCGCGGCGTTCGACAACTTCGCCTCGGTGTTCCTGATCGACCCCTCGGGAAACGAGCGGGTGGTGTTCGGGGTGCAACAGCTGACCCCCGAAGGGCTGGCCCACGACATCGGCAAGCTCCAGGCCGGCTGATACCCTAGCGCGCAGGTAGGTATTTGATCAGATGATGTTCTCAACCAAGGCCGAGTACGGCGTGCGCGTGATGGTCGAGCTGGCTCGGCGGGCCGGCGCGGCGAAGCGGATGAGGCCGGCCCGAGGGATGAGGCGAGAGATGAGGCGAGCCTGGGAGAAGGGGTGATCCCGAGGGATGGGGCTGGCCTGGGGGAGCCGATCTCCCTGGCGGAGATCGCCGAGCACGACGGGATGCCGCTCGCCTATCTGGAGCACCTCGTCGCGCGCCTGCGCAAGGCCGGCCTGGTCGACTCGCGCAGAGGCTCACGCGGGGGCTACCTGCTCGCGCGCCCCGCCGGCGAGATCACGATGGCCGAGGTCGTGCAGGCGCTGGAGGGATCGATCGCGCCGATCGAGTGCATCTCGCAGGCGGCGGACGGCTCGATCGTGTGCTCGCGCGAGTCAGACCCCGAGCATGTCTGCCCGACCAAGCTGCTGTGGACGCGCGTGCGTGGCGCGATCGTGCGCACGCTGCAGGACACGACCCTCGCCGACCTCGTCCTCGGCGCATCCCTCCCCACCGGAGCCACCCTTCCATCCCTTGAACCCGAACCCCTAATCACGACCGGAGCTTGACAACAGAACATGGCCGACCTGGAGATCAGAGACCTGCACGTGCGCACTGCCGAGCGCGAGATACTGCGCGGCGTCGACCTCGACATCGACCGCGGAGAGGTGCACGCCCTGATGGGCCCCAACGGCTCGGGCAAGTCCACCCTCGCCAACACCCTGCTGGGACACCCCGCATACGAGATCACCGAGGGCACGATCGCGTTCAAGGGGCGGGACATCACCGAGGCCGAGCCCCACGAGCGCGCGAAGGCGGGCCTGTTCCTGGCGTTCCAGTACCCGGTGTCGATCCCGGGCGTGTCGGTCGCCAACTTTTTGCGCATGGCGATCAACGCCCAGCGCGAGGAGCCGATCAACGTCAAGGAGTTCCGCACCCAGCTGCAGCACGCGATCGAGCTGCTCGACGTGGACAAAGCGTTCACCTCGCGCCACCTCAACGACGGGTTCTCCGGCGGCGAGAAGAAGCGCGCTGAGATCCTGCAGATGGCGATGCTCGCCCCCGACATCGCGATCCTCGACGAGACCGACTCGGGTCTGGACATCGACGCGCTGCGCACCGTCGCCGAGGGCGTTCAGCGCCTGCACGACGAGCAGGGACTGGGCGCGCTGATCATCACCCACTACCAGCGCATCCTGCACTACATCCAGCCCCAGTTCGTGCACATCCTGATGGACGGGCGGATCGTGCTGGAGGGCGGCGTAGAGCTGGTCGAACGCCTTGAGCGCGAGGGCTACGATCAGATCCGCCAGGAGGTCGGCGCGAGTGCCGCCGGCGCCGTCGCGGCCGGTGACACCGGTGCCTGAGGCCCCCACACGCGGAAACGCGTCCGTGTCCGTGTCCGAGACGAACGGGGCGGCGAACGGCGCAGCCAACGGCGCGGCCCCGAGCGCCGTCCAGGTCAAGCCCGGGCGCCACCGCGAGGCGACCCTGTATCACGCGCTGCACGGCGCCGGCGCCGGCGACGGACGCTCGCCGCTACAGTTGCGCGAGGCGGCTCTGCGGGTGTATGAGATGGTGGAGCTCCCCGTCTGGCGGCGCTCGGGGTTCTGGAGCACCAGCCTGCAGGAGCTCGATCTGGATGCGCTGGAGGTGCGCCTGCACGAGACCGGCGGGGATGCCCCGGGCTCGCTTCCCGCCGTGGTCGAGCGGACGCTCCCCGAGAGGGCGCGCGCGGGGCGGATCGTGCAGCTCGACGGGTCTGTCGTCCAGGTCGAGCTCGACCCCGCTCTGGCCGAGCGCGGAGTGGTTCTGTGCTCGCTGGAGAGCGCATTGCGCGTGGGCGATCTGCCAGCGGGGGCGCTCGGCGCGGACGTGCCGGCGCACGCACGCGAACAGGCGCACGCGCACTACTCCAGACGCCTGACCTACGACCGGCACAAGCTGGAGGCCGCCAACGCCGCGTTCTGGACGGGCGGCGCCTTCCTGTATGTGCCGCCGGGCGTTGCCGTCGAGGACCCGTTCGAGATCGTCTATGCGATCGGCGGTGCCGGCGTCGCCCAGTACGGACGCACGCTCGTGATCGGCGACACATCCAGCGAGTTCCGTGTGCACGAGTACGATCTGGCCGAGGACTTCGACGGCCAGGCGCTGCACGCGGGCGCGTTCGAGCTCTACCTGCACGACGGCGCGCGCTGCCGTTTGGCCCAGCTGCAGGACTGGGGCAGCGGCGAGGTGTTCGACGTGTCCACGCGCTTCGTGGGCGTGGGCCGCGACGCGTACTGCCACTGGCTGCCCTCGCTGCTGGGCGGGCACCTCGTGCGCCAGCACCTCGAGCTGGCCGTGTCAGAGCCCGGCGGGGACATGGCGTTTCGCGGCCTGTTCTTCACCGAGTCCGATGAGCATCTGGACGCGTTCGCGGTGGACCTGCACGAGACCGGGCCCTCCGGCGGGGACGTGCACTGGCGCGGAGCCGCCGCGGGCGAGAGCAGAGCGTCGTTCGAGGGGCTGATCCAGATCGACCCCGGCGCCCAGCGGACGCACACGTACCTGCAGATCCACACGCTGATGCTCTCCCCGAAGGCGCGCCTGGACGCGATTCCCTCGGTGCTCGTCTGCGCCGACGACGTCTCCGCCTCGCACGGGGGGACGGTCGGCGAGCTGGATGAGGCCGCGATCTTCTACATGCAGTCGCGCGGCCTGGACCGGCCCGCCGCGGTGCGGCTGCTCGTCGAGGGGTTCTTCGAGCCCGTGCTCGCCGAGCTTGGAGACGAGCCCCTGGAAGAGCTGATCCGCGCCAAGCTGGCCGCCAAGCTGGGCCGCGCGCGCGAGGACATCGAGGCATATGCCGTCAGTCGTTAGAGAGTCAACGGGACCCAGCGGGCACGCACCCCCGAGAGCTGGGTCAGGCTGTGTGCCCGCCACCCAGACCGGGGGAGGCTCGCTGGACGTGCGCGCCGACTTCCCGATCTTCGCTCGCCGCTTCGACGGTCGGCCGCTGATCTATCTGGACTCGGGCGCGACCTCGCAGAAGCCCGCGGTCGTGATCGACGCCGTGGACGAGCACATGCGCGCGCACAACGCGAACGTCCACCGCGGCGTCTACGCCCTGGCCCGGGAGGCCGACGCCGCCTACGACGGGGCTCGCCGGCGCATCGCCGAGCTCGTCGGCGCCGAGCCCCGGACGACGATCTTCACCAAGAACGTGACCGAGGCGATCAACCTCGTCGCCTACGCCTGGGGACGCTCCAACGTCGGCCCCGGCGACGCGGTCCTGATCACGCAGCTGGAGCACCACGCGAACATCGTCCCCTGGCAGATGCTGTGCCGCGAGCGCGGCGCGACGCTGCGCTACCTGGAGGTGGACGAGCGCGGCGAGCTGTCGCTGGAGCAGCTGGACGCAGAGCTGGCGCGCGGCGACGTGCGGCTCGTGGCGTTCTCGCACGTGTCGAACGTGCTCGGCACGATCACCCCGGTGGCGGAGATGACCGCGCGCATCCGCGCGGCGGGAGCGGTCTCGCTGGTGGATGGCGCCCAGGCCGTACCGCACATGCCCGTCGACGTGGGCGCGCTCGGCGCGGACTTCTACGCCTGGACCGGGCACAAGGCGCTCGGCCCCACGGGCATCGGGGTGCTGCACGGGCGGGCGGAGCTGCTGGAGGGAATGGAGCCGTTCATGACCGGCGGGGACATGATCGCCTCCGTGGACTTCCAGTCGGCCACCTGGAACGAGCTGCCGTACAAGTTCGAGGCCGGCACGCCGCCGATCGCCGAGGCGGTCGGGCTGGGCGCGGCGGTCGAGTACCTGTCTGCGCTCGGCATGGACCGCGTGCGTGCGCACGAGCGCGCGTTGACGGCTTACATGTTGGAGCGCCTCGCCGAGGTCCCGGGGCTGCGCGTGGTCGGCCCGCCGGAGGCCGAGCGCCGGGGGGGGCTGGCGTCGTTCACGATCGAGGGCATCCACCCGCACGACATCGCCGAGCTGGCCGACCGCGGGGGCGTGTGCATCCGCGCCGGTCACCACTGCGCGCAGCCGTTGATGCGCCGCCTGGGCGTGGGCGCGACCGCGCGGGCGAGCGTCGGTGTGTACAACGAGCCGAGCGACATCGACGCGCTCGTGGACGCCCTGCTGGCCGGGCGCGAGGTGTTCGGCCTCAAACCGTGACCATGGACGACCTGTACCGCGACTACATCCTCGACCACTACAAGCGCCCGCGCAACTTCGGCGAGCTCGATCCGCACGATCTCGAGGCCCTGGAGCACAACCCGCTGTGCGGCGACGAGCTGGGCGTGCACATCAGGGTCAAGGACAACCGCATCGAGGACCTGCGCTTTCACGGCCACGGCTGCGCGATCTCCCAGGCCTCCGCGTCGATCGCCTCGCAGGAGCTGATCGGCATGGACCTGGAGGAGGTCGGGCGACTGGACGCCGACTGGATGATCGAGCTGCTCGGCATCCCCGTGTCGGCGACGCGGCGCAAGTGCGCGCTGCTGAACCTGAAGGTCGTCCGCGGCGCCGTCACCGGCGATCACGCATGGCCGGCCTGAGAGGGCCACCCGGCAGAGCCGCCCGCCCCATCACACACAGAGACAGACGGACAGACAGACCGAACCGCCCCGGGGCAGTTCAAGACAGACAGACGGAGAGACGGAGAGAGACAGCGCCCACCGCGATACAATTCCTACCTCAGCGCACAGGATTCGCCAGAACCCCGGAAGAGGAGCCTCATGGCAACGATTGACCGCACCAGGATCGACAGGCCCAGCCCGATCGTCGAGGACGAGGAGGGTCAGCTGCGCGCCCGCCAGGGCATCTCGCGCGAGGTCGTGAGCGAGCTGTCCAAGATCAAGGGCGAGCCCGACTGGATGGCCGAGAAACGGATCAAGTCGCTGGAGATCTTCGAACGCAAGCCGATCCCGACATGGGGTCCCGATCTGAGCGGGTTGAACCTCGACGATCTAGTGCTCTATTCCCCTCCTACCGCCGGTCGCTTCAACAGCTGGGATGACGTGCCGGCGGACATGAAGCAGACCTACGAGGACCTCGGCATCCCCCAGGCCGAGCGCGAGCATCTCGCGGGCGTCGTTGGCGTGTGGCGCCAGGAGCCGGTGTATGAGGGCCTGAAGGAGGAGTACGCCAAGCAAGGGATCCTGTTCTGCTCGATGGACACCGCGATCACCGAGTACCCGGAGCTCGTGCAGAAATACTTCATGACCAAGTGCGTCCCCGCCCAGGACAACAAGTTCAGCGCGCTGCACGGCGCGGTGTGGTCGGGCGGAGCCTTCTGCTACATCCCCAAGGGCGTGAGGTGCGACCTGCCGCTGCAGTCCTACTTCCGCATGGAGGGCGCTGGCGAGGGCACCTTCGAGCACACGCTGATCGTCGCCGACGAGGGCGCCGAGGTCAACTACATCGAGGGCTGCACCGCGCAGACGTACTCGGTCAACTCGATGCACTCGGCGGTCGTCGAGATCTTCGTCCACGAGGGTGCCAAGGCCCGCTACACGACCGTGCAGAACTGGAGCAAGGACGTCTACAACCTGAACACCAAGCGCGCAATCGTGGACGCCAACGGCACTGTCGAGTGGGTCGGCGGGTCGATGGGCGCGAAGTACGTGATGCTCTACCCAGGCTCGTTTTTGATGGGCGAGGGCGCGCGCGCGGACCACCTCAACGTGGGCGTGGCCGGCAAAGGCGTGCACAAGGACACAGGCGCGAAGGTCGTGCACCTGGCGCCCAACACGACCTCGAACATCCTCGCCAAGTCGATCTCCAAGGACGGCGGCATCATGGGCTACCGCGGCCTGGTCAAGATGGGCCACAACTCGGCGGGGAGCAAAGCGCGCGTGCAGTGCGACGGGCTGATGATGGACGGGGAATCCCGATCGGACACATGGCCTGACATCCAGATCCAGAACCCCCACGTGACCGTCGCCCACGAGGCGACCGTCGGGCGGATCTCCGACGATCAGCTGTTCTACATGGGCTCGCGCGGGTTCACCGAGGACGAGGCCGCGGCGATGATCGTCAACGGGTTCATCGAGCCGGTGACCAAGGAGCTGCCGATGGAGTACGCGGTCGAGCTGAACCGCCTGATACAGCTGGAGATGGTCGGCTCCATCGGCTGAGACACGCGATGGCCGGCGCCTGGCGGCGTCCTCACCGATCGTAGATCGATGGGATCTCCGATCGGCCAGCACGCGTGCGAAGCACGCCACGCTTCCTGCGTCCTTGCCATGCTTGGCCGTCGCGCGTCTCAGGGGCGCACGGACTTCACATGAGAGCCCCTGCAGAGAACATCGTCGCGCCGCTGTTCCCGACGAGGCTGCCGTGGGTGAACGTAACGCGGGCCACAGTCGAGCATCCAGCGCGGGCGACCGATGCTGGTCGAGTTCTGGGACTTCTGCCGGCCCAACTCGCTGCGCACGCTGCCGTACGTGCAGGCGTGGCACGAGCGCTACGCCGCGCACGGGTTGCGCACGATCGGGGTGCACTGCCCCGGGTTCGACCCCTCGCGCGAGGAGCAACGCGGTCCGCGAGGCGGTGGCGCGCCTGGGCATCTCCTATCCCGTGCTGATCGACTCAGAGCTGGAGGTGTGGCGGGAGTACGAGAACGCGGGCTGGCCGGCGCGCTACCTGTTCGACGGCCGCGCGCGGTTGTTCGAGTACCACTACGGCGAGGGCGCGTACGCCGAGACCGAGCTGGCGATCGGAGAGCTGCTGGGCGTGCAGCGCGAGCCGATGCCGGCGCTGCGCCCAGAGGATGCTCCCGGCGCGCTGCTGGCGGCACAGACCGAGGACCGGCCCGGCGCGTACTCGGGGCCGTATGAGGCTGGCGGCGTGTGGGCGGTGCTCGACGGGTCGGGGACGGTGCGGGTGAATGCAGGCCCCGCCGCCGGGTATACCGCCGAGGGCCCGACCGGCCCAGAAAACGCGACAGGCCCAACGGTCGAGCTGGAGGTCTCTCACCCGGGGGCATACCCGCTGATCGAGCACGAGCACCACACCGCGGGGGTCATCGAGCTGGAGATCGGCCCGGGGGTGCGGTGCTACGCGACGTGCTTTACGCCCGGGGTGGCATCCTCCGGCGGGTGACCGTCGCCCGCGGCGTGTATCGGCCGCTCGTCGTCGTCGAAGGCCGGCTGCGGCATCAGCTCCGCGTGCGAGCGGTCCAGCAGCAGCCGCCTGAGCACGGGCGGCCCGGTCTCCTCCACGAGCACGCACGTTCCCGGCCAGTACGGACTCTCGCCGGGAGTCGCGGTCAGGAAGATCGCATCGTAGACCCAGCTCCCCGCGTTGACCAGGCGCGCGCCGGCGCGTCCGCGCCACTCGGACGCCGGGTCGTCGGGGAACGGTCCCGCGCGGTGGGTGTGGCCGAAGACGACATACGCGTCGCCGAGACCCAGCCGCGCAGCCACCTCGCCCATCGCGCGCAGGCCGGCGCGGCGCAGCTCGCCGCGTGAGATGTCGGGGCTCAGCGGCCCGAGCCCGGCGCGATTCAGGCCGTCGACCATCAGCGGGAACGCGCCCTTGATCGCGCTCCTGCGCGCTGAGGCGCCCGCCGCGCGCAGCATCCACCTGCCCCGCTGCAAGCTCGCGGCGATTGCACCGATTCCCCCGACTGCGCCGACTCCGTCGATATCGCCGGCTCGCCTCGCTCCGCGGACGCCGCCGACGGCTCTCGCGCCGCCTCTGGCGCCGTCGCTGCCCCCCAGCGCGCGCCACGCGCGCCCGGTGGCCAGGCCGTTGAGCACCGGGCCGGCGCGGCCGTAGCGGGTGATCGCGTCGCGCCACGCGTAGATCGGAGCGGTGACCGCCTCGTAGCCGTCGACCGTGTCGATCGCGCCGGCGGGCCGTTCCAGCAGGCGACCCATCACGCCGACGCCGATACGCTCCAGCGTCGGAATGGTCAGGTGGCAGTCGAGAAAGTGGCCGTGCGTCGCATATACGTCCGGGCGCACCCACACGCCCGGGTAGGCCACCGTGACGCGGGTCGGGCTCGTCCACCGCGCGATCTGAGCCAGCATCGGCGAGGCCTCGTCCGGGCCGAAGCGCTGCTCGAGCCCCAGCGGCTCGGGCGCGGGCTCGCCCAGCGCGCGCGCGTCCAGCCAGCCGCAGACCAGCAGGTGGTCGTGGTTGCCCGCGGTCACGACCAGCTCGCCCTCGCCGCCCAGCGCGCGGCCGACGTCTTCGAAGAACGGGCGCGCCGCCCGCAGCGCCTCGTGCGGGGGGCCGTGGCGCAGCTCGAGCACGTCGCCGAGCAGGATCAGGCGATCGATGTCCTGGAGCTCCTCCAGCAGCGACGCGCGCAGCTCGGGATGGCGCAACAGATCGACGCCGGAGAGTCCGCCGAGGTGCAGGTCGGAGACGATTAGCGTGCGCGTCACAGCGGAGTGCGGGTGGCGTTGCTCAGGACGCCCGACCGGCGGCGACGGTCTTGCGAACCGCCTTGGGCAACATGAAGCGGATGTCCTCGCGGATCACATCCACCTCGGAAACATCCCGAACGCCGCGCGCGCGGAAGAAGTCGACGAGCTCGGAGACCAGGTTCTCGGGCGCGCTGGCCCCCGAGGAGACGCCGACGACGCGCCTGCCCTGGAGCCACTCCTCGCGCACCTCGCCGGCGCTGTCGATCAGATGGGCGTCAGCGCCGCAGTCGCGCGCGACCTCGACCAGGCGCACGGAGTTCGACGAGTTGCGCGAGCCGATCACGAGCATCACGTCGCAGTCGCCCGCGAGCTGCTTGACGGCCGCCTGGCGGTTGGTCGTGGCGTAGCAGATGTCATCGGTGCGGGGACCTGCGATCGCCGGAAAGCGCTCGCGCAGGCGCGCGAGGATCGAGTCGGTTTCGTCCACCGACAGCGTCGTCTGGGTGACGTAAGCGATCCGCTCGGGGTCCTCGACCTGGAGCGCGTCAACATCGGCCTCGCTCTCCACGAGCACGATCCGCTCGGGCGCCTCGCCCATTGTGCCTTCGACCTCCTCGTGGCCCTCGTGGCCGACGAGCACGACCGTGTAACCCTCCCGCGCGAAGCGCGCGGCCTCGCGATGGACCTTGGTCACCAGCGGACAGGTTGCGTCGATCGTGCGCAGGCCACGCTCCCGCGCGCCGGCGCGCACGCTGGGGGCGACGCCGTGGGCGGAGAACACGCACAGCGCGCCCTCCGGCACCTCGGTCTGCTCGTCCACGAATATCGCCCCGCGCTCGCGCAGGCGCTGCACGACATGCTTGTTGTGGACGATCTCCTTGCGCACATACACGGGCGCGCCGTGGGCGTCGAGCGCGCGTTCGACCGTCTGCACGGCACGGTCCACGCCCGCGCAGTACCCGCGCGGCGCGGCGAGCAGCAGCTTCTCGATCGTGTTGGGCACGGTCGCCGTATCTGGCACGAGTCTCATTGTAGGGCCGGGCGAACGGGCCGGTGCAGGGCCGGGCGAACGGGCGGGGAGACGGATGCCGGAGCGGGACCCGGCAGATAGGGGCGCCGGGGTGAGCCCAACCCGGCGAGCCGGGTACGCTTGACTGGAGATGGCGCAAAGACACCTCGACCGCCTCACTCCGGTGGACGCCTCGTTCCTGCATCAGGAGGGGCCGAGCTCGCACATGCACGTCGGCGGGCTGACCATCGTCGAAGGGTCGTCGCCGCCGATGGAGGATTTTCTGGAGCAGATCCGCAGGCGGCTGCACCTGGTGCCGCGCTACCGCCACAAGCTCGCGTCCACCGCCCTGGACAGCGGGCGTCCGGTGTGGATTGACGATCCGAGCTTCAACCTCGAGTACCACGTGCGCCACACCGCGCTGCCCACGCCGGGCGGGTTCGATCAGCTGTGCGGCCTGACCGCGCGCATCTTCTCCCAGCAGCTCGACCGCTCCAAGCCGCTGTGGGAGATGTGGATGATCGAGGGGCTCGCCGACGATCGGTTCGCGCTGATCTCAAAGACCCATCATTCGCTGATCGACGGCATCGCCGGGATCGACCTGGCGACCGTGCTGTTCGATCTCAGCCCCGACCCCCCGCCGCTGGCGCACTCCGGGCGCGCGTGGCAGCCCCACCGCGAACCGGGGACGGCGGAGCTGATCGCCGCGGGGCTGAAGGGCGCCGTGCGCGCGGGGATCGAGCTGGCGGAGGGCGCCCTGGAGGCGCTCGCGCACCCCGAGCGGGCGCTGGCGCGCACGCGCGAGGCGGCGGAGGGCATCGGCGAGATCGTGTGGGCGGGGCTGAACCCGGCACCGGAGACGCCGCTGAACGTCCACATCGGCCCGCACCGGCGCTTCGTCGGCATCGGCAGCCCGCTGGACGACTTCAAGCTCGTCAAGAACGCGTTCGGCGGAACCGTCAACGACGTCGTGCTCGCGGTCGTCGCGGGTGCGTTGCGCTCGTTCCTGATCGCTCGCGGCCTGCGCACCGAGGGCGTCGAGCTGCGCGCGCTCGTGCCGGTGTCGGTGCGCACCGAGGGCGAGCACAACCAGATGGGCAACCGCATCGTCGTGATGCGCGGGCCGCTGCCGGTGTACATCGCCGACCCGGTCCAGCGCCTGCGCTTCGTTTCCCACGCGATGGACGGCCTGAAGGAGTCAAAGCAGGCCCTCGGCGCGGAGGTGATCGCGGGCGCACAGAGCTTTGCGCCGCCCACGATCCTCGCGCAGGCCTCGCGGCTGAACTTCTCCACGCGCCTGTTCAACCTGATCGTGACTAACGTGCCGGGGCCACAATTCCCGCTGTACGTGCTCGGGCGCGAGATGCTGGCGGCATACCCGGTCGCGTTCCTGCCCCAAAACCACGCGCTGGCGATCGCGATCATGTCCTACAACGGCCAGATGAACTTCGGCCTGCTCGGCGACTACGACGCCCTGCCCGACATCGAGCTGATCGGCGAGTCGATCGCCTCCGAACTGGCCACGCTCGTGGAGCTCGCGCGCGAGTCGGTCGCCGCGCCGGCCTAGTAGCCGAGCGCGAACTTGGCGTCCTCGGACATCTTCTCCGGAGACCACGGCGGCGTGAACACCATCTCGGAGCCCACCGTCTTGACGCCGTCAAGTTCGCCGACGAACTCCTCAATCTGCTCGGTCACCTGCGGTCCGATCGGACAGCCGGGCGTGGTCAGCGTGAACGTGACGCTCACATTGCCGTCGCTGACCTCCACGCCGTAGATCAGACCCAGCTCGACGAAGTCAAGACCGAGCTCGGGGTCGATCACGTTCGACAGCGCGTCCATCACATCATCGACCGTCGGGGATGCGGCAAGCTCAGACATAGCCCGAGTCTAGCCCGCCGGCCGGGCACCCGCCGGCATCCGACGCCCTAGTTGTCGCAGCCGAGGCGATCCCAGGCATACAGCTGGATGCACTCGTGCGCGAGCTCGATCGCTCGCTCGCGCGACAGGCAGGGGAGCACCGTGTCGAGCGCCTGCTCCTCGGAGACGCCCGCCTGAAACGCTTCCTCGCCGCGAAACCCCGCGGCGATCTTCAGCGCCTCGCGCCGGTTCTCGCCGAGGCTTCCGAACACTCCGACGAGAAAGTCGGTGTTGGGAACAGGCTGACCGACCTCCAGCGAAGCGTGCCAGGCCGCCAGCAGGTGCAGGTCGTCCTGGTCGAGGTCGGCGATCGCCCGGGCGTAGTGGACGGACAGCTCCTGGTCGGGGATGTCATCGACCCACGCGCGCACGACCTCGCCGACGAGCTGCCGGCGCGCCTCGCGCCCGACGGACTCGGCGATCACGCGGATTGCGTCCTGGGGCTCGATGAAGCACAGCGGCATTGACGCAGACTGTAAGCGCCGGGGTGGACGGCTTTTTTGTGCCCGGCCCCGCGCGGGAGCGCCGGGCGCCGGATCAGAGCTCGAGCGCCTCGCGCGCGCGCTCCAGGGCGTGCTGATCGACGGTGTCGGGGGGAAATCCGAGCGTGGCGCGCTCGCCCGCGCCCCAGTTGGCGAAGGCGAGGTCGAGAACGTCGATCCCGACCGACAGCTCCTGCGCGAACGCGACCGCGCGGCGCTCCAGGTAGACGGGCTCGCCGACCGCCAGCACGCGCTTGGCGGCGATCGCCGTCTCATCCTCGGGGTCAGCGCCCGTGAGGTGCAGCGAGTCGGCGTCCAGCTCATACAGCCGCAGGCGCCCGAGCGTGACGAGCAGTTCGTAGCGGCCCTGACGCCAGAGGCCGGGGAACGCGAGGCGCTCGTACACGCGCTCGAACCGGCGCCGGGGCGTCCAGGAGTCCTCGCCGGTGAACGCCTGCGCCTGGCTTCCGAACTGGGAGACCCAGTGGCGGTAGGCGAGCAGCGTCTGCGACCCGCGCGCGGGATCGTGCGAGGTGCGCGGTCCGAGCGGGATGCCGTCCAGCGAGGGAACACCCTCCTCCCCGTAGGGAACACGCTCGCCCCCGTGGAAAACATCCTCGGGCCGATGGGAAACATCCTCGCCACCGCCGTCCTCGCCATCCCCCTCGCGCGCCGCCCACTGCCCGCCGTCGCGCTCCAGCGCGATGCGCACGCCCGCGAACGGATCATCTCCCTGCAATGGGGAGAGATACACGGTCAGGAAGCACATCCAAGTCGCGCGCTCGAGCTCGCCTTCGACGGCGAGCTCGCGGATCTCGCCGAACAGGTCCGGCGGCGCCGCGTGCAGCCCCAGCAGGCGCCCGCTGGCGAAGGCGATCTCCTCCGCCAGGCGCGCGGCGTCCTGCGAGGAGTGCAGCCCGGGCGCGAGGTCGCTGCGATAGCCGTCGTCCTGGGCGCGCAGCTCGCGATGGACGCGCACCCCCTTCCCGCCGGCGAGCAGGCGCCGATGGCGGTGCGCCGGGGATGTGGACCCCCGCGCCGCGCCGGCGCCGCCGCGCGCAGACTGCCGCCGCCGGGCGGCGCTCGTGGCCGCCTCGGCGCCCGGAAGCGTGCGGCTGCAGATCGGGCAGCGCTCGATGAAGCGGTTATGCCGGCAGAAGGTGGGCACGGGCTCGCTGGGCGCCGGCGCGGCGCTCGGCGGCGAGGTCGCGCAGGTAGTCGTCGAAGTCGACCTGGATCGTGTGGCGCTTGGAGGCGACGTAGCGCTTGCGCATCGCATTCTGGTCGGCCTCGATGTCGGCGCGCATCTGCGCCTCCGGGGGCAGCTCGTAGTCGCCGAGCAGGTGGTCGCCCACCCACTCGCTCTGGGCCTCGGCGAGGGGCATGATCGCGCCGAGGGGCTGGAGCAGGCCGATGAAGTACAGGGCGGGGATGTCGGGATGGAAGACGCGGCGGAACAGCTCGATGTGGTTGTCGGGGGCGGACACGAGGTCGGCGTCGAAGAACGGGAAGCTGATCTTGTAGCCGGTGCAATAGACGATCACGTCGGCCTCGACCTCGCTGCCGTCGACGAAGCGCACCCGCGAGCCCTCCAGCGCGGCGATGTTCGGCTTGGGCGTGATCGTGCCGTGCTGGATGCGGTCGAGCAGGCGCCCGGAGATCGTCGGATGAGCCTCACCGAACTTGTGGTCCGGCTTGGGCAGGCCGTAGCGCTCGGGGTCGCCGGTGTAGGCGCGGATGATCCGGTGGATGATGCGCTGGCGGATCCAGAAGGGGACGTGCGGGTCGTTGGGAAGCTGATCAACCGGACGGCCGAACACGTACTTGGGAATGATCCACGCGCCCCGGCGCGCGGCCAGGTAGGTGCTGGCAGCGACGTAGGAGGACTCCACGGCGATGTCCACGGCGGAGTTGCCGATGCCGAGCACGACGACGCGCTTGCCCGCGAAGATCGAATTGTCCACGTAGGAGTGCGCGTGCAACTGCTCGCCGACGAACGTGTCGGCCCCGGGGAACGCCGGTTCGGGCCAGCGCGGGTCCCAGTGGTGGCCGTTGGCGATGAGCAGGGCGTCATAGACACGGGTCTCGCCGGTGTCGAGCAGCACCTCCCAGGACCCGTCCTCGCGGCGGGCGGCGTGGACGACGGAGGTCTCGAAGGTAATCAGATCGCGCAGGCCGAAGTGATCGATGTAGTCGTTGAAGTACTCGCGGATGTGCGTGTGGTGGGGAAAGTCCGGGTAGGAGGCGGGCATCGGGAAGTCCGAGTACTCCATGCGCTCGCGCGAGACGTCGATGAACAGGTCGCGATAGGCGGCGGACATGCCGTTGCGGTTGCCGAACACCCAGTTGCCGCCGACCTCGTCGGACTTCTCGAAGCAGTCGAACGGGATCCCCCGCTCGTGCAGGGCCTTGACCGCGGCGATGCCGGAGGAGCCGGCGCCAATCACGCATGCGCGGGGCAGGGATCTCGATCCGTTCGTGGAGGACATGACGTCAGCGTAGAAGATAGAATCGGCTGCCGCCTGCGACGGTCGATTCCGGGGCTCTGCCCGGGGTGACAGGTTGGTCGGGTTGAGCCTCCTCACCCCGCGGGGACGCCCGGGCCTACGTGGTGCGGGGGGCCCTCGGGTCCCTGGTCGGCATCGGCGTGGCCCGCTATCCCCTCGTCTTCGGGCTCGCCGCCCCGCCTGCCCGCGAGGTGGCGGTCGACCATGCGCGCGCACTGGCGGCCCTCGTTGATCGCCCACACGATCAACGACTGCCCGCGGCGGGCGTCCCCGGCCGCGAACACCCCCTCGACCGAGGTCGTGTACGGCTTCACGGCCTTGACGTTCCCGCGCGGGTCCCGCTCCACGCCCAGCTGATCCAGCAATCCCGGCTCGGGTCCCAAGAACCCCATCGCCAGCAGCACCAGCTGGGCGGGCAACTCACGCTCGGTTCCCGCGACCGGCCCGAACGGAGGCGCGGGCTGCGCCCGGGCGATGTGCAGCGCCGCGACCCGGCCATCCCCATCGCCGGAGAAGCGGGTCGTCGCGATCGAGTAGTCCTGCTCGCCTACCCCCTCCTTCAGCGCCTCCTCCATCGCGTAGCTCATCCGGTACTTCAGCGGCCACTGCGGCCACGGCGTGCGGTCGTCCGGGCGGTGCTCGGGCGGCTCGGGCAGGAGCTCCAGCTGAACGATCGAGCGCGCGCCCTCGCGCAGCGCGTTGCCGACGCAGTCCGCGCCGGTGTCGCCGCCCCCGATCACCACGACGTCGCGGTCGCGCGCGCTGATCTCATGCTCGGCGATGGGCTGGGGGATGTCCGGCAGTGGGCCGAGCTCCCGCGCGAGGAAGCGGTTGCGCTGATACAGGTAGTCCATCGCGTAGTGCACACCGTGGAGCTCCCGGCCCGCAACCGGCAGGTCGCGCGGCACGCGCGAGCCGGTGGTCAGGACGATTGCGTCGTACTCGGCGCGCAGCTCATCGACGCTCACGGCCTCGCGCCCAGAGACGGCGCCGTCCGCGCCGGCGCTCGGAGGGGTGTTCGCGCCCACCTCGACCCCGCAGCGCAGCTCCACGCCCTCGGCGATCAGCTGATCGACGCGGCGCTGCACGATCCGCTTCTCGATCTTGAAGTCCGGCACCCCGAACCGCGCCAGCCCGCCCGCGGCCTCGTCGCGCTCGAACAGCGTCACGCGATGCCCCGAGCGGCGCAGCTGCTGGGCGGCGGCCATGCCCGCCGGCCCTGAGCCGATCACGGCGACCCCCTGCCCGGTCTCGTGCCGGGGCGGCTGAGGCGTTATCCAGCCCTCCCGCCACGCGCGGTCGACGATCGCCAGCTCGATCTGTTTGATCGTGACCGCGTCGTTCTCTCTGATCTCCAGCACGCACGCCGCCTCGCACGGCGCCGGGCACAGGCGACCGGTCAGCTCGGGGAAGTTGTTGGTCGCGTGCAGCTGGGCTATCGCATCCTGCCAGCGATCGCGATAGACGAGGTCGTTCCAATCCGGGATCAGGTTGCCCAGCGGGCAGCCGTTGTGGCAGAACGGCACGCCGCAGTCCATGCAGCGCGCCCCCTGCTCGCGCAGCTCCTGCGTCGGACGGGCGAGCAAGAACTCGCGGTAGTCGTGCGCGCGCTCGTCTGGGTCCCGGTAGGGAATCCCGTGGCGCTCGATCTGCAGGAACCCCCCGAGCTTGCCCATCAGGCGCCGAGCTTTCCGGGCGCGCCCACGAGCGGCGCGGGCGGCGCGCCGATTGCCGCGACCCGATCGACCGTCGCAATCCCCTCCATCAGACAGCCACCGCCGGCGGGGCCGCCTCGGGCGGGGAGCCGGCCCGCGCCGCCTGCGCCGCCCGCTCGGCGAGGACGCGCTTGTAGTCGTGAGGCATCACCTTCACGAACGCCCCGTGCGCCAGCAGCTGGCCCCACCGCGCCAGCACGTGCTGCGCGACGGGCGAGTCGGTGCGTTGCGCGTGCTCCTCGATCAGCGCCCTCAGCTCGGCGGCGTCCGCCTCGCCGGGCGCCTCGAAGCCGACCATGCCCATGTTGCAGCGCCGCGCGAACGTGCCGTCCTCGTCGAGCACGTACGCGATCCCACCGCTCATGCCCGCCGCGAAGTTGCGCCCCGTCGGGCCGAGCACGACCACGCGCCCACCCGTCATGTACTCGCAGCCGTGGTCGCCGAGGCCCTCCACGACCGCGCTCGCGCCGGAGTTGCGCACCGCGAAGCGCTCGCCCGCCAGACCGCGGAAGAACGCCCGCCCGGACGTCGCCCCGTAGAGCAGCGTGTTGCCGACGATCACGTTCTCCTGCGCCACGAACCCGGCCGCCATGCCCGCGCGCGGGCGCACCGCGAGCACGCCGCCGGACAGGCCCTTGCCGGTGTAGTCGTTGGCGTCGCCGTACAGCGTGAATGTCACGCCGGGCGCCAGCCAGCCCCCGAAGCTCTGCCCCGCCGAGCCCTCGAAGGAGACCTCGATCGAGCCCTCGGGCAGTCCGGCCGCGCCGTGCGCGCGGGCGATGTGGCTGGAGAGGATGCCGCCGACACAGCGGTTGACGTTGCGGATTGGAAGCGCCAGCTGGACACGCTCGCCGCGCTCGATCGCGCCGGCCGAGCGCTTGACGAGCTCCCAGTCCAGGGCATCGCTCAGCACCTCCGGCGGCGGCTGGATGCGCCGGCGCGGCGCGTCCTGCACCAGCTCGATGTGGGTGAGGATGTGCGTCAGGTCCACCCCGCGCGCCTTCCAGTGCTCGATCGCCGCTCGGGGTTCGAGCAGATCGACCCGTCCAACGGCCTCGTCCAGTGAGCGCAGCCCCAGCGATGCCAGGATCTCGCGCACCTCCTCGGCGAGGAAGAAGAAGAAGTTGACCACGTGCTCTGGCGTGCCCTTGAAACGCTCGCGCAGCCTGGGGTCCTGCGTGGCGATCCCCACCGGGCACGTGTTCAAATGACAGGCGCGCATCATGATGCAGCCCGTGGCGATCAGCGGCGCGGTGGAGAAGCCCATCTCATCGGCCCCCAGCATCGCCGCGATCACGACGTCGCGGCCGGTCTTCAGCTGCCCGTCGGTCTGCACGACGATGCGCGAGCGCAGGTCGTTGAGCAACAGCGTCTGCTGGGTCTCGGCCAGCCCGATCTCCCACGGCACGCCCGCCGCCTGGATCGAGGACAGCGGCGAGGCGCCCGTGCCACCGTCGTGGCCTGAGATCAGGACCCTGTCGGCGTTCGCCTTGGACACGCCCGCGGCGACCGTGCCGACGCCGACCTCGGCGACGAGCTTGACCGAGACCTGCGCGCCGGGGTGGGTGTCCGTCGGCGGGTTCGAGCAGCGCAGGTCGTAGATCAGCTGCTTCAGATCCTCGATCGAGTAGATGTCGTGGTGCGGCGGCGGGGAGATCAGACCCACACCGGGGGTCGTGTGGCGGATCGAGCCGATGTAGGAGTCGACCTTGCCGCCCGGCAGCTGCCCGCCCTCGCCGGGCTTGGCGCCCTGGGCCATCTTGATCTGCAGCTCGTCCGCGTTGACGAGGTAGTGAATCGTCACCCCGAACCGGCCCGAGGCGACCTGCTTGATCGCCGAGCGCCTGCGGTCGCCATTGCGGTCGTCCTGGAAGCGCGCGGGGTCCTCTCCCCCCTCGCCCGTGTTCGAGCGCCCGCCGAGGCGGTTCATCGCGATCGCCAGCGTCTCATGCGCCTCCCGCGAGATCGAGCCGAGGCTCATAGCGCCCGTGCAGAACCGCTTGACGATCTCGCTCGCGGGCTCGACCTCCTCGAGGGGGATGGGCTCCTTTGAGCTGGATTCCCGGCCGCCGGCGCGTGGGGTGGCGCCGTCGGCGGGATGGGCAGGGTCGGCGAGATGGGCGGGGTCTCTGAACTGCAGCAGCCCGCGCAGGGTCGCCTTGCGCGCCGCGTCCTCGTTGATCGCATCCGCGTACTCGCGGTATTTCGCGTACGCCTCGCTCGAACGCACCTCTGCGAGCGCCGCGTCCTCGCCGGCCAGCGCGGCCGCGACATTCCCATTCCCCGCGCGCACCGCGTGCTGGACGAGCGCGATCGTGTCGGGGTTCCACATGTGATGCTCACCGTCGCGCCGCCACGCATACACGCCGCCGACCGGCAGCAGGGGATCCAGTGCCCGCCCGCCCGCGGGATACGCGCGCGCGTGGCGCTCCAGCGCCTCCCTCGCCAGCACGTCCAACCCGACTCCGCCGATGCGCGAGGCCGTGCCGGTGAAGTGCCGGTCGATCAGCTCGCGCTCCAGCCCGACGGCCTCGAAGATCTGCGCGCCGCGATAGGACTGGATCGTGGAGATGCCCATCTTGGAGATCGTCTTCAAGAGCCCTTTGCCGATCGCCTTGATCGTGTTCTGAGCGGCCTGCTCCAAGCGCTCGTTCAGCTCCTCGCCCGCGTGGCGCGGCTGTGCGCCGTCGGGCGAGGAGGAGGAGGAGGAGGAGGAGGAGGAGAGAGCCGAGGAGGAGGCCGCTGCGCCGCCCCGTGCGCCGCCAGTGGCGGCGGCGATTGCGCCGTCCGATGCTCCCCCCGCGCCGCCGGAGGATCCGCCCGTCGCGCCACCGTCGAGCGCGATCCGCCCGTCGATGACCAGCTCGTCGAGCGTCTCGAGCATCAGATACGGGTTGATCGCGCTAGCGCCGTAGCCGATCAGCGTGGCGAAGTGGTGGACCTCGCGCGGCTCGCCGGACTCGAGCACGATCCCCACGCGCAGCCGCGTGCCCTCGCGCACGAGGTGATGATGGACCGACGCGACCGCCAGCAGCGAGGGGATCGGCGCGCGGCGGGGGCCGAGCGAGCGGTCGGACAGCACGATGATGTTGACCCCCGCGGCGATCGCGTCGTGCGCCTGCTCGCACACACGCGCAAGCGCCGCCGCCATGCCGGCCGCGCCCTCGGCGAGGAGCCAGGTGATGTCGATCGTGCGCGCCGCGAACAGCTCGTGCGAGACGTGGCGCAGAGTCTCCAGCTCCCGGTTGAGCAGGATCGGGCGCTCCAGCACGAGCTTGTGGGCGTGCTCGGGCGTCTCCTCGAACAGGTTGCGCTCGCTCCCGAGCGTCGTCTGCAGGCTCATTACGATCTCCTCGCGGATCGGGTCGATCGGCGGGTTGGTGACCTGAGCGAACAGCTGCTTGAAGTAGGAGAACAGCGGCGGCGCCTGATCAGAGAGCACGGCCAGGGAGATGTCGTTGCCCATCGAGCCGATCGGCTCGGCGCCCTCGCGCGCCATCGGCGTGAGCAGCACGCGCAGGTCCTCCTGGCTGTAGCCAAACGCGCGCTGGCGGCGGTGCAGCGGCTGATCGGAGATCGTCACCTGCTCGGATGGCTCCAGCTCGGCGAACTGCACCGAGCTGCGCTCATACCACTCGCGGTAGGGCCTGCGCGTGGAGAGGGCGCGCTTGACCTCGCCGTCCTCGATGATCCGCCCGCGCTCCAGGTCCACGAGGAACAGCTTGCCCGGCTGCAGCCGCCCCAGGCGCCTGATCTCCGCGGGTGCGACGTCGGGGATGATGCCCGTCTCAGAGCCCAGCACGACATGCCCGTCGGCCGTCTCCACCCAGCGCCCCGGACGCAGGCCGTTGCGGTCGAGCGTCGCGCCGACCACGCGCCCGTCGGTAAACGCGACCGACGCCGGCCCGTCCCACGGCTCCATCAGGCACGAGTGGTAGGCGTAGAAGCCGGTCAGGTCCGCGGGCAGGTCCTCGCGGTCGCGGTAGGCCTCGGGGATCATCATCATCGCCGCGTGCGCGGGCGAGCGCCCCGCGAGCAGCAGCAGCTCCATGACGTTGTCGAACGTCGCCGAGTCGGAGTTCCCTGGGGTGACGACCGGCAGGATCTTCCGCAGGTCCTCGCCGAACAGCTCGCTGCGCAACTCCGACTCGCGCGCGCGCATCCAGTTGACGTTGCCCATCACCGTGTTGATCTCACCGTTGTGACATATCGTGCGATAGGGATGGGCAAGCTCCCAGCTGGGAAACGTGTTGGTCGAGAACCGCGAGTGCACGAGCGCGAGCGCGCTCTTGCAGCGCTCGTCCTGGAGGTCCGGATAGAACTCGGCCAGCTGCCAGCTGATCAGCATGCCCTTGTAGTTGAGCGTGCGCGATGAGCTCGACGCGACATACAGACCGGCTCCGTCCGGGCTCAGCTCGCACACACGCCGGATCACATACAGCTTGCGCTCGAACGCGTCCTGATCGAACCCCTCGCCGGGTCCATTTTCAGCCCGGACATCTGCGACCCGGACATCCTCAGCCCCGGAGCCGGTGAGCGCGGCGCCCTCGCCGGCAGCGGGGCGGGCGAGCTCCGATCCCGCGCCGACGAACAGCTGGCGGATCGCGGGGCGGCAGGCGCCGGCGACCTCGCCGGTGTGCTCCGGTGCCACCGGCACATCGCGCCAGCCGAGCACGCGCTGGCCCTCCTCGCGCACGGTGCGCTCGAGCAGGCCCTCCAGCCGCGCGCGATGTGCGGCGTCATCTGCGGGCAGGAAGCACATCAGCACGCCGTAGGCGCCGCGCGGGGGCAGCTCGAGCTCCGCGACGGCACGCAGCAGCTCGTCGGGCATCTGCATCAGGATCCCGGCGCCGTCCCCCGTGCACGGATCCGCGCCCGAGGCGCCCCGGTGCTCGAGGTTCTTCAACGCGGCGATCCCTCGCTCGATCACCTCGTGCGTGGGCGTGTTGTCCAGGCGCGCGACCATGCCCACGCCGCACGCGTCGTGCTCAAAGCGAGGGTCGTAGAGTCCGACGGCCTTGGGCGGCTGCATGTTGTGCGAAGTCATGGAAGTGCTCCCTGGGGGGCGGTGCATCCCGCGCGTACAATCCCCGCGCGGGCACGGGCGGACACCTGAGGCGGAGCCCGAAAGGGTATCAGTGCGCGGGGGGCGCGGACAATCGCGCGCGGGGGAGATTGTCCGACAGCAGCCGCGTCGAACCCCCTCGCGACGGGGGCCGCGCAGGGGCTGGTGCCGAAGCTCGGATTCGACCGATCTAGCTCTGCTGTGCGGGCTTGGTGGGCTTCTGCGCGGGCTTGGAGGCGGGCTTCGCCGGGGCCTTCTTGCGGGTCTTGGCCTGACCGCCTCCACCGCCGTTCTTCGCCGCGCCGGCGCCGGCGCCGGCTCCAGCTCCCGCTCCGGCGCCGCGCTCGCGCGCCTGCTCGAGGCTCGCCTGCAGCGCGCCCATCAGGTCCGGGGACTGCAGCGCCTGCACGGCGGGGCGGGGCTCGACGACGATCTCCTCCCCGCTGGCCTTGCGATCGATCAGGTCGAGCACGGACTCGCGGTAGCTGTCTTTGTAGCGACCGATGTCAAACGGCTCGGCCAGCGACTGCACCAGCCTGCGTGCCACCTCCAGCTCGCGCTCGCCGACCAGCATCTCCTGCTCATCCTCCTCGCCGCCGCCCAGCTCGCGCAGCTCACTCGGCCGGTTGACCTCGTCCGCGTAGATGAGCGTCGTCATCATAAGCACGTCCTCGTGCTGGTGCGGGTGCACGGCGACCAACCGCTCGCGCGAACGCAGCACCACACGCGCGATCGCCACCTTGCCTGTATCGCGCATCGCCTGCAGCAGCAGCTTGTAGGAGCGCTCGCCGCCGCGGTTGGGGACGACGTAGTAGGGCTGGTCGAAGTAGATCCGGTCGATCTCGTCGATGTTGACGAAGTCCTCGATTTCGATCGTCCGCGTCGCCTGCGGCTTGAGCGCCGCCAGCTCTGCGTCCTCGATCACGACATACCGTTCGGGCGCCAGCTCATAGCCCAGGACGATCTCCTCGTAGGGCACGTCCTCGCCGTCGGCCGAGCACACCCGCTTCTGGTAGACGCGCGCATTGTCCGCACCGTGCAGCTGGTTGAAGTGCACGCTCTTGCTGGTGGTGGCGGCGTACAGCTTCACGGGCATGCTCACAAGACCGAAGTTGAGCGTGCCCATCCACATCGATCGTGGCATCCCCACAGTGTTGACGGCTTGCTCGCCGATGTCAACCCGCGGGCGGGCGATGTAAACCCGCGGGCGGGCGATGTAAACCCGCGGGCGGGCGCGGCGGATGGGTTCACACCGAGCGTCCAGCCGCGCGGGGGGTGCTCAGCCGGCAGGACAGCGGCACGTCGGTGCCGTCCACGGTCAGCACGAGCACGGATGGGGGCTCTGCGGTGAGGGCCGCGGCCGGCTCTGCGGTGGGAGCGACGGCCGGCTCCGGAGGATCTTGGCGCGCTTGCGCGACCGCTCGATCCTCGCCCGCGAGATCGTCGGTCGACAGCTGGCCGGCTCGCACAGCATCGGCGCACAGCACGGGCAGCTCGGGCACGAGCGCCGATCCCAGCCACGCGATCGGCGCGGCCCCGTCTCGCTCGCGCGGCCAGCTGGCGAAGTCCGCCGCCCCGCTCAGCAGCAGCCGCTCACGCGCGCGGGTCATCGCGACATACATGATCCTGTCCTCCTCCCGCGCCTGCGCCTCGCGGCGCTCTCGCGCCAGCTGTGCGTATTCCAGGGCGGGCCGCGACTCGGGGTCCTCGAGCCCGATCAGCCGCACGCCGATCCGGCCCCCTCCTGCGGAGGCGGCGTCCCCCACGACGAGCAGGTCGGGCATGCCCATGCTCGGCGCGCGCCCGAGGTCGGCGACGCACACCACGTCGAACTCCAATCCCTTGGCGGCGTGCACGCTCATCAGCCGGACAGCATCCTGCTCCTGCTGCGCCACGGGCACAGCGTCGGGCTCGGCGATCGCTCCCGCGCCGGCCAGACGCCCCCCGCCGCCTCCCGCCGCCGCCTGGAAGGCGGCCTCGTCGAGGAATCCGCGCAGATCGCGCCCTTCGCTGCGTTCCCACTCCCGCGCCAGCTCCACCAGCTTGCGCACGTTGGCGACCCTGCGCTCGGAGTCCTCCGCGGCCACGGCGCGCAGGCGCGCGATGTGGCCGCCGTGCTCGATCTCTCGCTCCAGCAGCTCGGACAGCTCCAGCTCTCCCATCAGCTCGCGCTCGCGCTCAAGCCATGCGCAGCGATCCGCCACGCGCGCCCTCTCCGCACGCGCCCTCTCCCCAGCCAGATGATCGTCCTCATCGCCGCCCCTGCCGGCGCCGTCTCGGTCGCGGAGCGCCTCCGTGCCCGTGTCCGCGCCGGTGTCCGTGTCCGTGTCCGCGCCACGGCCTGCATCCCAGTCCCGCGCCACCTCCCAGACGCTGCGCTCCTGCGCCCCCGCCGCGCGCGCCAGCAGCCCCATCCCGTCGCTCGACAGCTCGACCGGCGGGCCGGCCAGCGCTCCATACAGCGCCACCTCATCGCTCGGGTCCACCAGCGTGCGCAGGTACGCCAGCAGATCGGCGATCTCCTGGCGCGCCCAGAAGGCGCCGGCGCCGGCGAGCGTCTTCAGGCCCTGCCCGCGCAGAGCCTGCTCGTAGCACTCGATGTCGCCCACCGCCCGCAGCAGCACCGCCACCCCGCCCGCGCGCGTCTGCCCACTTCGCACCAGCTCGCTCACGCGCCGTGCCAGCGCCTGCGCCTCGGCCTCGCGCCAGGCGGGCGCGCCGGACTGGGCCGATCCGGCGACGGCACCGGTGCCCACGGCGGCGCCGGGCTGGGCGTCATCGCCGTAGCCGCGCCTGTCGCTCAGCAGCAGCTCAACAAGCGGCTCGCCGTGGGCCTCGCGCTCGCGCTCGCGCTCGCGGCCCGCGCGCAAGGGTATGAACGTCCCGCCGAAGCGCGCCGCGAACACGGCGTTCACCGCCTCCAGCAGCTCGGCGCGCCCGCGGAAGTTGTGCGCCAGCCGCAGGCTCTGACCGCGCGGGGCAAGCTCTGCCTCACGCGCCCTGAACAGGCCGACGTCGGCGTGACGGAAGCCGTAGATCGACTGCCACTCGTCCCCGACCGTGAACAGGTTCTCCCGCTCCAGCGCTTGCACGAGCGCAAGCTGGCGAGGGTTGACGTCCTGCAGCTCGTCGACCATCAGCAGCTCGAACCGCTCTGCCCAGGCCCGTCTGAGGTGCTCGTCCGCGCCGAGCAGCTCGCCCGCGCGCAGCTCCAGGTCGTCGAAGTCGAGCCCGTTGCGCCGCGCCTTGGCCTGGGCGTAGTGCGAGCCGAATCGCTCCAGCAGCTCATCCCACAGCGCGATCGCCGCCGCGGCCTCGACGTCCCGCGCGTCCGGCTCCTCGCCGGCGCCGGCCCCGCCGCCGAGCACCGGCGCCGGCAGGCGTGGCGCCCGCTGGCCGCGGCTGCGCAGCTGCGCATACACGCCCAGCACCGTCGCCCGCGCGCGATCGGCGGTGTAGGCGGCGATCAGATCCACCGCCTCGCCGCGCGCGCCCTCCAGCAGCTCGGCCAGCGCGAGGGCGAACGCCTGCCGGCGCAACCGTCCCGCAACACCCTCGTCGAGGATCTCAAGCTCCTCTCGCAGACCCGTCTCTGTCCCACTCTCTCTCAACACGCGCGCACAGAAGCCGTGGAACGTGCCCACGTACGCCTCCTCGATCGCCCGCGCCGCCCGCGGCTCGTCCAGCGCCAGCAGTCGTGCCCGCACCCGCTCTCGCAACTCGCTCCCCGCCCGCTCGGTGAACGTGATCGCCAGGATCCGCTCCGGCGCGATCCCGTCCTCGCGCACGGCCCTGACGAACCGCTCCACCAGCACCGAGGTCTTGCCGCTGCCGGCGCCCGCGGCCAGCAGCAGCGGCTCGCCGCGCCGGGCCACCGCCTGCTCCTGCTCGTCGGTCAGCGTTTGCGGCCTCGCCGCTCGCGCCGCCGGATGCTCTGCGGCGGCGGGCGGCGACCCCGGGTCGGCCAGGCCCCATCCCGTCAGCCGCTCCAGCTCCATGCCGCTCAGCGCCCGCATCGGCAGATCGCCGGGTGCTCGCACCCGCCCGTGTAGGAGCAGGTGCGCGGGCGCGCCTGGATCGCGCCCGCCATCGCCTGCGCGGCCGCCTCGCGCGCCAGCCCGATCGCCTCCTCCACCAGCGCGTCGAGCTCTGTCCGGCTCACCAGGTCGGTGCGCACGCACTGAAGCTCCACGCCCGCGTCGGCATCCAGCACGCCGCGCGCGCGCAGATCGCCTCCACCCAGCGGCTGGTAGAACCCTCCGACGACACGCAGCCCGAGCAGGCGCTCGGCCGCGCGCATGTACAGCGCGAGCTGCACCTTGCCATCCTCTATCCACCTCGCCGCCGGGGTCACGTTGGCCCCCTTGTAGTCATACACCACGGCCTCTCCCTCCCGACCGACATCGATGCGGTCGATGCGCCCGCGCAGCATCACTCCCCCGCCGAGGTTCAGCGCCGGCAGGCCGTGCTCCTCGCCGTCGAAGCCGAATCCCAGCTCCAGGTGGGTGGGCTGCAGCGGGCTGCCCTGATCGCGACCTCCGGTCGCGGTGGCGGCCGCATGGCGCAGGTAGCGTTGCAGGTCGGCCTCCAGGCGCCGGCGCGCGCCCGGCACGCGCTCGGATCGAGCCGACAGCGGGTAGTCGGGCGCGTGGCGCTGCAGCGCCCGTTCCAGCAGCTCGCCCGCCAGCCCCAGTCGCGCGGGGGTCAGCCGGGCCGAGCCCGTGCGCTCTCGCAGACCCTCCAGCGTGTCGCGCAGCGCCGCGTGCGCCAGACCCCCCCGCGCGAGCGGCTCGGGGTCCGGCTCGGGGCTCCGCGGGCGCAGCGTCCGCTCCACGAACCACCTCGCCGGGCACGCGATCCACAGCTCCAGCGAGGACGCCGACCACGGTCGCGCGCGCAGATCGGCCAGCAGCCTCCGATCGCGCAACCGCGCCAACCCGCTAGGCGGCAGTGCGAGCCTCGACCGTGTCGCTGCCCGCCCGCTCGGCGGCGGGGGTCTCGGCGGCCTGCGCATCCGTCTCCGCATCGGGCGGCTTGGCGCCCTCCTTGGCCCATGGCTCGTTGAACTCGACTCGCCATTTGCCATCCTCGGTCTGTTCGAGCGCGAGACGGGCCTTGAAGCCGCGTCCGCTGCGTCCTTTGAACCCGGTGATCTGGCGGGAGCTGTAGCCGGTCTTGATCAGCTCGCGCGCGACTTCCACCGGCAGCTGCTTGCCGGCTTTGCTCTTCCAGATCACGAACCCGCAGCCGGGGTCGTCGCGCGCCCAGCACGAGTACCCCTTGCGGTTCTCCCTGATCTCGTGCCCGCACACTGGACACGGACCCAGGCTGGCCCGCGGGATGCGCACGTCCTTGAGCTTCTCGTCGAGCTCTGCGATCGTGTCTTTGGCGAACCCCGCGATATCGCCCATGAACTTCTCGCGCGAGTCTTCCCCGCGCTCGATCTTGCCGAGCCGGTTCTCCCAGTCGCCGGTCAGCCCGGGCGAGGTCAGCGCGTGCTCGTTCAGCAGCCTGATCACGTTCAGCCCCTTCTCGCTGGCCACCAGCGAGCGCCCGTCGCGCTCGATGTAGCCGACCGCAATCAGCCGCTCGATGATCGCCGCACGCGTGGCGGGCGTGCCGATCCCCGAGTCCTTCATCGCCTCGCGCAGCTCGTCGTCGTCGACGAGCTGGCCGGCCGTCTCCATCGCGCCCAGCAGCGAAGCGTCGCTGTAGCGGCGCGGCGGTTTGGTTTCCTTGCGCGCGCTCTTGATCTCGCGCGTCTGCACCCGCTCGCCCTGCTCGAGCCTGGGCAGCTGCTGGTCGGCCCCCTCGTCCTCCTCGCCCTCGGCTTTCGCGCTCGTCCTGGCCGCGCTCGCGGCGGACATCTCGTCGTACACCCCCCGCCAGCCGGGCACGAGCAGGAGCTTGCCGTGGGTCCTGAACACATACCCGCCGTCGCGCTCGCTCTCGCCCGCCGGCACCGTGCTCTCCACGCGCGTGTTCTCGAACACCGCCTCGGGGTGGAACACCGCCAGAAAGCGCCTGGCGACCATGTCGTAGATGCGTTTGTCGTCGGAGCCCATCCGGTCGAGGTCGTGCTCTGAGCGGGTCGGGATGATCGCGTGGTGGTCGGTCACCTTCGCGTCGTTGACGACCCTCCCCAGCGGCAGCACGTCGAGCCCGGTGACGTACCTCGCCGCCTGCGAGTACTCCCGGCGCGCCCCCACCAGCTCGGCCGTCGGCTTGATCTCGGCGACCATGTCTTTGGTCAGATATCTGGAGCTGGTTCGCGGGTACGTCAGCGCCTTGTGCTCCTCATAGCAGCGCTGCGCCGCCGCAAGCGTGCGTTTGGCGGAGAACCCGTAGCGCGTGTTGGCCTCGCGCTGGAGCGTCGTCAGGTCGTACAGCATCGGCGCCTTCTCGCGCTGCTCTTTCTTCTCCAGCTTCGTAATCGTCGCCGTCTTGCCCTCGCAGGCCTCGACGATCGCCAGCGCCTCCTGCTCGGTCGCGATCCTGGGCTTGGCCCCGGCGTGGAACCGCCCGCGGTAGATCCGCTCTCCTTCCCGCTCCTCCTGCTCATCGCGCTCATCGCCGCTCCCCGACCCGGCACCCCCGTCGCCGTCGCGCTCGCCGTTTGAGAGCCCGCCCGCCCCAGCCGCGAACTTCGCATCCACCAGCCAGTACGGCTCAGGCTTGAACGCTTTGATCTCCTCCTCGCGCCGTGCCACGATCGCGAGCGTCGGGGTCTGCACGCGCCCCAGCGACACCGCCCCGTCAAAGGAGCTGCGCAGCCGGATCGTCGCCGCGCGAGTGGCGTTCATGCCGACGATCCAGTCGGCCTCCGAACGCGAGCGCGCCGCCTGCTCAAGTTTCGCGAACTCCGCCGCGGGGCGCAGCTCTTTGAACGCCTCTTTCATCGCCGCGTTCGTCATCGAGTTCAACCACAGCCGCTGCACGGGCTTCTTCGCCTTCGCCTTCTCGTACAGATACGCAAAGATCAGCTCGCCCTCGCGCCCCGCGTCGCAGGCGTTCACGACCCCATTCACGTCCTCGCGGCCGAGCTGTTTGGCGACGACTGACATCTGCTTGCGCGAGCGCTCGTCGCGCACGACGAGCTTGAACTTGTCGGGCACGATCGGCAGGTCTCCCATCCGCCAGGTCTTGAACTTGGGGTCGTACTCGTCCGGGTCGGCGAGCTGCACGAGGTGGCCGACCGCCCAGGTGACGACGTGGTCCGGGCCCTCCAGGAAGCCCTCCTGCTTCTTGAACGGCCCCTTCAGCACGCGGGCCAGGTCCCCCCCGACAGAGGGCTTCTCGGCGATCACCAGCGTTTTCGACATGGCGGTCAGCGTAGCGGGTGGGGGTTCAGCGGGGAATGGAGGTTCTAAGCCACGCTGCCCCGGGGCACAACCCACTGCACCGCTTGGCCGGTGAGCTTCGCGATCCGATCGTAGTCGGCGTCGTAGTGCAGAACCGTCAGCCCGGCCTTCTCCGCGCAGGCCGCGATCAGCAAGCCGGGCAGCGGCACGGCGCGGTGCTGGGATCGTTTGGCCAGTTTCGCTTGAACCTCCAGGGCTCGCTCGACGACCCCATCGTCAGTCACGACCCGTGGCATCCCGCGCAGCGCCTCGGCGAGGGCGCTGTAGGTGGCCGGGCTGGTGGCGCTGTAGAGCATCTCCAGGTCGATGATCCCGCAGGTGGCGACCTTTCCCTCCAGCAGCAGAGGGTCCAGCGCCTGGCGAATCTCGGCTCGAGTCTGTCGGCGGGCCAGAACGCTCTTGTCGGCAAGGAAGGTGGGCACTGCTCAGCGCCAGGCGCGGGCCATGACGTCAGGGTTGTCGAGCTCCAACGCACCGGGAGTGGACAGCAACTCGAGCAGGTCCCGGCGCTGTCTGAGCTTGACGACCTCCGAGAGCGCCGCATCGACGGTGTCGGTCAGCGTCTTGGTGCCGAGGATGTTCTTCGCCGCCGCCACCTTCGCGGTGTCGATCTCGAACGAGGTCTTGTGCCTTGTGGCAGTGCTCATGCCCACATGATAGCGGAAAAAGCTCTTCGAGATAGCAAGCTGAGCAGCATCTCCCTCTCCAACCGAAGCCCCCTGGCACACGCTTCGTGCGCCCGATCGAGCGTCGCAAGCCTTGCGTAGGATCTCCCGGTCCAGCTTCACCCCCCGATCGGGGCGCGCGGTTTGGTGCCCCAGAACACCTCGGTGCCGAGCATCCCAATCAGGTTCACGAGCACGAGGTTCAGCACCATCGACTTGGCCGTGGCCGTGCCCACGCCGACGGGGCCGCCGCTGGCGTTATAGCCGTAGTAGCAGCCCACCAGCACGATCGCCGTCGCCATGACCATCCCCTTGATCAGGCTGAACATAAAGTCCGGCGGGTTCTGAAACTGCCAGAACACCAGCAGATACCCGCCCGAGGAGACGTACCCGACCTGCTGCACCACCGCCAGGTATGAACCCAGATACGCGACGCCGATCGCCGAGACATACATGAACGGCAGCACGATCCACGCGGCCAGCAGACGCGTCGCGCACAGAAACGTCATCGAGTCGATCCCCATCACCTCCAGCGCGTCGATCTCCTCGCTGATCCGCATCGCCCCGAGCTCGGCCACGATCCCAGTGCCGACCTTCGCGGACATCATGTACCCGAACGTCAGCGGCACCGCCTCGCGCAGATCGCACCACGCGGCGAACACGCCCGCGTAGGCGGGCGCGCCCTGGGCCTCCGTGAAGTAGGCGCCCTGCACTCCGCACGTGCCCAGCCCGATGATGAACACCAGCCCCCAGATCACGAGCGTCGAGGAGACGATCATGATGCCCGACTGGCGCAGCGCCTCGCCGAAGAAGCGCAGCACGCGCAGGCTCCACACGTCGCGCGCGACGTTGCCCGTGAACCCCGCGATCTCCCCGGTCGCGGCGAGCCATTCGCGCGGCATCCCCAGCAGCTCATTCATCGTGCCGCTCCCAGCTCGGGCTCACGCGGGCCGTCGGCCCTCGCGCAACGGTCATCACTTGATCACCAGGATGTTCGGATGCGTGGCCAGCAGGGTCTGGGTGAACACGGTGTTGAACGCGCCGATCCCCAGAAACGTGACCACCACCGCCTGGTTGACCGCCCTGCCGACGCCCTCAGCGCCGCCAGAGGCGGTCATGCCCTTGTAGCAGCACACGATCGCGATGATCGCCCCGAAGATCGTCGTCTTCAGCACCGAGCCCCACAGGTCGGTGACGGTCGCGTTGGCGAACAGCGTGTTCCAGAACGGGCCCAGCGGCTGCTCGTAGGTGATCGCCGCGAGGATGCCCCCGAACAGGCCGAACAGGATCGCGTACAGGTTGAACAGCCCGGTGACGATCATCAGCGCCAGAAACCGCGGCACAACCAGGTTCTTGATGGGATCGACGCCCAGCACCTGCAGCGCGTCGAGCTCCTCGCGGATCTTGCGCGCGCCCAGGTCCGCGGTGATCGCGGTGCCGGCGACCCCAGCGAGCACGATCGCGGTGATCAGCGGACCGATTTCGCGGATCGCGAACACCACAAAAAACCCGCCGAGCCGATCGGTCGCGCCGAAGATCGTAAGGAAGTTCTCCGCCTCCAGACCCGGCGCCCCGTAGCTGATCGCGACGGTGGACAGCAGCAGCGGCAGCCAGCACAATCGCAGCGCGAACAGGAATTGCGACACGAACTCACCGCCGTACGGATAAGGCGGGCGCAGGCTGGAGGAGATCGTCCTGCCGGTCAGGATTATCATGTCCCCGACTTCCTCCATCAGGCTCCTGCTCGGCAGCAACGCCCGCCCGGCGATATCCCGCGTGGCCGTGACCACATCCCCGGGCAATCCCTGCGCCCCCAGCGCAACGAGCGACCCCGGCGCTCCGGACGACCCCGGCGTCGAGGGCGGCCCCGGCGGCCCTTCGTGCACAGGCTCACTCTCCACACCCATTGCGCCAGTGTACTAGTTCACCAGCACACTAGGCTTCTGCGCGCACGGGCGCTACCGTAGAGAAGTGAGCGCACAACCGCAATCGCCTGAACTGGACGGGTTCGCGGCGGCGATCGACCGCGAGGCCGACGTGCCCATCGGCCTGCAGCTGGGCTGGGCGCTGTTGGCGCGCATCCACGACGGCAAGTTCAGGCCCGGGCAGCGCCTGCCGGGCCTGCGCGAGATGGCCGAGGCGAGCGGCCTGAACGTCAACACCGTCCGCGCCGTCTACCAGCGCCTGGAGCAGAAGGGCCTGCTCGAAAGCCAGCAGGGCAGCGGCACGTTCGTCGCCTCCACGCTGCCCCGGCCCTCGGCCATCGGCACGATCGCCGCCGATGCGGCGCGCGAGGCCGAGGCGACCGGTGTGGACCCGCGCGACGTCGCGGCGGCCCTGTATGTGACCATCACCCAGGACGGCGCGGCGCGGCCGCGGCAGGACCCGGCTGGGGAGGAAACCGGCGAGGCCGCGCCCGCACGCAGGCGCGCGCTGCGCGCGCAGATCGCCACCCTGGAGCGGGCGATCGGCGAGATCGAAGCCGAACATCCCGGCGTCGCGCCGCGACCTACCGCGACCCGCCGGCTGGCCGGGCCGTCGTTGCTGAGCGCGCAGGAGCTCGAGCAGGTGCGCTCCGCGCTGGTGCGCCGGCTGGCCGCCGTGCAGAGCGCGATCGACGAGCGGGCTGCCATCGAAGCTGGGAGGGGTGGGGAAACAACTCAAAAAAAGTCGACCCTCGCGCGCGGGCGCGCCCGCGCTCGCGATAACGCCGAACAAGACAACGCTTCCCCACCACCGCCGCCGCCACCGCAACCCGATCCGACGACCCAAGCGCCCACCTCGAGCGCCAGGCGCCCGGCCCGGCCACGCACCACGCCCCGCCCGGCCGCCGCGGGAACCTGAGCGGAGCGGAGCCGAGCCGATCCCGGCCTCACCCAGCGGCGCACGGCCCGGTGCTCACCGCCGCTGACCCGGCGTCCGCCAAGATGCCAAGGACGGTCGCGTTGGCCACGCCATAGCCGCCGGGCGTCCCGCCTCCAACGGTGCCGGCAAAGACCGTCGTCAGGACGTTGCCGTTCCCATCGACCAGCGGTCCACCGGAGTTCCCCGGTCGCACCACCCCGCGCAACGGTGTCAGCAGCCGCGAGACGGGACCCTGGCCGTAGGCGTTGCTGGTGAGCACGGTCTGGGTGCGCCCGATGCGGGCGGGCCGCACGTCATACGGGCCGTTCTCGGGATAGCCGAGGATCGCGCCCGCGCGGCCCGAGGCGGGTTCGTCAACGACGCTCAGCGACGACACGCCCGCGAGACTCCGAACGCGCAGCACCGCGATGTCGTTCGTCGGGTCGAACGCGATCGCTTCCGCGGGCATGTCCGGCGGCTGACCGCCGAGCTCGACGGTCGTGTCCCGCTCGCCGGCGACGACGTGCGCGTTGGTGATCACCTCGTCCGGGCGCGCCACCCAGCCCGAGCCCTCGATCGCCAGGCCGCAGGCGGTGCCGAGCACGCGCACGATGCTGCGCGAGGCCGCGCGCACATCCGGAGCCCGGCCGATCTGGGGCAGCGGCGCCGCCACGTCGGGCGATGGGCCGGCGAGCTGCGGCAGCGGATCGAGACGCGCGAGGGCGTTCAGGATCGGCCCCGAGGGCGGCAGCAGCTGGTTGAGCTCGCGCAGGATGGCCGAGCGCTGGATGTCCGCGCGCAGCTGTCCGCCGCCCGGCGTCTGCCCGGCCACGGCGGCGGCGATCCACACGATTCCCAGGCCGAGCGCCGCGCTAAGGGCCGCCCCGAGCAGGCCGTCGAGCAGGCCCAGGCCCGGCAGGATCAGCGTGTGCCGGCGCAGCCTGAATCCCAGGCCCTTGAGCCCTGTCGCGAGGATCGCGCCGGCCAGCAGCGCCCCGATCAAGCCGAACGCGGGAGCATACGGCGAGGCCGATCCGCGCGGCAGCAGAAGAGGACCGAGGCGCGTTCCGAGGAAGGCACCGATAGCAAATCCCGCAAACGAGAGCACCCCCACGATGAACCCCCGCCGGAAGCCAAATCCCGCCAGCAGCGCGGCGAATGCGACGATCAGCCAGTCGAGCGTGCTCATGCGCGCCCCCGCCGTCTCAAACCGTGGTTCGTGCACGCAAGCGGGCTCACCAGACCATGTTCTACCGTTCCGCGACGTGGATGCTCGCAATTGGGATCGACCGTGAACGCTTCCTCCGCGGGCGAGCGCTCGGCGACACCGGGCGGGCGGGGTTCGGATCCCCACCACGACCACAGACGCCGCCAGCGTGCCAGGCGGGCGCGTCCGGTGATCGCACTGGCGGCGCTGGCGTTCGTGATCGGGGCGATTCTCGGCGCAGGCCATGGCTCGAACGCCGCGGACGCGCTGGCGGCGAGGTTTGTCGGCGCGTGGACGAGAGGCGAATACGCGGCAATGTACGACGACGTCGACGGCCCCTCCAAACGGGCGATCTCCCCACAGCAGCTGGCCGATGACTACCGGCGCGCGCTGCGCACCGCGACCGCGACGGGAGTGCTCCTGACGGGCAAGCCCCGCAACGGCACCGGTGGCCTGGTGACGGTGCCGGTACGCGTACGCACGCGCCTGTTCGGAACGCTGCGACTCGCGTTCGCGCTGAGAATCGTCGGCGGTGGTAGTGGCAGCGCCAGCGCCGGCGGGATCGCGTGGTCGCGGTCGGCTGAGTTCCCGGGGTTGCGCCCCGGCGAGGTGCTCAGCCGCAGAATGGCGCTGCCGCGCCGGGCGACGCTGCTGGCACGCGACGGGTCGGTCCTAGCCGAAGGCGCCGCCACCGAAGCCGGACAGCGCGCCTCCCCTCTGGGAGCGCTCGCCGGCGCGGCGCTGGGCGAAGTCGGGCCCGTCCCGTCCGCGCGCGTGGCGCAGCTGGAAGCCGAAGGGGTGCCGGCGGACGCGATCGTCGGCGTCAGCGGGATCGAGGAGGCGCTGGACGACAGCCTGCGGGGGACTCCGGGAGGCGAGCTGCTGGCCAGCAGCGCCCGGCCCGGCGGCCCGGGCCGGGCGCTGGCGATCGCGGTGGCGAGGGCGGCGCACACGGTGCGCACGACGATCTCCCCCGCCGTGCAGCGCGCCGCGGTAACCGCGCTCGGCGGTCAGCTGGGCGGGGTCGTGGCGATGGTGCCGGGCACGGGACAGATCCTGGCCGTCGCCGGTCTGGGCATCGACGATCTGCAGCCTCCGGGCTCGACGTTCAAGATGGTCACCGTCAGCGGCGTCCTTCAGGCGAGGATCGCCGGCCCGCACAGCACGTTCCCCTACGCCACGTACGCGACGCTCGACGGGGTCAAGCTGAGTAACGCCAACGGCGAGGAATGCGGCGGCTCGCTGGAACTGGCGTTCGCGGTCTCCTGCAACTCGGTGTTCTCCCCGCTCGGCGTCAAGCTGGGGGCGCCGCGGCTGGTGGCGATGGCCGAACGGTACGGCTTCAACCACGAACCGGGCATCCCCGGCGCCGTGGAGAGCACGCTCCCGGCGGCCTCGCAGATCCGGGCGAACTGGATCTCGGCTCGACCGCGATCGGCCAGGGCGAGGTGCAGGCCAGCGCCCTGCAGATGGCGACGGTCGCGGCCACGATCGCCGGCGGCGGGCACAGACCGCAGCCCACGTTCGTGCTCGACGCCGCGCCCCGCACGGTAGCGACGGCGACCAGCGCCGCCGTGGCGCACACGGTCAGGCGCCTGATGATCGGGGTGGTGCGCGAAGGCACTGGCACCGCGGCGGCGATCCCGGGGGTGACGGTCGCCGGCAAGACGGGCACAGCCGAACTGGGCACGGTCCCGAGCTCGTGCTCGGGCGGCAGCGAAGAAGGCGGCGCCAAGGAAGTCGGCTCGGGGGAATCGCACGCGACGGGCTGTGGGGGCGCGGCCAGCGAAGCGAACAACACCGACGCCTGGTTCGCCGCGTTCGCGCCCGCGCTTGAACCGCGCATCGTCGTCGGCGTGCTGCTCGTAAAAGACGGCGCCGGTGGCGCCACCGCGGCGCCGGTGGCGCGAGAAGTCCTGGAAGCCGGCCTGCAGGCCACCCACTGACGCCGACGGATGGATCCTCAGACGTCGAGCACGGCCGACGCCGTCTGTGTCGCGTCCGTCGGATCGACGATGTGGAGCTTCAGCGGACGGTTGTCCAGCGCGACGACCTGGATCTTGTAGAGCAGCAGCGCGCCCTGGGTGCCTCCGCTGGCGGCGACCGAGCCGGGCACGGGAACCTGGCTTTCGGCGGGAATCAGACCGGCGCGGTAGGCGAACTGGTTGGACTGGTCAGGCTGAATCGGGGTGTAGACGTTGTTCTGGGTGTCGCTGATCATCAGATCGCCCGCGCCGAGGTGCGGCGTGGAGGTGTGGTTGTAGACCTGGACGAACACGGCGAACCACTCTTCGCCGGGTTTCAATGCGCGCTGCGCGGGCGTGAGACCCTGCAGGTAGGCGGCGTCTTCGACGTTGGCGGGATTCAGCTCGCGCGAGAGCTGCACCTCATAGACGAGCGAGCCGACGTTCAGGTACGGGGCGTTCTGGCCGGATTCGCCGGCGTAGGTGCCCGTGCTCACGCGGGTGTGCGAGTCGCCACAGGCGGCGAGCGCCAGGGCGACCACCACGACGAGGGCGAGGGACGGCGTCAGCTTGCGCAGGCGTCTGAACACGCGCGGCAGTCTATCCACCGGCGACCGTGACGCGACGGCCGCGGCCGTCGTCTGACTCGAGGATCGTGCGCAGGCGGCGCATGGCGCGGGCGTTCTGGCGGCGCATCCAGCCGCGCGCGCCGAATCCCTCCAGCAGACGATCGGAGAGCGTGACGGGCGCCGTCTGCAGCGTGAACTGCACGCGCGTCGTGCCCGAGGCGCCGGGAGCGAGCTCGTAGACGCCGAGCGTGCGCACGCGGTTGCCCTTGCCGGTGCGCCCGACCTCGACGATCCGGTGCGGCCGGTCGACCTCGGTGAACGTGACGTCTGCCCAGGCGAAGCGCGCCCCGGCGCCGCGAGTCTTCACGCGAAAGCGCGCCCCCGCGCCGCGCCCGATCGAGTCCACACGCGTCAGATGCCAGTCGAGGAGGTAGTGGTCGGTGAACTGCGGGTGGTTGGCGATGTCCTGCAGGTAGTCGAACACCTGCTCGCGCGGGCGGTCGACGACGATTGACACGGTCACGGGGTCCATAGTCGAGCGGCAGTCTAAGGGTTCACGGCGCAAGCTGGCGGCGGGATCGGGGCTCGGATCGTCCAACGCACCTCGCCGCACCGCGCCCAGCGTGCATCGCCCCGCAGAAAGTGCACACCGGGCACACCGCGCCGCCGCGACGGGGGCTATGCAGCGCGGGTCAGCCTGACCGTGTGACCGTGCTCGGAGTGGCGCACGAGCTCGGTTGCGACCGGGGGCTCGCGGCGCAGCGCGCTGCACAGCTCACAGACGATGCCCGCGGCGCGCGAGTACAGGTGGATGCGCTCGCCCACCAGGGGAGTGCGCCCGCAGTCCACGCAGCGATCCCGGCTGGCCTCCAGCGCGCCGACGCCGCGGCGCAGCTGCAGGCGCTCGAACTGCTCGACGTCGCACTCAGCGGATTGGAGGGCCGGGCTCATTGTGCTGGTGGTGTTCGCCGCGGCCGGCCGGCCTCCTGCCGTCTGCCAATGACCCCGCGAGGGTGGTCAAACGACAGCTGTTCTCGAGGCCTCCAGAGCAGGGCCCCAGAATCGGGACTGTGGCGATAGATTTCTGTTGTTAGAATGCCCGACCGCGGCTTACATCAATTTGACACGCTTGTTATGATCGCCACGACTTCTTCCTGATGGGCAGCACCCTGGGGAATCCGAAGCAGAAAGGGCAAGCACAGGATGGAATCGCTTATTTCGGGCACATTCGCCGGCGCGGGCTCGTTCCAGTGCCGGCACTGTGGGTACATGCTGACGCTCGCGGGCACCGACACGCTGAGCGATTGCCCCGACTGTGGAGGTCATGATTTTGTACGCGCGTCGCTGTTCAGCGCGGACGGCCTGGCTCGTGGCCGCGTCGGTGGCGCAGCGGCGACGCCGGCCCAGGGCGACATGCCCGGAGGACCGATTCTCGCCAGTCGTGGCAGGGGCGCCGCTCCGAGCATGAGCGCCCGCCACAGCTCTGGCGGCGATGAGGGCGCTCCGCAGGACGCGGGGCGGACGAGCGACACCGACACCATGAAGACCGGGGCGCTCGGCGACAGCGGCGGCGGCGCGCTGTCCCGGCCCGAGCCGATCGACAGCGACGAGTGGCTGCAGGACGCGCACGAGCAGCTGCACACGCCCGGCGAGTACCTCGCCTACGAAGACGGCGGCGAGCTCAGGACGGTCGCGCTCACGCGCGAGTGGACGCGTATCGGTCGCAGCCTCGCGGCCGACGTGCGCTTCGACGACCCGACCGTCTCACGCAGGCACGCTCTGGTCGTGCGCCAGGCCGACGGGGTGCGCGTGCTCGACGATCGCAGCCTGAACGGCGTGTTCGTCAACGGGGCGCGAATCGAGTGGAAGGTGCTCGAGGACGGCGATGAGATCCTCGTCGGCCGCTACCGGCTGCGCTTCCTCAGCGTCGCTCCTGCCGACGCGGGCGCGAGCGCACCACCCGCGAGCACCCCGCACAGCGCGAGCTGAGCGCCGTCGCCACGGTCCAGGCGCGTAGTATCGCGCCTTGCATGAGCGAGTCCCGCACAACCGCCACGACGAAAACGACGATCGCCGTGCTCTCCCAGAAGGGCGGGACGGGCAAGACGACCGCGGTCAGGACCCTCGCCGACACGTTCCGGCGGGCGGGCGTGAGCACGCTCGCCGTCGATCTCGATCCGCAGGGAAACCTGTCCGACTACTTCGACCTGCCGCCCGATGTGCAGCCGACGATCGCCGACGTGCTCTCCGGGCGCGCGTCGGCGGCAGAGGCGATCCACGACGATCTGATCCCCGCCAACCTCAGCCTCGCCGAGGCCGAGCTGATGCTCGGCGGGAAGATGGGCCGGGAGATGACGCTGCGCCGCGCGCTCGCACAGGTGCCGGAGGGCTCCTACGAGCTGATCCTGATCGACTGCCCGCCCTCGCTGGGGCTGCTGACCGTCAACGCGCTCGTCGCCGCCGACCGCGCGCTCGTGACCGCCGAGGCCCAGTACTTCGCGCTGCAGGGCGTCGAGCAGGCGATGGAGGTGATCGAGCTCGCGCGGGACAGCCTCAACCCGAACCTGCAGCTGCTCGGGGTGTTGCTGAACCTCGCGGACATGCGCACCGTGCACTCGCGCGAGGCGCTCGCCTCGCTGCGAGAGCGCTTCGGCGAGCAGGTGTTCGACACGGCGATCCGCTCCTCGATCGCCTACGCCGAGTCGGCCGAGCGCGCCGTCTCGATCCTCGACCACCGACCCGACCTCGGCGCGGACTATCTGACGCTCGCCGGCGAAGCCCTCGCGCGACTGCCGGGATTCGAGGATGCGCGCAGGCGGGTGGCCGGGCTCGGCTAGAGCTCTCCCACGTAAGCCCCCTGAGCCTCGAACGGCGCACGCAGCAGCCTCGCCCAACCCTCGATCTCCGAGCGCAGCGCCTCCACGACGGCGCCGGTCTGCTCGTAAAAGCACCACACGAGCACGGTCGGTCCCGCGCCGGAGATCGTCGCGCCCAGCGCGCCGAGCTCGGGAGCACGCACAGCCAGCTCGTAAGAGCGTGGAAACAGCGACGCGCGGCGCGCCTGGTGCAGGCTGTCGTGCAATCCGCGCGCGACCAGATCCCAGTCGCTCTGGGCCAGCCCGAGCGTGAGCAGGGCGCCATGCGCGACATTGAACACCGCCTCCCCGAGCGGCACCTGCTCCGGCAGCGCCTCGCGCGCGGCGCTCGTGCGCACCGCCTGATCGGGCACCACCGCGATCGCCTCCAGGCCGGTCGGGGGCTCAAAGCGCGTCGCCTGCCCGTCCGCGCAGATGACGAACCCGCCGTGCAGGGCGGCGGCGACGTTGTCGGGATGACCCTCCAGCTCGCTGCCCAGCGCGAGCAGATCGGCGTCCAGCTCGAACAGGTGGTCGGCCGCCATCAGCCCCGCGACAATCGCCGCGGCGCTCGACCCCAGGCCGCCGGCCAGCGGTATCTCCGAGGAGATCGTGAACGCGAACCCGTCGGCGGGGTGCAGCCGCTCGAACGCCCGTACGCACAGGTTCTCGCGCCCGTGCTCCACCTTCAGGTCGGTCTGCACCGAGAACTGTCCGGTCTCGCGCACCTCGACCTGGAGGTGCAGGCCGACCGCCGCCGCCATGCAGTCGAACCCCGGGCCGAGATTCGCCGAGGACGCGGGCACGCGCACGAGGCGCCTACGGTCCATCCGGCGACACCTCCACGGCCCGGCCGTCGTGCATGTCGGGCTCGCGGCCCCCACCCGCGACCGGACCGCGACCACGCCCGCCGCGACTTCCGCGACCACGCCCGCCACGCCGCCCCGGGTGCGTGCCGGGCGTGCGGCGGCGCCTCTGGGGGCCCGCAGTCGGCGGGCAGGCAACCGGGCGGGCCTCCGATTCCCTACGGATCACCCAGCACCGCCTCCTCGATCGCGGCCATCTCCGCCGGGCAGTTGATGATGCGCCCGTCGTTGTGCGCGATCGCCGTCTCCGGGTCCTTCAGGCCGCGGCCGGTCAGCACGCACACGATCTGCTCCGCGCCCTCGGCGCCGTACTTGAGCAGTCCCGCGACCGACGCGGCCGAGGCCGGCTCGCAGAACATCCCTTCGCGGGATGCCAGCAGCCTGAACGCGGCCAGGATCTCATCGTCTGAGACCGCCCTGATCGACCCGCGCGAGTCGCGCGCCGCGGCCATCGCGTCCTCCCAGCGCACGGGGTTGCCGATCCTGATCGCGCTCGCCACCGTTTCCGGGTGCTCGATCACCCGGCCCTCGACCAGCGGCGCGGCGCCCGCGGCCTGATAGCCATACATGCGCGGCGCCGCCCCCATCTCCTGAAAGCCGCGCCAGTAGGAGGTGATGTTGCCGGCGTTGCCGACCGGGATGCACAGCGCCTCCAGCCCGCCTTCGAGACCCTCGTGGATCTCGAACGCGGCGGTCTTCTGGCCTTCGATGCGGTAGTCGTTGACCGAGTTGACGAGCACGATCGGGTGCGTGTCGGTCAGCTCGCGCACGAGCGCCAGGGCCTGGTCGAAGTTGCCGGCCAGGGAGATCACGCGCGCGCCGTGGATCAGCGTCTGGGCCATCTTGCCCTGGGCGATCTTGCCCTGCGGGACGATCACCGCGCAGGTGATGCCCGCGCGCGCGGCGTACGCCGCCGCGCTCGCGGCGGTGTTGCCGGTGGAGGCGCAGATCACCGCCTTCGCCCCGTCGCGCACGGCGGCGGAGACCGCGCAGGTCATACCGCGGTCCTTGAAGGATCCGGTCGGGTTGGCGCCCTCGAGCTTCAAGCGCACCGAAGCGCCCACCATCTCCGAGAGCACGGGCGCGCGC
Organism: uncultured Solirubrobacterales bacterium; assembly: GCA_963808385.1. Lineage (GTDB taxonomy): Bacteria > Actinomycetota > Thermoleophilia > Solirubrobacterales > Solirubrobacteraceae > Palsa-744. The sequence continues at coordinate 321,270 of CAWEFQ010000018.1, read as the reverse complement.
AGCAGCGGCGTGGAGCCCTCCTGCAGGCTGACCAAGGGATCGCCGGGGGCGAACGGCAGTCGCTCGCGATAGCGCTCGATCAGGGGCACATGGGCGCCTGTGGGCGGGATGCCTTCCACCGTGGGGATCTTCACGCTCGCCTCGCTCATAGGGCTCACCTCATTCATCAGCCGAACTCCTCTTCGATAACACGAATCGTGCGAGGCGCCGAGCGCACGAAGTCGGACTGCGCCAGCAGCGCGATCGCGGCGCGCAGGCTCGACTCGGGAACGACGTGGGTGACCATCACCAGGCGCGCGCGCTCGCCCAGGCCGCGCTGGACGACCGACTTGATCGACACGCCCTGCTCGCCCAGCACCCGCGTCACCTCCGCGAGCACGCCCGGCTCATCGGCGACGTCCAGGTGCAGGTAGAACGCGCTGGGGACGTCCTCCAGCAGGCGCAGCGCCAGCGGCGGGGCGGGCGGTCGCGCGCCGCCGGTCATCACGCTGACGACGTCCCCCAGCACCGCGCTCGCGGTCTGACGCCCGCCGGCGCCGGGGCCGGACATCGTGATCTCGGTGATCGCCTCCGATTCTACGGTCACCGCGTTGAACGGCCCCGACACCGAGGACAGCGGATGCCCGGCGTACAGAAACGCGGGATACACGCGCACCGACAGCCCGCCGTCGCGACGCTCGGCCGTGCCGATCAGCTTCAGCCCAAGACCCAGCTCGCGCGCGTACTCCATGTCGTCTGACTGCAGGTGCTCGATGCCCTCGTAGGGGACGTCCTCCAGATGCACCGGCGCGCCGAACGCCAAGCGCGCGAGGATCGCCATCTTCGCCGCCGCGTCGCGGCCTGAGACGTCGTCTGAGGGGTCCGCCTCGGCATAGCCCAGGCGCTGAGCCTCGGCGAGCGCCTGGGCGTAGGTGCTGCCGCGGGCCATCTCCGAGAGGATGAAGTTGGTGGTGCCGTTGACGATCCCGTGGATGCGCTCGATCGGCGTGGCCGCCAGCGACTCCTCCAGCAGGCGCACGACCGGCACCGCGCCGGCCACCGCGGCCTCGAAGCGCAGCAGCACGCCGTGCTCGCGGGCGAGATCGAACAGCTCCTCGCCGTGCTGGGAGAGCAGCTGCTTGTTGGCGCTGACCACGTCGCGGCCGGCGCGCATCGCCGCCAGCAGGTACTCGCGCGCGGGCTCCGTCCCGCCCATCAGCTCGACGATCAGATCGGCGCCGTCGAGCACCTCCTCGAAGCTGCCCCGCGAGCGCGTCAGCACGCCGGAGATCACGGGCCTGCGGCCGTTGACGCGCTCGATCTCGCCGGCCCGCTCGTCCAGCAGCCCGGCGAACGCCGAGCCGACGGTGCCGTGACCGAGCAGGCCGATGCGGAAGGGCTCAGCGGACATCGCGCGCGATCAGATCGTCGAGGGTCTCGCGGCGCACCACCACACGCGCGCGCCCGCCCGCGCAGAAGATGACCGGCGGGCGGGTGACGCCGTTGTAGTTGGACACCATCGCATACCCGTACGCGCCGGTGGCCGGCGTTACGATCACATCGCCCGGGCGGGCATCGTCGAGCAGCGCGCGGCGCACGATCACGTCGCCGGACTCGCAGTGCTTGCCCGCGAGCACGCACTCATCCGCGCCGCCGTAGCGGTCGGCGACGTGGGCTTCGTAGCGCGCGCCGTACAGCATCGGGCGCAGGTTGTCAGACATCCCCCCGTCGACGGCGACCCAGCGCGAGACGTTCTGCTTGACGGACTCCACGGTGTACAGCGTCACGCCCGCGTTGGCCACGAGCGCACGGCCGGGCTCGATCAGTAGGCGCCCGCCGGAGCCCGGGCCCATGCCGTGCTCGCCCGCGGCGCCGACGAGCGCCTGGACATAGGCCTCGATCGAGGGGGGTGGCGGCTGCACTGAGGTGTACCGCACGCCAAGCCCGCCGCCGAGATCCCACACGGGGAAATCGCCGAGCCGCGCGAGCTCTGCGACCTCGCGGCGAAACGGCTCGAGCTCGCACAGCTGCGAGCCGATGTGCGCGTGCAGGCCCACCAATCGCAGCCCATCGACTGCCTGCACCCGGGCAATCGCCCCGGGGGCGTCGGCCATCGAAAAGCCGAACTTCGAGTCGGCCTGCCCCGTGGAAATATGCTCGTGCGTGTCGCCACTGACGTCCGGCGTCACCCGGATAAGCACGTCCTGCTCGTTGCGGACCAGCTGCTCGAGACGCGAGATCTCGTCGAAGTTGTCGATCGCGATCAGCCCCACCCCGCACTCCAGCGCCATGCGCAGCTCGGCTGCCGACTTGGCGTTGCCGTGCAGGACGATCCGCTCGGGGGCGAACCCCGCGCATAGCGCCAGGTGCAGCTCGCCCGCGGAGGCCACGTCGCACGACAGGCCCTCCTGGGCGAACAGGCTGAACACGGCGGTGCAGGGAAACGACTTGGAGGCGAACACGACATTGAAGTCCTCATGCCCCGTCTCCCGCCCCGCCCGCACGAACGCCCGCGCCCGCGCGCGCAGGTCGTCCTCGGCGACGATGTACGCGGGCGTGCCGAACTCCCGCGCGAGCTCGATCGTGTCACAGCCGCCGATCTGCAACCGCCCGTGCTCGTCCAGGGCGCTGTCGAGGGGCAGCGCCGGCGAGAGGCCGACCTGCGAGGGGGTGGTTTCAGTGGCCATGCCTGGATTATCGCTGCCCGGGGCGATTTTCCCCGGCCGCCCATGCGGGCGCCCGTCTCTGCCGGCGTCCGCGCGGCGAGGGCGGCCGATCAGGCTCGGGCGGCCTGGGGGGCGCGCGCCGGCGGCCCGGAGCCCGTGCGCAGCCCCGACACGCCGTCCTCGCGCGCCATCCACGCCAGCCACACGGCGCCGACCACCATCAGCACGATCGACTCCAGCTGTGGCGCGGTCAGGCCCGCGAACACCTCGGCGTTGCGGCGGACGAACTCGACCAGCAGCCGCTCCAGGCCGCTGAAGACCATGTACAGCGCGAAGATCACGCCCGGGCGCACGCGATCGCGCAGCTGCCACAGCAGATACGCGAGCAGGCACATCGAGACCGTCTCATAGATCGGCGTGGGCTGCACCGTCACTCTTGGCGGGGTCGGGACGGTGCCATGCGGGTAGCCCATCGCCCAGGGCAGGCTCGATCTGATCCCGTAGTCGCCGTCGCCCGAGACCTGGCAGCCGATCCGCCCGATGCCGTAGCCGAGCGCGAGCGCGGTCGCGGTCATGTCGAACATGCGCAGCTGCATCGCATCGCGCCAGCGCATCCACGCGAGCACCGCGATCGCGCCGCCGATCGCGCCGCCGTACCAGACCAGGCCCGAGCCCGAGAAGATCGAGCCGAGCAGGTTGTGCTGCACCGAGGAGTAGTTCTGGATCACGAAGTACGCGCGGGCGCCGATCACGCCGCCCAGAAGCGCAGCGAACACGAGCTCATACGCCCAGTCCACAGGCCTGTCCAGCTCGCGCAGGCGCCTGGCGATCACCAGGCCGCAGGCGAGGAACCCAAGCGCGAACGTGACGCCGAACGTCTTGATCGAGATGCCCAGCAGTTCCACTTCGGGCTTCATCGCTCATCCTCGCTGCTCATCGCCACCCGCACTCTACGGAGCCCGCTCGTCCGGCGCGGCTGGGCCGCGGCGCGGCCGGACGGAGGGGCGGCGCGGCTGGGCAGCGGCGCAGCGGGACGGCGGCGCGGCGCGACAGCGCCGGTTTAGCGGATCGTGAGCCGCGTCTGCGACAATGTCGGCATGGCAAGGCGCCCTGAGAAATTCGGCAAGGACACCGGCCTGCAGGCGCGGATGGTGCTGACGATGTTCCTGCTGGGGCTGGTGTATGTGGTGTTCGTCGGCGTGCTGTTCGCCGTCGGCGCCCAGGCCGGCGTGATCGTGATCGTGGCGCTCGTGCTGCTGATGATGCAGCTGTTCGGCTCGGACCGGATCGCGATGGCGACGATGGGCGTCAAGGAGGTGACCCCCGCGCAGGAGCCCGAGCTGCACGGGATCATCGAGCGGCTGTGCGTGCAGGCCAACCTGCCCAAGCCGCGGGTGTGCGTGATGGAGACCTCGATGCCCAACGCCTGCGCGATGGGCAAATCGCAGAAGTCGGCGACTGTGTGCGCCACCCGGGGGATCCTGCAGCTGCTGGAGCCCGCCGAGCTCGAAGGCGTGATGGCGCACGAGCTCACGCATGTGATCAACCGCGACGTGATGGTGATGACGCTCGCGAGCTTCTTCGCCACGCTCGCCTCGCTGATCATCCAATTCTCGTTCTTCTTCGGCGGGGGCTTCGGCGGCGGCTACGGGCGTAACCGCGAAGAGGAGGAGGCGCTGATGGCGGTCCTGGTCGTGTCGGTGCTGGTGTACGTGATCTCGTTCCTGCTGCTGCGCGCGCTCTCGCGCTACCGCGAGTTCGCCGCCGACCGCGGCTCGGCGGTGCTGACCGGCCGCCCCAGCGCGCTGGCCTCGGCGCTGTTGAAGATCAGCGGCACGATGGATCGCGTGCCGACCCAGGATCTGCGCCGGGCGGAAGGAATGAGCGCGTTCTTCATCCTGCCCGCCAGGACCAAGAAGTCGATGATGAACATCTTCGCCGACCACCCGCCGCTGGAGCAGCGCCTGGCGGCGCTGGAGCGGCTGGAGTCCCAGCTGCAGGGCACCGCCGGCACGGCCATCGCATAGTGGGCCTGCGCGACATCATCGCCGGTCGCCACACGGTCGCCGGACCGGCGCCCGATCGGCTGTTCGCGATCACGACCGCGTACATCGCGCTGCAGTCCGAACACTCGATCGACCCCGCCGGCGTCGCGGCGATCGTGTTCCAGGCGCTGGCCACGAGCGAGTTCGAATCCACGCTGCGCGACATGGAAGAGGTCGTCCGCGCCACCGGCGGGGACACCGGCACGACGGTGAGCACTCAGGACGACTCGTATGGATACCGCTGGATGGTGCTGCGCAACCCCGACGGTCAGCCCAGCGTCGAAGACCTCGCGGTGGGCATCAACGCCGTGTCGAGCTCGATCGAGACGGCCGGGCACGGCGAGCGGCTGCTGTGCGCGGTGTTCGCGTTCGCCGACGCTCAGAAGCGCGCGGTGTACATGATCTACAACTACAAGCGCGGCTACTGGTACCCGTTCGTGCCCAAGGGTGGGGGGGATTCGGCTCCCGCCAACGAGCGCTCGACCGAGCGCGAGCTGCAGCTGAAGGCCCAGATGGCCTCAGAACTGCCGATCGAGCCCGAGCTGGAGCGGTGGTTCCCGCTGTGGGGAATCCCGATCTGATCGGAGAGGAGAGGAGAGGAGAGGAGAGGCAAACAGCGGGTGCGTATAACTATCGTGTGTACCAGAAGGTAAAAGGGCCCGGGCGTGTATGTTCCCAAAAAAAGCGTGTATAGCGATAGCTATACCGAGTTTGAAAATAGAACATATACTTCCACCACCCCCAACACGCCCAACACGCCGGCCTTTGCCACCGGCCCCGCCAGCCACGCGGGCGACGCGCAACGCAATCAGTCGGATCAGTCGGGGATCAGGCCCTCGCCGGTGAACTCGCGCCCGGCCTCGGCGAACGTCAGGTCCGGCGGCGGCAGGATCAGATCGGAGGTCTCGATCTCCTCGTCGCCAACACGCTCGCCCCGGGCGCGCACGTAGTCGAGCAGCGCGTCGTACGCGTCGGCGAACCCGTCCTCCCGCCCGCCGTCCACGATCGCCACGACCGCGTTCTCCAGCTCGTTCAGGCGCGCGGAGTCGCTGTCGGCGAGGCGGTACTGGTCCTCGCCGGAGATGCGCACGATCATGACTGACCACCGGCCTCGCCGCCGGCGGTGCCCCCCTCGGTGGGCGGAGCCTGGGTGGCCTCGGCCGGCACCGCGGTCTCACTCGGCGTGGGCTCGCCCGGCGCGGCGATCTCCCCCGCGGGCGCGGCCCCACCACCGTCTCCGGCCCCGATTTCCGCGCGCATCTTCGCTAGGTCGTCATCGACGGCCGACTGGCTGGACAGCGACTTCAGCTGGCGGTCGATGTCGTCTTCGCCGGAGCCGAGCGCGGTGATGTCGTCGAACGTGCCGGCGGCTTCCAGCTCGGAGACGGCGTCGGCGCGGGCTTTCATGTTTTCGGTCTTGTCCACCGCGCGCTGCATCGCCAGGCCCACGTCGGCCATCTGCTCGCCGACGCCGGTCGCGGCCTCGGAGATGCGCACCTGCGCCTCGGCGGCGGAGTACTGCGCCTTGATGACCTCCTTCTTGGTGCGAAACGACTCGATCTTCGCGCGCAGCTTCTGCTCGGAGTCGGTCAGCTTCTGCTGCTGCTCTTCCAGTTCGGCCACCTGCGTGTCGAGCCCCTGCAGCTCGGTCTGGGCGACGTTCTTGCGCTCCAGCGCCTGGCGGGCGAGATCCTCCTGCCCGCCGGACAGCGCCTGGCGGGCCTGCGTGTCGAGCTTGACGACGCTCTGCTTGAGCGTGGACTCCTGCATCTGCAGGCGCTTCTTGGCGGTGACGACGTCTGCAATGCCCTTCTTGACGTTCTGCAGCTGTTCGACCTGCTTCTGGTAGCTGTAATCGAGCGTCTCGGCCGGGTCTTCGGCACGGTCCAGCAGTTTCGACACCTTCGCCTTGACGACGGTTGACATGCGCCCGGTCAGACCGGCCATCTGATCCTCCTATAGCTGTTCGCACCTACGGTTCGCTCAAGCCTAGCCGAACCGGGCGTCCGGCCCTGAACCGCGCGTCCGCGACCCTACAACCCGAGCGGGTGGCGCACGACGTAACCCCCGTTTTCCGGGCGCAACGGGCGCCAGCGGGGGCCCTGCTCGTTGGAGGGGTCGTCGGCGGCACTCGTGTCCAGGCGCAGCCCGGCGACCGTCATGTAGGCGTGGCCGGGGTTCGAGAAGATCGCGACCCAGCGTCCCGCCCCGTGCGAGCCCCAGACTTCGAATTCCGATGAGTCCTCGGGGGTCTGCAGCAGTTCGGCACCGTGCAGCGCAAACGAGACGGTGCCCGAGCAGTCATAGCCGGGCGACATGAACGAGGCGTGGCCGCCACCGTAGATGTAGGGCAGGCCGATGCAGCTCGTTGCCGGCCCAGACGATCTCCTGGACGGCGGGTGGCACGGACATCGGCGCGGCGGCGAGCCCGTCGACGTAACGGGCCAGCGTGCCGGGAACCAGCAGCTCGGGCCTCGGCGTCGCGGTCGTCGGGGTCGTAGAGGTGGGAGTCGGGACGGAGCCGCTGCCGCCGGTCGTCCCAGTCGCGACGGTGGCGGTGGTCGCGGTGCTCACTCCGGGCGCGGTGGGCACCTGCCCGTGGGCCACGGGCGGGGGTGTGTAGGGGACGACCTGGCCGGTCGCGGTCTTTTCATAGACCGGACCGCTGTAGGCGACGTTGGGGGTCTTGGCCGTGATCGGCGAGAGGTGCAGCGGCTTGGCGGGTTTCGCGGGAGCGGTCGGGGTCGCGCCGCCGCTGGCGGAGGTGTCGATCGACCCGGCCGCCGCGCCGCCGGCCACGGAGACCGAGCTGGTCGTGCTGGCCAGAGCCGGGACGGACAGACAGGCCGGGACCGTCAAGATTGAGCAAAGCGCCACAAAAAGTGTTCGCAACCGCACATCGACCTCTTTCGTCGGCCTGCGGGGTTAGCTGACGGGCTAGCGCTGAAAGAGCCTGCGCTTCTCACGGTTCCACCGTGGGATTCGCCCCAACAAACTGGGTCCCCCGTTCCCTGATGTCTGATCAGGGATTCGGCGTTGATCGCGGCACCCTAGCACGGTGCAACGACGGTTGCACTGGTTCTACGCGATCCGGGAGGTTTTCCCTGCAAATTGAGCTATGAACGGCGCCCATGGGTCGCCTGGACCAGCCGCCGGGCACCCGCACGGACGCACGCGAGGACCCGTATCCACGCGCTACAGTCCGTCGCTGAGATGGCGACACCGCGCGAGCGCCCGACCCACGACCTGATCCGGGCGCGGCTGAAGCCCACGCTCGTGGCGATGGCGGTCGCCGCCGCCGCGGGCGCGGGGATCTCGCTGGCTGCGCCAGCCGGCAGCCGGCAGAGCACGGAGCGCGCGCCCACCGGCGACGCGCGCACGCATGTTACGCACGCGACCGGCTCGTCCGCGGCCGGCCGGTTCGTGACCGGCCCGTCCGCGGCGGGATCCTCAGCGGCGGGCCGGCCCAGCGCACGCCCTCATCCAGCCCCAGCGCCGCCAGCGCATCGGCGAGCGAGGAGCCGCCCGGAGCCCGCAGCTGGAAATCCAGCTCAAGCGCCGGGATCAGCACGAAGCGGCGGCTGAGCAGCTGCTCGTGCGGGAGCGTCATGCGCTCGTGCGCGAGCGCGACGTCGCCGAGCAGCAGAACGTCGACGTCGATCGCGCGCGGACCGTGGCGGACGCCGCCGCCGGCACGCCCGAGCACGCGCTCCAGGACCTTGACGGCGTCGAGCAGCTCCAGCGGCTCGAGCGTCGTTTCGATCAGGACGCACGCGTTCAGGAAGCTCGCCTGCTCAGACACCTCGCCGACGGGATCCGTGTCGTAGACCGACGAGCACGCAACCACATTCACCCCGATGCTCGGCAGCGCGTCAATGGCGCCCTGCAGCTGGGCGCGGCGGTCGCCGAGGTTCGAGCCGAGGCCGAGCAGTCCTGTCCGTGCGGGCATGGCCTGGAAGGTATGCGTTCGCCCACCCGGACGCCGTTCGCCCGCCTGTACGCCCAACCGCTTTCAGCTACGCGCTAGTGGGCTCGCTCAGCTCGCGCAGCCCGACCCGGGCATGCAGGCGGCGCAGTGGCCGAGGCGCCCACCAGGTGCGCTCGCCGAGCCGGCCCATCAGCGCGGGGACGAGCAGAGCGCGCACGAACGTCGCGTCGATCGCGACCGCCAGCGCGGTACCCACGCCGAACTGCTTGATGAAGAAGATGTGCGAGGTCGCGAACGCGCCGACCGCCACGCAGAACAGCAGCGCCGCGGCGGTTATCAGGCGCCCGGTGCGCTCCAGCCCCTGGGCGACGGCTTCGCGGGTGGGCAGACCGCCGTCGTGGATCTCCTTGATGCGGCTGAACAGGAACACGCCATAGTCGGTCGACAGCGCGAACGCGACCGTGAACAGCAGCACGAGATTGGACTCCTCCAGGCCCCCTATCGGGCTGAAGCCCAGCAGCGAGGAGCCGTGTCCGTCCTGGAATATCAGCACGAGCAGTCCGGCGCCCACCGCAACGGTCAGCAGGTTCATCAGCAGCGCCATCAGCGGCAGCACGACCGACCCGGTCATCAGGAACAGGATGCCGAGCGTGACGCACACGAGGATCGTCAGCGACAGCGGGACATGGGAGGAGATCGCGGCCTTCTGATCGATGAACCACGCCGTCCCCCCTCCCACCAGCGCTCCCGCCGGGTGCACGAGCGTGCGCAGGCGCTTGACCAGCAGCTGGTTGGCGGCCGAGGCTTCCGTTCCCCGCGGGAGCAGTTCGATCTCCCACGTGCCGCGACCCAGGTAGTGGGGCGGCGCGACCTCCCGCGCCTGAGCGCCGGCCGTCCGCTGCGCGCTCAGGGAGAGCGCAGCGACACGCGCGCCTGAGCCGGGCGAGGCCGGTAGGACGATGCTGATCGTCTGCGCGCCGTTGCTGGCGAATTCCCTGTCGAGGTCTTCGGTGATCTGGCGGCTCTGCGAGGAGGACGGCAGGACGTGCGCGTCGGCGGGGATCAGCTGCAGGCGCAGTGCGGGCGAGGCGATCGCCAGCAGCACCGCGGCGGTCACGAGCGCGACGAGGCCGGGACGGCGCATCACGCTCTGACCGAGGCGAAACCAGCCGCCCTGCTCGCTCGCCTGCGCGGAGCGCGCGGCGCTGCGCTGCAGCCACGCAGGGGCGAGCGCGTTCACGCGCGGGCCGAGCGCGACGAGCACGGCCGGCAGCACGATCAGCGCGACGGCGCCGGCCGACAGCGCCACGACCATGCCGCCGATACCCATCGAGTACAGGAACCTCAGCGGGAACACGAGCAGCGAGGCGAGCGCGCCGGCCACCGTGAGCGAGCTGTACAGCACGGTGCGCCCGGCCGTCTGCAGCGTGCGGGCGATCGCCGCGCGGGAGTCCAGGCCGACGGCGAGCTCCTCGCGGAAGCGCGAGAGCACGAACAGGCTGTAGTCGATCCCCAGGCCGAGCCCCATCCCGGTGACGAGGTTCACGGCGAAGATCGACAGCCCCAGCCCCTGGTCGATCAGGCGCAGGGCCAGGAACGTGAGCACGATCGCGAACCCGCCCACGAGCAGCGGCAGCGCGGCGGCGATCAGGCCGCGAAAGACCCAGAGGGAGAGCAGCAGCAGGATCGGGAACGCCAGGAGCTCGGCGTTCTTCAGGTCCGAGGAGGTGCGGCTGTTGATTTCGTTGAACGCCACCTGCGGACCGCCGAACCGCACCCCCTGCCCGGCCAGTCGCGAACCGAGTCGGGCCGCGGCGGCGGCCGAGCGTTCCTGGGAGGAGAACGCGGCGAGCACGACCGCCTGGTGGCCGTCGCGCGAAACGAGCGCGGGCAGATGCGTGGCCGGATAGTCGAGCACGCGCTGAAACCCTGGCTGCGTGGACAGCAGCGCGGCCACGCGCGCGGCCCGCAGTTGGGCGGCGCGATCGGTGAGCACGTTCCCGGGAGTGGACACCAGGGCGACGACGCCGTAGTACGGAGACTGCCCCGTCGCGTGTTCAATCGCGGCGTTGACCCTCTGGTTCTCGGCTTGCGGGTTCTGGAAGTCGGTGTTCGAGCTTTTCAGGATCGTCGTGACGGGCACGCCGAACGCCGCCGCCACCAGGAACGCGATGCCCGCGCCGATGAGCACGCGGCGCGTGTTCCCGGGGCGGGTGGCGAGTACTGACAGGCGCGCGATCATCGCTCACCCTCGTCCGGGGCCGAGGGTCGCGCCTGGGGTAGGGCCGAGGGTCGCGCTAGGGGTCGGGCCGGGGGTCGCTCGGGGTTTCGCAGACTCATGCCGCGGGAGATTATAAGTGAGTGCTAACTAATGTCAAGCGAAATTGGCCGGCAAGATCGGTCCTGGCTGATGGTGTATTTCAAAAAAAATACTGAGTATAACTATAGTGGTTACCTATGGTATAATTTTAGTATATATCGTGCGCCTTTGTAATACCGAGTAGAAAAGTTAATACAACTCCAACCCTCCCCCTCTCCCTTCAAGCTCGACTCCATCGCGTCGCTCAACAGGGGTCTCGATAGATGAAGATGTCAGCCCGCGAACACGCGCGCGGCGACTACTCCTCGGATTCGCGCCAAACCTCGACGGAGACCTCGTCCACGGGCAGAGCTATCGGCGGCTCGGGCTTGGTCGCCTTGACCCAGATCCCTTCGAGCTCGTAGTCGCCGATCAGCCGATCGGCGATCGCGCTGCACAACCGCTCGAGCGTGTTGTACGAGCGCTGCTGGGCCAGCAGCGCGACCAGCTGGCAGACCTCGTCATAGTCGACCGTGTCACTGATCGAGTCCGTCACCGTGGCGGCGCTTTCGCCGAGGTCCAAGCGCAGGTCGAGCACCAGCCGCTGGCCTACCTCGCGCTCGGCCTCGCCCACGCCGTGGTGGGTGTACAGCGACAGCCCCGAGATCTCGACCGTGACCGCCTCGCCGGTCTCATCGCGCTCATCGCGCTCGACGTCCTCCTCGTAGTCCTCCTCCTCCTCTTCTTCTTCCTCCTCCTCATACTCGTCCCCGAGCGCGAACACGTCGCCGAGCTCCTCCTCGCCCTCCTCGGGCTCGTGCGCGTCGTCCGCGTGCTCCTCTCCGGCCATCCTCAGCCCAACGTAGCAGCAGCCACGGCCAGCGCGGCGCGCACCGGGGCGACGTCGTGCACCCTGAACACGCTCCCACCGCGCTCATACGCGAGCACGTTCGTGGCGATCGTGCCCGCCAACCGCCGGGCGGCGTCCACCGACTCCGACTCGCCCACCACATCGTCGGCGGCGAGGATGCGCCCGAGGAAGCTCTTGCGCGAGGTCCCCACGACCACGGGCCGCCCGATTCCGACCAGCTCGTCCAGGCGGCGCAGCAGCGCGAGGTTGTGCGCGACCGTCTTGCCGAACCCGATCCCCGGGTCGAGCATGATCCGCTCCTCGCGCACGCCCTCGCGCACAGCGAACGCCAGCCGCTCCTCCAGGAACGCCCTGACGTCATCGACGACATCCTTGTATTGAGGCCTGCCCGCCCGCTGCATCGTGCGCGGCTCGCCGAGCATGTGCATCAGGCAGCACTCGCACCCGCTGTCCGCCACGACCCCCGCCATGTCCGGGTCGCCGCGCAGCGCGCTGACGTCGTTGACGATGCTCGCGCCGGCATCGAGCGCCGCGCGCGCGACCTGAGCCTTGGACGTGTCGATCGAGATCCGCGGGCGGGCGTCCATCGCGCCGGCGGGCGTTGCGCGGGCGGACGTCAGATCCCCCGCGAGGCCCGCCACGGCGGGCAGAACCCGCCGCAACTCCTCCGCCGCAGATACGGGCTCGGCGCCCGGCCGCGTCGATTCGCCGCCGACGTCCACGATGTCCGCCCCCTCGGCCACCAGCTCCCGCGCGTGCGCGATCGCCGCGCGTGCGTCCATAAACAGGCCGCCGTCCGAGAACGAGTCGGGGGTCACGTTCACGATCCCCATGACACGGAACGGCAGGCTCATTGGGTCAACCTACCTGCGAGCAGGTCGGCGCGCCGGGCCGGTCCCGCGCCCGGCGGCGAGTCAGGCCAGCTCGGGACGCTCCGGGTCAGAGCCGCGCTCCGCGGCGAGTCAGGCCAGCTCAGGGCGCTCTGGATCGGACCCGCGCATCTCCGCGGTACCGCCGGCCAGGCCGGGGCGGGGCGCCACGCGCGGGGTTTCGCGCTCGGGCCGGTCGGCCGGCGCGGGCGGGGCCGGCAGCTCGGGCTTGGAGGAGTCCTCGACGCCGAACACCTCCTCTTCGCTCTTGCCGTCGAGCAGGGCGAGAAACTCCTCCTTCTCGATCGTCTCGCGCTTGACCAGAACCTCAGAGATCTTCGTGAGCTGGTGCTGGTGCTCGGTCAGGATCTCCCGCGCGCGCTGGTGGGCCGCCTCGATGATGCGCCTGACCTCGTCGTCGATCTCGCGCGCGATCTCATCGGAGTAGTCGGGCTCGGTCGAGAACTCGCGGCCGAGGAATGGCTGGCCGTGGTCGTGGCCGAATACGCGCGGCCCGAGCTTCTCGCTCATGCCGAAGCGCATCACCATCTGCTTGGCGGTCTGGGTCACCTTCTCGATGTCGTTCGACGCGCCGGTCGTGATCTCGCCGAACACGATCTCCTCCGCGGCGCGGCCGCCGAGGGTCATCGCCATCGTGTCCTTCAGCTCCGCTCGGGTCGTGAGAAAGCGATCTTCCTGGGGCATCGAGATCGTGTAGCCGAGCGCCTGTCCGCGCGAGATCACCGAGATCTTGTGCACGGGGTCGGAGTGCTCGAGGAAGTGACCGACGAGCGCGTGGCCCATCTCGTGGTAGGCGGTGATCAGGCGCTCTTTCTCGCTCATCACGCGCGTCTTCTTCTCCGGGCCGGCGATCACGCGCATGATCCCCTCCTCGAGCTCAACCTGTCCGATCTCGCGCTTGCCCGTACGAGCCGACAGCAGCGCGGCCTCGTTGATCAGGTTCGACAAATCGGCGCCGGTGAAGCCCGGGGTCTGGCCGGCAAGCGCGTCGATGTCGATGATCTTCGCCAGCGGCTTGCCGCGCGTGTGCACCTCGAGGATTTTCGCCCGGCCCTTGCGGTCGGGGCGATCGACGGCGATCTGACGGTCAAAGCGCCCGGGACGCAGCAGCGCGGGGTCGAGGATGTCGGGCCGGTTGGTGGCGGCGATCATGATGATGTTGTCCTTCGCCTCGAACCCGTCCATCTCGACCAGCAGCTGGTTGAGCGTCTGCTCGCGCTCGTCGTGCCCGCCGCCCAGGCCGGCGCCGCGATGGCGCCCGACGGCGTCGATCTCGTCCATGAAGATGATGCAGGGCGAGTTCTGCTTGGCCTGCTCGAATAGGTCCCTGACGCGCGAGGCGCCGACGCCGACGAACATCTCCACGAAATCGGATCCGGAGATCGAGAAGAACGGCACGCCCGCCTCGCCCGCGACCGCGCGCGCGAGCAGCGTCTTGCCGGTGCCCGGAGGACCGTACAGCAGCACGCCCGTGGGTATGCGCGCGCCGAGCGCCTGGAACTTCTTGGGGTTCTCCAGGAACTCCTTGATCTCGTGCAGCTCCTCCACGGCCTCGTCCACGCCGGCGACGTCGCGGAAGGTGATCTTCGGCGAGTCGGCCGACAATCGCTTGGCGCGCGACTTGCCGAACGACATCACTTTGTTGCCGCCACCCTGGACCTGGTTCATCAGGAACAGCCAGAACCCGAGGAACAGCACGAACGGCAGGATGAACGTGAGCAGCGACAGCAGCTCGTTGCTCTTTTCCGATTCGACGTTGTACGCGGCGACGCCAGCTTCTTTGAGCTGCTTGAAGAGTTCGGGCGCCTCCTGTTCGACGTAGCCGCCTTCCCATTTTTCTTTGTTCTTCAGTTCGACGGCAAGCGCTTTGCCTTTGTTCTTGAACTCGACCGACTTGACTTCGCCCTTCGGGATTTCTTCGGAGACGAGCGTCTTGTAGCTGTGCGTGCGCGAGCTGTTCGAGCTCGGGCTGACCAGTTTCACGGCCAGAAACGCCAGCACCAGGACGATGAGGATTGGGAACGCGGCACTCTTGAATGAACGGCTCATGGCGATATCACTCGGTTTCTGGCGCCGTGCTCGTGCGGCCTACGCCAGTTCCCTAGCGTACCATGCAACGTCGCATTTTCTGGCCGTTGCGGCCCGGCCCCGGGGGCGGCTCACGGGCGGCCGCTGACCCCTCACCTCTCCAACGCGGCCACAAACGGAAGGTTGCGGTGACGCTCGGCGTAGTCCAGGCCATAGCCGACGACGAACCTGTCGGCGATCTCAAACCCGACGTAGCGGGCCTTCAGCTGCACCTTGCGCCGCGCGGGCTTGGTCAGCAGCGCGCACACCTCCAGCGTGCGCGGGTTGCGCGAGCCGAGGTTGCGCAGCAGGTACTGCAGCGTCAGCCCGGAGTCGACGATGTCCTCGACGATCAGCACGTCCCGATCCTCGATCGCCGCGTCGAGATCCTTGAGGATGCGCACCACGCCCGAGGAGTCCGTCGCCGAGCCATATGAGGCGACGGCCATAAAATCGACCTCGACGGGTATCTCGATGAACCGCATCAGGTCGCTCAGAAAGAACACAGCGCCCTTGAGCACGCCCACCAGCAGCAGCGGCCGGCCGGCATAGTCGCGCGAGATCTGCTCCCCCAGCTCGCGCACACGCGCCTGCAGCGCCTCGGCGCTGACGAGCACCTCGCCGACCCGGCCGTCCTGGCCGTCCTGGCCGTGTGCCCCGCCGCGGGCCTGCTCGGGCATGGTGCTCGCCACCTGTGGGAGTGTAGTCACCGCTGCGGGAGCTTGACCATCTTCAGCACGCCGCCCTCGATCGTCGCGCTCACGTTCCCGCCCACGTGCAGCTCCGCCGCCCCGCGCGCGGCCAGCGCAAGGATCTCCCCCACGCGCCCGCCCGCCTGCGGCACGTACTCGCCGGCAGCGGCATCCTCCGCCAGGCGCACGACCACCAGCCGCGCCAGCGCCGGGTGCAGCTCCGCCAGCCGCGCCACTGCGATCGAGTCCCCACGGCCGGCGGCGAGCTCCGCATCGACGAGGCCCTCCAGCAGCTCGGTCTCCTCGCGCAAGAGCCGCGCCGTTCCCAGCACGTTCTCCCGCGCGGCCGGGTGCACCTGCGCCAGCGCCGGCACGAGCACGTGGCGTACCCGCGCGCGCGCGAAACGCTCGTCCTCGTTGCTCTCGTCATCGCGCCAGCGCAGGCCCCGCTCCCGGCAGTAGGCGGTCGCCTGCTCGCGCGTCACGCCCAGCAGCGGCCTGACGATCCGCCCCTCGCGCGGGGCCATCCCCAGCAGCGCGCGCCTGCCCGGCGAGGCCGCCAGCCGATACAGGATCGTCTCTAGCTGATCGCTCGCGGTATGCCCCGTGGCGATGACGGGCGCGCCCGTGTCCCCGCCCGTGTCCCCGCCCGTATCCACACCACCGCCCCCGCCGGTATCCCCGCCGGTGCCTGTGCCTGTGTCCGTGCCGGTGCCCGTGTCCACGCCGCCGGCCAGCTCGTCCGCCAGCCGTCCGGCCACCCCATAGCGCAGATCGCGTGCCCACGCCTGCAGGTTGCTGCCCCGCTCCCCACCCCGCGCGCGCTCCCGCGCATCGACGCGCACGATCCGAAGCTCGACCCCCAACTGTGCGCACAGCTCCGCGCACAGGCGCTCGTCCGCGTCCGAGGCCTCCCCCCGCAGGCCGTAGTTGACGTGCAGCGCCCGCACGTCGCCGGCCCCGCGCACCGCGACCGCGACATCCAGCAGGCAGACGGAGTCCCGCCCGCCCGAGACCATCGCCACGACCGGGGGGGTGGGCAGATCGTCCCCTCCGATCAGGCCTGACGCCCGCACCGCCTCCTGCAGCTCCCGCGGCGTCCAGCTACGCGCCACCTGACCGACTCCCCCGCGCGCGGGCCAGGAACAGCTCGGTCGGGTGGTTGAACCCCTTCAAGACGACCTCCCCGATCAGCTCGAACTCCAGCCCGTCCTGGCGGCTGGCGAGGTCCACGACGGGGCGCGTCACGAGCACCTCGCCGCCAGCCGCCCGCGCGACCACGCGCGCCGCCCGGTTGACCTCGCGGCCGTAGTAGTCGCCGTCGCGATAGATCGCCGCCCCGCTGTGAATCCCGATCCGCGGCGGCGGCGATCCCAGGGGCAGCTCCGCGCCCAGCCCGACCGCCCAGCTCGTCAGCGAGCCCGCGTCGGCGCCGACGACCATCACCTCGTCGCCCAGTGTCTTGATCACGCGCGCGTCGATCGGCAGCGTGTGCTCCACGACCTCCACGAACCGTTCGACCGCGCTGACCGCCTGCGCCTCGCCCTGCTCCTCGGTCAGCTTCGTATACCCCGCCAGGTCCGCGAACGCGATCGCCACCCGCATCCGTCCCTCCTGTGCGGTCTCCTCGTCGTCGAGGTCGGACTCGATATGGCCGATCACATCCTGCTCGACGAAATGCCCCAGCATGCGCCCGTGCAGGTAGTTGATGAACGGCACCGCGAACGGCAGCATCTCGCGCGTCATCCCCTCCATTGCCTGCGCAACCTCCACTCCCGGCACCCCGTCGCGCATCAGCGGCTCGTGCAGGTACAGATGGAACAGCCGAACCTCCGCGTCGGCGACCTGCGCCATCGCCTGCCCGTAGACGCGCACGATCTGCAGCAGAGCCGGCAGCGGCAGGCCCGCGGCGAGGATCTCCGCGCCGTAGCGCAGCACCTGCAGATCCTCCTCGGAGAACTCCTCGGTCGGTATCGCGTTCTGGCCCATCGCCCCGACCAACCGCTCGATCAGCGCCGGGTCCAGGTCGATCTCCCGCGAGGCCTCCTGAAGCGTGTAGCGCGCCTCGGTGCTGGGCAGCAGTTCGTCGATGTAGCCGAACGCGAGCTTGCCGCTCTGGCTGGCCTCCCTGATCCGCTGGACCGTGTGCCCACGCTCGCGCAGCCGCGCGACGATGCGCACGTGCGAGGCCGCCGCGGGCGTCCACTCGCCGTCGTACTGGGGCACGAGCCCCTCCCTGACCCAGCGCCTGACGGTGGCCGGCGTAACGCCCGCGCGCGCGGCCACCTGCCCCAGCGTGGGCTCGGGGGGCGCGGCGCCGGGCGGGGGATCGCCGCCGGGCGGGGGATCGCCGCCGGGCGGGGCACTGTCGGCGGGCGGGGAGCCGTCGGCGGGCGGGGAGCCGTCGCCGGGCAAAACGTCTGGGGGGCTGTCGGGAGGCGATGCCATCTTCAGGCGCAGTCTAAGGTCGCGGCCGGTGTCGCAAGCGCGGGGCTGAACGGCGCCGTTTCCTCAAGCCCCAATACCACGGATCAAACACGGCCGAGACCGCGACCGGCCGGCGCTCGATCTACAATGCCGGGAATGGCAGCAGCGAAGCCGAAGGCCAAGCCGAAAGGGCCCTGGACGCCGGAGGAGATCGCTCGCAACGAGCGGGTCGCCCAAATCCGGGTTCAGCAGGACCGCGCACGTGGCGTGAGCGCCAATCTAGAGGATCTAGTCAAGCTGACCCGCTTCGCCAACCGCTTCGCCGAGGCGTTCAGGGATGCCCGACGCGCTTGACCCGGTCCCGCTGCTGAAGCACCTGCAGGAACATGGTGTCGAGCACATCGCCATCGGCGGGCTTGCGGTCAGTGCTCACGGCCACGTGCGGACCTCGAAGGATCTCGATGTAGTCCCAAATCCTGTGCATGAGAACCTCGAGCGGCTCGCCACGGCGCTCGCGGATATCAATGCGGTCGATGACGAAGCCAGCGACTTCGATCCGGGCGAGATCCCGATGTCGGCGCTGCTGGTTGAGGATCTGTCGCAGGGAGGCAACTTTTGCCTAGCCACAGACCTGGGTCGCCTGGACATCTTTCAGTGGGTCAGCGGGATCGAGGCCGACGACCTGTACGCCGAACTCGACCGAGAAGCACTCCCTGGCAACGTCGAGGGCATTCCGGTGCGCGTGTGCGGACTCGAGGATCTGCGCGCGATGAAGCGCGCCGCGGGCCGACCGCAGGACCTGGAAGACCTGAAACGACTCGGCTGAACCACCGATTGTTCCAGTGCTCCACCTGCGCCCCACCGCCGAGCTGGCCGAGCGCGTGCTGTTGCCGGGCGACCCCGGCCGCGCGCTCATGCTCGCGCAGGCGCTGATCGCCGAGCCGCGCATGTTCAACCACCACCGCGGCCTGTGGGGATACACAGGCCCGGCGCGCGCGGACGGCGAGCCGCTGAGCATCCAGTCGACCGGCATGGGCGGCCCGTCCGCGGCGATCGTGCTGAGCGAGCTGATCGAGCTGGGCGCGCGCCGGGCGATTCGCGTGGGCACCTGCGGCGCGCTGGCGCCTGATCTCGCCCTCGGCGAGCTGGTGATCGCGCGCGAGTCGATCTGCCGCGACGGCTGCTCGCGCGCGATCGTGGCGGCGGAGCGCCGGCCGGCCGATCGATCGACCGGAGACCCCGTCGATCTCCGATCGGTGGCCGACCCCGATCTGACCTGCGCGCTGATCGGCGCGGCGCCGGGGGCGCGAGCGGGCGCGGTCGTGAGCGTCGATCTGTTCTACGAGGAGAGCCGGCCGGCCGGCGCCACGGGCGCACTGGCCGTGGAGATGGAGTCGGCGACCCTGTTCGCGCTGGGCGCCCGCGCGGGGGTCCCGGTCGCGTGCGTGCTGGCGGTGTCCGATACGTTCGACGCACACGGCGCGCGCACGCGCATCGACGACCACAGCTTGCTGGCGGCGTCCGAGTCGATGGGCGGGGCGGCGATAGCAGCGCTGGGAAACGATCGTGGCCGTTGACGGGTTGGGCAGCCTCTTCCTCTTCCTGCCCCCTCTCCCTCCCTCTTCCTCCCCCTATCGCCCTAACCGCTCCGCACGGTCTCGGGCTGGGGCATACTCCTCGCTGTGACCGCACCGCCACGCTCCCCAGTCATCCTGGCCGCGACCCTCGCCCTGGCGCTGGCGCTGGCCCTCGCCCTCGCCCTCGCCGCGGCACCCACCCCCGCGCTGGCCGGGCCCGGGGACCTCGCCGCGACGCGTGCGTACATCCAGGCCGACTACGCGCTCGTGCACGCGGCCAGGGTCAACCTTGCGACCAGCGAAGCGGAGCTGCAGAGCCTGCGCCGCCAGATCGCGGCCGAATGCCCCGGGGCCGCCGCGGGCTCGCCGCAGGACACGGACTCCGAACAGCTCAGCAACGAGCTCGTCGGCGCGATGACCCTCGCCGCCATCCGCCCGGACGTGCAGGCTGTCGCCCGGTTCGTGCGCACGGCGCGGGGGCTGCGCTGGAGCAACCGCGCGCTCACGCGCAAGGTCAGCACCTACGCCGCCCGCCTGCAGACGCTGTCGGCACTGCCGGCGCCGAACATCTGCGCCGACGTGCGCGCCTGGACAGCCAGCCAGTATCGGACGCTTCCGGCGAGCGCGGTCGGATTCGACAGCCGCTACTACAGGGTCGAAGTGGCCGTCGGCGAGGTGCCGGCGGCGCTGCTCGCGCCCTCGGAGCAGCCGAGCGAGCGGGGAGTGCTCGCGCACGCGCAGCGGATCGAAGGCCAGCTGACCGAAGCCGAAGCCAACGCGGTGTACACGTGGGGCCACATCATGGAATCGCTCGGGCTGAACCCGTAGGGATCAGGTTTTCTTCGGTTTGGCCGGAGAGCGCCGCGCGCTGGGTTTGGCCGGCTTCTTGGCCGGCTTCGGCTGCTCGCCCAATTTGCCCGCAAGCGCCCCCAGCTGCTCCTCGATCCGTGACAGGCGTTGGCCGATCCCGGACGATCGGTCAACGCCGTGCGAGGCCAGCGCGCGGTCCAGGCGATGGACGCCGTCCTCGATGCCCTCCAACCGCTGCGATACCGAGCGCAGCCTGCGCGTCAGCCGTTCGATGTCGGCGGCCGAGGGGATGTTCAGCGCGCCCATCGCCAGCTCCTGCGCCTGGGCGGCCTTCTCCCGCGCGTCGAACGCCCGCCCGATCGTCCCCGTCAGCAGGGGGTTCTCCAGCAGGTCCGACAGCGCCTTGCCGAGATGGTCTTCGCCCGCGCCGGTGAGGCGCTCACGCAGGTTCCTGACGGCACTGCTCGGGTCGGACATCGCAACGGCACTCTACCCGGATACGGTGCAGCCGTGGTCGAGCGCCCCGAACGACTGTTTTTGTTCGTGCAGTGCGAGCTGCCATGGGCGCTCGGACCGGCCGATGGCAGATACCTGCTGCGCTCGCGAGCCGGCGGCGAGCCCGAGCACGTGATCGTCCTCGGTACCCTCGGGGCCGGCCGCGCGGCGTTCGCGCGAGGAGCCGGACCGCTGAGACGCAGGGCCGCCACACGCCGGCGCGAGGCGCTCCCGGAGCCCGAGCCCACGCCCGTTGAGATCACCCGCGTGACGATCGTCGACCCCGTGTCGCTGTCCGCCGAGCGCCAGGCCAGGGCGTGGCTGGAGGAGCTCGACACCGAGCGCGAGGTCTCGGCGGCGTTCGCGGCGCTCAACCGGGTGCTGTACGCCCAGCGCATCGCGGCCGCCGACCCGTACGAGCGCGAGGTCTCCCCCGCGCAGGCGCTCGTGATCAGGGCCGGCTGGGGCGAGGGCGAGCAGGTCGCGTCCGGGCTGTGGCTGCACGCGGTGGCGCTGCCGTGGACGGGACCGCGAGCACGGGCGCCAGGCCATCGCAGGCCCCGCCGATCTCCGGTTCCTCGCGCCGGCGCATTGCGCGCGGACGAGCGCCTGGCGGAGCTGCTCGGAGCGCGCGAAGAGCCGCTGCTGTGCGAGGAGCTCGCCCTGCGCGCGCGCCTGGACCTCGACCAGGGCCGCCTCGCGCACGCCGCGATCGAGCTCGACCGAGCGCTGCTGGCCGCCCTGTCAGAGCTGGCCTGCGAGCAGCGCGCGGACCTGCCGCTGCGCGTGGCTGAGCTGCAGTCTCTGCATGCCGGTGTCGCCGAGTCCGCGCGGGCGGCGCTGAGCTCGGGCGCGCCCGAGGAGGCCGGGGAGCAGGCGGCTCAGCCGAGTGCGCCCAAGCAACCAGGCGATGAGGCGGCCGGCCACGCGCCCGGGCGCCGCGCCGCATCCGAGATGCCGGAGCGGCTCGCGGAGAGACTCGCGGAGAGACTCGAGCAGTCCCACGAGGAAGCGGTTCGCCACGCGCTCGGCCGCCTGGAGGCCGCGCTGCGCGCGCGTACGGCGGCTGGATTCAACCGCTCCTGAACGCAGCCGCTACCAGGCGACGAGCCGCTCCCGAACGACCAGCCGCTCCCAGACCGCGGCGCCGCCCGCCGGTTCGGATCCGCGCAACCCGGATCCGCGCAACTTGCCTGGCTGCCGCCGGTTTCAACAGATACACGACGGTTCCCAGACTGGTTCTTGACGGACCGCTCACAGGGTCGGTAGAGTCTCAGACGGGTCCCGACATCATCAATTTCCAGAGGAGAGGTGCAGCGAACGTGACCAGAAGGATCGTCAACAGCAGTCTCGCCGTCGCCGGAATGCTCGGCGCGAGCGCATGCGCGCTAGCGATCGGCGCCGGCGGCGCGTCCGCGTCCGGCGCGAGTGCGGTGGCGGCGCGCACGATCTCGCTGAACGAGAGTGGCAGGCTGCACCTCACGAGCCATCACGGGTTCCACCTCAACGAGCAGGGCAGCGCGTCGGGCACGATCAGGGGCACGATCTACATCCACCTCGACGTGACCTCGACCAACCGGGTGACGGCCGAAGTCAACATCTATCCCGCAAACGGCTCGCTCACCGGCTACGGCACCGCCGCCTACCGCTCCAACGGCGGCACGGCGACGTTCTCCGGCACGATGTCGATCTCCCGCGGGACGGGCAGCTACTCTCACGCCCACGCGTCGGGGCTCAGCTTCAGCGGGGCGATCCAGCGCTCCAACGACGCCACGACCGTGCGCGTCAGCGGTCCGCTGTCCGAGTAGCCGGCGCGGACGCGACGGGACACACGCTCATGCCACGCAAAGCCGCCGCAGGCCCCCTCGCAGCAGCGGCAACGCTGCTGGCGTGCGCGTCGCTGAGCGCGGGAACAGCCGTTGCAGCGGGAGGGGGGGAACCGGTGTCCGAGCAGGCCTCGCTGCACGCGGCGTTCACGCCCGACAGGCTCAGCGCATCCACGACGATCTCCTACGGCTTTCATATCGAAACCACTGAGGGCACCGCGCCGCCGCCGCTCGAGAGCATCGTCCTGCACATGCCGGCCGGCATGAACTACACACTGACGACGCTCGGCCTGGCGATCTGCCAGCCGGCCGTGCTGCAGGCAAAGGGGGTGAATGGCTGTCCGCCCAACTCGCGCCTCGGTTCCGGCAATGCGCTCGTCGAAGTCCCGTTTGGCACCGGCTCCGGCCACGAGATTCCTGAAATCCAGGCAGTGGTGGGACCGTCAAGCCACGGCAACATGGTCGTGCTGTTCTACGCCAACGGCCAGGCCCCGGTGTCCGCTCAGCTCGTGTTCAAGGGCGAAGTGCTCCCCGACTCGGGCGCCTTCGGCTCACAGCTGGCGACGACCGTCCCGCTGATCCCCAGCGTGCCGGGCGGACCCGACGTCTCGATCGTCGACGTCAACGCGACGATCGGCCCCAGCGGGCTGACCTACTACAAGCACGTTCACGGTCGGCTTGAGCCGTTTCACCCTCTCGGTATCGGCGTGCCCGAACACTGCCCGCGTGGCGGTTTTCCGTTCAGCGCCTCGTTCATCTTCCAGGACGGCTCGCAGACGAGCGCGTCTACGACGGTTCCCTGCCCGCCGCCCGTGCGGCGGCGGCACAGGTAGCCTCAGTCCTGTAGCGCGACCGCCGGGGATACCTCGGTGGCCAGGTAGCCGGGCAGCGCGACGATCAGCACCGACGCGGCCGTCACCAGCGCGAGGCTCGTGACGGCGACGAGCGCGCCGAACGAGTAGACGACGGGAAACCCGATCACGTTGGCCAGCGCGCGGTCCAGCAGCTGCTGGCCATACAGCCCGAACACCGCGCCGCTCGTGCAGCCAACACCGACCAGCAGGATGCTCTCCAGCATGATCGTGCGCCACAGCTCGGGGGCGGGAAAGCCCTCGAGCTTGAGCTTGGCCAGGCGCGGGCGGCGCTGCCAGACCATGTTCGCCATCGCCGCGGCCATCGCCAGGATCGCGACGATCAGGATCAGCGTGGCGATCTGCGTCAGGCGCTGCAATCCCTGGCGGCTGAGCGTGCGCTGGCGGTCGGCATGCTGCTGGGCGGCTTCCACGGCCAGGCCCGAGCGCGATCCGAGCGCCCGTTCGATCTCGCGGCGAACCGTGACGGCGGAGGCGCCGGGGTCGAGCAGGACGTTGTAGGCGCTCGCGTCTTCGCTCGCCCATGCGTGTGCATAGTCATCCGCGTTCATCACGATCGCTCCCGGCGCCCAGCCGATGTTCGTCGACAGCGCCGCGACCCGGAACCTCATCGGATCGGGCGTCGGCAGCGTGAACGCATCGCCGATATGGAGATGGTGTTCTTCGGCGATCGCTCGTGAGATGACCGCCCATCCGCCCGCGCGCACCCGCGCGGTGGCCTGTCGCAGGTTCCCTTCGACGAGCTGGCTGGCCGGCAGCAGCGGCGAGGAGGCCCGCGGCGGGGCGATGACCCAGATGCGCCGCTGCCCCCAGTCGAGCAAGCCGCCACGGTAGATGCGCACCGCGCGCACGCCCGGCAGCCGCGCCAGCTTCGCCTGGGCGCTCGGCGTCGCGGTGAACGGCGCTGTCTGCAGCAGGTTGTAGGAGCCTGCGGGCGAGACCCATACGTCGGTGAACGCGTTCATGTCCTGCGCGGCGTTTTCCAACCCGTGCAGCAGATCGCCGTGGGCTGCCTGGATCGCGACGCTGCCGAACACCGCGATCGCGCCCGTCGCGGAGATCGCCAGCGCGCGCGTGCGCCCCGCGCGCAGCTCCATCACGGCGACGTGCGGGACGGCGCTAACAATCGTGGGCGCCAGCCGCCGCACGAGCGCGAGCGTTCCCGCCAGCGGCAGCGGCAGCAACAGCAGCAGCGCGGCGACGAGCGCCACCATCCCGAGGATCGCGAGCTTCGGGGCCGCCAGCAGGATCGCCGTGGCCGCGACCAGACACACGACCCCGCCAAGCGCGAGCGTGCCCACGCGCAGACCGCCCTCGGCGGCCGACAGGTCCCCGGGCGCCGTCAGGACGAGCGGGCGGCGCGAGAGGATTTCGCGCAGCGGGCTGAGCACCGCCACGCACGCCGCGAGCATGCCCCCGCCGACGGCGACCAGAACGCTCTGGGCGCTGACCACGCGCTGCGAGCCGACCGCGAACGCCGAGGACAGATAGCCCGGGTTGGAGCGGAACAGGTGGATCGAGAGCTCCTCCCCGAGGGCCAGCCCAAGCACGCACGCGAGCAGGCCGAGCACAACCGCATCGAACAGCAGCACCACGATCACGGTCGCGGGCGGGTACCCGTCGCGGCGCAGGTCAGCGATCAGGCGCCGGCGCTGGGGCACGGTCAGGAGCATCGCGTTGAACGCGAACAGGAAGCCGACGAGCGCGCTGATCAGCGCGAACAGCGCCGTGGACTGGTTGGTCGCGGCGGCCGCGCGCGCGAACAGCGTTTCGTCATAGCTCGCCGGCTCCCCGTTCAACCGCCCGGCGGCGAGCCGCGCCAGCCCCGCGCGCACCGCCGCTTCGCGTCCGGGGTCGGGCTCGACCAGGACACGGCTGATGCGCCCGGACAGACCGGTCATTTCCTGGGCCTGGGCCAGCGTCGTGACCGCGATCGGGCTGGATATCAACGGCCCGATTTGGCTCGCGTGCAGCTGCTCGTACAGCGCAGCTTCGGCGACGCGCCCGTTCAGCTGGAACGTCGCTTCCTGCCCGAACTTCGTGACACCGAGCTTGTGCGCTAAGGGCGCGGGCAGCGCGACCACTTCGACGCCCGCGAACGAGCTCAGCGGCGTGCGACGCACGAGCGCGCCCCCCAGCCGCGACAGGCTCGAGTCCGCGCCGACGAGCTCGACCGACTCGCTGCCGTGCGGGCCGATCGCGTTGGCGCTCGCTTCCAGCAGCGGCGCCGCGGCGTGGACGCCGGGGATCGCGCGCACCCGGCCGAGCAGGCTCGCGTCGAAGCCATGGGGATCGCGCGCGAGCAGCTGCAGCGTGGCGTTGCCGACGATCCCGCGCGAGAGCTGCGCCACCGAGCTCGACAGGCTCGAGGTCGCGACCTGCGAGGCGAACAGCAGCGCCACCCCCGCTGCGATGCCCACGATCGCAAAGCACTCCTGCAGCGCGCGCGCGCGCAGGCGCACCCGGTACAGGTGCAGGATGTTGCGCAGCTTCACCGCCGCGACCCCCCACGGACCCGCCAGGCTCCACCCGTGCACGCGCCAGGCCCAGGCCGCCGCCCCCACAGCCGCCGCCGCGCGCTCGCCGGCCTCACCGCTCCGCTCTCCCGCACACGCTCACGAGGGTGCGGGCCGCAAGTACAAGCGGTCGGGCTCGTAGTCGCCGAGATGGCCGTCGTGCAGCGCATACACGCGGTCGGCATACGCGGCGGCCTGCGGATCGTGGCTGACGAGCACGATCGCAACTCCCCGTTCGCGGCACAGCTCGCGCAACAGCTCGAGCACTTCGCGCCCGCGCTGAGAGTCCAGGCTGCCCGTCGGCTCATCGGCGAGCAGCAACCGCGGCTCGGTCGACAGCGCGCGCGCGATCATCACGCGCTGGCGCTCGCCCATCGACAGATGCTCGGCGCGGTGCTGCAACCGCTCGCCCAGGCCCAGACGCTCGAGCAGCGGCGCGACCCGCTCGTGCGCGTCACGCCAGCGCATCGTTTTCAGCAGCTTGAGCACCGCGTTGTCGATCGCGGTGACCCCCGGCAGGAGATCGAAGTTCTGGCGGATGAACCCCAGTTCGGCCAGGCGAAAGTGTGAGGCCTCGCGCTCGGACAGCGAGGATACGTCGCGCCCGCCGATCAGCACCGCTCCGCCGGTGGGCTCGAGCAGAGTGGCGATCATCAGCAGCAGCGTCGTCTTGCCCGATCCGCTGGGCCCATACAGCGCGACCATCTCACCCGGCGCGACCGACAGCGACACGCCGTCGACGGCGCGCACCGACTCCCCGCCGATCGCGGGATAGTGCTTGACCAGATCGCGCAGCTCCAGCATATGCCTACGACCTCTCCCTCCTACCGCTGCCGGCGAGGCTGGATCCCGCGGCGCCCGCGGAACCTCGCTCACGAGATTCGAATGGCGCGCGAGTCTACTTGATGGCATGCGTCTCGCCACGCGGCACCGGCCGAGCCGGCTGCGCGGTGGCGGCCCGGTGCTCCGGCTGCCTCGCCTGGGCGGGCATCACGATCTCCGCCCCGCTCGTGCGGCGGCGGCTCGTGGCCCCGGGCTCCGCTCCGGGCAGCAGCCCGCGCGCGCGCAGGCGCGTCCGGAACACGAGCATCGCCAGATCGGCCGGACCGTCCAGCGCGCCAAGCACCGCGCGGGCGATCGGCAGCGCCCGCGGCGTGGCGGCCTCCGGGGTCGACAGGTAGAAGCTCGCCATCGCCGCCAGCAGCAGCGTGTGCGCGCGAGCGTCCGGCAGGGCCCGGGCGGCGCACAGCGAGCGTTCGGCCAGCCGACCCATGCGCGCGGCGGCCTCCTCCGTGCAGGCATAGCACTCGATCAGGCTGTGCTGTCCGGTGGCGCGGTCCTCGGCGGCGTCCACCAGGTTGTCGAGCAGCGAGTGCAGCGCTCCGATCCAGGGGAAGTAGGCGTCCTGCACCGCCGCGACCGTCTGAAGCGACGCCGGCGAGCCGGCGAGATCGGGCTCGGCCGCGAGGGCGATCAGCGCGTAGACGCACAGCGAGGAGCCGGCGGCGGCCGCGGTCTCCCACCAGCGCAGGTCGCTCTCCGGCGAGATCTGCGCGCGGGCCCAGCGCTCGAGCCCCTGAAGGTCGCCCTGCCGGCCGACCCCGCCGTTCGGGCCGCGTGCGACCGGTCGCTCGCCGGTGTTGGCGCTCTGAAACGCGACGATCCGCTCGGCCGCCGCGCGCGCCGCGGGCGCGACCGTCGGGTATGAGGGCAGTGTGGCGAGCGCCGCGCGGCAGGCGTCGACGATCTCCGTCAGGTAGCCGCCGTCGTTGCGCTGTGGATGGTGCTCGTAGTAGTCGGGGTGCCGGGAGCCGTCCGCGGGGTGCGAAGCGCCCTCCGCGTCCGAGCCCGGGTCCGGATCCGGATCCGGACCCGGGTCCAGCGCAACGAGCAGCGCGCTGTGCAACCGCCTGCCGTTGGCCGCCGGTTCCGCGCTCGGCTGCTCGCCAAGCATGTCCAGGTAGTTGTAGGCGGCCTGGTAGCACGTCATCGCGCGCGCCGCCGCGGCCCGGTGGCGGGCTGGCACGAACGCGGCGAACGCGGCCGCGCCCTCGACGTTGCCCCACTTGCGCTGGGCGTCGAGCGCGGTGGCGCGCAGCAGCGGGTCGGGGATCTGCAGCGCCCGTGCCCGTCGGCGGCGGCGCTCCAGGCACACGCGTGGGAATACGCTCAGCCAGTAGCGCCGTGCGGCCCCGGCGAACGACCTGGCGAGCGCGACCCGACCCTCGGCGGCTGCTGGCACATTCACATCCACGAGCACGACCTCCAGACCCACACGCAGCGATCACATCGACCGTGCAGTGCTCTCATGATAGACGGACGTGATGGGAGCCCACCGGTCGGCACATGTGCCGACCGGAACAGCCAGACTCAGCGACCCTGAAACCGCGGCGCGCGTTTGGACAGGAACGCGGAGATGCCCTCGCGGGCGTCCTGCGACGCGAACACGCTCGCAAATCCCGCCTGCTCGGCGGCAATGCCCTCGTCGAGGTCGCCGGCGCCGGATACGCGCTTGATCTGCTCGATCGCCAGCGGCGCCTGCCCCGCCAGGCGCCGTGCCCATGACAGGGCGGTGTCGAGCAGTTCGTGATCCTCGACCACGCGAGCGACCAGGCCCAGCTCGAACGCCTCCTCGGCGAGGATCGGATCGCCGATCAGGTTCATCTCCAGGGCCTTACTCTGCCCGACCAGGCGGGGCAGGCGCTGGGTGCCGCCGAAGCCGGGAATGATCCCGAGCTTGATCTCCGGCTGACCGAACAGCGCCGAGCGCGCGGCGACGCGGACGTCGCAGGCCATCGCCAGCTCGCAGCCGCCGCCGAACGCGAGGCCGTTGACCGCGGCGATCGTGGCGACGCCGGCCTGGCCCATCTCGCGCAGCAGCGCATGCGTGTCGGCCAGCAGCTGGCGCCCGCCGGCCTCGTCCATGCTCGTGAACGCCTTGATGTCCGCGCCGGCGCTGAACAGGAACGGGTTGGAGGATGCGATCACCAGCGCGCGGATGCCGGTGTCCTTGACCTTCGCCCAGACCTTGGCCAGGTCTGCCACCACCTGGGGAGAGATCGAGTTCATCTGGCCGTTCGCCAGCCACGCGATCGCCACGCCGGCCCCCTCCTCCCCGGCATACCCGTCGCGGGCGGTGTCGCCTCCCAGTGTCTCGAACTTGATGACCTCGGCCGGTTGATCGGAGTCGGGACGGGGGTAGGCGTAGAACCCCTGCCCGCTCTGCTGGCCCAGCCGACCCTGAGCAACGAGGCGGCGCAGGATGGTGGGCGGGGCAAAGCGCTCGCCATAGCGCTCCTGGGCCTGCTCCATCCGCTCGAGCACGGTGTCCAGGCCCTCGGAGTCGGCGCGCATGAACGGCGGCATCAGCCCGCGCCGCGGATCCAGGCCGGCGCCGGCCATCATCCCGAAGTCGATGTCACGGTGGGTGGCGACGCCCTCCTCGAGGACGAGGCAGGCCTCGATCAGCGTCTTCAGCGACAGGAGCTCCACGAGCTCCGCAACATCGGGCTCGGTTTCGCCCGGTACGTTGGGGTTGCCCTCGGGGTCGTAGAAGCCATCGCCGCCGGTCTTCGCGCCGAGCTTGTGTTCGGACACCAGCTTCTGCATGCCGGCAGGCACGTAGAAGCGCTCGTCGCCATATGACTCGGCCAGGTGCTCGGCGACGTGCAGGACCGTGTCCAGGCCGAGCAGGTTCACAAGCAGGTAGGGACCCATGGGGACCACGCCCGCCCCACCGACGCCCTCGTCGATCAGCCTGATCGACAGGCCCTGCTCCTCCTGGGCGCGCCACACCTCGGAGATGCCCGAGTTGAGGATGCGGTTGACCACGAACCCGGGAACCTCGGCGCAGGTGATCGGCTGCTTGCGGATCGATTGCGCAAACGTGACGGCGGCGGTGACGGTCTCCGCGGAGGTGTCCTCGCCCTCGACGATCTCGATCAAGGGCATCAGCGAGGCCGGGTAGAAGTAGTGGAACCCAACGACCCTGTCCGGGCGCAGCGTCGCTTCGCCGATCTCGGTGATCGACAGCGAGGAGGTGTTCGAGGCGAGGATCGCGTGCCCGGGGGTCGCGGCGTCGAGCTCGGCGAACACGCTCTGCTTGATCTCCATCCGCTCGGGGACGGCCTCGATCACGAAGTCGATGTCGCCGAAGTCCGCGTAGGTGGTGGCGCCGTGGATGCGGTCGAGCACCTCGGCGATGCGCTCCTCGCCCTGCTCTGAGGTGAGCTTGCCGCGCTCCACGAGCTTGGCGACCTGCCCCGAGGTCACGTTGCGAGCCTCGTCCAGTCCCGCCTGCACGAGCGCGTCGTCGATGTCCTTGAGCAGCACCGGAATGCCGGCGGCGGCGATCGTCTGGGCGATCTGCCCACCCATCGTCCCGGCGCCGACGACGGCGGATCTGAACACGAACATGGTCGGGGAGCCTAGCGCCCCGGCGTGGAGCGAGGGCTCAGGCCAGGCGCGAGGCGTCTTGCGGGATGTCTTGGGGGACGTCTTGGTGGACCGCCCCCCCGCTGCCGATCCACTCCTGCAGAAACGGTTCGCAGGCGTCCACGTCCAGGGGACGGGCGAACAGGAAGCCCTGGCCGGTGTCGCAGTGCTCCTCGCGCAGCAGCGACAGCTCGCTGGACTGCTCGATGCCCTCGGCGAGCGTCTCGATCGCCAGCGACTTGCCGAGCTGCACGAGCGTGCGGATCAGCGTTTCGCCTTCGGGATTGTGGCCCATGCGCGAGATGAACGAGCGGTCGATCTTCAGCGCGTCGACGGGGAACCGCTGCAGGTAGGCCAGCGAGGAGTAGCCGGTGCCGAAGTCGTCGATCGCGATCCGCACCCCGAGCTGCTTGGCCTGGACGAGCCGCTGGGCGGTCTCCTCGGCATTGCTCATCAGGGTCGTCTCGGTGATCTCGAGCGTCAGCGCGCCCGGGTCCAACCCGCTGTGCTCCAGCGCATCGGCCACGATCGACACGAACGCGTCGGTGTCGAGTTGCAGGGCGGATACGTTGACGGCAATGCCGATCTCAAATCCGGCCTCGTGCCAGGCGGCGCCCTGGCGGCAAGCCTCTCCAAGCACCCACTCACCGACCTGCACGATCAGGCCGGTCTCTTCGAGCAGCGGGATGAAGTCGTCGGGCTGGACGATCCCGCGTGCTGGGCTGGACCAGCGGATCAGCGCCTCCATGCCCGTCGGGGTCATGCTCTTGAGGTCGAACGTGGGCTGATAGACGAGATAGAACTCGTCGTTCTGGTAGGCCATGCGCAGGTCCATCTCGAGCTCCATGCGGGTCTGGATCGCGTCCTGCATGCCGCTCTCGAACACGACGTAGCGGTTCTTGCCCGACCACTTGGCGCGATACATCGCGATGTCAGCGTCGCGCAGCAGTTCTTCGGCGGACCCGCGATCGCCGGTGGCGATCCCGATGCTCGCCGTCACGGTCAGGCGGTTCTCGGCGCCCTCCAGCTCAAACGGCTGCCCCAGCGCGTCGAGCAGACGTTCGGCGATCAGTTCGGGTCCGGCATCCAGCGACATGCCTTCGGCGACGATCACGAACTCGTCGCCGCCGAGGCGCCCGAGCGCGTCGATGTCGCGCACGACGTTCTGCAGCCGGGCGCAGACCGCGCACAGCAGTTCGTCGCCGGCGCCGTGGCCGAGCGTGTCATTGATCGACTTGAAGTTGTCCAGATCGATGAAAAGGGCGGCCACCGGCGTCTGTGAGCGACGCGAGCGCACGAGCATCTGCTCGACGCGGTCGAGGATCAGCGTGCGGTTGGGCAAGCCGGTCAACGGGTCGTGTGTCGCCAGAAAAGCGAGCTCCTCCTGGCGGCGGGTGAGCTCGTCATTGGCGCGCTGGCGCTCGGACTCGAACGACTGGCACATCCGCACGAGCGTGACGTCGAGGCTGCGCTGCAGCATGCCCAGCGCCCACGCCAGCACCTCCGGTCCCAGCTGCAGTTGCTCGCCGGCCTCGCGCACGACGTCTTCGGCGGCATCGCGCCAGCGCAGGCAGCGCTTGGTGACCTCGTTCAGCGGCGCGGCCCGCTGGGCGGCCAACTGACCGAAGATGCTCCACGACTCCTGACCGACCTCGCGGGCCGCCTCGGCGCCCTCGCCGCCCATCCAGCGAGCGACGGCGATCGTCGAGACGGCGCCCACCCGCGCGAAGCTGTCTTCGACCACCGCGTCGAGCACCGTGCCCGACTGCTCGGAGCGAGCGAGCATGCCCGCCACCACCTCGTCGGTGCGCTCGTGCAGCGCCTGGCCGAGACGCAGCAGATGGCGCTCGTGCGCCGGGCGCATCCCGACAACCTCAGACCCCCCAGTTTGAGCCGACATAGTGGGACAGATCGGCACACGTAAGAAAATCCTTTAGCCATGCGGGCCAGTCATAAACATCATCTCCACACGCCGCCCATCCACCACATCGGCCGCGACTAGGCCGGGACGGCCGCGGGCTCCTGGGCGCGCCGCGGGAGCAGCGTTTCGCGGGCGATGACCAGGCGCTGGATCTGGGAGGTGCCCTCGTAGAGCTGCATGATCTTGGCGTCGCGGAACAGCTTCTCGACGGGATACTCCTTGATGAAGCCGTACCCGCCGTAGACCTGCACGGCGTCGGTGGCGACCTTCATCGCGGTGTCGGCGGCGAAGCGCTTGGCGTGCGAGGAGATCAGCGTGTTGCGCTGGCCCTGGTCGAGCATGACGGCCGACTTCCAGGTGAGCAGGCGGGAGGCCTCGATCTCGGTGGCCATGTCGGCGATCATGAACTGGATCGCCTGGTGCATCGCGATCGGCACGCCGAACTGGACGCGTTCCTTGGCGTAGTCGGTCGCGAACTCGAACGCCGCGCGGGCGATGCCCGTCGCCATCGCGGCGACGCCCGGGCGGGTGCGGTCAAGCGTCATCATCGCGAGCTTGAAGCCGTGATTCTCCTCACCCAGGAGGTTCTCGGCGGGAACCTCGACGTCGTTGAAGGAGATCGTGGCTGTGTTGGACGCGCGCTGACCGAGCTTGTCCTCCTTCTTGTCGACCACCACCCCCCAGTCGCGCTCGACGACGAACGCCGAGATGCCACGCTGGCCGGCGTCCTTGTCGGTCTTCGCATAGACGGTGTAGTAGTCGGCGTAGCCGCCGTTGGTGATGAAGCACTTGGAGCCGTTGATCACGTACTTGTCGCCCTTCTTGACGGCTGTCGTGCGCATGCCCGAGACGTCTGAGCCGGCGTCGGGCTCGGTCAGGCAGAAGGCGGCGAGCTTGGGCGCTTCGGTGAGCATGCCCAGGTACTTCTTCTTGATCTCCTCCGAGCCCCCGAGCGCGATCGGAGCGGTGGCGAGGCCGTTGCAGCCCAGAGAGGTCTGGATGCCCGAGCAGCCCCAGGAGAGCTCCTCCTCGATCAGGCAGCCCTCGAGGTAGCCGGCGCCGGCGCCGCCGTACTCCTCGGAGATGTGCGAGTTCATCAGGCCGACCTCCCAGGCCTTCTCGATGATGTCCTGGGGCCATGTGCCGTCTTTGTCGTACTCCCATGCGACGGGGCGTATCTCCTTGACGGCGAAGTCATGCGCCATCTCGCGCAGGTTCAGCTGCTCGTCTGTGAGCGTGAAATCGACCATGTCTCTAGCTCTCTCACCTTCGTAGATTGACCAGTCAGTCAACGCAGAGGGTAGCGAAGGACGAGCCGGTGAGCAATAATCGGTCGATGCAGAGCGCGTTTCCGATCGTTGTGTTCGGCACGGTGGGGCTGTCGGTCGTGATGTCGATCGTGTTCCTACTGAGCAAAGGCAGCGCGTACGACGAGATCGGCCAGGGCGGGCTGGGAGGCGCGCCGTCGAGGGGATCGCCGTCGTTCGGTCAAGGCATGGAGATCGAAGAGCCCTCGTTCGGGATCGGTCCCGAGTCCCAACGGGCCGAGCGCGAGCAGGAGATCAGGCAGATGCTGCAGGCGCGCAGCGAACGGCTCGTGCGCCGGGGCGAGCCGGCGCTGGACGTCGAGGCGGAGCTCGCCAGGCTGACGGCCGCGCCGCCGGCGAGCACACAGGATCAGGGGATTGCGCAAGAGGTGCTGCAGCTGGTCGTCGCACGCAACGAACGGCGCGAACGGCAGGGTCTGCAGCCGCTGGACATCGAGGCCGAGGTGCAGCGGACCCTGGCCGAGCTGAGCCCCTGAGCGTCGGCGCACCCCAGCCCCTGAGCACGCGGAGGCACGGTCGGGTATAAACGCGACATGGCCCCGGCCCATCGCAAGTTCGAGCTCGACGAGCTGACCAACCGTCCGGGGACGTATTTCAACCCGCAGACGGAGGTGCTCTTGATCATCGACGACTCGCCCGAGATGGATCATGAGATCTTCAACATGGAGGAGCTCGAGGGGACCGAATGGGTGCTCGTGTCCGACGAGTCCCCGGTCGACGAGCACCGCCGGGACGAGCTGATCGAGCGGTTCCAGGTTGCCTATCACCCCGGCGGCGAGCACTCGATCGAGGGGGATGCGGACGACGAGGAGGAGGACACCCTGGAAGCTGACGACCAGGAGGTCGGGCGCGAGTAGGAAGATCGTTTTTGGGTCGCATCCGCGCAGGTTGAGGCGCATACACGTGCGTGGTAAGGCGGGGCGTCCTGCCCCGCGACAAAAGCTCGTGCAAGCGCAACTGCGGCGGGGCGAAGGGTTTGGGAAGGGCATGCACAAGCGTGTGGAGAGGCCGCAGGAGCCCGGGCTGCAACGGGTCGTGCAGGCGGGGAGCGGCCCGAGACATAGCATCCGCGCGATGCTCGCGAGCCGGCCGGCCCAGCGCGCGCGTGCGCGCGTGCTCTCTCTCATCACCATCCTCGCACTGAGCGCTCTGCTCGCCACCGCGACGATTCCTGCCCAAGCGGGGGCGAGCCGGGCCCCGAGGACCGTGACTGCGGTGCTGGCGAGCCTGAAGAGCAGCGGCGCGATCACCGAAGCGTCGTATGCCCGGTACGCCGGCGCGTATGTGGCGGCGCAGAGCTCGCTGCATAAGCTGAGCGGTACGCGGCGAGCCGAACTGCAGAGCGTGATGGCGAACACGCAGCAGATGGCGGCCGCGAACGAGCTGACGCCGTCGCGGCTGCCGGTCGTGATGCTGACGCTCGAACGGAACAGGCAGTGGTGGACGACCGAACCGCAGATCGCAAGCCGCGAGCGGGTGAGCTTTCCGGGAAGCAAGATCGTGTGGGAGTACTACGCCGGCCAGGGCATCCAGATCCAGTGGCTGGGGACGTTCGGCGAGGCCAACGGGTACTACCTGTCGGGCCACGAAAACGAAAGCCTGCGCCAGCTGCTGGGCGAAGTGCTGCCGCTGGCCACCGACCGCGCCGGGGGGATCGCGTGGGAGTACATGTTCCACTTCGATGGCGGCGCCCCGCCGTGGACGAGCGGACTGTCTCAGGGCACGGCGCTGCAGGTGCTCGCGCGGGCGTGGTCGCGGTTCAAAGAACAGGCCTACCTGACGGCGGCCCAGCAGGCGCTGGGCATCTTCGAGACGCCCCCGCCGGCCGGTGTGCAGGTCAAGACGCCCGCGGGAGCCGAATACGCGGAGTACAGCTACGCCCCGAGCGACAGGATCCTCAACGGGTTCATCCAGGCCGATGTCGGGCTGTACGACTACACGTCGATCACCCACGACCCGCTGGGGCTGAGGCTGTTCGAAGAAGGCGACGCGCAGGCGCGCGCACAGACCCCCGGCTACGACACGGGCGGGTGGTCGATGTAT
Organism: uncultured Solirubrobacterales bacterium; assembly: GCA_963808385.1. Classification (GTDB taxonomy): domain Bacteria; phylum Actinomycetota; class Thermoleophilia; order Solirubrobacterales; family Solirubrobacteraceae; genus Palsa-744. The sequence goes on along the minus strand of CAWEFQ010000018.1, from coordinate 285,584 downwards.
GACCAGCACGGCGAATCGGACCTCAGCTACCACGAACTGCTGACCGAATTTTTGCAACACCTGTGCGAACGCACGCGCAAGGGCCAGCCGACGACTCCCGTGACCCCGGCCCCGGCCCCCTCCCCCACGCCGTCGCCTGCGGCCCCGGCGCCATCCGCGCCGTCGACCGGAGGCTCATCGAGCGGCGCCGGCTCCAGTGCGGGGGGCGCGAGCGCGGTCTCGGCGCGTGTGGCCTCGGCGCGTGTGGCCTCGGCGACCGCGGCGACGATGGCGGCCGTGCGCGTCCCGGAACGGCTCGTGGCGAGCGCCAGAAGCGCGCAGACGTCGCCGATCGCGGGGGACGAAATCTATTGCACGACGGCGGCGAAATTCACCGCCGACCTGAGCACGCCGCCGGTCGTCTCGCTGCTCAGCACCACGCTGCCGACGAGCGCGCGGGCGGGCGTGCAGGTGTCGCTGTCGAAGATCTCAACCGTGCGGATCAACGTCAGACGGGGCGCAACGACCGTGTGGAGCAACGGCGCGACGGTCGAACACGGCAAGCCGAGGCTGCTGTGGATGACGCCGTCGCAGGCGGGCACATACTCGGTCACGGTCACCGCGACCGACCTGTCCGGGAACTTTGCCACCGCAACGGGGACGATCACCCTCGCCAAGGGCGCCAGGGCGCACTGACCGCTGGCACCGCGCCTAGACTGGAGGCGATGGCGCACACAACCACCAGCGAGCACGAGAGCGAGCCGGCATGATGGCGCGGCTGATGCGCGACTGGCGGGCGCTCGATCCCGAGCAGCGCCTGGCGGGCGGCGCCGCGGTGGCGCTGTTCGTGACTATGCTGCTGCCGTGGTATCAGCAGAACGCCGTCGTCAACGCGCCCCGGACGACGCCGCTGCAGAGCCGGAACCTGAACGCGTTCGCAGTGTTCTCGTTCGTCGAGGCGGCGGTGCTGCTGGTGGCGGTGGCGGTCGCCTACCTGCTGTACGCGCGGGCCGAGGGGCGCGAGTTTCATCTCCCGGGCAGCGACGGCGCGGTCGTGATGGCCGCGGGCCTGTGGGCAGCGCTGCTGCTGGTGATCAGGCTGTTCGACAAGCCGGGGATCACAAGCCACGGGATCGCCGCCAACGTGGGCGTGCAGTGGGGCATCTTCTTCGCGCTGGCAGCGGCGGGCCTGATGGCATACGCCGGCTCGCGCATGCGCGCTATGCGCCGCCCCGAGCCGCCAGTGGAGCGCGTGCGTCCACGACATCCCCCACAGCCGCCGGCCACGGCGCCACCTCGCTCGGCAACACGTCGCCCGGTCGCTGCAGTCAAAGCGACGGAGCAGCTGTCGTTTGAGGATCAGCCACCCGACTTGGACTGATGCCTATCATTGCGCTGACGATGCCAGCATCCTCGTCCCCGGCGCCAGCCTCCGTCCAAGCAGTCGCCGAGGGGCTGCGCTCGGTCGGATATCTGCCGGGCGAGTCGACCGCGCTGGTGGCATACCTTGCAACTAAGCTCGGCAAGCCCGTGCTGGTGGAGGGACCGGCGGGGGTCGGCAAGACCGAGCTGGCCAAGGCGCTCGCCTCCCACCTGGGCCGCGAGCTCGTGCGGCTGCAGTGCTACGAGGGCCTGGACGAGGCGAAGGCGCTGTATGAGTGGAACTACCGCAAGCAGCTCTTGCGCATCCAGGCCGAGGCCGACGGCGCCGGCTGGGATGCGGTCCAGGAGGACATATTCGGCGAGGAGTTCCTGCTCGCACGGCCGCTGATGAGCGCAATCGCCTCCGAGCAGCCGGTGGTGCTGCTGATCGACGAGATCGACAAGACCGACCAGGAGTTCGAGGCGATGCTGCTGGAGGTGCTCTCCGACTTCCAGATATCGATCCCCGAGCTCGGCCGGGTACAGGCGCGCACCCACCCGGTGGTGCTGCTGACCTCCAACAACTCGCGCGAGCTGACCGAGGCGCTCAAGCGCCGCTGCCTGTACCTGTGGCTGGACTACCCCGAGCTCGAGCACGAGCTCGAGATCGTGCGGCTGCACGCGCCCGAGCTTCCAGAGACGGTCGCGCGCAGACTGGTCGAGGTGATCGGCATGGTCAGGGAGCTTGACCTGAAGAAGCCGCCGTCGATCGCCGAGTCGATCGACTGGGCGCGGGCGCTGCTGCTGCTCGGCGTGGACGACATCGACCAGCAGACGTTCGCGGACACGATGTCGGTGATCGTCAAGCACCGCACCGACATGGATCTCGTGGCCGAGCGCGTCGGGGTCAAGCTGGGGACGAGCGCCGGGGTCGACGCCGCGCCGGCCGATGTGGTGTGAAGGCGTGAATGTTCTCACTTCTTGCGCACCGTGCGCCATGGTATCCAGTATGTGCATAAGAGCACAGGCGCTGGGGTGCATGGTTTCCAATGACCCGCTTGTGCTCCACCGTATATATGACGTATATACATAAGAGCACAGGGATGAGGATCGAAACACGCATCTCCCCGACCCCCCCGGTCGGGTTCGCCGCGCGAGTGCTGGAGCTGGGCGAGGAGCTGCGCCGCGAAGGCGTGGCGATCGGGACTTCGGAGCTGCTCGACGCGTTCGCGGTGCTGGGAGAGATCGACTGGACCGAGCCCGAGGACTTCCGCGAGGCGCTGGCCGCGACGCTGGCCAAGAGCCAGGAGGACAGGCGCGTGTTCGAGCTGGTGTTCGACCGGTTCATGTTCCGCGCGGTCGAGCTGGCCGCGATCAGGGAGGACGTGCGCGAGCAGCCCGATGTCGGCGCAGACGACGACAGCGGCGGCGACGGCGACGGGCTGAATCTCGACGAGCTGAGCGACGAAGAGCTCGAGGGGCTGCGCGCGCAGATCGCCGCTGCGCTGAGGGAGGGTTCGGAGGGGGCGATGCGCGACCTCGCGCGGATGGCGATCGCCGCGTTCGCCCGCCGGCAGGAGGGCTCGGGCGTGATCGGCGTGGATGTGCAGCGGATCAGGCGCGCGCTGGGGCTGCGCGCAGAGCCCCAGCCGGATCTGCCGGCGGGCGAGGGCGGGCGGGGAGCCGATCACTACGGGCTGCCGCGCGCGGCGCTGAGGCGATTCGAGGCGCTGCTGAGACGCGAGCTTGAGCGTGCCCAGATCGAGCGCACCGGAAGCCTGCCCCCGGCACGGCCGCTGGGTGAGCTCGATCGGGCGCTGCCCTCGGGTCCGCTCGCCGACCTCGCCGCGGTGCACAGAGTCGTGGCGCAGCTGCGCCGGCGGCTGGCGACACAGGGGCTGCAGGCACGCGGGCACAGACATCACGCGCACGTGGACGTGAGACGCACGATGCGCGCCTCGCTGCAGACGGGCGGCGTGCCGGTGGTGCTCAAGTACCGCCCGCGACGGCCGCGTCGCCCGGAGATATACGTGCTGTGCGACGTCTCGACGAGCGTGACCTCGGCGTCGGTGTTCTTTCTGTCGGTGCTGCACGCGCTGCACGACAGCTTTCGCAGGATGCGCTCGTTCGTGTTTATCGAGCGGATCAGCGAGGTGACCGACATCTTCGAGCACGAGCGCAGCTTCAGCGCCGTCAGCGAGCGGATCTCCGGCGACGCGGGCGTGGCGGACATCTCGGGATACACCGACTACGGGCGCGTGTGGTCGGAGTTCCTCCTGGAGGTGCAGGACGACCTGCATCCGCGCGCGACCGTGATCGTGCTGGGCGACGCGCGCACCAACGGGCGCGACCCGCGCGCGGATACGTTCGCGCAGATCGCCGCGCGTGCGGGGCGCACGTTCTGGCTGAACCCGGAGCCGAGGCTGTACTGGAACTATGGCGACTCGGTGATCGCCGCCTACGAGCAGCACTGCACCGCGTTCGAGTGCTGGACCACGGCCCAGCTCGAGGACTTCGTGCGCGCGCTGACGCGGCCGGTCGTTGCCAGCGCGCGCTAGCATCGGCGGCAGAGCAGACACCAGGGGGAGCTGGCGGGTAAGCCGGCTGAGATGGCGCACCGCACGCGATGGCCCGGCGCCGACCCGTTGAACCTGTGGGGTAATGCCCGCGAAGGGAGCAACATGCAGACACAGCTCGCGCCCGGCCCGAGACCACCCATCCGAGACGTGTCGACTCAAGCCGTGAGCGTCCTCGGCGTCAGCCGTGCCTACCGCGACCGCCGGGGCGGTGCAGCCGTGCAGGCGCTGGCGGGCATATCCCTGCACGCCGCCGCGAACGAGCTGCTGGCGGTGGTCGGGCCGAGCGGATGCGGCAAGACGACGCTGCTGGAGCTGATCTGCGGACTGCAGAGGCCCGACGCGGGCTCGATCGAGTGCGCACCGGCGGCGCTGATGCCCCAGCACGACCTGCTGCTGCCGTGGCTGAGCGCCGTGGACAACGCCGCGCTGGCGCTGCGCATCGCGCACGTGTCGCGCGCGCGGGCACGTGCTCGGGCGAGGGAACTGTTTCGCGAGTTGGGGTTGGAGGGATTCGAGCAGGCCCGTCCGTACGAGCTCTCGGGCGGGATGCGCCAGCGCGTGGCGTTCGTGCGAACGCTGCTGTCGGGCAAGGAGCTGCTGTGCCTGGATGAGCCGTTCGGCGCGCTCGATGCGATCACTCGTGCGGAGATGCACGCGTGGCTGGTGGATGCCTTGGAGCGCGAGCCAAGAACGGTGGTGCTCGTGACGCACGACGTCGAGGAGGCGATCGTGCTGGCCGACCGCGTCGCGGTGATCGCACCCCGGCCCGGCCGTGTGGTTGGAGAGCTGGAGGTCGGGCTGGAGCGCCCCCGCTCGCGCACCGATCCACAGGTGGTGGCGCTGCGCGAGCGGGCGCTGAGGGCGCTCGGAGGGGGCGCGGGCTGGTTCGTGCCGGAGCCCGGATCGTGAACGCGACGAGGCATTCCTCCATCCGCTCGGACCCGAGGACGGTCAGCCGGCCGCAGGTATCGAACCGGCCTGGTGACGGCACGGCGGTGCGCGCACGTCTCGGCGCGATTCTGCCGCCGGTGCTGCTGCTGATTGTGCTGCTGGGAGCCTGGGAGGTGTACGTGGATCTGGGGAGCGTGGACAGGCTCGTGCTGCCGGCCCCGCACGAAGTCGCCGCGTCGCTGTGGGACAACGCGGGGATGCTCGCCTCCAACCTGCGACCGACCGCAGAGGAGGTGCTGCTCGGGATCGCGCTGGCGCTGTTGAGCGGGTTCGCGCTGGCGATCGCGATCCATCTCTCCCCCATGCTGCGCCGTGCGGTGTACCCGCTCGCCGTGGGCTCGCAGGCGGTGCCGATCGCGGTGATCGCCGCGCTGCTGATCTTCTGGTGGGGATTCGGCATCCTGCCCAAGCTCGCGGTGATCACGCTGATCTGCTTCTTTCCGGTGCTCGTCACGACCGTGGACGGGCTCGCCGCGGTCGACCCCGAGCAGCTGAAGCTGCTGCGCACGCTCGACGCCTCGCGCTGGCAGGCGTTTCGCTTCGCCGAGCTGCCGGCGGCGCTGCCCGCGGCGATCAGCGGCGCGCGGATCGCGCTGACGGTCGCCGTGATCGGCGCCTACATCGCCGAGTCCCAGACCGCGACGACCGGGTCCTACCCCGGCCTGGGGCACGAGATCGACGCGGACCTGACGGCGCTGCAAACCCCGCGCGCGTATGCGGCGGCGGTGGTGCTGTTCGTGTTCGCGATCGTCTGCTTCTATACCCTCGCCCTCGCCGAGCGCCGCCTGGCGCCGTGGGCGCACCGATCGAGAGGAATGCCACGTTGAGGATCAGACTCGCCGCGATCGCCATCGCCTGCGCCCTGACCATGTCCGCGTGCGGGACCAAGCAGGATGTGACCTCCGCGCCTTCAGTCAAGCCGTTCACGGTGATGCTCGACTGGTTTCCCAACGCCGACCATGCGCCGCTGTACTCCGCGATCGCCCACGGCGACTTCCGCGCCGTCGGGCTGGAAGTGCGCCCGGTCGTCCCCTCCGAAACGGCCGAACCGCTGAAGCTGCTCGCGGCCGGCAAGGTGGACATGGCGATCTCCTACGAGCCCGAGCTGCTGCTGGCGCGCGATCAGGGCTTGAAGCTGGTGTCGATCGGCGCGCTCGTGCAGCGCCCGCTGACCTCGATCATCGCGCTGCCCGGCCAGCATGTGAGCAGCGTGGCGGATCTCGCGGGCAAGAGCGTGGGCACCGCCGGGATCCCCTACCAGGCGGCAGAGCTGCGGACCGCCCTGCAGAGCGCCGGGGTGAACCCGGCGAGCGTGCGGGAAGTGAACGTCGGCTTCAACCTGGTGCCGGCGATGCTCTCCGGAAAGGTGGCCGCGACGCTGGGGGGCTACTGGAACTACGAGGCCATACAGCTGCAGCTGATGCACAAGCACCCGCTGACGATCCCCATTGATCGGGCCGGCGTCCCGCGGTACGACGAGCTGGTGCTGGTCGTGCGCGAACAAGAGGCGCGGGGCCGCGGCCAGGACCTGCGTGGGTTCATGCAGGCGCTGACGCGCGGCGAGCGCGAGGGGCGCGCCGACCCGCAGGCGGCGGCGGCGCTGCTCGTCAAGGCCAATCCGTCACTGCAAGGAAAGCTGCAGCTCGAATCGATCCGCCAGACGCTGCCCGCGGCCACGCCGGCCAACCCGAGCAATCCATACGGCTGGCAGGAACCGTCGGCATGGGCGAGCTTCGGCGACTGGATGCTCGCGCACGGACTGCTACAACACAACCCGAACGGCGGGCTACCACCATTCACCAATGAGTTCCTACCCGGGCAGGGCATCTAGGGAGGTGACGACGATGTTCGAGAACGTGATCGTTGGAGTGGACGGACGGCCGAACGGCCGCGATGCGATTGCGCTCGGCTCGCGCCTGCTGGGCGCCGAGGGTAGGCTGACCCTCGCCAACGTGCACGGTGGAGCCTTCAATCCCACGCTCGCATCGACGCCCGGACGGCTGACCGAGGAGAAGGAGACCTCACACGAGCTGCTCGCGCGCGAGCGCGCGGCGGCGGAGGTGCAGGCCGAGCTCGTCAGCTACGTGGCGAGCAGCCCGGGACGAGGCCTGCACGACCTCGCCGAGGAGCAGCAGGCCGACCTGCTCGTCGTCGGCTCGTGCAGCCGAGGCCCGTTCGGCCGGGTGCTGATCGGCGACGACGCGCGCACGTCGCTGAACGGCGCGCCATGCGCGGTCGCCGTGGCCACCCGCGGCTACGGCGATCACCCGGTGCCGATCGCCGCGATCGGCGTCGGCTACGACGGCTCGCCGGAGAGCGAGATCGCGCTTGCCACGGCGCGCGAGCTGGCCGAGCGCGATCGTGCGCTCGTGCGGGCGCTGGAAGTCGTGGCGATCCCCAACTACGCGTTCACCGGCTTCGGCGCTCCGGCACTGGGCGAGAGCATCGAGACGATGATCTCCGAAGCGAACGAGCGCCTCGGCAAGCTCGAGGGCATCGAGGGCCATGCCGTGTATGGGCTGGCGGGAGAGGAGCTGGCCGCGTTCGGCGACGAAGTGCAGCTGCTCGTGGTCGGCTCGCGCGGGTACGGCCCGATGAAGCGGCTGATCCTCGGCAGCACCTCCGGCTACCTGGAGCGCCACGCCCGCTGCTCGCTGCTGGTGCTGCCACGCTCCGCGGGATAGAGGTCGCCCGCGAGCTCTCGGCAACCCCCGGCGGGACGGGCGACATCCGTATCGACCCGCGCGAATCACCGTACTTTTCCCGTAGGCGCACCTGGCGGTTACGCGATACGTTCGTCATCGCCCCATGCCAGATCAGCAGACACAGCCCGAGCAGTCCGTCGCCGGCGCCGAGCAGCCGGTCCTGCGGTCCATCCAGATCGTGCTCGCCGACGATCACGCCGTCGTACGCAGCGGCCTGCGGCTGCTGCTGGATGGCGAGTCTGGGTTCGAGGTGGTGGCCGAGGCCGGCGACCTCGACAGCGCACGGCGCTACGTGCAAGGCCACACACCGGACGTGCTCGTGCTCGACCTGAACATGCCCGGCGGCTCGAGCCTCGAGGCGATCCCCGACATCCGCGAGGAATCGCCGCAGACGCAGATCGTGGTGCTGACGATGCAGCAGGAGCCGGCATTCGCACGTCACGCGCTCGGCGCGGGCGCGATCGGATATGTGCTCAAGGAGGCAGCCGACGACGAGCTCGTGGAGGCGGTCAGGCGGGCGGCGGCCGGCGAAAGTTATCTGAACCCGAGGCTCGGCGCGCTTATGGCCTCCGAGCCTGCGCCCGGACCACCCGACGACCTCTCAGAGCGCGAGCTCGAAGTCCTGCGCCTGATCGCGCTCGGACACACAAACGCCGAGATCGCCGAGCAGCTGTATCTGTCGGTGCGCACCGTCGAGACCCACCGCGCGCACATCCAGCAGAAGCTCAGCCTGTCCTCGCGCGCGGAGCTCGTCGGCTACGCGCTGCGGCGCGGACTGGTCAACGCCTGAGCCGGAACGCCAGACGCGCCGCCGAGAGGCACATCGTGGACAATGGAACGCGATGGCACGCGTAGGGCTGCTCACCGGTGGAGGCGACTGTCCGGGACTGAACGCCGTCATCCGCGCAAGCGTGCGCCGGGGACTGGCGAGTGGCGGACACAGCTTCGTGGGCTTTCGCCACGGCTGGGCGGGCGTGCTGGAGGATGACGCGGTCGAGCTGACGCTGCAGAGCACGGCGGGAATCCTCCCCCGCGGGGGCACGATCCTCGGCACCTCGCGCACAAATCCCTTCGCCGGCGATCAGGACGGGCGGGGGCTCGAGGCGATCCGCGCAACGCTCGCCGCCCGCGGGGTCGACGCGCTGATCCCGATCGGCGGCGAGGACACGCTCGGCGTGGCGCTGAGACTGCATCGCGAGGGCATTCCGGTGGTGGGGGTCCCGAAGACGATCGACAACGACCTCGGCGGCACCGACGTGACGTTCGGCTTTCAGACGGCGGTGCAGATCGTGACCGATGCGATCGACCGCCTGCACACGACCGCCGAGTCGCATAACCGGGTGATGGTCGTCGAGGTGATGGGCCGCCATGCCGGCTGGATCGCCACCCACGCCGGGATCGCCGGAGGCGCCGACGCGATCCTCGTGCCGGAGCGCCCGTTCGACATCGAGGAGGTGTGCGCACACCTGCGCAGCCGCCACGAGCGGGGACGCAGCTTCTCGATCGTGGTCGTGGCCGAGGGGGCCACGCCGAGCGAGGGGACTCTGCAGACCCGCCAGACAGGCGCCCCGGACGCGTTCGGACACGCCCGGCTCGGCGGGATCGGCGTGACGCTGGAGGGCGAGATCGAGCGGCGCACCGGATATGAGAGCCGGGTCACGATCCTCGGGCACGTGCAGCGCGGCGGCACGCCGGTCGCGTTCGATCGCGTGCTCGCGACCAGGTTCGGAGTGGCCGCGATTGACGCCGTGGCCGGTGGGCGCTTCGGGACGATGGTCGGGTTGTGCGGCACTGACATAGTCGAGGTCCCGTTGGAGGACGCCCTGCGCGAGCCGAAGCTGCTCGACCCCGAGTTGTATGAGACGGCGGAGCTGTTCTTTGGCTGAGGAGCTCATGCGGGCGATGGTGTTCGAGGGTGTCGGTGAGCCGTTGAGGCTCCTGGAGCGCCCCGTGCCGCGGGCCGCTCCGGGACAGCTGCTGCTGAAGGTGAAGGCGTGCGGGGTATGCCGCACCGACCTGCACCTGCTCGACGGCGAGGTGTCGATCGAGAACCCGCCGCGAATCCTGGGCCATCAGATCGTGGGGATCGTCGAGCCGCACGGGCGGCGTGTCGGCGTGCCGTGGCTGGGCTGGACGTGCGGAGAGTGCGAGTACTGCCGCTCGGAGCGGGAGAACCTGTGCCCGCGCGCACGATTCACCGGACGTGACATCGACGGGGGGATGGCGCAGTACGCCCTCGCCGACGAGCGCTACTGCTTTGCGATCCCCGACGGTTACCCGGACGCGCAGGCGGCCCCGCTGCTGTGCGCCGGGCTGATCGGATATCGCGCGCTCCGAATGTGCGGCGCCGCCCGGCGCCTGGGTTTTTACGGGTTCGGCGCGGCCGCCCACATCCTCACTCAGGTGGCCTGCGAGCAGGACCGCGAGGTGTATGCGTTCACCCGGGAGGGTGACTCCAGCGCACAGGCATTCGCGCGCGAGCTCGGCGCGGTATGGGCCGGGCACTCCGGGCAGACCCCGCCGCTGGAGCTGGACGCGGCGATCGTGTTCGCACCCGACGGCTCGCTGGTGGTTCAGGCTTTGCGGACGCTCGCACCGGGGGGGACAGTCGTGTGCGCAGGCATCCACATGAGCGAAGTTCCGAGCTTTCCCTACAGCCTCCTGTGGGAGGAGCGGACCGTGCGCTCGGTCGCCAACCTGACCAGGCGCGACGCCGAGGAGTTCCTCGCGCTTGCGCCCCGCGTTCCGGTGCGCACGCGCGTGAGCACCTATCCCCTGCAGGACGCCGGCAGGGCGCTCGAGGATCTGCGCGCAGGGCGCTTCACCGGCGCCGCCGTGATCGTGCTGTAGATCGCGCGACGGCACGACCCACGCGACAGCAGACGTTCCCGAGCTCGATCAGCCGATGGTCGCTGCCGTCGGACCCGGCACGGGCACGGAGGGCGCGCCCGCCACAAACCGGGGCAGCTCCATCTCGATGCGCGCACCACCCTCCGGGGAGCGTCCGGCCGCGATATCGCCGCCGTGCGCCTCGGAGATCGCGCGCACGATCGCCAGGCCCAGTCCAGTTCCTCCGGAGGCGCGGTCGCGGGCCGCATCGGTGCGGTAGAAGCGGTCGAAGATGCGCTCGCGCTGGGCCGTCGGGATGCCCGGCCCATCGTCCTCCACCACGAATCGCACGCGCCCGCCCGGGACGATCTCGACCAACATGCGCACGAGACCTCGCTCGGCGACGGTATGGTCGATCGCGTTGCCGATCAGGTTGCGCAGCGCCTGCGCCAGCCGGTCGGGGTCGGCATGCAGCGTTCCCCGCGGGAGCGGACCCAGCTCGAAGTGGCGCTCTGCGATCAGGCTCATCCCATCCCACAGCTCCCTCACATAGCTGGCCAGCTCAATCGGCTCGATGCGCAGGAACTGCGTCTGCTCGGCCTTGGCCAGCAGCAGCAGATCGTCCACCAGCCGGCTGATGCGCGCGATCTCCGCCTGCAGCAGCCGCTCCACTCGGCGCATCTCGGCGCTCGACGGGCTCCCCTGCGCGGCGAGCACTTCCAGCTGGCCGCGGATCACCGTCAGCGGAGTGCGCAGCTCATGCGAGGCGTCGGCCACGAACGCGCGCTGGCCGGCGAACGCCTCCGTGAGCCGGTCGAGCATGTGGTTGAACGCTTCGGCCAGCACCCTCACCTCGTCGCCCTGAGCGCCCGGATCGTGGATGCGCGGGTGCAGATCGCCCGCATCTACGCGCGCCGCCACCGCGGCCATTCTGCGCAGCGGGTGCGTGACGCGCGTGCCGATCAGATAGCCGCCCAGCAGCGCGCCGACGAGCGCGAGGATCCCGGCGAGGATGAACGCGCGCGCGACGCCGTTCTGGGCGTGTGTCACACTCGCCAGCGGCTCGCCCACTCCGATCGTCACCCGCTCCCCGGACACGGGCGCTATGCGCTTGAGCAGGCGCAGGTTGCCGACGTCGGGCAGCGCCAGCGTCACGTAGCCGGGGGGCACAGTCAGCAGCTGCCGGGACAGGCGATTCTCCTGAGCCTGCTCGGCCGGAGTCTCGCCGTTGTCGGGCCTTAAGTACGCAAACAGCTCGGGACGATTGGTGCTCGTGCCTGCGCCGGGCACAAGCGCGAACAGAAACGTCGAGCTGGCGCTGAACGGCTGGTCCTGGATGTAGGTGCTGGCCGCGCGCGCCACCTGCTTGGGCGAGCGCGCGTGCGAACCGGCGAGGTTGTGGGCGAGCTCCGCCGCGTCACCGGAGATCTCCTGATCGATCTGATGGCGCAGCTGCGTGCCGGTGCCGCGATAGACGGCCACGAACGTGATACCCGTGCACACAAGCATGACCACCGCGATCCACCCCGCCAGACGCCAGCGCAGCCCGCCGGGAACGATTCGCGTGAGTCCCGGCACCGCCATCTTGCTCAGGCGGCGCTGCCCAGGCGGTAACCGACGGCGCGTACCGTGAAGATCGGCGCCGGATTATCACGCTGGGCGAGCTTGCGGCGCAGGTAGCCGATGTACACGTCGACGACGTTCGTCGCCGGATCGTGCTCGTAACCCCAGACCGCACTCAGAATCTGCTCGCGCGAGAGCACCTGTCCGTAGTGGCGCAGCAGATAGACGAGCAGCTCGAACTCGGTGCTCGACAGCTGCACCGCCGCCTCTCCGCGGCGCACCTTGCGGGTCAGCAGGTTCGCTTCGATGTCGGCGCCCCGCAGCGTCGTGGCGGATGTCTGCGCGACGACACGCAGCTGCGCGCGCACGCGCGCCAGCAGCTCCGCCAGCGAGAACGGCTTGACCAGGTAATCGACCGCCCCGGCGTCCAACCCCGCGACGCGATCCTCGATCTCGCCGCGAGCGGTCAGCACGATCACCGGCACCTCGGGCTTGGCCCGGCGGACCGAGGCGAGCACCTCCATACCCGCGCGACCGGGCAGCATCAGGTCGAGCACGATCGCATCGAACCCGTCTTCGAGCGCCAGCCGTTCGCCCTCGATGCCATCACGCGCCGTCTCCACCGCGAAACCATCGGCCTCGAAGCCGCGACGGACGAAGTCGACGATCCCTGGCTCGTCCTCGACCAGGAGCACCCGTGCGTTGGACATACCCCCAAGCATAGGCCCCGCCATGCAGGCATTTTCCCATGCCGGCAATTCGATGAGCTTTCTCATCGTGCGGTTATCAGTTCCTTAGCTGCGCGCCACACACTCGTTCCATGTCACTCGATCCTCGGACGATCGCCCGCGAGCCCCGTGATCGGCGGGTCACCGCGCACGACCTGCGTGCCGGCTCCGATCGATACTCTCGCGAACATCGCGCGAGTCCCCACCGACCCCTGGCCAGGCGCCTGACCGCCGGGGGGACGACCGGCAACGAGCGCCTGACGACCGCCACCGGCGTCGTCCTGCTGGTCCTGCTCGCCGTCATCGGGGTGACGATCCTGCGGCTGCGATCGCTGCTCTGGGTGCACCTGTTCGTGGGCATGCTGCTGATCGGGCCGATCGCCCTGAAGATGGCCAGCACGGGCTACCGCTTCGTGCGCTACTACACCGCCGACCCGCGCTATCGCCGCAAGGGCCCGCCGTCCGCGCCTCTGCGGATGCTCGCCCCGCTCGTCGTCATTTCGACGGTCGCGGTGTTCGTCAGCGGTGTCGCGCTGCTGCTGGTCGGGCCATCCTCGCGCGGGACGCTGCTGCCGATCCACAAGGTCAGCTTCGTCGCCTGGGTCCTCGTCACCTCAGTGCACGTGCTCGGGCACCTGCCCGAGGTGGCAGCCGCGGTCGGGCTCGGCGCAGAGACGGCATCCAAGGTCGACGTGCTGGGCGCAATGGGCTCGACCGATGGCGGAGATCTCTCGGCCTGGGAGGCCCCGGGCGCCGCACTCACCGCCCGCGCGGGGCGCGCCGGACGCGGACTCTCACTTGCTGGGGCGCTGGCGGGCGGCACGGTGCTCGCTGTCGCTGTTATTCCTCAATTCGGCCCGTGGCTGCACGCCTCGAGCTTGTTCCACCATCACTGAGCCCTGACCGATGCGCCCGCACACACATACCCGAGACGCCGCCCTGCGCCGGCTTGATCGCGTCAATCGCTGGCTGATAGCCGGCAGCGTCGCGCTGACCGCGGTGTTCGCGGAGGTGGCCGCCAGCGCGTTCCCGGGCAAGAGCGCCGCCAGGACGTCCGCCGTCAACCGATCTGCCAGCTCTGCCACCAACAGCTCTCCCGGCGCATCATCCAGCGGCTCGACCGAAACCGTTCAACCTCCTGCCCAGGCTCCTCAGGCGACCCAATCCACGCCCACCCAGGAAGCGGCACCGTCACAGGAATCCGCACCACCGGCACCGTCCGCACCAGCGCAGGAATCGGCGCCCGCGCAGGAAGCGGCGGCCCCGACCCAGGAATCCGCACCATCGGCACCATCCGCTCCGGCGCAGGAATCGGCGCCCGCGCAGGAATCGGCCCCGGTCATATCGGGAGGCTCCTGAGATGCGCTCCCCGCAGCCAGTCGCGGCGGCCGCCACCTCATCGCCGCCGATCGGCCCCCCACCCGGCCCCCCACCCGTACCCGCACCCGAGCGATTTGCGGACGCGAGCTGGGAGGCGCTGGGCACACGCGTCGTCCTGCGCCTGACCGATCCGCGCGCACTGAGCCCCGCACGCGCGGCGGTCGAGCATGAGCTGGACGCGATCGACCGCGCGTGCAGCCGTTTCCGCCCGGATTCGGACATAGCCCGCGTGAACGCGAGCGCAGGTCGCGCCGTACATGTCAGTCCCCTGCTCGCCGACGCGCTCGCGCTGGCATTGCGCGCAGCCGCGCTGACCGACGGCGACGTCGATCCGACCGTCGGCTCGGCGCTCGTGCTCGCGGGCTATGACCGCGATTGGAGTCTGCTCGAACACTCGCGGCCCGAGGATCTCTCACTCCGCGAACCCGCCCCTCTCTCCACGCCCGCCCCACCGATCATCGCCGCGCGTGCCGTCTGCGGCTGGCGCAACGTCATGCTCGACCACGCCACGCTCACGGTCCGCGTGCCCGCGGGCTTCACGATCGACCTCGGCGCGACCGCCAAAGCCTGGGCGGCCGACCGCGCCGCACACGCAGCCGCGCTGGCCGGCGACTGCGGTGCGCTGGTAGGCGTCGGTGGAGACATCGCCGTCCGCGGCCCCGCTCCCACGCGCGGCTGGGCTGTGCACGTGACCGACGATCATCGCAGCGCCCCGACCGCGCCGGGCCAGACGGTCACGATCCGCTCCGGCGGGCTGGCCACCTCCAGTATCGCCGTGCGGCGCTGGAGCCATGAGGGCCGCGCGATGCACCACATCATCGACCCCACCACCGGCGCGCCCGTGCGCGGGACATGGCGCACCGTCAGCGTCGCCGCGGCGAGCTGCGCCGACGCGAACATCGCCACCACCTCGGCTCTCGTCCGGGCGGGCGCCGCGCCCGCGTGGCTGGCGGGGCTTGGCGTGCCGGCCCGGCTCGTCAGTCAAGCCGGACGGGTGTACACGATCGGCGATTGGCCCGCCGTGGCGGCCGAGGTCCCCCGGCGATGACCCCGATCCTGGCCGCTGGCCCGAGCCTGTATTGGTACCTGACGCGCTCCACGGGCGCCGTCGCACTGCTGCTGCTCACCGCCGCCATCGTGCTCGGCGTCGTGGATGTCCGCCGCTTCAGCGCGCCCAACTGGCCGCGGTTCGTGGTGGACGCGCTGCACCGCAACGTCGCGCTGCTGGCGATGATCTTCCTCGCCCTGCATATCCTCACCTCGATGCTCGACACCTTCGCGCCGATCTCGCCGATCGACGCGGTCGTCCCGTTCGCCGGCTCCTACCGCCCCTTCTGGCTGGGTCTCGGCGCGATCGCGTTCGACCTGCTGCTCGCGGTGACGATCACGAGCCTGCTGCGCCAGCGGATGGGCTACGCCAGCTGGCGCGCGATCCACTGGCTGACCTACGCGAGCTGGCCGATCGCGCTGCTGCATGGGTTCGGCACCGGCAGCGACGTCAACAGCACGTGGCTGCTTGCGCTTAGCGTCGCATGCCTGCTGGCGGTGCTCGCGGCGGTGATCGTGCGCGTGGCCGACGGCTGGCCCGAGCACCTGGGACGTCGCGGCGCCGCGCTTACAGGCGCCGGGGTGTTCTCGCTGTTCTTGCTGATCTGGATGCCCAGTGGACCGCTCGGCTCGGAATGGGCTCGGCGCTCGGGCACCCCGCCCTCGCTACTGCACCACTCCGGCACGTCCAGCGGCTCGCAGGGGAGCGGCAGATGAGCGAGGAGACCCTCCTGATCGACTCGCCCGCGGCGTGGGAGTCCGAGGCCGGCGATCCCTTTCAGCCCCACGGAACCCTGCCGCGGCTGCTGGCCGGAATCCCCGCCCAGGGCGCGATGGGCCTTGACGAGCATCTAGCCGTCCACGGCGACGTCCCCGCATACCCGCGCCGACGCGGGCGCCGCGCCGGCGAGTCGCCGCTGATCGAGCAGATCGCCCAGGCCGGGCTGCGCGGGCACGGCGGCGCCGGGTTTCCGACCGCCACCAAGCTGCGCGCGGTCGCCGACTCGCGCAAGCGCGCGATCCTGGTCGTCAACGCCACCGAGGGCGAGCCCGCAAGCCTGAAGGACCGCACGTTGATGCAGACCCTGCCCCATCTGGTGCTGGACGGCGCCCAGCTCGCCGCGCAGGCGGTGGGCGCCGATGAGCTGATCGTGTGCGTGTGCGAGTCGGCCGAGGCCAGCGTCGAGCACACTGCCCTGGCGCTCGCAGAACGCCGTGGCCTGCCCGGGGACACGACACATACACATCTCAGCGCCGTCCCCGGCCATTACGTAGCCGGACAGGAGTCGGCGCTTGTCAACCACTGCAACGGCGGCCCCGCGATCCCGACGTTCACGCCGCCGATGGTCTTCCAGCAGGGTGTCCGCCGGCGCCCCACGCTCGTGGCCAACGCCGAGACGCTGGCTCATGTCGCGCTGATCGCCCGTCATGGACCCGAGTGGTTCCGCCAGCTCGGCACCCCCTCCCAGCCGGGGTCGGCGCTCGTCACGCTGTCCGGCGCGGTCGCCAATCCGGGCGTCTATGAGATCGAGCACGGCGCCTCGCTGCACTCGCTGATCGACGCTGCCGGTGGAGCCCTCGGCGATCCGCGTGCACTGCTCGTCGGCGGATACGGCGGCAGCTGGATCGCCGGGCATCTGCTGCGCGGCGTCGCGCTCTCCGACGAACATCTCGCGCCCCACGCCGCCTCGCTCGGCGCTGGCGTCGTGCTTCTGCTCTCCGCCGACGCCTGCCCCGTCGCGGAAACCGCACGGGTGACGCGCTGGCTCGCGGATCAGAGCGCCGGACAGTGCGGGCCGTGCGTTCACGGCTTGGACTCGATCGCCGCCTCCGTGCAAGAGATCGCCGGCGGCCTCGCCCAGGCAAACGCCACCCAGCGCATCGCCCGCCTGGCCGCGCTGGTGCGCCGCCGCGGCGCCTGCGGACACCCCGACGGGGTCGCACGCATGGTCACGAGCGCGCTCGACGCGTTCGCCCCCGAGCTCGCCGACCACGCCCGGCACGGCCCGTGCGAGGACTGCGCCCGTCCGGCACAGCTGCCTCTGCCCGGTCGCGGACACACTTCCGGCACATCCCCCGAATTGGTGTCGCTGCGATGAGCCAGCGTTTGCGGGTCAACCCGATCACCTGCGAGGCGCACGGCATGTGCGCCGAGCTCCTGCCCGAGCGCATCTCGCTCGATGACTGGGGCTATCCGATCGTGGATCAAGAGCCCCTGCCGCCGGAGCTCCTCGACCACGCCCGCCGCGCCGCCCAGGCCTGCCCCACGTTCGCGCTGCTGCTCGCACGCCCGCGCGAACGAGTTTCGTAGGCGCCGCCTACAGCCCCGCCGCGTGCACCGCGGCCAGCCCAGCCCACTCGTCGTAGGGCGCGAACATCTCGCGCACCTGCTCTTCGCCCGCATGCGCCCGCGGGTCGCCGCCGCTGAGGATCCGCCCGGCCAGCTTCAGCAGACCGAGGTCGCCGGCCGGCAGCTGGTCGTAGCGGCCCTGTCCGCGCAGCGCCAGCATCTCCACCGTCCACGCGCCGATCCCCGGGATCGCGCGCAGCCTCTTCCAGCCGCGCTCGAGGGGCTCGGCACCACGCAATTCCACGCGCCCGCTTGCCACCTCGCGCGCGGCCCTTCGCAGGGCAATCGCTCGCGCGCCTGCGAGGTCACACGCTTCGAGCTTTGCCGGTGCCGCCCCGCCCAGCGTCGCTGCCGTCGGCAGGTCTCGCAGCCCGCTCGCCCACGCCTGCGCTTCGCCGCCCGTCCAGCGCCGCCCCAGGCGCGCCACCAGCCGGCGTTGGATCGCTGCGGCGCGGTCGTAGTCGATCAGCTGCTCGCACACCGCCCACACCAGCGCCTCGAACGGCTCGGGCCGGCGTCTCACCCGCAGCCACGGCCGCTTGCGCAGCGAGCCTCCGATCAGCGGGTCGCTTGCGTAACGCCTGCAGAACTCGCGCAGATCGTCGTCCACGCCCAGCGCGAACCGCATCCGAGCGATCCCATGCTCGGCGCTCTGCCTGCTCGGCGCGCGCGCCCCGAACAAGACCGCGTCCGGTGCGCTCTGCGCCACGCGCACGACCACCGGCTCCCCGCGCTCGTCGTGCAGCAGCCGTTCGATCACGCCCCCGCGCCTGCACGTCACCCCGTCCTTGCCCAGCATCCGCGGCAGCCTGAAGGCGCTCGCCGGCCTGACCTCTACGCGCAGCTCCACCGCTCGCTCGGTGCTCAGCGCTCGGCGCCGCCCAGCAGGTGGATGTCCACCAGCAGCGACCTCGTCCCGAGGATCTGCACCAGCTCGCTCCTTGCGCCGCCACTCTTGCCGCGCGCGGCGCGCCGACCTCTGCCCGCCCGCGCTCGCGCCTCCCGTCTCCCGCGCCGGCGGCTTGCCAGGCCGATGACCGCCGCACCCGCGACGAACCCGCCCGCGGCGACCACCACCGCCTGCGCGGCCGGAGCCGCCGATCTGATCAGCGCGCGCCCGTACGGAGCGCTCGCCGGGGTCAGCACCGGGACCGCCTCCACCTCCTGCACGACCTCGACGATCTCGCTCACGCCGTGAGTGTAACCGCCGGCCCGGACCTCTACAGGACCCGCTCGTACACGCGATAGCGGCGCTTGATCTCGCCACCCATGCCTTCCATCGCGCGGTTCATCGGCTTGTTGACCTCGAGTATCCACCCCATCTCGCCGCCCTTCTGCGGGGTGCGTTCGGCCGCGTCGAAGTGCATCTGATAGAAGCGCGCCGCCACGCCCGTGTGCTGATACTCGGGCTTGACGCCGAGCGCGAACACGCGGACCGCATCGATCTTGCGTTTCTCGCGCAGGGCGGTCACCCAGCCGAAGGGCAGCAGCCGTCCGTTGAGCTTCGCCAGCACCTGGTTGAAGTCGGGCAGCGTCAGCGCCGCCCCCACCACCTCGCCGGTGTCGCGTTTTTCGGCGACCATCGCCCAGTTCTCGTCGAGCACGGGCTTGAGGTCCTTGGCGTAGTGGCGAACCTCCTCCTCGTTGAGCGGCACCGAGGCCCAGTTGTTCTCCCAGGCGGCGTTGTATACCTCCAGGAACCTGGTCACCTCCGCCTGCAGATCCTTCTTGCGGAAGTTGCGGCAGACGATCCCATGCTCGGACTCGAGCCGCTCGGCGGCTTCCCAGATCGCGGGGTGAACCTTCTCGCGCTTGTCCACATACAGGCTCCACATGTACAGGTCCATCGCCTTGGCCATGCCCATGTCCTGCTCGAAGAGGCGCTGGTAGTAGGGGTGGTGCCAGGGGCAGAGGATGATCGGCGGAAACTCGTGCCCCTGGATGAGCAGCCCGATCTCGTCGTTGGTCGTGAAGTCCATCGGGCCCACCATCCGGTCGCGGCCACGCTCGCGCAGCCACTCCTGCGCGGCGTCGAGCAGCGCGCGGGCGGCCTCGGGGTCGTCCTCGCACTCGAACCACCCAAACAGGCCCCAATCGTTGTCCTGAAACTCGTTGAAGTTGCGATCGACATGCGCGCTGACGCGTCCGACCGCCCGCCCGTCGCGCCAGGCCAGGAAGTACTGGGCCTCGGCGTGCTTGAAGAACGGGTTCTTACGCTGGTCCAGCCGCTTCTTCAGGTCCATCAGCAACGGCGCCACCCAGTTGGGCTCGTTACGATAGAGCCGCCACGGCAGCTTGATGAACGTACTCAGTTCGCGCTTGGACGTCACCGGCCGGATCTCGAGTGCCATCGCGGCGCCCACCTTATATGCCCACCTCGATAGACGTCTTCGCCAAGGTCCGCGGCCACGAGCGCGAACAGCTGCTGCGCGCCGCCCGCGAGGCCGACGTGCTGCCCTACTTCCACGTCCTGAGCACCCCCGCGATGCCGGTCGTGGAGATGGAGGGCGCCCAGCGGATCATGCTCGGCTCCAACAACTACCTCGGCCTCACCGGCGACGAGCGCGTGATGCACGGGGCCGAGGATGCCCTGCATCGCTATGGGACCGGGCTCACCGGGTCGCGACTCCTGAACGGCACGATCCCCCTGCACCTGGAGCTCGAGCGGGAGATCGCGGAGTGGATCGACACCGAGGACGCGCTTGTGTTCACCACCGGCCATCAGGCCAACATCGGGACGCTCGGCACGATCCTCGCGCCCAGCGACACCGTGATCGCCGACTCCGGCGATCACGCCTCGATCTTTGACGGCTGTGTCCTCTCGCGCGCCAAGCTCCGTCCCTTCCGCCACAATCGGTTGGACAAGCTGGAGAAGATGCTGGAGCGCGCCCACACCGACGGCGGCGGCGTGCTGGTCGTCGTCGACGGGGTCTTCTCGATGGAGGGCGACATCGCCCCGCTACGGGAGATCTGCGATCTGTGCGAGCGCCACGGCGCGCGGCTGATGGTCGACGAGGCCCACGGTGCCGGGGTGCTCGGCCACCGCGGCGCCGGCGCCGCGGAGCTGCTCGGGGTCGAGGATCGCGTCGATCTGCGTATGGGCACGTTCTCCAAGTCGCTGGCCTCCTGCGGCGGCTTCATCGCAGGACCGGCTGAGGTGATCGAGTACCTGCGCATCTACTCGCGCCCGTTCCTGTTCACCGCCTCCGCCGTCCCTGCGGCGCTCGGTGCCGCGCTTGCCGCCCTGCGTGTGGTGCGCTCGCCGGAGGGCGAGCCGCTGCTCCGGCGGGTGCTCGACAACGCCTGGCGCCTGCGCGACGGCCTCGCGGAGCTGGGCTTCGCCGTGGTCGCACCCCAGCGGCTGCCCGCCGATCGCGGGCACGGGTACACGACTGAGCCGGACGACGCGAACCGTGCGACCGCGCCCGGGGTGCGCCACGACGCGACGGGGACCCCCATGATCGTGACCCCGATCGTGCCCGTGCTTGTGGGCGATGACTGGAAGGCGGCGCTGCTGTGGAAGGCGCTGTATGACGGCGGCGTGTTCGTCAACACCGCCCTGCACCCCGCCGTGCCCCCGGGCGGCGCGCTGCTGCGCACGAGCGTGATGGCCACCCACGACGAGGCCACCATCGACCGCGCCCTGGACGTGTTTGCGCGCGTCAAGCGCGAGTTCGAGTCAGAGCACGGCCCGCTGCCCGGACCGGATGCGCCCTGAGCGTCCGCCACGGCCGAACCTCGCCCCGAGACCGGACCCGCGAGTCCCCCGCGCCACATTGTCCAAATCTTCACAAGTCGATCGGGCGATAAAAAAACTCGCTTCTAGCGCACGAACCGTGCGCGCGCGGTTGACCGGACCCCCCTCGCTGGCGTAGCTTGCAAGAGCGCTCTGCATGACCGTTCGGGGCCAGGGTCCCGGCGAGCAACACATAGACACACCGGGAGACGGCCCGCGTACTCGGGGGCGGTGGTAATCGCTGAACTGGCTCTGCGACTCTGTCGCTGAGCGATTCGATGGCCAAGTACGAGCGTTCATAAGTCCGAATGTCATCATCATCATCGATGTCGCCCGCCGCCTGCCAGCGGCGGCGACGGGGAGAATCTCATCACCATGAACGCAACCGCGACGATCGGCTCTGCCGGTCCCCAGTACATGCGCGCCCTCGAACGTGCCAACCAGGTCCGCCTAGCCCGCGCCGAGCTCAAGCGCAGGGTCGCGACCGGGGAGATCAACGTCACCGAGGTGCTGCTCGACTGCCCCTGGGAGGCCGACAGCATGGCCGTCGCGGACCTGCTGACGAGCCAGCGCCGCTGGGGACAGACCCGCTGCCGCAAATTCCTCGCCCAGCTGCCGATCTCCGAGAAGAAGACGGTCGGCTCGATGACCGAGCGTCAGCGCCACACGCTTGTCGCGATGCTGCGCGGCGCGAGCGCCTACTCCCTGCGCGATCTGCGCGACGCCGACATGCCTGTGCGCGGACCGTGGGCGACCGTCTGAGCTGATATGGACATCCGCCCGCGCGCGCGGGCGGGCGGGACGCCGCGGGGCACGACGGAACGCGCTCGACGCGGCTCGGCCCTCCTCGGCGACTGGATGATCTCCGGGTCACGCCGCGCGGCGTGACCCGCGGCTAACGGACAGCCGGAGGAGAGCTTGACCTGCCACCAGCCCGCGAGCATCCCGAGCAGGCCCAGGCGCGGGCGCACCTCCCACACGCCGCACCCGCCTTCGCCGAGATCGCGCACCGGCAGGCGCACGAACTTGTAGCGAGCAGGTTCGCGCCGCATCGCCTCGAGCAGCTCGCGCGCGCGCGTCTCCAGCTCTGCCCGCTGCGCGGTGGCGCGTCGCACCGCCTGCACATCGCCGGCCAGCTCATCGCGCGTACGCTCCAGCCGCCCCAGGTCGAGCAGGCACGGAGCGCCGTCGAGCCCACGACGAGCGCTCGCACGCGGGCGTGCCGGCGAGGCGATGTGGGGAAAGCCCTCGGCCACGATCTCCGCCAGCTCGCGCTCGAGCTTGGCGATCTGCGCGCGCAGCGCGCGCCTTGCCCCCCGCTCGTCGATCCCCGGCGAGAGCGAAACTCCTCGATCGGCGCGATCGATGCGATCGCCTGTGATCTGCACTGCGACTCCTCCGCTGCCGTTGTCAGGCGATTCTACCAGCGCCCTGCCGCTGGGGTGCAGCTGGTCGGGTTGACGTTTTATGACGATATCCGTCACCCACATCCCCGGCTGCCTTCCTCATCTCATGCTCGCTCCTAGCGTGACTGCTCCAGACCGTTGCGACACGTCCACAGGGCCTCCTCCACGTACAGCGTCGGCACGCCCGAGACCTGCACCGCGAACAGCGCCAGCTCGCGGGTGCGTGCTCGCGGCCGGCAGTCGCCGGCCGTCTCACCGAACAGCAGCCCCAGCGCCGCCGAGCCGTCGGCGATCACGAGCCGGCCGGCCGGCAGCGACCACGCGTCCGCAGCCCTGCCCAGCGGCTCCCCGTCGCGGCTGAGCCGCACGCCAAGCTCGCCCTCCACCGCCGCCGCATCGAGCGCCCACACCGGCACGCCCGTATCGATCAGCGCGGTCAGCAGCACGTCCTGCAACAGGCCTTCGGAGGAGAAGCCCCCGTGCAGCATCCGCTCGAGCACCGCGGCCTCGATCGGCGTTCGCGCGAGATCCGGGTCCAGGCCGATCTGGCGGTAGAACACGCGGTAGGCGGACGGCACCGGTTCGCGGCGCACCCCCACCGCGCGTGCGCCCCGGTAGCGGTCCGACAGGTCATGCAGGCGCCGCTCCACGCCCCGCGGCGAGCGGCCCCCGCTCGCGCCCGTCCTGGCCAGGCGCGCGTGGGAGACCACCAGCCGCAGCTGCGGCAGCTCCTGCACGATCTCGGGCGCGCGCCAGCCGATCCGCAGATCGTGTCCCTCAGACCGAGGCGGCAGCACACGGTCGCTCATGAGGCCGGTCTCCCGGCGCCTGCCGGCTTGCGCGGCCGATATCCGCGCGCGACGGACGCCGCCACGAGCTCCGCCACCCGCGCGTGCAGCGTGGCTCGCGACGGCGTCGAGAGCAGCGCCGGGCTCTGCACGACACCCCCTCCCAGCACGAAGCTCAGCTGCGGACAGCTCGTCATCTTGTACAACCCGGCCAGCACCCCGTCGCTGTCGAACCCGACCTGCACCCGCGTCAGGCCCTGCTCGCGCATCAGCTTGCGCAGCGACGGCCGCTCGCCCTTGATCGCCACCGCGGCAAAGCTCACTCCGGGAAAGGCGTCCGTCAGCGCCTGCATGTCGTCGAGCACCGCCGGGCAGGAGCCCCCATCGACGAACAGGGCGAGCACGACGGGCCCACGTTCGTAGAGCTCGCACACGTTGAGGATCTGCGGACCGCGCTCGGCACACGCCGCCACCCGCCCGGCCGAGCCGTCATTGGCGTGCGTGGCGATGTCGGCGTCGCCGGTCAGAGTCCCGGCCGCAAGCGGGACGGCGAACGGCGGGATCGGCTGACCCGTTTCGATGCCCTTCGCCCCGTTGGGCTTCGTCAGCGCGGTGTTAATCGTGATCAGCACGAGGATCACGATCGCCAGCACGCCTACGTAACGCCCGTAGTGCCTCTCAGGCGGGCTCATAGACCAACCGGCGCTTCACGGTAGTGGCATCCGCCAGCACCAGCGCCGCGGGCAGCGCCACGAGCACTCCCACGAGCGAGACGCTGAGATCGATCAGCGTCACCAGGCCGAAGTCGCGCAGCATCGCGATGTCCGACAGCACGAGCACGCCGAACCCCGCGATCGCCGTCACCCCCGACGCGGCGACGGCCGCGCCGGTATGACGGTAGGTGCGGCGCAGCGCTCCCACCATGTCGTGCCCGGCGGCGCGCTCCTGGCGGTGGCGCTCTGAGAGCAGCACGCTGAACTCGGTGGCGATCGCGATCACGAGCGCCCCCAGCGTGACCGACATCGGGTTCAGCGGCACCCGCACCGCGAACAGGACCAGCGCCGACCACCCGCTCGCCAGCACGATCGGCGCGAGCGGCGTCAGCGCCCGGCGGAGGTCGCCGCGGAACGCGATCGCCAGCACCAGCGCGACCGCCGCCAGCCCCGCCAGCAGCGTCTCCAAGCGCCGCCAGGGCGAGGCGACCTGGGCATTGGCCTGCGCCGCCAGCACCGGCAGCCCCACCAGCTGGGCGCTCACGCCCCCAGGGGGGTGCAGGCCCGCCCGCATCGTGTCGATCACCCGCTGCTGTTCGTCCAAGCTCATCAGCTTGATGCCGAACGCGAGCGTCGCCACGTGCCGATCCGGGGCGATCACATCCTGGGAGAAGTACGGCGGGATCGCGTCCAGCAGGCCATTCACCTCGGCCTGTGCCAGCTTCGACTTGGACCCTTCGTGCTGGAACAGGTCGGGCAGCGAGAACGCCGGACACAGCCTGGCCTTGCCGCAGCCTCGCGTCGTGGTATAGCCGAACCGCCTGAGCATCGTGCTCTCGTAGGAGCTCATCCATTCGATCGTCGCCGGCTTGACCACATCTGCGCCGCTGATCATCAGGTCGATCTCACCGCCAACGCCGCTGAGGCGCTCCAGCGTGTTCAGGTTGCGCAGCGACGCCGTGTTCTGGGGCACCAGCTTTTCGATGTTGGTCTGCACCTTCGTCTGCGTATCCAGCCCCCAGCCGAGCGCCGCCAGCACGAGCCCCACGCCGAGCACGCCTGTGGGGCTGCGGACGGCGTAGGTCAGCGCCACCCTCGAGATGCCGCGTGTCAGCGGATTGTCCACGAGCAGCTCGCGCGCCCCGCGCCAGGCGGGCCCCAGCAGCTGCGCCGGACGCGAGGTCCGCCACGCGCGAGCACCCGGCCCGCCACCTCCGGTCACGACGAACGCCGCCGAGCCGGCGGTCAGCGCACATGCGAACGCGATCGCGATCCCGACCGCGAGCAGCACACCGAAACCCCGGACCATCGGCACCGGCGAGAGCGTCAGCACGAGCGTCGCCGCGGTGCTGGCGGCGACCGCGGTGGCGATCGTCGGCGCCCCCACCCGGGCCGCCGCGCGCACTGCCGCCCGGCGGCGCTCGGAGATCGACCCAGCGGTCGCCGACGCCATGGCCTCCCCCGCGCGCGACTGGAACTGGATCGCGTAGTCCACCGCCAGCCCGATCAGCACGGGCAGCACCGCGACCTGAGCGACGGTCACCGACGAGCTGACGAGCGACAGCGCGCCGAATGTCAGCGCCACCGCCAGCGCCGCCACACCCAGCCCCAACAGGCGCGGACGCCCCGCAAACACCAGGCTCAGCATGATCGCCATCACCGCCAGCACGGCGATCAGCAGCAGCTCGATCGAGTGGCTGATCGAGCTCGTCAGGTCCGAGACGATCGCCGGCTCGCCCGTCACCAGGTAACTCTCGCCGTGCTGCAATCGCCACTGCTTCATCGTCACGGACTGATCGATCAGCGCGATCGTGCGCGTGCGCTGAGCCTGCGAGGACCCGGCTCGCATCCGCACCGAGATCAGCGCCGCGTCCGGGCTCGGGAACAGGTAGGCGAACTTCTGCTTGGGTGTTCCGACCGGCTTTGAGGAGTCGAACACCAACGTCGACACGAAACCCGGGTCGTCCAGGCTCGGCTTGGAGGTCAGCCCGTACTGCAGCGCCAGCGTCGCGATCCCCTCCTGAAACCGCGCCATCGTGATCGAGCTCGCCTGTTTGCCGAGCGTCTGGGCTTCCGCCGCGGAGTGCCCGCGCGCGAGCGCCGCGCGGGTAACGACTCGCTGCGCTTCGCTGGCCTGGGCTTCGGCCTGGTGGGTCTGCGTGGCCAGCAGTTCGTCGATCCGTTCGGCGGACTCGTTGACGAACGTCCCCGGGCCGAGCACCACCTTGACCGTATGCAGCTTCGCCAGCTGCCCGCACGGCCCGTTCAGCCCCCCCTCGGCGCCCAGCGCGCCCGCCGGGACGTTGCCCGACAGGCATCCCTCCAGCCCGACCAGCCGGTCGATGTCCGAGCTCAGCAGCAGCTGCTGCAGGCTGCCCTTGACGACCACCTCCACAGGCTCTTCGCCGAAGCTGTCGTAGTAGCGCTGCGTCGCCCGAAACTGCGCGCTGGAGCTCGACACGAACGTGCTCGTCGCCGCGCTCGGGCTCAACCCCAGTGCGAGCGCCACCGCGCCCAGCCCCAGCACTGCCGCGAGGGCGAGCGTCAGCCGTGGCCGGCGTGTGACACCGTCCACGAGGCGGGAGAGCATTTTGGCGGTATTCACTATCGTATTGACCAACTAGATAAAGAGGGGTTGTTTGATATTAGATTTTAGAAATTGTGCACCATGGTGATACCGGGTTTAAAATTAGATGTACTGCACCCCCACTGCCGCCACCGCCTCCTACCGCCATCTGTCCCTGGCCACCCGCGTGACGCATAGGCACAGACGAGGCGCGAATGGCTCACTCCATCCCGAGGGGCCCGGCCGCATCGCCGGACAGGAACTGGCGCACGAACGGGTTCTCGGAGGCGAACAGCTCGGCCGCGGGACCGGACTGGACGATCTCGCCTTTCCACAGGACCGAGATGTGCTCGGCCACGCGCCGCGCGCTCATGATGTCGTGGGTGATCACGACGTAGCAGCCGCCGTTCTCGGCGTGGACTTCCTTGATCAGCTCGCACAGCAGCGCGGTGCGCACAGGATCCAGGCCCGAGTCGGGCTCGTCGAACAGAACGATCTCCGGTTCGAGCACGAGCGCGCGCGCGAACCCCGCGCGCTTGCGCATCCCGCCGGACAGCTCGTTGGGCATCTTCGTCCCGGCGTCCCCAAGCCCGACCTCGCGCAGGCGGCGGTTGACGATCTCGGCGATCTCCTCATCGCCCTTCTCGGTGTGCTGACGCAGCGGGAACGCGACGTTGTCATACAGGTTGATCGACCCAAACAGGGCGCCGTCCTGGAACAGCACCCCGAACTTTCTGCGCATCTCGAACAGCTCGTCGTCGGGCAGGCTCGGGATCGACACCCCATGCACGAGCACATCCCCCTCGTCCGGGTACAGCAGGCCGACGATGTGCTTGATGCACACCGACTTGCCCGTCCCCGAAGGACCGATGATCATCGAGACCTGGTTGTCGGGCAGGCTCATGTTCAGCCCGCGCAGCACGTGGTTGCGCCCGAACGACTTGTGCACGTTGATAAATTCGATCGCGTCCTGCGCCACCTCGACGGGCTCGCCGGTGCCGGCGTCCTCGGGCGCGGGCGCGGGCGCGGGGGGCGGTGAGGATGGCTCGCTCGCCACGGTCATCCTCCGATCGGGGCCCGCGGGTTCGAGCCCCAGAAGACCTGCGTGCCGAGCATCCCGATGATGTGCACCAGCACGATGTTGAGCACCATTGACTTGGCCGTGGCTCTGCCCACGCCGACGGGCCCACCACTGGCATTGTAGCCGTAGTAGCAGCCCACGAGCACAATCGCGGTGGCCATGAACATCGCCTTGATCAGGCTGTATAAGAAGTCAGGCGGGCCCTGGAACTGCCAGAAGACCAGCAGGTACCCGCCCGAGGACACATACCCGATCTGCTGCACCACCGCCAGGTAGGAGGCGAGGAACGCCGCTCCGATCCCGGCCAGGTACATGAACGGCAGCACCAGCCATGCGGCGAGCAGCCGTGTGCCGCACAGGAACGTCATCGAGTCGATGCCCATCACCTCCAGGGCATCGATCTCCTCGGAGATGCGCATCGCCCCGAGCTCGGCGACGATGCCCGTTCCGACCTTCGCGGCCATCATGTAGCCGAACGCGTACGGAGTGATCTCACGCAGATCGCACCAGGCCGTGAACACGCCCGAGTAGGCGGGCGCACCCTGCGCCTCGGTGAAGTACGCGCCCTCGATGCCGCACTCCAGGCCGAGAATGAACATCAGCGCCCAGATGATCAGCGTCGAGGAGACGATCAAGATGCCCGACTGGCGCAGCGCCTCGCCGAAGAAGCGGAACACACGCAGCCCCCACACGTCGCGCACGACGTTGCCCGTGAAGCCTGCGATCTCCCCGGTCGAGGCGATCCATTCGCGCGGCATCGCGAGCAGTTCGTTCACTTGATCACCAATATGTTGGGGTGGGTGGCGAGCAGCATCTGGGTGAACACGTAGTCGAACGCGAAGATCGCCAGGAACGTGACGACGACCGCCTGGTTGACGGCGCGGCCGACGCCCTCGGCGCCGCCGGAGGCGGTCATGCCCTTGTAGCAGCACACAATCGCGATGATCGCCCCGAACAGGGTCGTCTTCAGCACCGACCCCCACAGGTCGGTCGTCGAGGCGTTCGCAAACAGCGTGTTCCAGAACGGCCCCAATGGCTGGCCCTTGACGAGCTCGGCGAGCAGGCCGCCGAACAGCCCGAACAGGATCGCGTAGATGTTGAACAGGCCGGTGACGATCATCAGCGCGAGAAACCGCGGCACGACCAGGTTCTTGATCGGGTCCACGCCCAGCACCTGCAGCGCGTCGAGCTCCTCGCGGATCTTGCGGGCGCCGAGGTCCGCCGTGATCGCGGTGCCGGCGACGCCCGCGAGCACGATCGCGGTCACGTTGGGGCCGATCTCGCGGATCGCCGCGAGCACGAAGATTCCGCCGAGCCGGTCCAGCGCCCCGAAGATTTCAAAGAAGTTCGCCGCCTGCAGCCCCGGAGCGGCGTAGCACAGGGTTACGGTCGAGACGAGCAGCGGAAACCAGCACAGCCTGATCGCAAACAGGAACTGCGACACGAACTCGCCCCCGTACGGATACGGCGGGCGCAGGGCCGAGGAGATCGTCCGGCCCGTCAGAATCATCATGTCCCCGACTTCCTCGAGCAGGTTCCTGGTCGGCAGGAACGCCCGCTCTGCTGCGCTGCGCACCATCTGTTATACCCCTCCTCGGGTGGCGATCGACGGTCACGGGAACTCTACGCCATGTTCTGGCGGCGCGCCGCCGCCACTGGTATCGTGGCGTCGCTGTGAGGAGGTTTCATGCGTCCACCGTGGTCCTGCTCGGCGGCCTGCTCCTGGCAGGCTGCGGCGGGGGCACGCGCCAGGACGCGGGCGAACCGGACGCGACGTACACGGTCGCGATCGAGCACGCGAGCTTCCCCGCCGTGCAGTCGATCGCGCGCCCGACCGCGATGACCCTGCAGGTGCGCAACACGAGCAGCGCCACGATCCCAAACATCGCGATCACGGTGGACTCGTTCAGCTACACCTCCCACTATCCCGACCTGGCGGTCAACAAGCGGCCGATCTGGGTCATCGAACAGGGTCCCGGCGCGATCTCGACGCTCCCCGTGCAGAGCCAGGTCGTCAGCCCTCCCGGAGGCGGCCAGACCGCCTATCTGAACACCTGGGCGCTCGGTTCGCTCCCGGCCGGGCACGCGCGCACGTTTGCGTGGCGCGTGACCCCCGTCAGGCCCGGCGTGTACACCGTCCACTACACGATCGCCGCCAGCCTCTCCGGCAACGCCAAGGCGCGCCTCGCCGACGGCTCGATCTTGCACGGGCGCTTCACGGCCGCGATCACCCCCCGGCCGCCGGCCAAGCACATCGACCCGAACACGGGCCTCCTCGTCCCGGGCCGATACCCGCCGCCGCCCTACCCGACGCCCTCGCCCTGACGCACCCCGCGTGCGGCCGGCTCCCGCGGGGCTGTCTCCTCCGCGGCCCAGGGCTGTCCGCGGGCGCCGGCCTGTCCGACGGCCCGGCCAGCTCCGAGCACCGTTTGGCCCGCTGTCGAAACGGCGGAGCGTCGATTTCGCCAAGCGGTGATGCCATGAGGCCGCGCGGGCACTACGATTGAAGTCCGGCCTCGCGCCCGCGCCCGGCCAGCCGTTCGCGGCCCGATGTTCGAGACCGCCCCAAACACGCCACAGGAGGAATCGCCCCGCCCATGCCCCCCAGGACCCGCCAGCACAACGTCACTGCCGCCCAGTGGAGCGCCAACGGCTCGGCGCTCGGCTCCCCCGACCTGACGCTGCCGGGGAACCAGGTGTTCGCGTCGAACGTGTTCAGCGCGAATCTGCAGCGCCACCGGCTGCCCAAGCACGTTTACCGTGCGCTGCAGCGCACGCTCGAGCACGGCGAGGCGCTGGACACCTCGCTCGCCGACGCGGTCGCGCAGGCGATGAAGGACTGGGCGATGGAGCGCGGGGCGACCCACTACACCCACTGGTTTCAGCCGCTGACCGGGAACACGGCGGAGAAGCACGACTCCTTCTACGCCCCTGCGGGCGACGGCACGGCGATCGCGGAGTTCTCCGGCAAGGAGCTGATCCAGGGCGAGCCGGATGCGTCCTCGTTCCCGACCGGCGGCATCAGGGCGACGTTCGAGGCGCGCGGCTACACCGCCTGGGACCCGACCTCGCCGGCGTTCATCCTGGAGAACCCCAACGGCGCGCTGCTGTGCATCCCGACGGCGTTCACGTCCTGGACGGGCGAGGCGCTGGACAACAAGATCCCGCTGCTGCGCTCGATGGACGCGCTGTCGGGCGCGGCGATCAGGGCGCTTGAGCTGCTCGACGCCACCGAGGGCGCGGATCGTGTGTTCACGACCGTGGGGCCCGAGCAGGAGTACTTTTTGATCGACGAGCAGTACTACTTCGAACGTCCCGACCTGCTCACGACCGGGCGCACGCTGTTCGGCGCCAAGCCGCCGAAGGGACACGAGCTGGACGACCACTACTTCGGCTCGATCCCCGAGCGGATCCTCGCGTGCATGATGGAGACCGAGCTCGAGCTCGCCAAGCTCGGCGTGCCGGTGAAGACGCGCCACAACGAGGTCGCGCCGAACCAGTACGAGCTGGCGCCGATATTCGAGAACTCGAACGTCGGCTGCGATCATCAACAACTCACGATGCAGGTGATGCAGAACGTCGCCCGCCGCTACGGCTTGGTGTGCCTGCTGCACGAGAAGCCGTTCGCGGGCGTCAACGGATCGGGCAAGCACAACAACTGGTCGATGGGCACCGACACGGGCGTGAACCTGCTCGAGCCCGGCGACACCCCGCACGAGAACCTGCAGTTCCTGTTCTTCTGCACCGCGGTGATCCAGGCGGTGAACGCCCATCAGGCGCTGCTGCGCGCGTCGATCGCCTCGCCCGGTCAGGACCATCGTCTCGGCGCCAACGAGGCGCCGCCGGCGATCATCTCGATCTTCCTCGGGGCGGAGCTGGAGAAGGTGTTCGCGGCGATCGAGTCAGGCATTGCCCAGCAGTCGAAGCCCGGCTCGTTCCTCGGCCTGGGCACGCCCGTGCTGCCGCCGATGCCGCTGCACGGCGGGGATCGCAACCGCACGAGCCCGTTCGCGTTCACCGGCAACAAGTTCGAGTTCCGCGCGCTGGGCTCCAGCCAGTCGCTGGCGCTGCCGAACACCGTGCTGAACACGATCGTCGCGGAGGCGATCGACGACCTTGCGGGCAAGCTCAAGACGGCCCTGAAAGGCTCCGGCGGGCTGGAGAAGGCCGTGGCCAAGGTCGTCAAGGAGAGCTGGACTCAGAACAAGCGGATCGTGTTCGGCGGGGACAACTACTCGCCGGAGTGGCACGCCGAGGCCAGGAAGCGGGGGCTGTACAATTTGCGCTCCACGCCCGACGCGCTGCCGTGGCTGGTGGACAAAGGCACGGTGGCGCTGTTCAAGAAGTACAAGGTCCTGTCCAAGCGCGAGCTCGAGTCCCGCCATGAGGTGTTCCTGGAGCAGTACGCGACCAAGATCAACATCGAGTCCGAGACCGCCGCGGCGATCGCCCGCACGGAGATCCTGCCCGCAGCCGTGCGCCACCTGAACGAGCTGAAGATGGCCGACCTGGACGAGCTGATCGGGGAGGTGCAGCCGCTGATCAAGGAGCTGCACTTCGCGATCCTCAAGCTCGAGGACGTCAACCTCAAGGAGAACCAGGACGACTCCAACCCGGTCAAGTGGGCCGCGTACATGCACGACAAGGTGATCCCCGCGATGGACGACGTGCGCGACGTGGCCGACCGCTTGGAGGCGCTGGTGGCAGACGATCTGTGGCCGCTGCCGAAGTACTCGGAGATGCTGTTTATCAAGTAACCGGACAGGCGTCACTGATGATCGTGGGCGGCGTATCGTTTTGGTGGGGCACCGTCACCTCGTATCCGGTGTTGGCGCCCATGCACATGTGGATCACGTCCGCTTCGGAGCCAGGATCTTCGGTGACGGTCGCGTCCTGGGAGGCATACGGGCCGGTGGCGAGCAGCGTGGCGAAGCTCGCGCTCGTCGTGCCGTGGCGCTCGAACTGCAGCGCCCAGCTGGGCTGCTTGAAGCCGTAGCCCGAGGAGTACCAGCCCTGCATCGGGTCGGTCGCGCCGTCGAAGCTCTGCAGGGTCATGCCTGACGGGCTGGCCTGGGTGATCTGCAGCTGCGGCTTGCTCCCCACCAGCGCGGTGACGTTCTCAGCGCTCGCGCCCGCGCTCGGCGTGGCGTTCGGCGCGAGGTGCCAGGTCTGGCTGTATTCGTGAGTGCTTTCGCTGCTGAGCTGATCGCGCACGAGCACGAGGCCCTGGCGCAGGATCACGACTGTGCGGTGATGGGTCACGCCCGGGTAGAGCTTGCTCACGCCGCTGGCCCAGGTGGAGCCTTCGACAGAGCCGTGGCTGCCCGCCTGCGCGGAGCCCTCTTCCTGGTCATGACCGTCGACGACCACCGTGTTGTGGGAGCGCGTTCCGTGAAAGTACTCGAGGCCCGGTTCTTCGGTGTAGGTGTAGAGCCCGGACGTGGGCAGCACCTCGGCGCCGTTTGAGTACATCGTGATCCCCATCGCGTCGAGGTCGGAATGGCTCGTGCGGTACGTGCCCGAGTTGAATGTGACGAACGTCTGGTTCGGCAGATTCGAGATGGACCCAAGCGGCGAGCGCATCAGGAACAGGCCCGAGATCGGAAACAGCACGGTGCCGTCGGGCGGCGGCGTGCCGTGCGCGCCGCGGGTGAAGACAAAGTCGAATTCGGGATCGGCGGCGGCCATCGGCCCGTACACGTTGGGGTCCTGGCTTGGCATGTACGTGGTGGCGGTCGCGCCGAGCATCGGCAGATAGCCGTTTGGCTGTGTCACGTCTGCCGTGAAGGAGAGCATCTTGGTGGCGGCTTCTGAATAGGGAGCGGCGAGCGCCGGCTCATAGCGCTTGGCCCACTGGGCTATCTGGTAGACGAGCCCGAGCACGTACACCTGGTAGAAGGGCGAGTTCTCCACCTCCACGCCGTCGGCGTCGATCGTGTTTACGAGCATCTGCCGCAGGCGTTCGAGCGCGAGCGCCCGCCAGCCGCTCGCCCCCGGCATGTGCGGGAAGTTATCCGCCAGCAGCAGCAGCGCCGCCCCCTCGTTGAAGCCGTGGTTGTAATCGGCCTCGAAGTGCTTCGGTTCGGCGAGGAAGGCACCCAGCTTCCGCAGCGAACGAGCGAGGCCCGCTTCGAGATCAGTGGGCAGCGCGTGCGCGATCTTCAGCTTCACGTAGAAGTTGATCAGCTCCATCG
This sequence comes from uncultured Solirubrobacterales bacterium, assembly GCA_963808385.1. Classification (GTDB taxonomy): domain Bacteria; phylum Actinomycetota; class Thermoleophilia; order Solirubrobacterales; family Solirubrobacteraceae; genus Palsa-744. The sequence continues at coordinate 251,627 of CAWEFQ010000018.1, read as the reverse complement.
TCCTGTAAGCGGAGGTGTGGTCGTTGTCGAACGTGACCGTGTCCACGGGCCGTGTCTTGTCGTAGGCCACATAGGAGCGCAGGATCGAGATCAGCTTTTCCAGATACGCGGGGCTGTGAGTCGTCTCCCACTCGTACAGCAGCGTCGCCTCGGGACGCAAGCCGTAGAAGTAGAACTCCCAATAGGCTTCGTGGTAGGGGTCCTCTGTCCAGGTGAGCGGCCACTGCAGATATGGCAGCGGATATCCCCGGGCCGGCCACACGTTGCCGAGCAGGTCCTGAGCGGTGGCTTCTTCGCCCTCGTCCATTTCGGCGTACACGCTCTCCTCGCCCAGCGCCAGCGGCGTGGGGTAGCTGGTCACGTTGTGCACGTCGAGCGTCACCTGCGTGCTCACCGGGCTGCTCGCGCCCGGACCCCACAGCTTCACGGTCACGGTGTGAGGCCCGTTTGACTCCGCCCGCGTATACCACGTGTACTGGTAGGGAGCCTCGGCGGGCTTTGAATAACGGTACTGCCCATCGACGTCCCACTCGATACGGTCCGCCGGCAACCCGCTTACGGACGCTTTCACGATCACGTTGCCCGACACCGTCTCCCCTTCGCTCAAGCCTTCGATGCTCGATCCCTGGGCGATTGCCTCGCCGGCGTGGGCGAGCAGGGCACAGGCGAGCACCGTCGAGCACCGAGCTGCGCACCGGCGTGAACGATTGGGAGCGCTCACCCGAGTGGGCCTTCGACGACGGGCGGCGAGGACCACAGCGCCTGGTCCTCGCCACCCAGCCGCCACACCCCGACCGCGAGCCCGTGCTCGCGCGCGATCCGCAGGCGGTCGGCCACGGATTGGGCGTCCATGTACCAGACGCGGTGGGTGACGCCGGCGCGGATGTAGGCGAACGTCGGCTCGTCGACCGAGCGGTCGAGCACGGGACTCGCGCCGGTCGCACGGGCCAGACTCAACACGTTCGCATACTGCAGTGCGCTCGCCCGTTGGCGGCGGGATGACGCAGCGGGCACAGGCCAGTCCAGCCCATACATCGGCGCCCCCAGAACGAACCGGTTCCCATGAGGCAGCGAGGCCACATATCGCGCGACGGCCGACACATATGACAGCGGCGCGATCGGCCCGGGCGCCGAGCCTTCCCAGTGCGTGCCCCAGGCGATCACGAACACGTAGTCGGCCGCGGCGGCGATCGCGCGGTCGTCGTACAGCCCGGTGGCGATCGCGGGGTTGTCGTGAGTCACGCCGTCGATGTCCACGCTCAACTTCTTGGCGCGCGGATGCAGCTCGCGGGCGAGCGCTGTGACGAACGAGGTGAGTGCGGCGCGGTCGGTCGGAACGTCGTTCTCCAGATCGAGGTTCACACCCGCGTACGCCGGGCTCGATGCGATCTGAACCAGACCGGCGAGCGTGCGCGCGCGGGCGCGCGGTTCGGTCAGGATCGTGTGCACGGTCGGCCCGTCCTGGCAGTTGAAGCGCGGCATCACCGCGATACCTCGCGCCCGCGCGTACGCGGTGATCGCGGCGGCCTCCGCGCTGCCTTCACCAGCGCCTTCGCCACCGCCCGCGCTGCCTTCGTCACCACCTTCGCCGGCGATCGCGCCCGTGCCCGGTTCGCATTCGAAGTACGTCGGATACACCACCCCCACGTCGTGCGCATGGGCTTCCAGGTCGGCGAGCGAGTCGGGCGCACTTGCCAGCACGAACGCCTGCAGCGGCGCCGGGCGCTTGGCGGGCACGCTGCGCTGGGTGGACGCCCACGCCGGAGCCGCCCCTCCCGTGGCGGCGAGTCCAAGCGCGATCGCGCCCGCCACAAGCAACCCCCTCGCCCCGCTGTCCTTCCTGTCCTCTCTGTCCTTCCTGTCCTTCCTGTCCTCAATTCTTCTATGTATCCCAAACCATTAATCATCAACCTTCTCCACCAAGCCCAGGAAGCTCCCAGATGCTCTGATCCTCACTGCCCAGATGCCACAACCCGACGCCCAGCCCCAGTGACTGCGCGAGCGCCACGCGCACTTCCAGCGACTGTTTGTCGGTGTACCACACGCTGTGTGCCACCCCGTTGTGATCGACGTAGGAGAAGTGCGGATCGGCGGCTTCGTCGTCCCATTCGGAGGTGACGCCGTATTCGTTTGTCAGGACAGTAATTTCGCTGAACTCGAGTGGCGTTCCCGGATTGCTCGGACCGCCTTCGTTCGGCCAGTCGATCCCGTACATCGGCATCCCGAGCACGAACTTGCTCTTGTTCGGCATGGTCGCCGTGTATTCGGCGACTTTCCTAAACCACGGCAGTTCATCGATCCCCCCCGGAGCCGAGGTCGTCCAGTGCTTGCCCCAATCCAGCACAAACAGGTAGTCGGAGACTTCGGACAGCGCCGCGTCGTCATACATCGCGGCCCGGCCACTCATGATGTTGTAGGTCTTGGCGGTGACGATCGTCGACAGCTTCTCGCCGTGTTCGTGCAGCCTGGCCGCGAGCGCGGTGATGAACGCCGTAAACGAATTTCGCTCGGCCGGCTGAGCGCCCTCGAAGTCGACCTGGACACCCTGATAGCCATTGCTCGCGCACAGTGAGGCGAGCGCTTCGATCAGCTTCTGCTGCACAGCCGGTTCGTTGAGGATCTGGTCCTCCTCCAGCGGGTTCTGGCAGTTCAGCCTGGGCATCACCGCGATGCCGCGCTCCTGCGCCCAGCCTGTGACGAGCGGGTCGTTATTGCCTGTCACAGCACCCTTTTCGCCGCATTCGAAGTAGGTTGGGTAGAGGACGCCGATCTGCTGGTAATGAGCCTGCAGATCGTTGAAGCTCAGATCTGTGGTGGCCAGCAGCGCCGCCTGCGCCGTGCCATGCGACTGGGGCGGCGGCGCCGTCTGGAGCTCAAGCGGCGCCGAGGGCTGGCTGATCGCGCCCAGCGAATCGACCGCCACGACCGTGATCGTGTAGCCCGTCTCCGGCGACAGGTGTTCGAGCGTCATCGCAAGACCTGAAGTCTGGCCCACCGCGGTCCCGTTACGGAACACTCGGTAGCCGGTTATTTCCCCGCTCCCTGGCGTGCTCGCCCCCCATTCGAGCTTGGCCGATTCGTCACCGACTTCGGCCGCTTTCGGTTCGCCCGGGGTTGAGGGTGGAGTGGGAGTCGCCGTCTCGAGCTCGAGCGCAGCCGACGGTGCGCTGACTCCGCCCAGCGAATCGACCGCCACGACCGCGATCGTGTAGCCCGTCTGCGGCGCGAGGTGTTCGAGCGTCATCGCAAGACCCGAAGTCTGGCCGACCGGGGCCCCGTCGCGGAACACGCGGTAGCCCTCTATTTTTCCGCTCACCGGCGTGCTCGGCCCCCATTCCACCACCGCCGAGTCGTAGTCGATCTCGCTCGCTTTCAGCCCATCTGGCGCGGACGGTGGGGTGTCGGACGGCGCGGCGGGGGTCGTGTGCGGGGTCGGCGGCGCGGCGACCGGCGCCCGCGGTGTGCTCGGCGCTCTCGACGCTTTCGACGTCGTTTCGCCGGACCCGGGGGGCGCGGGGACGGTGACGGTCAGCGGGTTGCTCGCTGGGCCGAGGTGGCCGTCGAGATCGACCGCAGTGACCGTGATGCGGTGCGCGCCGGGGCTGACCCGCAGCGTGTACGTGCGCCCGTGGGTCTGCCCGACGACCAGACCGTCGCGCTTGACCCTGTAGCCGCCGATCGCCACGCTCCCGCGATGGGACCGGCGCCAGTCGATGCGCACGCCGCCGGAGGTTTGAGCCAGAGCTCGCAGTCCCCGCACCCGGCCGGGACGGCGCAGCGGCTTATGCCGGCGCGAGGTGTGGTGAGAGTGCGAGGCATGGCTGGACGCACCGGGAGCCAGGAGACCGAGCAGGCCGATACCGAGCAGCAGCGCAACAACGAGGCTCCTCACGGTGGAACGGGTCATCGCGCACCCGTCCACGTGATGCCCGTCCTGCCCGCCTGCGGAGATACGCTCCAACGCCCGTACACTGCTCCCAAGCTGACCGACGGTCGCCATACGCTCGGCCCTGGAGCGGGCGCCGGCGCATGTGGGTGCGAGCTATGGGCCGGTTGCAGGCTGCGCTCCAGACGCTGGACTTCCCCCCATGCCTCGCGTGAGAGCGCCACCGGCGCGCGCAGCACCGACGGGCCGAGCAGCAGCACCGGGGCGATCGATAGCGGCAGCAGCAGCATCGCCACGATGCGCCCCAGCACGTCGCTCGCGCGCCACCCCACCTCGCCGGCGGGCGGCGTCGCACCGGCAGGAGACCCCGTCGCGGCGGCAGGCGCCTGCGAGGTCCTGGGTGGCTGCATCGTGGAGGTCATCTCATCAGCCCCCATCGCCGCCGCTCAGCCCGGCCGTCGCCGGGCGGGTGCCCCAGGCGGCGGTGCGGCAGGTGGCGATCGCATAGTAGGTCTGCCACACCATGATCGCCAGGTAGAAGAACACGAACAGGATCCCGTACATCCAGATCACCGAGTAGCGATCCTGGAAGAGCACAAAGTAGAGCGAGTACACGACCGCCAGCGAGTAGAGCCCAGCGGCGTAGATCAGCGGCAGCGTGGTGCCGTGCATCAGCGGCCCCCATGCGATCGAGTGCAGCGCCGCCACCGGCGCGATCAGTGGCAGCACGATGCTCAGGTAGGTGAAGGCGGCGGCGACCGGGTGCTTGCGCCAGATGAAGCGCGAGACCATCAGCGACTCGCGCGTCCACGAGCGCTTCCAGCGCGTCTGCTGCTTGACGAACGCGCGGAACGTGGTCGGCACGATCGTGTGCGAAACGGCGTTCTTTTCATACAGGATGCGCCAGTCGCGCAGCACGCAGTTGGTCAGCGAGCGATCGTCGCCGAAGGTGGACTCGACGCCGAGAAACGTCTGGCCCTCCCACCACTCCAGGCGCGGCATGATCGCCTCGCGGCGGTAGGCCGAGAAGCAGCCCGAGCAGCAGGTGACGGCTCCGAACACCGACTCGGCCGCCTTGACGACGCGGAACGCGACGAAGTAGCGCACCGCCTGCATGCGCGTGAGCCACGTCTCGCGCACGTTCAGCACGTCGGCGTGCCCGCACACCGCGCCGACGCGCGGATCGTGCAGCGGCTGCACGAGCTTGCGCAGCGCGCCGGGCTCGACGACCGAGTCCGAGTCGACGAACACGACCACCTCCGCAGAGGTGGCGCGGATGCCGGCGGCCATCGCGGCGCGCTTGCCGCGATTCTCGGTGAAGTCGATCACGTTCACGCGACCGCCCGAAACGCCTGCGACCTCGCGAATCTCGACCAGCGTCGCGTCGGTCGAGCCGTCGTTGACGGCGACCAGCTCGAGCTTGTCCGGCGGGTACTCCAGCGCGAGCAGCGAGCGCAGCGACGCGGCGATCGCGTCCTGCTCGTTGAACGCGGGCATCACGATCGCCACGCGCGGCTCGATCCCGGCGTCGGGCCTGGAGCGGTAGAACAGGCTGAACAGAAAGCGCGAGAGGATGTACAGGGTCACGCACGTGGAGTAGACGCCGAAGAACACGTTCGAGAACATCAGCGCCACGAACTCGGTCTTGTAGGCGACGACGGCCGCGATCAGCCACACGAGATAGACGGCGGCGAAGATCTTCAGGACCCGGTTGACGATCGCATCCTGCGAGGACCCTCGCAGCGTCCTCAGCGGGCCGAGCAGGCGGGCGCAGACCAGCCTCCTCGAGGAGACGAGCGGGCGTGTCGGGGCCATGCGCCTGAGCCGCGCGAGCAGGCGCGTCATGGCAGGAAGCGCCGCCGTCCGCCGGGTGTGCGGTAGGTGCAGTCGAGCACCGCCGGGCAGCGGTTCAACCACCCGTAGTCGTGGTCGGGGTCGGGGTCGGGGTGCACGGTGGCCAGGATCGCCAGGTCGTAGTCCTCGGGCCCGAAGCCGCTCCCGTCGCGGCGGGGGTCGGGATCGACGCTGTGAAGCAGCTCGTCCTCGAGCGCGAGCTCGGGCACGAGCGGGTCGTGGTAGTCGACGTGGGCGCCGTCCGCGCGCAGCCGCGCGAGGATCTCCACCGCGGGGGCTTCGCGGGTGTCGGCGACGCCGGGCTTGTAGGAAACGCCGACGAGCAGGATACGTGCGTCCGAAAGACGCAGGCCGAGCTCGACGAGGATCTCGTGCGCGCGCCAGGCGATGTGCCGGGGGCGGCCGGCGAGCGCCCGCAGCGCCTCCTCGGCGAGGAGCGCCGGACGCCCGCGCTCGCGCAGCGGGTGCAGCAGGTAGTGGGGATCGACGGCGATGCAGTGACCCCCGACGCCGGCGGACGGGTAGTGGGCCATGAAGCCGTACGGCTTGCTCGCGGCGCCGTCGGTCACCTCGACCGGCTCCAGCCCGTGAGCGCGGCAGGCATCGGCGATCTCGAACGCGAGCGCGATGTTGACCGCACGGAAGGTGTTCTCGTACAGCTTGACCATCTCGGCCGCCTCGGGTGAGGAGACGCGGTGCAGGTGTGCGCAGGTGTGGCGCAACAGCGCCGCCGCCCGCCGGAAGCAGGTCTCGGTGACCCCACCGAGCACGCGGGGCGTCTGGCGCTGCTCGTGACCGGGGACGCCAGGGTCGATGCGCTCGGGGGCGAACGCGACGCATACGTCCTCGCCGATCCGCAGCCCGCGCTCGGTCAGCGGCTCCACCAGCAGCTCGCGCGTGCAGCCGACATAGGTGGTCGAGGTCAGCACCAGCGTCTGTCCCGGACGGGCGTGGCGCACGACCGCGGCGCACACATCGCGCAGGATCGCGGGGTCGGGCAGGTGGTGTTTGTCGATCGGAGTGGGGACGCAGATCAGCACCAGGTCGGCCGCATCGAGCGCCTCGATGCGCTCGGTCAGGACGAAGCGCCCGCCGGCGAGATGCGCTCGCAGGTCCTGGAGCTCTGAGGCAAGCAGCTCCGCCTCGCCGGCTCCGATCGCCTGCAGGCGCGCCGCCGAGGTGTCGATCCCGACGATCTCGGCACCAGCGTTGCCCATCGCGATTGCGGTAGGCAGCCCGACATAGCCGAGACCGACGACCGCCACGACCGAGTGGGCGACGGCCGCCGCTTGGGCAAGCTCGCCCGCGAGCGTCGCGACCGGCGGGCTCTGCGGCGGGGGCACGGCCACCGCGGGGGTGTCCGTCGTCGGCACCGGCTGCGCGGCGGGCGCCCGCGCCGCGGTCGTCTCGCCACGCCTCTCACCGCCAGCTCCGGGGTCATCGTCCCATACCTCGTTCACGTGCCATGTGTGTCACCTCTCGTTCACGTGTCATGTGTGTCTCCTCTCCTTCACGTGCCATGTGTGTCTCCTGTCCTTCACGTGCCATGTGTGTTCGTTTGTCTGTCTCCTGTCCTGACTTGACTTGACGTCGTCGTCCGGGCTTGGTCAATGTCAGGTGGCCTGATCCGCGATTGGCGAACGGGATGTATCTCGCGGGTCGAACAGGCCCCCTGCACGGCTTGTTGCAAGAGCGCAGCATGCACGGTGCGGAGGAGAAATCCAGGGGCTCTGGACGATTGATCTAGTGCTGTCCCCGACAGCCATACATCGCTGTCGTCTGAAACGTGCCGGGGCAGCGTCCGGGGCGGGCAATTCGTGTCGGACCGGGAGGCCTGCGGCGAGCGAGCTGGCACCGGGCGGGCGGGCGTCCGGTGCGGACCCGTCGCCGCGGATGGGTGTCAGGGCTTCGCGGGGCGGGCGGGGACCCGGCGCGCGGGCGGCGCGAGGTTAGTGTCCCCGGCGGGGCTGGCCAGCCGGCGCTCCAGGTCGGTGAAGGCGGTAACGATGTCCCGTGCTTCGAACGCGCGGTTACGCCGTCCCATGTTCACCTGCCGGATCACCCCGGCGTCGAGCAGTCGGGCGATCGCCTCGTTGGCGGCGATGAAACTGCGATCGACGAGCGCCGCAGCGCCAGTGGCAGTAAAGAGTGGTGCGCCAGGCAGTGCACGCAGCAGCAGATCCAGGGCGGAGCCCTCACGGACAGATCCCAATCGCTCACGCCAGCTCTCCTCGATCAACGAGATCCGCCGTTCGAAGGCCACAGCATCCTCGACCGCGCGAGTACAGGCTGCGGCGAAGCGGGCGACCCATAGGTTGATTCCCTCGTGCGCGGCGCGAGAGGATGCCGGGCCGCGATAGCGATAGGCGGTGAGCCCCTCGATATAGTCCCGCGCCCACGTCGCCAGGACCAGCGAAACGGGAACAAGCACGCGCGTGGCCAGGCCGCGCCGGCGCAGGACCGGGTGGATCAGCGCACGCCCCGTCCGGCCGTTGCCGTCAACGAACGGATGGATCGTCTCGAACTGCGCGTGGGCGATCGCCGCCTGCGCGACGGCCGGCAGCGAGTCCTCGTTGCAGAAGGCGCACAGATCCTCGAGCAGACCAGACACGTGCTCTGGGGGCGGCGGCACGAATGCGGCCGAGCACGGGTTGTAGCTCGAGCCGCCGATCCAGTTCTGCTCGGTGCGCACTACCCCGGCGTGCTTGTCAAGCCAGGTTCCGCTCAGCAGCCGCCGATGAACCTCGAGCAGCTGCCCCAGCGCCAGCTCGTCTCCCGGTCCGACGCTCTGCACCACGAACCGCATCGCGTCGATGTTCGCGAGCACCTCGGAGGCTGTGAGGTCTTTGACGTGCCCCCCCCGCTCGCGCACGGCCTCGGCGCGCAGCAGCCTGCCGGCGCCGACCTCCAGGCCCTCGATCCGGGACGATGCCACAGACTCGGCCCGCAGCAGGACGCGCGCCAGCGCCTCGGTTTCGATCAGCGCGGAGGCCTCGACGTCCAGGCGCGCGATCGCCACCTCCGCGTCCACGACCTCGGCCGCCACGTCGCCGTCGAGCGTTATGCGCCGCTCCGCGAGGGTGTCTGGGACGTACGCCTCGTAGTCGCACGAGCGGCGGTCTTTGCGGGACATGCCCGACCCGATGTCGCTGCTCCAGTGGCGTTTGATGACTTTGGACACGGTCTCGTAACCCTAAATATGGCTTCGCCTTATTATAGGTTATTCGATAACCCATAGCAAAGACCTTCCTTATTTAGCCTTTGGCGAGATCGTTGCCAACCGAAGGAGCGCCGATAGCCTTTGGTTGCGCGCGGCCATGTTGAAGGTTATGCCACAACCCTAAACATGGCGGCAATGGCCGGGGTGCACAAACACCCCGGCAGGATCGCCCCCGCCGCTAGCATGACCTGCAAATGTCCTCGCCCCGCGACTACCTGCAAGCCGTCTCCGAGCGCGTCGTCGTGTACGACGGCGGCATGGGCGCAACGCTCGAGCAGTTCGACCTGACGAGCGAGGACTACGGCGGGTTGGCCGGCAAGTGCCACGAGGCGCTCGTGCTGAACCGCCCGGACGTGATCGAGGGCGTGCACGCCTCGATGCTCGACGCCGGCGCGGAGGTGCTCGAGACCGACACGTTCCAGGGCTCGCGGATCAAGCTCGGCGAGTGGGGCCTGGCCGACTGCACCGTCGAGATCAACACCAAGGCCGCGGAAATTGCGCGCAGGGCGGCGGGCGAGCACCGCTTCGTCGCCGGTTCGATCGGCCCGACCGGCTACCTGCCCGCCTCCGAGGACCCATCGCTCGGGCAGATCCGCTTCGGCGAGCTGGTGGAGGTCTTCACCGAGCAGGCCGAGGGCCTGATCGACGGCGGCGCGGACCTGCTGATCATCGAGACCGCCCAGGACATCCTCGAGGTCAAGGCCGCCGTGTTCGGCGCGCGCGCCGCGTTCAAGAGCACCGGTCGCGCGCTGCCGATCCACACCTCCGTGTCGCTGCTGCCCAACGGCGGCAAGATGCTGCTCGGCACCGACATCTCGGCGGTCCTCACCACGCTGGAGGCGCTGAAGGTCGATGTGATCGGCCTGAACTGCTCGACCGGCCCGGAGGACATGCGCGACGCGATCCGCTTCCTCGGCGAACACTGCCCGGTGCCGGTCGCGTGCATCCCCAACGCCGGTCTGCCGCTGCAGGGTCCCGACGGCGAGACGATCTTCCCCGAGAAGCCCGAGCCGCTGGCGGAGGCGCTGAAGGAGTTCGTGGAGCGCTACGGCGTGGGGATCGTCGGCGGCTGCTGCGGCACCACCCCCGCCCACATCGCCGCGATCGCCGAGCGAATTGGACGCCCCCCCGGGGATCGAGTCAAGGTCGGACCCCGTCCCGCCCCTCGCCCTGCACACCTCTCCTCGATGATCGCCGCCACGCCCCTAGCGCAGGAGCCGGCGCCGACGATGGTCGGCGAGCGCGTGAACTCGCAGGGCTCGCGCAAGGCCAAGGAGCTGCTGCTGGCCGACGACTACGACGGGCTGGTGCAGATCGCCGAGGACCAGGTGACCGGCGGCGCGCACGTGCTCGACCTGTGCGTGGCCCTGACCGAGCGCGCCGACGAGGACGAGCAGATGCGGCTGGTGGCCAAGAAGGTCTCGCTCACCCAGCCCGCGCCGATCCAGGTCGATTCGACCGAGCCGGAGGTGATCGAACGCGCCCTTGAGCAGATCCCGGGCCGCGCGATCGTCAACTCGGTCAACCTCGAGGCCGGCCGCGCCAAGCTCGACCGCGTGGTGCCGGTGGCGCTCGCCCACGGCGCTGCGCTGATCGCGCTGACGATCGACGAGGTGGGCATGGCCAAGACGGCCGAGCGCAAGGTCGAGATCGCCAAGCGCATCCGCGAGTTGTGCTGCGAGGAGCATGGCCTTGACCCGGAGCTGTTGATCTTCGACTGCCTCACCTTCACGCTCACCACCGGCGATGAGGAGTGGCGCCCATCGGCGGTTGAGACGATCGCGGGAATCAAAGCGATCAAGGAGCAGATCCCGCAGGTGAAGACCTCGCTGGGGGTCTCAAACGTCTCCTTCGGCGTCTCGCCCGGCGCGCGCGCTGTTCTGAACTCGGTGTTCCTGCACCACTGCGTGGACGCGGGCCTGGACCTGGCGATGGTCAACCCGAACCACATCACCCCCTACTCGGAGATCCCCGACGTCGAGCGCGAGCTGGCTGACGACCTCGTGTTCAACCGTCGCGAGGATGCGCTTGAGAAGTTCATCGAGCACTTCGAGTCCAAGGGCCCGGAAGACACAACCCAGGGCGCTGCCGACCCGACGGAGGGCATGGAGCCGGAGGAGGCGCTGCACTTCCACATCCTGCGCCGTCGCCGCGAGGGCGTTGAGGACTGGATCGACAAGAGCGTCGAGAAGATCGGCGCGGTGCCCACCTTGAACGACGTGCTGCTGCCGGCGATGAAGGAGGTCGGCGACAAGTTTGGCGCGGGTGAACTGATCCTGCCGTTCGTGCTGCAGTCGGCTGAGGTGATGAAGCGCGCGGTGGCGCAGCTGGAGAAATACCTGGACAAGATCGAGGGCTACACCAAGGGCACGGTGGTGCTGGCGACGGTGTTCGGCGACGTGCACGACATCGGCAAGTCGCTGGTGAACACGATCCTCACCAACAACGGCTACACGGTCGTGGACCTCGGCAAGCAGGTGCCGATCCAGACGATCGTAGACGCCGCCCAGGAGCACGACGCGACCGCGATCGGGCTGAGCGCGCTGCTCGTGTCGACCTCCAAGCAGATGCCCGCGTGCATCGCCGAGCTGCACGCCAAGGGCCTCTCCTACCCGGTGTTGATCGGCGGCGCGGCGATCAACCGCGCGTTCGGATACCGCGTGCTGTACCCCGGCGGCAAAGACTCCGAGGAGATCTATGAGCCGGGTGTGTTCTACTGCAAGGACGCCTTCGAGGGCCTGGCGGTGATGGACCAGCTGATCGACTCCGACGCGCGCGGCGCGCTGGTCGAGAAGCTGCTGGCGGGCGCGAGCGAGTTCCGCGCGAAGGGCGATACCCCGGTCGAGGAGGTCAACCTCGCCGATGACTCCGTGCGCTCGCCCGCGCGCACCGACGTGCCGATCCCGACGCCGCCGTTCTGGGGTGTGCGGGAGATCCCGGTCGACCTGGATGAGGTCTACCGCCACCTCGACACGCATGTGCTGTTCAAGCTCCACTGGGGCGGCAAGGGCGTCAAAGGCGAGGCTTGGCAGACGCTGCTGCGCGATGACTTCCGCCCGCGCCTGGAGCGGATGTGGGGCGAGCAGGACCTACCTGCACCCGCGCGCGCTGCTGGGCTTCTTCCCGTGCTACTCGCTGGGCAACGACATCGTCGTGCTCGACCCCGAGGATCGCACCACAGAGCTGACGCGCTTCGTGTGCCCGCGCCAACCCAAGGGCGACCGCATCTGCCTGGCTGACTTCTTCCGCCCTGCGATCGACGGCAAACCACCGCCCGAGCTGGATGTGATCGCCGTGCAGGCGGTGACAGTGGGCAGTGAGGTGACGGAGCTGATGGCCAAGCTGGAGGCCGAAGGCGAGTTCGCCGAGCAGCTGTTCGTGCACGGCATCGGCGTGCAGACCGCGGAGGGCCTGGCCGAGTGGCTACACGCGGAGGCCCGGCAGATGCTCGCGATCGGCGCGGCCCAGGGTCGCCGCTACTCCTGGGGCTACCCGGCGGTACCCGAGCAGGCAGAGCACCTGAAGGTGGAGATGCTGCTCGGCCTGCAGGACATCGGCATGAAGATCACCGACGGCTACGCGCCCGAACCGGAGCAGTCCACGCTCGCGCTCGTCGCCCACCACCCACAGGCGATCTACTTCGGCACCCGTCAGGGGCGGCTGCTCCCCGACGGCTCCCCCGACGATGTGATCAAGGGCTCGGAGCGCGACCCGTCGCTCCCAGTCGACGTTCAGGCAGCGCCGGCAGCGTGACCGGCGCGGCGTGCATCGTGCGCAGGCGCACGTCCCGCCACGAGAGCCCCTCGCCCAGCAGCGCGGGCACGCCCATCAACAGCGCCGTGGAGATCTCGACCGCCTGCAGGACGATCCCGTAGGCAATCGCGTCGGCGGTGGAGACGTGGTAGGCGCCGGCCAGCACCGCGACGCACGCGGCCTGGAACACGCCGATGTTGGCGGGCGTGGCGGGGATCGCGGCGGTGACGTTGACCGCGAACAGGACACCGGCCGCGGCGGCGACGCCCGCGTGGGAGTCAAGTCCGAGCGCCATCAGCAGCAGCCAGCAGGACATCCACTGCAATGCCCACGCGCCGAGCTGGGCGACGGTGGCGATCGCCGCCGGGCGGGGACGGCGAAACACGCGCAGTCCGTCGCGCAGACGCAGCAGCACCCCGCGCAGGCCGGCAAGCAGGGCCTGCAGGCGCCGCGAGCGAGAGGCCGCCGGGGCCGGGATCACGATGGGCGCGAGCAGCACCGCGACAAGCACGGCCAGCGGTGCGAGCGCGATCAAGAGCAGCGCCCGATCGTGACCGTCGAGGACACTGACGCTGGAGAGGGTGACACAGCCGAGGATCGTCAGCGCGAGCAGGTTCAGCAACGTCTGCGAGACCATCGTGCCGAGCACCACCGGCAGCGTTTCGCGCGCGCGCCCCAGGCGGCGGGCGACGATCAGCGCACGCGAGGGCTCCCCCAGGCGCGCGGGCAGCGTGCAGGACATGAGCACGCCGATGAACGTCCCCTGCATCGCATCGCGGCGCTTGGCGCGCCGCCAGGTCGGGGCGACGGCGAGGATCGCATGCCAGGCCAGCGCGCGGACGAACATCGCCGCGCACATCGCGGCCAGGCCGGCGACGAGCAGGCCGGGCTTGGACGCCAGCAGCGAGGCGGCGACGCGGGCGACCCCGATGTGCGCCAGCGCCAGAGCCGCGAGTCCCGCGCCGAGCAGCGAGCTGGTGGCCAGGCCGAGCCGGCGCAGCGCGCGCGCGCGGCGCGAACCGGTGGAGACCCGGGTTGCGGGCGCCGACCCGCGCTCCGGGGCGCCGTCGGAGGAGGAGGAGGAGGAGGAGGAGGAGGAGGAGTCGCGGTGATCGCGGAGGAGTTCGCGGCGGGAGTGACCAGGGACGGCAGCCGCCGGGCGGGGACGGGCGGCAGCAGGTCGGCAGGCGCGAATCCGTGACGCACAGCGGCGCGGGCCAGGCGCGTGGCGGGCTCGCCGACGGCGAGGGCCTGCTCGTAGCAGTCGAGCACTTCGGCGGCCACATGCGGCCAGGCATAGCGCTCGGCGCGCTCGCGCGCGGCGATGGCCATACGCGCGCGGCGCTCTCCTCCCAGCGCCAGCTGGCGCAGCGCCTGCGCGAGGGCGAGCGGATCGCCCGCGGGCACGAGCTGCCCGTCGATGCCGTCGCGCAGGACGTCGCGATACCCGGGGATGTCGGAGGCGAGCACGGGCGTGCCAGCGGCCAAGCCCTCGGTGATGACCATGCCGAAGCTCTCGCCGCCCAGCGAGGGCGCGCACAGCACGTCGGCGCGCGCGAGCTCGGCCAGCTTGCGCGGCTCGGAGACCTTGCCGAGCGCGTGGATGCCGCGGTCGTCGAGGGTCATGTGCGCGACCTCCTCGGCGGATGCCCCGACGAGCGTGAGCGTGGCCGGCACGTGGTCGCGCAGAGCCTCGAACGCGCGCAGCAGCACGGGCAGGCCCTTGCGCTCGACGGCCTGACCGACGAACAGGATGCGCAGGGGCGCCGCGACGCCGTCCTCGGGCTGGACCGGAGGAGCCTCCCCCAGCTGGACGCCGTTGGGCACGATCCGGTAGCGCCCGCCGTAGAAGCGCCGCGCCGTCCAGGCCGCCGCCTCGGACACGGCGATGCGCACGCACAGGCGATTCATGCGCCGCCGGCCGCCCAGCGGGACCGCCGCGATGCCGTTGGTGATCGGGTTCTCCGAGTAGGTGTGGAACGTGCCCACGAGCGGCAGCCCGCAGGCGCCGCGCAGCACGTCCCAGCAGACCATCGGCACGACCGGCTCGTGCAGATGCACGACGTCATAGCCGCCGCTGCGCAGCTCACGGCGCAGCGCCAGCACGGCGCCGGGCGCGCCGGTGATGTTCGAGACGGCGCCGTTGGCGGGCAGCCCGAACGTGCGTCCGAGCGAGACGAAGCCCGCGGGCGGCTGCAGGCGCTGCGGGCGCGCCCCGCGATGCAGATGGCACGAGAGCGCGTCGTCGGGGTCGTACGGCGCGAGGATGCGGGCGTCGTGCCCGAACGAGGACAGCTCGGCCGCGAGCGCCTCGATATGGCGCGTGACGCCTCCGGGGTAGGTCCAGGAGTAAGGCGAGATCAGCGCGATCCGCACAGCAGGAGTCTAACCGCTGGAGCCGACCGCAGACCGGTCCGCCCGCCCGCGGCTGCGATAATCGAGAAGTGGCCAAGCGGCACTTCGTCAAGTACACGTTCCTGAAGCTGGACCCGGCCTGGCGGCGCCAGGACTCGGCCCGGCGCGAGCAGGACAAGCGCGAGCTGCTGGCCGCCTGCGAGGACTTCGCCGACGGGCACCTGCTGCAGGCGTTCTCGCTGGTGGGCACGCGCGGCGACGCCGAGCTCCTGCTGATCGCAGAGGCCGAGAACCTGGAGCGAATACACGAGCTGCACGTCGTGATGGCCCAGAGCGGGCTGATGAAGTGGGCGAACATCCCCCATTCGTTCCTGGGGATGCGCAAGTCATCGGAATACTCAGAAGACGAGCGCGCCAGCCCGCGCGGGTTCGAGGGCAAGTACGTGTTCGTGTACCCGTTCGTCAAGTCCCGGGAGTGGTACGGGCTCGGAGCCGATGAGCGCCGGCGGATCATGCAGGGCCACATCCAGGTGGGGCGCGAATACCCGGGCGTGGACAACCACACGACGTACTCGTTCGGCCTGGACGACCAGGAGTTCGTGGTCGCGTTCGACACCGACGACGTGGGCACGTTCCTGGATCTCGTGCAGCAGCTGCGCGGCACCGAGGCGTCGAGGTACACCGCGCGCGACACGCCGAGCTTCACCTGCATCAGGATGTCGCTGGAGCGAGCCCTGAACGCGCTCGACGGCGAGCCGATCGGCGCCGAGGCCGCGCTGGGCGCCGCCTGAGGGACCTCGTGGCACGCCGACCAGTCGCGCCAGAGCGGGCCACGCCGACGAAGCGAAAGGCGTCGTCTCCCGCCGCATCGATCGCCCGCGAGCCGTCTCGGCCCAGAGGCCTCGCACAGCTCATGCGCGCCGACCCCGTGCTGGCGAAGGTGATCGAGGTCGTCGGCCGCCTGCCCGACGCGCGCGAGGGACGCCCGGACCGCGCCGATCATTACGGCGCGCTGGTGCGGGCGATCGCCGGGCAGCAGCTGTCGGTCAAGGCGGCGCGCGCGATCTACGGAAGGCTGACGGCCCGCTTTGACGGCCGTCCGCCGACGCCCGAGGAGATCCTCGCGGACGAGCCCGAAGAGCTACGCGCCGCGGCGGGGCTGTCGCGCGCGAAGGTGGGCTATCTCAGGTCGCTGGCCGAGCACACGCTCTCGGGCGAACTGGAGCTGCAGCGACTGGACGAGCTGGATGACGACACGGTGATCGTGGAGCTGACCGCGGTCAAGGGACTGGGCGCGTGGACCGCGCACATGTTCCTGATGTTCCATCTGGAGCGCCCGGACGTGCTGCCGGTCGGCGACCTCGGCATCCGCCGGGCGATCGAACGCGCCTACGAGCTGGACGAGCTGCCGGACGCGGCCGCGATCGAGCAGATCGCGCAGCCGTGGCGACCGCATCGCACGCTGGCGTGCCGCTACCTGTGGCGCTCGCTGGCGAACGAGCCGGGATAGGGCGAGCGGCCCCAGAGAACCTGGAGCGGCTTGGCCTCGTGCGGCGGGCTTTCGCGATGAGCCGCCCTCAGATGTGTTTTGATTTGCCAGTGTGTGTGCTTATGTATTGTCGTATAGATACTATAGAGCACGCTGCCGCAAACTAGTAATCAAATTTTTGGCTTTGTGTGCTTATGTATTTACTTGATATATACTATGGTGCAAGACCATCGAATTTTGAAACATATTCTCAGGCCACCCGCCGCACGGCGACGGTGCGGTCGGCCTCGGCGACGATCTCCCAGCCGGGCGTGCCCCCGGCGCCCTCGGTGCCGCCACCGCCCGAGCGGAAGTGCCGTGCGACGACCGCCGTGGGTCCCGGCAGTCCGCGCCCGCCGGGCCGATCGGCGCGGGCGTCGTGGAAGACGACGTGGCCGCCGAGCGCGACGAATGGATGCCACGCCGACCAGTCCAGCGCGCAGCCGGACTCGGAGTGGTCCCCGTCGATGAACACCAGGTCGACCTCCACGTCCTCCGCTGCCGGCCGTCCCGGATCCTCGTCCCTCCGCCAGCGCGAGGCGAGCTCCGCTGAGAGGCACACGTGCCAGTGGACGGCGGGCGCCGCGGGACCGCGCCGGCGCAGCGCGCGCGAGACCGCGCGCCGGGTCGCCCACTCGGTCGCGCCCCAGCCGGAGGGCAGCGCGTCGGGATGGCGGCCGAACGGGTCCACGAGATGAAGCTCCGACTCAGCGCGCAGCACCCCGCACAGAGCGACCGCGGAGGCGCCCTCGTACACCCCGATCTCGATCACGCGCCGCGCGTCCCTCGCCGCGTCCAGCAACACGGAGGCGTCCTCGGCGGAGTGCATCGCGCGCGGCGGGATCAGCCCGGCGCCGACCGCCAGCGCGCGCAGGCGCACGTCGTCGCGCAGGCGATCGGGGGTCAGGCGGCGCAGACGGCTGGGCAGGAGAGGCATCGCGAGCGCACCCTATTTACACACAAGCCCTCTGACGGTCGGGGGGCAAGCTGGGCAAGGACGCAGTGAGCGTGGCGTGCGCGTAGCACGCGTGCTGGCCGATCGGAGATCCCGTCGATCTCCGATCGGTAAGGACGCCGATCCAGCGCCGCTCCCCGGCCGTCAGACCGCTGAGACCTGCTCCTCCTCGGCTACCCGGAAAGACGAGCCGCAGCCACAGGCCGCTACGACATTGGGGTTCTCGACCTTGAAGCCGGCCCCCTGGAGGGTCTCCTCGTAGTCGATCACCGAGCCGCGCACGAACGGGAGGCTGTCGTTGTCGACCAAGAGCTTCAGGCCGTGGGTCTCGAACACGACGTCCTCGTCGCCCTGCTCGTCGAACGCGAGCTGGTACTGAAAGCCCGAGCAGCCGCCGCCGCGCACGCCCACGCGCAGGCCGGCCAGGCTCACGTCCGCGTCCTGAGCGGCCAGGAACTCACGGACCTTCTCGGCGCCTCTGTCGGTGATCGTGACCATTGCTTTCCAAAGTATAGCGAGGCGCTGAGGAGTGTTCTAAGCTGGGCGCAGCATGCCGAAAGCCGAGGAGATCAAGCAGCGCATCGAGGCCGCGATCCCGGGCGCTCAAGCCGAGGTCGAGGATTGGACCGGCGGCGGCGATCACTTCAGGGCGACCGTCACCGCGGCGGCGTTTGCGGGGCGCAGCCGCATCGAGCAGCACCGGCTCGTCTACGAGGTGTTCGGCGCCGAGATCGGCGGCCCCATCCACGCACTGTCGCTGAAGACCCAGAGCCCCCGGTGACCGCCCCGCCCAGATCCCCGCTTACTCTCTCTCAATATCCGCGCCAACCCCCAGAATCCCCACCAACCAGGAGCAGCCATGCCAGACACAGAGCAAAACCAGATCCGTGATGCGATCGGACAGGCGATCTCCGAGAACCAGGTGATCCTGTTCATGAAGGGAACCCCCGACGCCCCCGCGTGCGGGTTCTCGGCGCGCACCGTCGCGGCACTGCAATCGCTGGAGATTCCGTTCGCGGCGGTCGACGTCCTGCCCGATCCGCGCATCCGCGAAGAGCTGTCGGCGATCTCGCAGTGGCCGACGATCCCGCAGCTGTTCGCCGGCGGCGAGCTCGTGGGCGGGTGCGACATCGTGCTGGAGATGCACGAGTCGGGCGAGCTGGCGCAGACGCTCGGCGTTGCGATAGCGTCACCGTAGGGATGCCGACTTCCGTCGCAGTCGTTACCGACAGCACGCAATACCTGCCGCGCGAGCTCGCGGACGCGCAGGGCATCCACCAGGTCAGCCTGTACGTGGGCTGGCGGGGACAGCCCACGCGCGAGCGCGAGATGGACGGGTTCGACGCCTTCTATGAGCGCCTGGCCTCAGATCCCGAGCTGCCCACGACCTCGCAACCCTCGATCGGCGACTTCCTGGCGGTGTGGGAGCCGCTGCTGGCGCAGGGCAGAGACATCGTCTCGATCCATCTCGCTGGCGGCATCTCCGGCACGTGCGAGGCGGCCAGGCAGGCGCACGGCCTGCTCAGCGAGCGCGGGCAGGGCGAGCGAGTGCAGGTGATCGACTCAGAGACGGCGTGCGGCGGAATGGGGCTGCTGGTGCTCGCGGCGTGTGCGGCGGCCGCGGCCGGTGCGGACGGCGACGCCGTGGCGGGGCGGGTGCGCGAGACACGCAAAGCGTTGAAGATCTGGTTCTGCCTGGACACCCTGGAATACCTGCGCCGCGGCGGGCGCGTCGGCAAGGCGCAGGCGTGGCTGGGCGGGACACTGCGAATCAAGCCGATCCTCTCGATGGAGTACGAGATCGTCCCGGTCGAGCGCGTGCGCACCGCCGGCCGGGCGTTCGAGCGGATGGTGCAGTACGCGCAGCAGCTGCACGAGGAAGGCTCCGACGGCTGGGTGGTTCAGCACATCCAGGCGATCGAGCAGTCCGAGCGCCTGATCGAGCGCTGCCGGGAGATATTCGACTCAGAGCCGGTCTTCACCTCCGAGGTGGGCCCGGTGATCGGCACCTACACGGGACCGGGCCTGATCGGGGTGGGCGCGGTGCCGCGAACCCTGCTGAGCTGATCAGCCGCGGCGGCCGCGGCGGCGCAGCAGGCGCGCGCCCAGCGCCAGGCCGACGACCGCGCCGGCGACGATGACCTCGCGGCGGTGGCGCTCCAGATGGCCGCGCCAGTCGGTCAGGTGGGCGACCTCGCCGCGCAGCTTCACGATCGAGACGGCGAGCTCGTTGCGATTGGCCTCGATCGACCTGCGGATCTCGGCGGGCGAGCGCTCTGGCATCAGGCGGCCCCCTCTCCGTCGGGGCCGGCGAGTGGGTCGGCGGCGGGCGTCGTAGTGTGCGGCGCCGCGGCGCCGTAGGGCGCGGGGGCGGAGGCGGTCGCGGACGGGGGCGTGCTCGGCGAAGCCGCGCTCGGGCCAGCGGCGCCGGCGCCCCCGATGGGGGCTCCGGCGATGGGGGCTCCGGCGGGCCCCTCGGGTGTGGACGATGAAACGGTGTCGCGAATCAGGCGGGCCTCCTCGATCGCCATCTCAGGCATGGGCGGCGCGCCCCGTTTGACCGCCCGCGCGGCGATCAGCCCGGCGATCGCGCCCAGGACGATCAGGATCAGGGCCATTGCGAAGAAGCCCCAGAAGTAGGTGTACTGGCTGCCGATCGGGAGGTAGTAGTAGAGCAGCCACGCGCAGCCGATCAGCACGAAGAACAGGGCCGTGAGGAAGAAGACTCCCGCGACGACGCCCACGACGGCGCCCTTGACGAGCTTGCCCGCCTTCTCGGCGACCTCGACCTTGGCGAGCTCGATCTCCTCGCGGACGAGCAGGGTCACGCGCTCGGAGACCTCGGTGATCGCCGCGGCGATCCCTTTGGGAATCTCCCTGTCCTGGGCGCCTGCGCCGCTGCGTCCGTTACCGCCCCGTCCGCCGGCGCGGTGCTCGCTGCCGGGAGGAGAAGCGCTCACTCCGGCGGCTCCTCATCGAACAACCGCAGCCACAGCCGCGCGGCGGCGCGGTGGGCGATGACGCTCGACAGCGCGCCGATCCCCGCCAGCAGGCCGGACCACATCAAGCGCTTGATCACATCGTTCTCCATGTAGCTATCGCAGTCTATTGCCCCGAGGCGACATGCCTCGATCCGATGCGCCGTCAGACGGCGCGGCCCGCGATGGCGCGCCCCGCGGGGAGGAGTCCAGCCCGCCGCAGACGGTCTCCACGATCAGGCGCTTGGCCTGCTCGTAGTGCTCCTCGTCGTCTGGAAGCAGCCCGAAGATCCAGCCGGTCAGCACCTGCTCGATCGCGCCGTAGAAGGCGATCGCCGCGAACTCGGCCGAGATCTCGGGCCTGAACTCGTGCGCGGCCTGGGCGCTCGTGACGATCTCTGAGATCAACGTGAACGCCTCGCGAATCTGGGCGAGGTGGGTCTGACCGAACGAGTTGGCCGCGCGCGTGACCTCGACGATGATCACCTTCATCAGGTCGGGGTTGTGGCTGTAGGAGTCGATGATGAACGAGGCGATCGCCGCCAGCTTCTCCCGCGCGGGGATCCGCTGGGCGTCGACCTGGCGGATCGTCTCCAGCATGATCGCCCAGCGCTCGAGGAACAGCGTGTCGAGGATCTCATCCTTGGAGGCGAAGTAGTGGTACACGAGACCGTAGGCGACGCCCGCCTCGTCGGCGATGTCGGCCACGCGGCAGGCGTGAAAGCCCTGGCGCGCGAACACGCGCACGGCCGCGTCGAGGATCGAGCGGCGCTTGTCCGCGGCGGTCTTGGCACGCCCGATCGGAGATCGGCCAGCGCTCACCGCGCGGTACCCCCACCCGGCGTACGGGCGCCGACCTCCGCCCCGGCCGGGGTCGCCGGCGCCTCGGGCCAGCCATACGCCTCCGGGCGGCGTTGGGCCAGCACGGGCAGCTGCGCGCGGATCTCAGACTGGCGCGCGAGGTCGAGCTCGGCGAGGATGTGGTGCTCGCCGTCGGGCGCCTGGGCGAGCACGACGCCCCACGGGTCGACGATCATCGAGCGCCCGCCAGAGCGGGTCCCGCCCGGGTGGGGGCCGACCTGGTTGGCGGCGATCACGAACGCCTGGTTCTCGATCGCGCGGGCGCGGACGAGCACCTCCCAGTGGTCGCGCGTGGTCGGCAGCGTAAACGCCGAGGGCAGCGCGAACACGCGCGCTCCGCGGACGGCGAGGATGCGGAAGATCTCGGGAAACCGCAGGTCGTAGCAGACCGCCAGGCCGAGCTGCACGCCGGCCGCGGCAGGCGCGGCCCCGGAGACAGTGCTCGTTCCGGCGGCGGGGACGCCGGATGACACCTCGCTGAGCACGATCTCCTCGCCGGGCAGCTCGATGTCGGACTCGCGGTAGGCGCGCCCGTCGATCGTGACGTCGAACATGTGCAGCTTGCGATAGACCGCCCGCACCGCGCCCGAGGGTCCGACGTGGACGCAGGTGTTCGCGAGCTTGTCCTCTCCGGGGATGCGCTCCAGGAACGAGCCGGCGACGAGGTCCACGCCCAGCTCGCTCGCGATCTCCCGCGCCCAGGAGACGGCTTGTCCGTCGAGTGGTTCGGCACCGGCGCGAAGCTCCTCATCGGAGCCCATCGCCGTCCACTTCTCGGGCAGCACGATCAGCCGCGCCCCGTCCGCGGCGGCGGCGCGTGTGAGACGATCGGCGGTGGCGAGGTTCGCGCCGAGGTCGGCGGTGGAGTTGAGCTGGACGGCCGCTGCCTTCACGAGTGCATTCCCCTACGCGGGTCGAGTCCCAACCGCGGAAAATAGATTGACTGGTCAGTCAATGCTTTCAAGCATAGCTCTCACCCATGCCGGCACGAGCACCGGCCATGTCCGCCTGCCTCTCCTGCGCGCGGGCCGCCCGCTGAAGCGGTGGCGTTATGTGGGCGTGTTCTGCGAGGAGTTGATGGCGTGCGCCGCGCTTGTTCAGGTCGGACCGGCGAAGCAGTCGTTCTGGGCGGTGTTCATGCGCGCGGAGGAGCAGGCCGGCCCATCTGCGATCGGCGGGCGGCTGCGCGAGCGCACACACGTGCTCATACGCCGCGGAGTCGTCGAGTTGCCCGCTGGGCGCATGGTGGTCCGCGACGGCGACGTGCAGCTCGATCTCACGCTGGAGGAAGACGAGGGCATCCAGGCGAGATGTCCGCACGGCCGTGGCCGCGGCGAGGTGTGGACGCGCAAGCAGGCGGGCGTGCGCGCGCACGGGACGCTCGCGCTCGACGGCGGGCGCCAGCGCGAGATCGAGGCGCTGGCCGTGATCGACGACACCGCCGGGTATCACGCACGGCACACCGAGTGGTGGTGGAGCGCCGGGGTCGGCACCGGCGAGGATGGAACCGCGCTCGCGTGGAACCTGGTCGAGGGCGTCAACGACCCGCCGACCGGCAGCGAGCGCGGGGTGTGGGTGGACGGCGTCCCCAGCGAGGTTGGGTCGGTGCGGTTCGCCGCGGAGGGGAGCGAGATCGTCGCGCGGGACGGCTCCCGATTGAGCTTCGCCGCCGAGGCCGTGCGCCGGCGCCGAGAGAACCTGCTGATCGTCAGCAGCGACTACACCGCGCCGTTCGGCACGTTCAGCGGGACGCTGCCGGGCGGCATCCGGCTGGCGAGCGGACTCGGCGTGATGGAGCACCACCGCGCAAAGTGGTAGCTCGGCGGCCTTGGCTCACACCCGAAACGCGGCGCGATCCGCCGCGGGCTCAGCGGGTCCCGCGGCCGCACCGCTGGCCAGCAGCTCGGCCACCTGCTCTGCGGAGTAGCCGGCCTCGCGCAGCGCCGCCTCGGTGTGCTCGCCCAGCGCCGGTCCGGGCAGGCGCGCGTGCGTGCCGGGCGTGCGCGTGAGCTTCACCGGGATGCCCAGCTGGCGCACCCCGCCGGCGACGCCCGGCTGGTCGATCTCCACGACCATCTCCCGCGCGCGCACCAGCTCGGAATCGAGCGCCTCGTCCAGGTCGAGGACCGGCTCCAGGCAGCAGTCGTGCTCGCGCGCGAACGCCTCCCACTCGGCTCGCGCGCGCGTCTTGAAGATCTCCTGCACCTGCGCATGAGCCTCGGAGCCCGGGCGCTCGAACTGCTTGTCGATCAGGTCCTCGCGGCCGACGCCGCGACACCAGGCCTGCCAGAACTTGGGCTCCAGCGCGCCGAGCGTGACCCAGCCGTCGGCGCACTCATACGGGCGGTAGCAGATCAGCGAGCCGGCAAGCGGCAGATCCCCGCGGTGCGGCACGACGCCATCGGCGAAATGGCCGGCTGCGACCAGCGCCAGCCAGGAGAGCGCGCCGTCGGCCATCGACACGTCCACGATCTGGCCCTGGCCGGAGCCGGGCTGAGCTGGGCGGCCGTCAGACCCTGACCCCGCCGGGCGGGCGGGCACGCCGTCGCGCTCGTGCAGCGCGGCGAGGATCCCGAACGCGGCCATCAGCGCGCCGCCGCCGACATCTGCGATCTGACCCGCCGCCTGAATGGGACCCCCACCCACCCCGCCGTCGCGCTCGCCCGTGAGCCCCAGCAGGCCGACGAGGCCGAGGTAGTTCATGTCGTGGCCCGCCGCCTCGCGCCTGGGGCCGGTCTGGCCGTAGCCGGAGATCGCGCAGTAGACGATGCCCGGGTTGACCTCGCGCATGCGCTCATAGCCGACGCCGAGCCGCTCCAGCACGCCCGGGCGAAACGACTCGAGCACGACGTCATGCTCGCGCACGAGCGCCAGCAGCGCCTCGCGCCCACGCTCGTGCTTGAGATCGAGGCGGATCGAGCGCTTGTTGCGGTTCAGCGACAGGAACAGCGCCGACTTGGCGCTGTCGTCCGCTCCCTCGACATACGGCGGGGACCAGCGGATGTAGTCGCCCATGCCGGTGTCCTCGACCTTCAGCACATCCGCGCCGAAGTCCGCCAGCAGCAGCGAGCAGAACCCGCCGGGCAGCAGGCGCGACAGGTCGAGCACCTTGACGCCCTCCAGTGGCAGGCTCACTGGCTGACTCCGCTCTGTCCACGCCGGCACGGAGGCCGGCGCCCACGCGCCCCTGTGGGGACCCCGGCCGCCAGGATGCGCGCCAACACACCCACCGATGTCTCTGCGGCGGCATTCATGTCTGCCCGCCCGTCGTGGGGGTCACGTTCAGCATCGCCCGGGCCTCGGCGACGGTCGCGGGGCGGCGTCCGACCTCTTCGGCCATGCCTCGCGCCTGGGCGATCAGCTCGCCGTTGGACTTGGCCATCTCGCCGCTCGGCAGATACAGGTTGTCCTCCAGCCCCACCCTGATCGAGCCCCCGAGGGTGAGCGCCGCGGCCACGAGCAGCCACTGGTCGCGCGAGATCCCGATCACGCCCCAGTGATTCGAAACCCCCCCGCCTCCCCCCTCGGGGATGTTGTCGACCATCGCCGCAAGGTTGCGCGCGCTCGGGGGGATGCCGCCGACTACGCCCATGATGCAGTCCACGTGCAACGGCGGCTTCAGCACCCCCATGTCGATCAGCGGCGCGAGGCTGCCCACGTGGCCGACGTCGAAGCACTCGTGCTCGGGTTTGATCTGAAGCTCGTTCATTGCCCGCAACAGCTCGATGATCTCCTCGAACGGGTTGGCGAACACCATCTTGAACACGAACTCTTTTCTCGACTTCGAGTACTTCGCGTAGTTCATCGAGCCCATGTTCAGCGCCGCGACTTCGGGGCGACACTCGCGCAGGTACTCAACACGCTTCTCCACCGACACACCGACCGCGCCGGTCGAGAAGTTGACGATCGCCTCCTCCCCCACCTCCGCGCGGATCGCATCGCCGATCGCCCGGTAGTCCTCGACCTCGAAGCTCGGCGCGCCCTCGGGGGTGCGCGCGTGGATGTGGATCATCACGCCCCCCTCGTCCACGATCCTGCGCGCCTCGGCGGCGTACTCGGCGGGGGTGTACGGGATCGCCGGGCACTGCTCGCGGTTGGCAAGCACGCCCGAGATCGCGCAGGTGATGACCACCGGATCCTCGACGCTCATACTGGTACGACTCCATGCCGCTTCCACGGCCGCTCGACCCTCTTCCCGGCTGACATCTCCAGCGCCCGGCAGATCGTGGCGCGGGTCTCGCGCGGGTCGATCACGTCGTCGATCAGGTCATTGCCGGCGGCGATATACACGTCGAACATCTTGCGAAACCCCTCGATCAGCTCGGCCTTCTTCGCCTCGGAGTCCTCGGCCTCGTCGACCTGTTTGCGAAACGCGATCTCCACGACCCCCTCGGCCCCCATCACGCTGATCTCCGCGCTCGGCCACGCCACGATCAGGTCCGGCTCGTACGCGCGCCCGTTCATCACGTAATACCCCGCGCCGTAGGCCTTGCGCGTGATCACCGTCACCTTCGGCACCGTCGCGTTGGCGACCGCATACAGCATCTTGGCGCCGTGGCGGATGATGCCTTCCGCCTCGACCTTCGTGCCGACCATGAACCCCGGCACGTCCTGCACGAACACCAGCGGGATCGCGAACGCGTTGCACAGGTTGACGAACCGCGCGGCCTTGTCGGAGGAGTCGTTGTCGAGGATGCCGCCCAGCTGCTTGGGCTGGTTGGCGACGATCCCGGCGGGCCGCCCGCCGAAGCGCGCGAAGCACGTGATGATCGTCCTGGCCCACTGGCGCTTGATGTCCAGATACTCGCCGTCATCGACGATCAGCTTGATCACCTCGTACATGTCATACGGCTTGCGGTTGGACTCGGGCAGCACGTCCAGCAACGCCTCCTCGGCGCGCTCGATCGGGTCGGGTTTAGCCCCGCCCACCCCGCCCACCCGCACGGGGGGCGGGGTCTCGCAGTTCTGGGGCATGTACGACAGATATGCCTTGATCTGGGCGATGCACTCCTCGTCGCTGTCCACCTCCATGTCGCCCACGCCCGACTTGCGGCAGTGCACGCGCGAGCCCCCCAGTTCCTCCTGGGTGACGTCCTCCCCGACGGCCGCGCGCACGAGATGCGGCCCGGCGAGCGCCATCGAGCCGCGGCCCTTGACCATCGGCACGAAGTCCGCCAGCCCGGGGATGTAGGCGGTCCCGGCCGCGCACGGCCCCATCAGGGCGGCGACCTGGGGGATGACTCCGGACATGATCACCTCCTCGCGGAACAGGTGCCCGGAGCCGGCGAACATCGCGCCCGCCGCCTCCTGCACGCGCGCGCCCGCCGAGTCCAGCAGCCACACGAACGGAATCCGCTTGGTCAGCGCCAGCTCGCGCAACCGGGTGACCTTGAACTCGCCCGTCATCCCCATCGATCCGGCCATCACCGTGAAGTCATACGCGCACACCGCCGCCAGGCGCCCGTCGATGTGGCCGTAGCCGGTGATCACGCCGTCGGCCGGCGCGTCCACGCCGTCCATCGCGCGCTGGGCGGAGTGCGGGCGGCCGTGGATGCCGAGCTCGGTGAACGTGCCCTCGTCGATCAGCAGCGCGATCCGCTCGCGCGCGGTCAGCTTGCCGCGCTCATGCTGCTTTGCGATCTTCTCCTCCCCGCCGCCCAGGCGGATGAGCGCGCGGCGGGCTTGCAGGTCCTCGACCAGGGGGCGCAGCAGCGAGGTCATCGGCCCTTCCACTGCGGCTCGCGCTTCTGGAAGAACGCGGTGACCCCCTCGACGATGTCCTCGGTGGACAGCGCGAGCGTGAGCTGGGCGCGCAGGTAGTCCAAGGCGTCGTCCAGCGGCATGTCCAGCTGGCGGCGCATCGCTTCCAGGCCCAACCGCATGATCACCGGCGACTTCCCCGCCAGCTTGCCCGCCCACTCGGCCACGAGCGCGTCGAAGTCCTCGGCGGGGACGACCCGGTTGACGATGCCCGCCGCCAGCGCCTCCTGGGCGGACCAGCGCTCGCCCAGGAGCAGCAGCTCGTTGGCCTTCTTGCGTGGAACGTTCCGATAGATCAGCGCCATGATCATGAACGGGAACGCGCCGACGTTGATCTCCGGCGTGCCGAACGTGGCGTTCTCGGAGGCGACGATCAGGTCGCACGCCAGCGCGATACCCAGTGCCCCCGCGAGCACGTGGCCGCGCACGGCGCACAGGGTCGGAATGGTCAGGCTCCCGATCAGCTTGAACAGCTCGATGAAGCGCCTGGAGGCGAAGTGCTTCTCCACGAGCGACATCTCGCCGGCGAACCCCCCGAGCGCGGCGCCGGAGGAGAAGGTGCGCTCGTGCGAGGAGCACAGCACGACACAGCGCGCGCCGGGGTCTGACTCGGCGCGCTGAAACGCCTCGATCAGCCCGGCGAGCAGCTCGGGAGAAAGGGCGTTGCGTGTGTCGGGCTGGTTGAGCGTGATCGTGGCGACGCCCGAGTCGGCGAGGTCGTATAGAACGGGGCCAGCGGGGTCGGCATTGGGGGACGAGGCCACGACGAGGCATCCTAACCGCATCCCACCGCGCGGTGGTCGCGAGTCCCGCCGCGGTCCTCAGAACGTGTTTTGAAATAGGCGGTGTTGGCCGATCGGAGATCCCGTCGATCTCCGATCGGTAGGGCGTTCATGGACCAAGCTGGGCGACGCGGGACGGTGAAGCGCGTGCCACCGATCGTCCGGGATCGGCCAGCACGTGCAAGCCGGCACGTGGCGATCCAGCGCAGTGTCCAGGGGCGTATCCGGACGTGCCGATCTTTTCAAAACACGTTCTCACCACGAGCATCCCACGACGTTGCGTTAGCCTTCACGGGGCGTCGCAATGCGCGCACCAGCCCGTCCGAGCACCCCACAGACCCCAGGAGAGAGGAAGAGCCCCGAACATGGCCGCCACCGCCACCGAGAGCGTGCGCAAGCCCGACCATCA
The DNA here is from genome assembly GCA_963808385.1 of uncultured Solirubrobacterales bacterium. GTDB lineage: Bacteria > Actinomycetota > Thermoleophilia > Solirubrobacterales > Solirubrobacteraceae > Palsa-744. The sequence continues at coordinate 223,286 of CAWEFQ010000018.1, read as the reverse complement.
GAGCACGCGCAAGCATTTTATATTCACCGACGAGCACGAACAGCTGCGCGAGTCGATCCGCAACTTCGCGATCAAGGAGCTCGCGCCACACGCCGAGGAGTGGGAGGAGACGACGTTTCCCGACTCGGTGTTCGCCCGCATGGGCGAGCTCGGGTTCCTCGGCCTGGACAAGCCCGAGGAGTACGGCGGGCAGGGCGGGGACTACTTCTCAGCGATGGTCCTCGCCGAGGAGATCACCAACGCCAACTCCGGCGGCCTGGCGATGGGGATCGCCGTGCAGACCGACATGGCGATGCCGCCGATCCTCGCGTTCGGCACCGAGGAGCAGAAGCGGGAGTGGGTCGTGCCGGCGATCGCGGGCACCAAGATCCTGTGCCTGGGCATCACCGAGCCCGACGCCGGCTCGGACGTAGCCGGGATCAAGACGCGCGCGGTCCGCGACGGCGACGAATACGTGATCAACGGCTCCAAGACCTACATCACCAACGGACACCGCGCCGACGTGATCGTGCTCGTCACGAAGACAGACCCCGACGCCGGCTATGACGGCTTCAGCCTGTTCCTCGTGCCGATGGACGCCCCCGGCGTGATCCGCGAGCAGAAGCTGCGCAAGATGGGCATGCACGCCTCCGACACGGCGCTCCTGGCCTTCCAGGACGTTCGTGTTCCGGCGTCGGCGATGCTCGGCGAGGAGGGCAAGGGCTTCTACCACATCATGTGGGAGCTGCAGGGCGAGCGCATGATCGGGGCGGCCGGCTGTGTCGCGGGCGCGCAGAAGTGCTTTGAGCACACGCTCGCCTACGCCAAGGAGCGCGAAGCGTTTGGCAAAGCGATCGGCCATTTCCAGGTCATCCGCCACAAGTTCGCCGAGATGGCGACCAAGCTCGAGTCCGCCCGCCAGCTGAACTATGTGACGGCGTGGCGCTTCGCCAACGGCGAGTACCCGGTGCGCGAGATCTCGATGTCAAAGCTCCACGCCGCCCGTGTCGCCTGCGAAGTCGCCGACGAGTGCATCCAGATCCACGGCGGCGCCGGCTACATGCGCGAGTACAACGTCGAGCGTGTGTGGCGCGACATGCGCCTGAACCGCATCGGCGCGGGCACCGACGAGATCATGCTCGAGGTCATCGGGCGCTCGTACGGTCTGTGATCCAGCCCCCGTTCACCGACGAGCACGAGGAACTGCGGGAGTCGATCCGCGGGTTCATCGACCGCGAGCTGGCGCCGCACGCGCAGAGATGGGAGGACGCGCGCTGGTTCCCCGACGAGGTGTTCGGTCAGCTCGCCGGACAGGGCCTGCTCGGGCTGAAGTACCCGACCGCGCTCGGCGGGCAGGGCGGCGACTACCTGCACGAGGCGGTGCTCGTCGAGGAGCTCGCGCGGATCGGCTCCGGCGGGACGGCCGCCGGGATCGGAGCGCACACGAACATCGCCACGCCGCCGATCTGGAAGTTCGGCACCGAGGAGCAGCTCCAGCGCTACCTCGTGCCGGCGATCCGCGGCGAGCTGATCGGCGCGCTGGGCATCACCGAGCCCGGCGCCGGCTCGGACGTCGCGGCCATCAGTACGCGCGCCGAGCGGGTGGACGGCGGCTTCGTCCTCAACGGCGAGAAGACCTACATCACCAACGGCGTGCGCGCGCACTTCATCGTCACCGCCGTCCGCACCACGCCCGAGGGCGGGCAGCCGGATGACTCGGGCGGCGCGCAATCCGGCGAGGCCGGACGCCGAGCGCGCGCCAGGCACGAGGGCATCTCGTTCCTGATCGTCGACCGCACCGAGGGCGTCACCTCCGCCAAGTTGGACAAGCTGGGCTGGCACGCCTCGGACACCGCCACGATCGCCTTCGAGGACGTGTTCGTCCCGGAGGAGAACCTGCTGGGCGAGCTGAACGGGGGGTTCAAGCTGATCATGGCCAACTTCCAGTGGGAGCGCCTGGCGATGGCCCTCGGCGCGGTCGGAGCCATGCGCCTGGCGTGGGAGCGCACCGCCCAGTTCGCCCGCGAGCGCAGCGCGTTCGGCCGGCCGCTGTCAGGGCACCAGGCGATCCGCCACCGCCTCGCGGACCTGGCCGCGAGCGCGTACTCCGCGCGCTGCGTGACATACGACGCGCTGCGCCGGTTCGTCTCAGGCGAGGAACCGCTGCGCGAGGTGACGATGGCCAAGCTGCTGACCCAGCGCGCGTGCTACGAGCTGATGGACGCCTGCCTGCAGATCCACGGCGGCGCCGGGTATATGCGCGAGGTCTGGGTCGAGCGCGCCGTGCGCGACGCGCGGTTGGGCCCGATCGGCGGCGGCTCAGACGAGATCATGCGCGAGATCCTGGGACGGATGCTGGAGGCCCCGGGCGGGGTGTAGGCAGGCCCCGGGCGGGAGTGTAGGGCCGCGAGGCAGCCGGGCGCGGGCGCAAGAATCCGTCCAAACGCACGGCTGTGACTAAGGTCGCACGCACGCGCGGCCGATTCCCGCTGTGTGTCTCGCCTGCTCACAACGCCGGCCGCCGCACTCGCAGCCACCGCCCTGATCGCGATCGCCGCCCCCGTGGCGGGCGCGGGCGCACGCACGGCCCAGCCGGCGATCCACAGGGCAGCCCATGGCCACAGCTCCTCCGGGCGCCGCCATGCCTGCCGGAATGCCAGGCTGAGGCCAACCCGCAAGAACCTCGGCCTCGTCCGGGCGGCGACGCTGTGCCTGATCAACCGCCAACGGGCGATGCACGGCGAGCATCCCCTGCGACCGAACAGGCGCCTGCGACGGGCCGCCCAGGCGCACTCCGCGAGCATGGCCAGCGAGGACTACTTCGAACACGTCGGCCCGCGCGGTCAGACGCCGCTTGCGCGGATGCGCTCCGTCGGCTACATCTCCAGCTCGCGGGTCGGGTACGAAGTCGGCGAGAACATCGCCTGGGGCACGCTGCGGTTGGCGAGCCCGCGCGCGATCGTCGCCGCCTGGATGGCCTCGCCCGGACACCGCGCGAACATCCTCGACCCCCGCTACCGGGAAACCGGGATCGGCGTCTGCGCCCATCCCCCGTCCGCGCTCGCCCACGGTCAGCCGGGGGCGATCTACACGCAGGACTTCGGCGTGATCATCGCCGGGTAGGCGCCGGCCGACGTCCGGCCCTCACTGGCTGCCCGGCGCCCCGCGCGCCGCCGTGCGTCCACACCGGCCCTCTCCCCCGACCACGCGCCCGACCCTCCACGCCTGTCCTGCGCTCGGCGCGCCGCCGTGCGCCCCCGCCGGCCCGGAGACGGATAGTCTCCCGGGCCAACAACCGACAGACGACCAAACAGGAGAAGCGAGGAAATCATGGGAGTACTCGATGGCAAGGCGGCAATCGTCACCGGTTCGGCGCGCGGGATCGGGCGCGCGACGGCCGAGCTGCTCTGTGCGCAGGGCGCGCAGGTGCTGATCAACGATCTGGACGGCGACGTCGCCGAGCAGGCCTCGGGCGAGATCGCCGGGGAGACGGCCGTGTTCGCGGGCGATCTGACCAAGCCGGGCGTGCCCGATCAGCTCGTGCAGAAGGCGGTCGACGCGTTCGGCAAGATCGACATCATCGTCAACAACGCCGGCTACACGATCGATGCGCCGGTGCACAAGATGACCGACGAGCACTTCCAGGCGATGCTCGACATCCACACGGTCGTCCCGTTCCGCGTGATCCGCGCGGCGGCCCCGCACCTGCGCGAGCCCGCCAAGAAGGAGCGCGAGGAAGGCCGGGAGGTGTTTCGCAAGATCGTCAACGTCTCCTCGACCTCGGGCACGATGGGCAACGCCGGGCAGGCCAACTACTCGGCCGGCAAGGCGGGCGTGGTGGGCCTGACGAAAACGATCGCCAAGGAGTGGGGCCAGTTCAAGGTCAACGTCAACGCGGTCGCGTTCGGCTTCATCGACACGCGCCTGACCCAGGCCAAGGTCGACGAGAACACGATGGAGATCGGCGGTGAGCAGGTGCAGCTCGGCATCCCCGAGCAGATGCGCCAGATGGCCTCGATGCTGATCCCCCTCGGCCGCCCGGCCACGCCCGAGGAGGCCGCGGGAGGCGTGTTCTTCCTGTGCACCCCGTGGTCGAACTACGTGCACGGCCAGACCCTGCACATCACCGGCGGGCTGTTCGGGGGGATGACGGGCTGAGTCGTGACCCGGGCCGGCGCGGCGCCGCGATAGAGCGGATCGAGCCCGCCGGCCCCATCCGCCGGTCCCATCCGCCGGCCCCATCCGCCAGCCCGGCGGCGGGAAGAGACGTCAGACGTCAGACTCCACGCAGGTCCAGCAGGCAGCCCGAGAAGTAGGCCCCGGCGGGCGAGGCGAGGTAGGCCGTGAGCGCGGCCGCCTCGCCCGGGGCGGTGGCATCCCCGACGGCGATCGTGACGAGGGTGATCTCATGGCGCGCCCACTCGACCGAGACCGTGCGGGCGAGGTTCTCGAGACCCGCGCGCGCGGCGTCCGCCTGCTGGCCGACCTCCGATCGGTCCGCCCCGGGTGCAGGCGCCAGATAGACGACCCTCCCGCCACGACCGGCGGGCAGGAAGGCGAGATTGAAGACCGCCCGGGTCGCATTCCAGGCGCCGTCCAGGCACGCGCACAGACCACCCGACGCGAACAGGGCGGCGCCGTCCACGACCAGCATGTCGATGCCCCCCGGATCGGAGGAGGAGACAGACAAGGAGGAGGAGAAGGAGGAGGAGGCGTCCACAACGGCGGCGTCCATCGCCGCTTCGCCGCCGGCGGGGTCGCGCGCATAGGAGCTCACGCGCGCTCCGAGCTGCATACACGCCTCCCGCACCGCATGCCCGAGCGACGCCGCGACGGAAGGCTCGCCGATGGAAGGCTCGCCGGGCGGTCCCGCCGGTCCGACCACCAGCAGCGAGGCCCCCTCCAGCAGGCCGGGGCGCAGCGACTCGGATGCGTCGATCGCGCTCAGGGCGGCTCAGGGCGCCGCGGGCGGGAATGGGCCGGCCTGGAACGGGCCTGAGGGGTCCGGCTCAGGTACCGCGGGCGCAGTGCTCCCGCGCAGCTCGAAGTAGAGCACGGAGGCAGCCAGCGCGGACAGCGGCGCAGTCAGGATCTGGACGACGATCCGTACGACGATGCCCACGCCGGTTCCACCCGAGTCGCCGATCGCCTCGATGATCGCGGCGACGATGCCGACGCCGATCACGAGCACGGCGATCACCCCGAACACCTGCCAGCCGTTGCCGCGCACGAGCTCGCGACTGCGTCCGAGCGCGCCCAGGCCGGCCGGTCTCTCCAGCACGATGACCGGCGCCGCCACCGACCAGATCGTGATCAGGATCAGCCCGGGGATGACGATCAGGACGAAGCCAATCGCGATCCCGATGCCCGCGACGACACCCACCAGGATGAGTTTGCCGAGCACCGGCATGGCGGCTCCGAGCAGCTGGCTGACGGTGGCGTCGCGCCGGCCGTCCTGGACGTCGGCGACGAGCTCGACGACCATGCCCGTGAACAGCGTGGTGCCCACGAGGATCACGACGAATGCGAGGATCGCCAGCACGGGAGCGATCACAACCAGCAATGCGGAGATGAGCCCGATCACGACGAACACGACCGCCGCCGCTCCGATCAGCACGCCGGCCTGATCCGCGTAGATCTTGAATACGCGGCTGATGACCGCGCCGACATCTACATGGCTGTTCACGTTGCGCTCCTCCGTCCGGATGGATGGGACCCCAGCGTGGGTAACAATACGCGCAGCCTCCGACGGCCCACTGTCGGCGCCGTCGCGCCGCAGCCGGCGACGCACCCGGGTCGCACCGACGCCGGGGCCAGGGTCAGGCCACGGCGGTCCGGCCGGCGGCCGCCCGGCGCTCGGCGCGACGCTGCTCGCGCGCACGCCGCAGGGCCCCCCGGCGCCCATGTTCCTCAAGGCCCGCGTAGAGCGCGCGAATCTCGGTGAGGATCGCGTCGGCGACGGCCTGCTGCTGCTCGCGCGTGGGGTGCTCGACGCGCTCCCAGCGCATCGCGTCCCCGTACTGGACGGTGACCTCGGGGAAGCGCAGGCGCTTCCAGTTGCGGATGCGCGAGGAGCCGTGGATCGCGATCGGCACGACCGGCGCGCCGGTCTCCAGGGCGAGGCGGCCGATGCCGCGCTTGGCCTGCTCGGCCATCTGGCCGGTGCGGGAGCGCCCGCCCTCGCAGTACATCGTGATCGCGCCTCCACGCGAGAGGATCGTTTCGGCGGTGATGAACGTTTCCTCGTCGCGAGCCCCGCGACGAACCGGGAATACCCCGCCGGGGCTGTAGATGTAGCGCATGGGGAATGAGAACAGCTGCGACTTGGCCATGAAGCGGACCTTGCGGCGGATGTAGCAGCCCATCAGGAAGTGGTCCATGAACGAGAAGTGGTTGGGCGCGAGGATCACCGCGCCGGCGCCGGGGACCTTCTCGGAGGAGATCGAGCGCGCGCGCAGCAGCGTGTAGGCGTAGAGCGAGGTGATCAGGCGCGTCGCCTCGTACACCCAATTGGGTTCGCGCGTACGGGCGCGGACGTGGAAGCGGTCGAAGTACTCGGCCGGCCGAGGGTCGGCGTAGACCTGTTCGCGCATCGGTGCGAGATCGCTCATCTGAGCGGTTTACGTCGCAGGGGCGCCAAAGTTACGCGCGCAGGCCAGCGCGCCGGCCCAGCCGGTGAGCAGCGAGGAGCGCTCCTCGGTGGACATGCGGGGCTCGTAGCGCCGGCGCTCGCGCCACGAGGAGGCGACGTCGGAGATCGTGCACAGCCCGGCGCCGATGCCGGCGAGGTATGCGGCGCCGAGGACCGTGGTCTCGGAGGTGGGACCGAGGAGGACGGGCACGCCGAGGATGTCGGCCTGGAACTGCATCAGCCAGGCGTCGGCGCTCCCGCCGCCATCGACACGAAGCTCGGCGAATGCCTGCCCGGAGGAGAGCTCCATTGCGCGGACGGCGTCATGGGTCTGGTAGGCGATCGCCTCCAGGGTCGCCCGGGCGAGGTGGGCGCGCGTTGAGCCGCGGGTGAGGCCGACGATCGTGCCGCGCGCGTGGGGGTCCCAGTGAGGCGAGCCAAGGCCCGTGAGGGCGGGGACGAAGTAGACGCCGTCGTTGGACTGCAGCGACGCGGCCAGCGCCTCGGTGTCGGACGCGCGCTCGATGATTGCCAATCCGTCGCGCAGCCACTGGACGGCGGCGCCGGTGACGAAGATCGAGGCCTCCAGGGCATACGTGGTGGATGAGCCGATCGTCCAGGCCACGGTCGCGAGCAGGCCTGGGGGCGGCTCGGGTGCGTGAAAGCCGACGTTGAGCAGCACGAACGAGCCGGTGCCGTAGGTGTTCTTGCCGAGGCCGGGGTCGATGCAGGCCTGGCCGAACAGCGCCGACTGCTGATCGCCTGCGACCCCCGCGAGCGGGACGGCATGGCCGTGCAGAGCGTCCGGGAGCGTCTTGGCGAACACGCCGGCGCTGGGACGGACCTCTCCGAGAGCGCGGGCGGAGATGTCGAAGAGGTCGAGCAGCTCGGGGTCCCAGCGGCCGGCGGAGATGTCGTAGAGCAGCGTGCGCGAGGCGTTGGAGGCGTCCGTGAGATGGTGGCCGGTGAGCTTGAAGATGAGCCACGAGTCGATCGTCCCGAACGCGGCGCGGCCGTCCCGCGCCCGTTCGCGCAGGCCGGGGACGTGGTCGAGCAGCCAGGCGATCTTGGTGGCGGAGAAGTACGGGTCGAGCACGAGGCCGGTGCGCGCGCGGATGAGCGGCTCATGGCCACCGGCGCGCAGCTGCTCGCACAGAGGCGCGGTGCGGCGGTCCTGCCAGACAAGCGCACGGTGCAGGGGCTCGCCGGTCGACGGATCCCAGACGCAGACGGTCTCGCGCTGGTTGGCGATCCCGACGGCCTGCAGCTCGCCCGGGCGAACGCCGGCGTCCGCGAGCGCCTCGCCGGCCACCGCGTGGGTGACGCTCCACAGTTCGCCAAGGTCGTGCTCGACCCAGCCGGGCTGGGGAAAGTGCTGGCGAAACTCTCGATACGCGCGCCCGATCGGCTCGAAGTCCGAGTCATACACGAAGCACGTGGTGCCGGTGGTTCCCTGGTCGATCGCGAGGATCATCTCGGCGCGAGCCTACCGCCGGGAGAAGTACACGCGCCCGACATCGAGGAGCTGACGGGCCCGATGCGCAAACCCGGCAGGGGTGCGGCCGGTGGCGCGGTGGGCCAGATCGATGTCGATCTCGACCACGCGATAGCCGGCCCGAACCGCATCGATCGTCATCCCCGCCTCCATGCCAAATCCGCCGGCGAACGGCAGGAGGTCACGCATGACTCCCGCACGCACAGCGCGCTGACCGGAAATGGGCGCACGGGTGGACAGGCCGCAGCGCCGGCGAATCGCCCAGCACGCGAACGTCAGCGTCAGGCCGAACCCGCCTCCGGCGCGCGTGGCAAACGCCGCCACCGCCAGGTCGCCGTCGCCTCGACGGACCGCGTCCACGAGGGCGGTCAGCTCACGTGCGGACTCGCCGAGATCGCCGTCGCAGAGGACGACGATCGGTTCGGCAGCCGAGCGCTTGGCGGGGGAGGACTCGCCGGTGGAGGGCTCGCCGGAGGAGGGCTCGCCGGTGGAGGGCTCGGGGCGTCCTGAGACAGAGTCCTCCAAATCGTCGGCACCGCGCGCGCGCGTACGCACGCGCGCACCACCATCCAAATCCAAATCCAAATCCAAAAAGTCAACGCTCGACAGCGCCGCCTGCACACCAGCGGTCATCGCCTGGCCCTTGCCGACTACTCCGTCAGGACGTGGCGCCCCATGGGCACTGCGGATCACCGTCGCGCCGGCGGCGCGCGCAAGCTCGGGGGTGGCATCGGAGGAGCCGTCGTCGGCGACCCAGACGGGCGCGCCGGGGAAGGCGACTGCCAGCGCCGCCAGGGTCGCGCCAATGCGATCGGCCTCGTTGTGGGCGGCAACGACGATGAACGTGTCTCCGGTCATGTGAAGGATGGGGTCGGGACGAGGGATTATTGTCTGCGGCCGACCCTGCCATCGACAGCATCCCGGGAGGTGCACAGCGTGACTGACGTGGAGGCCCACATAACGGGCACGGTATGGAAGATCGAGTGCGAGGTGGGAGACAAGATCGAGGAGGGCGACACGGTCGCGGTGCTCGAGTCGATGAAGATGGAGATGCCGGTCGAGGCCGAAGACGCGGGCACGGTCACAGAGATCCGCTGCGAGGAGGGCCAGGCGGTCAACGAGGGCGACACGCTGGTCGTGCTGGAGTAGGAGCCGGCGCTCAAACGTCGAAGGTGACTTCGCGAGCCTTCAGGCATCCGGCTCGCCGGCCGATGAGCTGAGAATCCGATCCATCGGTTATCCGTCGATCGCCACCGGGTGGAGAGAGATGTGAGCATGATCAGCAGGAACTGCAGCCGGCAACTGAGGATGATCGCCCTCGCAGCTCTGGCGGTGGGCCTCGGCGGGATGCCTGGGACGGCCAATGCAGCCGGCGGTTTCGGACCGCTCAGCGGGCCGGGTGGATGCCTCGTCGCGCCGGAAGCCGCCTCCTCGGACAACGGCACGTCGGGCTGCGCGGTCGGCGCCGCGCTGGTGGGAGCTCATGCCGTGGCCGTCTCTCCAGACGGCGCGAACGTGTACGTTGCGGGAGGGGTCGCGGGCACCAGCGTGGCCACCAGCTTCGGCGCCGTGGTGATACTCAAGCGCGACCCGGCGACGGGCGCGATCGCCGAGACGGGCTGCCTGAGCTCCGACGGAACCGACGGGCGCGACGGCGCCTCGGGCGCCTGCACGCCGACCCCGTCGCTGCTGGGAGCCGACGGTGTGGCGGTGAGTCCGGACGGCTCGACAGTGTTCGTCAGTTCGAGCAGCTCCGCGAGCGTGGTCGCCTTCGCACGCGATCCCGCCACCGGGGCATTGACACGGATTGGCTGTTTTCAAGGCACCCCCCGCCCCGGAGGCCCCTGTGGCGCGGCCAATCTATTCTCCAGTGCCAGCGCCCTGGCGGCCAGTGCGGACGGCAGCGCTTTGTATGTCGCGGCTCCGCTGGAAGGCGCGATCTCGACGCTCACCCCAGTCTCAACGACGCTCGCCTCCAGTCCCGGCGGCTCGGCGTCCGTCCCCAGCACCCCCGTGTCCAGCCCCAGCGCCCCGGCCGCGACGCTGGCCTCGATCTTCACGACGCCGCCTCCGAGCACGTACCTGTTGAACCCGTGTATCGCCGTCAACGGGCTCGACGGCGTATGCGCCGTGGCCACGGCGACACAGGGGCTCGACGCTCTCACGTTGAGCCCGGACGCCAAGCAGCTCTACGCGGCCGCGCCCGGCAGCAAGGCGATTGACGTGTTCACGATCGGCGCCGGCGGCACGCTGTCGCAGACCAGCTGCCTGAAGGTCCAGGCCCCGCCCGGATTGTGCAGCTCAGGCAAGCTGATGAGCGCACCCGGCGAGCTGGCGGTCAGCCCCGACGGACTCAACGTGTACTCAAGCGACTCGATGGGCTCTGGTGGAAGCGTGGACGTGTTCGACAGAAACCCGGCCACGGGGGCTCTGTCCAGCAACAGCTGCATGGATTTCCTGCCCAAGCCTGTAGCCCGGGAACCGGGTGAAGAAGGCGAAGAAGGCGAAGAAGGCGGGGGCGAAGAAGAAAAGTCCTCAACGCCGGCCGACCCGTGCGCGAGCGTCCCGGGCCTGAACGACGTGAGCGTGGTTGCGGTCAGCGGCGACGGCTCGTCGGTGTATGCGATCGGCAGCGGTTCGGCGGCGATCTTCTCGCGTGACACCGCGACCGGCAAGCTGACCGAGACCTCCTGCGCCGCCGAAGAAGACAGTCGCTGCACGAGCCTGCCGTCGTTGCAGGGCCTCAGCGGGGCCGCCGTCAGCCCGGACGGGCGCGAGGTCTACGTGGTGGCGGCCAAAAGCAGCGCGGTGATGGTGTTCGGCATCGGCGCGGCCGTCACGAGTGCTCAGGCCACCACGACCCGTGCCGGGATCGCGAGGGTTCGCGTGGTGTGCCCGTCAGGGCTGCGACGCGCATGCAGCGGTCGCGTGGACCTAACGCGGGCCCTGGCCCGAGCGGCCGGGCGCCACGGTCGCCGGGCCCGCGTGCGACGTGTGGAGCTCGGACAATCCGGCGTGTTCTCGATCGGACCCGGACATCAGGCGAGCGTCCGCGTACGACTGACGCGCGCCGCGCGCCGTGAGCTGATCGGCCGTCGACACCTGCGCCTGATGGCGGTCGTTCGCGCAGCTCCCGCCGCCGGCGGCTCGGGCTACGGGCGCCACGTGGTGTTCAGTCTCGGCCACCACTGAGCCCTCGCACGGTTGCGCTCTCGTCGGGCTTGCCGCGTCACGCGGGGCGATGGTGCTCGGGTAGCCTGTCGCAACCATGTCCTCGAGCGCGCCCCCACGTGAACTGGCCGCAGGCAAGCTGCTGGTCGACGAGCCCGTCGGCGGCGTGCTGCGGCTGACGATCTCCAACCCGCAGAAGCGCAACGCGCTCGACCATCCGATCCTCGACGCGATCACGGCGACGCTCGGCGAGCACGCCGGGGCGGGTGGGCCAGAATCCCGGGTGCGCTGCGTGGTCGTGACCGGCGCGCACGGCATGTTCTCAGCGGGATATGACATCGGCGAGATCCCCGAGGAGGAGTTCGAAGAGCGCGCGGAGGCGCTGGTGGCGCACCCGTTCACCGCAGCGATCGATGCGCTCGAGGCGTTCCCGTGGCCGACCGTGGCGGCGCTTCCAGGCCATACGATCGGCGGCGGGCTGGAGCTCGCGCTGGCCTGCGACCTGCGGGTGGCCGGGGACGCGATCAAGCTGGGAATGCCGCCGGCGAAGCTGGGCCTCGTGTACTCGCACACAGGGCTGCGGCGGTTCATCGACGCGATCGGCGCGGCGCGCACGCGCGAGCTGTTCCTGCTCGGCAAATACATCGACGCGCAGACGGCGCTGCAGTGGGGCCTGGTCAACCGCGTCGCGGCGGAGACCGACCTGGAGGCGAGCACGCTGGAGCTGGCAGGCGAGCTGGCGGGCAACGCGCCGCTGGCCCAGCTCGGCAACAAGCGCGTGATCGCGGCGCTGCTGCGCGCGGAGGGCGAGCTCGAAGCGGACGTCGAGCAGGAGTTGATCGAGCTGCGAGCGCGGTCATTCGCCTCGCGGGACATGCGCGAGGGGATGAGGGCGTTCGCGCAGAAGCGCCCGCCCGAGTGGCGCGGCGAGTAGCCGTCCGCCGAGAGACGTAGCCTGAGAGCATGCCGCCGCTGATAACCCGTGCGCAGGCCACGCGCCTCGGCGAGATCGAGGACCACGCCGAGATCGAAGCGCTCGTGCAGCGCGCGTGGCAGGCGCGGGTGGAGCGGTTCGAGGACTCGACCGACATGTGCTCGCTGGTCAATGCCAAGTCGGGCGGATGCGCCGAGGACTGCGGGTTCTGCGCGCAGTCGCGGTTCGCAGAGGCGCAGACGCCGATGCACGCGATGATGAGCCCCGGGCAGATCCTCGAGCACGCAAAGGCCGCCGAAGCGGCGGGGGCACACCGCTTCTGCATGGTCACGCAGGGACAGGGCCTGTCCAAGCGCGACTTCGAGAAGATCCTGCAGGGCGCGCGCCTAGTGGCCGAGCAGACCAATCTCAAGCGCTGCGCGTCGATCGGGCACATGTCGTCCGCGCGTGCGGCGGCGCTGAAGGATGCGGGGATCCAGCGCGTGCACCACAACGTCGAGACGGCCGAGAGCTACTACGACGAGGTCTCGAGCACAGTCCGCTACGAGGGACGGATCCGGACGATCCAAGCGGTGCGCGACGCCGGGCTGGAGACGTGTGTCGGCGGCATCCTCAACCTCGGGGAGAGCCGCGAGCAGCGCGTGGAGATGGCGTTCGAGCTGGCGGCGATCGACCCGACGAGCGTGCCGATCAACCTGCTGAACCCGCGGCCGGGCACGAAGTTCGGCGACCGCGAGCCGATCGACCCGTGGGAGGCGGTCAAGTGGATCGCGATCTTCAGGCTGATCCTGCCGGAGGCGCTGTTCAGGCTGTGCGGCGGGCGCGTGGAGAACCTCGGCGAGCTGCAGCCGCTGGCGGTGAAGGCCGGGCTGAACGGCGTGATGATGGGCAACTTCCTGACGACGCTCGGCTCAGAGCCCGACGAGGACAGGGCGATGTTCGAAGAGCTCGGCCTGAACGTGGCCCGCCAGCCCGACAACGGCGCCAACCCACGACCGGACAACCGTTCGGGCTGGCTGGACGGGGAGACGCCCGACGTCGTGGAGGAGCTGCTCGCCGCGAGCGCGTCGGAGGGCGCCGAGGGCGGCAGCCCCAACTCCAGCTCCAACCCCAACCCCAGCAGCAGAGACGGCGAGATCCAAGAGACCCTGAAGGTGCGCCTGTGGGATCCCTCAACGCAGCTGCGGTTCAAGGCCAAGCGCGCCGTCCCGCCGCGCCCTGACGGAGCGCAAAACAGGGGACGCGCGCGCACCGTTACGCCCGAACCCGCCAAGGGCGAGCCCGTGCCCGCCGGCGCCGCCGCGGGCTGGGGCGACTGAGCGGCGAGCGAGCGAAGTGACACTGGGCATGAACGAGATCGAGCAGCAGCTGACGGAACTGGAGCAACTCGGACTGAGCCGGCGCCTGCGGATGGTGAGCGGGCCGCAGGGGCCGCGCGTGGTGCTCGACGGCAAGCCGGTGCTGCTGCTGTGCTCGAACAACTACCTCGGCCTGGCCGATCACCCGCGCGTGCGCGAGGCGGCGGCGCAGGCGGCGATGCGCTGGGGTGTAGGCGCGGGCGCGTCGCGGCTGGTGTCGGGAACGATGACGATCCATCGCCGCCTGGAGCAGCGCCTGGCTGCGTTCGAGCAGAGCGAGGAGTGCGTGCTGTTCGGCTCGGGCTACCTCGCCAACGCGGGTGCGGTCGGCGCGCTGGCGGGGCGTGGCGATGCGGTCTTCTCCGACGAGCTCAACCACGCCTCGATCATCGACGGCTGCAGGATGTCTCGAGCGCAGGTGCTTGTGTACAGGCACCGCGACACCGGCCACCTCGACTGGCTGATGCGCCGTCACGGCGGCAGCGGCCGGCGGCTGATCGTCACCGACTCGGTGTTCTCGATGGACGGCGACATCGCTCCCCTGGCCGAGATTGTCGAGCTGGCGCGAGAGCACGGCGCGCGCACGATCGTCGACGAGGCGCACGCCACCGGCGTGCTCGGTCCGGACGGGCGCGGCGCAATCGCACAGGCGGAGCTGGAGGGCGAGATCGATATCGTCATCGGCACGCTCGGCAAGGCGCTCGGCTCCTACGGGGCGTATGCGTGCGCGCGCGAGCAGACGATCCGCTACCTGATCAACACCGCGCGTCCGCTGATCTTCTCGACCGCTCCCCCACCACCGGCGATCGCGGGCGCGCTGGCGGCGCTGGAGCTGCTCCAAGAGCGCCCGCACCGCGTGCAGCGGCTGCGCGCAAACGCGCGCGTGCTGCGCCGCGCGCTGAGCGCCGAGGGCATCCCGGCGCAGGATGCTGATATGCACATCGTCCCGCTGATCGTCGGCGATGAGCGCGCGGCGATGAGCCTGTGCGAGGCGGTGCTGCGGCGGGGCGTGTTCGCTCAGGCAATCCGCCCGCCGACCGTCGCCCCGGGCACGTCGAGGCTGCGGCTGGCGGCGATGGCGAGTCACACCTCCGAGGAGCTGCGTGGCGCGGCGCGGGTCATCGGCGAGGCGGCACGCGAGCTGGGGATTGACCTGGCCGCGACGGGATCGCCTGCGGCGGAGTCCTCGCGAAACATAGGCGTGCTCGGCGATCTGGAGCGGCAGGTCTCCACGCTGGCGCCGACCGCCGGCTCCGCGATCATCCCACCGGGGCAGGCGCCACCGCTGAAGGCTCCGTTCGACGGCGAGCGCGACGTCGTCGTCCACCGCGCGGCCTAGCCGCGCGCGACGCGAGCGCGGGCGCGGCATGCGCGGGCTGTTCGTCACGGGCACCGGCACGGGTGTCGGCAAGACGATCCTGAGCGCGGCGCTGCTGGCGGCGATGGCGGCGGCAGGCGAGCGGGTGCGCGCGCACAAGCCCGTCGTGACCGGCCTCGACGATCGGCCGCAGACCGGGTGGCCGCCGGATCACGAGCTGCTGGCGAGCATCACGGGCATGAGACCCGAGGAGGTCGCGCCGCTGCGCTACGGCCCGCCCGTCTCGCCGCATCTCGCTGCTTCGCTGGCGGGCGAGGCCCTCGACCCCGCCCGGATCGCGACGGCCGCCGACGCCGCCCTGCGCGCCGCCGACGAGGAGGGGGCAGCGCTGATCGTCGAGGGCGTCGGCGGGCTGCTCGTCCCGCTCGCCGACGACTTCACCGTGCGCGACCTCGCCGTCTTGCTGCGGCTGCCCCTCCTGATCGCCGCCGCCCCCGGCCTCGGCACAATCAACCACACCCTGCTCACCCTCTCCGCGGCGCGCGCCGCGGAGATCGAGGTCCGCGCCGTCGTCTTCACGCCCTGGCCGCGGCGGCCCTCGGCGATGGAGGAGTCCAACCGCTCCACCGTCGCCCGGCTCGGCGAGGTCGAAGTCGCACTGCTGCCCCGTGTGGCCGGCCCCGATCCGGCCGCGCTCGCGGAGGCCGGCGCGCGGCTGCCGTGGCGGCGGTGGCTCTCGCCGGCTGTCGGCGGCAGGTGTTGACCGCAAGATCGGCGAAACTATCCCCATGCCCGTCACCAAGTTCACACTTGAGCGCTTTGGGCCATTCGGGAACGTCGAGCTGGCGTTGACGCCGGGAGTGAACGTCCTGCTCGGCGCCAACAGCACCGGCAAGACCTTCGCCCTGAAGGCGCTCTACGCGATCCTCAAGGGCCTGGGACCAGATGCTTCTCCCGGTACCCCGTCGCGCGAACTACTGCGCGAGAAGCTTTCCGGCGTCTTTCGACCCGACGACGGCGAGGTGCGCCGACTGGTCGGCCGTGCCCCCGGCGCAGCGAAAGGGCGCCTGCGCGTGGAGTTCGACGACCGCAAGCCGGTGAAAGTCACGATCTCCACTCGTGGTGACGCGACCATCTCCGACCTCTCCTTCCCCCGCAGGCCGGCCGACGGACAGCCGGACATCGACATCCCGGCGCTCTTTCTGCCGTCCCGCGAGGTTCTGGCGATGTACGAGGGGTTCGTCGCCGCCTACACCGCGCGCGAACTCTCCTTCGACCAGACTTACTTTGACACGGCCATCGCGCTCAGTGCGGCGGCGCTGCGTGGGCGGAGACCGGTGGAGCTGCAAGAGGTGATGGAACGCCTCGAAGGGGAGCTTGACGGGCGGATAAGGCTGGAGGGACCAAGGTTCTACCTGCGCACCAACCAGGGTGCCCATCTTGAGGCCCACCTGGTGGCCGAGGGCTTGCGCAAGGTCGCGTCGATCGTTCATCTGCTCGCCAACGGCGCCCTCCGTCAGGGCGGGATTCTCTTCTGGGACGAGCCCGAGGCCAACCTCCACCCGCGGCTCGCGGAGGTTGTCGTGGAGTGTTTGGGGGTGCTCGCGCAAGGCGGCGTCCAGATCATGCTGGCGACCCACGACTACCTGCTGGCGGACGCGGTCTCGCGGTGGGCGCAGTACCGCGACGTGTCGGGGAACACCGCCAAGGTGCGGTTTTTCCAGCTTGCCCGTGAGTCCAGCGGCGATGAGGTGACGGTCGAGACGGCAGACACGTTCGTCGAGCTTTCGCCCAACCCGTTGCTTGAAGCCTTCCTCGAGCACCACGATCGCGAGCAGCGGATGATCGCTAAACGACTCTCCCTGAAGAGCACGCGGTAGGCACAAACCATGGCCACCATCAGCGAGCGGCGCCAGCACCTCGATTTCGACCCATCATGGCAGGCGTTCAAATGGGATGATTCGGACGAGTTCAATGCAAGCATGAAGGCCGCTGTATCGCCGAATGGTGTGAATCCCACCTCGTATGCGCCAGAAGGCGTCAAGGCAGCTGATGTCATCGGCATTCGGGATCACCCCTCCACGACGACACTCCTCGTAGCAGAGTTCAAGGACTACATCAATCCTGCCATTCCTCCGCATGAAATGGCGCAGGCCGCAGAAAAAGTTGAATCCAACAAGCTGCTCGCGGAACTAGCACGCAAGGTCATAGACACACTCGCGGGAGCCACCTTCTCCCACGACGGCACCTACAGTCGATGCGTCGAGCTCAACGAGTGGCGGCCAGCGCTCGCTCGATCCACCACCAATATCTTCGTTCTCGTGTGCGTGGAGGCCCCCGGCCCCCTGATCGCGAACATCTGGACCAAGGAGCTTCAGCGTCGCCTGCGATGGCTTGGTCCCAGCGCCACGGTGCTCGCTACGAGCGGCACCACCCGATTCGAAGGGGCGGGCATCTCCTACCGCGTCTGACAGTACGGCCTCGGCGACCGACAGGGGCATTCTTGGAAAAAGAGTGGCCCGGGTACCCAGATCCCTCAAAGCATCGAAGCGACAACAGACGCTCTAACCTCGACAGAGCCTAGCTCACAGACGGGCAGAACTCAAGAAGGGACTTCTTAACCCGGAGGGAGCCCGGTTCACCCGGGCTCCTCGGAGACACCTGAACTCAGCATTCAGTGCCCTAGCCGCTAGCCAGTGTAACCGACCATCCGACAGGCCTCAACCCTGGCCCTCAGCCGCCGGCCGCGGCCACCATCGCCCCGGTCACGCGCGCCAGATCGTCCTCGGCGATCACGTACGGAGGCATCGTGTAGATCAGGTCGCGAAACGGCCGCAGCCACACGCCCCGATCGACCGCGGCGGCGGTCGCGGCAGCCACGTCCACCTCACGATCGAGCTGGACCACCCCGATCGCGCCCAGCACCCGCACGTCCACGACGCCCGGCAGCGCCCGGGCCGGCTCCAGCCCCGCGCGCAGGCCACGTTCGATCGCCACAACCCGCTCGCGCCAGCCACCCCCGGATGCAGCGCCTGAGACCCCATCAGCGTCAGATCCGGCGAGCAATTCCAGCGAAGCCAGCGCGACCGAGCACGCCAGCGGATTGGCCATGAACGTCGGCCCGTGCATCAGCCCTCCCCCCTCTCCGCCGGAGACCGCCTCGGCCACCGCGGGCGTGCACAGCGTCGCGGCGAGGGTCATGTAGCCGCCGGTCAGCGCCTTGCCCACGCACATCACGTCGGGCGCCACACCCGCGTGCTCGCACGCGAACATCTCGCCCGTGCGCCCGAATCCCGTGGCGATCTCATCCAGGACCAGCAGCAGCCCGTGCTCGTCGCACAGCTTGCGCAGCAGCGCGACGCACTCCGGCGCGTAGAACCGCATCCCCCCCGCGCCCTGCACGACGGGCTCCACGATCACCGCCGCCAGCTCGTGCGCGTGCGCGGCGAGGAGCTCGCGCACATGCGCCGCCCAGCCCTCGTCCAGGCCGGCGTCGAAACCGACCGGCGGGCACCGCGCGAACACCTGCTCGACCAGGACGCCCCTGAACAGGCCGTGCATGCCGGCGGCCGGGTCGCACACGGACATCGCGCCGAACGTATCGCCGTGATAGCCGCCCCGCACGGTCAGCAGCCGCGTGCGCCGAGCGTGCCCGAGCGCGCGCTGGTACTGCAACGCCAGCTTGATCGCCACCTCGACCGACACCGACCCGGAGTCGGCGAGGAACACGCGCTGAAGACCCTCGGGCGCGAGCTCGATCAGGCGCACGGCCAGGCGGATCGCCGGCTCGTGCGTGAGCCCGCCGAACATCACGTGCGCCACCCGCTGCAACTGCTCGCGCACGGCGCCGTCCAGCGCGGGATGGCGGTAGCCGTGGATCGCGCACCACCACGAAGCCATCCCGTCGATCAGCTCGCGCCCGTCCGCCAGGCGCAGGCGCACGCCCTGCGCGGAGACGACCGGCAGCGGCTCAGGCGGCGCCGCGGGCAGCCCGCCGTAGGGATGCCACACGCGCTCGCGGTCGAGCGCCAGCAGCGCCTGCCAGTCCGTCAGCTCGGTCCTAGTCCTCGTAGGCGACGAAGTCGCGCTTGCGCGCGCCGCACACCGGGCAGAACCACGTGTCGGGAATGTCCTCGAACGCCGTCCCCGCGGGGATGCCCCCGTCCGGATCGCCTTCGTCGGGGTCATAGATGTAGCCGCAGGATTCGCAGATCCAGCGTTGCAGGGTCTTGGTCGCGTTCATGCCCGAGACATTACCGACCGCCAGACCTCGCCGGCCACCCGACCGGGCCTGCCGCCGCACCTGCAGGCGGCCATCACCCGGCCCGCCGGGCCAGTAGGGTCAGTCGATGGACTCACCCATCCCGGAGGACCCCGCCCGCAACGATCCGCACCCCGGCGCCCGGCCCGCGCCGGACACACAGCCCGCCTCGGGCGAGGAGCACAACCCCGGGGCGCCCACCACTCCCGCGCCAGGCCGCGACCGTGATCCTGCTGCGCGGCGGCGCAGACACGCTGGAACTCCTGCTCGTGCGGCGCACGCCCGAGGCGAAGTTCATGGGCGGCGTCTGGGTCTTCCCCGGCGGAGCGGTCGACGCCGACGACGACCGACGATCCCGCGCCGCGGCGATCCGCGAGCTGCGCGAGGAGGCCGGCATCGTCCTGGAGGACCCGTCCGCGCTGGTCGCGTTCTCGCGCTGGATCACACCCGCCGAGGTCAAGGTCCGCTTCGACACCCGCTTCTTCCTCGCGCCCCTGCCCCCCAGCCAGGAGCCGCGGATAGACGGCGAGGAGTGCGTCGAGCACGGCTGGTTCTCACCTCAGGGAGCACTCGACGCGCACGCCGCCGGGGAGATCGTGCTGGTGTTCCCGACCATCAAGCACCTGGAGCAGCTCGCGCCGTTCCCCTCGGTCAACGCCCTGCTCGCCCACGCGCGCGACCTCGTGATCGAGCCGGTGCTGCCGAGGGTGATCGTGCAGGGCGACTCCGCCCGCGTGCTCATGCCCGGCGATCCCGGCTACTGATCGGACCCGAGCCCAACCCCGGCCCCGACCTCAAACCCCCGACACGCAAGCCCAACCCCGGCCCCGACGCCCGCCCGGCGCAGGGCCCTCATTCCTGCTGCTGCGCCGCGACGATGTGCGTGACCGCGTTGATCAGCGCGAGGTGCGTGAACGCCTGCGGGTAGTTGCCGAGATGGCGCCCGCTGGAGGCCTCCAGCTCCTCCCCATACAGCCCCAGCGGCGAGGCATACGCCAGCAGCCGCTCGCACAGGTGCTCGGCCTCACGGCGCTCGCCGATCTCCGACAGCGCCGAGACCAGCCAGAACGAGCAGATCAGAAACGTGCCCTCCTCGCCGCTCTGCCCGTCGTCGGTCTCCTCGGTGCGGTAGCGCAGCACCAGCCCGTTCTCGGTCAGCTCCTCTCTGATCGCGCTCACGGTCGCGCGCACGCGCTCGTCCTCGGCCGGCAGGAACCGCACGAGCCCGACCAGCAGGTTGGAGGCGTCGAGCGCGTCCGTGTCGTAGTGCTGGCGAAATACTCCGCGCCTGTCCACCCCCAGCTCGAGGATCTCCTCGCGGATCTCGTCCGCCAGCGCCTGCCAGCGCTGCGCGTGCTCGGGCTCGCCACGCCGTTCGGCCAGGCGCGCGCCGCGGTCCATCGCCACCCAGCACATCAGCTTCGAGCTGACGTAGTGCCGCGGCTCTCCCCGCGCCTCCCAGATGCCCTGATCGGGTTCTCGCCACACCCGCTCGGCGCAGCTGACCTGGTCGATCAGCACCGGCCACAGCCGCTCGGGAATGTGGTCGCGCTTCTTGGAGTGCAGGTAGACAGAGTCGAGCACCGCCCCGTACACGTCGTTCTGGCGCTGATCGTAGGCGCCGTTGCCGATCCGCACCGGGCGCGCGCCCTCGTAGCCCTTCAGGTGCTCGAGCGTCGACTCCAGCAGGTCCTTCTCGCCCGTGATCCCGTACATGATCTGCAGCGACCCGTCCTCGTTGCGCCGCATGTCGGCGAGGAACTGCACGAAGTCATCCGCCTCCCAGTCCAGCCCAAGCGCGTGCAGCCCCCACAGCGTGAACGACGCGTCGCGCATCCAGCAGTAGCGGTAGTCCCAGTTGCGTTCGCCTCCCGGCGTCTCCGGCAGCGACGTCGTCGGCGCGGCCACGAGCGCGCCGGTGGGCATGAACGTCAGGCCCTTCAGCGCCAGTGCCGAGCGCTGCAGGTGCGAGCGCCACGGATGATCCGGATATGTCCCGTCGGCCAGCCACGTGCGCCAGAAGTGGCTCGTGCGGTCCAGGCGGTCTTTCGCTTCCGCGGCGGTGCGCGGGCCGCCGAGCGCCTCCGTCCAGGAGATCGCGCAGAAGCGCTGCTCGCCTTCGGCCATCGTGTGCCGGGCGTGCACGCGGTTGCCCTCGGTCCCCATGCGCATGTCGCTGTACAGCCGCAGCGCCTCGCCCTCGGCCTCGCCATCGCCCGCGTCCAGCGCGTACCCGCCCTCCTCGCCGGTGTCGGCGACGCTCCACCGCGCGGGCGTGGCGCCGTAGGCGAGCATCGGCTCGCACACGACCTCCACCTGCACCTGCCCCTGCACGCATTCCACCCACCGCACGAGCAGGTGGTCGGCGTCGAAGTCTGTCGGCGCGCGCGTGTGGCTGGAGCCGTGCTTGTTGTCGTGCCATTCACCGATCGTCATGCCGTCGATCACCCGCAGCCATCCCTGCGGGGTCATCCAGGTCGTCTCGATCAGGTTCGTGCCCGGGATGTAGCGCCGGCCGATGGGCACGTAGACGCCGTACGGGCCCATCCTGAAGCTCCCCGCCCCGCGATCGAGCATCGCCCCGAACACCGACGGCGAGTCGAAGTGGGGCAGGCACATCCACTCGATCGACCCGTCCGAGGCGAGCAGCGCGCCGGTGTGGCAGTCCGACAGAAACCCGTAGTCGGCGATCGGCGGAAACGGAGACTCCGACGAGGACGCGCCCGCTCCCGGCGTGCCCGCCCCCGGCGCGCCCGCCGACTTTTCCCCGGCGCTCGCACCGGAATCCGAGTCGGCAACGCCACCGCGCGGGCTCACCGGTCAAAGCCTCTCAACTCGGGGCGCTGCACGCCTTCTGGCAGGAGCCCCTCGTCCTCGAGCTTGTCCAGATGCGCGGCGAGCGTGACGCTCGCCAGCGGGCGCATCGCCGCCGGCACCTCCGGCCATACCGAGTCGAGTAGTTCGGCTTCGCCGCGCAGACCCTGCGCGAGCGCGTCGATCAGCTTGCGCTCGCGCTCCAGCCGGTGGCTCACGTACTCATCGAGCTTGCCGGCGGCGTCACGCACGACCGGGCCGTGGCCGGGGCAGAGGACGTCGAAGTCCTCGCGCTCACGCAGCCGCGCCAGCGCGAGCATGTACCGAGCCATCGAGCCAGGATGCGGAGCGATGAAGACGCTGCCCTCGCCGAGCACGGCGTCGCCGGTGAAGCACGCGCCCGCGGAGATCAGTGCGAAATGGTCGCTCGAGTGCCCCGAGGTGGCCACCGGGTCGAACGGTCCGACCCGCTCGCCCTCCCGCAGCCTCACATCGACCTCGCCGCGCCCGCCCGCCAGCGGCGCTGGGTGGCGCGCCAGCAGCTCCGGCGCCGCCTCGGCGTGGTCGGCATGGTCGTGTGTGAGCACGACGCCGCCGAGCCCGCCGCGCTCCTCGACCGCCGCGCACACGCGCTCCAGATGCTCTGTAATCAGCGGCCCCGGATCGATGACCCACGCCGGTCCGCGGCCCACAACCCATGTGTTCGTGCCCGTCAGCGTCAGCGGCCCGGGGTTGGGCGCGCGCACGCACAGGATGTCGTCGCCGGCGCTGTCCTCCACGGATCGCTCCTCACCGTCCAGGATCGCTCGCCAGATCAACGGTCAGCTGAAACCGGCGTCCTACGCGGTCACGTAGCGCTTGCTCGCGCGGCGCTCCTCGGGCACCTTGACAACGTCCCAGCACAGGCCCACCCGGGCCATCGCACCGATCACGAGCGCCGAGACGTCGGGCTGGCGCCAGCTGAGGCCGTGACTGGCGGAGGTCGGAAACGCGTGGTGATTGTTGTGCCAGGCCTCGCCCAGCGTCGGCAGCGACAGCCACAGCAGGTTGCGCGACTCGTCCCCGGTGGCGTAGTCGCGGCGCCCGAAGAAGTGGCACAGCGAGTTGATCGAGTAGGTCATGTGATGCAGCACGAGCATCCGCACCGCGCCGCCCCACAGCAGGCCGGTGAGGCCGGCGCGCCAGGTCCCGCCGATCGCGTAGCCGAGCACGAACGCCATGGCGAGGCCGGCGAACGTCCACAGAAAGAAGGTGCGGTCCACGAACGACACGACCGGGTCGGCGAGCAGGTCGGGGGCGTAGCGCTCGCGCGAGCCGCGCTCGGTGTGGATGAACAGCCAGCCGAGGTGCGCATGCGCGAGCCCGCGCAGCGCCCCGCGCAGGCCGACGCCATGGTCGACGTGGGGGCTGTGGGGGTCGCCCTCTTTGTCCGAGAACGCGTGGTGCTTGCGATGGTCGGACACCCAGGAGATGACCGGGCCCTCGATCGCGGCCGAGCCCAGCACGGCGAACACCCCGCGCAGCGCGGGCGAGGTCTTGAAGCTGCGGTGCGTGAACAGCCGGTGAAACCCGATCGTTATGCCGAGTCCGGTGAGCATGTACATGATCGCGAACACGACCAGGTCCGACGGGTGCAGCAGCCCGTCCCACAGCTGCCAGCCGACAAAGAACAGCGCGAGGATCGGCCCGACCGTGATCAGTCCCGTGAGCGCGCGATCGAGCGTCTCGTATTCGGGAGGCTGAACATCGTCTGGCCCGGGCCCGCTGCGTGCCGGGCCGCCGGGAATATCGTCTTCGGTCATGGCGCCAGCAAGCAAGTTAGCAGCGCGACCCCTAGGCTGCGTAACCGTGCTGTGGACATGCGTCCCACACCCGAGCCTTCACCCAGGCCCTCACCCCCGCGACAGGCGCGCAGGCGGCGGTGCTCGCCCAGCCTGAGCCGCTGCGCCGCGAGCTCGCTCGCGCCCTCCCCGCGCGCCCGTTCACGCTGCGCTTCTGGGACGGCTCGGAGCTCACGGAGACGGTCGCGGGCGGACCCGTGCTCACGGTGCGCTCGCCGGGCGCCGTCGCGCACCTGCTGCGCGCCCCCGGGCAGCTGGGTCTGGGCCGGGCCTACGCGGCCGGCGAGCTTGACGCCGACGACCTCGACCGGGTGATCGCGCTGCTCGACACATTCACTGCGCCCACGATCGACCGCGCCACGCGCGCGCGCCTGACCCTGGCCGCGGTGCGTGCGTGCGGGCTGACGCGCCCGCCGCGGATCCCCGCCGGCGAGCTGCGCCCGCGCGGGCGCCGCCACAGCCGCGAGCGCGACGAGCGCGCCGTGCGCCACCACTACGACGTGTCCAACGACTTCTTCGCGCTGTTCCTCGACGACTCGATGACCTACAGCTGCGCGCTGTTCTCGCGCGGCGCCGGCACGCTCGAGGAGGCGCAGGCCGCCAAGCGCGAACTGGTCTGCACGAAGCTGGCTCTCGAGGAGGGCGAGCGCATCCTTGACGTCGGCTGCGGCTGGGGCAGCCTCGTGATCCATGCCGCGCGTGAGCACGGCGTGCGGGCGCTCGGCGTGACGCTGTCCCCCGCCCAGGCCGAGCTCGCGCGCCGGCGGGTTGCCGAGGCGGGCCTGGCGGATCGGGTCGAGATCCGGATCTGCGACTACCGCGACCTCCAGGACGTCGGCGTCGAGCCCTTCGACGCGATCGCGTCGATCGGCATGGTCGAGCATGTCGGGGCAAACCGCATCGACGAGTACGCGCGCACGCTCGCGCGGCTGCTGGCACCAGGCGGGCGGCTGCTCAACCACGGCATCGCCCGCCTGCGCCACGGCGACCCCGAGGCGGGCCCGTTCTCCGAGCGCTACGTCTTCCCCGACGCGGCTCCCCTGCACCTCTCGCGCATCCAGCTCGCCCTGGAGCGCGCAGGCTTCGTCACCGACCACGTCGAGGGTCTGGCGCAGGACTACGTCGACACGCTGTCGGCCTGGATCGACCGCCTGGACGCAAATCGCGAGCAGGCCGAGCGCCTCGCCGGGGACGAGCGCCTGCGCGTCTGGCGGCTGTACCTGCGCGCGGCCCGCAACGGCTTTCAGACCGGCTTCACCTCGATCTATCAGGTGCTCGGCCACCGTTCTTAGACGCGCGCCGCGGGCGCCGGGGACGCGCCGCGCCGCCATTGCCGCCAGGGCCAGATGGAGACCGGCCGCCGCCACCCCCGCCTGCGCCCGAAGGAGACCGGCCGCCGCGACTGCCGCTGCGCTTCGCGCGTTGCGATGAGCCGTCCCCGCCGCCGCCACGCCCCCCGGTGGAGTCGCTCGGCAGGCCGCCCAGCTGTAACTCGCGGTGCAGCCCCAGGCTGCTGACCATGCCCGCCAGCTCGCGCGCCTGCTCGCGGGTGACGAGCGTGACGCCGACGCCGCTGGCACCCGCGCGGGCGGTGCGCCCGATGCGGTGCACGTAATCCTCGCGCGTGGCCGGCATGTCGTAGTTGATCACGTGCGTGATCCCGGCCACGTCGATCCCGCGCGCTGCCACGTCCGTAGCCACGAGCGTGTCCACGACGCCGGCCTCGAAGTTCGACAGCGCCCGTTCGCGCTGACCCTGGGACTTGTCGCCGTGCATCGCCACAGCCCGCACGCTGTTGGATGCCAGCCGTTTGACGAGCCGGTCGGCGCCGCGCTTGGTGCGCACGAACACGAGCGTGCGCCCGCGCTCTGACTCGTCCAGCTCGGACACGAGCCGCGCGACCTTGCCCTCGTGGGAGACCGTCACGAAGCGGTGCTCCACGTCTGCATTGCGCTCCTGCGAGTGCGCGTGCTCGTGACGGCGCGGGTCGGTGGTGTAGGCCTTGGCGATGCGCCCCACCTCGCCCTGGAGCGTCGCGCTGAACAGCAGCGTCTGGCGCTCGCGCGCGCACATCTTGACGATTCGATCGACGACCGGCTTGAAGCCCATGTCGAGCATGCGGTCGGCCTCGTCGAGCACGAGCAGCCGGACGCGATCGAGCGAGACGTCGCGCCGGTCGATCAGGTCGAGCAGCCGCCCCGGCGTGGCGACAAGGATGTGGGCGCGCGCGGCGATCCGCGCCTGCTTGACGATGCCGGCGCCGCCGTACACGGCCGCGATCGACAGGGCGCGCGCGTGCGCTATGTCGCGCAGATCGTCGACGATCTGCGAGGCCAGCTCGCGTGTCGGCGCCAGCACGAGCGCCGACGGGCGCACGTTGGTGCCATGCAGGCGTTCGATGAGGGGGATGCCGAACGCGAGCGTCTTGCCCGAGCCGGTCGGGGACTGCGCCAGCACGTCGTGCCCTGCGAGCACGTCGGGTATGACCATCGCCTGGACTGCGAACGGCTGGGCGATTTCACGCCGGGCAAGCTCGGTTGTGACGATCTCGGACACGCCGAGATCGGCGAATGTTGCATGTTGCATGTGTTGATGCTCCTTCTGGCGACCGGACCGGCCGCCGCTGCAGATGGAGATTCGACTGACCCCATCCGCGCGCAGAGCGCCAACAAAGACAAAGAACCTCACGGACGACTTCGCCGCCCGTGGGCTGACCGTAGCAGGCTCGCCGCCCGACGCCCGCTATCGCAGCGAAGCCATCACGTGCTTGACGACCGTGTAGTCCTCCAGCGAGTACACGCTCAGGTCCTTGCCATAGCCGGACTCCTTGAAGCCGCCGTGCGGCATCTCCGAGACCAGCGGGATGTGGTCGTTGATCCACACGCAGCCGAAGCGCAGCGCCCGCGACACGCGCAGGGCGCGGCCCACGTCGCGGGTCCAGACCGAGGAGGCCAGGCCGTAGCGGGTGCCGTTGGCCCACTCGATCGCCTGGGCCTCGTCTGAGAAGCGCTGCACCGTGATGACCGGGCCGAAGATCTCGCGCTGGATCATCTCGTCGTCCTGCTCCAACCCCGCGACGACCGTCGGCTCCAGGTAGAAGCCGGGGCGGTCGGGGGCGCCACCGCCCGTGACGATCTCCGCGCGCGGGGAGCGGCGCTCCAGGAAGCCCGCCACGCGCTCGCGCTGCTTGGCCGAGTTGACCGGGCCGAGCGTCGTGTCGGGCGCGAGCGTGTCGCCGATGACCAGGCCCCGCGCCTGCTCGGCCAGCCCGGAGACGACGTCGTCGTAGACCGCCGCGCCCGCCAGCACGCGGGTGGCGGCGGTGCAGTCCTGGCCGGCGTTGTAGTAGCCGGTGGCGGCGATCGTCTGCAGCGCGGTTTCGAGACTCACGTCCCCGAACACGACCACGGGCGCCTTGCCGCCCAGCTCGAGGTGGACGCGCTTGAGCGTGTCCGCCGCCGTGCGGGCGAAGTGCTTGCCGGTGTCGACCGAGCCGGTCAAGCAGAGCATGTCCACGCCGGGGTGGTTGATCAGCGCCTCGCCCGTGGGCTCGCCCGGGCCGGTCACCACGTTCAGCACGCCCGCCGGCAGGATGTCGGCGGCCAGCTCGGCGAAGCGCAGCGTGCTCAGCGGCGTGGTCTCCGCGGGCTTGAGCACGACCGTGTTGCCCGCCGCGATCGCGGGGGCGAGTTTCCAGATCGCCATCATCAGCGGGTAGTTCCACGGCGTCACCTGTCCGATCACGCCGACCGGCTCGCGGCGGGTGAAGGAGGTGTGGCCCTCCATGTACTCGCCCGCGGCACGGCCCTCCAGGCAGCGCGCGGCGCCGGCGAAGAAGCGCAGGTTGTCGGCCATCACCGGCAGCTCGTCGGCGGTGACCGCCTCGATCGGCTTGCCCGCGTTCAGCGCCTCGATGCGGGCGAGCTCATCGCCGTGCCGCTCGATCAGGTCGGCCAGCGCGAGCAGCGCCTGCGCGCGCTGGGCGGGCGTCGTGGCCGACCACGTCGCGAACGCCCTGCGCGCCGCCGCGACCGCACGATCGACGTCCTTGACGGTCGAGCGCGGCGCGCGCGCCAGCTCCTCTGCCGTGGATGGGTTGAGGATCGGTTCGCTCTCGCCGCCCTCAGAGGAGACGGGCTCCCCATCGATGAAGTTGTCGAGCGCGATCGATGCGTTGGCCATCACGATGCTCCGATTTGAGTGTTTGTACCGAGGTCGGCTGGGGGTCGCGGTGTATGTATAAATTTTGAACCGCGTATAACCATAGTGCAAAATATATACGAAAGATATACGATCGGAATGTGCTCTTATGCATATACGCGATACGTATGTGCACAAAGTTTGAAAATAGACATATCTAACCCGCCACCGTGCTCATATGTATTCACAAGAGAGCCTCGGCTGCATCCTTCGGCCGAGCCAGCGCCTCGGAGACCGCGGGGTGCACGATCTCGCCGCCCTGCACGTTCAGCCCCAAACGCAGGCCCGGGTCCGCGGCCATCGCGCTCTGCGGCCCATGCTCGGCCAGCGCCAGCACGTAGGGCAAGGTCGCGTTCGTGAGCGCGTACGTCGAGGTGATCGGCACCGCGCCCGGCATGTTCGTGACGCAGTAGTGGGTGACGCCGTCGACCTCGTACGTGGGATCCGAGTGGGTGGTCGGACGCGAGGTCTCAAAGCAGCCGCCCTGATCGATCGAGACGTCCACGAGCACGGCGCCCGGCTTCATCAGCCGTAGCTGCGAGCGCGTGACCACGTGTGGAGCGCGCCCGCCGTGGACGAGCACCGCGCCGATCACCAGGTCCGCCAGCCCCAGCATCTCCTCGATCGCCAGCGTCGAGGAATACACAGTCGAGGCGCGCCCCGCGAACGCGACTTCCAGCTCGCGCAAGCGGTCGATCGAGCGGTCGAACACGAACACGTCGGCCTGCATCCCGATCGCGATGAACGCCGCGTTCATGCCCACAACGCCCCCGCCGATCACGAGCACGGTCGCCGCCGCCACTCCCGGCACCCCGCCCAGCAGGATTCCCCGTCCCCCGAGCGGCTTCTCCAGCATGAATGCCCCCGCCTGCGTGGCGATCTTGCCCGCGACCTCGCTCATCGGCGCCAGCAGCGGCAGCCGCCCGGCCGCGTCCTCGACCGTCTCATAGGCGATGCACGTCGCCCCGGATGCCTGCAAACCCCGCGCGAGCTCCGGCTCGGCCGCCAGGTGCAGATAGGTGAACAGCGTCTGGCCTTCGCGCAACATCTCCACCTCGAGCGGCTGGGGCTCCTTGACCTTCAGCACGAGCTCGGCCTCAGCGAACACCGCCTGGGCGTCTGGAACGATCCGGGCCCCCTGCGCGACGAACTGCTCGTCGCTCATCGCGCTGCCCTCTCCCGCGCCGGCCTGGATCAGAACCTCGTGCCCGCGCGCGCACAGCTCACGCACGCCGGCCGGCGTGATCGCGACGCGGTACTCGTCGAGCTTGATCTCGCTGGGAACCCCGACGATCATCGCGCCAGCTCCCGGCCGCGCAACGCCAGCCAGAACTCGATGCGGTCGCGGGCGCTGGAGAAGTCGCGCCCGGTCAGCTGCTCGACGCGGCGGATGCGGTAGCGCAGCGTGTGGCGGTGGCAGTACAGCGCGCCCGCGGCCTTCTCCCAGTGGCCGTTGTTCTCGATGAACACGTCCAGCGAGCGCAGGAGCTCGTTGCCGTACTCGCCCTCGCCCTGCTCGACCGGGCCGAGCACGCCGCGGCAGTAGGACATCAGCGCGTCGTCGTCCTGCAGCGAGAGCAGCAGCTGGAACGCGCCGAGGTCGCGGTATGAGGCGACGGTCTCCGAGGCGTCCCCGTTGCCCCGCAGCCGCGCGGCCTCCAGCGCGCAGCGCGCCTCGTGAAAGCTCAACCGCAGCGAGTGCGTCGCCGCGGGGCGGCTGGCGGCGGCGCGCACCTCGCCCAGGCGCGCGGCCAGCTCGGCGCGGACACGCTCGCCCAGCTCGAGCGGATCGGGCTCGACGCCGTCGATCGCGATGACCGCACACAGCAGGCCAGAGCGGATCGCGACGAGGCTGTGCACGTCCGCGCGCGCGAGCGCGCGCTCTAGCAGCGGCGCCGCCACGGCCGGGTCGGCGACCGCGAATGCCAGCACGGCGGCCTGCTCGCCGATCCCGAACGGATGCAGCTTGGCCGCGAGCTCTTCGGGATAGAGGTTGCCCGTCAGCGCTTCGGCGAGCACGTCGCCGGCCATGCTGCGCTGCAGCATCTCGTAGCGTTCGTCGACCAGCTGCGCGAACACGCGCTCGGTGATCGCGATGAACGGCAGCTCATACGGGACCTCGAACAGCGGGAAGTCGTGCTTGCGCGCGGCGTTCACAAGCGCGACCGGCAGCTTCTTGTGGGCGAAGCCCGTGCCGAGGCCCAGACCCGCGATGTCGTGCTCGACCAGGCGCTCGATCAGCTCGTGCTGGGCCTTGGCGCCGTCGAGCTGGATGCCGGTGCTGAGCAGCAGCTCGCCGCCCTTCAGCCACGGCGTGGGATCGATCAGCTCGGTGATGTGCACCCAGCGCACGTGCGCGCCGGCCGCGGCCGTGCCCGCGCCGCTTGAGAGCTCGAGGCCCAGCTCGCCGATCAGGCTCTCGACCGTGAGCTCCATCTCACCGCCGCCTCTCTGCGCTCACGTCATCACTCTCCTCATACCCGCGACCCCGACCCCGGCGAGCTCCATCGCTCCATCCATTCCGAGGCCTCGCTCAGCACCGGGCGCAGGATCGACTCGATCTCCGCAAACTGCTCCGGCCCGGCGATCAGCGGCGGCGAGAGCTGCACGATCGGGTCGCCGCGGTCGTCGGTGCGGCAGATCAGTCCGCGGCGATACAGCTCGCCCGAGAGAAACCCCCGCAGCAGATGCTCGGCCTCCTCGTGGTTGAACGTCTCCTTCGTCTCCCTGTCCTTGACCAGCTCGATCGCATGGAAGTAGCCGGCCCCGCGCACGTCCCCGACGATCTCAAGGTCGCGCAGCGACTCCAGCATCTCCCGGAACGCTCCCTCGTTCGCGCGCACGCGCCCGCACAGGTCCTCGCGCTCGAGCACGTCGATGTTGGCCAGCGCCGTCGCGCACGCGACCGGGTGCCCGCCGAACGTGAACCCGTGGTTGAAGATCTCCGAGCCGTGCAGGAACGGCTCGGCGATGCGGTCCGAGGCGATCACCGCGCCCAGCGGCGCGTAGGCCGAGGTCAGGCCCTTGGCGGTCGTGATCATGTCGGGCGCGTAGCCGTAGCGCTCGCAGCCGAACATGTAGCCGATGCGCCCCCACGAGCAGATCACCTCGTCGGAGATCAATAGCACCCCGTGGCGGTCGCAGATCTCGCGCACGCGCTCGAAGTAGCCGTCCTGGGGGACAAAGCAGCCGCCGCCGTTCTGGACCGGCTCGAGAATCACCGCGGCGACGGTGTGCGGCCCCTCGAACAGGATCGCCTCCTCGATCGCGTCCGCCGCCCACAGCGGATCGCGGTCCTCGGTCCAGCGGTAGGAGTTGGTGTTGGGCGCGTGCCGCCCGCCGGGGGTGAGCGGCTCGAACGGCTCGCGCAGCGCGGGCAGGCCGGTGGCGGTGAGCGCGCCCATCGTGGTGCCGTGGTAGGCCAGGAAGCGCGAGACGATCTTGTGGCGCCTCGGCTCGCCGCGCGCCTGGTGATAGGCCTTGGCCAGCTTCCAGGCGGACTCGACCGCCTCCGAGCCCCCGGAGGTGAAGAACACGCGGTTCAGATCGCCGGGGGCCAGCGCGGCGATGCGCGCGGCCAGCTCGATCGAGCGGGGGTGGGCGTAGCTCCAGTTGGTGTAGAAGCCGAGCTCGCCGGCCTGGCGCGCCGCCGCCTCGCCGAGCTCCGCGCGGCCGTGGCCGATGTTCACGCAGTACAGCGCCGACAGCCCGTCGAGGTAGCGCTTGCCGTGCTCGTCATACACGTAGCAGCCCTCGCCCCTGACGATCACCGGCACCTCGGCGCCCTCCTCGTAGACGCCCATGCGCGTGAAGTGCATCCACAGATGGCGCTTGGCCAGCTGCTGGTACTCGGTGGCCGATCCCTCGTGGACCTGCTCGCTCACCGGTGTGACTGCCATCACGCACTCCTCCTCAATCGGCTGGACACTCAGGACAACCGTACTCCGCCGGCATGTCCAGCTCAAGACGCCGCTCGTTCAATACTCAGCCAACCCATTGTACGATATGTACAACAAGAGCCGTACGTTTTGGGGATCGCGCCCCTTGCGCATCCGCTGGTCGAGGACGTAACTTCTGTCACGACCGGCAAGAGGAACGGAAGAGAGCGGGACAGAGGCGAAAGGAGCAACGATGGCCGTCACCGACACAGCCGCCGCCGTATCCGGAGCACCGGCTTCCTCCGAGGTCCAGGACAAGGGCCTGAAGAAGGGCGCGATCGGCTACCTCTCGAACATCGTCATCGGCGTCGCCTCGACGGCGCCCGCCTACTCGATGGCGGCGACGCTGGGATTCATCGTCGCGGTCAAGGGCATCGGCGTGCACGCCCCGGCGGTGATGCTGGTGGCGTTCATCCCGATGCTGCTGGTCGCCTCGGCCTACAAATACTTCAACCGCGCCGACCCCGACGCCGGCACGACATTCGCCTGGACCACGCGCACGTTCGGCCCGATGACGGGCTGGCTGAACGGCTGGGCGATATTTCTCTCGGACGTGATCGTGATGGCCTCGCTGTCAGCGATCGCCGCCATCTACACGTTCAAGCTGTTTGGCTTCACCGAACTCGGCGAATCCAAAGCGGCCATCATCGTCGCCGCGGTCCTGTGGATCGCGATCATGACCTGGATCTGCTATCGCGGCATCGAGCTCTCGGCGCGCATCCAGCAGGTGCTGCTCGGCGCCGAGGTCTTCATCCTCGGGCTGTTCGCGGTGGTGGCGTTCGTGAAGGTCTACGGCAGCCATCCCCCGGCGGGCTCGATCAAGCCTTCGCTGTCCTGGATCAACCCGTTCGCGATGAACTTCTCCGACCTGGTCGTCGCGCTGCTGCTCGCGGTCTTCATCTACTGGGGCTGGGACTCCGGCGTGGCGGTCAACGAGGAGTCCGAGGACCCGGCCGAGGGTCCGGGCAAGGCGGCGGTCGTCTCGACGATCCTGCTCGTGCTCGTCTACGTCGTGGTCACGGCAGCCGCCCAGTCCTTCCACGGCGTCGGCTTCCTGACCAACGAAGCCAACCAGGAAGACGTCCTCAACGCCCTGGGGACGGGCGTGCTCGGCGGCACACTCGACAAGCTGCTGATCATCGCGGTGCTCACCTCGGCCTCGGCCTCGACGCAGACGACGATCCTGCCGACAGCCCGCACGACGCTGTCGATGGCCCACTGGAAAGCCGTCACCAGCCTGCTCTCGCGCGTGCACAAGCGCTACCTGACCCCCACCGTTTCGACGCTCGGCTTCGGCCTGCTCTCGATCGTCCTCACGGTCGTCCTGCTGCTGCTCTCCTCGAGCGTCCTGGAAGACTCGCTCACCGCAATCGGGTTTCCGATCTGCTTCTACTACGGCTTCACGGGCGTCGCCTGCGGGTTCTACTACCGTCGCGACCTGCTGGAAAGCGCGCGCAACTTCCTGCTCTTGGGGCTCGGACCGATGATCGGCGGCCTGATGCTGTTCGGGATCGGGATCAAGGCGGCGTTCTACTACGGCCACGCCGAAAACGTGTCGTCCAAGCCGATCCTCGGAATCACGCTGCCGCTGTGGATGGGCATCGGCGGCATGGTCCTCGGCGGCGTGGTCATGATCGTCTCGCGACCATTCTTCCGCGACTACTTCGCGCGCAAAACCGAAACGGCGCCCCCGGGCCTGCTCGAGCAGGCGCCGCCGACCGAGCCCACGCCCGCGCGGGTGGACTTCTGATCTGGGGGAACGCCGCCCGTCACGAGGGACGCGGCGCTCACGACCGGGGGTCTCGTGGGCGCCGTGAGACGGGCGCCGCCGCTTAGCTCAGCTCAGCCCACCTCCATAACCCCATGCGGAGCCCCCAGCTCCGCCAAGCGCTCCAGGAACGGCCCCGGCGGGAACGCCTCCGGCCCGAGCACGCCGGTGCCCCGCCACGTCCCCTCGTTCAGCAGCTCCAGCGCGACCACCGGGTTGACCGCCGTCTGCCACACGACGGCCTGAGAGCCGTACTCGCGCATCGTGGTCTCGTTGTCGACCACGTGATACAGGTAGGTCGAGCGCTCGGCGCCGTCGACGCCGGTCCCGGTCACCCACGTGCCCGCGCACGTGCGCCCGGTCATGCGCTCGCCGAGTGTCGCCGGATCGGGCAGCGCGGCCGCCACGACGTCGCGCGGGGCGATCCGCTGCCCGCGCACCGACACGGGCTCGGTCGAGTCCAGGCCCAGTTTGTGCAGCGTGCGCAGCACCTCGATGAACTCCCGGCCGAGCCCGTACTTGAACGTGACGCGCTCGCAGCGCACCGCGCGGGGGATCAGCACGACCTCCTCGTGCTCGACGTTTACGCACTCCACCTGGCCGATTCCCTCCGGGAACGTGAAGATCTCGGGCTCGGAGAACGGGACGGTCGTGTAGAAGCCGCGCTCGCGCTCCCAGATCAGCGGCGGGTTCAGGCACTCCTCGATCGTCGTCCAGATCGAGAACGTCGGCGCGAAGTCATACCCCTCGACGACGAGGTCCGCACCGTCGCGCACCCCCACTTCGTGCACCTCGCTGAACAGCTCGTCGGCGGCGTAGCGCGCGAACACGTCCGACAGCCCGGGCTCCACCCCGATCCCGACGAGCGCGAGCAATCCCGCCTCAGACCAATCCTCATGACGTGCGAGCTGGTGCTCGCCGAGCATCGTCCCCGGCAGCTCGTACGGGCGCTGGGAATGGGGCTTCGACAGCGTCATCGCCATGTCCAGGTACGTCACGCGCGCGTGCAGGCACGCGTCGAAGATCGGCTCGTTCAAGCGCGGGTCACAGGCGTTGAGCACCGCGTCGGGCGCGACCCGTTCGATCAACGCGCTCAGCTCGCCGCGGTCGGACGCGTCGACCTGCTCGGCCGCGAACCGGTCGGCCTCGCCCAGGCGGGCGACCACCTCACGCGCGCGCTGGGCGGAGACGTCGGCCAGCACGACCCGCTCGAACGCGTCTCGGCGCTGGGCGATCGCGGCAAACGCCGCACCCACACCGCCGGATCCGAGGACGAGCACGCGCATGCCTGACAGTCTTGCGCAAATATGCTCACCGAAATGTCCTGACAGCGCGCCGTCCGTACGCCACGATGGACACACCGCTACGACGCGTGGCGCCGGACCGCTCACGTATGCTGCGCCGATCCGAGCAGCACCGATCGACAGCAGCCGATGAGCACGGGCCTCCCCAGCCCGCCGCGCACACCATCCGACCGATCAAAGATCGGCCAGCACCCGCCCGACCCAGGGGCCGGCGAGGAGCACGGCGCTCCGTCACATCCGGACACGCGCGGGCGAGCCGCCCGCTGGGCGCCGTCTCCCAGGTTGGGGGGCGCAGAGCTGGTGTGGGTGGCGGTTGTGGGGGTGCTCCTGGCGATCCTCACAACCTGGCCGCTGGGCCTGCACATGCCCAGCCGCATCGCCCCGGACCTCGGCGACCCGATCCGCACGGCCTGGCAGATCGCGTGGGTTGGGCACGCGATGCTGCACGACCCGGCGCACCTGTTCGACGCCAACGCGTTCTATCCCCACCCGCTCAGCCTGGCGTTCTCGGACTCGCTGCTCGGCTACGGCCCGGCGGCGTTCTTCGGGCACGGCACGGTCGCCGCGCTCGTCCGCTACAACCTGCTGTTCCTGCTCGCGTGGTCGCTGTGCTTCGTCGGGGCGTATCTGCTCGGGCGCGAGCTCGGCCTTCACCGGCTGGCCGCCGGCGCCGCGGGGATCGCGTTCGCATACGCCCCCTACCGCGTGACCGAGGCCGGGCATCTGCACGTGATCTCGAGCGGCGGCATCCCGCTCGCGCTGTTCCTGCTGCTGCGCGGCTACCGGCGGGGCTCCCGCGGGCTCGTGCTCGCCGGCTGGCTGGTGTCGGCCTGGCAGGTCAGCCTCGGGTTCACGCTCGGGCTGCAGTACTGCTATCTGCTGCTCGTGCTGGCGCTGCTCGTGCTGTTCTGCTGGTGGCGCGGGCGCCTGACGCCCGGGGACGCCTGGCGCGACGGGCACGAGGGGCGCGAGGGTCGTGAGGAGGGGGCCGACGAGTACGCCGGGTCCGCCGCCGCCGCCGCCCGGCCCGGGTCCAGCGCCGCGCGCGGTGAGCTGATTCCCCGCCGCCTGCTGGCGGTCACGTGCATCGGCATCGCCGTGCTCGGCGCGGTCGCGGTGTATCAGGCGCGCCCCTACCTGAAGGTCGCCAGCGAGTATCCGACGGCCAAGCGGACGCTGAGGGAAGTCGAGACCTACTCCTCGGGCCCGGCGGCGCTCGTGTCGGCCTCCTCGGAGAACCGCGTGTGGGGCGGGATCACCTCGGGAGCGCGGGCGAAAGTGCATTCCAAGAACGAGGACGTGTTCTGGCCCGGGGGTGAGATCCTCGTGCTCGCGCTGATCGGGCTGGCCGGCGTGGGCGGGTCCGTGTACACGCGCCGACTGCGACTCGGGCTGGCGAGCGGGATCGTCGTGATCTCGGTGCTCGCGATGGGCCTCGGGCTGACCGGAGCGGGCTATCCGTATCGCCTGCTCTACGACTACGCCCCCGGCTGGGACGGCGTGCGCGTGCCGGGCCGAATATTCACGCTGGCGACGCTGTTCTACGCGCTGCTCGCGGGCGCGGGCGTCCAGTGGCTCATGCGGCGCGCGCAGGCGTGGTACGCCCGACCGAGCGCCGACCGATCCGGCACCGGCGGCGCAACCGGCGCGGTCCTCGGCCTGGGAACGCTCGTGGGCGTCGTGCTGGCGATCGGCCTGCTCGGCGAAGGCGCCGGGCATCTCGGCCACCCCGTCGTCCCCCAGCCACAGCCCGCGGAGATCGGGCTGCCGGGGCCGCTCCTGGACCTGCCCACCGACGGGGCGCTGGACCGCGTGTGGCAGTACTACTCGACCGACGGCTTCTATGAGATCCCCGTCGGCAACAGCACGTTCGACATCCCCGCCGTCGATGACCTGCGCGGGGGCATGAACGGGTTCCCCGACCGGGCGAGCGTCGAGAAGCTGCGCCACTACGGAATCAAGACCGTGGTGCTGCACACGGTGCTGCCGCAAGGCCTCCCCCCCGAACACGGCCCTACGGTGACCGAGCCCCCCGATCCCGTCGCCGCCGCCGCCAAGCCGATCGCGGGCCTGGGCATCACCCGCCGGCGGGCCGGCACGCTCGTGATCTATGAGATCGGCCTGGGCCCCGCTGCCCTGCACGGAACGGACTGATGATCACCCGCAAACGCCTCGCGCTGGCCGCGATCCTGCTCGTGGGGTGCTCGTACGCGACGCTGATCCAGAGCTTCTCCTGGAACCAGACGTCGCACTACGACCTGATCAGGTCCCTGAATCAGGGCAAGACCACGATCGATCAGTACCAGGCGAACACGAACGACAAGGCCTATTACAAGGGGCACCACTACTCCGCCCGTGCGCCCGGACTGGCGCTGTTCTCGCTGCCGTTCTACGACGCGCTCAATCTCGTCGGCGCCGAATCGTGGACGGACGCGCACGTGGCGCCGCCGAACCATCCGGGCGACGAGATGATCTATCTGGTCGGCCTGTGGGCGAACGTGCTGCCGGGTTTCTTGCTGCTGGTGCTCGTCTGGCGCGTGGCCGAGCGATACGAGCCCGACTACGGCGCGGCGGCCGCGGTCGCGCTGGGGCTGGGGACGATCGTGCTGCCGCTGTCGACGCTGCTGTTCAGCCACGTGTTCACGACGTTCCTGTCGTTCGCCGCGTTCTGGCTGATGCTGCGCGAGCGCGACGGACCGCCCAGCCCGATGCTGCTGGGGCTGGCCGGCCTGGCGATGGGGTACGCGTTCAGCTCGGAGTACCCGACCTTCTTCGTGGCGGTCGTGCTCGGGTGCTTCCTGCTCTCCCGCCGCGACGCGCTCACCCCGCCGCTGATCGCGCGCCGCGCCGGCGCCTACATCGCCGGCGGCCTGCTCGGAATCGTGCCGCTGGCGCTGTACAACCACTACGCGTTCGGGTCCTGGACGCACCTCGCCTACTCGAGCATCCCCCGCCAGAAACAGGGGTTCTTCGGCATCGACCTCCCCAGCCCGAGGGTGCTCGCGACGCTGCTGCTGGACTCGCGCGGGCTGCTGACGATCTCCCCCGTGCTGATCCTCGGGGCGCTGGGGACGGTGCTCCTGTACAGACGCGGCAACCGCGCCGAGGCGCTGAGCATCGCCGGCATCTGCGTGTGCTACGTCGGCTACAACTCCGGCTACTACCTGCCCTTCGGCGGTGGGTTCATGGGCCCGCGCTTCTTGATCACGACGCTGCCGTTCCTGGCATTCCCGATCGCGCTGGCGCTGAAGCGCTGGCCCGGCCCGACGGTCGCGCTGGCGGGCGTCTCGATCGCGACGACCGTGATCGCGACGATCACCCATCCGCTCGTCGGCTACGAGACCGAGACGGTCGTGTGGGCGCGCTACCTGCGCGAGGGGTTCTTCCAGCCGACGATCGCCTCCGCCTACGGCCTCGGGCGCGGCTGGGGCGGCATCTGGCCGTTCCTACTGGCGGTGGGCGGCGCGGTCGTGCTGGGGGCGTGGGCGACGCCGCGCCTGCGCCT
This sequence comes from uncultured Solirubrobacterales bacterium, assembly GCA_963808385.1. Lineage (GTDB taxonomy): Bacteria > Actinomycetota > Thermoleophilia > Solirubrobacterales > Solirubrobacteraceae > Palsa-744. The sequence goes on along the minus strand of CAWEFQ010000018.1, from coordinate 184,769 downwards.
GTCGAGCTCATCGCTCGGCTACGGCGCGCTCGCGCTGGCCGGGTGGTGCCTGTTCGCGGCGCTGGGGCCGACGCTGCTCGGCATCGACCACCAGGGTCTTGAGAGCATCGTCAAAGCCGGCGATCGCACCGCCCTGAACCTGACCCTCCACAACGGCAGCCGATACCCGCTGAAGGCGCTCGCGCCGATCGCCGCGATCTGCGGTCTGCTGGGGCTGTGCGCGATGCGGTTGTTGCACAACGAGTCGCCATCGCCTCCCCCTCGGCCTAAAGCGGTGCCGAGCCCACGCGAGCGTCAAACCACCGCGTAGTTACCGCGGCCGCGCGCGGGTTGGAAGACAGAGCGCTTTCAATACGCGGCTCAGCCCCGTGTTACGGGGGTCAGTTGCGGGCCAGCTTGACGTTGCCGCAGTGCGCCGCGTGCAGCGCGCGGCATACGACGACGTACCCGGGACGGGGCTTGTCGTGGGCGTTCGTCAGCCCGGCGTCGAAGCGCGTCGAGGCGTTGCCGCCGGTCCAGTCATAGATGTACAGGCGCTTGATCTGGGGAGACGAGCCGGCGACGGCGAACATGTACTTGAGCACTCGCGCCGCCCGCGTCAGCCCCGAGCCGTGCTGGTTGGGGAACGACCCTCCGAACTGCACGATCCCGCCGGTCTCGGTCAGCCACACCTGCCCGCCGAAGGCGCGCACCAGTTCATGGGTGCGCCAGGATTCCAGGCGGTTGATGTCGGAGTAGTCGTGCAGCCCCCAGATCTTCGGCATGATCGTGCGCAGGCGGCCGATCTCGCGCTTGAATTCAGAGATGTATTCCAGCGTCGAAGATATGTTCGCCTGGTCGAGCACGTCCAGCCCGATCGCGGTGCAGCCGTGGCACACGCGGATCAGCACCTGGTAGTACTGCGCCGCGGCCACCGCCGAGGGACTCGAGAACTGGTGCGGTTCGTTACCGCGATTGGCCTCGTCCCAGGACTGGTACTGGCGGACGTGAGGGAACAGCTTGACGAATTTCTGCACGTCGTGCTTGTACTGGGCGACGCTCGGCATCCGTGTCGGCGTGTACTCGGAGTGATAGAACGCGACCAGCACCTGCTGGTGGTGGGCTTCGGCTTCGCGGATCCACAGCTTGGCCCTGTCCAGCGAGTAGGAGTGCGCGACCGCGTCGTACGGGGCGATGTAGCGGACGATCTTCGTGTGCAGCTGCTGCCACAGCGGGTTGCCGAACATCTCGCCCTGCTCGTCGCCGATACCCGTCAGGTAGGAGGAGGCCGCGTGCGCACGTGGCGCCTGGGCGGAGCCGAGCGGGGCACCGCCGGCGACGCCGGTGGTCGGGACGATCGACAGGCCGCACAGCAGCGCGAGCGGGATCCCGATCGCGGCGAGCAGCCGGGGAAGCCGGGGAAGCCGAGACAGGCGGCGAGGTCGTGATGGGTTGCGAGGTCGTGTCATGCCGCTCCTGGAACAACGGTCGAGGCGCAGGGTTGCGGGAGTCTCACAGCTTTACGCCGCCCTTACGCCGGCTCCTGCAACGTTTTATCGCGCCTTTACTCGGGCACTCTCAGCGCGCGCGACCGTGGAATGGCGCTCAAACCCTGTCCTCGGCCGGCGTCTCGCGGGCCACGGGCCCCTGCGGCTCGCCATCGCCCGCCTGCCCGCGCAGGCTGGGATCGGCGACGATGCGGACGTCCACGCCCGGCAGGCCCTGCAACAGCCGTGTCAGCAGGGAATCGTTCAGCCGGCGCAGTCCCCGGCGCGGCGCGGGGCGGCCCATCAGCACGTACGTGGTCCCGAGCTCCCGCGCGAGCGTGATCGCCACGCTCGCGACGTCCTCTCCCTCCTCCACGCGCAGGCGCGCCCCCAGCATCGAGGTGAGCCGCCGCAGCGCCTCCAGGCGCTCGCGGCTCTCGGCGCTCGGCTCGCGCCCCGGAGGGCGCACAACCAGCACGTCGAGCTCGGCGTCCAGCCGCTGGGCCGAGCGCCAGGCGCGCCGCACCACGCGCTCGGATTGCGGCTCGAGCGTCACCAGCGCGAGCAGCCGCTCGGCGATCGCCTGCGGCCCGTCCTGCGCCGGCGCGAGCAGCCCCTCCTCATCGCGGCGCACGACCGGGCTGACCTCGCGCACCAGGCGCTTGACCTCGACGTCCTCGGCCACCTGGCGCAGCGCGGTCTCACGCAGGGCGGCGAGGTTCTCGACCTTGAAGAAGTTGTTCAGCGCCGCCGGCACCCGCTCGGCCGGGTAGACCTTGCCCGCGCGCAGGCGTGAGATCAGCGCCTCGGGGGTGAGGTCGATCAGCACGACCTCGTCGGCCATCGAGAGCACCTCGTCGGGGATCGTCTCGCGCACGCGCGCGCCGGTCAGCTGCGTGATCTGGTCGTTGAGGCTCTCCAGGTGCTGGACGTTGACGGTCGAGCACACGTCGATCCCCGCCTCAATCACCTCGCGCACGTCCTCGTAGCGCTTCTCGTGCTCGACCCCCGGCGCGTTGGTGTGCGCGAGCTCGTCGATCAGGCACAGCTCCGGCTTGCGCGCCAGCACCGCCGGCAGGTCCATCTCTGTAAGCGGCGTGCCGCGATAGAGGACCTCCCGCCGGGGGACGATCTCCAGACCCTGCGCCTGCGCGAGCGTCTCCGCGCGCCCGTGGGGCTCCAGGTAGCCGATCGCCACGTCGCGCCCGCTGTCGGCTTCGGCCGCCCCCTCCTGCAGCATCCGGTAGGTCTTGCCGACTCCCGGGGCCATGCCGATGAATACCTTCAGGTGTCCGCGATCCGGCGATGCCATGCGGGCATTGTCGCCGACCGACGCCCCGAGGGCTGGCTCAGCCTCCCAGCAGGTTGTGCACGATCAGGTCGATGAGCTTGATGCCGATGAACGGGGCGATGATCCCGCCCAGGCCGTAGATCAACAGGTTGCGCCGCAAGAGCGCTGAGGCGCCGATCGGGCGGTAGCGCACGCCGCGCAGCGACAGCGGGATCAGGAGGGGGATGACGAGCGCGTTGAAGATGATCGCCGAGACGATCGCCGACTGCGGCGTGCCCAGGTTCATGATGTTCAGCACGGCCAGCGGCCCCTTGCCGCCAGACGAGGTCGCGTACGTCGCGACGAACACCGCCGGCAGGATCGCGAAGTACTTGGCGACGTCGTTGGCGATCGAGAACGTGGTCAGCGCGCCGCGGGTGATCAACAGCTGCTTGCCGACCTCGACGATCTCGATCAGCTTCGTCGGGTTGGAGTCGAGGTCGACCATGTTGCCCGCCTCGCGCGCGGCCTGGGTGCCCGTGTTCATCGCCACGCCGACGTCGGCCTGGGCCAGCGCGGGCGCGTCGTTGGTGCCGTCGCCGGTCATCGCGACGAGCCGCCCGTCGGCCTGCTGCTCGCGGATCAGCGCCAGCTTGCGCTCGGGCGTGGCTTCGGCGAGGAAGTCATCGACGCCGGACTCCTGCGCGATCTTCGCCGCTGTCAGGCGGTTGTCGCCCGTCACCATCACCGTTTTGATGCCCATCGCCCGCAGCTGCTCAAAGCGCGCCGCCATGCCTTCCTTGATCGTGTCCTTGAGGTAGACGACGCCCAGCACCTGGTTATCGCGCGCGACCGCCAGCGGCGTGCCGCCCTCGTTGCCGATCCGGTCCAGCTGGGTCTGAAGCTCCGGCGGCGGGGAGCCACCTTCGGAGGTGACGAGCCCGACGATCGCATCGCCCGCGCCCTTGCGCAGGCGGCGGCCGTCGATGTCCACGCCGCTCATGCGCGTCTGCGCGGTGAACGGCACGAACTCCGCGTTCAGCGTGCTCATGTCGTGCTCGCGGATGCCGTACTGCTTGGCCAGCACGACGATCGAGCGGCCCTCGGGGGTCTCGTCCGCGAGCGAGGCCAACTGCGCGACCTCGGCCAGCTCTGACTCCGGCACGCCTGGCATCGGGATGAACTCCGACGCGAGGCGGTTGCCGATCGTGATCGTGCCGGTCTTGTCCAGCAGCAATACGTCGACGTCGCCGGACGCCTCGACCGCGCGGCCGGACAGCGCGAGCACGTTGCGCCTGACGAGCCGGTCCATGCCGGCGATCCCGATCGCGCTCAGCAGCGCGCCGATCGTCGTGGGGATCAATGCCACGAGCAGCGCGATCAGGGTCGTCTCGGAGATCGATGTGCCGGAGAACAGCCCGAACGGGCGCAGCGTGGCCACGACGATCATGAAGATCAGGGTCAGCGCCGCGAGCAGGATGTTCAGCGCGATCTCGTTCGGCGTCTTGCGCCGCGATGCGCCCTCGACCAGCGCGATCATGCGGTCCATGAACGACTGGCCGGGCTCCTGGGTGATTTCCACCACGATCTCATCAGAGGTCACGCGCGTGCCGCCCGTGACGGCGCTGCGATCGCCGCCGGACTCGCGGATGACGGGCGCGGACTCGCCCGTGATCGCCGACTCATCCACGGTCGCGATGCCCTCGATCACGGTGCCGTCGCCGGGAATCAACTCTCCCGCGGGCACGACCACGACGTCGCCCCGTACGAGCTCGGCCGCAGCCTTCGTCGTGCCGTCGCGCATCGTGGCGACCGTCTCCTTGCGCATCGTCCGCAGCGTGTCGGCCTGCGCGCGGCCGCGGCCCTCGGCGAACGCCTCGGCCATGTTCGCGAACACGACCGTCAGCCACAGCCAGATCGCGATCGTCAGCGTGTACCAGGCGGGCTCGTGGCCGCCGCCGAGCGGCTTGCCGCCGAAGACCTGGATCAGCCATGTGACGGTCGTGATGATAGAACCGATCTCCACGACGAACATGACCGGGTTGTGGATCTGCACGCGCGGGTCGAGCTTCTTGAGGCTGTCGATCAGCGCGCGGCGGACGATGTCGCGCTGGAACAGCGAGATCGCCTGGCGCTCGTGGGTGGCGGGGACGGTTGACATCAGCTGCTGGCCCCTCCAGTGAGCCGATTGAGGGCGAGGTTCAGCTCGAGGACATTCACGCCCGGTTCGCCGGAGAACCCGAGCCCACGCGAGTCGGTGTACTTGGAGATCAACCCGTCCACCACGCTCAACGACAGTCCGCGCTTGGCCGCGATGCGATGCGCCTGGATCCAGGCATTGGCCTGTGAGATTTCGGGGTCGAGGTTGGAGGCCGAGGTGTTGACCGCGTCGACGGGGATCTTTGCCACTGTCAGACCGGGGTCATACGGCTTGTTGAGTTCGAGGTATTCCTTGATGTTTTCTTCGTCTGATTCCTTGGTCCTGACGCTGTTCGGGCCCCGGTTGGAGAACGTGCTCGCCGCCGCGTTGTAAGCTCCACCTTCGGTGGCCGACGGACGCGACTGGAAGTAACGCGGATCCACTTCGGTGACGAGTTCTTCTTCTTCTTCCTTGGGCTTGCCGTTCTTTTCGAGCACGGGAACCTTGAAGCTCTGGCCGATGATCTTCGAGCCGACGAGCTTGCCGTGCACGTACACCTTCTGCCCGTTGGCGTTGCCCGGGAACGCGACCTGGCTGACGCCGGTGATGAACAGCGGGTAAACGAGCCCAAGCAGGATCGTGAACACGATGATGCCGATGATCGATGTGACGATGTCTCTCTTCATGTCAGTGGGAGGGGGTACTGGGGGAGGGCCTGCCCTCCCCCAGAGTTATTGACGATGTCGCGTTTCATCTCAGTACAGGTGTCCGGTCAGGCCCTGGACGATCGGTCCGAGCAGGAGGGCGGGGAAGAACGTGAGCGCGCCGACGAGCACGACCACGCCGAGCAGGAGCACAGCGAAGGTGGTGTTGTCGGTGCGCATCGTGCCGAGGCCCGCGGGCGTGACGCGCTTGCCCGCCAGCGCCCCGGCGACGGCAAGCGCGAACAGGATCGGGGCGTAGCGCGCGAACATCATGTCGAAGCCGCCGAGGATGTCGGCGAACGTGACGCCATGGGCGCCGAGGTTGCCGGCGTTCGGCTGGATGTAACCGGTGTAGCCGGCGAAGGCGGAGCCGTTGTTGTTGGCCTGGGAGAGGTAGGCGTAGAAGGTCTCGGAGAATCCCTGCGGCGTATTGCCACCCGCCTTGGAGAGCGCCACTTCGGAGATCGACTTTCGCCCGCCGGTGGTCGCGGTCGCCATCGCCGTGCAGAACAGCGCTGCCAGCGGCGTGATCAGGATGCCGAGGCCGGCGAGCTTGATCTCGCGCGCCTCGAGCTTCTTGCCCAGCCACTCGGGCGTGCGCCCGACCATCAGACCGCCGATGAACACGGCCAGGAGGACGTACAGCAGGATCGAGTACAGGCCCGTGCCGACGCCGCCGAAGATGACCTCGCTGGCGGACAGGTTGGCCATCGGCACGGCGCCGCCGATGCCGGTGAACGACTCGATCGCGCTGTTGACCGCGCCGCAGGAGGTGACGGTCGTGACCGTGTCGAACAGCGCCGAACCGGCGATCCCGAAGCGCTGCTCCTTTCCTTCCATGTTGCCGCCGCCCGAGCCGGAGATCACGTGCGTGTGCAGGCCGGCGGCGTGCTGGGCGGGCGAGCCGTGGGCCTCGGCGATGTATGCGACGCTCACCGCGCCGAGGAACATGAACATCATCACGCCGTAGATCGCATAGCCCTGCCGGCGGTTGCCGCTCATACGTCCGTACATGAACACGAGGGCTGCCGGGATGATCAGCACGAGCAGCATCTCGACGAGGTTGGTGAAGCCGGTCGGGTTCTCGAACGGGTGGGCGGAGTTGACGTTGAAGAAGCCGCCGCCGTTGGTCCCGAGCTCCTTGATCACCTCCTGGGAGGCGACCGGGCCCATGGCGATCTTCTGTTCGAGACCGGTGATCGTGTGGACGGTCAGGTAGGTCGAGAGGTTGGCGATCACTCCCTGGGAGGCCAGGATCAGCGCGCCCACGATCGAGATCGGCAGGAGGATGTAGAGGACCACGCGCACGATGTCCTGCCAGAAGTTGCCGATGCTCTTGCCAGTGCGGCCGATGATCCCGCGGACCAGAGCCGCCGCGACGACGATGCCGACGCCGGCCGAGAGGAAGTTCTGCACCGTCAGCCCGGCCATCTGGCTGAGGTAGCTCATCGTCGTCTCGCCGCCGTAGTACTGCCAGTTGGTGTTCGTGAGGAACGAGGAGGTCGTGTTGAAGGTCACGTTCCACGAGCCCGATTTGTAGGCGAGCGGATTGAGCGCGTGCGGAACCCAGGGGGCGTTCTGGGTGCGCAGGATGATGTACAGCAGCAGCCAGCCCGCCAGCGAGAAGACGATCAGGCTTTTTGCATACTGCTTCCAGTCCTGCTCGCGCTCGTGATCGACCCGCATGAGGCCGTAGAGGAAGCGCTCCGGGCCGGCGAGCACGGGCGTGAGGAACACCCGCCGGCCGGTGAAGACCTTCGCCATGTAGCCGCCGAGCGGCAGCGCCAGCGCGGTCAGGATCACCGCGAACAGGACGATCAGCAGCCAGCCGGCGAAGGTCACAGCTTCTCTCCGCGGATGAGGGCGTAGAACAGGTAGGCGATCACAAGGATCGACACGACCAGGCCGAACACGTCGGCGCCGCTCATGTGCGCGATGAAGGCGCCCAATGGCAGCGAGATGCTCATATCCTGTCGATTCCCTCGATGAAGCCCAGCAGGATCAGGAACATCGCGATCCCGAGCACTACGGCGACTGCGTCCATGCCTGCATATTGGCCTCCGCACGTCACGGCGGTATAACGATCGCTCAAGCGCGCATAACGATTTCGTTACGAGTGCCGCAGGCGCGTTCATGGGTGCCCGTAGGGCGACCGTCGATCTCAGGGCGCCGACCGGATGGAAGCGCGAGCACGCCCTTACCCCGCGAACCGGTACCCGACACCTGGATCGGTGACGATGTAGCGCGGCACCGCTCCCTCGGGCTCGATCTTCGCGCGCAGCCGGGCGATGTGCGTGCGCAGCGCCTGCACGTCATCGGCGTATCCAGGGCCCCACACCTCGACGAGCAGCGCGCGATGGGTCATCAGCCGGCCGCGATTGCGCGCGAGCACGCGCAGCAGGTCGAACTCGATCGGGGTCAGGTGCACGGGCTCGCCGTCGCGGCGCACGACCCGCGCGGCCAGATCTATCTCCAGACCCTCCACCACGATCGCCGGCTCCCCCTCGACGGGCGCGGTGCGCCGCAGCGCCGCCTGCAGCCGCGCCACCAGCTCGCGCGCGCCGAACGGCTTGGTCACGTAGTCGTCGGCGCCCGCCTCCAGCGCGCGGACCTTCTGCTCCTCCTCGCCGACCGCCGACAGCACGAGGATCGGCATCTCGCTCCACTCGCGCAGCCTGCGCGTAACCTCGATCCCGTCCCCGTCGGGCAGCACCAGGTCGACGATCGCCGCCTGCGGAGGGCGCACCGCGGCGCGATCGAGCGCTTCGGACGCCGTCTGCGCCGCGACCACCTCGAACCCCGCGTCGCGCAGCACCACGCGCAGCGCGCGCAGGATCTGCAGCTCGTCGTCGACGACCAGCACGCGCGGCTGCGCGTCAGCCGCCATCGAGATCGCCTGCCACATCGGGGCCGCTGGGCACGTGAACCTCACCCAGGGCGCCGTCCACCGGCGCCGGCGCGTCCTCGGCTGGAACGACGGGGTCCAGCGGGAGCTCGAACACGAACGTGGCGCCCTGGCCGGGCAGCGACTCGACATGCAGCTTGCCCCCGTTGGCCTGCACGAACCCCCGCGCGATCGCCAGGCCCAGGCCCGAGCCGCGATGCCCGCCGCTGGCCGTGCCGGCGCGGTAGAACGGCTCGAACACGCGCTCCAGCTGCAGCGGCGGTATCCCCGGGCCGCGGTCGACGATGCGCACGATCACGCGATCATTCTCCCCGGCGTGCGTGCGCACCGCGCGGGCGCGCACCGACACGGGGTGCCCGCCCGAGTGCCGGCGGGCGTTCTCGAGCACGTTCACGAACGCGCGCTCCAGCTGCGCCGAGTCCGCGCGCACCAGCGGCAGCTCACGGTCGATCGAGAGCGTAAAATCCCCGGCCTTCGCGGACAGCTCCTCCAGCGCCGCGCCGAGCACCTCCTCCACAGAGGTCCACTCACGGTGGGGCTCGGCCACGCCGGCCTCCAGGCGCGACTGATCGAGCAGATTCTCCACCAAACGCGACAGGCGGCGCGTCTCCTGCTCGATGACCGACGCCAGCTCCTCGCGCTCGGGCTGGGAGATGCCAGGCAGGGCGACAGCCTCACCGGCCGCGGAGATGGCGGTCAACGGCGAGCGCAGATCATGGGAGACGGCGCGCAGCACGGCGGTCTTGACGACGTCGGCGCGGCGCAGCGACGCCGTCTCTACAACCTCTGAAAGCAGCGCCTCGCGCTCCAGCGCCGCGCTCAAGAGCGCCTCCAGGGAGGGAACCACGCGCTCCTGCAGCCGGCGCAGGCTCGCCTCGGGCGTGTCGGCGCCCACGAGCAGCGTCCCCAGCCGGCGGGTGCCTTCGCGCAGCGGAAACGCGACCCGGCGCTCGTCGCCTTCCAGCGCCTCCATCTCGATCGCGGCCGAGTGCAGCCCCAGCACCTGCGCGAGCCTGGCCGCGGCCGTCGGCAGGGCCTGGGCGAGGTTGTTGCCGCGCAGCAGCAGGCGCGCCATCTCCGCGGCGAGATCGGCCTCGCGCCGGCGCTCCTCGGCCTCACGCGCCCGCGCGCGCGTGACCTCTGCGATCGAGCTGGCCAGGCCGGCGGCGATGAGGAACGCGATCAGGGCGACCCAGTTATCGGAGCTTGAGATCGTGAACTGACCCGTTGGCGGCAGGTGGAAGAAGTTGAACGCGCCCGCGCTGACCACGGCCGTGAGGATGCCCAGCCACGCGCCCCAGACAGCCGAGACGACGAGCACCGCCAGCAGGTAGACGATGCCGAGCGAGACCACGGGCGCGATCTGCTTGAGCGGGTAGATCAGCAGCGTGCACAGTGCCACGGCGCCGATCGCGACGAGCACGCCCACCCGCTTGGGCGGCGGCTCGGTGGCCAGCATGAAGCCGAACGGGCGCATCGTCGCGCTTCAGCGTAGTGGGGAACGGGGCGGGACTTCAGTCCCGCCCCGTTCGGTGCGCCCTGCGTGGCTTCGCCCAGGGTCAGCCGAGCTTCACCGTCTGTCCGGCGCGCGCCGCCAACCGTGATCACGGCGCGCTCCATAGCTGACTTGGCCACGATCTTGCTGCTCCCGCGCGGCGAGCGCGTAAAGGAGGCGTGACCGGCGTGTGACGGTCCCGTGATCGGCTGGCCGTCCGCCTGCGTCGCCTACCATCTCTCAAGCCGGCCTCTCTCCCCGACGATGCCTTGAGGGAGATCCACAGGACGATGACGACACGCATCCGCGCCACCGCCGTGCTTGGCCTTCCGGCTGTGATGGCCTGCTGCTCGCTGCCCAGCGCCACAGCCGCGGCGGCAAGCACCGTCTCGCCGCTGCCCGCCTCCGACTACACGGTGCGCCACGTATGCGCGGCTCCCGCCCCCGGATACGCCGGCTGCCTGGCGCTGGAGCTGGTCCCGCAGACGGCGGCGGCGCGCGCGCACACCCACCCGCTGGGGATGACGCGCAGCGCGCCGATCGTGGCCGCCGAAGCCGCAGAAAGCGTCTTTGGCCTGCGCCCCCAGGACCTGCACAGCGCCTACTTCCCCGGCGAAGTGCCCGACGCGCCCGCGTCCGAACCGCAAACGATCGCGCTCGTGGACGCCTACGACGACCCCAACGCCGAAGCCGACCTGAAGGTCTACGACAAGGAATTTGCGCTGGGCGAACTACCCAAATGCACCACCGGGGAGGCGAGCAACTGCTTCGAGAAGGTGAACCAGAACGGGAAAGCCGCGCCCCTCCCATCCGCGGAAGGGGAAGAAGCCGAGGGATGGGCGCTGGAGAGCGCCACCGACATCGAGGTCGCCCACGCGGTCTGCCAGAACTGCCGCATCATGCTCGTCGAGGCCAACTCGGCGGAATACACCGACCTCGAAGCCGCCGAGAACACCGCCGTCACGCTCGGCGCCACCGAGGTCTCAAACTCGTGGGGAGGCGGAGAGCCACCGTTCGACAGCGGAGCCTTCCAACACTCCGGCACCGTGATCACCGCCGCGGCCGGCGACAACGGCTACCTCAACTGGACCGAAGCCGAAGAAGCCAAATCGGGCTACTTCGCGGGCGCCGACTACCCCGCCTCCTCACCCCATGTGGTCGCCGTCGGCGGCACCAAATTGACGCTGAGCGGCGGCGCCCGCCAGAGCGAGACCGTGTGGAACGACGCTGAAGAAGCCAACGGCGCCGCCGGCGGCGGTTGCAGCGAACGATTCACCGCCCAGCCCTGGCAGCGGGAAGTCCCCGACTGGGCCTCCGTGGGCTGTGACGTCGGCGGGGACATCCAAACGCGCCGTGGCCGACGTTTCCGCCGACGCCGACCCCCTGACCGGGGTGGCCGTCTATGACTCGGTCCCCTATCCCGAAGGAGGTGGGAGCACCACAGTGCTCGACTGGGTGTCGATCGGAGGCACGAGCGTGGCCTCTCCGATCATCGCCTCGATGTTCGCGCTCGCGGGTGGAGCGCACAAAGTCGAATATCCCGCCCAGACGCTCTACTCCCATCTCGGTTCTAAGTTGCTGTATGACGTCACCGAAGGGGGCAACGGCAGGTGCGACGGGGTCTACTTCGACCTGCAGCGGCTCCATGTCCCCATTGTCCGCGTTCGACTGCGGCCAAGGCACGTTGATCTGCAACGCCGCCCCCGGCTACGACGGCCCCACCGGGGTCGGCACCCCAAACGGGATCGCGGCCTTCGAGCCCGGCGGCGAAGGCAAGCAGCAGACCGAAGAAAAGCGACGCGCGGAAGAAAAGCTTCGTGAAGAAGAACAGCGCTCCGAACAGGAACGCGAAGAACGGCAGCGCAAGGAAAGGGAAGCGGAAGAAGAAAAGAACAAGCAGGGTGGCAACTCAGCAGGTAACGGCTCGACCAGCGGCACGAGCGGTGGCGGCACCTCGGGAGCAGGCGCCAGCGCGAGCACCGGCGCGAGCCAGGCCGGCAGAGCGGGCCCCAGCAAAGGGGCGAGCTCCGCCACCGCCTCTCCGCAACGCCACCATCGAGCTATCCGCCTTCGCCCTCACCCCGCGCGCCCTCCTCGCGCTCCACGGCACCCGGCCGAAGGCCTCACAGCTCGCGTTCGCGTTCACGCTGAACATCGCGGCCCGCATACGCGTCAAGCTCGCCAAGCTGATCATTACACGCGGCCACAAGCGCTGGCAAACGCTGCCGTACTCGCTCACGATCGCGGGCGCCAGGGGACGCGACAGCGCGCGTCTGAGCGCGCACCACGCGCTCGGGCCGGGGCGCTACCGGCTGACGCTCACGCCCGTGCACGGAGTCGCGCGCACGCTGACGTTCACGGCCGGCTGAGCCGGCGGCGAGATTATAATGCTCTTTGGATAGTCTAGAATACATTATAACTATCCAGAGCGGTCGATGAAGCGTACTCGCACATATTCTCCGTACGCAGTTGAAGCGGCACAGCTCCTCGGGGCCCGCGTCAGTCTTGCCCGGCGCGAGCGGCGCTGGTCGATGCAGGAGCTCGCCGCCCGCGCCGGCGTCACGAAGTTCACGCTGAGCAAGGTCGAGCACGGCGATCTGACCGTGGGTCTCGGCGTGGCGTTTGAGGTGGCGGCCCTCGTCGGCGTACCGCTCTTCCATGAGGATCGCTCACGGCTGGCCATCGACATCGACCGTGCCCGCGCCCGTATCGCGCTGCTTCCGGAGCGGGTGCGGGCGCGCAGGGAGGACGTTAAGGATGACTTCTGAGCAGCCGACCGAGGCGTACGTCTGGATATGGTTGCCGGGTGCGACCGAGCCGGTGGTCGCCGGCAGGCTGCAGGCCACCGCGGACGTCATCGACTTCAACTACGGCCGAAGCTACCTGGCCCGCGATGACGCGATCGCGCTCTACCTGCCCGAGCTGCCACTCCGGCCCGGCCGGATAGCCCCCCTGCCCGGCCTGACCGTTCCCGGCTGCATCGCCGATGCCACCCCCGACGCGTGGGGGCAGCGGGTGATCATGCGTCACCTGCTCGGAACCGGAGCCGGGGGCAGTCTCGACGATCCGGCGAGGCTCGGCCGCTTGACGTACCTGCTGGAGTCCGGCTCAGACCGGATCGGAGCGCTCGACTTCCAGTCCTCGCCGGATGAGCACTCCAGCCGCGAGTTGAGCAGCGCTCCGCTGCGGGAGCTGATGCAGGCGGCCCAGCGAGTCGAGGAGGGACTGCCGTTCTCGCCCGCCCTCGATCAGGCCCTGCTGCACGGAAGCTCGATCGGAGGCGCCCGGCCCAAGGCGCTGCTGAACGACGGCGATCGGAAGCTGATCGCGAAGTTCTCGTCGACCACCGATCGCTACTCGGTCGTGAAGGGCGAGTGCGCGGCGATGGAGCTTGCCCGGCGGGTCGGACTCGACGTGGCCCCGGTGCGGCTGGAGGCGGTGCTCGGACGAGACGTCCTCCTGATCGAGCGATTCGACCGCATGCCGGGAACAGCGCAGCGAAGCGCAATCGTCTCGGCGTTGACCGTCCTCGAGCTCGACGAGATGGCGGCGCGATACGCGAGCTACGAGGCGCTCGCCCACAGGGTGCGCGAGCGCTTCACCGACGCGCCTGGCACTCTGCGCGAGCTCTTTGCGCGCATGGCCCTCAACGTCCTCGTCGGCAACAACGACGACCATGCACGCAACCACGCAGCGTTCTGGGACGGCGCAATGCTGACCCTCACGCCGGCCTACGACATCTGCCCGCAGCCGCGTGCCGGCGGCGAGACCACGCAGGCGATGTCAATCACAGCCGACGGCTTCAGAATGAGCCAAGTCACGGCCTGTGTCGCCCAAGCATCGACCTACCTGCTCTCCGAGACCGATGCCCGTGAGATCGTCGACCACCAGGTCCATGTGATCGAGTCGGAGTGGAACGACGTCTGCGACATCGCGCGCATGACCGAGGTCGAGCGCGCGTACTTCTGGCGGCGTCAGTTTCTCAACCCCTACGCCCTACAGGGATACTCTTCAACGGTCCTGACTGTGCACGGCCGCCCGGTGGCGGACATCCTGCCACGGCGCGTGCGCAGCGAACGCCGGCCCAGCGAACTGTTGCTCGCCGACCTGCAGGCGATCGGAAGGCGCGCCGGCGAGCTCGACATCCACTCCGACGCGGCGGACTTCGACGTCGGCCTGAGCACCGACGACATGTGACCGCCGTGAGTGCGGGCTATCTGGCTGACACAAGCGTGTTCATCGCGGCCGAGCAGCGCCGCCCGCTGGGCGATCCACCGCCGGGGGACGCCCGCCGCCACGGCGCTTGCCCACAACCTCGCAGTCTGGACGCAGGACGACGACTTCGAGGTGCTCGCCGAGCTCGCTCCCGAGTTGCGCGTGTATCGCGGGTGAGTGTTCGACCTCGCAACGCGCGAGGTCAACCGGCCGGCTCAAGCCGCTCGGGGGCGCCGTAGGGGACGAGCACCTCGGGCAGCTGCACGCTCGCGTCGGCCTGCTGGCCGTTCTCCAGCAGCGCGATCAGCGTGCGCCCGACCGCGACGGCGGTGCCGTTGAGCGTGTGCAGCGACTCGATCCCGCGCTCGCCGCGCACGCGGATGCTCAGGCGCCGCGCCTGGTAGTCGGTCGTGTTCGAGCACGACGTCAGCTCCCGGTAGCGCGCCTGGCTGGGAAGCCATGCCTCGCAGTCGTACTTCTTGGCGGCCGAATTGCCGAGGTCGCTCACGGCGATGTTGACGACGCGATATGGCAGATCGAGCTCGCCGAGGATCTCCTCCTCGATCGCCAGGATCCGCTCGTGCTCGGCGGGCGAGTCCTCGGGCGCGAGGAAGCTGAACATCTCCACCTTGTCGAACTGGTGCACCCGGAAGATGCCGCGCGTGTCCCTGCCGGCCGCTCCCGCCTCGCGCCGGAAGCAGGGCGAGAATCCGGCGTAGCGCAGCGGCAGCGCGCCGGCGTCGAGGATCTCATCGGTGTGCAGCGAGGCCAGCGCGACCTCGGAGGTGCCGGCGAGATACAGCTCGTCCTCTCCCACGGAGTAGATCTGCTGCTCGGTGTCGGGCAGGAACCCCGTCCCGTACAGCGCCTGCTCGCGCACGAGCACCGGGGGGATCACCGGCTCGAACCCGTGCCTGCGCAGCTTTGCCAGCGCCCAGTGCACGAGCGCCAGCTCGAGCAGCACGAGATCGCCGAGCAGATACGCGAACCGCGCGCCCGACAGCCGCGCGGCGCGCTCCATGTCGATCCGGGCCCCCGCCAGCTCCAGGTGGTCGCGCGCCTGGAACTCGAACGCCCTCGGCTCGCCGACCGTTCGTACCAGCTCGTCCTCGGGTCCAGGCGCCGCGCTCGGGTCGGGCAGGTTCGGCAGACGGGCCAGAGCGCGCGCCCAGTTGCTCCTCGGCGACTCGTGCCTGCTCCACTCCAGCTCCTTGACCTGCGGCGCCTCATCTCCTTCATCTTCGCCAGCTCCGGCTCGACATCGGCGCCTGCCTTCTTGCCAGCGGCGATGTTGTCCGAGTGACTACGCTGCATCGCGCGCAGGCTCTCGGCATTGGTTGTCAGGTCCCGCCAGTGCTGGTCCTTTTCGATCACTTCCTGGACCGCCGGCACCCACTCCTCCCCACGACGCCCCAACGAAGCGCTTGCACGACATCGGGTTCTTTGCGGATCCGCTTGAGATCGAGCACGCCCGGGAGCCTACCCGTCCGGCCCGGCGCGGGAGGACTATTTGGTGGAGAGCGTGATGCTGGTGGTCGGCTCGTGCTGCGACTGCAGGCCCGAGTAGTGCGTGAGGAACTCAGCGACTTCCTGGGCGTCGTCGCCGAGGACGATGTTCTCGGGCATGACCACGCCGGAGAAGCCGCCGTTGCGGATCGCGAACAGGACCTGTTCGACGTTCTCCTTGCGGAAATCGAAGTTGGGGCCGTTCGTCTTCAGGCGATCCTTGATCGAGGTCGCCGAGCCCTCGGCGCCGACGACGGACAGCGTGTGGCAGCCCGAGCAGTGGTCGAGGAAGAGGACCGCGCCGCGGTGGTACGGGCTCGTCTTGGGCACGGCGATGCCCTGGGACCCACACGCGCCGAGAACCGCGGCGGCAAGGACGAGCATGGCGATGGCGGCGAGTCGCTTCATGGCGCGGTCGGGAATATATAGGCCCACTCAAAACCCATGAGCGGTGCCGGCCGCCCGCAGGGCCAGGAACACGACGACGAGCGCCGACAGGGCCATGACGCCCATCTCGCGCGCGACGATCGCGGCGACGACCGCGCGCTGCTCGGGCTCTCCCAGGGCGCCCACCGCCTGGGCGTCGGGGAGGTCGCGCTGGTCGAGGATCGTCTGCGCAGCGGCGACCCGCAGCTGCTCGGCCACGAACGCGACCGCGAGCGGCAGGAGCGCGTACAGGTAGAACAGCCGTTCGGAGGAGTAGTGCCCGGCGGCCGCCAGCGAGCCCACCACGATCGCCAGCACCAGAGCCGAGCCCTGGCCGACGCGCAGCAGGACCCAGAACGTGTGGCTGGCCTGCCCGCGATACCAGCGCCAGCCCCCGAGCAGGGCTGCCAGCGCGTTGAGCAGGGCGACCGCGAGGGCGCCCGCGAGCACCGCCTGGGTCACGCCGTGACCACGGTTTCGCGCGCGGTGCTCATGCCCGGGTCACGCCGTGACCACGGTTTCGCGCGCGGTTCTCACGCCCGGGTCACGCCGGGATCGCCGATTTCGAGCCGATTGTCACTATGTAACACATTGACACAAGCGGGTGATATAACAGCGCGCAGTGCTGCGCAGCTATCTCCCCGCGATCGTATTCCTCCTGCTCGGCGGGGGCGTGGGCGTCGCCTTCGGTCTGCTGAACTCGGCGATCGGGCCAAAACGCGCGGCCGCGCAGAAGCGGGACCCGTACGAGTGCGGGCTGCCGTCGGAGGTCAGGAGGGGGATGCGCTTCGGGATCAGCTTCTACCTGTTCGCGATGCTGTTCATCCTGTTCGACATCGAGGTCGTGTTCCTGTACCCGATCGCGATCGAGCTGCGCGCCTACGGGGGCTATGCCCTGGCGGAGACGATCACGTTCGTGGTGCTGCTGTTCGTGGCGTTCGTCTACGTGTGGCGGCGGGGAGCGCTGGAGTGGAGGTGAAACGCGACCCGATGCGCGTGCAGTCATTGAACGCGGCTCAAATGCTGCGCGGCAGCGCGATCTGCCGGCCCGAACCAGTCGGCGCACCTGGAGGGCACCGAGCTCGAACGGCTACGTGGAGGAACGCGTGCTGACGACCACGCTCGACAAAACGGTCGCGTGGGCGCGCTCGAACTCGTTCTTCCCCCTCGGCTTCGGGCTGGCGTGCTGCGCGATGGAGCAGTTCCCACGCCGCCGCGCCCGCGCATGGACATCGCGCGGTTCGGGTTCGAGGCCTTCCGCGCCTCCCCGCGCCAGGCCGACCTGATCATCATCGCGGGGCGGGTGTCGATCAAGATGGCGCCGATCATTCGCAGGCTGTACGACCAGATGCTCGAGCCCAAGTGGGCGATCTCGATGGGGGCGTGCTGCAGCTCGATGGGCGTGTTCAACAACTACGCGCTCGTGCCGGCCGACAAGTTCCTGCCGGTCGACGTGCACGTGCCCGGCTGCCCGCCGCGCCCGGAGGCGCTGATGTACGGCATATTGAAGCTGCGCAAGCTCGTTCAGGACGACCCCGACATGGGCTGGCGCGAGCGCTACGGCGCGGTCGGCACCGAGGAGGCCCCCCTCCCGACCTCCCCCGTGGTCCCGACCTCCCCCCGTGAGCACGAAGAGCGCGATGCCTGACGCCACGGGCTTGGAGCTGCTCGCCAAGGAGCTGGGCGATGCGGCGCTCGAGACCGTGTACTACCGCTCGCGCGCGACGGTCCTCGTCGACCCTGCGCAGATCCGCGCGGTGCTGGCGAAGCTGCGCGGGCAGGGATATGCGTTCCTGGCGAGCGTGCACGGCGTCGACCATTACCCCGAGGAACCTCGCCTGGGGGTTGTGTATGAGCTGCTTGACATGAGCCGAGTCGACCGCGTCGCGGTCAAGCTGCGCGTGCCCACCGACGCGCCGCGCGTCGAGTCGGTGACCGCGGACTGGCCGACGGCCAACCATCAGGAGCGCGAGATCTTTGACATGTTCGGGGTCGTGTTCGAGGGCCATCCCGACCTGCGCCGGATCCTGATGCCCGAGGACTACGAGGGCCACCCCCAGCGGCGCGACTTCCCGATCGGCGGCGAACCGGTCATCTTCACCCGCGACGAGGCCAAATGGCTGGAGGCGCGCGAGTGATCCCGGCCCCGACCGACACCGAGACCCCCCCGCCGGCCCTGTCCGAGTATCGCCGGCGCGAGCAGTCGATCGACATCGCTCCCGTGGGGGAGCAGCTGGTCGGCGTCCGATCAAAACAAGACGACGGAGGAGCTGCTGACGCTCAACTTCGGCCCGCACCACCCCGCCACGCACGGGGTCCTGCGGCTGCTCGTGACGCTCCAGGGCGAGGTCGTGCGCGACCTCAAACCGATCGTCGGGTACGTGCACACGGGGATCGAGAAGACGGCCGAGGACAAGGCCTACTGGAAGGTCGATCCCGATCGTCGAGCGGATGGACTACGCTCTCCTACTACTTCAACGCGATGGCCTACATCGGCGCGGTCGAGGCGCTGCTCGAGGTCGAGGTGCCGACCCGCGCCCAGTACCTGCGCGTGATCCATCTCGAGCTCAACCGCATCGCCTCGCATCTGATCTGGCTGGGCACGAGCGCGCTGGATCTCGGCGCGACGTCGATCTTTTTCTACTGCCTGCGCGAGCGCGAACTGATCCTCGACCTGTTCGAGATGTCATCCGGCGCGCGGATGCATACGCGCTACTTCCAGGTCGGGGGTGTGATCGAGGACATCCCGGCCGGGTTCGCGCGCAAGCTGAGGGAGTTCCTGAAGGTCATGCCCGAGCGCGCGGGCGAGTACGGCGCGATCCTGAACGCCAACGAGATCGTGCTCCAGCGCCTGCGCGGCACCTGCCCGCTGGACGCCCAGACGCTGCTGGGGCTGGGCGTGACGGGACCGCTGCTGCGCGCGGCGGGCAACCCCTGGGACCTGCGCAAGGCCGCACCGTACAGCTCGTATGAGGACTTCGAGTTCAAGATCCCGGTGGGCACGGTCGGCGACAACTACGACCGCTTCGCCGTGCGCCTGGCCGAGATCTACGAGTCGGTCAAGATCGTGCAGCAGGCGCTGGATGGACTGCCGGAGGGGCCCCACATCACGACCGATCGCAAGGTCGCCCTGCCGCCCAGGCACGAGCTGGCGACCTCGATGGAGGCGCTGATCCACCACTTCAAGCTCGTCACCGAGGGCTTCCGCGTGCCCCCCGGGGAGATGTACTACCCGATCGAGTCCCCGCGCGGGGAGCTGGGCTGTTACGTGCGCTCGGACGGCAGCTCCAAGCCCGCGCGGGTGCACATGCGCGACCCGAGCTTCGTCAACCTGCAGGCGCTCGCGCCGATGTGCCGGGGCAACTACATCGCGGACATGATCGCCACGACGGCGATGCTCGACCCGATCCTGGGGGGGATAGACCGATGAACGCCGAGCTTCGTGCGGAGATCGAGACCCACATGGCCCTTTATCCGGACAGCCGCTCGGCCGCGTTGCCGGCGCTGGAGGCCGCGCAACGCGTGCATGGATGGTGCTCGCCGGAGGCGATCGAAGAGGTCGCGGACGTGATGGGAGTCACCCCGGCGTCGCTGGAGGCAGTGGCGACGTTCTACGACATGCTCGAGACCGAGCCCGTCGGGAAGCACAGCGTGTACGTGTGCACGAACATCTCCTGCTCGCTGCGCGGCGCCGACGAGCTGCACGCGGCGATCCGCGAGGCCGCGGGCGACGATGCGACGTTCAACGTGCGCGCGTTCGAGTGCCTCGGCGCGTGCGACATCGCGCCGATGGCGTCCGTTCGACGGGGTGTACGTGGGGCCGCTGTCCGTGGAGGACGTACCCCAACTGCTGGACGACATACGTGCGGGACGGGACGTGCTGGCAGACAAGCAGCTGTCCAAGCGCCCCTGTGCGGACGTGGAGGCCAACGCATGAGTGCCAAGCTGCTGCTCGCGAACATCGACGAGCCTGGGCTGAACACGCTCGAGGTCTACGAGCGCCGCGGCGGCTACCAGTCGCTGCGCAAGGCGCTTGCGATGACACCCGAAGAGGTGCTGGATCAGCTCAAAGCCTCGGGGATCAGGGGGCGCGGCGGCGCCGGCTTCGCGATGGGCACCAAGATCTCGTTCCTGCCCAAAGGCTCGATGGACAAGTACCTCGTGTGCAACGCCGACGAGTCCGAGCCCGGCACGTTCAAGGACCGCGAACTGATGCAGAAGTCGCCGCACATGCTGATCGAGGGAATCGTGATCGCCTCACACGCCGCGGGCATCCGTCGCGCCTTCATCTACATCCGAGGCGAGTACGTGCTGCAGGCCGACATTCTCGACGCCGCGCTTGCGGAGGCTCGCGCCGCGGGGTACCTCGGCGAGGACATCCTCGGCTCGGGCCACTCCCTCTCGCTCGTCCTGCACCGCGGCGCCGGCGCCTACATCTGCGGCGAGGAGACCGGGCTGTTGGACTCGCTCGAGGGCAAGCGCGGCAACCCGCGCCTGAAGCCGCCCTTCCCCGCCATCCAGGGGCTTTACCAGGGCCCGACATTGATCAACAACGTCGAGACCCTCTCGACGGTCCCCTCAATCTTGCGGATGGGCGGCGCTTCCTACGCCAAACTGGGCGTCGAGACCTCCACCGGGACGAAGCTCGTTTCGATCTCCGGCCACGTGCGGCGGCCCGGCAACTACGAGATCGAGCTCGGCATCCCCGCGCGCGAGATCATCTACGGGCTCGCAGGCGGTCCGCCCGACGGGCGCTTGGTGAAGTGCTGGTTCCCCGGCGGCTCCTCCTCCCCCGTGCTCACCGCCGATGACCTCGACATCCCCTACGACTTCGACTCGCTCGCCGCGGCCCGCACGATGCTCGGGTCGGGCGCGATCATCGTCGTCGACGACTCCACCCCGATCGTTGCCGTCGCGCTGAAGGTGGCAAAGTTCTACCGCCACGAGTCCTGCGGCAAGTGCACCCCCTGCCGCGAGGGCACCAACTGGACGGTGAAGATGCTCGAACGCATCTCCTCCGGCGAGGCCACGCCGATGGACCTCGACATCATCGCCGGCGTGCAGCAGAACATCATGGGTAAATGCCTCTGCGTCCTCGGCGACGCGATGGCCATGCCGATCAGCTCGATCATCGCCAAGTTCCGCCCCGAGCTGGAAGCCCACATCGAAACCGCCCGCGACCGGGCCGGGCAGGTCGAGGCCCTGACTGGAGTCAACTGATGCCCCGCCCCGAACCCAAGACCATCACGCTCACCATCGACGGCCTCGAGGTCCAGGTGCCCGAGAACATGATGCTCGCCGACGCCGCCAAGCTCGGCGACGTCGAGATCCCGGTGTTCTGCTACGAGCCCAAGCTCGGCAACCCGGTCGGCGCGTGCCGCATGTGCCTGGTCGAGATCGAGGGCATCGGAAAGCTGCAGACGGGCTGCTCGACGCCCGTCAAGGACGGCATGGTCGTGCACACCCAGTCCGAGCGGGTCCAGGAGGCCCAGCGCTCGGTCGTGGAGTTCCTGCTCCTCAATCACCCCCTCGACTGCCCCGTCTGCGACAAGGGCGGGGAGTGCCCGCTGCAGGACATCACGTTCGGCTGGGGCCCGGGCATCTCGCGGTTCGTGGAGCCCAAGCGCCACTTCGTCAAGCCGCTGGAGCTCTCCCCCACGATCGCGATCGACCGCGAGCGCTGCATCCTCTGCTACCGCTGCGTGCGCTTCTCGCAGGAGATCTCCGAAGACCACCAGCTCGTGCTGGCCGAGCGCGGCGCGCACTCCTACGTGTCCACGTTCGACGGCCACCCCTACGTCGCGCCGTTCGCCGGCAACATCGTCGAGCTGTGCCCCGTCGGCGCGCTGACCTCACGGCCCTACCGCTTCAAGGCGCGCCCGTGGGACGTCGAGGACGCGGGCTCGATCTGCACGCTGTGCCCGTCCCAGTGCAACGTCACGCTGACCGTCCGCGACGAGCGCGTCCTGCGCGTGCTCTCCCGCGAGCACCCCGAGGTCGACGACGGCTGGCTGTGCGACCGCGGCCGCTTCGCCTACCCGGCGCTGGGCGAAGGCCGCGTCACCGAGCCGCTGATCCGCGACGGCGGCGAGCTGCGCTCCGTCTCCTGGGAGCGCGCGCTGGAGGAGGCCGCCGCGGGGCTGAACCGCGCAGGCGCGAGCACGGGTGCGCTGGTGGGCGGGGAAGCCACCAACGAGGAGGGCTTCCTACTCGCCCGGCTGATGCGCGAGGGATTGGGCTCCCCCCACGTGGACTCCCGCCGAGCAGGCGCGTTGCCGCTGGATCTGCACCGCGCCCTGAACGACCCGCGCCTGCAGGCACGGGTGAGCGACCTGGAGTTCGCTCACGCGGTGCTCGTGCTCGCGGCCGACCCGATGCAGGACGCGCCGATCCTCGACCTGCGTCTGCGCAAGGGCATGCGCCGCCACGGCATGAAGCTCGTGCAGGCCGGCGCCGCGGACCTGCTCGAGCCCGGCAACGACCTGATCCAGCAACTGCGCGATGCCGGCGAGGACATCGTGATCCTGTGGCACGAGCGCCTGACCGCCGGCCCCGACGGCGCCGCGGCCGCGCGGGCGCTGCTCGACCTGGCGCAGTCGCTGTCCCTGGCTGACACCGACGGCGCGGGGCTGCTGGAAATCCCGTCCGGCTCAAACGGCCGCGGCCTGCGCGAGGCGGGGGTGCTGCCGAACGCCGGCCCCGGGCTGTCCGAGCCCCCGAGCGCGACGAGCGACGGGGACCCCCGCGACGCGCGCGGCATCGCTCAGGGGCTGGCCGAAGGCGAGCTGGCGGCGGTCCTGCTGTTCCAGAGCGATCCCCTGAGCGAGTCCTCCGACCCCGAGCTGTGGGAGCGCGCGCTGGAGCGCGCATCGACGGTGATCGCCCACGCGACGTTCCTCACCGACGGCCTGCGCGAGCACGCGAACGTCGTGTTCCCAGCACAGGCGTACGCCGAGAAGGAGGGCACGATCGTGCACCCCGACGGGCGCATCCAGCGGCTGCGCCCCGCGGTCGCGCATCCGGGGTCCACGCGCGCGCAGTGGCAGGCGATCGCCGATCTGTCCGCCCGGATCGGGCTGGACTTCGGGGTGCGCACAGGCGCAATGGCGTCCCAGCAGCTGTTCGACGCGGTCCCCTTCTACGCGGGGCTGACCCTGGAGGAGATCGGCGGCAAAGGAGTCCGCTGGCAGGAGCGCAAGGCGATGGTGGCTGCCTCATGACGACCCTCGCCACGGTCGGCTACTACGAAGAGTGGTGGATCCAGATCCTGAAGGCGATCGTGATCTTCGCGGTCGGCCTGCAGCTCGTGCCCGTGGTCCTGCTCGCCGAGCGCAAGCTGCTGGGCAGGTTTCAGTCGCGCTACGGCCCCAACCGCGTCGGCCCCTATGGCGCGTTGCAACCCATCGCTGACATTCTAAAGCTGCTCACCAAGGAGCAGTTCCGCCCGAGAACGTCGATCGGGTTCCTGTTCGTGCTGGCGCCGGTCATCTCGATCTGCACGGCCGTGGCGGCGTTCGCGATCATCCCGTTCGGCAACGTCCAGCGCATCTTCGGCACGCCCGTCGGGCTATACGGAATCGACGTCTCGATCGGGCCGCTCTACTTGTTCGCGTTCGGGGCGATCGCGTTCTACGGGATCATGCTCGGCGGCTGGTCCTCGGGCTCGAAGTACTCGTTCCTGGGCGCGATGCGCGGCGCGGCGCAGCTGATCTCCTACGAGGTCTCCCAGGGGCTCGCGCTTGTGGGCGTGATCATGACCGCGCAGACACTGTCGCTGACCGGCATCGTGGAAGCCCAGAAAGGCATGTGGTACATCGTGCCGCAGCTGTTCGGGTTCCTGATCTTCCTGACCGCGAGCTTCGCCGAGACCAACCGCGCTCCGTTCGACCTGACGGAGGCCGACGCCGAGCTCGTCGGCGGCTACAACACCGAGTTCGGCGGCGGACGCTTCGCCTCCTACTACTTCGCCGAGTACCTGAACGTGCTCGTCGTCTCGGGCATCGTCACGACCGTGTTCCTCGGCGGCTGGCTGCTCCCGTTCGGCATCCACCCGCCGGGGTTCCTCGACCCGTTCGTGGTGCTGTTCAAGATGGGGCTCGTCACGTTCCTGTTCATCTGGGTCCGCGCCACGCTCCCGCGGCTGCGCTACGACCAGCTGATGTCCTTCGGCTGGAAGGTGCTGCTCCCCCTTGCCACCCTCAACGCGCTCGTGACGGCCGTGCTCGTGGTGGTGACGCACTGATGCCCGAGACTCCCGTGCCCGCCCCGCTGCCCCCAGGCTCCTCCCAGCTGCCCCCCGCGCTCGGCGGCGTGGCCGTCACGGCCTGGAGTCCCGGCGAGGACGTGATCGAGGTCCAGCGCACCCCCGCGCCGGGTCCCGCGCGCGGCACCTGGCGCGCCTTCCGCGAGACCGCACGCGGCCTGAAGACGACGTTCGGGCGCATGCTCGAAAAGCCCGTCACGGTCCAGTACCCCGAGCAGAAGACGCCCGTGTATCCGCGGTTTCGCGGCCGGCACAAGCTGCACAAGTTCGATGATTCGAACCCCACCCACCCAGGGCTGGAGAAGTGCGTCGGCTGCTCGCTGTGCGCGGCCGCCTGCCCGGCGGACTGCATCAGGGTCGTCGCGGCCGAGAACACTCCCGAGCACCGCGTCTCAGCCGGCGAGCGGTATGCGGCGGTGTATGAGATCAACCTGTCGCGGTGCATCTTCTGCGGCTACTGCGAGGTCGCATGCCCGTTCGACGCGATCACGATGGGCCACGACTACGAGCTCTCGGACTACGACCGCACGGACCTGATCTTCACCAAGGAGATGCTGCTGGCCGAGCCCTTGGAGCGCACTCCGCTGAGGAACGAGGGCGAGTGAGCGCGGTCCTGTTCTTCATCGCCGGGTTCGGCGCGATCGCGGGGGCGGTCGGCGTCGTGATGCTGCGCGACCCGTTCTACGCCGTGCTCGCGCTCGTCGGGCACCTGCTGTCGCTGGCCGTGCTGTTCCTGCTGGCGCGCGCGGAATTCGTCGCCGCCGTGCAGGTGGTCGTCTACGCCGGCGCGGTGATGGTGCTGTACGTGTTCGTCGTCGCCTACGTCGGCGGGCGCGAGGAGCCCATCGGCGAGCTCTTGCGCGGGCCGGGTGGGCGCGGACCGGCGGCCGCGCAGCTGCGCCTGGGCGCGGCGGTCCTCAGCGGCGCGCTGCTCGTCGAGCTTCTGATCGCCCTGCTGGGCACGGGGCTGAAGGCCGTCAGCGGCGACGGGGCGCCGTACGCGCCGGGGGTGGGTGGGGGTTCCAATCAATTCGGCACGCCGGCGTACATCGGCCAGCTGTTGCTGACCAGGTTCCTGCTCGTGTTCGAGGCGGCCTCGTTCCTGCTGCTGATCGCGGCTGTCGGCGCGGTCGTGCTGGCCCGGCGGCGGGGCGGCATCGAGGAGGACGGGGACACAGAGCGCCGGCTGACCCCGCTCGACCTGATCCGCCCGCGTGGCACCGGCACGATGCTCGAGGGCGTGGGCGGCCGCGCCTACGAGGCCGCACGGGCGCGGGAGCAGAACGGCGAGCCCGGCGAGGAACCCGTGCCCGTCGGCGCCGGCGTCGCCCCGGCCGGCGCCCCCTCCCCGCGCGGTCCATCCGAGCAGGAGGGCGGCTGGTAATGGCGATCGGCTGGTACCTGGCCGTCTCGGCGATCGTGTTCGCGCTCGGCGCTGCCGGCGTGATGGTGCGGCGCAACCCGCTCGTCGTGCTGCTGTGCCTGGAGCTGATGCTCAACGGCGCCAACCTCGCGCTGATCGCGTTCTCGCGCATGTGGGGCAACGGCGACGGGCAGATCCTGGCGCTGATCGTGATGACCGTCGCCGCGTGCGAGGTCTGCATCGGGCTGGGCATGGTCGTGGCGATCTACAGGCGCAGACTTCCCATAGACGTTGACGAGTTGAGGGAGTTGCAGGGCTGATGGCCACGACGACATGGGGCTGGCTGGTGCTGCTTTTCCCCCTGCTCGGGATGCTGATCCTCGCGTTCGGCTATCGCAGGCTGCCCGGCAATGCCGCCGGCTGGATCGGCACGGGCGCGATCGGGTTGGCGTTCGTGGCCGCGCTCGGGGCGCTGATCTCGCTGGAGGGGCATTCGGCCTCGCACCAGGAGCTGACCTCCTCGCTGTGGAGCTATGCCAACACGGTGGGGGTCAACGCGGAAGTGTCGATCCTGGTCGACCCGCTGTCGGTGTTCATGATCCTGATCGTCAGCGGGATCTCGAGCATGATCCACCTGTACTCGATCTCCTACCTTCAGGAAGACCGCGGGTTCGCGCGGTACTTCGCGTATCTCAACTTCTTCGTGTTCTCGATGCTGCTGCTCGTGCTGGCGGGCAACTTTCTGCTGCTGATCGTCGGCTGGGCGTTCGTCGGCGCGGCGTCGTACCTGCTGATCTCGTTCTGGTACCGGCGCACGACGGCGACGCGCGCGGGGATCAAGGCGTTCGTGATCAATGTCGTCGGCGACGCGGGGCTCGTGCTGGGGACGTACTTCATCTTCAAGCACACCCATACGCTCGACTTCCTCGGCGCGTTCGCCGCCGCCCCGCACGTGTTCCACACAGGCGAAGCGGACATCGTCGCGGGCTGCCTGCTGCTGCTCGTCGGGGCGATCGCCAAGTCCGCGCAGATCCCCCTGCACACGTGGCTCCCGGACGCGATGGAGGGCCCGACTCCCGTCAGCGCCCTGATCCACGCCGCGACGATGGTGACCGCGGGCGTGTATCTGATCGCGCGCATGCACGTCCTGTTCGAGCTCGCCCCCGCGGCGCAGGACACGGGCGCGGTCATCGGCGCATCGACCCTGCTGGTGGCGGGCACGATCGCGCTCGTGCAGACCGACATCAAGCGCGTGATCGCCTACTCGACGATGTCCCAGATCGGCTACATGATCATGGGCGTGTCCGTCGGGGCGTACGCGGCGGGGATGTTCCATCTGATGACCCACGCCTTCTTCAAGGCGCTGCTGTTCATGGGCGCGGGCTCGATCATCGGCGCGATGGGGGGCGAGCAGTCGCTGGAGAGGATGGGCGGGTTTCGCAAGGCGCTGCCGTTCACGTTCGCGTGCTTCGTCATCGGCGGGCTGGCGCTGTCGGGGATCCCGCCGTTCTCGGGGTTCTTCTCCAAGGACGAGATCCTGCTCGTCACGGCCGAGCGCGGGGGCTGGCACTGGATCCTGTACGCGATCGGCTACCTCGGCGCGTTCCTGACGGCGATCTACACGTTCAG
This sequence comes from uncultured Solirubrobacterales bacterium, assembly GCA_963808385.1. Taxonomy (GTDB): domain Bacteria; phylum Actinomycetota; class Thermoleophilia; order Solirubrobacterales; family Solirubrobacteraceae; genus Palsa-744. The sequence continues at coordinate 157,387 of CAWEFQ010000018.1, read as the reverse complement.
GATGATCTTCCGGGCGTTCTACGGCGACCCCGTCGCCGAGGCGAAAGAGATTGATTTGGATGCCCGCCCACCCCACCTGCACCACGCGGAGGTCCCGACGAACCCGGCGAACGGGGAAGTTGAGGACACCGACGTGGGATTCCCGGGGCCGCATCACACGGTGGCCGAGCGCGCCCTGCCGATGCGCGTGGCGATGACCGTGCTGGCGATCGGCGCGATCGGCGCGGGCCTCGTGCAGATCCCCGGTGTGGACGACGTGGTCGTCAACTTCCTGCGCCCCACGTTCGCGGGCTCGCCCCTGTATGAACCGCACACCCGCGACGGCCTCCTGATCTTCGGCATGTGCCTCGGCACGCTGCTGGGGCTGAGCGGCATCGCGATCGCCTACCGCATCTGGGTCAAGCAGCCGAGCATCGCGGTCGCCGCCCGGGAGCGGTTCGCGGCGCTGTACGAGCTGTTCGCGCACAAGTGGTACTTCGACGAGCTGATCGACGCGCTCGTGGTGAAACCGGCCGCCGCGGCCGGGGGGTTCGCGCAGGGAACGTTCGAGCGCGTGTTCGTGCAGGACACGATGATCGGAGGCTCCACCGGGATCGTGCGCGCGGGCTCGGCCGCGGTGCGGGCGGTGCAGAGCGGGTTCCTGCGCTACTACGCCGCGCTGTTCGTGCTGGGTGTGACGGGCGTCGCGTTCTACTTCCTGTTGCAGACCTGATCCCAGCCCACACCCCCACCTCACCTTCACACCAACTCCTCCAGACCACAACAACTCCACGAGAACGCCAACCGACCCATGCCCCCTCTCTCTATCCTGATCTGGCTGCCCCTGGCCTGCGGCGCGCTCGGCGCGATCGTAAGCGCTCTCCTCGGGCGCACCCGCGCCACCGACTCTGGCGGATGGAGCATCCCCGGCGTGCTGGCATTGGTCGGCTCAATCGCCGCATTCGGTCTGGCGGTGGGGTATATCGCCGAATACTCGCCGGGCACGACCGGTCTGACCAACGTGACGGACGTGGTGTGGATCAGCGAACTGGGGATCCACTACAAGCTCGGGATCAGCGGATTGAACGTCTTTCTGATCGGCCTGACGACACTGCTGTTCGCCGCCGCCACGATCGCAGCCAACCTGAGGCAGTGGGAGCGGCCGAGGCTGTTCTGGCTCTTCTTCATGCTCGCCGAGTCCGCCGTCCTCGGCGCGTTCCTGGCGCAGGATCTGGCGCTGTTCGTCGCGTTCTTCGATCTGATGCTGATCCCGTTCTACTTCCTGACGGGCATGTGGGGCCGGGGCACGCGGGAGGAGCGCGTGAAAGCCACGATCAAGCTGGTCATCTACACGCTCGTGGGCTCGCTGTTGATGCTCGCGGCCGCCATCGCGACGGGGGTGCTGGCCGCGCAGCAGGGCGGCGGTCACATCACGTTCGTGCTCTCCTCGCTTCAGGCGCTGCCTCTGAGCACGGGATCGCAGGAGTGGATCTTCCTGTTCTTCGCCGCCGCGTTCCTGGTCAAGATGCCCGCGTTCCCCCTGCACGGCTGGATGCCCGACGGATACAGGGCGATGCCGATCGAGGTGCTGATGGTGTTCAGCGGCGTGCTCTCGAAGGTCGGCGCGTACGGCTTTCTCGCGATCGTGCTGCCGCTGTTCCCCCAGGGCGCCGCGCACTTCCAGACGCTGATGCTGATCCTCGCGCTGGTCTCGATCCTGTACGGGTCGGCGATCGCGTTCACCCAGACCGACGCGCGGCTGATCGCCGGGTACTCGTCCGTGGCGCAGCTCGGGTTCATCACTTTGGGGATCTTCGCGCTGAACCCCCAGGGCGCGCAGGGCGCGCTGCTGCAGATGGTCAACCACGGGTTGGTCGTCGCGGCGCTGCTGTTCATCGTCGCGGTCCTGTCGCGGCGCGCGGGGGGCTCGGAGGACGTGCGCGACATGGGCGGGATCGCGTTCAGAGCGCCCGTGCTGGCGTCGATCTTCCTGATCGTCTCGCTGGCGACGCTGGCGATGCCGGGCTCGGCCAACTTCGTGGGTGAGTTCCTGATCCTGCTGGGCGTGTTCCAGGCCAAGCTCGCGATCGCGATCGTCGCGTTCGCCGGCGTGGTCATGGCAAGCGTGTACGCGCTGCGGCTGTTCATCCGCGCGATGCACAACCGCGTCGGCTCGGGCGTCGACTCGCGTGAGATCTCGCTGCGCGACGGGTTCGTGCTCGTGCCGCTGGTCGTCGTGATCGTGTTCATGGCGATCTACCCCCAGCTGGCGCTGCGGCGCAGCGAAGGCTCGGTCAAGACCGTCGTGTTCCCCGCGCAGGCCCTCGCGGCCAACCCGCACGCCCAGCTCCATTTCTTCACCGGCACGGCCAGTACCGCCGCGCTCGCCGCGACCGGCGCCGAAGGGGCCACGCGATGAACTACGTGCCCGTGTTCTCCCCCGCGATCGCGACCACCCACCTCAAAGGCCCGCACGTCGATTTCGCGGCCCTGTCGCCGTTGATCGCCCTGCTGGGCGGCGCGGCAATAGTCCTGTTAGTGGGCCTCCTGGGATCGAAATGGGCCCGAGCGCAGCTCGTCCCCGCGCTCAGCCTCGTGGCCCTCGCCGCGGCGGCGGGACTCACGATCTGGCAGTGGGGTGAAGAGCAGTCGATCGTCGCGGGGGCGCTGCGAATCGACAGTCTGTCGCTGACGCTGAACCTGACCCTGGTCGCGGGCGGGATCTGCACGGTCCTGCTGGCGTGGAGATCGCTGGCCGCGCGCGAAGCCGGCCACGGCGAGTGGCACGCGCTGCTGCTGACGTCGATCGGCGGGATGTCGCTGCTGGCGGCGGCGCAGAACACGGTCGCGCTGTTCCTGGGCCTGGAGCTGCTGTCGATCCCGCTGTACGTGCTGTGCGCGACGGAGCTCAAAAAAGAGCACTCGCTGGAGTCGGGGCTGAAGTACCTGATCGTCGGCTCGGTCGGGTCGGCGACGCTGCTGTACGGACTGGCGCTGATCTACGGCGCGACGGGTCAGACCGAGTTCACCGGGATCGCAAGCGCCCTGTCGAGCGGCGGCCTGGCGACGGACCCGCTGACGCTGACGGGGATCGCGCTGTGCGTGGCGGGACTGTGCTTCAAGGCGTCGGTCGCGCCATTCCACCAGTGGACGCCGGACGTGTACGAGGGCGCGCCGACGCCCGTGACGGCCTTCATGGCGGTCGCCACGAAGGTCGCGGCGCTGGGCGTGTTCCTGCGGCTGTTCGACGTGGCCCTGATCGAAGCCCACGCCAGCTGGGGCCCGGCGGTGGCGACGCTGGCCGCGATCACGATCGTCGTGGGCAACGTGGGCGCGCTGGGCCAGTCCTCGCTGAAGCGGATGCTGGCATATTCCTCCGTCGCCCAGGCCGGGTACATGCTCGCCGGCGTGGTCGTCGCTTCCAAGCTGGGCGTGCAGGCGACCGTGTTCTACCTGGCGGTGTACCTGTTCATGAACATGGCCGCGTTCGCCACGATCCTCGCGCGCGAGCGGGAGACCGATCTGGGCGACACGGTCGCGTCGATGCGTGGCCTCGGCCGCACGCACCCCCACCTGGCCTGGCCGATGACGCTGGCGATGCTGGGCCTGGCGGGAATCCCCGCGACGGCGGGGTTCATGGGCAAGCTCTACCTGATCGACGCATCCGTCTCAGGCGGCTACACCTGGCTGGCGGTCGTGATCGTGATCGGCTCGATGATCTCCCTTGGCTACTACCTGCCGGTGATCGCGGCGATGTGGATGGTCGGCGAGGCCCCCGAGGACGCCCCGGATACGGCGACCGCAGCCTCCGCGCCCGGTGGCCCGGGGCCCGCCGCGGCCGAGGGAGCGCTGCCGGCGCTGGCGGGAGGCTCGCAGGAGCTCGACGAGCAGGCGGCGGCGAGCGCCGCCGACCTCGCCGCGGCCGGCCCGGGCGATGATGGCGCCCCCGCGGACGGCCCCCAACCAGAGGTGGTCCTCGTCGCGATCGTGGCGGGCGCAGCGATCCTGTTCTTCGGCATCGTCCCCGAGCCCCTGTTCAACCTCGTGCACGGGGTCGGCAGCGCGCTGGGCCTGCTGTAGCGGGCGGTTGCCCTACGCCCCGAGCGCGGCCTGCGCCGCCGCCTCGGCCTGCTGCAGCTGGCGCTCGACGAGATCCAGGCCCGAGTCCCAGAAGCCGGGGTCGGCCAGGTCGACGTCCACGATCGCACCGAGCTCCTCGGGGCTGCGCGAGCCGCCGGCGGCGAGCAGCTCCAGATACTGGGGCACGAAGTCGGAACCGCGCTGCTCGTAGCGCTCATAGACCGACAGCGCGAGCAGCTGACCGTAGGCGTAGGCGTAGACGTAGCCGGGCGAGCCGATGAAGTGCGGGATGTAGGACCACCACGAGCGGTAGCCGTCGGTGATCTGCACCGAGTCGCCGAGCATCTCCTCCTGGCTCTCGAACCACAGCTCGCCGAAGCGCTCCACCGACAGCTCGCCCTCGGTGCGGCGCGCGGTGTGGACGAGGTCCTCGAAGCGGTTCATCGCGACCTGGCGGAACACGGTCGCGACCTGGCCCTCGATGTTCTCCGCGAGCAGCGCCAGGCGCGAGGCGGGCGTGGCGTCCTCGGCGAGCAGCCGCCCGAACACGATCGTCTCGGCGAACACCGAGGCGGTCTCGGCGAGCGTCAGCGGGGTGCTCTGATGGAAGACGCCCTGGCGGGCGGCGAGCGCGAAGTGCACGCCGTGGCCGAGCTCGTGCGCGAGCGTCAGCACGTCCCGGCGGCGCGAGGTGTAGTTCAGCAGCACGTACGGGTGCGCCGAGGGCACGGCCGAGGCGCAGAAGGCCCCGCCGCGCTTGCCCGGGCGCAGGGGCGCGTCGATGTAGCGCCCGTCGAAGAACCCCTTCGCCAGATCCCCCAGCTCGGGGGAGAAGGACGAGTAGCAGTCGAGCACGATCTCGCGCGCCTGCGCGAAGGAGTAGGTGACCTCGTCGGCGGTGACGGCCGCCATGCGGTCGTAGTCGGCGATCCGCTCGATCCCGAGCAGCCTGGCCTTCAGCCGATACCAGCGCCGCGCAAGCTCGTAGCGCCCGCGGACCGCCTCGATCAGCGCCTGCACCGACTCGTCGCTCGCTTCGTTTGCGAGGTTGCGCGCGGCCAGCCAGCTCGGGTAGCGGCGCAGGCGGTCGTCGGTGGCCTTGTCGGCGAGCAGCGTGTTGAACAGGTACGCGCGCGTGCGCAGCCCCGGCGCCAGCGCCGCGGTTACCGCCTCGGCGGTGGTTCGCCGCAGCTCGCGGTCTGCAAGCGCCAGGCGGCTCAGCGCGAGGTCGAGCGCGACGCGCTCGCCAGCGGCCAGGGCGCCGCCCGTCCCAGCGCCCGCCGCGGACCCATCCCCGCCGCCCGTCTCAGCGGCCGCCGCGAACCCATCCCCGCCCGCGGATCCATCGCCACCGGCGGGGAGCTCGACCTCGATCGCCGAGGTCAGCTCCTCGAACAACCGCGACCAGGCCGAGGCGCCGGTGAGGGCCTTCTCGGCGAGGATCCGCTCCTCGGGCTCACTGAGCAGGTGATCGCGGTAGCGGCGGGCGCTGCGCAGATGATGGCGGCAGAAGGCGAGCTCGTCCTCGCCGGAGCCATCTTCAGCCGCGCCACCCCCATCCGGGCCGTCGCCGTCCCCCAGCAGCTCCTGGACGCGCTCGTCGGACAGGGCCGCCCACTCCAGCTCGAAGAACAGCAGCGTCGTCTCGATCTCGGTCCCGCGCTCCTGGGTGCGCTGCAAGAGCGCGCCGCGCGCGGGGTCGGCCGTGCTCGTGGAGAAGTCGAGCGCCGCATAGGAGCCCGCGCGCCCGACGAGGTCGTGGATCTCGGCCATCTCGCGCATCGCCTGCGCGAGCCCGGCGCTGTCCAGCTCGCCGAGCCTGCCCGAGTAGCGCTCGGCGAACGTCTTCGCGCGCGCGAGCGCGTCGTCGAGCCGGCGCTGCACGCCGGCCGGTCCCTCGCCGTCGACGAGCAGCTCCAGATCCCAGGCGGTCTGATCGGCCTCGGGGTCGGTTGGGATTGCGGATGCGCTCGCGGCCATGACCCGGCAGCTTATCCGGGCTGGCCCGTGCCGCCGCCGCCACAGACGGTGTGGATCGCAGCTGCTCGGGCTGTCCCTCCCCCGTCAACCGCTGCTCGCCGGCTCGCGGGTGCGTTGCTATGTTCAAGACATGCGGCGCGGGCGACGCACGCCGGTCCCACGGGCACTGGCGCTCGTACTTGGACTGTCGCTCCTCATCGCTGGCGCAGGCGCTGGCCCCGCCCTGGCCGCAAGGTCTCAGCGGCGTTCCGGCCACGCGCCCGCTCACTCCAAGACGGCCCCGGCGGAAGTCACGCTGACGCCGAGCCCGACCGGCGCGGGCGTACCGGTCACGATGGCGCCCGCCGGCCTGTCGCTCGAGTACCCGACGATGGCCCAGGACCTCGGCACGGGCGCCTGCCCCCCGCCCGCGCTCGTGAGCGAGCTGCAGGCGCTCGGATCTCCGCCGCTGGCCCTGGCCGGAGACAGCCAAGATCTGACGGCGCCCAGCGGAGCGCTCTCCGGCGCGCCCCCCTCCTGGGAAACGGCCACGCTCTACTCGCTGCCCACCGCCTTCTGGAGTGAGCTGCACTGCCTGCTGAGCGCAACGCGAGACCCGCTCACCATCGGCCTGAACGCGAAGACCGGCGAGCCCTCGTGGGCGGCGCAGATGGTAGCCGGCGCGCAGAGCGCGGCCACCAACGGCCTGAGCTTCTCGCTCGGCAACGAGCCGGACCTGTACTACCTGCCCAACTACGCCTCGCTGAGCAGGCCGCTGGGAGGCGAAGAAGCCGCGGCGACGAACACCTACCTGCAGGTCGCGTCGCCTCTGCAGCAGACCGTGGCCGGCGCCCCCACGATCGGACCAGAACTGGCGCGGCCCGCGCACTGGCGAGGCCAGCTCCCGCGAGTCATCGCCGCGCTGCACGAGCAGACCGTCGGCGTGCACCTGTATCCGCTCACCGCCTGCGTCACGCCGAAGGCCGTCACGATCGGGGGAGTGCTCTCGGCGCAGACGGCCAACGCGCCTCGTGGCCTTCGGTGGGTCGTCGCGGACGCGAGCGCCGCGCACGTGCCGGCGATCATCTCGGAGGCCAACTCCGCCTCCTGCGGAGGCGTGGCCAGGGTCTCGGACAGTCCGGCGAGCGGTGTCTGGGCCGCGCGCTTCGTGCTGGCCGCCCTGAAGACCGGCTTTCAGGAGGTCCGCTTCCACTTCAGCGGCGCTCCCTACGACCCGTTCGTCGTCCGCGGCGAAGCGGTGCTCACCCGGCCGATCGAGAGCGCGCTGGTCGCGCTCAACCAGTGGCTGCCCGTCGGCGCCACGCTGCGGACCCTCTCAGGCGTGCGCGGGCTCGTGGCGAGCAGCGTGGGCGAGCCGGCCGGAGGGACCATGCTCATCCTCGACAACGAGCACGCGCAGGCGCGACCCGTTGTCCTGCGCGGCGCCCGCAACGTGAGCATCGAGACGCTGACCGCGACGCGGGCGGGCGCCCAGACGGCGCGGCACAGCTCGCCTCGCGGCCGCATCAAGCTCACTGTCGCGGCCAACAGCGTGCTGGCTATCTCGCCCTCCCCCTGAGGACTGCCCAGGGCGCTCACCATCGCCACCGGCCCGGTCGGACCCCTACTCGGACGCCAGCGCGCTCAGCACGTCAAGCCGGGCGGCGCGCCGCGCCGGGAGCTGTGCGGCGAGCAGGCCAGCGAGCGCGGCGACGATCAGCACCAGCACCAGCGTGCCGACGGGGATCGACAGTTCGTAGCCGGAGCCCGACAGGGCGAGCTCGGTTACGAGGATCGCCCCCACAACCCCAACCGCCAGGCCGAGGACGCCGCCGATCATCGCGGTGATCAGCGACTCGTAGCGGATCATCTGCCGGATCTGGCTTCGCGAGGTTCCGATCGCGCGCATCATGCCCAGCTCGCGGGTGCGCTCGTAGATCGACAGGATCAGCGTGTTGACGATCCCGAACAGCGACACGATCACCGACAGCGCCAGCAGCACGTAGACGAGCAGCAGGAACTTGTTGACTTTGTTGCTCGCTTCGTGCGTGTATTCCGCCGCGGTCTGCGAATGGGTCTGCGGGAAGCTGGCTCGCAGCAGCGAGTTGATGCCGTGGCGCACTTCGGCGCCGTCCGCGCCCGGTGCATAGGAGACGAAGTCCACTCCATCTTCGCGCTGCCCGAACGCCGAGCTCGCCAGTGAGCGCAACACGGTGAGGTTGGCGAGCAGGCCGAGCACTTCTTCCTTGACGATGCCCGTCACCGTCAGCGTGACCTCGTGACCGGAGGCCGTCAGCACGGACAGCCGCTGCCCCACGTGCAGACCGTGGGCGCTCGCGAACTTCTTTGTGATCACGGTGTCGTCCGGTCCGAGCGACGTGAGTGTCGCCGGGGAGCCGTGCTCCCATTCGGTCTTGTACATCTTCACAAACGATTCCGGTTCGATCGCCGTCACGGTGCTCTTTTCGGCGATCACCGGCGCGCCCGCCGCAGCGAGGTTCCGCACCCTGCCCTTCGTGAAGGCGACCGCCGTCACCACGCCGACGCCGTGGGCCGTCCGGACCGCCGGCGCGATCGCAGAGGGGATGCCCTGTTCGGCCTGGGTGTTCTGGACGATCAGGTTGCCTGCGAAGGAGCGACTGACGGCGTGGTCGATCGTCGTCTTGGTGCCCGCGGCCAGTACCGAGATGAACGCGACGAGCCCGAGCCCGACGGTCAGCGCGAGCGCGGTCACGAGCGTGCGGCCGGGCTGGCGCACCGTGTTCTCGCGCGCCAAGCGCGCCGTGATCCCGCGCCAGCTGATCAGCCAGCCGATGGCGCCGGCGAGGGCGGGCACGACGCGGTAATGACGACGCCCAGGCCCGCGCGCGAGGCGCACCACCTGCACCATCACATAGACGGCGAAGACCACGAACAGGATCGACGCGACGCCCACGCCGAGCAGCAGCCCGAGGAGGGCGAACACGACCGCGAGGACGCCGGCGCGGGCGAACAGCACGGACTCGGTCAGCTCGCGTGACGGGATCTCGACGCCCTCGCGCATCGCCGCGATCGGCGGCACGCGCGTCGCGCGCAGCGCCGGGAAGAAGCCCGCCGCCACGGTCACGACAATGCCCATGCCGAGCGAGACGATCACGGTGCGCGTCTCCAGGACCGTGCCGTTGTCCGGCAGATCCGCTCCGAACGCCTTGAACAGCCCGTCCAGCGCCGGCGCCAGGCCGATCCCTGCGAACAGGCCGATCACCGCACCTACGATGCCCAGCAGCAGGCCTTCCTCGACCACCGCGCGCATGATCTGCGCGCGCGAGGCGCCGAGCGTGCGCAGCAGACCGAACTCGCGCGTGCGCTGGGCGACGGTGATCGAGAAGGTGTTGAAGATGATGAATGCGCCGACGAAGAGGGCTACGTACGCGAAGATCAGCAGGAAGGTGCGCAGGAAGCCGAGCTGTTCTTCGAGTTCGGAGGTCTGGTTGGCGGCTTCCTGTGCCCCGGTTCGCACCGTCAACGTCGCGGGCAGCGCCGCGCGGACACGTGAGGCGAGCTCTCGCGACGAGACGCCGGGACTGTTGGCGACGTTGATGCCGTCGTAGGCGCCAGGTTCGCCCGCGACGTACTGGGCCTGCTGCGGAACCAGGAGCACGACGCTCGCGCCGCCGAACGATTCACTGCCGGCGAACTTTGCGATACCGGAGATCGTGTAGCGCCGTGCCGGGGACCTGCCCGCGATCACGATCTGCTGGCCGAGCTTCAGGTGGTCGCGATCAGCGGTCGCCTGGTCGATCGCCACCTGGTCGGCGGCTGTCGGCAGCTGTCCCTCGGCCGCCGTGAAGGACTCAAAGCGCGGCGGCTGCACGGCGTTGACGAGCGCGGGCGCGCCGCCGCTGGTGAGCCGTTTGCCGCTCGTCGTGAGTATCGCTGCGCGGGTCCCGATGCTGCCCGAGGCCGCCGCCACGCCCGGCACCGCGCGCACGCGGGCGAGTGTCGCCGCGTTCAGCACAGAGACTTCCGAGCCAGTCCCTCGGCCGAGCGTTTCCTTTTCGGTGACGACAACCGCCTTGTTCGCGTAAGCGATGCCGAAGACTTCCGCGAAGGCGTGGTTGATCGTGTCGGTGAGGATGTACGTGCCGGCCATCAGCGCCACGCCGAGCGCGATCGCGATACCTGTCAGCAGCACGCGCAGCTTGCGCTGCATGAAGCCGCGCAGCACAAGCGCGAGCATCAGCCCACGGCCTTCATCAGATCCAGCGTCTCATCGGCGCTCGCCGTGGGCCCGTCGTGCACGATCTTGCCGTCGGCGAGCAGCAGCAGCCGGTCGGCGAACGACGCGGCGTGCGCGTCGTGGGTGACCATCACGACCGTCTGACCGAAGTCGTCTACGGCGTGGCGCAGCAGCGCCAGCACGTCGTCGGAGGACTTAGAGTCGAGGTTCCCGGATGGCTCGTCGGCGAACAGCACCGCCGGCCGCGAGATCAGCGCCCTGGCCACCGCCACACGCTGCTGCTGGCCGCCGGAGAGCTCAGCCGGACGATGGCTCAGCCGGTCGCGGATGCCGACGGTGTCCACGAGCTGCTCGAACCACCTACGGTCCACCTCGCGTCCGGCGATCGACAGTGGCAGCAGGATGTTCTCCTCGGCGTTGAGCACCGGCAGCAGGTTGAACGTCTGGAAGATGAAGCCGACACGGTCGCGGCGCAGCTGCGTCAACGCGCGGTCATCCAGCTCGGTCAGCTCCACGCCAGCGAGTCGCACGGCGCCCGACGTCGGCCTGTCGAGGCCCGCGAGGATGTGCAGCAGCGTGGACTTACCCGACCCCGACGGGCCCATGATTGCCGCGAGCCGGCCCGCGCGAAACTCGACGCTGACGTCCACGAGCGCGTCCACGGCCACCTGGCCTTCGCCATAGCGCCGGCACACATCACGCGCCTGGACGATCGGCTCAGGCACGTGATCGGTTGGGCGATGGCCGACGCCGGCGACATTGACGTCGAGACCGGTTTCCGCAGGATCCACAGTGACGACAGTCTAGGCGCCGACTCGCGGGTCTGGAGCTGCTCTCGGCGATCGTCCGCGCGCCCGCCAGGGCGCCTGCTCGGAGGATCTTGCGCCGGCCGGCCGCCCCGTCAGCGGCGTCAGCGACGTCCGGGGCACCGCCTAGCATCGTCCGCCCGATGCACGAGACGACTCCCTCGGTGTTCCTGATCGCCCGCCCCTCGATCGACGTCGAGGGCATGCGCGCCTACCTGCGCGACGTCGGCGGCGAGTCGTGGCTTGCGCAGCGCCTGGAGGAGGGCGGCGCGGGCTCCAGCGATGCGGGCGCCGGCGGCGCGGACCCGAGCGGCGCGGACTCCGGCTCGATCGGCGCCGTTAATGCCGGCGAGCTGATCGTGGAGTTCGGCGGCCGCGCGTGCTACCGCAGCTGGGAGCCGGGGCTGAACCCGAACGTGACACGGATCAGGACCGACCGGCGCGAGTACTTCGCCAACATCCTGCGCTCGGGCCACGGCAGCGTGCTTGAGCACGCGAACTGGTCGTTTGCGCTGCGAAATGTTTCGCGCGTGTTCTGCTACGACGCCGAGACCGAGGTGCTCACCGACGATGGGTGGAAGAGATGGCCCGACGTGGATGGATCGGAGATCTTTGCCACCGTCAATCCCGGCACCGGCTGCCTTGAATACCAGCCAGCGACAGAGCACTTCATCGGCGACTACGACGGGGAGATGTACCGAGTCCGGTCAGAGCAGATCGACCTGCTCGTGACGCCTAATCACCGGATGTGGGTGAAGGCGCACGACACACAGGCGAACAAGCGTGGCGAGGAGCCCTACCGAGTGAGACTGGCCAGCGAGATCTTCGGCAAACGTGTCGCCTACCAGAAGACCGCCATATGGCATGGGCAGGAGTCAGGCACAGTTGAGATTCCTGGGACCAAGCGCGTTTGGAATGCACGCAACCGCACGACCAACACAACTCGGCACTACGTCGGCTCGGAGTTCCCGCTTGAGGAGTTCGCTCGTTTCCTCGGCCATTGGCTCGCCGAGGGAAGTTTGAACGGACACCAGATCTGCATCGCCCAGAACCGCGGCGAGCAGTTGGAAGCCATCGCGCAGAACATTCGGGCGATGGGCCTCCCAGCCTATGAGGTGGCCACCGGCCATGGCGCGATCCGGACACAGAACGTCGCGCTACGTGACTCCCTCGCCTCGAGCGGACGACGCGCACACGAGAAGCGCATACCCAGATATGTCCACAACTGGGGGCCGTCCATCCTGCGTATCTTCCTCGAGGCCTATGCGGACGGGGACGGAAGCCGTCGCAGCGACAGCAACCACACGGTGATTTACACGACCTCGCCCGAGATGGCAGACGAACTGCAGGTGCTGGCGATCAAGGCAGGTTGGTCGGCCAACATTCGCATTGATGACAGGACCGGCTTGGAGCGCATACTGCCAAGCGGGCAGAGATTCAAGAATGCACGACCCTGCTACATCGTCTCGCTTGTCAAGACACGCACCCATCCACTGGTCAATCACAACGGTGCCAAGAACGACTCGTGGGAGCCCTACAAAGGTAAGGTCTATTGCGTCAAGGTTCCCAACGGTCTGCTGTTCGTGCGCCGAAACGGCAAACCGGTGGTGTCCGGCAACACTCACGAGCTTGTCAGGCATCGCGCGGGCTCGGCGTTCAGTCAGGAGAGTCTGCGCTACGTGCGCCTAACCGATATCGGCTTCCGCGTGCCACCGGCCCTGGAGCCCGTGCGCGAGCAGGTGTTGAGCATCGTCGAGCAGCTGGAGGAGCTCCAGGTCAGCGCCGCGCGCGAGCTGGGCATCGACGAGGAGGGCGTGCCGTTCCACGTCAAGAAGGAGGTCACCTCCGCCCTGCGCCGCCTGGCCCCGATCGGGTTGAGCACGGACATCGTGTGGACGGCGAACGCGCGCACGCTCAGGCACGTGATCGAGATGCGGACCGCCGAGGGCGCCGAGGAGGAGCTGCGGCTGGTATTCGACCTCGTCGCCCGGGTCATGCGGGCCGAGGCGCCCAACCTGTTCCAGGACTTCGTGCGCCAGGACGACGGGTCGTGGGTGCCTGAGCACCGCAAGGTTTAGCCAGCGCGGTCCGGCGCCTATCGCAATGGCTCCCCCGGATACCCGAGCACCGCTATACCCGAGCTGTAGAGAACGAACAGGGATGATAGACGCTTGTGATGTGCGCCGGTACCGGGTAGCCTCGTCCGTATGGCCGTCACAGCACCATCTATCACCACCGCCGACGAGCTGTTGCGCATGCCCGACGACGGAATGCGCCACGAGCTCGTGCGTGGAGAGCTGCGGATGATGCCTCCACCCGGCTTCGAGCACGGTCGCGTCGCGGCGACTGTGGGAATTCTGCTTGGGATGCACGTACGCCAGACCGGCATCGGCGTGACGCTCGCGGCCGAGACCGGCTTTCTGTTGGCAAGCGACCCTGACACCGTGCGCGCCCCCGACGCCGCGTTCATCTCGAGGGAGCGCGCGGAGAAGATCGGCAGCACGGCAAAATACTGGCCGGGAGCGCCTGATCTCGCCGTGGAGGTCGTTTCACCCAGCGACAGCTACCACGAGGTGCAGGACAAGGCGCTCGAATGGCTCGAGGCCGGCACGATCGCAGTGCTCGTGCTCGATCCGCCCAAGCGCACGGCGACCGTCTACCGCGGGCAGGGCGACGCGCACGTGCACGGCGCCGAAGACACGCTTGACCTGAGCGACGCCGTCCCGGGCTTCAGCGTGACAGTGGCCGAGCTGTTCGCCTGAGCGCCGCCGAGTGCCAGCGATGCGTTCGCGTATCTACGATTCCGCAGCCCTCAGCTCGGAGATGCGGGTTTCGAGCTCGGCCATGACCGCCGGGTCGCGCAGGGTCGTGACATCGCCCAGGGCGCGCCCCTCGGCGATGTCGCGCAGCAGCCGGCGCATGATCTTGCCGGAGCGGGTCTTGGGTAGTTCATCCGGCCCAGATGGTGCGCTTGGGCCGCGCGAACTTGCCGATCCGCTCAGCCACTGTCGCACGGATACCCTCGATCGTGGCCTCATCGCCCTCCAGCTCGCCCTGCAGCGTGACGAACGCGACAATCGCCTGGCCGGTGTCCTCGTCGTGCTGCCCTATCACCGCGGCCTCCGCGACATCGGGATGGGCGACGATCGCCGACTCGACCTCGGCTGTTGACAGCCGGTGCCCGGAGACGTTGACGACGTCGTCGATGCGCCCGATCACCCACAGGTAGCCGTCCTTGTCGCGCCGGGCGGCGTCGCCGACGAGGTAGGTCTCGCGGCCGAAGCGGCTGAAGTAGGCGTTGATGTAGCGCTCCTCCTCCTTGTACAGCGTGCGCAGCATCGACGGCCATGGCTGGGTGAGCACGAGCAGGCCCTGACCCTCCTGGATCGGCTCGCCGGTGGACTCGTCGCGCACCTCCGCGGCGACCCCGGGGAACGGCTGCGTGGCCGAGCCGGGCTTGGTGTGAGTGATGCCCGGCAGCGGCGTGATCATGATCGCGCCGGTCTCGGTCTGCCACCACGTGTCCACGATCGGGCAGCGTTCGCCCCCGATCACCTTGTGGTACCACAGCCACGCCTTCGGGTTGATCGGCTCGCCGACGGAGCCGAGCAGGCGCAGGCTGCTCAGATCGTGCTTGTTCGGCCAATCCGCCCCCCACTTGATGCAAGCGCGGATCGCGGTCGGGGCGCAGTACAGGATGCTCACGCCGTAGCGCTCGACGAGCTCCCACCAGATCCCCTTGTGGGGATAGTCGGGAGCGCCCTCCCACATCACCGACGTGGCGCCGTTGCACAGCGGTCCGTAGACGATGTAGGAGTGCCCCGTGACCCAGCCGACGTCGGCGGCGCACCAGTACACGTCGGAGTCGGCCTTCAGGTCGAACACGTAGCGGTGAGTCGCCGACACTCCCGTCAGATAGCCGCCCGTGGTGTGCAATATCCCCTTCGGCTTAGCCGTCGAGCCGGAGGTGTAGAGGATGTACAGCGGGTGCTCCGCGTCCAGCGGCTCGGCCGGACACACCGGATCGGCGGCCGCCACGATCTGCTCGTAGAAGACGTCGCGCCCCTCCCGCATCTGGCACGGCGTGCCCTTGCTCTGCACCACCACGATCTTCTCGAGGCTCTCCAGGTCGCCCATGACCTCGTCCACCCGGTCCTTGACCGGCGCCGTCCTGCCCTTGCGCGCCGCGCCGTCGACCGTGATCAGCACCTTCGCCCGCGAGAACTCCATGCGCTCGCGCACGGCCTCCGCGGAGAAGCCGCCGAAGACGACGTTGTGCGGCGCGCCGATGCGCGCGCACGCGAGCATCGCCACCACGACCTCCGGGATCATCGGCAGGTAGATCCCGATCACGTCGCCCTTGCGCACGCCGAGGCCCTTCAGCGCGCCGGCGAAGCGTTCGACGTCGCCGAGCAGCTCCGCGTAGGTGATGTCGCGCTCCTGACCATCCTCGCCGCGCCAGTGGAACGCGACACGCTCGCCCCTGCCCGCGATCACGTGGCGATCCAGGCAGTTGTAGGAGACGTTGAGCGTGCCGCCGGTGAACCACTTGTAGAACGGCGGATCGTCGTCGTCGAGCACCCTGCCCCACTTCTGAAACCAGTCGAGCTCCTCGGCCTGGGCGGCCCACCAGCCGAGCGGATCGGCTGCCGCCCGCTCGTACACACCGGGATCGTTCAGCAGCGCGTGCTCCGCGAACTCGGCGGGAGGGTCAAACGTCTCAATGTGCAGGAGCGAGGCCAGCTCTCGGTCGAGCTGCTCGCCGACCTCCGGCAGCTCCCCCGCCTCCGATCCCCCGCGCGCCATGACTGGACTCTACCGCCCGCCGAGCGGCATGAGCCGTTCTAACGGCGCTTGCGCCTGCGCTTGCGTGAGGAGCCGCCCGCGGACGGCGCGAGCTCGGGATCGGGCGCTACGTCGGGCCCGGACGCGAGCGCCGGCTTGCCGTTCCCCGACCGCTCGCCCGGAGCCTGCTCTTCGCGTTCGGCGCGGCGCTCGGCCTGCGTCGGCCACGGGCGCGCCTCCCCGGCCGCCCAGGCGGGCGGATCTCCGTTCGGCCAGCGTTCCATGTAGAGGATGCCCATCCCGAGCATCCAGAACGCGGGCACGATTTCCAGCGTCGCGCCCCCGAGCGGCAGGAAGATGAGGATGCCGGAGAAGATCCCGATCACGCCCATCCAGCGGGTCAGCAGGCCGACGCGGATGGCGTTGACCGACACCGCGATCATGCCCGCCGTCAGGCACAGCGCCGCGAGCAGGTCGATGTACTGGCTGCCGACGTTGACAGCGCCCCTGGTCAGCGCCTGTTCGACGGCGTGGTTGGAGAGGTCGTGTCCGACGGCGAAGCTGTGCGCCTGAATCGCGCCGACGACCTGGTGGGCGACGTTGACCACCGCCAGCCCGATTCCCCCGACGAGCACGAGCGGGCGGGCCGCCGACCACGTCTGCGGTCGGCGAAAGCGGGTCGCGTCGAGCAGCAGCAGCAGTATCAGCGTCAGCGCGATGAGGGCGAGCGACTTGATCACGCTGCCGGCGATCAGCGTGAGGGCGTGATGGCTGATGTATTTGACCTCGCTCGCGCGCGGGCTGAGGGCCGGGTTGGCTTGCCCGGACAGCGCCGGGGCGAGCCCCTGCACGAGGCCGACCGTCGGCGCCGAGCTGAGCGTCGCGGTGACGACGATCGCGCTCAGGAAGTACAGAAAGCCGCCGGCAAACGCGGGCACGCCCAGGCGCGCACGGCGCGCGGACTCGCGCTCCACCTGCTGGCGGATCTCCTCTGCCGGGGGCATGAGCAGGGCAGTCTATGATGTGGAGATGGAGAGCGGCGGTTTCGGCGACCTGTTTGGAGATCCGGAGGAGCTGCAACGCCGCCTGGCCGAGTTCGCCGAGCAGATGCAGGGCAACCAGCGCCTGGCGTGGGCGGACAACGCCATCAAGCTGGCGGTCGACATGACCGTCGCGGCAGTCGAGCGCATCAACCTGCAGGGCAGCGCCGAGGCCCAGGCGGAGCAGATCAGGACGGTCATGGCGCGGGTGTTCCCCGAGGCCGTCACGCTCGTGCGCGAGGCGCGCGAGGGGCTTCAGTAGCTCAGTAGCGCGCGCGCAGCCTGGGCGCTGGGGGCGGCGGTGGATCGTCCTCGTAGGGCGAGCGGTCCTCGACCAATGGTGTCCCGGCGCGCTCGGCCTCGCGCGAGGCGCGGCCGGCGTGGAGGACTTCGCCGAAGGAGCGGAACCCGAAGATGAGCACGACCGCGCCGAGCCCGACGGCCGCCGTGAACGCGGCGATCGCGATCTGCTGGCCCACCGAGTAGGCCGCCACGGCCGCCGTGCCGGCGGCGCTCGCGGCGAAGACCTTGACGAGCAGCGCCTGCTGCACACCCGCCCCCCCCGGTGTGAGCGGGACCGCGCCCGCCACCTGGTTGACGGCGAACACGAGCAGCACGTTTCCCACCGAGCCCCCCACCCGGAACGCTTCCAGCAGGAACCAGAACGCCGCGAAGCGGCACATCCAGCCGAGCGCCTGCAGCGAGACGACTTCGCGCAGGTAGCGGCGGCGGTCTGAGAGGATCGTCACGCCCTGGCGCACCCGCGCCCAGAACGCGCGCACGCGCACCGACAGCAGCGCAAACGCGACCAGGCCGAGGATCGCCAGCGCGGTGATCAGGAACAGCGTGAACCGGAAGTGCCCGGCCAGGTAGGAGATGTCGAACGAGCTGAGCTTGGAGAAGTCCGGAGGCTTGGGAAACACACCCTGCGTGAACGCGAAGATCAGGATGAGCACGCCCACGCACACGTCGAAGATCGACTCCACGAAGAACGCGGCGGCGACCGTCGGATAGCTCGAGCCGGGAATCGAGGAGCGCGTGAGGAACAGCTTGATGACTTCCCCCCCGCGCACGGGCACAACGTTGTTGAAGCCGACCGCGGCAAAGTAGGCGCCCCAGATCCGCCGCCACTGGAAGCTGACCGCCGGATAGGCGGCGCGCAGGGTGTTGAAGTACGCGCGCGAGCGCAGCGTCAGGTTGAGCCCGAAGAAGACCAGCCCCAACACGAGCGCCCCCCAATGGACGGCCGCGAGGTCGGAGAAGAACTGCCCGGCGGCATTGACGAACGTCGTGAGGCTTTCGCCGATCGAGGTCGATGCAAGGGTCGATGCAAGCAGCGCCGGCACAGCCTCAAGCGTACGGGGCCTGGTGCCAGCGGTCCACGCGACCCGGCGACAGCACCGCCGGCGCGCATTCCTACAGCCCCGGGGACGCGACTGGCGGAGCGGAGGAGGCGGCTAGATTCAAGGCGGGGTGAGCGGTCGGGACGGTGGCAGCGGTGTGCGCCTTCGACTACGCCGCCGCCACCTCAGCCAGCGCCGCCAGCACCAGCGCGTCGTGCTCGGCCGGCTTGACCTTGCGCAGGACCTTGGCGACGGTGCCGTCCGACGCGATCACGAACGTCGTGCGCTCGTTTCCGAAGTACGTTTTCCCGTAAAGCGACTTCTCGGCCCAGACGCCGTAGGCGTCGGCGACGTGATGACCATCGTCGGCCAGCAGGGCAAAGTTCAGCCCCTCCTTGTCATGGAACTTCTTGACCTTCCCGACAGGATCAGGCGAGATCCCGAGGACAACCGCGCCGGCCCTCTCGTAGTCCAGCCGGTGATCGCGCACGCCGCACGCCTGCGTCGTACAACCCGGGGTAGCTGCCTTCGGATAAAAGTAGAGGACGACCGGCCGGCCGCGGAGGTCCGAGAGCTTGACGACCCGGCCATCCTGGTCGGGGAGCTCGAAGTCGGGGGCCTGATCGCCTAGTTCGATCATACGTGAATCGTAGCCGCATCCGTTCTCCCGCGTGCACGCCTCAGCGTGGCCACTTCGTGGCGCCCCAAGTGGAGTTCGGCGTCTCCCGCACCCGGTTCGCCCCACACACCCGGCTCGACGTCAAGCTCAACCCCGGCGAGCTGCTGGCCGCCTGGCGGATCTGATGGTGTCGATCGACGCTCAATCATGCTGGTCGGTGGCATCAGTAGGGGTTTTGTGCGGAGCTGAACGCGGCTTAACCCGGATGCCTTCGAGCAAGCCGCGATTTAGCTTGAGGGCATGTCCTCCGGAGGTTCCACGGCGAGCGCGCAGGCAGTGAGCCTCAAACCTCAGCCCTGGCGCTGGAGCCACCCGCGGGTGCTTGTCGAGCACCCGGACGAGGCGACCGGCCTTGCGATCGCGTCCGGATTGCGCTTCGCCGGCTACGCGGTCGCCGTCTGTCCCGGCCCACGGGGACACGCGCGGTGTCCGCTGACCGGGCCCGAAGGGTGCGCCCCGGCTCACGACGCCGATGCCGTCGTCTGCTCCCTGGGCTACGAGAACGAGCCGGCGCGAGCGATCCTGCGCGAGCTGCGCATGCGCTACCCCGACACACCGCTGGTGGTCGAGACCCCGCCGGACATCGACGCTGAGCTGCGCGAGCTCTTGGAGGGCTGTCACCTGCTGCCGGCGCCGGCGAGCGCCGAACAGATCGTCGCCGCCGTGCAGAGCCTGTCCGGGCATGTAGCCGCGGAGGACCCCGCCGGTGCGTAGCCCGTTTCAGAGCGAGACGGAGGCCTTCCGCTTCCTCCTGCTGCTGCTGCTCGCCCTGATCGGAGTCGTGCTCGCCGCCACGCTCGGCCCGACATGGCTGGCTCTCGTCGTGCTTGCTGTCGTCCTCGGCGCTCTCGCCCTGCGCGTGGCGCAGCTGCGCATGCGCAGGCTCCGCGGTGGCGAGCTGCCGGTGAAGATGGCCCCGCCGCACCTGGGCGCGGCGACCGAGCGCCGCATCCTCGTCGTCGCCAACGACACGCTTGGCGAGGAGGCGCTCCTCGCCGAGGCCGGGAGGCTGGCCTCGGTGCCGGGCACGCACGTGCTCCTGCTCGCGCCCGCGCTGATCACCACCGGGAGCCGCCTGACCGGCGCCGTCGACGGGCCGCTGGATCAGGCCCGCCTGCGCCTGCAGAGCGCCCTCGACCGCGTCGGCAACGAGCGCGTCGTCGGCGGAGAGATCTCAGAGGCAGAGCCCCTCGAGGCCATCGAGGACGCGTTCGCCACCTTTGTGCCGGATGAAATCATCGTCTCAACCGGCTGGGAGCGGAGTGCGAGCGGACTCGAGCCGCAGCTCGCGGGTCAGGTGCGTGAGCGGTTCGCCGTGCCCGTTCGTCATCTCGTCTTCGAGCCCGGCTCCGCCGCACGCGAGCCGGACAAGGACACCGAGGCGAGCTATCGGCAGGCATCCGGCGAGGCGGCTGCCAGGAAGTTCGGGCTGAGGGCGCTCGCGGGTGCGGGGATCCTGGCCGCGGTGCTGATGTCGATGATCGCGCTGGTCCAGAGCAGCGAAAGAAAGGAAGCACGCGCGGTATCGCAGGCCGCCGCTGAGCTGGCCGCCGGACTGCCGCCGGTGGCAAAGGTGGTCGTTCTGAAGGTCATCCCGGAAGGCAAGCTCGGTCCCGAAGGCGAAAAGCACGATGAGTTCACGACGACCGAATTCGCCGTCCGCGCGGGCCAGCCCCAGGAGCTGAGGATCGACAACACCGATGAAGTGCCTCACAGCATCACGGCGCCGACAGCGGGCGTGAACATCGTCGTGATGCCCGGCATTCACACCTACACGCTGCTCGTAAAGCAGCCGGGAAGGTTCCTTTGGTTCTGCACCTTCCGCTGCGACGAATGGGCGATGGAGCACCCGGGTTACATGAGCGGTTACATCACCGCCAGCTAGACGTTGCCCCGCCGAGGATCGGCGCGGTCCAAGCGCCCGGTCGGCTTCAGGTTGCCGGAAGGCGACAAGCCGTTCAGCGCCCGAGCGCCTGGTACCTGGCTTCGGTCGCGGCCTTGTCCGGCTCCCACCACCATCTGTTCTCCGCATACCAGTCGATCGTGGCGCGCAGGCCGGCTCGCAGGTCCGCATACACCGGCTCCCAGCCGAGCTCGGTGCGGAGCTTGGTCGTGTCGTTGGAGTAGCGCAGGTCGTGGCCCGGGCGATCGGGGACGTAGTCGTAGTCATCGCGCGGGCGATCCATCAGCTCCAGCAGCGTCTGCACGATCTCGCGGTTTGAGTGCTCTAAGCCCGAGCCGATCAGGTAGGTCTCGCCGATGCGCCCGTCCGCGAGCACGCGGTGGACCGCCGCGTTGTGGTCGTCGACGTGAGTCCACTCGCGAACGTTCTGGCCCTTCCCGTACAGCTTCGGCCTGTCTCCGGAGAGCACGCTCGTGACCTGGCGCGGGATGAACTTCTCGACGTGCTGGTAGGGGCCATAGTTGTTGGCGCAGTTGGAGATCGTCGCGGCGATCCCGTACGAGCGCACCCACGCGCGCACGAGCATGTCCGAGCTCGCCTTGGACGCCGAGTAGGGGCTCGACGGGTCATACGGCGTGGCCTCGGTGAACTTCTCGGCGGAGCCGAGCTCCAGGTCGCCGAAGACCTCGTCGGTGGAGATGTGGTGCAGGCGCCGTTCGTGGCGGCGCACCGCCTCGAGGATGGTGTACGTGCCGACGATGTTGCTGTGGATGAACGGCTGCGGATCGGCCAGGGAGTTGTCGACGTGCGACTCGGCCGCGAAGTGCACGACCGTGTCGTGCTCAACCACGAGCCGGTCGAGGAGCGCCGCGTCGCACACGTCGCCCTCGACGAACCTGATCCGATCGCTGACCCTCTCCAGGCTGCGCGGGTTCGCGGCGTAGGTCAGCGCGTCGATCACCGTCACCTCGTGGGAGGGGTGGTTGGCGAGCGTGTAATGGACGAAGTTCGCGCCGATGAAGCCGGCGCCACCGGTTACGAGCAGGCGGGACACGATGAGCGTCAGATTACTTCAACAGCCGCGACATCCGCCGATCCTTGAGCACGCGCCCCGCGGTCTGGCAGTCGGGGCAGTAGGCGATCGTGTAGTCCTCGAAGTGGACCGCCGCAAGCGTCGTTGCGCAGCGCGGGCACGGCTCGCCCTCGTGGCGATGCACCCGCAGGGGCATTCCCAGCTTGTCGGGGATCGGCAGCCGGATCGCGGTCTCGTAGTGGGCGATCGCGCCGCCCAGCGTCGTAACGATCGCCTCGCGCAGACGCTCGCACTCGGCCTCGTCCAGGTCGGCGCCCCGCTTGTACGGGGACAGCATGGCCTCCCACAAGATCTCATCGACCCACGAGCGCCCGATCCCCGCGATCGCGCGCTGATCGCGCAGCAGCGGGTGCAGCGGCCGCGGCGCGTCCAGCAGGCGCCCCAACTCAGCGGCCTGCGGCGGGTCCGGCCAGGCCTCGGGGCCGAGCTTGGCCAGCGCCTCGTCGCTCTCCAGCCCGCCGGCGCGCAGGAGCTTGACCCAGGCGGCCTGCCGGGACCCGAGCTCGCGCAGGCGCAGCTCGCGCTCCTCCCCCTCTGACGACCCCTCTCCCTCCTGCTCTCCCCCCGGCGTGCGCACCCGCACGAGCAGCCGGGAGGTGCGATCGCGCGGGCCGGCGCGCTTGTCATACAGCTGCAGGCGTCCGGCCGACATCAGGTGGATCAGCAGGGCCATATCCCCGGTGGCTCCGTCCTCGGGAGATCTGCCCTCGGCGGCGGGGGCGCCACCGACCTCCACGATCAGGTTCTTGCCGCGACGCCGCACGCCGGCGATCGTCTGGCCCTCCAGGGCAGTGAGCGGCGGGTCGAACGTCTTCAGCGCGTTGATGCCCGGCGCGAGCGCCGACTCGATCCGCGCGCCCCGCAGCGCCTCGTCCAGCAGGCGCGCGGTGATCTCAACCTCGGGCAGCTCCGGCATACATGTTCATCGTAGGCGTAGCCAAGATCGCCCCTCAGGACGCAGCGATAGGCGTGCCTTCGTACTTGCGCCCGCTCGGGCTGACCCAGCGCACCCGCCAGGCGGTGCCCCGGGTGAAGGAGGCAAAGCTCCAGTAGCCCAGCGAGTTGGTCGTGACGGTCTTCAGCGTCGTGTAGCGCCTGGCGCCGCGGCGCTTGACGAGGATCGTCGCCCTGGTCGAGCCGCTCGCCGGGCGGATGAGGCCCCACAGCGAGTAGCCGCGGCCGCTTCTGGTGACGGTCAGGGGCAGCGGCCAGCTGTAGTACAGCGGCTTGGGTGCGCCATGGACGGTCTCCAGGCCCGACTGGAAGCCGACGAAGCCGCCGTTTACGCTCGATCCGGCCCGCCCGCCGAGCGGGTCGTCCTTGAGCAGATACTGCGAGAACGCCGCCACGCGGGGATTGCTCCAGGCGATGTGCTCGTCGATCGCGTCGAACTGAGCCTGCTGGGAGAGCGACACGCCGAGTTCCCTGTTCGGCACGCTCTGCACGCCGAACTCGGTCAGGTAGATCGGCAGGCCCGCCGGGATCGCGTGAACCGCGGCGGCTTTGTTGAGGGCGTTCGTCAGCCGCGAGAGCACGCCGATCACGACGTCGTCGCGTTCGTCCGGGTGTGGCGGCTTGTAGTAAGGGCCGGCGGGCAGCGTGTAGGCGTGGTGGGCGTAGCCGGCCGCCTGCAGCGGAGCGCACGAGCCGGATTTCTTGTATCGGGCGTTGAGGCACAGCATCCCGCGCAGGAACGCCAGCGGGGCGACGTCGTGCAGCACACCCAGGCGGTGCACATTGACCGTGTCATAGCCGAACGGCGCGGTTTCGCCCATCAGCACCTGCGGATGCGCGAGCCCGCCGGCCCGCAGGCCCGCGTAGCCTGCCTGGTACAGCCCGCGATAGACCCGCGGCGAGGCCGGCTGTCCGTGCGAGTTGAACTGCGGGCGCAGGAACGCGGGGTGGTTGGGCTCGTTCCAGATCGCGTAGAGCACACTCGAGCCGTAGTGGCGGGCCACGGCCGTCATGAACTGTTCGAAGTCCTGATCGTCGGGACTGGTGACGTAGGGCGCCGCCTTGTTGGACGTCGCCCAGCGCGGCACCGGCGAGGTGACGGTCAGCAGCACCTTCCAGTGCAGCCGCGCCGCTTCGTTGATCAGCGCGTCGTATTCGCCCCAGCTGTAGCTGGCCGGGTTAGTGGCTTCGAAGCTGGGCTTGGTCGCGGACTTCTGGCCGGGCGCGACGTCATACCAGGAGAGCTCCACACGCAGCGCCGTGACGCCGAGCGCCTGCATCTGGGCGATCGCGTGCGGGCGGGTGACCGGGCTGAGCAGGTCGGTGGAGCCCTCGAAGTACACCGCCTCGCCATGGGAGGCCAGGGCCGCGGGGGCGCTCGCCAGGGCGCCGAGGGTCAGCGCGGCGAGCAGGGCCGTGAGGATCGAGCGGCGGGGGGAGATCGCCAAGCGCGAACGGGCCGTGCCGATCGGGCGGACCGGAAGGACTGAGCGGGAGGGGAGCTTGAATGGGGGCATGGTCGCTTAA
The DNA here is from genome assembly GCA_963808385.1 of uncultured Solirubrobacterales bacterium. Classification (GTDB taxonomy): domain Bacteria; phylum Actinomycetota; class Thermoleophilia; order Solirubrobacterales; family Solirubrobacteraceae; genus Palsa-744. The sequence goes on along the minus strand of CAWEFQ010000018.1, from coordinate 133,020 downwards.
GACACCTCAGGGCCGGAGAGGTTGCGGTCCTCAGGCGGGCTCATATAGCGTGCGGACCGATGAGTACAGCGGTCGCACCCGACGACATCGTCGCAACGCACGCGGACGCCGCGAACAACGCCCGCCCGCCGCTGCTGGTGATCGAGCCGCTGCGCGCGTTCCTGGACGAGCACGGCATCGGCGAGGGCGAGATCGGAGCCCGGCCGATCGGCGAGGGGCACTCGAACGTGACCTACCTGATCGAGAGGGATTCGAGCCCCACCCACCCGCAGGTCGTGCTGCGCCGCCCGCCGCGCCCGCCGCTGCCACCGAGCGCGCATGACGTCCTGCGCGAGGCCAGGCTGCTGCGCGCGCTCGCGGACACGCCCGCGCGCGTGCCCCGCGTGCTGGCCGTGTGCGAGGACTCAGGCGTGATCGGCTGCCCCTTCTACATAATGGAGCGGATCGCGGGCGAGGTGATCGTCACAAGCGTGCCTGACGCGCTGGACAGTCCCGCCCAGCGTCGTCGGATCGGCGAGGAGCTGATCGAGGCGCTGGCGGAGATCCACGCCGTGGACTGGCGCGCGGCGGGCCTGGAGGGCTTCGGCAAGCCCACGGGCTATCTGGAGCGCCAGGTGCGCCGATTCGGCGGGCTGTGGGTGCTCAACCGCACGCGCGAGATCCCCGCCGTGGAGCGCGTCGGGGCGTGGCTGAGCGAGAACATGCCCGAGTCCGGCCCGGCGAGCATCGTGCACGGGGACTATCGCCTGGGCAACACGATCTTCGCCGCCACCGCCCCCGCGCGCCTTGAGGCGGTGCTCGACTGGGAGATGGCCACGATCGGCGACCCGCTGGCGGACCTGGGATATCTGTGCATGATGTGGACCGAGGGCGGGGACCCGCGCGGGGGAATGCGCGACTACCTCGGCGGGGTCACCCGCGGCGAGGGGTTTCCCACGCGCGGGGAGCTGATCGACTCCTATGAGCGGCGCACGGGGCGCTCAATGAAAGACCTGCGCTGGTACACGACGCTCGCGCTGTGGAAGTCGGTCGTGTTCATGGAGGGCAACTACAGGCGCGCGCTCGCGGGCGCGACCGACGATCCGTACCTGAAGCAGTTCGGGGACGGCGTGCTGGAGCTGGCCAACCAGGCGGAGGGGGTGGCGCTGGGTGGAGACTGAGGCACGCACCGCACTGCTGATCGACTGGGGTGGGGTGCTGACGAGCAACCTGTTCGCCTCGTTCCACGCGTACTGCATCCAGGCCGAGATCGACCCGCAGGCGCTCGGGGCGCGGTTCAAAGCCGATCCCGACTTCAGGGCGCTGCTGATCGCGCTGGAGCAGGGCGAGCTGGAGGAGCCCGCGTTCGAGCTGCGCTTCGCCGAGCTGCTGGAGGTGGAGCCGGACGGGCTGATCGACGGGCTGTTCGCCGGGGTGGGACCGGACACGGCGATGATCGAAGCGGTCAGACGCGCGCGCGAGGCGGGTGTCAGGACGGCGCTCGTGTCGAACTCGTGGGGCGCCCATCGTTACCCGCACGAGCTGTTCAGCGAGATCTTCGACGGCGTCGTGATCTCCGGCCAGGAGGGGATCAGAAAGCCCGCGCGGCGGATGTACGAGCTGGGGGCGCAGCGCGCGGGCGCCGACGCGGCGGCGTGCGTGTACGTGGACGACCTGCCGTTCAACCTCACGCCGGCCGAGGAGCTGGGGATGGCGACCGTGCATCACACCGACGCCGCTACCACGATCCCCGAGCTGGAGCGGCTGCTGGGGATCGCCCTGGGCGAACCCGCGGGCGGGGGCGTGTCCTGAGGGGAAAATAGCCTCAGATTCCCGCAAATTGCGTATTTTCATCAGCCCGTGCGGGCCCGCGGCGCGGGCACGAAAACTAGTCGCGCTTGCCGCGGCCGTACAGCAGCTTGAGGGCTTTGCCCAGCCGTTTCGTCCCGCGGCGCGTATAGGGGAAGAAGTGCGGTTCGCGCTTGAGCGACAGACGCGGCGAGGTGACCACGATCGCCTGCTGAGAGCAGTACTTACGGATACCGCCCGCACCGTGGCGCGAGCCGAGACCCGAGGCCTTCACGCCGCCCATCGGGAGCTCCAGCGCCGCAAAGCTGATGATCGCGTCGTTGACGTCGACCGTGCCCGAGCGCACCCGGCGCGCAATCTCCTCGCCCTTGGCGGTGTCCTTTGTGAATACCGAGCCCGCCAGGCCATACGGGGAGTCGTTGGCCAGGCGCACCGCCTCATCCGCGTCGCGTACCTTCATGATCGGCAGTGTCGGGCCAAACGTCTCCTCCGTCATGATCTTCATCGAATGGTCCACATCCACCAGCACCGTGGGCTCGAAGTAGTGACCGTCGCCCGTGCCGCGGTGGCCGCCCGTAAGCGCCCGCGCGCCCTTGGCCAGCGCGTCGTTGACGTGGTCCTCAACGATGTCCACCTGCGGGGGAAACGTCATCGAACCCACCTCCACCGTGCCCGGACCCCCGTCGGGTCGGCCCTGGCGCAGCGCCCGCACCTTGTCGGTGACCTTCGCCACGAACTCGTCGTACACCGGCGCCTCGACGTACGCCCGCTCGATCGAGATGCACGTCTGGCCGGAGTTCTGCATCGAGTAGTACGTCGCCACGTTCGCCGCGCGCTCCAGGTCCGCGTCGGAGAGCACGATCATCGGATCCTTGCCGCCCAGCTCCAGCGACGCCGGGATCAGCCGCCGCGCGGCGGCTTCGGCGACCTTGCGACCGGTCTTGGTGGAGCCGGTGAACATGATCATGTCGACCTGCTCGATCAGCGCCGCGCCGGTCTCCCCGCGGCCGGTCGCCACGGCGAAGACGTCCGCGGGCGCGCCGCACTCGCGCAGCCCTTCAGCCAGCAGCAGCGAGGTCAGGGGGGTTACCTCCGAGGGCTTGAGGATCACGCTGTTGCCGGCCATCAGCGCTGGGATGCAATCCCCGAACGAGTTCGTCAGCGGGTAGTTCCACGGGCCGATCACGCCGATCAGCCCGAGCGGCTGGTGGCGCAGAATCAGCTTGCGTCCCTTCACAAGCAGCGAGCTCGTCCGCACCCGCTCGTCGGCCAGGTACTTCTCGGCATGCTTGGCCCAGAAGCCGAATGCGCCACCGCCGTATGAGATCTCCGCCAACTGAGCGTCCTCATAGGTCTTGCCGGTCTCCGAGACGATCGTCTGGATGATCCGCTCGGCGTTGTCCATCACCCACTTCTGCATGCGCAGCAGGATGCGCCCACGCCCGTCGAAGCCGTAGGCATCCCAGGCCGGCTGGGCCAGCCGCGCGCGCGTGGCCAGGTCGGCCACGGTGGCCGCGTCCATGTCGGGAACGGTGGCGATCGTCGCCCCCGTCGCCGGGTTCTCGACGGCGATCTCCTCGCCGGAGTGCACGACGCCGTTATGGGCGAGTATCTCCTGCTCGATGTGCTGCTCGACGGTGGCCATCTCGATCCTCCTCGTTCGCTCGTAACGATGGAGGCTACTCCTGTTCAATCTCATGTGCCATTCGGCGCATGCGCTGGCCGAAACGGGGACCGATCAGGGAGACACTCGCTTCGCTCGCATCCCCGAATCGGCCAGCGCCGAAGGCGCGTGTCTCCCGGCTTCGGTTGGCGGGGCCGTACATGTACGGCCCCGGGGAACGCCGCATGCGGCGTTCCCGCCGACGGCGCATGCGCCGTCGGACCAGGGCCGCATGCGGCCCTGGCGCCATTGCCGCATGCGGCAATGGCCTGCAACTCAGCGCTCGGTCAAGACAACTCGATCGTCGCGATCCCAATCGGCTCGGTCGGGCGGTCGCCACCGTCGGTCGGAACCCCCTCCAGCTTCTCCACCACATCCATGCCCTCGGAGACCTGCCCGAACACGGTGTGCTTGCCGTCCAGCCACGGGCAGGCGCCGGCGGTGACGATGAAGAACTGCGACCCGTTCGTGTTCGGCCCGGCGTTGGCCATCGCCAGCGCGCCGCGGACGATGAGGTGGGAGTTGATCTCGTCCTCGAACGTGTACCCCGGCCCGCCCGTGCCCGTCCCCTGCGGGCAGCCGCCCTGGATCATGAAGTCGGGGATGATCCGGTGGAACGTCAGCCCGTCGTAGAAGCCGTCGGAGGCTAGCTTGCGAAAGTTCTCAACGGTCTTCGGCGCGTCCTCGTCGAACAGCTCAAACGCGATCGCGCCCTCGCTGGTCTTCATCGTGGCGGTTGACATATCGTGGGCCTCCTTGGGCTCGGCGGGAGCTGACTCGGGCAAGCGAGCCACGATAGCGCCGGTCGGGTCCTGGACCGCTAACCGGCCCCGCTGCCGCCAACCTGCTCCAGGCTGACGGTCTGGCCGCCCGCCCGGGTTCCGATCTCGCGCCCGTTCAGCGCCTCGATCACGCGCTCGGCCTCGGATTCGGGCACCGACAGGAACGAGAAGCGGTCGAGCACCATCACGTCGCGCACCGCCTCGCCGTCGAGACCGGCCTTGGAGGTCACCGCGCCGACGATGTCGGCCACGCGCAACCCCGCGGCACGCCCGCCGCCCAGCATGAGCTTGACAAACGGCTCATCCGGCGTCCCGTCGCGACCCCGGGAGATGCGCGGCTTGGAGTGCCGGCGGGGGCGCTCGCGCACCGGCGTGGGCTCGCTCTTCACGCCCGGCTGCCACGCGGCGATCGACATGCCGATGTGGCGCTCGATCGCCTCCATCTCGCGCTTCTGACGGTCCTCGACGAACGTGATCGCCCGGCCCGAGCGCCCGACGCGCCCGGTGCGCCCGATGCGGTGCACGTAGGTGTCCGGCGAGGTCGGCACGTCGTAGTTGATCACGTGGGTGACCGTCGAGATGTCAAGGCCGCGCGCGGCCACGTCGGTCGCCACGAGGATCGGCACGCGCCCGCCCTTGAACGCGAGCATCACCCCGTCGCGCGCGCCCTGGGTCATGTCGCCGTGCAGCGCCCTGACGTTCATGCCGCGGTCGCGCAGGATCTTGAACAGCTGCTCGCAGCGGATCTTCGTGCGCACGAACACGATCGCCTGATCCGGACGCTCGGAGCGCAGCACCTCGACCAGCTTGTCGGGCTTGCCCTTCGTCTCGACGGGGAGCTGGAACTGCGCGACCGTGTCGATCGTCAGCGTCGGCGCCTGCACCTCGATCGTCACCGGGTCGTACATGTACTTGTCCGCGAGCTTTCTGATCGGCGGGGGCATCGTCGCGCTGAACAGCGCCGTCTGGCGACCCGAGGGGGTCAGCGAGAGGATCCGCTCGACATCCTCCAGGAACCCGAGGTCGAGCATCTCATCGGCCTCGTCGAGCACGACGAAGCGGCAGTCGTGCAGCACCAGCGAACGCCTGGAGATCAGGTCCAGCACGCGCCCGACCGTCCCCACGACGACGTGCCCGCCCCCGCGCAGCTGCGCCTGCTGGGTGCGGATCGGCGCCCCGCCGAACACCGCGACCACATCCACCCCCGCGTGCGCGCCATAGGTGCGCAGCGCCTGGGTCACCTGGATGCACAGCTCGCGTGTCGGCGTCAGCACGAGCGCCTGCACCTCGTGCAGATCGGGGTCGATGTACTCGGCGATCGGCAGCCCGAACGCAGCCGTCTTGCCCGTGCCCGTCTGCGCCTGGCCGATCACGTCGCGGCCCTGCAGAACCGAGGGGATCGCCTGCTCCTGGATCGGGCTGGGCGACTCATACCCGACGTCGCGCAGGGCTTGCAGGGTCTTCTCGGACAGGCCGAGGTCGGCGAAGGTTGTGGCCATCGGTGAGCAGCAGCCTATCCGGCCGCGAGCCATGTCCGGTTACGAGCCCGCGTCCCCGAGCCGATAGGGTGCGCGGCCATGTCGATCACAGTCGTCGGTTCAATCGCATTCGACTCGGTCAGGACCCCGTTCGGCGAGCGCGAGCGGATGCTGGGCGGGACCGCGATGCATTTCTCGCTCGCGTCGTCGTTCTTCGCCGACGTGCACATCGTCGGCCCTGTCGGCGAGGACTGGGGCGAGGCCGAGATGGCCACGCTCGCACGCCCCGGCGTGCACACGCACGACGTCGAGCGCGTGCCTGGCGGGGAGACGTTCTTCTGGCGCGGGCACTACGACTACGACCTGAACACCGCCCACACCGACGACACGCGACTGGGCGTGTTCGCCGAGTTCGAGCCCAAGCTCTCGGAGGACTCGCGCGCATGCGAGGTGCTGTTCCTGGCGAACATCCAGCCCGAGCTGCAGCTGGGAGTGCGCGAGCAGTGCGACCGCGCCCGCTTCGTCGCGCTGGACTCGATGAACCTGTGGATCGACACCGCCCGCGACGCGCTGCTGAGGGCGATCGAGACCGTCGATTGCGTGCTGCTCAACGACGCCGAGCTGCGGATGCTCACCGGCGAGCCCAACCTCATCAGGGCGGCGCGCACCGTGATCGGCTGGGGACCGGGATCGGTCGTCGCCAAGCAGGGCGAGTACGGCGCGACGCTGATCACGCGCCACGGCTTCTTCTCGCTGCCCGCCTATCCGCTGGAGAGCGTGCTCGACCCAACCGGCGCGGGCGACACGTTCGCCGGGGGCTTCCTCGGGACGATCGCCGCCCACGGCGGACTCGACGAGGAGGTGCTGCGCAGTGCGATGGCCCACGGCACCACGCTGGCGTCGTTCAACGTCGAAGAGTTCGGCACCGAGCGCGTCTCGCGGCTGCGGCCCGCAGAGATCGAAGCGCGTGTGCACGAGCTGGGCGAGATGACCCGCTTCAGCGGCCTGCCGCTGCCCGTGCGGGGGTAGGCGCGCCCGCGGACGGCGCACGCCGTCCGCGCCGCATCCCCGCCATCGCGCATGCGCCGCCGCCCACCGCCGCCCGCTGGCGGATGCGGGCCTGTGCCGATGCGGGCCTGTAACGGATGCGGGTCTGTACGGATGGCTGAATCGGTAGTAGCATCGGACGAAGTGGATGCATGGACGTTCATCTGGCTGATGGTTTTCCTGAAGATCCCGGTCGTGGGCCTGTTCCTGATCGTGCGCTGGGCGGTCAACCAGACCTCCGAGGCCGAGCCCGGCCAGGACGGCGGCGTCGGTCCGCGACCGAGCCCGCATCGCCCGTGTCATCCCCGCGCCCGGCTGCCGCGCAGGCGCGGCCCCCACGGCGACCCCGCTCCACGCGCCCCGGCGCGCATGCGCACGGTCGTTGCGCGTGGAGCGCTCGTGCCGCGCGGAGCACTCGCGCCGCACTGAGAGCAGCCTTCGTGCGAGAATCGCCGGCATGGGCGATGACTCACTCACGGTGACCGACAACCGCACGGGCGCGACCTACGAGCTGGCGGTCACCGACGGGACCGTGCGGGCGATGGATCTGCGCCAGATCAAGACCGGCGATGAGGACTTCGGGCTGATGGCGTATGACCCCGCGTACACGAACACGGCGGCGTGCCGCAGCTCGATCACCTACATCGACGGCGACGCCGGCATCCTGCAGCACCGCGGCTACCCGATCGAGCAGCTGTGCGAGCACTCGAGCTACCTGGAGGTCTCCTACCTGCTGATCAACGGCAGGCTCCCGACCGAGACCGAGCTGACGGGCTGGGTGCAGGAGATCACGGTGCACACGTTCGTGCACGAGAACGTCAAGGACTTCATGCAGGGGTTCCGCTACGACGCCAACCCAATGGGCATGCTCGTGGCCTCCGTCGGCGCGCTGTCGACTTTCTACCCCGACGCCAACAAGATCCGCGAGGAGCGTGTCCGCGCGATGCAGATCATCCGGCTGCTGGCGAAGATGCCCACGCTGGCCGCGTTCGCGTTCCGTCACAACATGGGCCAGCCGTATGTGTATCCCGACAACGACCTCAACTACGCGGGCAACTTCCTCGGGATGATGTACAAGATGACCGAGCTCAAATACGAGCCCGATCCTCGCTTGGAGCGCGCGCTGGACGTGCTGTTCATATTGCACGCCGACCACGAACAGAACGCCTCCACCAGCGCCGTGCGCTCGGTCGGCTCCACCCAGGTCGACCCCTACTCGGCGGTCGCCGCCGGGGTAGCAGCGCTGTACGGACCCCTGCACGGCGGCGCCAACGAGGCGGCGCTGCGGATGCTCGCCCGGATCGGCACCGTCGAGAACATCCCCTCCTTCCTGGAGGGCGTCAAGGCCGGCAACGAGCGCCTGATGGGGTTCGGGCATCGCGTCTACAAGAACTACGATCCGCGCGCGCGGATCATCCGCAAGCACCTCGACAACGTGTACGAGGTGCGCGGCAAGAGCCCGCTGCTGCACGTCGCCTCAGAGCTGGAGAAGCGCGCGCTCGACGACGACTACTTCACCTCGCGCAAGCTGTATCCGAACGTCGACTTCTACTCCGGCCTGATCTACGAGGCGCTGGGACTGCCCGTGGCGATGTTCCCGGTGATGTTCGCGATCGGACGCACCTCCGGCTGGATCGCGCAGTGGAAGGAGATGGTCGAGGACCCCGAGCAGAAGATCGCCCGTCCGCGCCAGATCTACACGGGCGAGCGCGATCGGGACTACGTCCCGATCGGCGAGCGTTAGTTAGCGTCCCGCGGGCACGGGCGCCAGGCGGCGTCCTTACCGATCGCCGATCAGATGCGCTCTCCGACCGCCCAGCACGCCACGCTGGGTGGGCGGGCCTTTTCATCTTGCCTAGCTTGGCCCGCGAGCCGCTAGCACAAGCGTCGCGCCGTGGCGGCGCAGCCAGTCGCGGTCCTCGCGGTAGCGCGGCCAGCGGTGCCCCACCAGCGCCCAGAAGCGGCGCGAGTGGTCGAGGATCTCCAGGTGGCAGACCTCGTGCCAGACGACGTAGTCGAGCACGGACTCGGGCGCGAGCAGCAACCGCCAGTTGAAGCTCATGTGCCCGCTGGAGGAGCACGACGCCCAGCGCGTGCGCTGCCCGCGGATCGACAGGTCGCGGTAGCGCACGCCCGCCAGTGCAGTGGCGCGATCAAGGCGCGCGGCGATCTCCGCGCGCGCGGCGCGGCGGTAGAAGCGTTCGATCGCGGGCCGGGCGTCGCCGGCCGGGACGTACAGCCGCTCGCCGCGGCGGTGCGCGCGGGTGCGCCCGGGCTGCGCCTCCAGGCGCAGGGTGCTGTCGAGGTAGGGCAGCTCGTGCGCTGCCCTCGGCGGGGGCGGCGGCGGAGAGATCGTCAGCGGCGTGGACACGGCTCGCAAGGGTAATGGGCCGCGCGGCGCGCCTCTCCCAGCTGGCCGCACCACGCGCTGGTGAACGCCAACAGGAGTCGACCGTACGCCATAATCGGCGGCGATGAAGGCGCACTCCAGAGTCAGGCTCCCGCGCGAGGTGCAGGGCGACTACGAGGTGTATCTCAACGGCGTGCACCAGCGGCGCGGGGCCGACTACGAGGTGCGCGAAGGCGCGCTCGTGTTCGAGGCCGAGCTGCGCAAGGACCGGATCAGCGGCTGGCGCTGGCTGCTGGGCGCGTGGGGCGTGGGCACCTACCGGCAGAACGACTCGGTCGACGTGCGCTACGAGGCGCCGGACGGCTCGCCGCGGGTGGCGGAGGGGCTGGAGATCGAAGCCGTGGACTGAGCGTGCAAGGGGTCGGTGCCGTCTCTCGTGACGGCCGCGCTCGCCGGCGAGGCGACGCGGGCGGACGCGGCGCCCGCCCCTGCCCCAGGCTCCCAGGGTCGCGCGAGCTTCAGAGCGGACAGGATCGCGCGCGTGGCGGGGGAGCGGTTGAGCGTGATGAAGTGGATGCCGGGCACGCCCTCGCGCAGCAGCTCCGCGCACTGCAGCGTGGCGTAGGCGACGCCGAGGTCGAGCACCGCCTCGGGGTCCTCGCCGCGCGCGTGCAGCTCGCGACGCAGGCCGTCGGGAATGGAGGCCCCGCAGAGCTTGGCCATGCGCTCGACCTGCCCCACCTGCGTGATGGGCATGACGCCGGGGATAATCGGCACGTCCACGCCGGCAGCGCGTGCGCGCTGGACGAAGTCGAAGTAGAGGGCGTTGTCGAAGAACAACTGTGTGATCAGGAACTGTACGCCCGCGGCCACCTTCTCCGCGAGATGTTCCAGGTCCTCCTCGGGGCTGACTGCGTGGATGTGCGTCTCGGGGAAGCAGGCGCCGCCGATCGCAAAGGGGTAGTCGGCGGCGATCAGTTCCACCAGTTCGCGCGAGTACTCCAAGCCGCCCTTCGTTTTGCGCCACTGCTCCTGGCCCGCGGGCGGGTCGCCGCGCAGCGCGAGCACGTTGTCGATGCCCGCGCTCTGCATCTCGTCGAGCGTGGCGCGCAGTTCCGCCACGGTGGCGCCCACGCAGGTGAAGTGCGCCATCGCCTCCAGCCCGTACTGCTCGCGGATGCGCTTGACGATCTCGATCGTTTTGCCCCTGGTGGAGCCGCCGGCGCCGTATGTGACCGATACGAAGGACGGGTCCAGGCCGCGCAGCTCGCCGAGCGCCGTGCGCAGGTTCTCCTCCCCCGCCTCCGTCTTGGGCGGGAAGAACTCGAACGAGAAGACCGGCTCATCGCCGGAGGCGAGGATCTGATCGATGCGCACGGGCCTAACGCTATCCGGCGGCGGTCCACCGCTCGGGCTCGCCCGCGATACGCACGGCCCGGCCGGCGACCTCTAGGTGCAGGAGCATCGACAGAGTCTCGGTCAGCAGCCACTGGGCGGTCATCGGGGAGAGATTCGCGCCGTGCACGCGCGGCATGATCTCGAAAGCCGTCAGCGGCTCGCCGCCACCCAGAACGGCCAGGGTGTCCGACAGGTGCTCGCCCACAAGCGCGCGATTGGCCTCGATGTGGGCGTGCACGTCGGTGAACGTGCGGCCGTGGCCGGGCAGGCACAGGCGCGCGTCCAGCGCCTCGATGACGTCCAGCGAGCGCACGAACTCGCCGACCGGGTCGGGCGAGTAGCCGTAGTCGAAGAACGGGAACACGCGCCCGAGCAGGTGATCGCCGGAGATCAGCAGGCGGTGCTCTGGCTGGAACAGGCACACGTGCGAGGGCGCGTGCCCGGGGGTCTCATAGACGGTCCACGGGCCGAGATCGGTCTCGACGATCACGCCTGCCAGCAGCGGGCGGTCGGGCGCGGCGATCGCGGCGATGCCCGATTCGTGGTTGCGGGCGCGCTCGGCGGCGTAGCGGCGCAGGGGCTCCTCGGGAACCCCGGACTGGCGCGCGATCTCCAGGCGCCGCACGAGCGCCGCGTCGGGATCGGCCGCCCCGTGGGACATGTGCTCGTAGTTGGGGTGCATCCACAGCTCGGCGCCCGAGCGCTCGATTATCGTGGCGGCCTGGCCGTAGTGGTCTGAGTGGGCGTGCGTGCACACCAGCAGGCGCACATCCTGCAGCGCCAGGCCGCACATCTCAAGCGCCCGTTCGAGGTCGGCGAGCGACCCCGGCGCGTGGATGCCTGTGTCGAACAGCACGAACCCGTCGCCGGACGCCACCGCCCAGGCGTTGCCGTGGGGCACGCCGGGCCAGGGCAACGGCAGGCGCAGGCGAAACACGCCGGGCAGGAGCCGTTCGCCTCGTGCCAGCTCGCGCTTGCGGATTGCATCGGCCACGAGCGAGGAGACTAGACTAGGTGTCTCTGCCGGCGTCGTCTAAAGGAGGATGGAATGGCCGAGGAGGAGCAGGAGGAGGAGGAGGAGGAGGAGGCGAGCAGCGCGGCCACGAAGGTGCAGAAGGCCGCCGCCAGCGTGCAGGACGCGGCGGCGAAGCGGCGCGGGCGGATAACCCCCGGCAAGTCCGAGGCGGAGATGGTCGTGCGACGGTACTTCGAGGCGATCGGCGCCCACGACGTGCAGGGCGCAGCGGCGATGTGGGCGCAGGACGGCCGCGAGGACGTGCGCGGCCAGGGGCTGTTCATCGGTCCCGACGGCGTGCGCGAGTTCATCGGTAGCCTCGTGGAAGCGATCCCAGATCTGAAGGTCGAGATCGTCTCGACCACAAGCGAGGACGAGCGCTGCGCGCTGCAGTGGCGCTTCAGCGGCACGTTCGCGGGGCCGGGCTCCTTCAACGGAGTCGCACCCACCGGGCATCGGCTGGAGCTTGAGGGCGTCGACATCCTGACGGTGCGCGACGGGCTGATCCACTCCAACGACGCGTTTACCGACACGATGGCGGTGCCACGCCAGCTCGGGATGATGCCGCCGCTGGGATCGGGCGCCGAGCAGCGGATGATGGGCGCGTTCAACGTCAAGACGCGCCTGAGCGACGGGCTGATGGGAGCCAGCGAGGCGAAGCTCGTGGCCGAGGGCGTATGGGTCGTGCAGGGCCAGCCGGGGCGCTGCAACGTGTACTTCATCGAGAATGGCGGTCCCGACGGCGGAGTGACGATGTTCGACGCGGGCGCGCGCACGATGACCCGCGCGGTGGCGCGGGCGGGGGCGCGGCTCGGGGGCATCACTCAGATCGTGCTCGGGCACGGGCACACCGACCATCGCGGGACCGCGCCGGGGCTGGGGGCGCCCGTGCTGTGCCACCCCGATGAGGTCCAGGACGCCGAGGGCAGCGGCGGGTGGCGCTACTGGCCGGCCGACCTGGCGGGGCTGCCGCCGGTGCTGCGCCCGGTCCATAAAGCGCTGCACCGCTACGCCTTTGACGGCGGCCCGGTGACGATCAGCGGGACCGTCAAGGAGGGCGACGAGGTCGCCGGGTTCAAGGTGATCGATCTGCCGGGCCACGCGCCCGGGCTGATCGGGCTGTGGCGCGAGGCAGACCGGCTGGCGCTCGTCAGCGACTGCTTTTACACGACCGACATGTGGGGACGCCACTGCGAGCCGCAACTGCCTGAGTCAACCTACAACTACGACACCGACCAGGCCCGCCAGAGCCTGCGCAAGCTTGCCGAGATGGAGCCCGCGGCGGCGTGGCCCGGACACGCCCACCCGGTCACCGGGGACGTGCGCGGACAGCTGCTGAAGGCGACCGGCGCAGTCTGAGCGGAGTGAGCAAGCGCAGTCGCAGGGCGCCGAGGCTGAAGGCGCCGAGCAGCGAGTACACCGACGCGGACGGAAACACGCTGATGCTGCGCGGCGCGCTGACGGCGGCGAGCAGGCGCGAGTACGCCGATGCGCTGGCGGGCGTCGGCGGCCGAGCGTCCGATACCCGGGAGGACGCCTGGCAGCGGGCGGGCGAGCTGCTGTTCGAGCGCCTGGCGGCGAGCTGGACGATCGCCAGCGTGCCGATCAAGAGCCAGCGCGAGCTGCTGGCGCGCTACCGGGCGGCCAGCCAGTCCGAGCGCGCGTGGATCAGGGGGGTGCTGCGCGAGCACTGCGCGGAGAGCTTCCCCGACGTGCAGGCACCGTAGTTCAGGCTGGATCGCCGAGCAGCTCCAGGCGCGGGCCGTGGGAGGCGCCGGCCGCGACGAAGCGGGCGGTCGCCGGGCTGAGGACGAACTCGAGCGTGTCCCCGGACTCGCCGCGCACGCGCAGGCGCCGGCCCTGCTCGGAGACCGCGACGACCGTGCCGGGCTCGAAGCCGCCGCCGAAGTGGGCGATGCGCGCGCGGGCGCCCACGCGCGGGAGCGGTCGTGAGGGGCCGAGCATCGCTGGATGGTAGGCCCACGCCGGGGCGAGGCGTGGATCTCGCGTGTACGCGCCGTCGCCGGGGAGCGCGGCGCAGGGTCCAGCTCGTGACGGTGGCCACACCGAGCGGAGTCCACCCACGGGCGCGCGCCGGAGCGGCGGCGTATACCGTGCGTGAGTATGCGCCGCACCAAGATCGTCGCCACCATCGGCCCCGCCTCGCGCGAGCCGGCAACGCTGCTGGCGATGGTGCAGGCGGGGATGGACGTGGCGCGGCTGAACTACTCGCACGGGACGCTGGAGGAGCACGCCGAGACCGTCCGGCGCGTGCGCGACGCGGCCGGGCGGGCGGGACGGCCGGTGGCGATCCTGCAGGACCTGCCCGGCCCGAAGCTGCGCATCGGGGCGCTGCGCGAGGACGTCGTCGAGCTGACGCCCGGCGAGCGGCTGACGATCACCGGCGGGGAGACCGACGAGCTCGGCGACGCCCAGCACATGAGCATCACCTGGGAGGGTCTCGCCGACTCGATGGCGCCAGGCGAGGTGCTGTATCTCGCCGACGGCTCGGTGCGGCTGCGCGTGGTGGAGGTCCGCGCCGCCGCGCACGAGGTCGAGGCGGAGATCGAGGTCGGCGGCGCTGTCGCCTCGCGCCAGGGGCTGAACATCCCGGGCCCCACCGAGTCGCTGCCCTCGGTGCCCGAGCACGACCTGGAGCTGCTGCGCCACGGCGAGTCGATCGGCGTGGACATGGTCGCGCTGTCGTTCGTGCAGCGCCCCGAGGACGTGGAGACCGTGCGTGCTCATACGCGCCTGCCGCTGATCGCCAAGATGGAGAAGCCCCAGGCGGTGGAGCGCGCCGATGAGATCGTCAGGGCGGCCGACTGCGTGATGGTCGCCAGGGGCGACCTCGGCATCGAGCTGGCGATCGAGCGCGTGCCGATCGTGCAGAAGCAGCTGCTGCGCCTCGCCGGGCATCTGGCGCGCCCGTCGATCACCGCGACGCAGATGCTCGACTCGATGGTCACCTCCTCGCGGCCCACCCGCGCGGAGGTCGCCGACGTGGCCAACGCGATCCTCGACGGCACCGACGCAGTGATGCTCTCCCAGGAGACCGCGATCGGGGCCTACCCGGTGGAGGCGATCGCGATGATGGCCGCCGTGGCCAAACAGGCCGAGGCGATCGCGCCGTATGAGGACTGGAACGCCTCGCGCGTACGCCGGATGGACTCCGACCCCGCGTATACGATCGCCCACAACCTGTGCGTGGCCGCGCGCGAGTTGCGCCTGGACGCGCTCGTGATCCCGACCCTGTCCGGGCGTTCGGCGCGGCTCGTGTCCGCGCACCGCCCGACCGCGCCGATCTACGCGCTCTCGCCCGGCAAAGAGACCGTCCGCCGCTGCGGGCTGATGTGGGGCGTTCAGGCCGCCTCGATGCGCCGCCACGAGACGACCGAGGCGCTGATCGCCGACGCCGCCAGGCGCGTGGTCGAGCTGGGCTGGTGCAAGCCCGGTCAGCGCGTGGGCATCACCGCGGGGCTGCCATCCGGGCGGCCGGGGACGACGAGCCTCATGCAGATCCAGACTGTGTGAGTCTCAGCTGGGAGCACTGCACCCACGAGCATGTATCAATATGCTCTAAGTCGCACCGGGCTCTGCCGCCTCCAAGCGGCACGGACGGCGGGCGAGCTCCTAATCCAATCGATAGGACGGCGACATGATCTCCGCAACCAGCTATCCGCTCCTCGAAGTCTTCTGGACGATGCTCATCTTCTTCGCGTTCGTGATCTGGATCTGGATCCTGATCACGGTGCTGGCCGACATATTCCGCCGCCACGACACATCCGGGTTCGCAAAGGTCCTGTGGATCATCGTGATCATCGTGCTGCCGTACTTCGGCGTGTTCGTGTACCTGATCGCCGAGCACAAGGGCATGACCGAGCGGGCGATCAAGAGCCAGCAGGCCGCCCAATCCCAGATGGACCAGTACGTGAAGTCGGTCGCCGGGCAGGCCGACCCGGCCGAGCAGATCGCCAAGGCCAAGCAGCTGCTGGACGCCGGCACGATCTCCCAGACCGAGTTCGATCAGATCAAGCAGAAGGCGCTGGCCGCGAGCTAGCCGCAGCCCCACGCGGGGGTCGCGCACGCACGCGGGGGTCGGCAGTCAGGCCCCGACCCCCGCGTTGGCGTACGGGGTCGCACGCCAGGCCCCGGCCCCGGCCCGCCCCGGCGTGCGTGCAGGGCCGGCTGTCAGACTGCAAGAACCCCGGCCCAGTCGGCGGTCAGGCCCCGACCCCAGCGTGGGCGTAGAACTCGGCCTCGGCGTGACCGAGCTCGGTCACGGGCTCCTCGCCGTACATCCACTCGCGCGCGATCCGGTGCCAATTCGCGCGCGCACGCAGCTGTGAGAGGACCGCGAGCGTGAGCAGCTCCATGCGCCGGCCGAACAGGTGCTCGGGGCGCATGTCCTGGTGGCGCATCTCGGGGAAGTAGCTCGAGCGCGGATCGGAGCTTTCGAGCATCACCTGCGTGGCGGTCTCCGGCGTCAGCTGGACGGGTTCGTCGGCGGTCGTGTACCACCAGATCGCCGACTCGATGAACGCCAGCAGGTGCTCGGGGTCGACCCGGTCGGGTTCGGGCAGGAAGCCCGACTGCGCCAGCAACCGGTGCAGCTCGCCCGCGTCGCCCTCGGACACGGCCCGCTGGCAGGCCAGCTCCAGCGCGACCGGCTCGCGTTCCATGCGCTTGAACAGACCGAAGTCCAGGAACGCGACGCGCCCGTCCGCCAGCAGCAGAAAGTTGCCCGGGTGGGGATCGCCGGAGAACTGCCGGTGCCGGTACAGGCAGCCGAGGAAGAACCGGAACACGATCTCCCCGATGCGGTCGCGCTCGGACTGAGGGCGAGTCTTCAGCTCCTCAAACCCAACGCCCTCGACGAACTCGGTCACGAGCACCCGCTCGCGCGAGAGGCTCGTGAGCACCTCGGGGACGGCGATGAACGGATGGCCGCGGAATATGCGCGCGAGCGAGCTGTGATTCTGGGCCTCCAGCTCGTAGTCGAGCTCCTCGCCGATCCGCTCGCGGATCTCCGTTGCGATCGCCTTGGCGTCCATCCCCGGGGTCATCCGCTTGAGCAGGCGCATGATCATGTCCAGGTTCTGCATGTCCGCGCGCACGGCCGCGGCGACCCCCGGGTACTGGACCTTGACGGCGACCTCGCGCCCGTCATGCAGCGTCGCCCGGTAGACCTGCCCGATCGAGGCCGCCGCGATCGCGTCCTCGTCGAAGGACGCGAACACCTCCGAGATCGGCCCTTCCAGGTCCTCTTCGATCACGCGTCGCATCTGCTTGAACGACACGGTCGGGGCGGCGTCGCGGAGCTTGGCCAGCTCGCGCTGGAACTCCTCGCGGTACTCCTCCCCCACCAGGCCCACGTCCAGGAAGGACATCACCTGCCCGAGCTTCATCGCCGCGCCCTTCATCGTCCCCAGGGCCGTCACGATCTGCTTGGCGGTCTGAAGCTGGCGTTTGGCCAGCGCTCGCTCGGAGGCCTCATCGCCGCGCGTGACGTTCACTGCGCGCGTGCCGAACTGCTTGACGGCCTCGCTCGCGGCGAGCTTGCCGACGGTCGCCGTGCGGCGCACGCGCGATGTCGGGATGTTCTTGTTGCTCTCGCGCGGGGCCATACGCCTAGCATCCTAGGCGCTGGGCGGGTACGCCCTCGCCGCTCGCCGGACGCCGGGCGCCCGGCCCAGGCGTTCCCCGTGCTCGCGCGGTACGCGTTCGCGGGTGCGCGTCACATCCGGCGGATCATCCGGCGGAGCGCCGCCGGGTCAGGCGCGCTGGATCTGGGACCCCGGCACGATGTCGTCCATCCCGCTGGGCCAGCGCACCCAGGCCTTGGAGCCGCCGTCATAGTCCGCGCAGGAGAGCACCAGCGTCGCGGGCTCGCCGAGCGCGGTGCACGGCTCCGCGCCCTCCGGGTCCATGCCCCGCCAGATGCGGATGAACGGGTTGTGCTCCCACTCGCGACCGACAGTCGTGGCGTCGGCGTGACCCGGATGGATCACCGTTTCGGACGGCAGCTCCATGAGCGTGCCCATGATCGAGTCCTTCAGGTCGGTGTAGTTCGTGTGTCCCGGCGCGCGTACGCCGCCGACCGATCCCGCGAACAGCGTGTCGCCGGTGAACACGACCGCCTCTCCCCCCGTGAACCCGCCCGGGCCGGCGCTGACGGACGGTCGCCTGGCGGCGGCCCCGCTCGGCTCGCTGACGAGAAACGACAGCATCCCGGCGGTGTGCCCAGGCGTGTGCAGCGGGCGCACCTCCAGCGCGCCGAACCGCAGCATCTCCCCCGCCTCCAGGCTGTCCGCCTCGATCTCTGAAAGCCCCTCCCGCTCCAGCGGATGGATCAGCACCTTGAGCTTCGGCCAGCGCTCGCGCAGCGTGGCCACCTCGCAGACGTGATCGTAGTGGTGGTGGGTCAGCAGGATGTGCGTCGGAGTGATCTGCAGGCGCTCGGCCGCGGCGATCAGCGGCTTGACCGGTCCGCCCGCGTCGATGAACACTCCCGGCCCTCCGGCGCCGTCGGCGACGAGGTAGGTGTTCGAGACGAACTGCGGATGCGACGCGCGCTCGATGAGCATGGCGCCATCCTTGCACGAAGGCCATTTCGCGGACTGCCCGGGCGGAGTGCGCGAGCGGACTGCGCCCTAGGTTCATCCCGCGCGCGCAAAGGACCCGCCGGCCGGAGAACCAGAGGCAACAAAGATCGGCGCAGGTACCGCACCTCACTTACACTCCCCACATGCCCCTGATTCACACCTGCTACCGCATCACCGACATCGACCGATCGGTCGCGTTCTACAACGCGCTCGGGTTCGAGGAGATCGGGCGGATTCCGATCGGTGACGAGGCGATCAACGTGTTCATGAACCAGCCCGGCGACGGCGACATGCCTCGACTGGAGCTGACCTGCAACTTCGGTGTGGACTCCTACGAGATCGGCACCGGCTACGGCCACATCGCGATCACCACCGACGATCTCGACGCCACACTGGCGCGACTGGCCGAGCGGGGGATCGAGCCCGAGAAGCCTCCCTACTCCATACGCGAGGGCGGCTCGCTGCTGTGCTTCGTGCGCGATCCCGACGGGTATCGCATCGAGCTGATCGAGCAGGGCTGACACGCGCGCGGGAGCGACTCGGTCGCCGGCCCCAACATCCCGGCCGCCGACCCACAGAGACCTATAGTGATCGCCCATGGAACTGGGCCTGGCCACGTTCGCCGACGTCGACCCCGGCGCTGGCCCGGATCGGGTCGCACAGCGGTTGCGCGAGCTGCTGGAGGAGATCCAGCTCGCCGATGAGCTCGGGATTGAGGTGTTCGGCCTCGGCGAGCACCACCGCCCCGACTACGCGGTCTCCTCGACCGCGGTGGCGCTGGCGGCGGCGGCCGCCAGAACCGAGAAGATCCGATTGAGCAGCGCGGTCACGGTGCTCAGCTCCGCCGACCCGGTGCGGGTGTTCCAGGAGTTCGCGACGCTCGACCTGCTCTCTGGCGGGCGCGCGGAGATCATGGCGGGCAGAGGATCGTTCATCGAGTCGTTCCAGCTGTTCGGGCATGACCTCGACGACTACGACGAGCTGTTCGCCGAGAAGCTGGGACTGCTGCTGAAGCTGCGCGAGTCAGAGCGGGTCACGTGGTCAGGCAAGCACCGCGCGGCGCTGAACGACATCGGTGTCTATCCCCGCCCGATCCAGCAGCCGCTGCCGGTCTGGATAGCGGTCGGGGGCACGCCCGGCTCAGTGGCTCGCGCGGGCGCGCTCGGACTGCCGTTGATGATCGCGATCATCGGTGGTGCGCCGGCTCGGTTCGCGCCGCTGGTCGAGCTGTACCGGGAGTCGGCCCGCCGCGCCGAGGCAGATCCGGCCGGGCTGGCGGTGGGAATCAACTCGCACATGTACCTGGCCGACACCTCGCAACGGGCGCGCGACGAGTTCTATCCCGCGTACTCGCAGATGATGAATCGCATCGGCCGCGAGCGCGGCTGGCCGCCGATGACCCGCGCGCAGTTCGACGCCGGATGCTCACCGGACGGACATCTGCTCGTCGGGACCTCGAGCGAGGTCGCGAGCAAGATCATCGCCCACCACGGGCTGTTCAGCCACGATCGTTTTCTCGGGCACATCAGCGTGGGCACACTGCCCCATGAGCAGGCGATCCACGCGATCGAGCTGTACGCAACCGAGGTCGCACCGACCGTCCGCTCAGCGCTCGGACGACAGCCGGAGGCACCCTAAACACAACCGCCAGAGGCGGCGCGCGGACACCCCAGCGGCCCGCGCCCGCGCCGCGATCTCCTCAGGCCAGCACCCGTTTGCGGAAGTTGCGCAGCCCGAGTGTGAGGAACACCACGCAGAACGCGATCATCGCCGGGTAGACCGCGTAGAGGGACATGTGCGAGATTTCGGTCAGACCCGCGCGCATGCCCTCCGCCACATAGATCAGCGGGTTGATCAGCACCAGGATCTGCAGCCAGTGGATGCCGTAGACCTTGACAGGCGCCAGGCGCGTCCACTGATAGTAGGTGCCGCCCAGGAACGTGATCGGGAGCACGACGAACCCGAACATCAGCCCGATGTTGCGCGGCTCGAACGCCGTCCCGAGCAGCAGCCCGAGGGCGCTCATCATCACGCACGCGAGGGGAATCACCGTGATCACGATCGGCCAGTGCACCGACAGGTGCGCGTGCACGCCGGGGGCGTGGATGACGGCCGCGATCGGGAACACGATCAGCGCGGCCAGCAGGCCCTGCACGGCACCAGAGAGCACCTTCGAGAAGGCCACCAGCCAGATCGGGCAGGGCGCCTGCACGCGGTCCTCGATCTCGCGCGTGTAGCCGAACTCGGTGGACAGCTGCAGGGCGACCGCCTGGATGCCCTGAAACATGATCGAGATCGCCACCACGCCCGGTACGAGCACGGTCGCGAAGTGCGACTCGGCCACCTTGCCGCCCGCGCCGCCCACGCCCTGGCCGATCGACGGGAACACGTACAGGAACACGAACACGAGCAGGAACGGCTGGACGATCGTGCGCACGACGAACTCGCCGAGGTGCTTGCGCAGCACGACCAGGTCGCGCAGGATCAGCGCCCACAGCGCCGTGCGGCTCGCCGCCATGGCCGAGCGGGTGGGCTCGATCCCGATGTGCGGCCGCGGCGATGCGCCGCGCGCCGTGTCGGGGCTCGTCGTGACGGAGGCCATCAGTCGCGCAGCTCCTTGCCGGTCAGGTTGATGAACACGGTCTCCAGGCTCGGCTCTGACACGGACAGGTCGACGACGTCAAACCCGCCCTGCTCGGCGGCGCTCACCACGCGCGGCACCAGCCGCTCGGCGCCCTTGACGTGCAGCTCCACACCGCCGTCCTCGCCGCCCTCGCCACTCCCGTCGAGCACTCGCGTGCGCGTGACCTCGGTGATCTCGCGCTCCAGCGTCTCGGCCAGCGCCCGCTTGTCCCCGGGCGCCTTGACCGTGACGATCGTGTCGGCACCCACCGAGCGCTTCAGCTCATGCGGCGTGTCGAGCGCGAGGATGCGGCCGTGATCCATGATCGCGACCCGGTCGCACAGCTGGTCGGCCTCCTCCATGTAGTGGGTGGTCAGCAGGATCGTCTGGCCCTCGCGATTGAGCTCGCCGAGGATCTCCCACAGCGCGAGCCGGCTCTGCGGATCGAGACCGGCCGTGGGCTCGTCGAGGAACAGCACCGCCGGGCGGTGGAAGATCGCGCGCGCAACCATCAGCCGCTGGGCCATCCCGCCCGAGAGCGCATACACCGACGCCTTCGCCCACCTGGTGAGCTGGAACTGCTCGAGCAGCTCATCGGAGATGCGACGCGACTCGGTGGCGCCGATGCCGAACAGGCGCCCGTGAAAGTAGAGGTTCTCCCACACGGTCAGCTGCCGATCGAGCGTGTTCGTCTGGGAGACGATCCCGATCAGCTGCTTGGTCAGTGCCGGCTCGCCGACGACGTCGATCGCCCCGACATGGGCGGACCCCGACGTGGGGATCACGCGCGTGGTCAGCATCCCCGCGGTGGTCGTCTTGCCGGCGCCGTTGGGGCCGAGCAGCCCGAATATCTCCCCCGCCTGCACCGTCAGATCGAGACTGTTGACCGCCGCGAAGTCGGTGCCCGCATAGACCTTCGTCAGCGCGACCGTCCTGATGACCGCGTGAGCATTGCCCGCGCCGTCAGCCGCATGGCCATCGACCGCGGCGCCGGCTTGGGCGGGAACGCCCGCGGGCGCGGCCGCGAGCGAGCCATCCTCACCCCTCGCAGCAGTGGTGTGCGAAGCGTCCCCTGACCGGCTGTCCCGGCTGTCCGCCATCGCTTCAATGTACCCTGAACGCGAGCCATGGCGGACACGAGCAAGATCGCCAAGAACCTTGAGCGCTTTGCCCAGGCGGTGGCCGCGCACGACCGCGAGAACCCGACGCACACCGCCCACGGCATCGGGCTGGCTCATTTCGACATGGAGCGGCTCGGGTTCGAGGAGGGCGAGACCGTCCTGCCCGGGATCACGATCCACGCCGACGGCAAGACCAGCGGCAACTTCAGGGTGCTGTGCGACGGCGAGCACGACGAGGGTGAGCGCGAGTCCGAGGAGGAAGTGGTCGAGGCGATCGCCACCCGGTCGGTCCCGGCGGTCGCGCCGGGGGTAGCGCAGCGCGAGCTCTGACGGCGCCGCAGTCCGGCGGCGAGCGACTCGCCCGGCGCGCGGCCCGGACTCCTCAGCCGACGATGACCGGCGGCACGGGCACCCCGGCGCGCTCGGCGATCGTGACGACGAGCCGTTCGATCGTCGGACACCGCAGCTGGTGGCGCGCACCCGCGCGCAGGATCGCCCCGGGGATGGCGTCCAGCTCGGGGGGGCGCCCGGCGGCGATGTCGCGGGCCATCGAGCTGCCGAGCGTGTCGTGCGCGAGCTCCAGCTCGGCCAGCGCGGTCTGCGGATCGACGTCGCCAGCGCCCTCGGCCTGCCCGACCGCGCAGGCCTCCTCGATGCTCGCCACCAGGTCGGCGCGCAGCTCAGGCGTGGAGCGGATCTCGCCCAGGAGCTTGTCGTAGGCGCTGGTCGTACACGCCAGCGCATTGAGGCGCACGAGCTTGGACCACATCACCTGCGCCTCGGAGCGCTCGGACACCGGCAGAACCACCCTGACGGGTATCCCGGCGTCTTTGAGGATCTGGGCCAGAGCCTGCATGCCCGCGAGCATGGACGGGCTGTGCGTGGCCATGTCGATCAGCACGAACGGGCTCGTGTGAACGATGACGCCGGGCTCGGGACGATCCGACTCGACACGGATCGTGCCCGCGAGCACCGTGTCCGGGTCGAACCGCTCGCGCAGCACGGCGAGGTGATCGAGCCCGTTGAGCAGCGGCAGCACGAGACCCGGCTCGGTCTCGATGCGCCGCAGCGCCGCGTCGAGGCCGGCGGCCTTGGTGGCGACGATCAGGACGTCTACTTTTTCTTTTTCTTGCAATTGCGCGCGCGCACGCACGCGCGCGTGAATGTCGCCAAACATAACGCTATGCACCGCCAGCCCCCCCTCGGCGATCGTCTGCGCGGTGGACTCCCGCGCAACGACGACCACGTCGACGCCGCCCGCAGCGAGCAAGCCGGCGACCAGCCCACCCACGCCACCGGGGCCGAGCACCGCCACTGTCATGCCGGCGCGCCTGCCGCCAGCCGGCCCATCGGTATCGTGCACGGCGGGGGTCATGTCAGTGGATCGATCAGCACGCCCGGGTTCATTATCCCGCGCGGATCGACCGCCGCCTTCCCGGCGCCCAACGCCAGCGCGAACGGATCCGGGCGCTGGCGGTCATACCAGGGCCGGTGATCGCGCCCGACGGCGTGATGATGGGTGATCGTGCCCCCGCACGCAAGCACGGCGTCGGAGGCGGCGCGCTTGATCGCCGCCCACTGCTGCGCCTCCTCGCCGCGACGGGCCGGCGCGATCACGGTGAAGTACGGCGCCGGCCCATCCGGATAGACATGGGTGAACCGGCAGCTGACCGTTCCCGCGCCGCGAGCCGCGGGCGCCGCCACGGACTCGATCGCCTCATGCACGGCCGCCGTGACGCGGTCGTGCAGAGCGGGAAAGCGCTCCCAGGTGATCGCCGTCTCGAACGTCTCTGACAGCACACCCATCGCGACGAGCACATCGCGCAGGTAGGGAGCGCCGAGAAACGCGCCGCGCCAGGAGCTCGCGGCGTCCCCACCGGACCGAGTGCGGCCCTCGGGCATGGCGCCCCCGTGCTCGGCGCAGATCGCAAGCGCCCGGGACATCGCCTCCTGCACGGAGTGATCGGAGGACTCGAAGCCGAGCACGAGCAGCGCGGCGGACCCGTCGCCCGCCATCGTCATGCGCGCCTCGCCCGCGTCGATCAGGCGGCAGTTGGCCGGGTCAAGGCCCGACTGGCTGAGTGAGCGCACACACTCGGCGCCGTCGAGAAACCGCTCGAAGCGAACCCCCGCCGAGGCGCGGTGCGCCGGTCGCGGCTGGACGCGGACCCACGCCTGGGTGATTACGCCCAGCACGCCCTCCGATCCGCCCAGCATCCGATCGGGGCTGACCCCGGCTCCCGAGCCCGGCAGCCGCCGGGACTCCCACACTCCGGAGGGCGTGATCGCGCGAGTGGACTCGACGAAGTCCTCGATGTGGGTCAGCACGGTCGCGAAGTGCCCGGCCGCGCGCGTGGCGATCCAGCCCCCGAGCGTGGCGAGCTCGAACGACTGCGGGAAGTGGCGCAACGTGAGGTTGTGCTCGGCCAGCTGGCTCTCCAGCCGGGGCCCGCAGGCGCCCGCCTGGATGAGCGCCGCGCGCGAGACGGGATCGACCTCGAGCACCCGATCCAGCGCCCCCAGGTCGATCGAGATCGCGCCGTTGCACGAGCCGCAGCCGGCGATGTCGGGGGTGACGCCGCCGACGACCGAGGTGCCCCCGCCATAGGGGATCGCGGCGACACGCTCGGCCGCGCACCACTCCAGCAGGCGCTCGACGTCCGTCTCACAGCGGGGCCGCGCGACGAGGTCCGGTGGATGGGCAAACTGCCCGCGGAAACCGTGCACAACGTCTGTGTAGGACTTGCCGAGGGCGTGCGTCGCGCGCGCGTGCACATCGCTCGCGCAGATATCCGCCAGGTGCGCGGGCGCGGCCACGCGCGGCGGCGCCAGCTCGACCGCCTCCAGCGGGACCGGCGCCTGAGCCTCCCCGAGCACGATGTCGCCCAGCGCGGGACGCAGATGCGCGGCGAGCCCGGCGGCACTCTCGCGCACCTGCGCGAGGGTGGGCTGCTGGTCCTCGTACCCCCAGCCCCAGTGCTTGCGCCGACGGATGTTCACCGGGCCGAGTCTATGCCCACTAGCCTGTAGCTGAAATGGCAGCACAATCGCAACCCGCTCCACAACCACAGCCGGCGCAGCCACCGGCGACGGCGAGCGAGCAGCCGCAGATCCTCGCGCGCGGGCCGTGGCCGCTGGAGCAGGTCAAGGCCAGCTGGCGATCAGAGCACTACCAGCCCTCGCGCGAGGACAGCGCGGCGGCCGACGCCGCGATCGACGCGCTGCGCGAGCGGGGATCGCCGAGCCACGACGGTGTTGCGGCGCGGCTGGTCGACTACACGCAGGACCCGCACGACGGGCTGGCGCTGGAGCTGCAGCCCCAGCGCTGGGCGCTGAGGCTGATCCCCGGCGATGCCTCCCAGAGCGTGGCGGCGCTGTGCGTCACGCGCTCGGCCGACGGGCGCTGGCTGGCCGGCCGGCGAGCGGGATGGGTCGCCTCGTGGGCGGGGCGCTGGGCGCTGGGCGCGGGTGGAGCGGTCGACCTCGACGAGAATCCGGCCGACACGCTCGTACGCGAGCTCACCGAGGAGTGGTCGGTCACGCCCGAGCGGGTACGCGGCGAGGCGCTCGTGCAGCTACCCCACCGGATGGTGATGTTCGTCGGGCAGGCGTGGCTCGCGGAGGGCGCCGACACCGAGGTGACGCCCGACCACGAGCACGACGAGTTCGCCTGGTGGCCGCGCGAGATCGATCGGTGGCCGGACGAGGCGGAGGCCCCGCTGCGCCTGATGGCGCACTGGCTGACGGCGCAGTGAGCCAGCGGGAGCCAATCGCGGGGGCCGTGCTCGAGGCGGGCATGGTCTCCCAAGCCGGCACGCCGCCGCCGTCACCGCCGTCGTCATCGTCACCTCCCACGCCGAACGCGAACGCATCCCCGGGCGCGGCCGCGAAACCGCGGCCCGGTGTCGAGCCGCTGACGTTCGGGCGCCTGAAGTGGGTGTCGTTCACCCACTCGTGCATCTACACGGCGCTGCTGGTGTGCGCGTTCGTGGTGAGCAAGCCCGAGCCGCTGACGTTCGTGCTCGGGATGTCGCACGGGCTGCTGTGGATCGGAATGTCGCTGACGTGCATCGTGTGCGCGCGCCTGCGGATCGTGTCGCTGAGGCTGGCCGTGGCGGTCGCGGTGCTGGGCGGAGTCGGGCCGTTCTTCGGCAGCTACGAGTTCGTGCGCGAGCAGCGGGGCCGCCAGGCGGGCGACGCCACGGCAGAGACCGTGAAGAGCGCGTGATACCAAGCTGCGGTCAAGTTGAGGGACGATGATCCACCGGCGGTTGGTGGGGGATGAGCTGTGGAGCGGTCTTCATCCCCTGCCTTGACTGACAACTGGTGTGAGAACACTCACGCCCCGTCGGTGAGGTCCGGCGGCGAGCCGCGCTAGAGTAAAGGCGACATGGCGACGGGCACCACGGCTCAGCAGACAATCGATGTCGTGACCCCTGCCGCGGGCGAGTCGGTCACCGAGGGGACGATCCTCGAATGGCACGCTCAGGTCGGCGATCGGATCGGAGTCAACGACACCATTGTCGAGATCTCCACCGACAAGGTCGACGTCGAGCTGCCCTCGCCGGCGAGCGGGACGGTGAGCGAGATCCTCGTGCAGGAGGGAGACACGGTCACCGTCGGGCAGGTGATCGCGCGCATCGCCCTCGGCGACGGCGACGGCGCGGCCCCCGCCTCCGAGGGACAGCCCACCGGCAACGGCGCCGCAGACGCCGAGCGGGAGTCCTCGGGCAATGGCGTCGGCAGCGCAACGGCAACGGCGCTGGCGAGCGGCTCAGCGGCCGGCGAGCCACCGGCTGACGGACCAGGAGTCCCCGACGGAGCAAAGGTGTCCCCGGTGGCGGCGCGCGCGGCGGCCGCGGAGGGAGTGAGCCTCGCCGACGTCTCCGGCAGCGGGCCGGGCGGGCGCATAGTCAAGTCCGATGTGCTCGGCGCGGCGAGCGGCACTGCGGCGGCCGGCAACGGCTCGGCGAGTGCGGAGGTGGCCGAGAGGCCGGCGGGCGCCCAGCAGCTGAGGGGCGGCGGCGCGGCGCTGGCGAGATACATGGAGCAGTCGCGCTCGATCCCGACCGCCACGAGCTTCAGAACGCTGACCGTGACCGTGCTCGAGGCGCGCAGGCGCGAGCTGAAGGCGGCTGGTAAGCGGGTGTCGTTCACCCACCTGATCGCCTACGCGATCGCGCGTGCCGCGGGCGAGGGCATGCCGGTGATGGCACACCATTACGCCGAGATCGAGGGCAAGCCCAACCGCATCGACGACGGTCAGGTAAACCTCGGGCTGGCGGTGGACGTCGCCAAGAAGGACGGCTCCCGGACGCTGATGGTGCCCGTGATCTCAGGCGCGAGCGCGATGAAGTTCGACGAGTTCGTGGCCGCATATGACGCGCTCGTGGAGAAGGCGCGCACGAACACGCTGACCGCGGACGACCTGCAGGGCGCGAACATCACGCTCACCAACCCCGGCGGGATCGGAACCATAGCCTCGGTGCCGAGGCTGATGGTCGGACAGGGCACGATCGTGGCGACCGGCTCGATCTCCTATCCGCCGGGCCTGGCGGGCATCGGCGAGACGATCGGCGCGGAGAAGGTCATGACGATGACCTCGACGTATGACCACCGGATCATCCAGGGGGCTGAGTCGGGAAGGTTTCTGGCCGAGATCGAGGGATACCTGCACGGCGAGCACTCCTTCTACGAGGACGCGTTCGCGGCGCTGGGCGCGGCGCTCGGACCGGCACCGGCACCACCCGCCCCGGCCCCGGCCGCGGCCGGGGCCGCAACCGAGACGGCGATCCAGACGCCGGCGACACAGGCGGGCGCACAGCCGAGCGAGGAGCTGCTCGAAGCGGTGCAGGCGGCGAGCACGCTCGTGACGCGGTTCCGCAGCCACGGGCATCTCGCCGCGAGACTGGACCCGCTCGGCTCAGAGCCCGAGGGCGAACCGGGCCTGGACCCCAAGTCGGTCGGGCTGACGCCGGCGATCGCCGCGCAGATACCGGCGAAGATCCTGCACATGTACGTGCCGGGGGCGACGCTCGCGGACGCGCTGGGGCACCTGCGCGAGACCTACTGCGGGACGATCACCTACGAGATCGAGCACATCGCCTCGCATCGCCAGAGGGTGTGGCTGCGCGAGCGCATCGAGTCGGGTGAGTTCCGCCGGCCGCTGAGCAGCGACGAGCAGCAGACGCTGCTCAAGCGGCTGATCGAGGTGGACGCGCTGGAGCGGTTCATGCACAAGGCATATCTGGGTCAGCATCAGTTCTCGATCGAGGGCCTGGACATGACCGTGCCGATGCTCGACGAGCTGATCCAGCTCTCTGCGGCGCACGGCGGCAAAGAGGTCGTGATCGGCATGGCCCACCGCGGGCGGCTGAACGTGCTCGCGCACAATCTCGGCCGCTCCTACGACACGATCTTCGCCGAGTTCGAGGGCGCCTCGACGCTCGAGGCGGTGACGACGATCCCCCAGGGAGGGACGGGCGACGTCAAGTACCACCACGGCACCGCGGGCACGTACAAGCTGCCCGACGGCGGCGAGATCATGGTCAACCTGGAGTCAAATCCGAGCCATCTCGAGTACGTGTCCGCCGTCGTCGAGGGGGCCACACGCGCGGCGCAGACGACCCGCCAGGGCCCGCACGCCCAGCAGGACACCAACGCGGCGGTGTCGATCGCGATCCACGGCGACGCCGCGTTCCCGGCTCAGGGCGTGGTCGCGGAGACGCTGAACCTGCAGGCGCTCGACGGCTACAAGGTCGGGGGCACGGTGCACCTGATCATGAACAACCAGGTGGGGTTCACGACCGATCCCGACGACGCGCGCTCGACGCAGTGGGCGTCGGACCTGGCGAAGGGGTTCGACGTGCCGATCATCCACGTCAACGCCGACGATGTGCCCGCCTGTATGAGCGCCGTGCGCCTTGCGTTCGCCTTCCGTAAGGAGTTCGGGCACGACGTGCTGATCGACCTGATCGGGTACCGGCGGTTCGGGCACAACGAGTCCGACGAGCCCGCATACACCCAGCCGGAGATGTACGCGAAGATCAAGAGCAAGAAGCGCGTGTCCGAGCTGTGGGCGGAGCGGCTGATCGCCGGCGGGGTGGTGAGCAAGGAGGAGGTCGACAAGCTCGGGCAGAGCGTGTGGGACAACCTGACGCTCCTGCACCAGAGGTTGAAGGCCAAGATCAAGTCAGCGGCCGAGCACGGCGGGGAGGAAGGCACGGGCGAGTATCAGCTGGACCGCTCGCCGAGCCCCGACGTCGAAACCGCGGTGGCCGCAGACCGGCTGCGCAGGCTGGGCGAGGAGCTGCTGCGAACACCGGACGCGTTCACGGTGCACCCGAAGCTCGTCCGCCAGCTCGAGCGCCGCCGCGAGGCGCTCGGCGACCGGGACGCGTCCTCCCCCGCGGGCGAGCAGCGCGAGTCGAGCCGGGCCACCGCGACCGACGGAGTCGGCGGGACCTCACAGGCACAGCCACAGTCGCGCCCGGCGGTCGACTGGGCGCACGCCGAGGCGCTGGCGTTCGCCTCGCTGCTGACGGAGGGCACGCCGATCCGCCTCACCGGACAGGACACCGAGCGCGGGACGTTCAGCCAGCGCCACCTGGTGCTGCACGACGCGAAGACCGGGCAGACGGTGTGCCCGATCCAGAGCCTGCCGGAGGCGCTGGCGCCGCTGGAGCTGCACAACAGCCCGCTCTCAGAGCTTGCGTGCATGGGCTTCGAGTACGGCTACAGCCAAGAGGCGCCGGAGACGCTCGTACTGTGGGAGGGGCAGTTCGGGGACTTCGTCAACGCCGCACAGGTGATCGTCGACCAGTTCATCGTCTCGGGCCTGGCCAAGTGGGGGCAGACCTCGCGGCTGACGTTGCTGCTGCCGCACGGGTACGAGGGCTCGGGACCGGAGCACTCCTCGGCGCGGCTGGAGCGATTCCTTGCGCTGGCAGCCGAGGGGAACATCCGCGTGGCGAGCCCGACGACGCCGGCGCAGTACTTCCACCTGCTGCGCCGCCAGGCGCGTATCGCCAAGCAGCGGCCGCTGATCGTGATGACCCCGAAGTCGCTGCTGCGCCTGCCGCAGGCGACCAGCTTGATCGCCGACATGGCGGAGAACACGCGGTTTGAGCCGGTGCTCGCCGAGCCGGGGGTCAAGGACGAGCTCGTCACGCGGCTGGTGCTGTGCACGGGCAAGATCTACTACGACCTCGTCGGCCACCCCGACCGGCCCGAGCACGACGGGCTGGCTGTGGGGCGCGTGGAGCTGCTGTACCCGTTCCCGGAAAACGAGATCTTGGGACTGATCGAGCGTTACCCGCAGCTGCACGAGGTGGTGTGGGTGCAGGAGGAGCCGCGCAACATGGGCGCGCGCGAGCACATGTTCCCCAGGCTGATGCAGATCATGCCCGACGAGATGGGCTTCGGCTACATCGGCCGGCCCGAGCGCGCCAGCCCGGGCGAGGGATACCCGGCCGCGCACATCGCCGAACAGAGCAGGATCGTGACGACCGCGATCGACCCGGGCGTGCCGATATCGCAGTATCCGCGCAAGACTCCGGGGCAGCGCTGATGGCGGCGCTGTGGCGGCGGTTGCGCCAGATCATGGCCCAGCGTAAGCGCAAGAAACGCGGGTACTAGCGCCCCCGCCAGATCGGGTCGCGCTTGTCCTTGAAAGCCGCGGCGCCCTCTTTGGCGTCCTCAGACGTCAACACCGGCCCGGAGATCGCGCCCTGGCGCTCGAACATCTCAGAACTGGACCAGTCGAACTGCTCCTGCAGGATGAGCTTGGAGGCGGCAACGGCGAGCGGCCCGTTGCGGGAGATGGCAGATGCCAGCTCCAGCGCGACCTCGACGGCAGAGCCGGGCTCGGCGAGGCGGTTGACCACCCCGAGCTCGTGAAAGCGCTCGGCGGGCAGCGGATCGCCGGTGAGGGCCAGCTCCATGACGATGTGGTAGGGCATGCGCCGCGGCAGGCGCAACAGGGCGCCGCCGGCGGCGACGAGCGAGCGCTTCGCCTCGGGGATGCCGAGCTTGGCGCCGCGCGCCGCGACGATCAGATCACAGGCGAGCGCGACCTCCAGGCCGCCGGCGACGGCGAACCCCTCGATCGCGGCGATCAGTGGCTTGACCGACGCGCGCTGGGCGATGCCCGCGAAGCCGCGGTCGCCGAACCAGGGGGACTCGCCGCGGACGAACGCGCCGAGGTCCATGCCCGCGCAGAAGAAGCCCCCGGCGCCGGTGAGGACGCCGACCGAGAGGGAGTCGTCTGAGTCGAGCTCGTCCAGCGCCCCGGCGATGCCGGCGGCGACGGCCGCGTTGACTGCGTTGCGGACCTCGGGGCGGTCGATCGTGATGACGAGCGTGGAGTCGCGCCGCTCGGTAGTGACCGCGGAGGACTCCTCGCCGGATGTGGTCTCGGGGGCGTCGCTCACGGGCGCAGACTATCTCCTCCGACTCCCGTCGCGCGGGACGACACTCCTCAAGGCGCAAACAGGGTCAGCTCAGGCTCGCGGTTCCCCCGCAGCACCTCGACGTCGACCTCCACGCAGTCGATGCCATGCGAGGCCGCCAGGACGCGCGCCTGGGGCTTGACCCACTTGGCGACGAGCACGCCGCGGCACGAGGCCATCGCGGGGTCCAGGCGGATGCGCTCCAGGTAGCGGGTGAGCTGGCGAACGGAGTCCATCGTGGCGATGCGCTTGATCTCCACGGCGACCCACTCATCCTCGATGTCGCGGCACATCAGGTCGACGGGACCGATGTCGGTCGGGTACTCGCGGCGCACCAGGCGAAAGCCCTCTCCGCACCAGTGGGGCGCATCGGCGAGCAGCTCCTGCAGTTCGCGCTCCAGGCCCTCCTTCTCCAACGAGGCGATGTCGTCGACCGGGTGATCGATGTCGGCGAGGACCTCCGATACGGCGATCTCCAGGCGCTCGTCCGAGCGCTGCTTGCGGATGACGAGATACTCGAGCGCACCGCCGCGCGCGCACACACACGCACGCGCACGGTCGCCGTCGAGATCATCATTCTCACCCGCCCCGGCGCCGCTCCCGGGGCCGCGCCGCTCCTCCAGCACGGTCGGAGGAGTCATCCAGTTCAGCGGCCTGACGTTCGGGCTGCCGCCGTCGGCCCAGACCATGAAGGTGCCGTCGGCCTTGAGCATCAACAGGCGCACGGCCTCGGGCAGGACCGTGGTGGTGCGACCGATGTAGGAGACCTCACAGCGGGCGACGATCAGGCGCATCGCCCGAACGTACAGGCTAGGCCGGATCGACCTGCGAAGCCGTGTCGGCGTGCACCGCGGGCGCGGGAACCGGGTCCGGGGTCGCAACTGGAGTCGTGGCCGGAACTGGAGCCGGGGCGGCGCCGGCCGATTCCTCGCTCATCGCGTCGCGGAGCTCGCGGATGCCTTTGCCCAGCGAGCGCGCGACTTCGGGCAGCCGCCGCGGCCCGAGCACGAGCAGGACGACCGCGGCCAGGAAGATGAGGTGGACGGGGTTCTCGATTCCCATAGCCGATCAGATCCAGGGTACCGCCGAGCCAGGCCGTGGGGTCCGAGTCGCGTCCAGTGGGGTCCGAACCGGGCCGTGGGGTCCGAACCGCGCCCAGTGAAGTCCGAACCGGGCCGTAGGGTGTGACGGCGTGGCCCAGGAATCCCCCACGCCCCCCGAAGGACCCGCGACGCCCCCCGGCCAGCCCCCCACACCCCCCGAAGGATCCGAAGGATCCGCGACGCCCCCCGGCAGGACGCCAGGCCCGGCGCCCGGCCAGACCGGTCGTCCCTACCCGCCGCCCGGAACCGGCGAATCGCCGTGGCCGGCACAGCTGACGGTGTTCGCGGCGATCGGGCTGCAGCTGGCGCTGCCCAAGCGGCTGACGGTCGGCCCCACGTGGCTGATACCGGCGCTTGAGGCGGCGCTGCTGATCGGCATGTTCGTGGCGACCCCCAGGCAGCTGGCACACGAGCACAGGCGCAGGCGACGGGTCGCGCTCGGGCTGACCGCGTTCGTGAGCGCCGCCAACATCTTCTCCCTGAGCGCGCTTACCCACTATCTCCTGCGCCACAGCACCCCGAACCCGCACGCGCTGATCGTCGCCGGCGTGCTCATATGGCTGACCAACTTCCTCATCTTCGCCCTGTGGTACTGGGAGCTCGACCGCGGCGGACCGGGCGTGCGCGCGGCCGGGAACGACGGGCCGCCTGACTTCCTGTTCCCGCAGATGGCGGACGACCGCATCCACCCCCGCGATTGGCGGCCCAACTTCATCGACTACCTGTACGTGGCGCTGACGAACGCGGCGGCGTTCTCACCGACGGACACGATGCCGCTGAGCGCGATGGCCAAGAGCGTGATGGGCCTGCAGTCAATCGTGTCGCTCGTCACGATCGGGCTGATCGTCTCGCGCGCGGTGAACATCTTGTAGAGGGGCCCTCGCCGCATGCGGCGAGGGCAGCAGGGCCGCATGCGGCATGTCTCGGGTACGTGCATGCACGTACCCGCCTGGCGGCGCCTGCGCCGCCAGGACCCCATCAGCTTTTTTCTCAAGCATGCGCCCCCACAACTGACCCTCAGGCAGCCGACACCGCGCGACGCGGCTCCAGCGCCAGGGCCTGCGCGATCAGCTCGCGAACAGCCTCGCCGCCGTCGCCGTCGCCGGCGCCAAGCTCGGATGCGCGCGCCAGCGCCTGCAGTGAGCCCTCGCGATCGAGCAACCGCAATCGCAGACTGCCCAGTCGCTCCCACGCCCCCGCATCTGAAGGCCCGCGATCGGCGGCCCGCTCGGCGGCCTCCTCGGCGAGGTCGATCGCGCCCATGTCCTCGTAGATGCGGGCCGCGAAGCGATGGGCCGCCGGCCGGCGGCCGTCCACGCGCGCCCAGTCGCGCACCGCCCGCGCCGCCTCCTCCAGCCGGCCGGCGTTCCAGAACGCGAGCGTCATCAGCCGCAGCACCGCCACGTTGCGGGGCTCGGCGTCACGGGCGTAGATGAGGCGCTGTGCGGCCAGCAGGTACTCGCCGTCGGCCATCGCCCGCTGGGCGGCGAGCAGGAAGCGCTCCACGCGCTCGGACGCGGGATCGGGAGTGGAGAAGTCCACGAATTTCATGCTCCCCGCCGGCACCGTCCGCACGCCGTGACTGAACTTCACCCGGGCCCACTGCTGCACTTCCTCGTCCTCGGATTCGGGCCCGCCCACCCGGGTGGAGAAGTAGATCCCCGCGACCGTGCCCACGCCCCACTCGGGGTAGGTGAGGCAGCGCGCGTAGCGGTGCACCACGGAGTGGTCGGGCACCCGGCTGCCGAACGGGTCGTGTTCGGCGCGATCCTTGGCCATCGCCCGAGCACGCTGTTCGGCCTCATAGGCGCGCCGTCCCGCCTCCTCACGCTCGCGACGGGCGGCCGCGGCGCTCACCTTCACGGCGTTGCGCGAGACACGCCCGCCGCGGGAGCCCTCGGCCAGGCGCTCGAGCTGGTCGGCCGCCTCGTTGATCGCCTTCAGATGGCGCTCGTGCTCGAACTGGCGGCCCTGCGGCGCGATGTCCGGGTGCCAGCGCTTGGCCATGCGCCGCCGCGCGAGCTGGACGTCGCGCTTGTCGAACGGCGCCTGCAGCTCCAGCAGGAGCAGATGCTGCTCGACGTCGAGAACCGTGGTGGGCATGACCAGCAAACGTTAGCGGCCGGACAGGGGCGCGTGGGACGCGTGGGGACGATGAGAGCAGCTATGCGCGGGCGGTGCGAAGCCCCAACGCCATCCCTCGTCCCATCCAAGCCCGGTCCAGCCCAGCTCGCCCCAGTCCAGCCCTCATCGACCCCAACGCCCCGTAGCGGGTGCGCCCCCGAGGACCGCCTATCCTGCGTGCGGATGTCCTCGCAATACATCTACACGATGCACCGCCTGTCCAAGCTGCACCCCCCGGACAAGACGGTGCTGGACGACGTCACGCTCGCGTTCTACCCCGGCGCGAAGATCGGCGTGCTCGGCTACAACGGCGCGGGCAAGTCGACGCTGCTGCGAATCATGGCGGGGGTTGACGAGGAGTACCGCGGCGAGGCGGCGCTCGCCCCGGGCGCGACCGTGGGCATGCTCGAGCAGGAGCCGCAGCTCGACGAGAGCAAGGACGTCAAGGGCAACGTGCAGGACGGCGTCGCCGAGACCAAGGCGCTGCTCGATCGCTTCAACGAGCTGGCGGCCAACTACTCCGAGGAGACGGCCGAGGAGTTCGGCGAGATCCAGGCCAAGATCGAAGCGGCCGACGCGTGGAACCTCGACACCCAGCTCGAATACGCGATGGACGCGCTGCGCCTGCCGCCGCCGGACGCCGACGTGAGCACGCTCTCGGGAGGCGAGCGCCGGCGTGTGGCGCTCTGCCGCCTGCTGCTGCGCGCGCCGGATCTGCTGCTGCTGGACGAGCCCACCAACCATCTCGACGCGGAGTCGGTCGCGTGGCTCGAGCAGCATCTGTCCGAGTACAAGGGCGCGATCGTCGCCGTGACCCACGACCGCTACTTCCTCGACAACGTCGCCGGCTGGATCCTCGAGCTCGACCGCGGCAAGGGCATCCCCTATCAGGGCAACTACACGAGCTGGCTGGAGCAGAAGCAGGCGCGCATGGCCCTCCAAGAGCGCTCGGAAAAGGGGCGCGAGCGCACGATCGCGGCGGAGCTGGAATGGGTCCGCACCAACCCCAAGGGCAAACGCACCAAGTCCAAGGCGCGCCTGGCGCGCTATGAGGAGCTGATCTCCGAGGAGCGCAACGTCAAGCTCGACGAGGTCCAGATCCACATCCCGCCCGGCCCGCGCCTCGGCGGCAAAGTGCTGACCGCGACCGACGTCTCAAAGGGGTTCGGCGACCGGCTGCTGATCGAGTCGCTGTCATTCGACCTGCCACGCGCTGGGATCGTCGGCGTGATCGGCCCCAACGGCGCCGGCAAGACGACGCTGTTTCGGATGATCACCGGCGAGGAGGCGCCCGACAGCGGAGAGATCGAGCTCGGCGACACGGTCAAGCTCGCCTACGTCGACCAGTCGCGCGACTCGCTGAACCCCGAGAAGACCGTGTGGGAGGAGATCTCCGAAGGCTATGACCACATCAAGGTGGGCGAGCGCGAGGTCAACTCGCGCCAGTACACGGCCGGCTTCAACTTCAAGGGCTCAGACCAGCAGGCGCGCATCGGCAAGCTCTCCGGCGGCGAGCGCAACCGCGTGCACCTCGCCAAGCTGCTGCGCAGCGGCGGCAACCTGCTGCTGCTCGATGAGCCCACCAACGACCTCGACGTGGACACTCTGCGTGCGCTCGAGACCGCCCTGCTGGAATTTCCCGGCTGCGCGATCGTGATCTCCCACGACCGCTGGTTCCTGGATCGCGTGGCCACGCACGTGCTGGCCTTCGAGGGGGACTCCCAGGTCACGTGGTTTCAGGGCAACTTCGAGGCCTACGAGGAGCACCGCCACGAGCGCCTCGGCGCGGCGGCGGACCGCCCCCACCGGCTGACATACAAGCGCCTGGTGCGCGGGTGAGAGTAGGATGCGCGACATGAGCGACTACACAACGAAGCAGATCGACGAGATGGAGGCCGCGTTCGGCGGCGGCCTGAAGAAGGCCCGCGCCGAGCTGGGCGTGGAGTCATTTGGCATGCAGGTGGTGGACCTGCCCCCCAACTACGCCGACTACCCCGAGCACGACCACGAGGGCGACGGTCAGGAGGAGGTCTACTCGGTCATGCGCGGCTCCGGCGAGATCGACATCGAAGGCGAGCGCATCGCGCTCACGCCCGATGTCCTCGTGCGTGTCGGGCCGGCCACCAAGCGCAAGATCTACTCCGGCCCTGAGGGGCTGCGCCTGCTGGCGCTGGGCGGCACGCCCGGCACGGCGTACGAGGCGGCGGAGTTCACCGAACTGACTGCCAGCGCCTAGCCAGAACGGGGGCTCAACGCGTGAACGACTCCTCGCCGTCGAGCAGCAGGGCGGCGGCGGCGATCAGGCGGGCGGCGGCATGGACGTCGTCGAGCTGGACCAGCTCGACCGGGGAGTGCATGTAGCGCAGGGGGATCGAGACCAGCGCGGTGGGCACCCCCGCGCGGGTGAGGTGGACCGCGTCGGCGTCGGTGCCGGTGGCGCGCGCGGAGGCCTCCACCGTGAAGGGGATGTCCTGCGCGGTGGCGGTGTCGTACAGCAGCTCGAACAGCCGCGGATGGATGGTCGAGCCGCGCGTGAGCACAGGGCCGGAGCCGAGCTTGTGAGCGCCCAGCTCCTTGACCTCGATGCCAGGCGCGTCGGTGGCGTGGGTGACGTCGATCACGATCGCCGCGTCGGGCGCCAGCGAGAACGTGCTCGTGCGCGAGCCGCCGAACGTGATCTCCTCCTGGGCGACCGCGACCGCCGCGAGCTCCCACGCGGCCCCGCCCTCCTGCGCGACCAGGCGCGCGGCCTCCAGCGCGACAAACGAGCCGATGCGATTGTCCAGGGCGCGCGAGACCAGCCGGCCCCCGAGCAGCCGCACGGGGTCGGCGTCGATCACGGCGACGTCGCCGATGCGCACGCGCTCGCGCGCCTGGGCGCCATCGACGGCGCCGATGTCGATGTGCAGCTCGCGGATCTCGGCGACCTTCTTGCGGTCCTCCTCGCGCAGCAGGTGGATCGGCTTCTTGCCGACGACGCCCTTCACCGGCCCCTCGCGCGTGGCCAGCGCCACGCGCTGCCCGACCAGGATCTGGGCGTCCCAGCCGCCGACGGGCGCGAACCACAGGTAGCCGTCGTCGTCGATGTGGGTGACGATCAGGCCGATCTCGTCGATGTGGCCCATCACCAGCAGACGCTTGGGCGAGCTCTCATAACCGTGCTTGGGCGAGACCAGCGCAAGTGGCGTGCCCATCACATCGGTGCTCACCGCCGCGAACGCGCCCGCCGCCGCCAGCCACACGGACGCGGGGTCGGTCTCGTAGCCGGAGGGTCCGTGCGCGGCGAGCAGGTCGAGCAGCAGTCGCGGGACGGCCGCCTCCTCGCTCGCCCCACCGCCGCTCGCCCCACCGCCGCTCGCGCCACCGTCGCTCACGCCACCGTCGCTCACGCCCCCGCCGGTCGCGCCCCCGTCCGTTGGATCGGTCGTCATGCGCCCCCCTGCGCCCGGGTCGGTCCCGATGGGGGCGGGGGTGACGCGAGCAGGGCACGGAGCACGTACTGGAGGATACCTCCGTGGCGGAAGTACTCGGCCTCGCGCGGGGTGTCGATGCGCACTCTCCCATCAAACTCGATCGAGCGGTCGGAACCGTGGGCGCCCGCGTCGCGCTCAGCCCTCACGCGCACCTCACGCGGCGGTCCTCCACCGCTCGCCATCGCCTCGGCGAGACCGGCGATCGAGAAGCTCTCCTCGCCGGTTAGACCGAGCGACTGCGCGCTCTGTCCCTCGGGGAACTGCAACGGCAGCACGCCCATGCCGACGAGGTTCGAGCGGTGGATGCGCTCGAAGCTCTGCGCGATCACGGCCCGCACGCCGAGCAGCTTGGTGCCCTTGGCGGCCCAGTCGCGCGATGAGCCCGAGCCGTACTCCCTGCCCGCCAGCACCACGAGGTCGATGCCCTCGCGCATGTAGCGCATGGCGGCGTCGTAGATCGACATCTGCTCGGCCGCGGCGGAGCCGTCCCCCTGCCCATCCCCCGCGCCGCCCCCGGGCGCCCCGAGGTAGCGGGTCACGCCGCCCTCGGTACCCGGAGCCAGCTGGTTGCGCAGGCGGATGTTGGCGAACGTCCCGCGCATCATCACCTCGTGGTTGCCCCGGCGCGCGCCGTAGGTGTTGAAGTCCCGCGGCGCGACCCCCTGCGCCTGCAGGTAGGCGCCGGCGGGCCCGTCGCGCTTGATCGCGCCCGCGGGCGAGATGTGGTCGGTGGTGACGCTGTCGCCGAGCAGTGCCAGCACGCGCGCGCCCCGCACGTCGGCGACCGGCTCCGGCGTCACAGGCATGTCCTGGAAGAAGGGAGGCAGCTGCACGTACGTCGAGTGCGCCTCCCAGGCGAAGCGCTCGCCGCCCGGCACCTCCAGGCCGTTCCAGCGCTCGTCGCCCGCGAACACCTCGGCGTAGCTGGAGCGGAACATGTCCGCGCGCACCGCCTCCCCGACGGTATCGGCGATCTCCCGCGCCGAGGGCCAGATGTCGCGCAGGTAGACGTCCTCGCCGTTCTGGTCCTGGCCCAGCGGCTCGCCGGCGATGTCGGCGTCCATGGTGCCGGCGAGCGCGTAGGCGACGCACAGGGGAGGCGAGGCGAGGTAGTTCATCTTCACGTCGGGGTTGATGCGCCCCTCGAAGTTGCGGTTGCCCGACAGCACCGACACGACCGCGAGGTCCGCGTCGTTGACCGCCGTGGAGATCTCATCCGGCAGCGGGCCGGAGTTGCCGATGCAGGTGGTGCAGCCATAGCCGACGAGGTTGAACCCGAGCGCCTCCAGGGGCTCGGTCAGCCCGGCCCGGTCCAGATATGCGCTGACCACCCGCGAGCCGGGCGCGAGCGAGGTCTTGACCCAGGGCTTGCTGCTCAGTCCCCGCGCGAGCGCGTTGCGCGCGAGGATGCCCGCGCCGATCATGACTGACGGGTTGGAGGTGTTCGTGCAGCTCGTGATCGCCGCGATCACGACGTGCCCGTGGTCGAGCTCGACCGCGGTCCCGTCGGCGAGAGTCACCGGGACCGCGCTCCCGGCCCCGGAGGAGCTGCGCTCTGCGGTCGCCGTGGCACCCGCTCCAGTGTTGCCGGCATGGGCGCCACCGGTCTCCGCCGAGGCCGCTGCCGTCACCCCCGCCGCGGCCGCCGCCGACCCGGCCGGGGATCCCTGCGCCTGTCCGGGCGCCCCCGTGAGAGCGGCCACGGTCGCCTGGCCCGCGTAGCTGGGACCGCCGTCGTGGGCCACCGGCCGGTCGTTGCCGTCGGCGGGTGGGTCGCTGGAGGGAAAGCTCTCGGCCGAGGCCTCGTCGCGGGCGTCGTAGTCCTGGACGTAGCCGCAGAGCGCCTCGCGGAAGGACTCGCGCGCGCGGGCGAGCGGGACACGGTCCTGCGGGCGCTTGGGGCCGGCGAGGCTCGGCTGCACGCCCGCCAGGTCGAGCTCGATCTCAGCGGAGAAGGCGGGTGTCCGCGAGCGCTCGTCGTGCCACAGGCCCTGCTCGCGGGCGTAGGCCTCGACGAGCTCGATCTGCTCGTCGGGGCGCCCGGACAGGCGCAGGTAGTCGAGCGTCTCTGAGTCGATCGGGAAGATCGCGCAGGTCGATCCGAACTCGGGCGACATGTTGCCGATCGTCGCGCGGTCCGCTATCGGCAGGCCGGCGAGACCGGCGCCGTAGAACTCGACGAACATCCCCACGACGCCGCGCTCGCGCAGCATCTCGGTGACGGTCAGCACGAGGTCGGTCGCCGTGGCGCCCTCGGGGAGCTGGCCGTGCAGGCGGAAGCCGAGCACCTGCGGGATCAGCATCGACAGCGGCTGGCCGAGCATCGCGGCCTCGGCCTCGATCCCGCCGACGCCCCAGCCGAGCACGCCGAGCCCGTTGACCATCGTCGTGTGCGAGTCGGTGCCCACGAGCGTGTCGGGGTAGGCCTGGGGCGGCCCCGACCTGCCACCCTGGCTCGCGCGCCGCGCGGAGTCGCCGGAGCCCGGGAAGACGACGCGCGCGAGGTACTCGAGGTTGACCTGGTGCACGATCCCCGTGTCGGGGGGCACGACCGCGAAATGCTCGAACGCGCCCTGGCCCCAGCGCAGGAGCGCGTAGCGCTCCCGGTTGCGCTCGAACTCGCGCTCTGCGTTGACCCTGAACGCGTCGCGGGTGCCGAACGCGTCGACCTGAACGGAGTGATCGATCACCAGCTCGGCCGGCACGAGCGGGTTGATCTGAGCGGCGTCGCCGCCCATCTGCGCGATCGCGTCGCGCATCGCGGCGAGGTCCACGACGGCGGGCACGCCGGTGAAGTCCTGCATCAAGACGCGCGCGGGCGTGAACGCGATCTCGGTGCTCGGCTGCGCCTTCGCGTCCCAGCCGGCCAGCGCCTCTATGTCGGCAGCCGTGACCGAGCCGTTGCCCTCGGTGCGCAGCAGGTTCTCGAGCAGGATCTTCAACGAGAACGGCAGCCGCGCGACGTCATAGCGCTCCTGCAGCGCGTCGAGACGAAAGATCTCGTATGTGCGTCCCCCGACGTCGAGGGTGTCGCGCGCGCCAAAGCTGTCATCCGACATGTGCATCTCCCGGGTCGATCGATGAAGTCCACCCATAAGCTAGCGAGGTGAGATACGAGACCGTGCCCGCGGGCTTCGCGGCCGGGCCTCCTGGCGTCAACGCGCGGGGGTTCCCGCTCGGGTGACGCGGCCCTTGCCCTGGCGCTTGGAGCGCAGCAGGGCGTCGTCGCAGGCTCCCAGCAGGGCGTCGGTGCCCATCGGAGCCTGCCACTGCGCGACGCCGATCGAGGCGCCCATGCTGGGGTTGGCCTCGCGCGAGGGCAGCGCCCGCAGCCGTGCCAGCGCGCGGGCGGCGGCGGCGGCGGCGCTTTCCAAACCGGCGTTGGGCAGGATCGCCACGAACTCGTCGCCGCCGTAGCGGGCGACGCGGTCGAAGGAGCGGAACTCGCCGACGAGCGCCCGGCCGACTTCGCGCAGGACCTGGTCGCCGGCCTGGTGGCCGTTGCGGTCGTTGACGAGCTTGAAGTTGTCGAGGTCCAGCAGCAGGCACGACAGCGGGCTGCCGGTGCGCATCGCGCGGCCGATCTCCTCGTGCAGGCGCCGGCGCATCGCGCGGTGGTTCATGCATCCTGTCACCGGGTCGGTCCCCGCCTCCGCGCGGGCGCGCACCAGCGCGAGCGCGGTCGAGGCCTGGTCGACGAGCGTGCTCGCCATCTCGATCGAGCGCTCGGTGTAGGGCTCCGCGCTGGTGCGGCGCACGAGCACGACGACCGCCTGCACCTCGCCCGCGACCGCGAGCGGCGCCAGCAGCGCGCAGCTGGCCTGGCCGGTCTGCGTCAGCCGCGGCAGCGAGGCGGCCAGCTCGCGGGCGTCCGCGGCGAGGAAGCTGCGCCCTGTGCTCGCCACCCAGCTGACGCCCGCCGGGCGCTCGGAGCGCGGCGTCAGGTAGCTGAGGCGCCCGTCGCCTTCGGCCAGGTACACCTCGACGCGATCGTCCTGAGCGGCGAGCTTGGCGAGACGGTGCACGTGCACCTCCTCGGCCCCCGGCGCGGCCAGCAGCTCGCGGGCCAGTCCCCAGTAGATCCCCTGGCAGTCGCCGGCGCCGTCGGCCAGCAGCGTCAGCCGCCGCACGCCGGCCAGCAGCCGATCGGCGCCCGCGGGCTGCTCGAAGGTATCCGTACCCATACCGCCCACACCTGAAATCTAGCGCTTCTACCCGAAGGCCGTGTTGACGAACGTGGGCCGAGCTCGGTGCACGCCGAGAGCCGCGAGCGCGGCCCCCGGCATCGCCGTGTCGAGCGTCCTTACCAGAACGTGACGGTCTGGTAGGCGATCGAGGTCGGGGCGCCCTTCTTCTTGGGCACGAACCCGACGCGCACCTTGACCCTCAGCGGGCGGCCCCGGCGCTGGCCCGCGCCCGAGAGCGGGACGTGCAGCGAGACCGTTTTATAGGCCTGGTTGAGGTGGCGGTATACGGTCGTCAGATAGCCGCCCGAGCCGCTGATCCGCCCGGCCGAGTAGGTCTGGACGGTGATGTAGGCGGTGTTGCCGATCGCCTTGCGCCCGACGATCCGCACCGGGCAGTTGGTGGCCCTGATCGCCGTGTTCTGCTTGAACGTGGTCCCGTTCTGGGCGACGATCGTGGTCGGCATCGTGAGCTTGCCAGCGCAGACGCTGCCGTTGGCCGTCAGCGCGGAGTGCGATCCGGTCGGCAGGTTCACCGTGATGCTCGTCACCGGCACGTCCGGCGGCGAGGCGAACGTGGTCGTGGTGATCCCGTTCTTGATGTTCGTGTTGCCGATGAGGATCACCCGCACGCCTTCGCCTTCCAGCAGCAGGTCGAGGTCGGGGAACGCCCGCCCGCCGTGGGAGACGAGGATCGCCGGGCCTTTCAGTTTCGCGGCGAGCGTGGGACTGTTCGCCCTGACGCCGCCCACGAACGAGCCGGACGGGCAGTTGTAGGGGTTGGCCGCGAACGTCGCTTCCGGGCACGCTTTCTGCAGCGTCGTCAGGCGCGAGGGCAGCTGCTTGGGCAGCTGCACGACGACCGATTTGACGTTCGCGTCGCCCGCGGGCACGTTGATCGTCGTTTCCAGGCTGGCGCCGTTGGCTTTCGATGTCTTCGCCCCGGTAGCCGCGCCGGCCGCCGGCTTGAACGCAAGCGCACCGCAGTTGCTCACCTGGAACGGACTCGACAAGGACTGCGTCGCGCCGAGCGTGGAGGTGAGCGTGGTTTCGGTCGCCAGCACCCCGCAGTTGGTCGGGTTCTGCAGGAAGCCCTGCTTGTTGATTTCGACGCTGATGCCCTTCAACCGCAGGGGGATGCCCTTGACGATCGTCGGCACGTTGGTCGTCGCGACGACACGCGCGGTGTACGGTTCGATGTTGAGCGTCCCGCGCGTGATCACGTTGCCGAGGTTGAACGGCCCCGCGACGGCGGGCACCACGACCGAGAGCCCGAACGGCGCGCCGCCGTAGGGACCGGT
Organism: uncultured Solirubrobacterales bacterium; assembly: GCA_963808385.1. Taxonomy (GTDB): domain Bacteria; phylum Actinomycetota; class Thermoleophilia; order Solirubrobacterales; family Solirubrobacteraceae; genus Palsa-744. The sequence goes on along the minus strand of CAWEFQ010000018.1, from coordinate 89,516 downwards.
CAGGTAGACGCTGCCGTGGAACCCGTACGGCCGCGAGCCTGCTCCCGCGGATACGTTGACTTTGCCGATTTCGCTGGTTCCCGAGCATTCGCCTTTGGACGCCTGCGGTTCGGGGCACTGTGTCACCGTCGGCAGCAAGCCGACGAGACCCTCGGGCAGGACGGTCTTGATCTGCGAGAGGTACTGCTGGCCGTCGCTGCGCCCGATGTTGAGTGTGTATGAGGTCTTCGCGCCGGCGTAGCCCGGGGGCTGGTTGACGACGCTCTGGCTGAGCGCGAACGGCAGCGGGGAGGCGCACGATCCCCCGGAGCCGTTGCTGTCAACGGCGAAGGCGCTGGAAGGCGTGGCCGTCGCGAACGAGCCGATGTACGGAATGAGGCTGGTGGCGGTCGTCGCCGTGCCGCACGTGAGCGGGTTGGCGAGCGGCGCGAGCGCGCCGCCGGTGAACTTGAGGATCGCGTTGCTGAACGGCTGTTCCGGGTTTTCCGTGAACGTCGCGGTCAGCTGGCCGGTCGATTCGTTGGGCGTGACCGAGCCCTGCAGGCGCACGTCCACCCCGTACCGCTGTCGATTCGGCGTTGAGGTACATCGTGTACGGAGGTGCGGTGATTGGACCCCCGCCTTCGGGACCACCGAGATACAGGTTCCCGGTCAGCGACCCCGGTGGAAGCGTCGGGACTTCGATCGTGTCCGTGCCGACCTTTGACGCGGCCGGACAGGAGACCCCGAAGGTCGAGCTGTGGATCCGCGCCTGAGCGGGCGTGCAGGCTTCCGTGACTTCACCCGCGGCCGAGGGATTGAGCGTCATGCCTTCGGGCAGTGTGACGGTGGCCGTTCTGAGCTGCGAGGTGTCGATTCCGGTCGGGCTGGGATCGTGCGGGACCGTAAGTTCGGTTGTGATGCCGTCGGGCTGATCGGACTGAGTTGTTTCCGGAGTCAGCTTGAATGCCGGTTCGAATGGAACCTTCAGGAAGGGGGATTCGCCGTTGCAGCCTTCGGCGCCCAGAGGTCGTGATGTAAGTCCTTGGCGTCCGCTGGCCCTAGGTGGAGGTCAGCGTCACCGTGTTGGTGGTCGCGGGACCCGGGCCCGGGCAGTTGCTCGGGAGCGTGATATATCCACCTTTTTCAGTGCTGCCGATGTTGCCTTTTAAGACCAAGCGAGAGGAGATCAGAGCGAGCGCGGTCGAGATCTTGATTTCGTAGTAGTCGTGGTAGTTGCCGGCCCATTCCACGTTTCCGTTGATGAGCGTGTGCGCGTAGTACTGCGGTCTCCTCTTGTTCCCCATGTCGAGCCTCCGACTCCCTTCATGGCCCAGTTGTTCGGACGCTTCAGAAGCCTTTTTGAGCTTTTCCCGGTGAGCGGTATCGGAAGTTTGAGCGCCACACCGAAGTACCGATGCGACTCCTTGCGGCTGCTCGACGTTGTAGGCCGTGCCTTCAAGTGGGAGGTCAGACACTCCCGGCGCGACACCTTCCGGGCCGGCGTAGACGGTGACGTAGTTGACGCCGATGACCGTGCTTTTCGACCGGCTTCTGCGCATTCTGGTTTTGGGTAGAAGCCTGTGCCGGGAACGGCTTCTTCTTCTTTCGCGCTGGCGTCGAATTCTTTCATATTGCACTGGGGCATGGCCTCGGGGTTGGTGCTCTCGCCGGGCCCGACGTCGGTGCGGACGTGCGCGACGACCTTTTTTTCCGTCACGCCCACCGGCACCTCGTTGGGAAGTTCTCCGACAGTGTTGACCTTGAAGTCCGTTATCCCCCATGCAGGGTGGCCGGCCGCCTGGGTATAGCCCTGAATCTTTTCTTCGGCAACGGTGGTTTCCTTGGGAGTCCAGTATTCAAAAGGCCCAATGTTGTCTCTTCCCCCGCACATCCTTCGTGTGTGGCCGTGCAGTTGGCCGCGGAGAACTTTTCCACGCCGAATTCCGGCGCAGCCTGGGCCGCGGGCGCTGAGACGGCGACAAGCGCCAGGATCGCGCCGATCAGAGGCGCGGCGAGCAAGACACGGACGTGGGACCTCATGATCGATCTACCTCCCATAGCTGGCCGGGGTTCTATACCCGACCTGTGACCCTTCGGATGCGCGAAAGTTGCGATCATCGGAGATTCTTCGCCGGGCAACCGAAGTCCTCCCATGCCCGATGCACACAGACCCGCGATGACCGAAGCAGCCTCCATTGCAAACCACACGTTACACGATAGCAACAAGTCCACGCGTCGGTACCCGTCCGTGAGTTCGTGCGGAATACTACGTAGCGGGCCGGCCATCGCGGTGGTGGGCTCATCACGATGCGCCTACAATCGCATCACGATGCTATACTGAGCACATGCGAACGACCGTGACCCTCGCCGATGACGTTACCGCCGAGCTCGAGCGGATGCGACGGGAGCGCTCGATCGGCGTGAGCGAGGCGCTGAACGAGCTGGTGCGAGCGGGGATGGTGCGCAAAAAGGAGCCGCGCAAAAAGTTCGTGCAGCGCACGCACAGCCTGGGCCGCGCTTACATCGACGTCACGAACGTCGCCGAGGCGCTCGAGCTGGCTGAAGGCCCCGACTACCGCTGATGCTCATAGACGCGAACCTGCTGGTGTTCGCGGTACGCGAGGAGAGCCCGTTCCATGTAAAGGCGCGCAATTGGCTGACGGACCAACTGAACGGAGAGCGCCGCGTCGGCATCCCGTGGCAGTCGCTGGCGGCATTCCTGCGCATCGCGACCAACCCCCGTATATACGAGCGACCGCTCGAGCCGATCGCAGCCTGGACATACGTCGAAGGCTGGCTCGCCGACGACCTCGTCTGGACACCGGCGCCGACCCCGCGCCACGCGCAGGTGCTGGGCGACCTGATCAAGCACCACCAACCGCGGGGCAACCTCGTCACCGACGCCCAGCTCGCCGCGCTCGCGATCGAGCACGGCCTCGAGGTCTGCTCGGCCGACACCGACTTCGCGCGCTTCACCGAGATCCGCTGGAACAACCCGCTCGCGGACTGAGCATCGGCGTCCTCGCCGCTGCCGCTCATCCCCCAGGCGCCCCCCTCCGGGCTCCACCTGCGCGCGTTCTCCAGCAGGTTCCCCACCGCCAGAGGCGCCCTCACCGAAGTGCGGTCATGGATAGATTCGCTCGCCGGTCTCCGCGTCGATCACGCTGATCGCGCTGGCGGGGCACGCTTCGGCGATCGAGACGAGCTGCTCCCTGGGGGCGGCCCCGATGACGGTTGCCACGTCCTCGACGCGGAACACGTCGGGCGCGAGCTCTTCGCAATCGCCGTGTGCGAGGCAGGCCGACTCGTCGATCACTGGCATGTATGTCATTTGATGTGCCTCGATTCTGATCGTGGTGTTTCTCGGTGTGGTGGTGCCTCGTTGCTGTCCCGCCGACATTGCGGGTTCACGCGGCGCATGACGCCTCCTTGGCGCTCGGATGAGCGCCCGCGACCCACCGGCGGGCGCGCGGGAGGAGATCTGGGCGGCTCACGAGCAGCGCGGCTGCGGGCAGTCCGCCGTGCCTGATCCACGCGGTGAACGGCTCACCGCTCTCGGGATCGCCGTCGAGCTCGATCTCACACTGAGGTGGGGCGTGGCCGACGAGCTGGATGCGCCGGCCGTGCTGGTCACTCCAGAACATCGGCGGCGCCGGCTCGGGCGGCTCGAGTCCGACGATCGCGCGGGCCACCGCCGTGCCCTGCCTGACGGCGGCCTCCCAGTGCGGGGTGGGCACTCGCTCGCCGAGGTGGGCGTCTGGGAAGCAGGCCGCGTCGCCTGCGGCGTATACCCCGGGGAGCCGGGTGCGCCCGCCGTGATCGGTGGGGATCGGACCGGGCCCGAGGCCGCTGGCGGAAAGCCACTCGGTCGTGGGCGCCGTGCCGGCCGCTACGAGCACCGTGCCGGCCCTCACGGTGCTCCCATCGCTCAGTTCGAGTGTCGCGACGCGCCGGCGCACGCCAACACGCTCGACGCTCGTTGCGAGCCGTACATCGACCCCGTGTTTGCGGTGCAGCCGGGTTATCCAGCGGCCAAGCGCCGGCGGCAGCGCGCGGCCCAGCGGGGTGGGGGCGGCCTCGATCAGCGTCACGTCCACGCCGAGGGCTCGTGCCGAGGAGGCGACCTCCATCCCGACGAGCCCCGCGCCGAGGACGGCGAGCCGGCCCTGGCCCTCGCGCAAGGCGCTGCGCAGCGCGAGCGCGTCGGTGTGGGTTCGCAGCTCGTGAACCCCACCCCCGGGCGTCACCCCGGGCAGCCTGCGCGGCCGGCTGCCCGTGGCGATCACCAGCCGCCCGAAGCGCAGCGTGCTGTCGCACCTGCCATTGCCGTCGGCGCCGCGCGACACTCCACCGCACTTGTGCAGCTTGACTCTGCGCCCTGGGATGTCGAGGTCATCCGCAGCGAAGCCAAGCAGCAGCTCGACATCGTGCTCCGCGTACCACGTCGGTGGCCTGAAGGCGAGCTCAGGCGGCTCGCGTCCGTCGGTGAGAACCGCCTTGGAGAGCGGGGGCCGGTCATACGGAGCGCGGGGCTCCTGGCAGAGAACGACGATCCGCCCGTCGAATCCGAGACGGCGCAGTGTCTCGCTGCAGCGCTGTGCGGCGAGCCCGCCACCGGCGATCAGCACATCCGCGTCGGGGCGGGTCATGTCGCCTCCTCCGCGAGCGCGTTTACTCTTCGCGGCGGTGCCGTTGCGCCGCCTGCGTTTGCCTTGCTTGCCTTGCTTGCCTTGCGCGTGCGGCCCTGCAGGCTGCGCAACACGGTCAGGTAGACGATCGGGATCGCGGGAAGCAGCACAAGCGCCCGCAGCCATTGCGTGGCGGCGTCGCTGCCCGCGCCGAGGGTGTGGATTACACCGAGTACCCATACGAGGAGGGTGGCGCGGTGGAGCCGGCGCCAGAGCTTCACGCCGATCCGTCGCCGCGCGTAGAAGCTCAGGCCGAGCAGCGCCGCGAGATATCCCGCGATGATTCCCAGGCCGGTGAACAGCGGCCGGTAGGACATCGCGAAGGGGATAATCAGGCCTCCCGGGCCGGGATGCAGCCAGGGGTCACCCAGCAGCGCAAGCCCGTGCACCGCGATCGCCGTGAGTCCTACGAGTGCGACGTGCTCGTGCAGGAGCACGAGGGTGCGACCCACGCCGGGGCGGCGCAGCAACTTCGTAGACATCGTCAACCCCAGCAGCACCGCGATCGTGACGAGGCCGAGCGCGACGATGCCCGAGGCACGGCTGACCAACCACCAGAGATAGGGCGAGGGGTCGCGCGGTGCCATCACGCGGCCCGCCCCGCGAGCTGGAGCGCGCCGCGTGGCCGATCCAGCGGGCCTATCCCCTCGACCTCGCCATCGTCGTGGACGATCAGCCCGCCGTGCTCGGCAAGGACACGCCGAGCGCCTAGCGGCCCGAGCAGCAGGGCCATCTTGGAGAGCGTCTCCGCCTCCAGGGCGCTCGGGGCGAGCGCTGTCGCGCCGACCAGCCCTGTCCACGCGGGCAGGCCGCTGGCGGGATCCAAGAGGTGGTGAGCGAAGCGCCCTCGCGAGTCCCGCCAGACACGCACGTTCAACCCGGAGGTCGCGACGCCGCCGGCGGCGATTCGCAGCGTGCGGACAGCCTCCCCGGTGAGGGGGTGCTCGACCTCGACCTCATAGGGTTCCAGCTGCGCGCCGACCCCGCCGATCGCGAGGTCCCCGCCGCAGTCGACCACGAAGCGCGTGTAGCCGGCGAGCCGGTGCGCGACTGCGTCCGCGCACAGCCCCTTGCCGGTGCCGCCGGTGTCGAACGTGACGCCCACCGCTCGTCGCACGGCGGCGCTCGGATCGTCGACGGATATCCGCCGCCAGAGCTGTTCGGGGTGCGGGCGCGCGGGCCGGCGCGGGGGCGCCGCGGCGAGCGCCTGCTCGAGCGATGCCGGCGGGACGCGGTCGAGCGAGGTCGCATACCCGGCGCGCTCGAGCGCGCCGGTGAGCGTGGGGTCGACCAGCCCTTCGCTGCGCTGCGCGGCCCAGATCCCGGCGCGCACTGCCGTGCGCAGCAGCGGCGAGGCGGGGACGCGTGTGCGGGGGTCACGGTTCAGCGCGCTCAGCTCGCTGTCCGATCGGAAGCGCGAGAGGCGTGCCGCGAAGTCCTCGATGTAGGCTCGCTCGCGCCACGCTGCCTGCGCCGGCGGGGACGCGGTGCGCAGCAGGGGCGGCCCGATCAGCAGGCGTACGTCACTGCCCATAGAGTGAAACGTGATGTCGTGCGTCTCGCTCATGACGTGCGCGTGACGAGCGCGGTGGGCGGCAGCGAACCAGAGATCGAACCAGAGACCGACTGGGACACGGAGGTGCCACCCGTCCCACCGACACCTGCCGGCAGGACACGTTCGATCACGGTCGTCTTGTAGATCCGGCGAACCAGGATGCTCCTGCGCGCAGCGCCACGATTGGAGCCCACGTGGCTCAGCTGTGCCCCCAGCAGCGCGAGGACGAGCAGGAAGGCCGCCAGCGAGAACAGCGCGACGGTGACGCGGTCGGGGCCTCCGCGCGCGCGGCGGGGAGGATTGACGAGCGCCTGCTCACTCATCCCGCTCGCCTCCCGGGGCGAAGCCGCCACTCGCGCGGGTCACGACCGTGGCCGGCTGAGCGCCGCCGCTTTCGACGCCCGCCCCCTGCCCGGCGACGCCGAGCACCCTGCCGCTAGCGGTCGTGCGTAGGACCGTGCGGCCGCGATGCGAGACGAGCACCGAGCTCGATGCGCTCGTGCGCAATGCTGGGTCGCCGCCGCTCACCACGCGCGCCGTGAGCAGAGCCAGCACAACGAGAAAGCTCGCGGCCGCGGCAACGATCACCGAAAGCGGGGTTCGCAGGAGACCGCGCGCGGCCGCGCGCCGATCGGGGCGAGGCTCAGTCATCGTGACCGCCCCCACCGTCGCCGCCGCTCGTGCGCGTGCGTACCGCGCCGCTACCGCCGGAGCCGCCACCGGAGGTGGCAGCTCCGCTTGTGCGCGTGCGCACGGGGGCACTTGAGCCGCTTCTCGATGGTGTGCCGGCCGCGGGGGTGCCGCTGGTGCGAGTTCGCACCGGCGCCCCGGCTGAGCCCGTGGTTGGCGTGGCACCGGTGCCCACGGCGCCGGTGCTCGCGCCACTGGTGCGTGTGCGGGGTGTTGAGACGCCGGTTGCGACACCCGCGGCTGCGGGGTGTGAGCCGCTCGTACCGGTTCGCGGCGCATGGCTCGTCCCCCCGATGGTGACGATCGCCGCCTGTCCGCTAACGCTCCCACCGTGAGTAGCACGACCGCGGGGAGGCCGTCCATGGCGGACGATGTGCACGGTACGCCTGATGACCTGCGTGCGGACCTCGGCCGCCTGCTGCTGCACGTGCGCGGCGGAGCCGGTGCCGGAGACCGAAGGGCGCAGCGCGAAGGCTGCGAGCACACCGGCCGCGAGTGAGGTGGCGAGCGCGGCGATCCTGGCGTTGGTGGCGCGGCTGGGCATCTGTGGCTCCTTTGAGGTGGACACACACACTGTGCCCGGTGCTCGTGAAGGCACCGCCCAGCGGCGGGCAAAGCTTTGGCAAAGAGTCGCCGTCGTTCAGTCGTCGCGGCCACCGCCGCGACCCCCGCCTTCACCGCTGCCCTGGTTGCTCTGGCCACTTCTGCCGCTGCCTTGGCTGGCGCCTTCGCTGCGCTGACCACTGCTCCCGCCACTCGTGCTGCTGCCTTCGCGGCCCCGGCCCTCGCGCCCATCCTCGCCGGAGGACGGGCCCGATGTGGGCGAAGCCTGCGTGTGCGTGGCCGTAACGGAGGGCGCCGCGGGCGCGCGCGGCGTGACGGGCAGCGAGCCTTCGGGCGAGGGGGTACTTGCCGGCGGGGCCGAGCCGGTCGTAGTGGGGCCGCTCGCGGGAGGCGCGGAGCGTCTCACCGTCGTGGTGGTCCGTCCTCCTGTCTCCGATCGCGTGTTCGTAGGCTTGGTCGCGACGGCCGGCGCCAGCCGGCTGCCGGCTGAGATCGGTTCGGAGGAGAGGCCGATGTGCTGACTTGTGAGCTGGCCGGTGGCCCAGGTGATACCGGCGGTTAACGCAATGCCGAGCAGCGCGGCCAACGCCCACAAAGCGGCTTGACGACTCATTGACACCAGGCTAGCTCGCGAATGGTTAAGCGTTGGCAAGGCGCCGTCGCGTTGGCGTGCGCAGTGACGTGGCAAGGCGCCGTCACGGTTGGCGCTCCGGCAGCACGATCGTTGCGACGGCGCCGCCGCCGTCGCGGTTGCGCAGCGTGACATCGCCGCCCCACTCGCGTGCGAGCTCGCGCGCGATCGCGAGACCAAGGCCGCTGCCTGATGGGCCGCCCCGCCCTGCGCTGCCGCGGTGGAAGCGCTCGAAGATCGACTCGCCATCCGCGTCCGCCAGGCCGGGGCCGCGATCGCGAACCTCGATGCGCCCCGGCATGCTCGCCAGCGTCACACGCGATCCGCGAGGGGCGTAGCGCACGGCGTTCTCGACGAGCACGTCGAGCGCGCGGTCGGCGTCGGCCTCAGCGCACCACACCGCTCCGCCGTGCGGGCCGCCGTTCTCGAGTGCGATCTCGCGCTCGGCGGCGGTGGCCCGCCACCGCACGAGCGCCCGCTCGATCACTGCGCGCAGCTCCAGGCGCTCGCCGGGCAGCTCGCGCTCGCCGGCGCGGCTGAGCACGAGCAGCTCCTCGACGATCTGCGCGAGGCGGTCCACCTCGGCCGCGCCGGCATCCAGCTCGACCGCGGCAGATTGACTGACGCCAATCGCCCGGGCCTCCTCGATCCGCAGTCGCAGACCGGTCAGCGGGGTGCGCAGCTGATGCGAGGCGTCGGCCACGAACGCGCGCTGGGAGTCGAGCAGACGCTGCACGCGGTCGGTCATCTCGTTGAAAGACTCCCCCAGCGAGCGCTGCTCGCGGCTGCCCTCGATCTTCGCGCGGGCGCTAAGATCGCCACCGGCGACGCGTCTGGCGACGCGCTCCAGGCGCCCCAGCGGCCGCGCGATCTGGCCCGCGATCACAGCCCCCACGACAAGCCCGAGGGCGAGCACGATCGCTCCGATCAGCGCCAGCCCGAGCTCAACACGCCGGACCGCGGCATGAACAGCGGCCACACTCTGGGTCACCCGCACAGCCCCCACCGGCGCCCCGTTGCGGATGATCGGCACAGCCGTCGCCAGGATTTCCTCGCCCAGCGTGCGACTCGCGCGCTGCACCTGCACCTGGTGGCCGGCAAGCGCGCTCGATATCTCCGGGCGCGCAGCGTAGCTCGCGCCGAGCTGGGCCGGCCCGGCACTGTCGGCGAGCACGATCCCGGAGCGGTCCACGACCAGCACCCGCCCGTGCACGGCCGCTTCGGCGGTATGGGTCAGGACGACGAGCTCGCTGCGACGCGCCCCCGAGAGCAGGTCCGCGGCGGTGGCCGCGACCAGGTCGGCCTGCCCCTGTGCCTGCGAGCGAACCTCGTCGTTGACGCGCGCGCTGAGACTCGACGCGAGCGGCACGCCGAGCGCGAGGATCGCCAGCAGCAGCACATAGGCAAGCGCCGCCAGCAGCCCGGTCCTGAGTCTCACAGCCCGCTTTACGGCCCCGGCTCCCCATCCGCGGCGAACCGGAAGCCGACACCCCGCACCGTCTGGATGTAGCGCGGCGAGGCCGGCTCCTCGCCGAGCTTGCGCCGCAGCCCCGCGATGTGCACGTCAAGCGTCTTGGTGGAGCCGAACCAGTTCTCGTCCCACACCTCCGACATCAACGTCTCCCTGGAGATCACGTTCCCCGCATCGCGCACGAGACGGGCGAGCAGATCAAACTCCTTGCGCGTGAGCTCCAGCTCGACGCCGCCGAGCAGCACACGACGCGCCCCAAGATCGAGCCGCAGATCCCCCACCATCATGACCACGGGGGTGGGCGGGGAGCTGCGCGCGCGGCGCAGCACGGCACGGATCCGGGAGATGACCTCGCCGACCGCAAAGGGCTTGACGACGTAGTCATCGGCACCGAGCTCCAGGCCGACGACGCGGTCGGTGACGGTGCCGCGCGCCGTCAGCATGATGATCGGGACGTCCGAGACGCGGCGCAGCTCGCGGCACACGTCGCGGCCGTCGCCGTCGGGCAGCGAGAGATCGAGCAGCACAACGTCGATGCCTCCCTCGCGGGCCAGTCGCAGAGCGTCGCCCGCCGTGCGCGCGATCACCGGCTGAAACCCGTTGCGCGCGAGTGCCTGAGCGAAGGGGTCGGCGATCGACGCCTCGTCCTCTACGAGCAAGACTCGCCCGGCATCGCCTGCGCTCACGGCCATCGCGCCTCCCACGATAGGACGCCCCCAGGCGGGACCGACAGCCGTGTCCGCAGAGACTCGTATCGCGCCTCCCACGATTCGGCGTAGGTCGGCGCCCCCGCACCGAGGGGCAGCTCAGCCACGGAGCGCACGCAGGGCGTTGAGGATTACTGTGAGGTCGATGACCTCCTGCAATAGCGCGCCTGCGACCGGCGGCAGGTAGCCAAGCGCCGCGGCGCCCATCGCGGCGAGACTGAGGCCCATGCCCGCGAGCACGCTCTGGCGCGCGATGTGCAGTGCGCGGCGGCCGATGTGCAGCGCGTCGGCGACGCGATCGACGCGGTCCACGGTAATGACCGCGTCGGCGGTCTCCGAGGAGACGGTCGCTCCGGCGACTCCCATCGCGATGCCGAGGTCCGCGAGCGCCAGTGCGGGTGCATCGTTCACGCCATCGCCGACCATCACGACCGGGCACAGCGTGGGATCGGCGCGCAGGCTGCGCACGATCTCGAGCTTCTCCTGCGGCGAGCACTCGGCGTAGACGCGGTCGACGCCGAGCTCGCGACCGATGCGCTCCGCGACCGAGCGGCGGTCGCCGGAGACCATCGCCACGTGGCGGACGCCCTCGCCGCGCAGCCGCTCGACGATGTGCTCGGCGTCCGCGCGCAGCTCGTCCGCCATCACGATCACACCGCCGAGGTGACCGTCGAGGCCGACGAGCACATGTGCCTCACCGGAGCCGTGCCCGCTCATCGCGGTGGCCGAGGCGACCTCCTGGGCGGGCACTCCCGCTGCGCGCAGGAACGCCCGGCTCCCGACGGCGACGCTGTGGCCGTCGAGGGCGCCCTCTATACCCTGCCCCGGCTCCTCCCGTACACGCGCGGGCATGTCAAGCGTGAGCCCCGCCTCTGCGGCGGCGTGAACGAGCGCGTCGCCGAGCACATGGGCGGACATCCGGTCGACCGAGGCGGCGAGGCGCAGCAGCTCGCCCGCGTCCAGGTGCTCGCGGGTCAAGATCTCCCGCACCTCCGGCGTGCCGACCGTGAGCGTGCCGGTCTTGTCGAACATGACCGTGCGGGCCTCGCCGAGCGTCTCGATCGCCCCAGCACCCTTCACGATCACGCCCGCGCGGGCGGCCCGCGAGACGCCGCAGACGAGCGCGATCGGCGCGGCGAGGATCAACGGGCAGGGCGTCGCGACCACGACGACCGCCAGCGCCCGCACCGAGTCGCCGCTCAGCCCCCATGCGGCTCCGGCGAGCAGAAGGGTCGCCGGCAGGAAGAATCCCGCATAGCGGTCAGCCATCCTCACGAACGGAGCCCGCTGCGCCTGCGCCTGCTCGACCAGGCGCACAAGCGCCGCGTACGCGCTCTCGGCCGCCGGTCGGTCGGCCCGCACCTCGAACGGCCCACCCGCGTTCGCGGCCCCGCTCAACACCGTCATACCCTGCGCGACGGTGACCGGCAGCGGCTCGCCGCTCAACGTGCTGGTATCGACGACGGCCTCGTTGCTGAGCACCGTCCCATCGACCGGGATCACCTCGCCCGTGCGCACCACGACGACATCCTCCGCCAGGATCTCCTCGACGGGCACCTCTTCCAGGTGCCCATCGCGCTGGCGCTGCGCGACCCTCGGCGCGCGCTGCAAAAGCGCGGTCAGCTCCCGGCGGGCCCTCGTGGAGGCGATGTCCTCGAGCGTCGAGCCGCCCGTGAACATGATCCCCACGATCAACCCCGCCAGCTCTTCGCCGAGCGCCAGCGACCCGACCATCGCGACCAGCGCGATCGTGTCCACGCCCATGTGACGATCGACGACGGTCGTACGGGCGACCTCGACAGCCAGCTCGGCTGCGAGCAGTGCAACGGCTGCCCGCCACACTGAGTTGCCTGCATCGCCATTCCCCGCAATGTGCAGCAGTCCGCCGGCCACGAGCGCGAGCAGGGCGATCACGGCGAGGACGCGCGCACGGTGGGCGAGGAGCCTGCGCCACGCCGTGAGCGCCGAGAGCGTCAAGTCGCGCCCTCGGTGTGAGTCGCGGATCCCGCGCGCACGCTGAAGCCGCACAGGATCAGCGCGCCGATGGACACCGCGCCGGCGAGCAGCGCCGTCGCGATCATCGCAGTATCGGGGAGCGCCAGCTCGAAGAAGCGACGCGTCGAGGGGACCAGCAGCACCGCGACATACACGCCGCCGAGCGCCGCGCACATCGCGCCAACAAGGGTCGAGCGCCGCGTGGAGCCTTCGGCCTCCAGGGCCAGCACGAGGTAGAGACCTCCGGCGATCAGCGTTGTGACGGCCACCGTGCGCGCCTGCGTGAGCGAGAGGTCGAGGTCGTGCAGCGCGAACAGGTAGCCCGAGACGGTCCCTGTGCCGAGCACCACGCCTGCCGGCACCGCGAAGCGCGCGACGCGACGCACGAAATGCTCCGGGCGCCAGCGCCCGCTGCTCGGCGCGAGCGCGAGGAAGAACGTGGGGATCCCAATCGTGAGGCTCGCCGCGAGCGTCAAATGACGCGGCAGCAGCGGATACGCCTCGGAGCTCACTCCGATCGTGAGAATCAGGAACGCCGCGAACGCGGACTTCGTCAGATAGAGCTTCGTGACTCGCTGCAGGTTGCGAAGCGCCTGGCGACCCTCGGCTACGAGGACCGGTACGGCGTCGAAGTCGCCGGTGACAAGCACGAGGTCCGCGACGCTGCGCGCCATCTGCGTGCCGCCGCCCTGTGCGATCGCCAGCCGCGCGCTCTTCAGCGCCGGTACGTCGTTGACGCCATCGCCGAGCATCGCCACGTAGCGGCCCTCGTCGGCGAGCGCCCGCACGAATGCCTGCTTGCCCTCCGGGGAGATTCGTCCCACGACCGTCGCCTCCACCGCGAAGCGCCGCAGCTCGAGGGGATCGTCGGGGATCGCCTGGCCGTCGCTCACGCCCGCGACCGAGACTCCCACGTCGCGCGCGATCGCGGCGACCGTCTGCGGCGCGTCGCCCGAGAGCACCTTCACCTCGACCCCCTCGCGACGCAGGAACGCAATCGTCTCCTCCACTCCCGGACGGAGATCCTCGGCGAGAGCAACTAGACCAAGCGGTTCCAGGTCCGCCGGCGGCAGCTCGCCCGTCTGCGCCGGTAGGGGCTCCCGGCCGCGGGCAACAGCGAGCACGCGTCGCCCTCTGTGCTGGCGCTCCCGCGCGCTCGCCGCAAGCTCGCCGAGCGGCAGGCACTCCGGCGCACCGAGATACAAGACCTCCTGCTTGCGCAGCGCGACCGCGCTCCAGCGCCGCCGGCTCGAGAACGGGACCTCCGCAAACGGTGTCCGGGGCTGCGCGGGAATGGCATCGGCAATCGCCCGCAGGGTGAGGTTGCGTGCGGAGGCGCTCGCCGCGAGGTCCCCGAGCGCCGCCCGCAAGCTCTCTTTGGAGATGTTCGTCGTGGGCAGAACCTCGACGACCCGCAGCGCCGCCTGCGTGAGCGTCCCGGTCTTATCCACACAGATCGTGTCCACGGACGCGAGCGACTCGATCGCGTTGAGCTGCTGCGCCAGTATTCCCCGCCGCGACATCCGCACGGCCGCGACCGCATAGGTGAGGCTCACGAGCACCACGAGCCCCTCGGGGATCAAGCTCACGACGCCCGCCGCGGAGGTCGCCACCGCCGTGTGCACGGGCACGTGGCGGTGATAGAGGGAGTACCCGAGCAGCGCCCCAAGCCCGACCACGAGCGCAACCAGCGCGTACAAGAGTCGGTTGATCGCACGCTCCAAAGGTGAGCGCGGATGGCGAAAGGAGCGCGCCTGGCCCGTCAGACGCTCCGCGAAGCTATCCGCGCCGACCGCCGTGACCTCACAGACGCCCGTACCCTCCACGACGAACGCCCCCGAGCGCACCTCCTCGCCGACCGCCCGGCGAGCCGGCTCGGACTCGCCACTGAGGATCGACTCATCCAGGCGCAACTCGCTCGCGCCGAGCACGCGCCCGTCCGCGACGATCTGCTCGCCTGGGGAGAGCAGCAAGATGTCCCCCTGAACGACCTCCCCTACGGGAACCCTTCTCGCGGTCCCATCGCGCATGACCTCCCCGTGGGGCGCGACAAGCAGCGCGAGCCGGTCGAGCGTGCGCTTCGCGCGAACCTCCTGCGTGATCCCGATGCCCGAGTTCGCGACGATCACCCCGAGGAACAGCGCGTCGCGCCAATCCCCGAAGAGGAGCGTCACCGCGCCGAACGCCGCGAGTATCGCGTTGAAGACCGTCAGCACGTTCGCCCGCACGATGCTCGCGTAAGAGCGGCTCGTGCCCCGCCCGGGCGAGCGTGGGCTCGCGGCCAAACGCCGCGCCGCCTCCTCCTCGCCCAGACCACTCAGACCAGTCAATCCGCGCGCGTGACCGGATATTCCGTCGGCTGACCCATCAAGAGATCCTCCTGTCAACCGGCCCCCAACGCATCCGCCATGCGCCCTCGACTCGGTACGTGGTTTACCGCATGGCTTGCGGACCGCGGTCTTTGGTTCTGCTCGCTTATCGCCCCACGCATGAGATGAGCGCCGCCGGCACATCGCAGCGACCGTGAGCGCCTACAGGCTGGCCCGCCGCGCGACGGCGCGCGCTGGCGGCACACCCGCCGCCGGCGTCAGCGAGGCGCGAACCCTACCAACAACCTACCAAAGCACTACTGAGCCGGAGCCGAGTGCCAGCTGTCTCTACGGCGCCAGCCGCACGGGCAGTGACTTGAGCTGGTTCAGGAACAGCGATTCGACGAACGCCGGCCTGCCCGCCAGCTCGATTCGCGGAAAGCGCTTGAGCGTCTCCTCGAAGAGGATCTTCAGCTCCAGGCGGGCAAGCGCAAGTCCCAGACAGGTGTGCCGTCCGCCTGCGCCGAAGGCCTGGTGCTCCTCGGTGCGGCTTACGTCGAAGCGGTCGGGGTCCTGATGGCGAGTCTCGTCGCGGTTCGACGAGACGTACCACATCACCACCTTCTCTCCCTCTTTGATCTTCTGCCCGTGCAGCTCGGTATCGCATGTGGCGGTGCGACGGAAGTGCGCGAAGGCGGGGAACATCCGCAGCGACTCCTCGACCGCGCTCGGAATCAGGGACGGATCGTCGATCAGCAGTCGCAGTTGGTCTGGGTTGTCCATCAACGCCCGCATACCGCTGCAGTAGGTCGCCTTCGTCGAGTCGTTGCCGGCGGCCATCAGCAGGAAGAAGCCCATCACGATCTCGTGTTCCTCGAGCTTCTCCCCGTCGATCTCGGCGTGCACCAGCACGCTCGTCAGATCCTCGGTGGGGCTGGACTGACGCTCGGCGATCAGCTTGCGGCAGCGCTCGAATATCTCGGGGATGTCCCGGTCGACGGCTCCCTCGAAGCCGTACGGGTTGAGATCCGGGTCGCCGGCTCCGAGCGTGGAGTTCATGAGGTTCGCCCAGATCGCGTCGTCCTCCTCCGGGATGCCCATGAAGCTGCCGATCACCCGCGCCACCGCCGGCTGGGCGACGTCGCTCACCAGGTCGCAGCTCTCACGACCCTCCAGCCGATCGAGGACGTTCGTGACGATCGCCCGGATCGCATCCTCGTGCGCGGCGATCCGCTTCGGCGTGAAGCCTGCCTGGAACAGCGCCTTCAGACGGTCGTGCTTGGGCGGGTCCATCCCGATGAACATCGCCCGCGCGAGCTCGATCGGAAAGCCGGCCGCGGCCACAAGGACGCCTCCGCGTTCTGAAGAGTAGGTGCGCCAGTCGCGGCTGACCGTGTGCACGTCATCGGCCCTCGTCACCGACCAGAAGCCAGGCTCGTCGGGGAACCATTCAAAGCTCTCGGTCCAGTGGATCGGGCATCCGCTGCGCATCTGCCTGAACACCTCGTGCGGCGGACCGTCGAGCCACAGCTCGCCGTCGGTGAGCTCCAGATCTGCGATGTCCCGCCCAACCGTCGTCATCCGACCTCCAACCGTCGCCATCCGACCTCCAACCTCACTCACCGAGGGATTCCTGCGAATCCGAATCCTATCGGGCCGCGGGCCTGGCGGAAAGCGCAGGCCCGGCTGAGCCGCGCAAACTCGACCGGGCCTCACAGAGGCTCCTGGGCGCGCGCGCGCGCCCGCGGACCCACCCACGTACCCGCCCACATACTCACCCAATGTGACAAGAGCGTGACTTCTCTGTGGCACGAGCGTGACGCCAGCCCGATCGCGGCCGGTTGCGACCCGCGCGCGGCGTAATGTGGATACCAGCTACGAACACATGTTCGGATTAGGAGCCGCGATGACGACGGACGACGAACAGACAACGATCCGCGCCGCCGACCTGGCAGAGTGGATCGTCGACGAGATCAGCGAAGCCGATCGGGACTGGCACGCCATCGAGCTGCGGGCCCGGGAGCTCGTCGAGCTGCTCACGCGACAGGCCGCCGCGCAGGATACTTGAGGCCAGCACCATGCCCGCGCCCACGATCGACGAGCTGCTGATAGCCGACGACAGCGAGCGCTGGAGGGAGCTCGGCTTCGCGGTCGCCGACGAACGCTGCCAGATCGGCCGGGTGCGCGTGCGATTCCTCACCGGCGGGGCCAAGCGCGGAATCGTCGGCTGGTCGCTGCGCGATGTCGCTCACACCGAGCTCGACGGGCTGGCCACGACCATCTCCGAGCAGCCGGCGCCGGACGCCGCGCCGGCTCACCCGAACGGCGCCGTCGCGATCGATCACATCGTCGCGATGTCCCCGTCGCTTGACCGAAGCGTCGGCGCGCTGCAGCGCGCCGGTCTCGACCTGCGCCGGATTCGTGAGCAGCCCACCCCCGCGGGGGCGCCACGTCAGGCGTTCTTTCGCCTCGGCGGCGAGATCCTCGAGCTGATCCAGGAGCCATACGAGCTCCTCGAGCGCACGGGCGGTCGCGGTGGGCCGGCGCGGTTCTGGGGCGTCGCGGTCCGGGTGGACGATCTCGACCGGACGGTGGAGCTGCTCGACCCGCACGCCGGTCCGATCCGGCCGGCGCTCCAACCCGATCGGCGCATCGCGACCGTGCACCGATCCGCGGGTCTAGCGGTTGCACTGGCGCTGATGAGCGCTCCCGCGAAGGAGTAGCGCGACTGCAAGCCCTGAGAGGAAAATAGCCCTCGATTCCCGTAAATTGCCGTATTTTTCATCAGCCCGCGCGGGCCTGCGACGCCGGGTACGGAGACTAACCCCCTATACGCCGGCCGGCGCAGCCAAGCTCGCCAGCACGCGCGAACGAGCGGCCCGGACGGCCGCGCTGAGCGTGGCGACGTCATAGACGCCGTTGTGACGGCGCCCGTTGATGAAGAACGACGGCGTGCCCGAGACCCCGCTGGCGTCGGCGCTGACCACGTCCTCGCCGACTCGCGCCGCATAGGCGCGCCGGCGCAGCTCCTCGCTGAAGCGTTCGACGTCCAGCCCCAGCTCCCGGGCGTAGCGGCGCAGGCTGCTCGGCGTGAGCTCGCCCTGGTGGGCGAGCAGCAGGTCATGCATCTCCCAGAACGCCCCCTGCGCGCCAGCGGCCTCAGCCGCCTCCGCCGCCAGCTGAGCCCAGGGATGCACGTCGCTGAGGGGCAGGTGGCGAAAGACGTAGCGCAGATCGTCGCCCCACTGCGCGAGCAGCTCGCGGATCGCCGGCTCGGCCCGGCCGCAGTAGGGGCACTCGAAGTCACCGTACTCGACAAGGGTCACGGGGGCGCCGGGGGCGCCGCGGATGTGGTCGCGCGCGGGATCGACGTCCTCGGCGAGGTCGATCAGCTGCTCGGCCGTGCTGCCGAGCTGGCGCGCCCGCACAGCCGCAGGCAGCCGCGCGATCGCTCCGAACACGATCCAGGCCGCCAGCGGCGAGAGGATCGCCGCGGCGAGGATCCCGAGCTTGGCCTGCGCCAGCGACGCGTTGTGGAAGGCGCGACCGGCGATCAGCAGCGACACCGTGAACCCGGTGCCCGCCACCGCTCCCACCCCTGCGAGCCCGGGCCAGGTCACGACCAGCCGCGCGCCGCCGAGGGCGCGACGGGTGCCAAGCCAGGACGCGCCGAGGATGCCGAGCGGCTTGCCGAGGAGGTAGGCGAGCACGATGCCGATTGTCACCGGGGAGCTCAGCGCGTCGCTCAGGAGGCGACCGTCGAGGTGGATGCCGGCGTTGGCCAGCGCGAACAGCGGCACCACGACGAAGCTCGTCCAGGGATGCAACCGGTACTGCAGGCGCTCGTTGGGCGAGATCGCCGCGGTCAGGCTGCGCTGCGCGACATACGCGAGCTCGGGCGTGGGCTGCTCGCGAAAGGAGCGCGTCAGCTCGGTCGCGCGCTCCAGATCGCCGCGCGCAGGCGG
Source organism: uncultured Solirubrobacterales bacterium (assembly GCA_963808385.1). Classification (GTDB taxonomy): domain Bacteria; phylum Actinomycetota; class Thermoleophilia; order Solirubrobacterales; family Solirubrobacteraceae; genus Palsa-744. The sequence continues at coordinate 70,959 of CAWEFQ010000018.1, read as the reverse complement.
GTAGGCGCTCGTCACCAGCCCGATCGCCAGGCCGGCGATGACCGGGTCGATGCCCGACCGAAACATCGCCAGCCACACCCCGATGCCCACGAGCACGGCCCCGGGCTCGCGCCAGCGGCCCGCGAACCGCAGTGCCACGAGCACCGCGAACAGCGCGAGCGCGATCGCGAGCGCGAGCAGCGAAACGCGATCGCTGTAGGCGAGGGCGATGACGAGCAGCGCACCGAGATCGTCGACGACCGCGAGCGTCAGCAGGAACACGCGCAGCCTCGTCGCACCGGTGGGCGCGACGAGCGCAAGCGCGCCGAGGGCGAGCGCCGTGTCGGTGGACATCGCCGTCCCCCATCCCCGCGCGCCGGCGCCGCCGGCGTTGATCGTGAGGTACACGCCGACGCACAGCGCCATGCCGCCCAGGGCTGCGATCACCGGGATCGCGACGCGGCCCCGCTCGCGCAGCTCGCCGAGGTCGAGCTCGCGCTTGGCCTCCAGGCCGACGACGAGGAAGAACAGCGCCATCAGCCCTTCATTCACCCACTGGCGCAGGCTCCCAGACAGGGTGTGCTCGCCCAGGCTGAGCGCCAGTCGCGTGCCCCACAGCGATTCATAGGAGTGCGGCCAGGGCGAGTTGGCCCACAGCAGCGCCGCGAGCGCCGCGCCGACGAGCACCGCCGCCCCACCGGTCTCGGTGCTCAGAAAGTCCCGTACCGGCGCGCCGAGATTGCGAGCCCAGGCCGTGCGGCCGGCGGAGTCGCTGGTCCCGGAGCCGGCGACGGCTGATGCCATGGCGGTAAGTATCGCGGGGCCTGGCGCCGATCGGGTCGCTGCCCAGCCCAGCCGAGAAAAGTCCGTCGGACAGGAGATAACCGCGGAGTAAGCTGTGTCGCATATGAGGACAGCAGATCCCGAGGAGCTGTGGATGCGTCGCCTGTTGGACGTTGGGCGCGCGCTGATGACCGAGCTCGATCTGGACACGGTGCTCGAGCAGGTGCTGCAGACCGCACGCGAGATCACCGGGGCGCGCTACGCGGCACTGGGCATCCTCGACGACCAGCGCTCCGAGCTCGGTCAGTTCCTGACCGCGGGCGTGGACGAGCAGACGCGCCGGGTGATCGGCGATCTGCCGCGCGGCCGGGGGGTGCTGGGCGCGCTGATCGAGCACCCGCGGCCGTTGCGCCTCCCCGATGTGGGCCGGCACCCGAGCAGCTACGGGTTCCCGGCCGGCCATCCGGTGATGCGCAGCTTCCTGGGGGTGCCGATCGTGATCCACGGCGAGGCGTGGGGCAACCTGTACCTGACCGAGAAGCAGGGAGCCGAGTTCTCAGAGCAGGACGAGGAGGCCGCCATGATCCTCGCCGATTGGGCGGCCGTCGCGATCGACAACGCCCGGGTGTATGAGACCAGCGAGCGCCGCCGCCACGAGCTCGAGAAGGCGTTCCGCGGCCTGGAGGCGACCCGTGACGTGGCGGTCGCGATCGGCGGGGAGATCGCGCTCGAGCACGTGCTGGAGCTGATCGCCAAGCGCGGCCGCGCGCTGGTGGGCGCCCGCAGCCTCGTGATCATGCTGCGCAGCGGGGAGGATCTGGTCGTGCAGGCGAGCGCCGGTCACGTCCAGAAGATGCGCGGTGCGCGCCTGCCGATCGCCGGCTCGACGTCGGGGCAGGTGCTGGAGCACCGCCGGCCCGAGCGGATCACCGACGTCGCCGCGAGGCTGGGTATCTCCCCCGGCGACATCGGGGTGCCCGACGCTCAGACCGCGCTGCTGGCGCCGATGGTCTACCGCGGCGAGGCGCTGGGCGTGCTGGCGGCGTTCGACCGCGGTGAGGACGGGAGCATGTTCGGCGAGGACGACGAGCAGATGCTGCGCACCTTCGCGGCCAGTGCCGCGACCGCCGTGGCGATGGCGCAGAGCGTGCAGGCCGACCGGCTGCGCAGCTCGCTGGCGGCCGCGGACGCCGAGCGCCGGCACTGGGCGCGGGAGCTGCACGACGAGACGCTCCAGGGTCTCGGCGGCCTGCGGGTGCTCCTGTCCTCCGCACTGCGACGCAACGATCTGCAGCTTGCCCAGGCAGCGATGCGCGAAGCCGTGGAGCAGATCGAGCAGGAGATCGGCAACCTGCGGGCGATCATCACCGAGCTGCGCCCGGCCGCGCTGGACGAGCTCGGGCTGAGAACGGCGATCGAGGCGCTGCTCGACCGCCACCGCGAGCAGAGCGGGTTCGAGATCGACGACGAGCTTGCGCTGCCCGGCCCCTCGAGCAGCTCCGACCGTCTGGATGGGGAGCTCGAGACCGCCGTCTACCGGCTCCTGCAGGAGGCGCTGACCAACGTCGCCAAGCATGCCGGCGCGCAGCGCGTGCGCGTCGCCGTCGGCGAGTTGGGCGGTGAGATCCTCATCGAGGTGCAGGATGACGGCGCCGGGTTCGACCCCGCGAGCGCGAGTAATGGCTTCGGGCTGGCGGGCATGCGCGAGCGGGTGAGCCTGGCCGCCGGCACGCTGGAGATCGAGTCCGGCGAGCGGGGCACGCTGATCGTCGCTCGCCTTCCCGCACGCCGCAGTGAGCAGCCGGGCGAGCGCGTGCTCAGAGGAGACTCTGCTGAGCCTGCCGAGCAGGCCGCGTCATAGCGCCTGCCGTGGCGCGTGCCCTCGGGCGGGGCGCGATGCGCGGGCTCACGTAGCGCTCACCGCGCGCGGCTGCGCGTACCGCATGGAGCAGCTCCTGGTCCGCGAGCTCCTTGGCCACGAAGCCGAGCGCGCCCGCGTCGAGCGCGTGCGTGGCGAACGCCGGGCTGGCCTCCATCGTCATCATCACGATCTGAGTCTGCGGCTCGCGCTCGCGCAACGGGGCGATCGCATCGATGCTCGAGCCGCCGGGCACCCTGAGATCGTGCACGAGCACATCCGGTCGCTGCTCGTGCACGCAGCTCGCGACCGCTGCGAGGTCGGCGACCTCGGCGACCACCTCGACATCCTCCTCGGCGTCCAGCAGCCGCCGCAACCCCTGGCGCACCAGCGCGTGATCCTCGGCCAGCACGACACGGATCGGTGATCGTCCCGAGGCGCCCGTGTCGGGCTCGGCGCGAACCGGCGCAAGCAGCGGAATCACAGTCATCGCTACAAGCTAGCCTGCGCGAGCGCCGCCACCTTCCGTGCAAACACGTGGACTGGGTGTGGCAAAACACTTACAAAGCCCTTAGGTCTGACGACTTAACAAGTGCCCTGGTGCACACCCCAGATCCTCAATGTTTTCGGGCGTTTGGTCGCTCGACCCCCGCAGTTATTTGGTCGTGAGCCCTTACTCTCACACCGACCCTCCCGCGCGGGCGGCCGTCGCGTGAGCCGGCTTCATCGCGGGCGCGCCGTCGAGAGGCTCCGCGCGCGCGTCGACGTCGAGCGGGCCTGGGTCACCTCCGGGCAGAGGGTCACAGGGCCCTGCACGCCGGCTCTGACGCCCAGCAGCAGAGCCCGCAGCGCCGGAGCGCGGTCCGGCGTCGGGTGCGCCAGCCCGAGCTCGAGCGCGCGAGCCGCGTCCGAGGCGCCGATGAAGCCGAACATCCCGAGCGACCCGGCGAGCATGTGCGCGGCGCGCTCGGCCTCACGCCTGAGATCGGCGTCAAGACACCCGCCCGCGAGCGCCGCGAGCGCGCGCTCAATCAGGTCGATCCGATCGTGCACCCGATCGTGCTGGTGCGCCCAGACCGAGCACAGCGCCTGCACCGTCCACGCGCGCGCCTGGTCGGACTCGCTGGTCCGCGTCGAGCGCAGGGCGGCTTGCGTGGGAGCGGCTTGCATGGTGGCGGCTTGCATGGGGGCGGTTTGTGCGGGGCCGTTTGTGCGGGGCGGGTGCGCACCCCCCTGACATCGATCCGCGGCTCGCTCGGCCCGCTGGCGGGGGGCTTGGTCGGCGAGCTTCCAGAGGACGCCGCGAGCATGGTGGCGTGTCTCGACACCGGTGAGGGCGCAGCGGCCGCAGAGCCCGTCCGGGAGTATTTCGAGCACGCGCAGAGCGCCGAGCACGTGCAGACCCTGCGATGAGCCCACGCCTGCTGCTCGTGGAGGACGCTGAGAGCGGCCGGGGTGATCGCCAAGCCGTTTGACCCACTCACCCTGCCGGACGAGCTCGCGCGGCTGCTGGACGCAGGTTGACGCACCCCAGCAAACAGCCGAACAGCGCCTGCCCGCACTAGCGAGCGAGCGAGCGTAAGGAGCGAGCGTACTGTTCATCTGCATCGATTTCGTGCCTGCGCCGGACAGCGGTTCGTATAAGAAGACGGCCATATGGTGGTACGCTGTCGAAGTGGAAGGGGCCTGGGATGTGGAACTCTGGCCTGATGCATAGAGGTCAGCCGGAGCGCGTCACCGCTGCCGAAGCCGAGCCCGCGGCCCGGTCCAGAGAGCTTGCGGTGCGTACGGCTCTGCTGGAGCTCTTGCCGGACGCGATCGTGGGCATCGGCCGCGACGGTGAGATCGTGCTGGTCAACGCGCAGGTGCAGGCGCTGTTCGGGTACACGCGCGAGGAGCTGCTGGGACAACCGGTGGAGGTGCTGGTGCCCGAGCGCTTCCACGACTCGCATCGCTCCGCCCGGACGGGATACTTCGCCGATCCGCGCACGCGGCCGATGGGCGCCGGGCTGGAGCTGTTCGGGCGCCGGCGCGACGGCGGCGAGTTCCCGGCGGAGATCAGCCTGTCCAGCATCGAGACCGATGAGGGCACGCTGGCAATCGCCGCGGTCCGCGACGTCAGCGAACGCGTGGTCGCCGCCCGCGAGCGCGAGCGACTGGAGACGGACGCGGAACGGCAGCGGCTGGAGAACCAGCTGCATCAGGCCCAGCGCCTGGAGAGCCTCGGGCAGCTGGCGGGCGGGATCGCCCACGACTTCAACAACCTGCTAGCGGTGATCATCAACTACGCCGCGTTCGTGGCGGACGACCTGAACGCCACGCCGATCACCGACAAGGACCGCCAGGAGATGCGCGAGGACGTCGAGCAGATCAGCCTCGCGGCGGAGAAAGCCGCACACCTGACCCACCAGCTGCTGGCCTTCGCAAGACGCGAGATCGTCCAGCCCGAGGTGATCGACGTCAACGACGTCGTCGGCGACGTCGAACAGCTGCTGCACCGCACGCTCGGCGAGCACGTGCAGCTGGACAGCGCGCTGGCCGACGACCTGCTCCCGGTGCTCGCCGACCCGGGGCAGCTCGAGCAGATCCTCGTGAACCTCGCGGTCAACGCGCGCGACGCGATGCCCGACGGGGGGACGCTGCGAATCGACACCGCCAACATGGACATCGACGAGGACTACGCCACCTCGCGGCCCGAGCTCTCATCGGGACCGTACGTGCGCCTGCGCGTCAGCGACACCGGCGTGGGCATGCCTCCAGAGACGGCGCAGTGCGCGTTCGATCCGTTCTTCACCACCAAGCCGCCGGGGCAGGGAACCGGCCTGGGACTGGCGACCGTGTATGGGATCGTCCAGCAGGCGAACGGACGCGTGCAGATCTACTCCGAGGTCGGCGTCGGCACCACGTTCACGGTGCTGCTGCCGGCGACCGAGCGGGCGAGCCCGCCCGGCGCATCGCGGTCCGAGCCTCCGGCGGCCCACGGCGAGGAGACGATCCTGCTCGTCGAGGACGAACAGGCACTGCGCGAGGTCACCCGCCGCATTCTGGCCGGAGCCGGCTACACGGTGATCGTCGCGGCGAACGGGCCCGAGGCGCTGGATGCGGCCGGCATGCACGACGGCCCGATCGACCTGCTGCTCAGCGACGTGATCATGCCGCAGATGCCCGGGCCGCAGCTGGCCGAGAAGCTGCTGGTGGAGCGGCCGTCGGTGCGTGTGCTGCTGATGTCGGGGTTCGCCCAGCCGATCCTCGACTCCGGAGGGCACCTGAACGAGGGCACGGTCCTGATCGAGAAGCCATTCTCCGGGCCCGCGCTGCTGGCCAAGGTCGTCCAGATGCTCGAGCGGGCCGGGTGATCGCGCATGCCCGAGCTGCTGATAGCCGATGACGACGACGCGCTGCGCCGCTGGGAGGAACGGGTCGTGCGCGAGCAGGGCTACACCTGCGATGGCGCGGGCGACGCGAACACGGTGCGCGAGCAGCTGCGCCAGGACTCCTACCAGCTCGCGCTGCTCGACGTCAACATGCCGGGCGAGTCCGGCATCGAGCTGCTCTCCCACATCCGCCGCGCTCACCCGGAGGTGGCGGTGCTGATGGTCACCGGCGAGGACAGCGTCGAGCTGGCGATGAAGGCGATCGAGCAGGGTGCGTACGGCTACCTGATCAAGCCGGTCGCCTCGGGGGAGCTGCTGATCAACGTGGCCAACGCGCTGCACCGCCGGCGCGGCGAGCTGCAGAACCACCGCCTGATGGCGCGCCTGCAGGCCACCGCGGACGAGCGCGGCCATGAGCTCAAGGAGGCGCTGCAGGACCTCGAGCTGTCCGAGACCAAGGTCTGGGCATCCCAGGCTGAAACGATATTCCGGCTGGCTCGAATCGTCGAGTTCCGCGACGAGGAGACCGGGCACCACCTGCACCGCATGAGCTCCTACTGCGAGATCCTGGCCCGGCTGATGGGGTTTGACGAGCAGCGCTGCGAGCTCATGCGGCTGGCGAGCCAGCTGCACGACGTCGGCAAGGTCGCGGTGCCGGACGGCATCCTGTTCAAGCGCGGCAAGCTCACGCCCGAGGAGTTCGAGGTCATCAAGGGTCACGCCGAGACGGGGTTTCAGATGCTCTCGGGCTCGGCCTCGGAGGTCGTGCAGATGGGAGCGCTGATCGCCCGCACCCACCAGGAGCACTGGGACGGAGCGGGCTATCCCCGGGGCCTGGCCGGCGAGGAGATCCCGCCGGAGGGGCGCATCGCCGCCGTGGCCGACGTGTTCGACGCGCTCACCAGCGACCGCGTGTATCGCTCGGCGCTGCCCGTCAGGTCGGCGACCGAGATGATGCGCGGAGAACGTGGCAGTCACTTCGATCCGGAGATGCTCGACGCGTTTCTCGGGGCGATGCCCGAGATCGAGGCCATCCGGCGGGCGTATGCCGACTGAGCCTCCCTGATGGCGACATCGAGCTGCCCGAGCGTGAACAGCTTGATGAGGACCGCCGTCGCTAGGACGTGTCCCGCTGCGCGCGGTAGTGCTCCCGCCAGATCAGTTTGTAGATGGGGAGCTTGCGGGGCAGGATGTTGATGCCGGGGATGAACGGGATGCAGATGAAGGCGAGGCTGAGCACGCCCATCACGAGCATCACGAGGATGTCCGCATTTTCAGATGACTTGAACGGTTCGACCTGGTACCAGAGGGCGTACAGCCACAGCCAGGGCTGGCCCGGGAAGCTGCCCGTCTCGTTCATCATGCCCCACTGCTCGCCGAGCAGGTGCAGGCCTTCGGCGCGTTCGGCCAGCAGCCCGCCGTCAGCCATGAACAGCAACGGCTTGGTGTAGTCGGTCTGGAAGAACTGGCTGCTGGTCACCAGCCCCCCTTCGAGACCGCCGCTCTGGGCGAGCCCCTGCAGGCTGGCCATCATCGTCGGCACCGGCCCGGCGCCACTGGCCTGCACGGTCACGGTGCCCGTGCTCGAATCGACCGACACCGTGCGGGGCGGCGTCTTCTTTTCTTCCACCGCTTCTGAATATTCCACAAGCGGCTTGGCGTAGGCTTCCGACCATTCCTTTTTCTGCTTTTCGGGCGCGGCCTTGTATTCGGCGAGCGCGCTCTGAAGCGCGGGGTCGTTGGGGAGCGTTTCCAGCGGTTTGATCACGAAGTCTTCGGCCGTGTTGATCGGATGGCTGACTCCGAGCCATTTCTGCGGGTACAGGAATGCCGCGTGCTGACCTTCGCCGTTGTGGTTGTAGGGCGGGCCGTATTCGGCGGTTCCGCTCGTTCCGTCGAGCTCCGTTGCTGCCGCGGTGGCGAAGTCGGCCGGCAGTTCGTGCGACCATTGGGAGATCGTGCTGGACTTGTCATCGGGCGAGGAGAACAAGACGGTGAGCGCCACCGCCAGCAGCCCGATGACGCCAACGGCGATGCACAACTCCTTGATCAGGTCGTAGGGCTGGTAGCGGCCTTTCCAGGGCTGGGTGTCGTCCTTGGGGCGCAGGAAGCTCATGACTGAGCCCCCGTCGATGTCAAGGGCGGCGGTGGAGACGAGCCGCCCCGATCGGGACTCGCTGCCGCAATCGCCGCTTTCTTTGAGTCGATCTCGAACGGTGGCACTACCCCGTTACGGCGCACGAGCAGGACGTGCGCGCTCACGAGCGCCACGACCGCTATCGGAAGCAGGAGTATGTGATAGCTGTACATCTGGCCGAAGTTGGTGACGTTGAAGAAGGCGCCGACCCCGACTGAGTTGAGCCCGTCCTTGGCCTGCGTGGAGATCCATTGCGCGTCGAAGTTCTGCTGGGAGACGTAGCCGGTGAGCGCCGCGGGCACGGCCACCAGGAAGGTGATGGCGCCGGTCACCCACACCCGGCCGCGGCCTCCGCGCCAGGCGGCCATCCAGTACTTGCCCCACAGGTGGACGACCATCACGAAGAAGAACAGCTCCACACTCCACAGGTGGATGCTGTTGAAGAAGTGCCCGACGCCGGTGAAGTGCCACCAGGCGGGTCCCTTCAGGGCGAGGATGCAACCGGAGCCGATGATCACGATCAGGGAGGCGATGCTCGCCACCCCGAACGAGTAGATCCAGGAGGCCACGTAGGTCGGCTGGCCGTCGGGCAGGAGCCTCTCGGGCGGCAGCGCCTCAACGCCTTTTTCGCGGACTTTGACGGTCCAGGACTTCGATGGGGGAGTCGTCGGGGCAACGCTCATGATGCGCCTCCGCTGCGACGAGCGGTGTCTCGCTTCGCGGCGCCGGGGAACGGCAGCAGGATCGCCAGGAAGAACACCAAGAACATCAAACCGATCACCACAACATTGGCCACCGACAGGTGGACGAATTCCCAATCCACCGTATGAGCGGGATGATTCAGATTGAAAACCGCTGCAGCCAGGATGCTCACCAATACTCCCCCTCTGGAGTGGGACGACGTGATTCGATGCGCGAACCCTATGTGGCGGCCCGGCGGAACGCGCCCGTAGAAACCCCCATAGCGGATTGAGAGGCTATACCATTCCGCGTCATACAGTCTGAGGATGCCTGAACATACGCCCCCGGGGCCCGCGCACCCGGGCCTCTACCTCAGCCACCCGGCGTGCCTGGAGCACGATCCGCGGGCGCACATGCCCGAGCATCCCGACACGCCCGAGCGCCTGCAGGAGATCGAGCGCGCGCTCACCGCGCGCGACTGGCTGGGCTGGGAGCGGCGCACCGCCCCGCCCGCCGAGGAGGCGCAGCTGGAGCTCGTGCACTCCACCCGTCACATCGAGCGGATCAGGGAGCTCTCGCTGGCCGGGGGCGGCGCGATCGACGCCGACACGTTCGTCGGCGAGCCCTCCTACCGCGCCGCGCTGCACGCCGCCGGGGGCGCGTGTGAGATGACCCGCGCGCTGATGGCCGGCGAGTCGGCGCTGGGGTTCTGCGGCGTGCGCCCCTCCGGCCACCACGCCGAACCCGACCGGGCGATGGGGTTCTGCCTGTTCAACAACGTCGCGCTCGCCGCCGCCCTCGCCATCGCGGAGCTGGGCGCGCAACGGGTGTTCGTGCTCGACTGGGACGTGCACCACGGCAACGGCACCGCCGAGACGTTTCGCCGCCGCTCAGACGTCCTGTTCGCGAGCATCCACCAGTCCGGCATCTACCCCGGCAGCGGCCCGCTCAGCGACGCCGGCTCCGGCGCCGGCGAGGGCTACACGATCAATCTCCCCGTCCCCTCGGGCTCGGATGAGATCCTGTGGCTGTCGCTGCTCGAGCACATCGTCCTGCCCGCCGCGGCCGCGTTCGAGCCCGATCTCGTGCTCATCTCCACCGGCTACGACGCCCACCGCGCGGACCCACTCGCCGGCTGCCGCCTGGAGACGTCTTCGTTCGCGCAGATGGCCCGTCACGTCCGCGATCTCGCGCGCGAGCGCTCGATCCCGCTCGGAGCGGTGCTCGAGGGTGGCTACGCGCCCGCCGTCCTGGGCGAATGCGTCGTTGAGACCCTCACCGCGCTCGCCGGCGAGACGCCCGCCGAGTCCGCCGCGCCCGAGCCGTTCTTCACCGCGCGCGCCGCCTCCCACATAGGTCATTACTGGCCGCTGTGAGCAGCGAGGACCCCAGCCCGAGCGAGACCGTCCAGCTGCGCGACGGCTCGCTGGTGACCCTGCGTCCCGCAACCGCCGACGACGAGGCGGCGCTGCGCTCGTTCCTGTCGGGTCTGTGCCTGGAGGCCCGGCGTCTGCGGTTCTTCTCCGGAGCCGCCGACATCGACTCCGCGGCGCACCGGGCAACCGCCACCGGTCCCGACCGCTACGGGCTGATCGCCCACGACCGCAGCGGCGCGATCGTCGGCCACGCCACCTACGTTCAGCTCGACTCGGCGCGCGGGCTGCCGACGCGCGCGGAAGTCGCGGTCGAGGTCGCCGACGATCTGCACGGTCGCGGACTGGGGACGATCCTGATCGAGCGCCTGGCCGCCATCGCCGAGCGGCGCGGCATCGCACGCTTCCTCGCCGAGGTTCTGCCCGAGAACCGGGCGATGCTGGACGTGTTCCGCGACGGGTTCGACGCGCGCCTGCACTTCCACGCCGGCGTCGACTCGGTCGAGTTCCCCACCTCGGCCTGGCGTCTGGCGCGCCGGCTGCGACAGGGGCCCACTCCGTGGACGACAATGCAGCGGTGACCGATTCGGCCGGTCCCCTGTCCGCTGAGGAGCTTCAGGCGCTGCACGCCTACTGGCGCGCGGCCAACTATCTGTCGGTCGGGCAGATCTACCTGCTCGCCAACCCGCTGCTGCGCGAGCCGCTGAGGATCGAGCACGTAAAGCCCCGGCTGCTCGGCCACTGGGGCACGACGCCCGGGCTGAACTTCGTCTACGCGCACATGAACCGCGCGATTCGCGCGCACGAGTTGAACGCGATCTACGTGACCGGACCGGGACACGGCGGTCCGGGGCTGGTGGCGAACACGTATCTGGAGGGCACCTACACCGAGGTCTACCCCCACATCGGCCACGACGAGGAGGGGCTGCGCAGGCTGTTCCGGCAGTTCTCGTTCCCCGGCGGCATCCCCAGCCATGTCGCCCCCGAGACGCCCGGCTCGATCAACGAGGGGGGAGAGCTGGGGTATTCGCTGCTGCACGCCTACGGTGCCGTGTTCGACAATCCAGACCTGCTGGCCTGCTGCGTGATTGGCGACGGCGAGGCGGAGACGGGACCGCTGGCCGCGAGCTGGCACTCGAACAAGTTCCTGAACCCGGTTCGCGACGGGGCGGTGCTGCCGATCCTGCATCTGAACGGCTACAAGATCGCCAACCCGACCGTGCTCGCGCGGATTCCCGAGCAGGAGCTGCGCTCGCTGCTCGAAGGCTACGGCTACGCGCCGCGCTTCGTGGAGGGCTCGGACCCGGCGGCGATGCACCAGCTGATGGCCGCCACGCTGGATGAGGTCATCGCCGAGATCGCCGAGATCCAGCGCCGGGCGCGGAAGGACGGGGTCCCCGCCCGCCCCGACGCCGCCCGCGAGACCGACCGGCCGCGCGAGGATGCAAACCCCGCCCGCCCGCGCTGGCCGATGATCGTGCTGCGCACGCCCAAGGGCTGGACCGGCCCCGCGGTGGTCGACGGGCTGCCGGCGGAGGGGTCGTTCAGATCGCATCAGGTGCCGCTCGCCGACCTCGCCGCCAAGCCTGAGCACCTGGTCCAGCTGGAGACCTGGCTGCGCTCGTACCGGCCGCAGGAGCTGTTCGACGAGCGCGGCGCCCTGCGCGCGGAGCTGGCGGCGCTCGCGCCCGAGGGCGAGCGGCGGATGGGCGCAAACCCCCACGCCAACGGCGGCCTGTTGCTGCGCGATCTGGAGATGCCCGACTTTCGCGCCCACGCCGTCGAGGTGGACCGGCCGGGCGCCGGCATGAGCGAGGCGACGCGCCTGCTCGGGGGGTTCCTGCGCGAGGTGATCCGGCGCAACCCCGACAGCTTCAGGATCGTGGGTCCTGACGAGACCGCCTCCAACCGCCTCGGTGCGGTGTTCGAGGTGACCGATCGCGCCTGGGATGCGCAGACGCTCGGAAGCGACGATCACCTGGCGCCCGACGGGCGGGTCATGGAGGTCCTGTCCGAGCACCTGTGCCAGGGCTGGCTGGAGGGCTACCTGCTGACCGGCCGTCACGGGCTGTTCAACTGCTATGAGGCGTTCATCCACATCGTCGACTCGATGTTCAACCAGCACGCCAAGTGGCTGAAGGTCAGCCGCGACATCCCCTGGCGGCGGCCGATCGGCTCGCTGAACTACCTGCTCTCCTCCCACGTGTGGCGCCAGGACCACAACGGCTTCTCCCATCAGGACCCCGGCTTCATCGACCACGTCGTCAACAAGCGCGCGGAGATCGTGCGCGTGTACCTGCCCCCGGACGCCAACTGCCTGCTGTCGGTCACAGACCACTGCCTGCGCAGCCGCGACTACGTCAACGTGATCGTCGCCGGCAAGCAGCCCGCCCTGGACTACCTGTCGATGGATCAGGCGATCGCGCACTGCACCCGCGGGATCGGCGTGTGGGACTGGGCATGCAGCGACGAAGGCGCAGAGCCCGACGTGGTGCTCGCCTGCGCCGGGGACGTGCCGACGCTGGAGACCGTCGCCGCCACGGCGATCCTCGCCCGCGAACTGCCGCAGTTGAAGGTCAGAGTGGTGAACGTGGTCGACCTGATGCGGCTGGAGCCCGACAGCGAGCACCCCCACGGCCTGCCGGATGAGGAGTTCGACGCGCTGTTCACCACCTCACAGCCGGTGATATTCGCCTATCACGGCTACCCGATGCTGATCCACCGCCTGACGTATCGCCGCGCCAACCATCACAACATCCACGTGCGCGGCTACAAGGAGGAGGGCACGACCACGACGCCGTTCGACATGGTCATGCTCAACGACCTCGACCGCTTTCATCTCGTGATGGACGTGATCGACCGTGTCCCCGGTCTGGGCGAGCGCGCCGCGCATCTGCGCCAGCACATGTCCGACGAACGGCTGCGCCACCGCGCGTATACGCGCGAGCACGGCGAGGACCCGCCGGAGCTGCGCGACTGGACGTGGCCGGGCGGCGAGGCCGCGGCGCCCGCGCGGCCCGAACCACCCAGTCCCGGCGCCGGGGCATAGAGCACCATGCGTGTCCTGGTCGTCAACGCGGGCTCCAGCAGCCTCAAGCTGGCACTGCTCGACGGCGATGACGCGATCCTCGCCGAGCAGGAGCTGCACGTCGCAGCCGGAGCGCGGATCGACGAGCAGGCCCTGCGCCGGGCGCTCGCCTGCGAGCTGGGCGATGCGGAGGCGATCGGACACCGCATCGTGCACGGCGGCGAGCGGTATCGCTCGGCCGTGCGGATCGACCCCGGCGTCGAGGCGGCGCTGCGCGAGCTGGCCGACCTGGTGCCGCTGCATCAGCCCAAGTCGCTGGCCGCCCTGGATGCGGTCACGGCGCTGCTGCCCCAGCTGCCTGCGGTCGCCTGCTTCGACACCGCGTTTCACGCGAGCCTGCCCGCCGCGGCCGCCACGTACGCGTTGCCGGCGGATTGGCGCGAGCGCTGGAAGCTGCGCCGCTACGGCTTTCACGGCCTCTCCCACGCCTGGGTCGCACGCCGCGCGCCGCAGCTGCTCGGCCGCAGCGGGCTGGAGCTGCGGATCGTCAGCTGCCATCTGGGCGCGGGCGCCTCGCTATGCGCGATCGACAGCGGCGAATCGCGCGACACGACGATGGGGTTCACGCCGCTGGAGGGCCTGGTGATGGCCACGCGCTCAGGCAGCGTCGACCCCGGGCTGCTGCTGTGGCTGATGGAGCACGAGGGGCTCTCCGCGCCGGAGCTGGCCGAGGCGCTCGAGCACCGCTCGGGGCTGCTTGGGCTCAGCGGCACGGCCGACATGCGCGAGCTCTTGCACCGCGCGGACGCGGGCGACCGGCCGGCCCAGCTCGCGCTGGACGTCTACCTGCACCGGCTGCGCGCGGAGATCGCCGCGATGGCGGCGGCGCTCGGCGGCCTGGATGCGCTCGTGTTCACCGGCGGGGTCGGCCAGCGATCGGCCGTCGTGCGCGAGCTGGCCGTGGCCGGGCTCGGGTTCCTGGGGCTGGCAATCGACGCAGAGCGCAATGGAGCGGCGGTTGCGGACGCCAACATCTCGACCCCGAACGCGTCCGCGGCGACACTCCTCATAACCGCCCGAGAGGACCGCGAGATAGCGCGACAGGTCAGAGCCGTGATGGGGCGCGAGCACCAAATCGGCTAAGCAGGGCGTCGGGTCAGGTCCGTGCTGGGGCGCCAGCGCCAGCGTCAGGATCAGGCGTAAACCCCGGAGTCGCCCGACCGTCGCGTTCGCCCCCAACGAGCGCCTCGACGCCGAGCGTGCAGACGCCGAGGCTGACCAGCGAGGCCGCGACGACCGCCGTGGCGACGGCGCTGGAGAGCACGCCCTCGGCGAGGCCGAGCGAGGCGATGGCGGCCGGCACACCGAGCTGCGCGCTGGCGGCCAGCCCCGCGCTCAGCGGGCGGCGCACCGCCGCGACCGCGGCCAGGTGGATCACGACGTTCAGGGCGGCGAGGACTCCCGCCAGCGCGAGCATCGCCGGGTCGTCGATCAGCCCGCGCAGGTCGAGCTGGGCGCCGAGCACGACGAAGTACAGCGGGATGAAGAATCCCTCCGCGACGCCGCGCATCTGTGTCGACAGCCGTTTCGGGCCGCCGATCAGCGCGACCATCAGCCCCGCGCCGAAGCCCGCGATCAGCACGCTGGTGCCGCTGCGCTGCGCGATCCAGGCGAGGAAGAACAGCACGAGCAGCGACAGGCGCAGATCCAGCGCCCAGTGGCGGCGCTTGGACAGCCCCCGCACGCGATGCACCCACGGGTGTCCGGCCAGCAGCCGGGCCAGGCCGAGCGCGAGCAGGACCGCGATCGCCACGAGCGCCGCGCCGAGCGCGGCGTGGACGGTGCGCTGGGGCTGCAAGACGATCGGAACCGAGAGGATCGTCACGACGTCGGCGATCGTGACCTGCGCCATCACCGCCATCGCGTCGGGCCCCGACGCGCCGGTCTCTTCCAGCGCCGGCAGCAGCACCGCCGCGGAGCCGGACGCGAGCAGCACGGCGTAGATCGCGACGTGAGCGGTCCCGGCGATGGCGGCTGCGGCGAAGCCCGCGGGCACCGCCAGCAGACCGACGATCACGGCGAGCACGGCGCCGCCGCGCAGCGAGGCCGCCAGCCGCTCGTCGCGCAGCGGCAGGTGCATGCCGACGGTGAGCATCAGCATCGCGAACCCCACCTCCCCCAGGAACGCGACCGTCGGGTCCCCCGGATGCACGATGCCCAACCCGGTGTCGCCGACGATCACGCCCGCGAGGATCTCGCCGATCACGACGGGGACGAACCGCCGCCCGCTGAGGCCGAGCAGGGGACCGCCGAGGCCGGCGAACACGATCACGACCAGCGTTCCGAAGCTCACGGTAAGCCAGCCTACGCGCTCGGCGCGAGCCGGCCGGGCACGCTAGGCCCCGGCCAGGTCGCGCCGGCGGAACACGGCGAGCGCGGCGAGCGCGGCGAGCAGGCCGATGCCCGCCATGACCGCGGCGGCCCCACCGCGGAAGTGTTGCGCGGGCACGAGACCGACGTGCGCGAACGGCGTCAGTTCGAGGAGCCATTTCGGCACGTCGAGCAGGTCTCCGAGCAGATCCCACAGGAACGCGATCGTGACCAGCCCGTATGCGATGCCCGCGCTCGCCCGCGGAACGACGGCGTAGGCGAGCGCGGCAAGGCCGAGGAACAGGAGCGCGACGGGCAGGCAGTTCGCGCCGGCCTCGAGCATTCGCGGCAGCGAGATCCCCACGCCCTGCGAGGCCGCGCCCGCCCACGTCAGCAGGCCCGCGAGGAGCGAGATCGCGGCCGACGCGCAACCAGCCAGCAGCAGACGCCCGCCGAGCCAGCCGCTGCGGGCGACCGGCTGGGCGAGCAGCGTCTCGAGCCGCTCGCCGGCCTCCTCCTGCCTGGCCGCGCCGATCTGCGCACACACGAACAGGCTGACGGCGAGGATGAAGAAGACGAACACGAACGCGAGATACCCGGCCGGCGTCGCGATCGAGCCGGAGCCGAACCTGGCTATCTCCTGCCGAATGCTCTTGGAGATCCCCGCGGAGGAGATGCTCGTGGAGACCATGCCGAGGATGAACGCGAACGCGCCGGTGCCGATCAGCCACACGATCAGGCTGCCGCGCTCTGAGCGCAGCGCCTGGGCGGTCGGGCTGCGCAGCAGCCGCAGGCGCGGGTCGGCGGTGTCGCGCGCCGGAAGCACGCCGGTGCCGACGTCACGCCCGGCGGCGATCCGTGCGGCGACGGCGATCAGCAGCGCACTCGCCGCGAGCGGCAGCAGCAGGACAAGCGGCCGGGCGCCGGTGAACGGGCGCAGCTCCTCCGCCCACCCCAGCGGCGTCGCCCAGCGCAGCCAGCCGGCGCCGCTGGAGGTGTCGCCGATCACCCGCAGCAACAGGAACAGCGCGACGATCGCGCTCCCCAGCTCCAGCGCGATGCGGCGGGTCGGCGCGAGCTGGCTGGCGAGGGCGCCCACACCCACGAACACCGGCACGACGGACGTGCTCGCCAGGGCGAGGTAGGCCGACCCGCCCGCGGGCAGGCCGCCCGCGAGGTAGCCGGCGAGCTCCGCCAGCCACAGGATGAAGACGCCGGCCGCGATCGCGACCATCGCCGCCAGATACGCCGTTCGCCGCCCGAGCGCGCCGGCCAGCACGAGCTCCATCCGGCCCGTGTCCTCCTCGGCCCGCAGCGCTCGCACCGCGGCCAGCACACCGAAGACCGCGGCGGCGATCGCCAGCGTCCCGCCGACACGCCAGGCGCTGTAGCCGCCGATCGTGACGGGGTCGTACGGGTAGCCGTAGAACAGGCGCAGAGCGTCGTTGCGGGCGAAGCTGCGGGCGAACGCCAGGCGGTCGGCGAGGGTCGGGTAGGCGTGGCTGTAGCCGACGGGCTGGATGTAGGCGTAGATCGCGAACATGTATGCGAACGCGATCGTGCGCGCTCGCGCGTCGCGGAACGCCCGCCGCGCCAGGGCGCGCGGGGGGCCGAGTCCCACACCGGTGCTCGAGCTGGGCGCGCTCGGCGCGGGCGCCGGCACGCTAGCCACCGGCACGGTCCTCGTCCGAGCCGTCGTAGTGGTGCAGGAAGATTTCCTCCAACGAGGGCTCGCGGCTGCTCAGTGTCGCCACCGGATGCTCGGCAAGCGCGGCGATCAGCGGGCCGATCGCGCCCGACACCTCCAGGCGCAGCGCGTTGGGACCGGCGCTCTGCACCCGCACCCCCGCCAGCGGCGGCAGCGCCGGCGCGTGGCCGGCGAACGTGACCTCGACGGTCTGCGCGGCGAGGTGGCGCAGCTCCTGCAGGGTTCCCTCATCGACGAGCCTCCCTGCTCTGAGGATCCCGACGCGGTCGCACAGCGCCTCGACCTCGCCGAGGATGTGCGAGGACAGAAAGACGGTCTGCCCGCGCTGCTTGGCCTCCATGACGCACTCGCGGAAGGCCATCTCCATCAGCGGGTCCAGGCCGCTGGTCGGCTCGTCGAGCAGCAGCAGCTCAGCGCGCGTGGCGAGCGCCGCGATCAGCTGGACCTTCTGGCGGTTGCCCTTCGACAGCGCCCGGATCTTCTTGCGCGTGTCCAGCTGAAAGCGCTCGACGAGCACGTCGCGATAGGCGACATCGGTGCCGAGGGCTCGCAGGCGCGCGAGGAACTCAAACGTCTCGGCGCTCGTCAGCGCCGGCCACAGGAACGGCTCGCCGGCGACGTAGGCCAGACGCCGGTGCGCGGCGACGGGGTCGCGCCAGGCGTCGATGCCGAACAGCTCCGCTCGCCCGCTCGTGGGGCGGTGCAGGCCGAGCAGCAGCCTGATCGTCGTCGTCTTGCCGGAGCCGTTGGGGCCGAGATAGCCGTAGACCTCGCCCTCGCCCACCACGAGGTCGAGCCCGTCGAGCGCGAGCGTGTCGCCGTAGCTCTTGGAGAGCCCCTCCGTGTGAATCGCCGCCCGCCGGTCCATCTCCCAACCCCCGGTCTCTCTCTTTTATGACTCAGAACCCCGCATAAGCTGCGATCTTCGACGAACGCCGGCCGCGTGCCATCGGGAGCCGGCCCCGCTTGCGATGGGGAGAGCTACGTACGCTGCGACTGCGCGCTGCCTCAACGGCTCGGCCGATACGATGATCGAAGGACCGGACAACTCCGTAGTTTGCCCTCACACCACGGCGGCTTTTCTCGGCAGACGGACCGGCCGCGGCGATCTAGCCTCCGCGACAGACATGACGCCCCCCACCGACACCTCGTATCCGCAGAAGCTCAGCGTGATCGTCGCCGGCGGCGGCGTGGCGGCGCTGGAGACCGTGCTGGCGCTGGGTGAGCTCGCGGGCGAGCGCACCGACGTGACGGTGATCGCGCCGGACCCGGAGTTCGTCTATCGCCCAATGACCGTGCGCGAGCCGTTCGCCTACGGCTCGGCCCGGCACTATCCGCTCGCGCCGATCGTCGCCGACGCCGGCGCCAGGCTGCTGGCCGGCGAGCTGGAGTGGGTCGACCCCGCTGGGCAACTCGTTCACACCAGGGCCGGCGAGCAGGTCGCATACGACGCGCTCGTGCTGGCCCTCGGCGGCAAGGCGCACACGCGCTACCCGCACGCGCTGACGATCGACGACCGCCGCCTGGACGAGGTGCTGCACGGCCTGATCCAGGACATCGAAGGCGGCTACGTGCACAGCCTCGCGTTCGTGGCGCCGGGGCGGATGCCGTGGCAGCTGCCGATCTACGAGCTCGCGCTGATGACGGCCGGGCGCGCGTACGACGCCGACATCGAGCTCGCCGTGACGATCGTCACCCCCGAGGACGCGCCGCTGGCGATCTTCGGCGCCAACGCCAGCAGCGCGGTGGGCGAGCTGCTGGCGCGGGCGCACATCCAGACGATCACCTCGGCCTACGCGGAGGTGCCGGGAGCGGGAGAAGTCGTGATCAACCCGGGCGACCGCCGTCTGCTGTGCGACCGAGTCGTCGCCCTGCCCGAGCTGTACGGGCCGTCAGTCCGCGGGATTCCGCTCGCAGAACACGGCTTCATCCGCGTGGACGCCCACGGGCAGCTGCTCGATGCGGGGCCGATCTGGGCCGCCGGGGACGCGGTCGAGTTCGCGGTCAAGCACGGCGGGATCTCCTCCCAGCAGGCCGACGCCGTCGCGGAATCGATCGCGGCGCTCGCCGGCGCGCCGATCACGCCCAAGCCGTTTCACCCGATCATCCACGGCATGCTGCTCACTGACGGCGCTCCCGTGTATCTGACGGCGAAGATCACCGGCGGGCATGGCTTCAGCTCGGAGATCACCGACACCCCCACGTGGTCCCCGCCGAGCAAGATCGCCGCCAAGTACCTGGCGCCCTACCTGGAGGCGCACGACGGCGAGACGAGCGCGAGCTGACGGTGGGTCCCCCGGCATCGTCCCGACAGACCGGGACGATGCCGACACGGGGCCGGGGCCCCCTACTTCGTGACGCGCGCCTTGACGAGACGAGCAGGACGCAGGCGATCGACCGGTTGCGGGGTGACCTCGTCCGCCCCACCGTTTCTGGACGATCGTGGCGTTCCCCCGCGTTTCGGGAGCGCTTCGTGATCGTTTCAGCGCGCTTCGGAGATCACGAGGCGCAGGGCTCCTTGGAGCTCCTCCTGCTCGCGCAGGTACCCGTGTTCGGCGTCCCATCTGCCGGAATCTAGCGCACCTGAGAGCCGCTCGACGATACGCTGCTCCACACCCGGCTCGAGCAGGGCCCACACCGACTGGGCGCCGCGGACCTCTGGGTCCAGGAGGCGCCCGGGCCGCCGCCAGAACGCCTCGAAGAACCCATCGACGCAGTCGCCGGGCGTAGGGATGCGCTCCACGCGCGTGCGCCCGCCCAGGGCGGCCGCGACGTCGTCGATCGCGGGAAACCGCGGCCGCTCCTTCGCGACCCCCTCGCACAGGAGCTCCAGCTGCCATGCCGGCAGATGGTCAAGCTCGAACGTGAAGACCACGACCGGTCCGCGCGCCACCCGGCGCAGCTCGGCCAGCCCCGCCTCGGGAGACTCCCAGTGATGGATCGTCACGCACGCCATCGCCGCATCGACCGCGTCATCGTCGAAGGGCAGTGCCTCCGCGCGAGCGTCGATCGCCGGCGCGGCGCCCGCGGGACGTTGAGCGCGCATCGTCGCGCTCGGCTCGACAGCCAGCACCCAGCGATCAGACGGCTCGTAGGACCCTGCGCCGGCGCCGACATTCAGCACCGTGCACGCATCGCCGAGCGCGGCATGGATACGCGCCGCGATCCGCGGATCCGCACGGCGATGCTGGGCGTATGTGCGCCCGTGGCGCTCATAGTCGACCCGAGCAGTCATTGGTAGTCAGAGGCGCGGTGCCCGCTGTTGGCGGGTCCGGTTCCTCATTCCCCTTTCGAGTCCGTGCGTGCGGTTTTCCCGCACACGGCTCTCCGATGATCTTCTTGGCATGGCTTACGCGGTCCCTGGGTAGCGGATGGTGCCCATGAGCTGGTGTAGACCCTGGCTCACGAACCATTGGCGCGTCCATTGCTCGACCTGCCCTGGCCGGAGGTTACGGCCCTTGCGCTTGACCATCAAGCGCACGAGCCGCTTCCAGACATAGCCGTCGATCTGGACGAACTTGATGGCGGCGTTCCCGGTGGCGAAGTAGTTCCCCCAACCGCCCAGCACCGGGTTCAGGTCCACGATCACTTCGCGGATGTCCTTCATCCCGGCACGGCGGCGACGGTCGGTCAGCGCCCTGACCTTGCCTCGGACGCGCTTCATCGCTCGCTGTGCGGGCCAGCGGTGCAGGTACCGATCGAAGATCGGCCAGCGGCGAACGCCGCGTTCCAGCAACCGACCCGACACACGAGCTCTGAAATGGCAGCCAAGGAAGTCAAAGCCTTCCCGACCCTCTCGGAGGTCAACCACCCTCGTCTTCTGTGGATGCAGTTGGAGCCCGAGGCCGGCCAGGATCTCCCCGGCCAACTTCAGAGCCGCCCGCGCCTCGCTCTCAGAACGGCAGAGCACGACGAAGTCGTCCGCCCAGCGGACGAGCTCGCCGACGCCGGCCTCACTGATCGCGCGATCGAAGGCGTGCAGGTAGATGTTCGACAAGAGCGGTGAGATCACACCGCCCTGGGGAACCCCGGTGACCGTCTCGGAGTAGAGCCCCTGCTCCATCACCCCTGCCCGCAACCACAAGCGCAGCAGCTTGAGCACCCGCCGATCCGAGACACGCTCAGCCACCATCGCCAGCAGCTTCTGCTGGTCGATCTGGCCGAAATAGTCTTGAATGTCGGCCTCCGCGACCCACACCCGTCCGGCAATGAAGCCCGTACGGATGCGCTCAAGCGCAGCAGTCGCCGAGCGCTTGGGACGGAAACCGTAGGAGACCTCCAGAAAGTCGGCCTCAAAGATCGGCTCCAGCACCAGGCGCGCGGCCTGCTGAACTATCCGGTCGCGGACCGAAGGGATGCCCAACGGCCGCATACCACCATCCGGCTTTCCTATCGCCACCCGCCTGACCGGCAGAGGACGATAAGAACCCTGACGAAGCGCATACTGAAGCTCGCCGAGCAGCCGCTCGACGCCATACGCCTCGACCTCGGCCAGCGTCAACGAGTCAACGCCGGCCGCACCCCGGTTACTACGCACCCGCCTCCACGCCTCCCGCAGGACGTCACTCCTGCCGATCCGGTCATATAGAGCGTGAAAACGGCGATCCGGGGACCGCTTGGCACATACCCATAGCTTGCGCTGGAGTTCTCGCACGTCCCCACCAGTGGTCTCCAAGACCATTTCGCTGGCAGGTGCAGCGGGCTGAGACCCGCCGAGGTGGTTGGGTCCGGTCATGCCGGCCATGCCCTAACGCTTACCCCCATCACAAGCACGATCAAAGCAGGGGTCCTTCGCTACTGGCGCCTTTAGCTTGACGCCGATCGACACTACTACGACCCCCACGGACTCCCGCTGCGCTCCGCTCGACTTCGCCATCGGCTTATACGAACGGTCTTCGCTGACGAGGCTGCACAGACGGGTCTCCCTTGTCCCGCATCCAGACCTTGCGCGCGTGCAAGTCTCCATACCCCGCGAGGACCCGCCGCACCCGATCCGGAACCAGGACTGGCGGACATGGCCTTCGCCGTGAAATGAGCGGCTCGGCTCCCCGATTGTGAATCTGACGAGGCTGCAATCCCAGCCCGCGCGCTTGCTCCCCCCAAAGAGGCTCTCGACACCCCGCTCAACCCGCCGCCTCACGACGACAAGCCGGGGCCTGCTACCGGGCGCTCCGGCACTTACCCGGACCGGACTCCCACCGGCTGGCCTGGACCAGCCTTCTTCAAGGCGCACCACCCGCCGACCCTAACCTAACAGCCGATGGGAGCGGGGGAACGGGCATAGGGAGCTCACGGACGAGTCGTAGACGGAGAGCTGGCTTTGTAGGGCTTTGTTTACGAAAGCAGACATAGTGGGTCCCGGACCCCGTGGCTCGCCCTTCTGCGGGATACTTCTGGGCCGACCGCCGCCCTCATGACCGGCTTGACTTGGGCCTGCTGCCCACGGGCGACACTGGCCACACCAGGGCGGGGAACCATCGCCCTCCCGCGCCAGGGCGTAGAGTGACGTGTCTTTACAAGGAGGCCGTATGGATCAGCAACAGGCGCGCAAGGATCACCTTGCCGACGCCGCCAGATCACGCAGCTTGGCCCAGGAGCGTCAGGCCAAGCGCACCGCCGAGATAGCTGGAAGGCAAGCCCAGCTCAAGCAGGAGGCACAGGAGCGACGCGAGCAGAAGCCCAAACCGCGGCGAGGAGCGAAATCGACGCGCTGACACCCCGCGAGTGGGTTGCGCGATGAGCGATCGGGTCGCTCTGATCACGGGCGCAGCGAGCGGCTTCGGCCGAGCTCTCACGCAGGCGCTCGCCGGGCGCGGGGTGCGGGTGCTGGCTTGCGACGTGGACGAGCCCGGTGGCCGCGAGGTGGCCGCGGACGCCGGCGCGCTGTTCGTCCGCTGCGACGTCAGCGATCCCGAGCAGAACGCCGCGGCGGTGGCGGTCGCGGTGGCGGAGTACGGCGGGCTGGACATGGCGTTCCTGAACGCCGGCGTGGCGAGCGCGACCGGGGTTGGGGAGAGCTTTGACCTGGACGCCTACCGGCGCGCGATGGGGGCCAACCTGGACGGCGTCGTGTTCGGCGTCAACGCGGTGCTCGGAGCGATGAAGGCCCGCGGCGGGGGCTCGATCGTGGCCACCGCGTCGCTCGCCGGGCTGGCGCCCGTGCCGATGGACCCCATCTACGCCGCCAACAAGCACGCCGTCGTCGGCCTCGTGCGATCCCTGGGCCCCGTGCTCGCGGGCGAGGGGATCCGCATCAACGCGATCTGCCCCGGCTATGCCGACACGGCGATCATCGCGCCGATCCGCGAGCAGCTCTCAGACCAGGGCCTGCCGATCATCCCAGTCGAGCGGGTCACAGACGCCGTGATCGGGCTCTTCGACGGCGAGATGACCGGCGAGTGCTGGTTCGTGCAGGCCGGCCGCGAGAGCCAGGCATTCAGCTTCCGGGGCATCCCTGGACCGCGACCCTGACGCCGGGTGGCTGTGTCAGAGGTCACCGTGTATCACTGGACTGTAAGCAGCGTTCGTAGCGCCTCAGCAGCTCCGACGGGCGCACGCCGAGGGCGTCGGCGAGGCGCAGGATGTTGGCGAAGCTGACGTTGCGCTCGCCACGCTCGATGCCGCCAACGTAGGTGCGGTGCAGGCCGCACCGATCGGCGAATGCCTCCTGGGACAGGCCGGTCGCGTGGCGCAGCTCCCTGATCGCCCGGCCGAGGGAGGCGTGCTCTGGAGATTGGGCCGGCACAGTGAGCCGAGCGTGGCAGGCTGCAGCCGATAGGTCTACAGACGATGGGTAGCGTGCACGGCAGAGTACCAGGACGATGCGACACCCCGGCGACGCTGTCCCCGCCAAGGAAGACGCCGACCCCGCTAAAGGAAAGATCTGTGACGAGACCTCGACGAGTGGTGGTTGCAATGCTACTCATAGTGTGCAATGATCCGGGCCATGAACATGATCATTGGAGAAGCGCTCAACCACCGATCCGACCTGCAGAAGCGGATCGCCCAGCTGCAGGATCGCCTGCGCGCGTGCGTCGTGGCCCAGGAGGGGGAGGAGCCGCCCGAGAACCCGAACGAGCTGCTGGCGGAGATCGACCGGCAGTGCGACGAGCTCGAGGGGCTCATTGCCAAGATCAACCACGCAAACGCCCAGGCTAGGCTCGCGGCCGGAGAGACCGTGACCGAGGCGCTCGCGCGCCGCGACGTGATTGCGCTGCGCCAGGGCGCTCTGCGCGCCGCCATCAAGGCAGCCACCGGCGACGACGGCTTGCTGGGGAGAGGGTTCTCGCGGTACAGCCGCTCGGAGATCCGCACGGTGCGCCATGTGCGCGTCAGCGAGCTGCAGGATCGGCTGGACGACCTGTCCAAGCAGCGGCGCGAGCTGGACAACCGTGTACAGGAGCACAACTGGCAGGCGACATTGATGGAGTAGAGATTGGAGAGATAAAGAGAGAAGAGAGAAGCAAGCAGTCGGTAGCCGAACAAGGGCGAGCGTCAAGGCCGGCGGCCCGGCCAATAGGGTCGCACTACCCCATAGATCCTCGACAGGAGCGCCGTGGGCAGGCGCAACGGGACCGGAACCCCGAGCACCGTCAGCCCAGCAACGCGCACCTGGCACGAGGCAACGGGCATCGAGCACAACCCGACGCTGACTTGCCGGTGAGGGTGGGTATGGGGACTGCGCTGGGAAGTGGCGGCTGTTGGAGGGGCTTCGGCAACGGCCGGTAAACAAGCGATGAACGGATGATCGAGACACACCATGGCGATCGAGCGACGGACGAAGACATGCGTGAGGGCGGACGAAGACATGATCCGTGCGGATACAAACACGGCGATGGTGCCGGCTACCTGACGCCCAGAGGCTGCTCAAGTGATTGCATTAGGAACCGCTCTCGCGGACGATGGCGCCCACACGCGAGCGGCGCTCGGCGCACGATCCTGGCGTTGTATTGCGCGACCTGGCGGTGATGCTCGCCGACGGCGGCGATTGTCTCGCTGATCTGGGAGCTCAGCGCGACCAAGGAGACCTGTTCGGCGGGGTGGCGTCTGACTCGACGGCATTTCGGGTGATCGACTCTGTCGATGAGCAATGCCTTGAACGGTTGCGCGCGGCGGTGGCGCTCGCGCGGGCGCGGGCGTGGAAGCTCGGCGCGCGCCCACAGCGCAGAGTGAAACAGGCAAGCGATCGGGCGCGAGCGGAGCGGACGGTGATCGACATCGACGCGACGCTGACCGCTTGCTGTTCGGAGAAGGAGGAGGCGAAAGGCAATTTCAAGGGCGGCTTCGGCCACCATCCGCTGTTGTGCTATCTGGACGATACCGGCGAGGCGCCGGCCGGGATCTTGAGGCCGGGCAACGCCGGCTCGAACACCGCCTCAGATCACATCGCCGTGCTCGACCTCGCGCTGGGGCAGCTCGATCAAGAGGCGCTTGATGGGGAGATCCTCCTGCGCGCCGACGGTGCCGGCTCAACGCACGAGCTGACCGTCTACTGCCGTGAGGCGAGGATGCGCTTCTCGGTCGGGTTCGACGTGGACGAGCGTGTGCGCGAGGCGATCCTCGGGATCGCGCAGTCCGCGTGGATAAAGGCGATCCGCCCAGATCGCTCAGAGCGCGAGCACTCCCAGGTCGCTGAGATCACCGACCGTGTTAACCTGTCGGCCTGGCCGGAGGGCTCGCGGCTGATAGCCAGGCGCACGAAGCTCAGAGAGGGGGACCAGCAGTCCTTCGCCGACCACGACGGCTACCGCCTCGCGGTGTTCCTCACCGACCAGGAAGGCGGTGTGCGCGAGCTCGATCTCACACACCGCGAGCATGCCCACGTCGAGGACCGCATCCGCGAGGGCAAGGACTGCGGCCTTTCAAACCTGCCGTTCCGGTCCTTTGGCTGATCCCCCGGCTCAGTTCTCGATCAGATGGGCGCCCGGCACGCCCTTGAGCCATACCGCCAGTGACTGGCGCCGGTGTTGGCGTCTTCGACTAGGGACCTCGCGCCCTCACCCGGCCAGGTGCACCGCCGCGGCGCAGTCAAATGCCTCCTCGGGGGTTCCCTGGAACGCTCCGGAGGGCAGCAGCGACGGTTCGTAGATCTCGTCGCTGTGCTTGTAGAACGCAAACGCCCACTCATCGGCGCTGCCCAGGTAGCCGAGCCGGCACAGGTGAGTCGGGGTCGCGTCGATCCGCTCGCGGGACTCGGACGATGTGCCGGGCGCGTACCAGTCGTTCTTCGCAAGTGCGTCGACATAGGCGAACGCGCCGCGGAATCGAACGTCGATCGCACGACAGCGCTCTCCCCACCGATCGAGCGCGTGCCGCTCGAGCCGCCCGCGCAGAGCCGGGCGCATGTGCTCGGGTATCCCCTGTCGCCGCGCACCCATGGCGCTACGCGGCATCGCGCAGCTCGAGCGCCGGGAGCGGGTAGCCGAGCTCGCGCAGGGCGCGGCTGAACGCCCGCGCGGAGGCGGCCGGCACGACGATGTGACGCTCGCCCG
This sequence comes from uncultured Solirubrobacterales bacterium, assembly GCA_963808385.1. Classification (GTDB taxonomy): domain Bacteria; phylum Actinomycetota; class Thermoleophilia; order Solirubrobacterales; family Solirubrobacteraceae; genus Palsa-744. The sequence continues at coordinate 44,177 of CAWEFQ010000018.1, read as the reverse complement.
CGAGCAGGCACAGGCGCCGCGTGCGCGCGTCGTTGGCGACGAGCGCCGCGAGCGCGCGTCCCGGACAGCGTGACCGATCTCGCGATCCGCAAGGACGAGTTGACCATATCGACAAGACAACCACGGTCATCAACGGCACCGAGATCATCTTCGAAATCAAGACGGCCGAGCCGGGAACCCTCTTGGATGAACGACTTAAGGCCGGCCATGATGGATGGAGGCGCACGTAACCGATGAGCTGCCGCCGTCGCCGATGAGCTCCGTCGGAGGCAGGCGACGCTGACCATCCCCGCCCCTGTCGAAATCTCAATCTTGTCAATCCTGCTATACGCTCGTTTCTTCCGCACCCGATCAAGCGAAAGGATGTGTGCCCGTGACCGACTTTCTGGACGAGAAGCACCGAGAGATCACCGATCGACTGAAGGAGCTGCAGCCGGTGGTGGATGAGTACAACCACCTCAAAAACGCCGCTTTGGCACTGGCGGACGTGATCGGATCGGCTGTATCCGAGGCCACCTCAGCCGCCGCCGCAACCGTCACCCGCCGCCACAGGCGGCGACGCCCGCGTGGCTCCGGCTCCGCCAAACGAGCGATCAAAGCGGCCCCGGCCGCTGCTGCGGCGAACACTCCGGTGGCCGCCCCCGTCAAAGCGACACGCAGAAAACGAGGTCGCCCCCCGGGACGCAAAGAGGTAGGACGTCCTCCCGGAAAAGTGAGTCGTCCCTCGGGACGCCCCAAAGCTCGCGGCGGACGCCCCAAAGGCAGCGGCACGCGTGCCGCTCAGGCGCTGTCGCTCGTGCGGGGACAGCCGGGCATCGCCATTCCCGAGCTCGCCGCCAAGATGGGCATCAAAGAGAACTACCTCTACCGCGTGCTCCCCGGCCTCGAGCAGGAAGGCAAGATTCGCAAGGAGGGTCGCGGCTGGCACCCAAACGAGGGTTAACATCAGCCGCTCGACGGGGTCCCCTCACCGGCCAATACCACCCCGGCGGTGATGGCGTGGATCGCCGACCACGCCGGAGTGGCCGAGGCGATGGTCTCCGAAGCACCCCGAAGAGGTCTGCACGGCCCGGGCCTCGGCCTCTCAGGTGCGACCGAGTCGCGGACCCCGCTGCGCCTCGTGCTGGGAGCCGGTGCGCTGGCCTGAGCCCTCCGCGAGGCGGCAGGCCGACGGACCCGGGACCCCGGAGCCAGAACGGCGGACGAGCGCTGATCGTGGTTGCTGCTAGGGTTGATACATCAGGTTGGGCGATTCGCTCAACATCGTAGTGCCAGCGCTCGTAGCCTTTGCTCAGCAATCTCCGCGTTCGCAGCACTATCAACGCCGGAGGAAATACAATGGCTACAGGAACCGTCAAGTGGTTCAGCGACGACAAGGGCTTCGGGTTCATCACGCCCGACGACCAGTCGAAGGACCTGTTCGTCCATCACAGCGCGATCGTGGGTGACGGCTACCGCTCGCTCGCCGAGGGCGCAAAGGTCTCCTACGACGCCGAGGCCGGCGACAAGGGGCCCAAGGCCGGGAACGTCCAGCTGGCGTAGCGCTTTTCGGGCCTGCCGACCGTGACCGGTTTGCAGGCCCGAGACGCTCCCGAAAGGGAGCCTGTCCGCGAAAGCGAGGCAGTGCACATACCCGGAGGGGAACAGGGATGGCCACAGGGACCGTGAAGTGGTTCAACGACGGCCAGGGCTTCGGATTCATCACACCGGATGACCCCGGCGTGGACGCGCTCGGAACTCCACAACAAGGAACTGACAGACATGGCCTCAAGCGGCAAGAAGAAGACCACGATGGCAAAGCTCATGCGCGAAAGCAGGCTCCGCGAGCGTCGGCTGGACAAGCAGGCCAAGAAGGACGCGCGGAAGCAGGCGCCGGCACATCATCCAGACCGGCCCGGCGACACACTGAACGCAACGACCAGTGAGTCAGCCCGGACAGATGGGAGGCAGTCTACTCTCGAACCTGTTGTTCAGCCGCTCGCCGAGGCATGATCCCGGCTCCTGCGCACCGTCTACTACACGCCGCCCGATACCGAGAGCGACCGCGTGCCGTATGCTTGCAAATCGTCCCTTGCGAGCGTGAGCCGAGCGTTTGCGGAGACGCTTGCTTCCGAGCTCGGAAGCGCGAGCACTCTGCGCAACACTCTAGGCCCCTCAGGATTCTCGGGGTGGTTCCGTACGACGAAACAGGTCTTCACCAAGGCTGAAGGCCCCACAAGGAGGTTCTGGCTCGAGCTCTGGGTCAGACGGGCTGTGTCTGCTCAGCGGCTGGCGATGGCACGTTCCCGCCGAGCAGATGACGCGTGAGGAACCCCGTCTGGTCGCGCACTGCCCGCTCGAATGCCTCGCCCACATACACGTCGAAGTGGCCGATCGGGTAGCGCACGAGCTCTGCGTTCGGCGTCCGTTCCGCCGCCGCTATCGCGGGCGCTGGGAGTGTCGTGTTGTCCTTCTCGCAAACGCAGACGAGCACCGGGCAGCGCACCTGGCCGAGCCGGCGATATGGGTTGTACATTCGCAAGCCGACGCGAGGGGTACAGCGATTGTCCTGCTCAAAGCCGGGTGGCGTCATCGCCTCGACTCCCTCCTGAGCGCCGGGCGCAGTCAGTGCCGCGAGTGACCCGGGCGGCCCGACGGTTGGTATGTAGTACGGTGACCGGCCACGTCGCGCCCTGTACTCGTCGCGCAGCGCAGCCGCCGTGAGACGCAGCGAATTCCGCAGGCCGACGGCACGCGCGGCGCTGATCCCGTCCGTGAACGGCACCTGTGACACAACCGCGGCGATCTGTTCGTCGGTGGCGGCAACGGCGACGACGTGGCCGCCGCTGAACGACGTGCCCCACAGAGCTATGCGCCGGGAGTCGATACCGTCGAGCTCGCGGGTGTAGGCAATCGCCGCCCGCCAGTCCTCCAACTGCCTGCCGACATCGATCAGCTGGCGCGGCTCTCCGCCGCTCCCGCCGAAATGGCGGTAGTCGAAGACCAGCGCAGCCAGACCCGCCGCGGCGAACCGCTCAGCGTAGGCGTCGAGGCGAAGCTCGCGTACCGCGCCAAACCCATGCGCAAGCACAACACAAGGAATCTCGCCCTGGCCATCGGGCCGATACAGCCACGCGGCGCACCGCGTGCCGGCCGACTGGAACGTGACGTCGCTGCGTTGCACGGGCCAACCCTACCGCAAGCAACCACGTTGGCGGCTGGGGTGAGGCACCGCCGTTCCAGCCGTAGCAGAGACACTCGTCGCGCTTGCGCTTTGCGCGCAGGCAGGCCTCTCAGCCGGCGGTGGTCAGTTACCTCTAAGATCCGCCACAGTCTCAGTCCCTAAATCACAGGCCGGGTAGGACTCGGTCAATATCTTTGGTCAGGTCGTCAAATCGAGCACGAGGCCAGCCGTGATAGTCGATCACGGCAGATAGAGCGTTGTAGAAGCCCACGACAACGTACTCAACTTGACGCTGCTGCTCCTCCGCGCGATGCACAAGTACTTCCCTCGCTAGCAAGCGAGGGGCACCGACGATGCCTACACCCGAGCCTCCGGACGGTGCTGCGCTCCTCGATCGGGTCGCTGACGTGGGTGGCGCTCGCGACGCTGCTGTGGCTGACCAGGACGCTGGCCACACCACAGCGCACGAATCCAAGCCAGAGCTGAATTGGTGCCGTAGGATTCGGCACGTGTACAGCGAGATCGCCAGCAACAAGCGACGCAGCGTATGTCTATGTCCGTCGTCACCCGCTGGGTCTGCTGCGCCTCAATAGCGAAGAGAGCGACCATGAGGCCCCCAACCAGACACCAGCGACGATCTTCGCCAAAAGCCGTGGCGACCTTTGCCACGGCACGCCACAGCTCCATCGCATCGGGGTCAATCAGCTCGACGCGGATCGACGTGACAGGCACCTCATCCTCGGCATGTGGCGCCATCACACGGCCCTCATGTCGCGATCGATGCCGGCGATCGTCTCAGCACCGACGCGCGCCGCTCGCGGATCAGCGTATGAGCAGAGATCGACAGCAACTGCCGCGAGGGGAGCGAATCGCCGACCGTTCAGAGACCATGCATCGTCTGCAACCGCACGCAGGACGACGTTTGCCTCGGGTCCGGACATGCGCTCCAGGGCGTGCTCGCGTTGCAGTTGCGCGAGCAAGCGCGCGGGCACGTAGGCGTCGATGGCCTCCGAGCCCGCGAGACCGAGATCGTAAGCAGCGGCCGCCGACGGACCGCTGAGCACAAGCTCGGCGCGGTCCCGCAACGCTCGCAACTCTCCCGACAAAGCCCAATACGAAGAGGGCTCAGCGCGTCGGACAAGGCGCGGCCGCAAGGCACCCAGGCCGTAGACCTCGATCGCATGGCGAACCCGCCAGCGCGCCGAGGAGTCGAGCTCTGGTGGCAGCTCCTCGCCAGAGGCAGCGAACAACAACGCCCAGGCATTGCCAGGCGAAAGCGGACGGCCAGCCGCGACATGCTCACGGCCGCGGCCAGCGACGCTCGCACGATCGACCAGCCAGACACCGCCCACCTTCTCGGCCACCAGAGCACCCGAGGCGATCAGCGCCCGCACCCGCGACGGATGCACCCTCAGCTCATCGGCAGCGGCAGAAACGGAGACCAAGTCGGGCATGCCTTATTTATAGCGCTAGCAATAGGTTTTTGCAATTAGAGTTTCCTGCGCTATTATTTCAGCATTCCGCCCGAGTAGACGATGACCTTGCCTTTGGCAACAGCGGTTTCTTGCGCTTGGTGGCGGGCCATGGCGCCGGCGGGGAGATCGAGCGCCGGACGGGAAGTTCACTTCAGTTCCCTGGCAGCGCTGATGAGCGCCTCGTCCTCATACACGCGCCAGCGGGGATCGACCTTCGTTCCCGGTTGTGGTGCCCGTCCCGGTTGCAGCGTGACCGCGGACTTGCGGCCCAGGTGCGGCTGCAACTGTGCCGCGCCCGGGATGTCCAGCTTCTCCATGAAGTACCCCACCCGGCGGTTCAGCACAGGGCCGCCCATCCTGATGGCGTAGGCCACCAACCGTTCGGGGTCGAGCGTGCCCTGGCGCGCGGCCTGGTCCAGAGCAGCGAGCACGACCGGCATCAGTCCCGCCAGAGCAGGCGCGTCGAGCGAGTCCAGGAGCGTCTTCTCCAGGTCGGCGACCCACACCGGCACCTGGTATGCGTCGCTCTGCGAGAAGCCGAAGAACTTGCGCTGCGCGACGGTGACGAAACGTACGGTCTGTGCTCCCAGGCGAACAGGGCGCTTGCGGATCGTCACCGCGCACAGCACGGTGCGGGACTGCTGCTCGATCAACCCGTGATGCCACAGGCCCGTGTGCCACGACAGGTAGTAGCTGTGGTCCAGTCGCCTGAGCACGAGCTCCGCCACCGGCTCGAGATCGTCAAGGCGCGGACGGGGGCTGAGCAAACCAGGACGGTTGACGAGATACCGGCCCGCCTGCAGACGGTGAGCCTCTCCCTTGGCGACCATCCGCCTCAACAGGCTTTCCACATCCGGCGGGTGCTGCCCGTGCGCGCTCGCGAACCGTGCCAGCTCCGGCCCGTCCAACGAAAGATCGAAGGCGCTGCTCGCCTGCCCCCGATCGCGCTCGTCGAGCGAATCCAGGTAGCCGTAAAGAAGATCTCGCGCTGTCGCCGGCCTAGCCATAACACCGGATATGTTACACGACTGGTCGCCCATCCGTGCTACGTTTCCAGCGAAACTGCTGGGATGGGCTCGGCCCTCACTCGCGTATGATCAGGCTCGATCGAGCAGCCGCACTGACACATCGACCACTTTCCAGGGCGTCTCGGCACGCGCTCGTGGACGCCACCGCAGGGACGAACTCGAATACGTGCCGCCCAGTTTCGGGAGGAAATTCCGGGAGGAAGCTCTGCCGAGCATCGTCCCTAGAAACACGAAAACCCTGTGATTTCCAGGGCTTTCGTTAGATAGCGGGGGCGGGATTCGAACCCGCGACCTTCGGGTTATGAGATCGCCCGAGGGGGGTCAGGTAGGGCGGTGTGGCCCGTGTTTGCTGGGGTTAGCTCGGGTTCGGTCCGGTCGGATTCGCTCAAAACGGAACCACGAATGGAACCCTGACCGAGCTCTGGGCGCGGACCAAGACTAGTGCTCGACCCATGCTCCGTGCTCGTGGTCCCACGTACCCCGCGCCGTCCCGACGAGCACGGGGTCAACAAACGGACGCACGACTGCGAGCGCCTCATCGAGAGTGTGCGCGGCGGCAAGCAGCGAGCGGTTCGCCTCGGCGGCGTAGCCCGACTCCCAAAGCGCACGGTCCGGAACGTCGAACGTCTCTGGCAGGACAATGCCGCGCCGCTCTCCCTCCGACGTAAGCGCCCGGATCTGCTCCTGCGCGTCAATGGACGCCCCCTGAGCTATGGCCACAAGATCTACCAAGTCGCGAAATCGAGTCGACGGTCGTTGCGCCGTGCCGTAGCGCTGCACGGTCGCAGCGACCTTGTCAGCGACGTGATCGACCAACGGATAGGCGCGATACCCGCTCTGCGAGACGTCGGGCATGTCGACCTCTGCGAGCGCCGCAACCTGGTCTGGTTCACCGAGCATGTTGAGGTCGGAGCCAACAAGATCCACGCGGAACTGTGCCCACACCGTCTCCCCGACGAATGCCGTGACGTGGAGGCGCACTCCGGTGATCCCCTCTCCGATCGTGCCGCGTGGCCCGATCTCGAAGCGAAACCAATCACCGATGTCGCGTGCCGCCGCCTCACGAAGATCTGCCTCGGCGGCGTCCACGCGCTTGGCTCGGTAGACGTCGATGTCAACGGATGCCCGTACGCCGAGCTCCCGTGCTAGCAGCGCAACGGCGCCCTTCACGATCCACCCGTCGTCCATCAGATAGAGGCGCTCGAGCAGACGGTCATAAGCAAACTGGCGCTGGAGCTGCGGTAGTTCCCATCGGCTCTCGCGCGCCAGCGCCGTCAGCTTGTCCGTCAATGCTCGGCGGAACGCCGCGGGCGTGGCGTATTGGCTCATCGCGAGGCGACGCCGCCGACCAGCGCCGGCGCTTGCTCGATATCGGAGTCGCGCTTCATGGTGGCCCGTGCCAGAGCTATCCAGTGCTCACTAGCGAGATCGTCGAGCAGGTCGAGCAGCCAACGGAGAAGGGCCAGCCCATCTCCCCGACGAAGCCCGAAGCGTGATGCGTGGGGGCCCAGTGCGTCGGCGACTGCGCCGGGGTAGGCATAGACGCCACGCAGAGCGTCGCCAATGATGTGCGCGACGGCGGTCGGGTCCTCCCGGTCATAGAGGAGGTCCGACGCGATCCGCGCGGGAGACGTGACCGGCAGCCCACGAAGGACAATCCACTCGTCGTCCATTAGCGGCCTCTGATGCAGTCGAACGTCCGGACGTCTCGACTGGTGTCTTCGGGGGAGCGTGAACTCGTGGCGGTCTTCGCCGAGATGCCCTAGTCCGTACATGTCTGCCGCTGAGCGGTGGGAGACGACCCCGTCGCGAGGACCCCGCTCCCAGGCTCGGACCGCAGGCGCGAGCTGGAGCCAGGCCGCCCTGAGGTCCTGGTGCTCGGGCTCGGGCGCGCCAGCAAGGCGATAGACGCCGTGGGCGAGCCTCTTTAGGACTGAGCTGTCCGCTGCGAGGCGGTTTAGCGTCGCCGCCGAGACGCCGGCGTCGCTGGCCTGCCGGCGTGTAATGAGGCCCCACTGATCCTCTGCGATATCCGCGATGCGCGTAAGTGTCGCTGCCTGTGCCATAGCTGCATTATAGATCACTATAGATATAGCTTGCAGTATGTCGCAAGATCTCTTGCTGCAAAGCCTATCAATATAGATATACTTTGCGGCGGATCGCTTGCCCGACTGGACTCTGCGCTCCGACTGGTCTGCTGCGCCCGTATGATCTTGCCGCCATGGAGATCATTCCTGCCGCTCCGTTGAGCTCCCGGTAGCGCCCGGTCTGCTCGTCGATAAGCGCCGCTAGAGCATGCAGCCCCGGCGAGATCGACGTGGCGGACATGAGAATCCCGCAGCGAGCGGGACGGCCGCACCCCGAGCGAGAGACGCATCCGAAGCCAGGGCTACTGTCCGGCAGGTGGACATACCCATCACCGCCGAGGACCTGGCACCCGAGGAGCTCGAGGCACTCCGCGCCGCTGGCGCATGGTACGCGAAGTACCACGCGGTGCGCATCGCCGAGCTCGCTGGTGACCCGTCGGCATACGCCGAGCACAAGCGCGAGAAGTTCCTCACGCTCGTCACGGCGCTGCGGAAGCTCGGCTTCGAGATGGCGCTCCCCGACGCGCTGCGCGCAGACGAGCGCCAAGCGGCGTAGCTGACGAAGTTCCTGAGCGGCACGTACGGATGGTACGGGGCCAGCTCGACACGTCGGATCGCCCCACCTCCGTCCACCGAGCAGCAGGCACGGGCTCAGTCGCCTTCGCGGCGACCAATAGGCGGGGGGGGGTGTTGGGCCAGCCCTCGGGCCGCTAGGACGGCCGCCCGGCTCTGCGTGCCGTTTCAGCCGTTCTAACGCCCGTTTGCATGAATGGAAGGGGCGACCCGGAGTCGCGGCGAGCCGATAGCTTGTGCTCGCTTCATGTTCCCTAACGTGCCCGTCAAGATCCTGCACATAGCTGACGTCCATCTGGACCGACCGTTCGTCGGGCTTTCGGTCGAGGCTGCACGTGCGCGCCGGCGTGAGCTTCGCGAGGCGCTCGATCGATGCCTCGGCCTCGCGGCCGATCGCGGTGTCGACGTCGTCACAATTGGCGGCGACCTCTGGGAGGACGAGCACGTGACCCCAGACACTTGCCGCTGGGTGGCCGACCGGCTCGGGAGTGTGGGCGTGCCGGTGGTGCTTGTCGCAGGCAATCACGATCCGCTGCGGCCGGGTGGCCCGTATCAGCGCGTCGAGTGGCCCGACAATGTACATGTGCTCCCCGCAGAAGCAGGGCTCCAGACGCATCAGGTCGGCGCGCTGAGCATATGGGGGATGTCGTGGGGCGCCACGCCGCTCACCGCCGAGACTCTCGATGCCTTCTCTGCGCCCGATAACGGAGTGCACGTGCTGCTGCTGCACGGCACCGTGGCGAGCGCGGCGTTCGAGGATACGGCGCACTGCCGTTTCAGCGCCGCTGCCGTTCGCAATGGCGGGTTTGATCTTTGCCTGGCGGGCCACCTGCACGCGGGTGGGGTGCGCGACGGGGTCGTCGTGTATCCCGGGTCTCCCGAGCCGCTGGCGTGGGACGAGACTGGCCGGCACACCGCGGCGATCGTGGAGTTGGCGGCGGGAGCGCCACCACATGTGGAACTAATCGACGTGAACCACCGCCGGTACGCGGAGGCGGTCGTGGATTGCGACGGTGCGAGCTCCAGCGCAGATATCGAGCGGGCCCTGCACGACGCAATCCAGCAGGCAGCCGCAGACGGCGGACACGGAGGGCTCTGCCTGCGAGCGGTGCTGCGCGGGCGCATCCAACCCAACTGCCGCGTCGATGTAGAGGGTCTGGCCGCGGCGGGCAAGGATCTGGCGTTGCTCGACCTGCAAGACGAGACCCAGCCGGCATTCGACCTCGACGTGCTCGCCGCTCAGCCGACAGCGCTCGGAGCGTTTGTGCGCGACCTACACGACCGGATCGACGGATGCGACAATCTTGAGCGGCGGCGGCTCGAACTCGCGTTGGACCTCGGCCTGAGGGCTATGCACGGGGATGATCTCGCCGATGCGTCTTGAGCGCCTAGAAATCCGAGGCTATCGACGGCTGCGCGGAAGCTACGAGTTCGCGGCGGGGCTTACGCTCGTCACAGGCCCGAACGAGGCCGGCAAGTCCACGCTCCATGACGCGGTGGTCCGTTCGCTGTTCGGATTCTCTCCCGAGGAGCGCCGTCGCCGCGAGGGGTCCTCGCCGAAGGACGAGCGAATGCCCTGGACCGGAGGGTCATTTGGCCTGACGCTGCGCGCACACGACCGGGAAGGACACGAGGTGCTCGCGAGGTGGGATTTTGCGAGCGACCTCGCCGAGCTGCAGGACGCGGTCACGGGCGAGTCGCTGCTGCGCGAGCAGCCCAAGCAACGCGCCGACTACGAGTTGGGGCGACGGCTCGTAGAAATGACGCGGGAGGAGTTCATCCAGGTGTGCTGCCTCTACCAAGAGGCACTCGACACGGTGCGTCCAAGCGAGGAGCTCCACGCTGCGCTGCAGCGCGCGGTTGAGTCCGCACCCGCCGAGGACATCGGTGTGCAGAGCGCTGACGAGCGCCTTGGGAAGCTCCTCTCCAGCCTGGGCGTGCATGGCGGTCACTACGGCGCGCTCCCGAACGGGGAGCTGCAAAGACTCCTCAAACGCGAGGACACGCTTCAGGATGAGCTGGCCGCGGCCCGCGAGCAGCGCGCCGAGCTCGAGCGCGTAGCGGCGAGGCTCGATGAGGCTCGGAAGCGCAGAGCACAACTCGCCGAGCGCGCGACGGTACTTCAGCAAGCATCGCTACGTGCAACGGCGGAGGGACTCGAGCAGCGCTCGAAGCGAGCGCAAGGGCTGATCGCCAAACAGCACGATCGCCCGACTACAGAGCCAAGTCTGCAGCGTGAGCTCGTCGGGCGTGAGCAAGAGCTGCGCAACCAACTGGCCAAGCTCGATACACGAGAGCACTCGCTGGCCTCCGAGATCAACAGCTGTTCGCATGAACTCGCCGGACAGGAGCGAGCCCTGACGGGAGCACAGGAGCGCGTGGCGGCGTTGCGCGCCTACGCCCAGGTCGACCCGGTCGGCGAGGAGGAGGTCCGCACGCTGCTCGCCGACATCCGAGCGTCGACCGAGGAGACGCCTGAGGAGAAGCCAGCCGCCGCCCCGGAAGGCGATCCAATAGTGGCCCGGTTTCGCGATCGGCGTGACGAGCTGATCGCCCTCCGGGCAGCACCCGAAAGACGGCAATGGAATAACCGCCTGCTGGCTGTCGCCCTCCTTCTCGCAGCGATCGGCGCGACCGGCGCCGCCGTGGTCAATCCCTCGCTCGCCGTGCTGCTGCTGGCGGCCGCCGCGTGCGCATGGGCAGCGAGACCGCGGAGCTCAGGCGCGGACTTCGACTCACTCGCGAGCTTCGACGGCCGCTTGTTTGAGCAGCTGGATCAGGCGCGCATCGAAGAGGATCGGAGCCTGTCGTCCTTCCATGCAGCGCAGGAGGCATGCGAGCACACGCGGGCCAAGCAGCGAGAGCGCCGCGACGAGTTGCACCGCATGCTCGAGGCTGCCATCCACCCCCACGAGGGTGACGAAACATCGGGCAACCTCATCAAGCGCGCCGAGGAGTACCTGTCGCGCTGCGACGGTTCGCGCCAACTAGCCCAAGCAGCAAGCGAGCAGCAGCGCATCGGCGCTCGCGTCAGCGAACTGCGCGGTCCAGTTCGACGGCTAGATGAGCTCAAGGAGGAGCGTAAGGACCCGGCGGGTGAGCTGCGCGACCTCTACAAGAACGCCGGGCTGAATGCAGACGATCTCGCGGCTGCCGCCGCGGCCTTCGCGGAGCAGGCGAAGAGCACCCAACATGACGAGGAGCGCACCAAGCGCTCGGACCAAGCGAGTGCAGCATTGGAAGAGCTGCTCGATGGCGGGACCGAAGAGGAGCTGGTACGCGAGCTAGAGACGGCGCACGCCAAGTTGCACGAGCATGAGCAGGCGCATGGACAGCTCTCGCTGGATGGCTCGGCGGTCAATCCCGCGTCGGCAGAGCCGGCCGGACCCAGGGTAGATGAAGAACTCACGCAGAAGGACATCGAGATCGCGGCACTGGAGCCAGTGGTCGAGCAACTTGAGACGAGCCTCGCCAATCCGGCCGATCTCGAGGTCGAGCTTGCCCAAGTCCAAGCGCGCCGCGAGCAGGTGGAGCTCAAACGGGATGCGATCCACATCGCCCGCGAGGCACTCCGAAAGGCGGCGCAGGACACTCACCGCCGAGTGGCGCCCCACCTCAACGAGGCGTTAGGCCGCGAGCTGCCGCGCATCACACGCGGGCGCTACAAGGAGGGCACCGTCGACGAGGATCTTGCGATCAAGCTCTACGCTCCCGAGTCGGGAAGCCTCGTCAGCATCGATCAGCTCTCTCGGGGAACGCGAGACCAAGTCGCGCTGGTGCAACGCCTTGAGATCGCACGTCTGCTCGACCCAACAGCGGGCCAGGCACCGCTTCTACTCGATGATCCATTCGCGCACTTCGATGCCGAGCGACTGCGACTCGGCGCCGAGCTCATCGCAGAGGTCGCCATCGATCGCCAAGTCATCCTTTTTACCGAGAACCTCGAAGTCGTGAAGAGGATGCAGGAGGCTTGCCCGGACGTGTCGTTGATCGAGTTGGCAGACCCGGTTTCGACGGCTGCTGATTGAAGTAGTCGCAGTCGGCGCGCGCTCTCTGACAAGCCTGCCCGGCTTCGCGCAGGTCCTAGCGAGCTCGACGAGACGCTGCACGACTGCCGCGCTTGAGATTCGGCGCGACTCGTAGCGACGCAGCCCGGGAACCAGCGTCCGCCGTCGTGACTTCGCGGCTAAGCTGGTGCCGGGTTCCCAAGAGCAAGTGCAGCCTTAGGGATCTCGACCAACATCTGCGGGAGACCATCTGGCCCGAGGCGCTCGAGCAGCTCAACGTAAACCTCGGGGGACTTGCCCTTCCAGCTGAGGGCCTGCGCTATGTCCTGGACGGTGGCGTTGAAGTCATCGACCGTCTCAGCCAGGTAGTGCTCCAAGTCGACACCAAAGCATGCCCACGTCTGGTGCTGCTGCGTGCCGGGGAAGTCCTCAGCAGGAGCACCGACGATCGCAAGGATGGCCCGATTCAGGTTCGCGTCGTTACTTGCGTCTCGGCCTCCTCGGCCGCAGTGCTCACATGGCTCTCTCGCATCTTGATGATGATCGCCATCGAAGACCACATAGGTCGGGATCTCCAGGCTCGTGAGAATAGCTTGAGCGACCGGTACGACCGACTTGCTCACAGCGGCCGAAACCACGCCGTGGCTGTTCAGATCTATTCCCAGCAGATGAGCCGCGTGGGTATAGACGGCGATGGATCGCGGTAGGGACGCCCGTTGCCGGGCGCCCCCCGCGCAGATCCCAGCGTGCGGGATTACCGCACTGGGCTCCTCCCTTGGGTTTTGGCGTTGAACCGCGCGTCGGGCCAGGGATGCTGGATGCGGGCGGGTGGGAGCCATCGGATTGAGAGGTGGTTCATCCGCTCCCAGTTCAGACTCGTGCGCTGGCTGCGACGCCGAAGCGCCCTGTACCAGTGCCTTGTCGCCTGGGTTCGGAAGGCCACCACCGTGTCGATGTTGCTGGGGACGGCGTAGTAGGCGAGGTGTCCTCGCACTACGCTCGCCAGCCAGCGCCCCTGCTCGGGGATCGGCAGATGCCGGCGTCGCATCAGGTCGGCCTTGACCTCGCGTAGCTTCGCCGCCATCCGCTTCTTGATCGTCGTGCGCCTCAGCATGAAGCCGCCGCTTTTGTTCTTCGCGCAACAGTGCGTGAAGCCCAAGAAGTCAAACGTCTCAGGCCGTCCGAGACCACGCGCCCGCCGGTTTCGGGCGGCGTACCGTCCGAACTCGATCAAGCGTGTCTTCTCGGCGTTCAGCTCCAACGCGAACTGCGCGAACCTCTCGCGCAACTCGGCCAGGAACCGCTCGGCGTCCTCACGATGCTCGAAGCCCACAATGAAGTCGTCCGCCCAGCGCACGGTGACCACGTCACCATGAGCGTGACGGCCCCTCCACTGCTCGGCCCACAGGTCAAGAACGTAGTGAAGGTAGACATTCGCCATGAGCGGCGAAACTGACGCCCCTTGCGGTGCCCCCTGCTCACTGGCCGTCCAGGACCCGTCCTCGATCACGCCTGCCCTGAGCCATTTCTGGATCAGGCGCAGGACCCTCCTGTCCGCTATCCGGTGTTCGAGAAACCTCACCAGCCACGATTGATCCAGGCCGGTGAAGCAGTCGCGGATATCCGCGTCGATCACCCAATTCACCTTCCTCTTGAGAATCCCGGCGGCAAGCGCGTCCAACGCATCGTGCTGTCCGCGCCCAGGCCGAAACCCATAGGAGAAACCCAGGAAGTCCACCTCGTATACGGCGTTTAGAACCTCGACGACGGCGCGCTGGACGATCTTGTCCTCCAACGCGGCGATACCGAGCGGCCGAAGCCGCCCGTCCGCCTTCGGGATATACGCCCTGCGCGATGGTCTTGCCCGGTACGCTCCCCTGTGCAGCCGCGCGTGCAGATCCCGGAGGTTGCCCTCCAGGTCCTGTCCGTATGACTGCCACGTCACCCCGTCCACCCCCGCAGCGGCCCTCGGGCTCAAAGCCCGGTAAGCCGCCCGCAGGCGATCCAGGTCCACGTGGTGCAGGAGCGCGGTAAACCGTGCTTCCTTGTCCTTCTGTGCTGCTCGACGCACACGATCCAGCGCACTTGACACGCCTTGCCCGGCACTGAGTCCGGAGCGCGTTTTGCTGGCCGTGTTCCCCTCGGGCAGGCCCCTTCCCTCCACCATCTCCGCCGCCGCTTGCGCGGCCTTGTTCGACGGTCGGGTCGCCCGGGGGAATCGCACCCCCGGGCTCCCACAGAATCCCGGCGTGACAGTCTCCCGTCACCGGGCTCTTCTCATCAGCATTAGTACGCACGGACCCACCGCCAGTGGGCGAACAGGCCGGGCTCTCTGTGTTGCAGCCCGGCCCACCACCGCTTGAACCGCTTGAAGGTCCGTAGCCGCTTGTACTTCTTCCCAGCCCAGCGCCTCACGTAGGTGTTGACGCGCTGGAGAAGGGGATCCATCACCGTCCAGTAAAACCGGCCGTAGTAATGCATCCACCCAGCGACGATGGGGTTCAGCCACCGCGCCAGGTCGTCGAGCGACAGGTCAGTGCGCCGGTGTATCCGCATTGCGCGGAGTTCGACGCTCTTGGCCTTGAGCGCCTCTGTGCTCATCGCAGGCTGAAACGAGGAGAAGAACCCCCCGCCTGTTGCCCGTGCCTTCCGTGCTCGGAAGGTGAACCCGAGGAAGGTGAACGAATTGTGCTCGTGCTCGCCCCGACGCTTGCCGTCCTTGCAATAGACGACCCGCGTCTTCTCAGGGTGGAGCCGCAAGCCCAGCTCGCTCATCCGCGTGGCGATCCCGCCAAGCACTTCTTCTGCCCGCGGCCTGCTCTTGCAGTGCACGACCGCATCATCGGCATAGCGCTCAAACGGACAGTCCGGGTAGTTCCGGGTCATCCACAAATCGAACGCAAAGTGCATGAATAGGTTCACCAGGATCGGCGAGACCGCCGACCCTTGCGGAGTTCCCTCAACTCGCTCAACAAGCGTGCCATCCGGCTGCTGTGACGGGGCTGCAAGCCACCGCTTGACATACAGCAGCACCCAGCGGGTGTCTGTGACCGCTTCTACCGCCTTGACGATCAGGTCCCCCGGCACCTCATCGAAGAACTTCTGGACATCCAAGTCGATGATCCAGTCGTACTTCCAGCACCGACGCCGGCACACCCCGACCGCTTCCACGGGCGACCTGCGCGGCCGGTAGCCATAGGAGTCCGGGTGGAACTTTGGCTCCGCCCGTTCCCCCAGATACATGGCTGCGACCGTCATAGCCACCCTGTCCGCGATCGTGGGCACACCTAGCGTGCGGACCCCACCACCATGCGGCTTGGGGATCTCAACAGCCCGCACCGGAGGCGGAAAGTAGGACCCTGAGCTCATCCGATTCCAGATCCGGTACAGCTGATTCTTCAGATCGGACTCGAACTCCTCCACGGCCTGCCCATCCACTCCCGGGGCACCCTTGTTAGCCCTGACCTGCCGCCACGCCTCCCACACCAACTGCTTGGGAATCGCAAACGGCTTGTCATTGTGCTTTGGCATGTTTTCTCGCTTCCTCCCAGGGCTTGCGCCCCGGTTGATCGAATCGACATTCCTGATGAGCCGGCCCCTTCGCTCCACCCCCACCCCAGCGAGCAGGGATCTCATAGCTACTACGAGCCGGTCCGCCTGCGAGCGCCGCATCGGTACTCGATGCCTCCGGTTTCTGCCGTTGGCACACTCCCTTTCACGACCTTGGAGGTCTACGACCCCGGTCGCACTATCGACGCTCGCCTTCTCACGTTCCGTGCAAGAGCCGCAGACCGGACTCACGCCGCCTCTACGCCGGACACCACCTGGCCAGGAACGCGGGCACCCGCCAGGCTCATCTCGGGGGATGAAGCAGGACCCCCGATTTCGATGCCAACCAAACCTTTTCGACGACTCAACGACGACACCCAGCCAGACCTTCCTGGCCGAGCGCTTCTGGAACGTCTTCCCGATCCCCACCTGACGCAGTCGAGCCACGCCTTTTCCCTGTCGCTCAGCACGACGGTCTTCAGCCAACGCACCACAGGGTGGTTTAGCGCCCGCCCCCGCAGGGCCGACGCTGGAGGGCCAACAAGCCTCCATCTCTCGCACAGCACCACCTATGAAAAAGACTCCTACATATCTTCCTCCTTCGGTGTTCGTGACACACGCTTCGCAGGTACTACGGGCCTGTCTGACTTCCCGTGGTCGTTCATCGAGGGCTTACCGCCTCAGCGTTCCCCTCGCGGCCCGCTCCCTGCCGACATGCCACCCCGCGAACCATCCAGGACGGGGCATCATCGACAGGGACGGGCAACCACGGGACCTCCCGGTTCTCGCACCCGGAGATTCCGCACATGCCCTGGTTCTTCGACCGCGCGGGGTCCACTGACGGCTCGCGAATAGCGCCGCCAACGATGTTGCCTTCCGCCTCAGTTAACGGCGTCGGCACCCCGAATACCTTGATTTCGCGGCTCAATAGCCCGGCCTGCGCGTACCCCGATTCCAACGCTTCGCTGCGCCCTCGCGGGTCGCCAACGCATGGTCGGGGCCACCGTGACTCGCTAAGTCTTCGATGTCGGACTCTCTCATTCCTTTCTCCGGGCCGGTTTATCCCGGCGCTTTCTAACTATTCAGGTGCCGATCCAGCGTTGGTGGGCGGCGAGGAGGCGTGAGGTGGTGGGATCGGCGTGGATGTCGATATCGAGTAGGGCGATCTCGTAGCGTTTGCTGTTGCGCTGGCAGATGGCGATCAGCTCGCGGCGGTTGCCTGTGGTGGTGACAGAGAGCACGTCGACGGTCTCGCCGATGACGGTGCCTGGGCAGGGGAAGTTCGCTTCGTCGAAGGCGTTCTGGAAGCCCATCAGCTGCTCGTCCTCGTCGTGTGCGTCGACGGTGATTTCCTCGATCAGGCTGTCGAGGTCGGGGTCGGATTGGCGGGCGGGGCTCATCGGGCTCCTCTCAGGCGGCTGGGTGCAGGCGCTCCAATAGCAGTGGTGGGCATTGGCGGATCTCGCCGCTTGAGAACCGGCCGACGGGCTGGTGCACGCAGACGGTGGCGGTGTGCTCATCGAGGTCGGTCACGACGCCATGCACGCCGCGCAGATATTGGGGTTTGGTGCGCTCGCTGAAGCGGACGCGGTCGCCGAGGGAGAGCATCGCCAGCGCCTTGGCGGAGTTGACCGTCTCCAGCAGGTCAAGACGCGCGTGGATCGCGTCGTTGAGCGCTGTCAGGTGCTGATCGAGCGCTCCGGCCGCGATCTGGTCGAGCAGCAGCCGCTCGGGCCGGCCCGGTGTCTGCTGGTTATCCTCACGCGGTGGCGGGGAGCTGGCGCCCGCCGCGGCTGCCGGCAGCTGGCGTTGGGGCCTGTCGCGTCGGGATCGCTTGCCCATGATTGGCCTGCGATTATCGCCGCCGCGGCGGACGGGCCCCAGGTCAAGTTTCCCCGGCGGCTGGCAGCCAGGGTGTGCCCCGTGCCAGCGCGCTGAGCACACCGAGGGTGTCTTGGCCCTGCTTTTTGGCGGTGGAGATGTAGGAGCGCACTGTCAGGTAGCGCTCGGCGCCGTCCATCGTGCGGAAGCACCCGGATATCTTCTGTTGTAGCTTGACCATGCGGAGGTCGGACTCGCAGAGGTTGTTCGAGAAGGGGACGGCGAAGTCGTGGGCGAAGAGGGTCGTTTCGCTCTCGCGCTTATCGAGTCTGAGCAGCAGGTTCTGCGCCTTGGTGCGCTTGATTCGCCTGCCGTGGTTTTGTGCGAGGCCGGGATTCTGCTCGTAGCCTGAGGCGATCAGGTCGCGGTATGAGGTGTGAAGTTCTGCCAGGGCCGGGGCGCCCAGCGCCTTGCGGCCGGCCGCCTTGGCCTGATCGACCAGATCCTTGGTGTCCAGCAGAAGGCAGCTCATGCCGGAGGCCCAGAGCTGCCCCGCTTCGGTGGCAGCGATCAGCTCCCGCAGATGGTGCGCGCCGCAGAGCGCGTGGGCCGCGTTGGTGTAGGCACGGTATGGGGAGAAGCCGTCGTGCACGGCCACACCGGCGAAGCCGGGGAGCACGCCGGCCTCATCCATCGCCTGCCCTCCACGCTTGGCGTGGACGGTGTAGCGCGTCAACGTCTGCGTGGAGGCGCAGTGCACCCAGGAAAGACGCTCTGCGATACGCAGGCCCGTCTCGTCGAAGTGGGCGACCGGCTCATCACCGAGCAGCGCTCGCAGCTGCTCATCGAAATCGGTCAGGCCCCGCGCGGCCTTATCCACCCAGGCCTTCAACGTGGCTGTGGAGAGCTGCGCCCCGATCAGGTCGCAGATCAGGTTGCGAGCGCGCTCATAAGGGATGTGCTGGAAGACGATGAGATAGACACCGAGGGCGCGCAGGTTCACCCCGTATCCGGTAGGAGCGATCACGTGCTTGGGGAAATGGGCGTCGTTCACACGCCCGCAAGCCTTGCAGCGTCTGGCTTTCGCGAGATGCTCTATCACTTCCAGCGCGAGCTTCTCGGGAATATCGAAAACCTGACGAGACTCCCCGCCCTCAACCTCTTCCCCGTCAGCCAGATCGCGCCCACAGTCCTCGCAAACATCGGGCTCATGGACGATCACACGGTCGGGGAGCGCCACACGCTCCAGGCGGGCGCCCTCATGGCCATGCTGGCCGCCCTGTTTGCGCCCCGAGCGCTGCCGCAGGCCGCGCTTCTTCGGCGAGGGCTTTGAGTAACCATCAGAGGACGGCGGCTTGCTCGAGTTACTGGAGTTCTGATCCAGCCTGGATCGCATCTCGACGATCTCGGCCTTCAACTCGACGATCATCGCCTGCTGCTCGGCGCTCTGCCCCCGCAACGCCGCGATCACCGCATCCTGATCGGTGATCCGGGCTTCAAGCTCCTCGCGACTGAGCTGCCCCGCATCGGCCATGCCCGCAAGATTCCCTGCAACCAGGCGGAATCCTGCTCACACCGCCCCCCCCGGACTGCGCACCCGCACCCGAATCTGCACTCACCCTTGACGAGCAAGACCAGCAGGACCTAAATAGTTACCATTCGCGAACGATGTCCTGCGACCACTTGATCGCCTTCTGGCACTCACCAATCAGCGTCGGGTGATACTTCCCGATGATCGGCTGCCACAGCGGAATGGTCGCGGGGCTTTTAGCAATTTCTTTCGCGGCCTTTTCGAACTCCTCAACGATGCCATGTGCGGGAAGTCCTTTCATCTGCGGGTCTATTGGCCCTAAGCTGGAGTGCTTTCCCATTACGATCTCGTTGCATGCACATGCGATCATCGTCCCTGCGGACATCGCGAGTTGGGGCACGATCGCCCGCATGTTCGTCCCGAACATCGAGCGGAGGTAGCTCACGAGCGACTCGGTTGCCGCGACGTCTCCCCCTGGTGTATGAAGAACAAGGTCCAGACCTTTACTACGATCCATTCCGTGGATCATCGTCATAAAGCCGTTCTTATCAGTGTCGTTAACTGAGAATGGCAACGGCTGCTGAGACGATATGCCCGGTTTCTGGAGCCAGCCCGAGTAGTAGAGAATGGTGTTGCGGCCGGTTCGTTGGCTTAGCGCTTTGACGTACTTGCGCCTAACGATATCGTGAGCCGAACCTAGCTGCTGAACCTCAGCAGCTACAGCTTGCCAGTTTGGCACCGCGTCACCAATCTATCGGTGGCTGTGTTGGTGTGCCAACCGAGAGGGGGAAATGCAGCAGTGGTTGTACCGTTTCAGCATCGTCATTGACGAGACTGCCCAGCCGATCTCCACGCAGTTTCAAGACATCAAAGACATTGTTAATCTCGGAGTCAGTTACATCACTATGTTTTGGCCGGCTTTTCGATGCTGCGGCCTTCTTCTCTGTTACGGTCTTCTTTGTCATCGTTATTTACTCCTGTTCGCTAACCCTGTCCGGCCCACCACCGCGGACGATACCAGGTTCCGTCCGATCCTAATGCTATGTTGCTGGCCGGTGCGCTTCTGTTGGACGCGTGCAAGCAGTGCGTCCACGACCGCGACCAGCGTGTCTACCGTCAAGAGCTCGCGAAGCATCTGTTCGCGGTTGTGCGACGGCTAGCCGATCGCGCGTGCTTCGATCGCCCTTATCGCGGTGGCGGCGGCTTCTCCGATGTCGCGCTCACCGGTGAAGCGGCGGAGCGCCTCAGCGGTCTTCGGGTCGCCGAGACGGCCCAGCAACTCGATGATGTCGCGTCGAAGGTCCATGTCCGGCCTGCCGAGCGGCCGGACCTGGTCGGGGTGCTCGAGGCTCCAGATCAGCGCGTCGACACCGGCGCGTGGCATGGCAACGATGACCCTCTCACACACGCCCGCCCCGTCAGCGAGCAGCAGGCTCGTCAGGCGATCAGCACCGCGGCGAGCGAGCAGACGCTGCCAAACACGAGCGCCCACCCGGCGAGCCTCGTCAGCTCGTGCTCGCGCGAGGCGAGCACATCGGTGCAGATCGGCCCTTCGTCCGGTGGGTGCGATGCCCACACCCACAACATGCGCGCAAGCGCGAAGCCAAGCATCGCCGCGACGATCGCGACGAGTATGAGCTTGGCAGCCGCGACCCAGGTTCGATAGCTGCCTGAGGTAACGGCACCCAGCGCAACACCCAGCACCGCGACCTGCGCCACGACGATGGTCCGGTGCGTGTAGACGATGAACACGCGCAGGCGAACCACGGCACCTCGTTGTGCGTCATACCAGCGCAAGCGCCACGCCGTCTCGACCGCCGCGCCCTGTGCCCGCAAAAGCGCCGGTGCGGCGAGCAGGCCCGCTCCAAACAGGCCAAGCACTCCGAACCCGCCGAGCAGCTTCGCTGGTTCGTACACGCCGACGATGTACGTCACGATGAACATCGTCAACGC
This sequence comes from uncultured Solirubrobacterales bacterium, assembly GCA_963808385.1. Classification (GTDB taxonomy): domain Bacteria; phylum Actinomycetota; class Thermoleophilia; order Solirubrobacterales; family Solirubrobacteraceae; genus Palsa-744. Next base: position 22,990 of record CAWEFQ010000018.1, on the reverse strand, counting down.
CAGGAACATCGCGAGCAGCAGCGGTGGCGACATGCGGCTGATCGCGCCGATCACGTCATCGTCCTCGCGGATCGGACGGCCCGATCGCACGGCTCGCGACCATGGCCACGTCCGCGTGCGTCGGCCAGCCGCGAGATCGCAGATGTACGGCGCCATCAGTCTGACCCCAACGACGACCACGACGACGTCGAGAGCACGTGCAGGCAGCAGGTCGGAGAGCGTCGGTGCGGAGGGACGGTGTTCATTGAGCAGGTAGGAGACGACACACGCGGTCGACAACGTCGCGATCCACATCGCCCAGCGCCGCGGTGTACCAACCACCTTCCTCCGCAGGCGCGGCCCGGACGAAGCTTCGCGCTCATCGGCGATCCTGGCCAGCGTGCGGCTGGCGCGCCACGTCACCGCTGCCAGGCAAGCGAGAGCGCCAAGCAGAATCAGTGATCGCATCCACGGCGCGGACGTCGCACCATCCAGACCACGCACGCCCGTCAGGACTCCTGACGTCAATGCGACCGCGAAGGACAGCACCGCCCATCCGGCGCGAGCAAGATAGCCATGAGCAAGTGCACGCGCTCGCGCTCGCGCTCGCGCTGATCGCATCCGCAACCCCCGGTCGGCTCCCGGCGAGGCCACCTCCCCACCGTCGCTCGCGCCAAGCCCTCGCCCCGGCTCACCCAGCTGACGACGGGACGCGGTCTTCGTGGCGGCTCGAGGGCGCTGCATGTCGTCTGAGGGTCTGCACATCGATGCCTGAGAGAGCTCAGGCCGACAGCTTCCCGCACTTGCAGTGGAAGTGTCGACGATCGCTTTCGTTCTTCCACACGGGCTCTTTACACTCCTTGCAGACGAGCGCTGCCTGAAGCTCTTCGAGGTCCGCCACCACCTGGTGGAGGTCGGCGCTGTTCAACGCTGGGTCGGTTGCGCGATCGTGAGCACCGAGGTTGACGAGATAGCTGGCGCCCTTCATGCGCTTGAGGACCGGCAGATCCTTCAGTTGCGAGCCGCGAGCTGCGAAGCCGGTCAACAGGGCGTCGAGGTACTCTCGTGCGCTGTGGCTCAAGCGGCGGTCGTATCGGATCGGCAGACCGAGACGTTCGAGCGGCCGTGTAAGCGCGCGCTCGAGGGCGACCCGCGCGAGGCCGCCGAGATCCGCGCCTGTCTCGCCGTCGTTCAGCCGCTTCTTCAGGCGCTGTAGCGGGTCGGCATCATCGATGACCGGGCCCCCAGCGGGACTCCATGCCACGATCTGCCGGAATCTCCAATCGCTGAGGTACTGGCTCATCGTCGCCACGAAGACGCTGTCGTGCGTGAACAGCAGCACTTGCCAGTCGGCGAACTCTTCTGAGAGCAGTCGCGCGAGTCCCATGCGATGGTCGGCGTCGAAGCTGTTGACGACATCGTCGAGCACGATGGTGCGCCAGGGCGCGCTCTCGATCTTCACCCGCGCGAGGAAGAACGCGAGGCCGAGGGCGTTGAGCTGCGACTCGCTGACGACGCGCTGCGGCGGCCTCACCGTGTGGCTGCCGTTGAACGTGAGCTTGAACTCGATGCCGCCGCGGCGAAGCTCCGTGTACTCGAGGCTCACATCGGTGTAGACAGGGTTGCGCACGAGGCGGGCATAGAAGTCCGCGACGGTCTGCCCGAGACGCCCTATCGCGGCCTCTACCGTCGTCTTGACGCGCTTCTCGGCCAAGTCCCGCAACGCGCATGTAGCGTCGGCCGCAGCCTTTCTCGCAGCAGCGCTCACGTCTGCTTCATTGCGACCTTCGAGGAGCACACGGAGGCGCACAAGCCGTGCGAGCGCCGCGATCTCGGGCGACTCGGACGCACTCGCGGCCACGCGCAGTGCGTCCGCGAACGGACTGAGGTCGCAGCCTTCGGGCAGGTCGTGGCACTCACGCGTGTCGGCGAGAGCAGACGTCATCTCCTCGCTGTGCTTGGTCAGTCTTACTGCGAGTGGCCTGAGCTCGCCGTCATGCGGCCATTTGTCCTCTGGAGAGGCTTTCACCAGCGCTTCGATCGCGCCAGCCAGCTCCCGGGCGGTGTTTCCGTGCGAGACGAGGCCGGCGCGCGCCCGTCGCAGCGAGGAATCGATCTCGGCGAGCTGAACCGAGCGAGTGGCGAGCGAGCCGGCGAGATGGGCGCCGTCTTCTGGTCGCAGACAGAGAGGACACGTGCCCTGATCCCAGGTCTGCAGCACACGCCGGCCGACTTCGACCAGCTCATGCAGCGCCTCGGCTTCCTTTGCGTGCCGGTCCGCAACCACCGCATTCCAGGCAAGGATGGCCGTTGCGTCGAGCTTCGCCGACAGGTCAAGCGCATTCTCGACCAATTGGGAGCGGCTGACCCGCGACGTGACCGCTGGTGCTGCTGCTACCTTGAGTTTCAAGAGATCATGTGCGGATCTCAATGGTGTCGAGAGTCCGGCTTGCAGACGCAGCTCGTCTGCGCGGTTCACGAGCGGCCTCCCCTCACACTCGCGGTCCAGCTTGCCGGCCTCTTTCCGTGCTTGATCCTCCGCCTGGTCAGCGCGCTCTCTGATCGTGTTGGCTGCGGTCACCAGGGTGTCGCGGAACACCATCAGGTCGTCCAACCCCAGGATCGAGAGCAGGGCACGCTTCTTTTCCCCCGAGCTCTGCGACATAAAGCCGGCCATCGTGCTGTGGCGCAGGATCGGCAGGGACGGCGGCGGCGATACCGCCGACGCGCTCGATCCAACAGCCTCGAGCTCATTGCTTCGGGCGCCGGTCAGCGACCGGCGAAGCGTGGGGTGACCTCGACGTTCGCAGATGACCGTGGCCGGTGGGCCGTGGTCGAGGTTGATCGCGGCATCGAGCTTGCAGCCCTCGCTTTTGAATCCAGCGAGGCCGCCCGCCGACCAGTATTCGAGCGCGTCGACGATCGTGGTCTTGCCCTGCCCATTCTCGCCGAGCAGGCACAGGCTCTTGCCGTCGAGCTTCAGATCGAATCGCGTGGGGGCGCCGCGGAAGCCCTCGATCGTCACCTTGTCAAGCTTCACGACGCCTCATCCTCTCGGGCTTCGATCGTCCCGAAGTCGATCGCCTGGACGGCATCGACGATGGACTCGGCCTTCCAGTCACCTGCTTTCCACAACGCTTTCAGCGGCCCAGCAACGGACGCAAGGTCCGACCGCGCCGCGGCAGCGTCGAATATCTCCTCGATGATCGCTGGGGGATCGTCGATCATGACCGCAGCCGTTCGCAACGAGGATCGCGCGACGCCTGGCTCCGCGGCTCAGTGGCGACGGTGAATAATGGCCTGCTGTTCATCCGTAAGCTCCTTCGATTTGCTCCTACAGCGATTTGCGTATGAGATCATCGCGCGTGCTCCGGACGGACACTTTGGACCATCGGCGGCTGACAGACCACAGGTCTGATGGGGTCATAGGAGCAATTTCTTCGCTGTGGACGAGGCAGAGATGCCAGAAGACCCGCTCGCTGCGAGAAAAACCTGCGTCTGTCCACAGGCTTGTCCACAGCTAGATCTGTGGAAATGTCTACGCATCGATGCTTATGAACAGCCGGTCCACAGGGCATCGTGTCGTGCATGGCCACGCACCCGCTACAAGTCCGGGCACAGCCGATGCACCCCACCGAGATCAAGCCCTCCATGCGCCTGCTGCGCGCCGCTGAGGCGGAGCGGGTCGACATCGCCCGCCAGCGGACGCGGCTCCAAGCAAAACGTGAGCAGCTGATCTCGCGGCTGCACGAGATCGACGCCTCGCTGACGACACTGGACGAACGCGAGGGCTTGCTCGGTCGACTCGCCCCCACACCTGCGAGCACAAGCCCGTCGACGCCTATCGCGAACGGTGCCGAGCCGGTGCAGTCACACGTGCTCCAGCATCCCGCGACGGACCTGCCACACGACGCGGTGTCGAACAGCGATCGGGAGACGTTGCGCGGTCCCGCGATCCGCGAGATCGCCGTGTCGCTGCTGGCGGCCCGCGGTGGCGCCGAGTTCATGCACTATCGCGCCTGGTTCGACCTGCTCACAGGCGCCGGCTACCAGGTCGCGGGCAAGGACCCGCTCGCGGTGTTCCTCACCCAGCTGAGCCGCTCACCTGTCGTTCGCAAGAGCACCAAGGCTGGCGTCTACGAGATCGACCGCGATGCGCCACGCCGGCTCACCCGGCAACTTGCTGACCTGCAGACCAAGCTGCGTGAGACCACCACCAACCCATCGGCCAACCTTGGGGAGATCCGCAGCCGCCGCGAAGACCTCGTGACCGCAATCCGTCAGACCGAGCGGGCGCTCGAGGAGGCCGAACGCGTACTGGGCTCCGCCACGTCTCCTGTAGCAGTCGTGACATCCGCCCGCGCCGGTGGCTGAGGACAAAGCCCACAGCCGGTGCGTACACCTCGCGTCCGTCGATCGCCGCGTCTCACAGCGCACGCGCCACATCGGCGGGACGGCTACGCACGCAACTGCGAGAATGAGCCGCCTCACTGCCCGCTCCTACCATCGGCGCAGCGCGGTGATTGACCTTCCAGACAGCTACTATTCCGGCCGGTCCCAAAGAGCGTATGTTGGCACGCTACCGATGACGACCTACCAAGACACAGCATCCTTCTTTGACGGCACAGCTCGTCTTTACGACGAGTGGTTCCTGAGCGACGTCCACTACATGGAGCTGCTCGCGTCGATCATCCGCCGCCTCCGTCGCTACGAACCGCGCTACATCCTAGAGTTGGGGTGCGGGACGGGCAACCTCACAGCGCTTCTCGGCAAGCACTTTCCCGACGCCGAAGTCACTGCGGTAGACATCTCCCATGATCTGCTGGGCCAGGCGACTACGAAGTGTGCGCAGTTCCCGAACGTGCGCCTGACAATGGAGGACATGCTCAGCGCCACCGACGACATGCCCGCAGGTGCGTCCGTGATCGCCAACTATTCACTGCATCACCTCGTTGACACCGACAAGAGACGACTCTGCGCGCAACTCGCCCGCGCGCTGGCACCCGACAACGTCGTGCTGATCGGCGATTTGTTCTACCCCCCCCCCCCCCCCCCCCGATGACAGTGAGCGTGGCCGCGCCAGCGCGGTCCTAGACCTCTTTCACGCACGAGCCCACTACTGCCTTTCCGTCATCGGGCTCGCTCGGTGCGTCTTTGAGGTCGAGCACCTACCGTTAGTGCTGCAGCATCAGCGGGAGCATCTCGTAGAGCAGGGATTCTGGTCTCGGCTAGCGACCAGCCACGGGCTCACCGTCCTGGCGGACGAGCCGGTCGGACCACCGAACCTCGGCAACTACATCGTGGAGCTGACGCGAGATGCCGCTTGACGCCGAAGACGTCGAGCGCGAGCTCGTGCTCGCCCGCTGCGTGGAGCAACTGCGCCGGGGACCTGGCAACTACGCCTTTCTGCTCGGGGCCGGCATGTCCGCCGGCGCCGGCGTACCGCTCGGGGGCGCGATCGTCACGATGCTCCGCGAGCGCCTGATGGAAGAGCTCCGCCGCGATGTCTCGCCCGAAGTCGGCGAGGAGGTCTTCCGCCAGCTCGGGTGGTTCCAGCATGCCGAGACAGAGTACTCCGAGGTACTGCTCCGCACGTTCTCATCAGACTACGAGCGCCAGCTCTTCTTCCGCGAGCTAATCGCCGGCAAGATGCCAACGCTCGCGCACTACTACCTCGCGAGCATCATCGCGAGCGGGCACTGCAACCTCGTGCTCACGACGAACTTCGACGACCTGCTCGAGAAGGCCCTCGCGAGCCTGCGCTTCGACGAGTTCAACGTGATCGCGCACGCCACCGAGTCAGAGTACGTCTCAGCGCACCCCGACATGGTGACCCTAGTCAAGCTGCACGGGCACTACACGTTCCCCCAGCTGTCGAATCTCACCGAGGACACGCGGCGCCTGCAGCGCCAGCTACGCGAGTACTTCGCGTTCCTGATGCGAGACCACGGGCTGATCGTTGCCGGCTACGCCGGCCGCGACGGCAGCATCATGAAGCCCATCACCCGATCGGTGCGCGGGCACACGATCCCCAAGGGAGTGATCTGGTGCGTGCGTAAAGCCGACCCCGCCGCGCAGACACCGTTCCTGCGGGAGCTGCAACGAGCAGGTGCAGGCAACGTCCGGTTCCTGCGCATCCAGGACATCGACGACTTCTACCGCGACCTGCACAGCCGCCTCGGCCTGCCCGAGGACCGCGTCCTGGACGCGCTCTCCACCGAGCGCTACCGCTACCAGCAGCAGAAGATGCTGCAGCGCCTCTCCACCGGGATGAGCCTGGACCTTCAAGAGGCGACGATCGACAACAACATGCGCTACCTGCGCATTCAGCGCCGCGACGACCTCGACATGACGCAGAACACGCTGCGCTCCACCCGGCGCCTACACGTTCGCAACTTCGGCCCCACCGCCGTCAACCGCATGCCGCACGCCGAGTATGGGGAGAACAAGATCACGCACGCCGAGCTCGCGCTCTCTGGGCACTGCCTGCGGACAGGCACGCCTCTCGAGTTCCGGCCGATCAACGATCCGGACCTGTCGTTCTGCCGAGCATTTGAGATCATCCTCCCGTCCGCCGTTGAGCCCGGAGGCGAGACCGAGATCGAATACGGCCTCTCCTGGCTTGGAGAGCCAGCACACTACGGCCAGCAACCCCACTCGCAGAGCATCTCCCTGATCCGCTACCGGCGCGGCGTCGAGCAGCTCAAGTTCAGCGTCGCCGTCAGGTGCGCCCCCGGCGCCCCGATGACCCGCGCATGGGTGTTCGGACTCAACGACAACTACCAAGAGCACCAGATCGTCGAAGACGCCGTCGTGCACGAAACCTCGGGCGTCCACGAGGTCGACTTCAGCATCGACGGTCCGGCGGACTGCCTGTACATGCTCTATTACGTCCTCGGCCCACTCGCCGGACCGAGCCAGAACGAGCCCCACAAGCGTGAACAGGTGCCAAGTGCCTCCTAGCGTTCAGGGCCGACGTAACGAGTGCGAGTGGATGAGCCGGTTCCGGTCGCTCGGAGCCGTATGGGAAGCGGGTGACCCCGATGCGCCGCACGTGAAGACCTCGCTCGGAGGCTCCCACGTCGATAAGTACTTCAACTCCGATGTCATCGTCGCCCGGCCGGACCTCACCGCGGAGATAGTGCAGACGGTCCTGCTGCCGGAGATGCTGCACCGCAACGCCGCACCCGATTGGGTAGTGGGATATGCGCCCTTCGGCCTCTTCCTCGCCCACGCCGCGGCTCACGCGCTCAAGGCACGCTGCGCATACAGCGACCCGGCCGTGGAGTACGACACGTACTTCGACATCCAGGCGTCCGAATCGGTTCTCGTCGTAGCTGACGACATGTACTCAGGGCGCAGCGTCCTGAGAACGGTCGAGAAGCTCGAGAGCCGCAACGCGATCGTACTGCCTGCGGTGTTCTGTCTCGTAAACCTGTCAGGAAAGACCATGCTGGGTCCGCGCGAGATCGTCTCGGTGGGAACCCTTCAAGCCAACATCTACCCCGGTGATGCCTGCCCGCTCTGCGAGCATGGCTCGACAGCGCTCACTCCAAGGCCGAACTGGAGCGTGCTCTCAGCGTCCGCTGCAGCTACGGGATCCCTAGCAGACACGGAAGCTCGTCCAGCCTCGTGAACGTCTCGGCACCGGCTTCGCGTAGGGCGGTTGGATCGTTGGCCGCCGCGTAGCCGAGGGGACGCATGCCAGCGTCGACCGCCGCGGTGATACCGCCAGGCGAGTCCTCAACAACAACGCATCGAGACGGATCAGCCCGCATCGCCTCGGCAGCATGTAGAAAGAGGTCAGGATGCGGCTTGCCGTGCGCGACCTGCTCGGCGGAGAACAGCGCGGTCGGCGAGAACAGATTCGTCAGGCCGGTCAGTCCGAGTGTCAGGCGGGTCTTCTCCAGCTTCGCCTGCGAAGCGACGCATACCTCGACACCAGCATCAGCGATCCGTGCAACCACCTCTGCCGCCCCAGGGACAGACGTCAGCTCCCGGCGAAACGCCTCCGCCCGCCGCTGCTCGAACTCCACCAGCCAATCAGCACCCAAGGCTCGCCCGAGCCGCGCCTCAGCACGAGCCATAACGTCCGCCAACCGGGGCCCGAAGTATTCGCGCCGGACCGCCTCGGGAGACGTGTGCAGCCCAGCGGCCGTAAGCGCTTGCGCGAAGAGCCGACTGGAGATCGCCTCACTATCGACCAGCACGCCATCGCAGTCGAAGATCACCAAGTCAACGTTGGTCATGACTTTCCACGTCTAGCTCGTCTCATCGCGCGCATGAAAGACGCCCGAGATCATGTCAAGGACCGCAACGGGATCCACGGCCTGAAAGATATTTCTGCCAACGCACGCCCCGCCGAAGCCGAGCTCGCGGGCGACGGCGAGCCTGGCGGGGAAATCATCCCGGGGCTCGCCGCCGCAGAGAAGAGTCGGCGGAGAGCGCCCAATCGCATCACGGATCACGGCGAGCTCGTCCGCATTGGCGTCGGTGATCTGTGCCGGCAGACCGATCTTGATCACATCGGCGCCCAGCTCGGTGCAGATGCGAAGCGCGTCGGCAAGCGCCTTGTATGAGTTCCCGCGTTCGGCTGCCGTCATCATGAGGAGCACGGGTAGATCGCATGAGGCCGCGTCGCTGATCGTGGAGGAAAGCGACCGGATTGCCTGGGAGAGCCCAGACGCGTTCAGATCCAGCTGCACGGCGATGGCGTCCGCAGCGAGACGAACCGCATCCTCGACGCGACAAGTTGGAACCCTCGCGGCGCGCCCGCCGTCCAACGATGGCAGGCCGAAGGTCTGTAGCACAAAGCCCGCACGCGCCTGCACCGGCAGCGACACAGCGATACCACGGTTGACGACAACCCCGGTGGCACTTGAACACGATGCGAGCGCAAGTGACGAGGAAAGGTCGGCCAGCCCATCAGGAACGCCGCGGGTGAGCCCGTGATCCAAAGCCAACCACAGATAGACACCTCCGGGCGACCGCAGCCGCGCCAAGCGACGACTCTTCCCGTAACCGCCCAACAATGTCACCCGCCCCCACGGATGCACCACGGCGGTGCAACGTCTCCACCACCGGGAAGCCGCTCGCGGTCGCTGCGAATATGTCCAATCGTTGCCACCCGTTTGTCCTACATAGATTTGCTGGTAGCGTAGTGGATTGGGATACGACACTCAGCTCCGGCGTCGATCTCCGAGACTGCATGCAATCGGCGCCTTCGCTCCCCCGTGCGATACCTGGACTTTCGAGCGCGGCCTGCGCGGCGCGTGCGTAGCCTGCGACGACACGCCAAGAGCCGCACCCGCATCGAGGCGTGGTCTTGGGGCGGATCTACGCCAGCGCATCATGATTTACACAGTCCCAACGGAGACGTGATAGGAGGAGAAACAGAGTATGCGTCAAACTGAACTAAGACTATGGACGCAGAGCAAGTTGACATCCGCATTCAGCTCGTTGGGCACGACAACCAGTGGCGGGCCGAGACCCACGTAGGAGACGGCCACGATGGGTTCAATGGTACGTCGGCCCTCGATGCGGTGACCAAAGCGACGCAATGGGTGCGCTTTATGGTCGACGAGTGGACTTCTGGCGAGCGACCCTGACGTTCGCTCGCCGATTATTAGCCAGCGAGACGGAGGCAGGCAGAAGCGTACCTGAGCAAACGGCATTGGGCATCGCCGGGTCTATCCGACTTTAGAGCTGAATTTGCCTAGATGCCGGAGGACAGCCGAGTCTGCGACACTTGACCCATGCTCGATCGGCCCGACAAGTGCGACGTGCTCGTCCTGATCCCGAAGCGAGACGAGCTACGGTCAGCGGCGACCGTCTTCGACCTCGACCCTGAAACACCAGAGTCGAAGCTCGATGACGAGTATGAGTACTGGTCGGCGATTGTCGCCGGCCTGCGAGTCCAGGTCGTCCTCGCCGATACACAGGGCAATGCGAATGTCGCGCTCGTGACGAGTTCGGCGCTGTCGGCGTTTGACCCAGCGGTCGCCTTCTGCGTAGGCACAGCCGCGGGCCGAGAGGGTGACATCTCCTACATGGACGTAGTGCTGGCGACCAGCGTACTTGACGCCACCGAGTGGCGGACCAAGGACGGCAAGCTGCAGCCTCAGTGGGAGTCAAAGCTCGATCCGACCGCAGACGTCAAGCACGACATTGACCTGTTCGTCAAAACTGCTCTTTGGCGCGAGGAGGCGGCCCGCCGGTTTGTCGCCGCCCTCGGCCAGCTCGGACTCGAGACCAACACGGAAGCAGTCTCCAAGTGGCCGGTCGTCCAGGACGCCTGGACGGTAACAACTGGGTTTCTTCATCAGGATCGCGGCTTCCTCGATGACATATGGAGCCTAAACGCCCGACTTCGCGCAATCGACATGGAGACCGCGGGGTTCGTCAACGCTTGCATGGGCCCGGCTCGCCAGCGGCCGTGGATCGTGGTCCGGGCCGTCTCAGACTATGGAACGAAGGAGTCTAAGCACGACGGCGCGCGACCCGCCGCAGGTGCCGCTGCGGCCGTCATCGCCCACACCTTTATCGAGCACGGCCTGCGGCGCGCACATCCGGTTCGCCTCGACCCGCCGCAGTCCCCCGACCCGGTTCTCTCCGACGGCAACTTCTTCGCGCGGCTGACCATGCCCAACTTCCTGACCGAGGAGATCCCCAAGCGCTTTGGGATTCCGTTCGAGGAGGGAGCGGTCAGCCGCGAGCTGACCGTCAACGACCTGGCCGCCCTGTGCGGAAGCGGCGACAAAGTGATGGATGTCCTCGACGAGCTACGTGAGACCTATTTCACCACGAAGTACAGCGACTACGACGACGAGGCCGATGTCCGCCATCTGACTGGGTCGATTTGGGCGAAGGAGGTCATGGACATCTACGATTATCTTGGTATCACGCTCAGGCAGGCCGACATCATCTACGTCGGCGTCGGCAATGGCCGCGATCTTCCGCTTGTCTGCCCCAAGTTCAACAGCCTCGCAGGTGTAGATCTGTCCGCAAAGATGCTCGAGCAAGCTGCCGGCACGCAGCCGGAGTTAAATCGCGTGCGCGATCGGGCCGAGACGCTATCCTTGATCGCCGACGAGTCGGCCGATCTGTATCTCTCGCTGAGGACGTACCAGTCATCGTTGTTCGATGTCCCCTCGGCACTGCGCCAGGCTTTTCGCGTGCTGCGCTCAGGCGGCGGATTGGTGCTGTCGATCCCCGGCGGCTTCCTTGACCGCTCCGCCCACGAGTTGCGCTACGTACCAGGACTACTTGTACCAGGGTCAAGCAATGTCGTTGACCGTTCGCGTCCGCGCCGCTACGCCCAGCAGATCCTTACGCAGATCGAACGGATGCCGTTTTCACAGCTCGGCTTTCATCAGCGAGAAGGGGACATATACGTCTACGGGCGTAAGGCTTGAACGCTCAAAGCCGCGGAGAAGGCGTCATATGCCGTCTCGTCGTAGAGCCAGAACCGCGCCTTCTGGACCGACTGATGAGCGTTCAACGCCCTGGAGGTCGCTCTGATCGCCACCTCGGCGGCCAAGTCGAGCGGGTAGCCGTAGACGCCAGTAGAGATCGCCGGGAGAGCGACCCGACGACAGTCGTGCTCGGCGGCCAGAGCGATCGATTCGATGTAGCAGGCGGCCAGCAACTCGCTCTCACCCTCATTGCCGCCGCGCCACACCGGTCCGACCGCGTGGATCACATGACGCGCCGAAAGCCTGCCGGCGCCCGTGATCTTCGCCCTGCCCGTCTCACATCCTCCCAGCTCGCGGCACTCCAGCCGCAGCTCAGGGCCAGCGGCCCTGTGAATCGCGCCGTCCACGCCTCCGCCTCCCAACAGGCTGGAGTTCGCGGCGTTGGCGATCGCTTCAGCCTCCGCGTCCGCGGTAATGTCGCCGAGATAGAGGGTGATTCGGCCCGCCATCAGGCGTGGAGGGTAGCCGAGCACGCTCGGTGTTCTCTGACACTCGTGGTCCGCACCTCAGGCAGCCGGGCGCGCTCGCTCACCTGAGCGATGCCGGAGCGTTCGAGCGCCGGCCGGCGCGGTGCGTGCATGAGCCGCGCGACCTTCGACGAGACCATACGCCTGCGCTCGTCCACCGCGCCACGGAGCTCCTCCATGCGCTCGTCCATCTCTCGCTTTATCCTGCTCAAAGATCCTCCATCGGATTGCCTTTCTCGCGGTCTGAACATCATCGCCACAGAACGGTAGGCCGCGCTTGGGATGGAATCCTCCGGCGGGCTTCGAAGACCCCGATCACCTCGCGCTCACGCGGCCTGCACCCGAGACTCACGGCGTTCCGCGCCGAGCGAGCCAGGGGGATCGAGTATGCCTCCCCCGTCAGCTGATGGCGAACACCCGGTTGGCCACGATCGCGTCGCCGAGCTGCTCGAAGGCGACGAGCCGCCCGTCGGCGTTGTAGGTGAGGACGTCGGCGGCCTCGACCGTCTCGCCCTCGAGGTGGACCGTGGTGAGGACCACGACCTTCTCGCCGTCGGCGATGAAGTCGTGCGGCTCGCTGCGGAAGCCCTTGCTCGCCAGCTTGCCCCACAGCTCGCCGACCGCCTGCTTGCCGTTATAGGTCCCCGTCAGCGCGTTCTCGCCGCGCGCGGTCCACTCGATCGAGTCGTCGATGTTGCGCGTCGCGCCCTCGGCGTCACCCCTGCCAAATGCCGCGTAGGCGTCCCGCGCGGTCTGCTTGTTCTCCTGCGCACCCATAGCTGAATCCCCTTCCTCGTATAACAATGGACCGTCGAACGATATGGGAGTTCTACCACCCAGGCTCTGGCCGATGGAGTCAGCGGCTATGGCGCTGAACGCTGCCCGAACGAGGTTGTCCGAGACCTCGTAGAACTTTGAGTGGCGGTCCTCCCGCCTCGTCCGCTCCGGTTGGGAGCGTTCGGGGCGCTAACCAAGTCCGAGAGGACAGGAGGAACCGCCATGAGGAAGGTATCTGGCCCGCAGGTCGTCACGGCCTCGGAGGCCGCCGGGAGTTCGCTCCCACCGCAAATCCAGGAGGCGCTCGGCGAACTCGTCGGGGCAGCGAGGGAGGGGCTGCTCGCGCTGAGCGTCGGTGTCGGGCTCGGTGTTGTGCATGAGCTGATGGAGCTCGAGGTGACTGAGGTCGTCGGATCGAAGGGGAAGCACAATCCGGGTCGTGTCGCCAAGCGCCACGGCCACGAGGACGGGTCGATGACGTTGGGCGGCCGGCGCGTGAAGGTCGACCGGCCGCGTGTGCGGAGCGCCGACGACGAGCGGGAGCTGCCACTCGCGACATACGGGCACTTCGCCGATCGCGACCCGCTCACGAGGGCGGTGATGGACCGGATGCTCGCCGGTGTCTCCACACGCCGGTTCGCGGACGTGGGCGAGCCGGTCGGCGAGGAGGTCAAACAGACCAGCACATCGACGGGGAAGAGTACGGTCTCGGAGGTGTTCATCGAGCGCACAAGGACCGCGCTGGGCGAGCTGATGGGCCGCCGTCTGGACGACGTGCGCGTGGCGGTGATGATGCTCGACGGGTTGGAGATCGCCGGCCGCACGCACATCGTCGCGCTCGGAATCAGCACCGAGGGCGTGAAGATCCCGCTCGGGCTGTGGGAGGGGTCGACCGAGAATGCCACGCTCGCCCGGACGCTCCTGGCCGATCTCGTAGACCGCGGCCTGGACCCCGAGCAGGCGATCCTGTTCGTCATCGACGGCGGCAAGGCGATCCGCCGGGCGATCAAGGACGTGTTCGGGGAGCGCGCGTTGGTGCATCGGTGTCACAGGCACTATGCCGACGTCCGGGTTATGCCGACCTGGGCGTGGAATGCGCCGCAAGTAGCGTGGTTGGCGGCTTGAGGGTCGGGATAATCCGGTCGGGTTGATCGAGGGTCTGCTCTCAACGATTGAGAGGAGATCGCTATGGGTGATCTGTCGCGAGTCCGGGTGACCGGGCCGCTTGAGCCGTACGTGTCCGGGTTCATCGCGGAGTTGGCCGAGCGCGGGTATACGCCGGTGTCGGCCGCGCATCAGCTGCGGTTGATGGCGCACGTGAGCCGCTGGCTGGCTGGTCAGGGGCTCGGGCCGGATGATCTGTCATGGGAGCGGGTGGACGAGTTCTTCGCCGCGCGTCGCGCGGCGGGCTACAGGAACTACGTGACGCCGAGCGCGCTCGTGGTGCTGTTGGAGCATTTGCGGGCGTTGGGGGTCGTCCCGCCTGCTGGCGAGCCGGTGCTCTCGGAGGTGGAGAGGCTGCTCAGTCGCTATCGCGCTTGGTTGTGCTCGGAGCGCGGGTTGGCCGCAGTTACCGCGCGCAACTATTCGGACATGGTCCGCTCGTTCCTCGCCGCGCGCGTGGACGCGACCGGCGAGGTTCATCTGCGAGGGCTCTCGGCGAAGGACGTGCTGGGGTTCGTGTTGGCGGAGTGCCCGCACCGGCGGCCGGGGTCGGCGAAGCTGCTGGTCACGGCGCTGCGGTCGCTGCTGGGCTACTTGCACGTCGAGGGTCTGATCGCGCGACCGCTCGCGCCGGTCGTTCCGTCGGTGGCGGGCTGGCGGCTGGCTGGTCTGCCGCGCGCGTTGGAGGCCGAGCAGGTGCGAGCGCTGCTTGGGAGCTGCGATCTGCAGACGCCGTGCGGAGTGCGCGACTTCGCGATCCTGAAGCTGCTGGTCAGGCTCGGGATGCGCCGCGGCGAGGTCGCGGTTCTGGCGCTCGATGACATCGACTGGCGCTCGGGGGAGGTCATGGTGCGCGGCAAGGGCGCGCGCTGCGAGCGGCTGCCGTTACCGATCGACGTCGGCGACGCGATCGTCAATTACCTTCGCGACGGGCGCCCGGTGAGCGCGGAGGGCAGGTCGGTGTTCGTGCGCGTGAAGGCGCCGCATCGTGCGCTGACGCCCGCCGGCATCAGCCAGGTCGTGGTCGCCGCCGGCGACCGTGCCGGCCTTGGCCGTGTGAGCGCGCACCGGCTGCGGCACACCGCCGCGACCGAGCTACTGCGCGCTGGCGCGCCGCTCGTGGAGATCGGGCAGCTGCTCAGGCATCGCTCGCAGCAGACGACGGCGATCTACGCGAAGGTCGATCGCGACCGGCTCAGGGCGCTCGCCCGGCCGTGGCCGTCGCCGGGAGGTGCCTCATGAGTCCGCTGCACGATCAGCTCGGCGACTATCTGCTGATCCGCAGAGCGCTCGGCTACAAGCTCGCGCGCGCCGAGAAGCTGCTGGCCCAGTTCATCGCGTTCCTCGAAGGCCGGGGCGAGCACGTGGTCACGATCGAGAACACGCTCGCGTGGGTGACGCTCCCCGGTGGGAGCGGAAGCTGGCGGGCCTTCCGTCTCTCGACCGTGCGCGGGTTCGCCTCCTACCTGCACGCGCTCGATCCGGCGCACGAGGTGCCGCCCGCCGACCTGTGCCCGAACCTGCCGGCTCGTGCGACCCCGTACCTGTACTCCGATCAGGAGATCGCCGCGCTGATGGCGGCAACGGCGATCCTCCGAGGCCGGCTGCGCCAGGCGACCTACCGGACGGTGATCGGCCTGTTGTCGGTCACCGGCATGCGGGTCGGCGAGGCCATCCGGTTGGATCGCGACGACGTTGACCTCACCCACGGCGTGCTGAGGGTGCGCGACACCAAGTTCGGCAAGTCGCGCGAGCTGCCCGTTCATCCCTCCACCGTCCAGGCACTGCGGGGCTACGCTCGCGAACGCGACCGGCTCTGCCCCGAGCCGACCACCCCCGCGGTGTTGGTCTCGGCGGCCGGGACACGGCTGCTCTACTGCGCCGTGCATTGCACGTTCAAGAAGCTCCGCGACCACGTCGGGCTCAGACCACGCTCGGCGACCTGTCGGCCCCGAATCCACGACGTCAGGCATGCGTTCGCGGTGCACACGGTGCTCGACTGGTATCGCGCCGGCCTCGACGCGCAACCGCGGATGCCGCTGCTCTCCACCTATCTCGGGCACGTGCATCCCAGCGACACCTACTGGTATCTAACCGCTGCGCCGGAGCTGCTCGGGCTCGCCGCCGACCGCCTTCACCGAACGGAAAGAGGCCGGTCATGAGCGCGCTCGCACCGACGCTACAAGCGTGGTTCACCGACCGGCTGATCGCTCAGCGCAACGCGAGCCCGCACACGATCGCTGCCTACCGCGACACGCTCAGGCTGCTGCTCGACTACGCCGAGCACCGGCTCGGACACGAGCCATGCCAGCTCGACATCGCCGAGCTCGACGCCCCGCTGATCGTCGGGTTCCTCGACCACCTCGAACACCACCGGGCGAACAGCGTGCGAACCCGGAACCTACGGCTCGCGACGATCCGCTCGCTGTTTCGTTACGCCCAGCACCGCCATCCCGAGCACGCCGAAGACATCCAGCGCGTGCTCGCGATCCCAGCCAAGCGCGCCGACCGTGCGATCGTCACATTCCTCGACGAGGGAGAGATCCAGGCACTGCTCGACGCGCCCGACCGGAAGACCTGGACCGGCAGACGCGACCACGCGCTGCTGCTGGTCGCGATCCAGACTGGGCTGCGCGCCTCAGAACTCACCGGCCTGCGGTGCGGCGACGTTCAGCTCACCACCGGGCCGCACGTCAGGTGCGTGGGGAAGGGCCGCAAGAACCGGATCACGCCACTCACCCCGACCACCACCGCAGTCCTCGAGGTCTGGCTCGCCGAGCGAGCCGGCAACCCCGGCGACCCGGTGTTCCCCACCGCACGCGGCGGACGCCTCAGCCGCGACGGGCTCGACCACCGACTCACGAAATACATCGACATCGCCGCCCAGCGCTGCCCGACCCTGCAGGAGAAGCACGTCACGCCCCACACCCTCCGGCACACCGCAGCGATGCGGCTCCTGCACGCCGGCGTCGACACCACCGTGATCGCCCTCTGGCTCGGCCACGAGCGGGTCGAGACCACCCAGATCTACCTCCACGCCGACCTCGCGCTCAAGGAACGAGCGATTGCACGGACGACCCCGCCCGACACCGCTCCGGGGCGCTACAAGCCACCCGACACGCTGCTCGCCTTCCTCGACGCGCTCTGATTATGCCGACCACAACCAGCCGGATCCGCCCACCACCAGCAGTTCTTCGAGACCGAGTCGGCATAACCCGGACGTCGGCATAGTGGCGTTTATGGCGACGTCGCCATAACAGGCACAAGGAGCGCAATGTCTGCGACCTGCTGCCCGAACGCGACCGCCCCGCCGTCCTGGCGAAGATCCGCGGCGCGTGGGCGCTCAAGGACCCCGACCTCGCCGAACAGCGCCTCGAACTCCTGGCTTCAGAGCTCGACCGCACCTGGCCCGACGCCGCCGCCTCGCTACGCGAGGGCATGGGCGAGACGCTGACGCTGATGCGGCTCGGGATCACCGGCCAGCTCTCCAAGACGCTGTGCTCGACGAACCCGTGCGAGAGCATGATCGAGATCGTCCGCCGCACCCAGCGCAACGTGAAGCGCTGGCAGGACGGCGACATGCGCAAGCGCTGGACCGCCGCAGGGATGCTCGTCGCCGAGCAGCAGTTTCGGCGGATCACCGGCTACCGCGACCTCGCCGCGCTCGTGGCCGCGATTGAACGCCACGCAGCACGAGCCGCCCTCCCAACCCCCGCCGCCGCCGTCCACGCCGAGGCACCACAAACCGTTACTGTCTGACCGTCAAATCCCGGAGGCCGCTCTCAAAGTTCCACGACGACCCGGACATCCTCGCCCGAACGCCAGAGGAGGGTTGCTATGGCCCGGTGATGTCGCCTGAGAGGATCATTTTCAATCGCCTGTGGTGATGGACAAGTCTCGATGGCCTTGCCTTACCGGTCCCATGATACAGCAAAGCTGTCACCCAGCCTGGGAGCCTCGATCCAACGGGTCCACTGAGTCCGTCCACCCGGGAGGCTCTTGATGTCCTGGAGGTCAACCGTCAAGGGGATATCGTCGTTGCGTTGGAACTGCACGTTGCGAGGTTTGCCGCCGTTCGGCCAAATGACTGTCATCGAGCACTCGCCGGTGGCAATGGTGACCTCGATTTCGACGCTCTCGTGGTCTTTCGTGAAGCAGTCAGTCAGCTGCCGTTCGGACTCGACGTTGAACTTCTGACCGCGTCGGTAGACACCCTCGAGCGAGATCAGCTGGAACGTTCGCCCGCGGGGACCGGGAAACTCGTCGCGTAGCCGAGATCCAGGCCCAGTGGCGCCAGCGGCTGTGAGCTAGGCCGCGTTCGGGCCGATTCGGCGATCGACCGGCTGCTCGGCGCCTTGCCCGGGGCTCCGATCGTCACGGCATTAGTCAGCGTCAGCTTGACCGTCACCGTTTGCTTCGAACTGATTTTTTGAGAGAGAAAGATAATCCCTCCCCCATCGCCGCCGCACGTCCGCCCGCGCGTTACGGGCGAAGCGAGGCTGAGATGCGCTCGCGTGAACCGGTTCTGTGGGTCGCGGGCCGAGACGGAGGTGTCTATCGGGAGGCCGAGAACGTCGCCTGGCACCGGACCCAGCCTTGGGTCTCGATCACGGGGGGGTATGCGATCGGGACGGGTATGTAGCCTCAGCTGATCGGCACCGTCTCGTCGTCGAACACGGCCAGCACCTCAAGCTTGCCGCCCAGCGCATCGACGTAACCGGCGACGGTCGACAGGCGCGGGTCGGCGCCGCGCTCTAGCTGGGAGATGTTCGACTGGGACACCTTCAGCTTCTTGGCTACCACAGCCTGGCTGGCTTTCCGGCGCTTGCGCAGCGCGGCGAGTCGCAGCTCGGCCTCGATGATCTCTCGCTCACGCGCGATGTACGGCTCATCCCCGGGCTTGACCGCCCGCTTGCGGACCTCTTTCCAGGGTGTGGTCTTCAGCTTCGTCTTGGTCATCGCATGTTCTCCAAATGCTCGTCGTAGAGATCGTCGGCTCTAGGAATGTTCTCGCTGTACCAGCGCTTCCACCGGCCAGCCTTGTCGCCGCCGATCAGCAAGATCGCTTTGCGCTCCGGATCGAACGCGAAGATGATCCGCACGTGCCCGCCGGTGGATCGCAGCTCCTTCATGTTGTGATGGCGGCTGGCTTTGATCCGATCGACCACCGGCCGCCCGAGAGTCGGCCCGACCTCCTCCAGCTTGTCGATGGCCGGGACGATCTGCCTGCGTCCATCGTCGTCGAGCTCATGGAGCAACCACTCCTCGACATCCTCGGTCAGTTCGATACTCCATAGCACCCAGTGACTATAAGGCGTACCTTCTAAGAAGTCAAGGCTTATAGACCGGCACGCGCATATGGTCGATGTTGACGGGCCTGAGAATGGATCAGGGCATACTGGCAAGCCGCTAATGTGGTCCCCATGGCGGAGCCATTCGACAACGGGGATTGGATCGAGAAGATGCTCGCCTCCCAGCGTGCGATCGAACGCTCCCTTGAGCCGTACCGGCGCTCGTCCCAGCTCAGCGCCACCCTGCAGCAGGTTGACAAGATGGGCAAGCGGATGGGCGCTCAGAGCAAGTTTGTCAAGAGCATCGATCGGATTCGTGCGGATCGGACGGCCCGATCGCACAGCTCGCGACCATGGCCACGTCCGCGTGCGTCGGCCAGCCGCGAGATCGCAGATGTACGGCGCCATCAGTCTGACCCCAACGACGACCACGATGACGTCGAGAGCACGTGCAGGCAGCAGGTCGGAGAGCGTCGGCGCCGAGGGACGGTGTTCATTCAACAAGTAGGAGACGACACAAGCAGTCGACAACGTCGCGATCCACATCGCCCAGCGCCGCGGATGTACCAACCACCTTCCTCCGCAGGAGCGGCCCAGACAAAGCTTCGCGCTTATCGCCGATCGACACCGGGTCCAGATCGCGCAGCCAACGGCGACGTTCGCGCGGGTCAGATCGCTGATCGTCCATGCGGGAGATCGTAGTCCGCGGCCTCGCCGACACCGATCGTCTTGGTAGCGGCGGCCAAATGGCGCGAGCGGCACGACAACCACCCCCCGAGCCCAACTTCGGCCAGCTGGTCACCAAGGAGCATATTCCGGGCATCGCCATCTCCGCGCACGCCTTGCGCCGCTTCGTAGAGCGCCTGCAGCCCGACATCCCCGGCGCCGACCAAGTAGCGGCGGCGATGGCGCGCCTCGAAGACCTCGGGTCTGGACACGGTCCGGTTCCGAGCAGGGACAGCTGAACCGCGGGCGCCAGCGGAGACGACCGCAGTCACGCGGAAGCAGCGGTTCTGTGAGCCCCGGCCACCACGACGATCATGCACGACTTGTCGTGCATGTGATAGAAGTTCCGTTAGGTCGCAAAGATCCAGCTTGCCGGGATGAAGGCTCCGGTACCGACGCTTGACTTCCAGCGAAGACAGGGGTGGAGCATTCGCATGTCGAATCACGTGTTTGATGCTTTGAGTGGACATGGACGCCGAGAGGGGTCGTGGCAATAGTGCCCGAGTCGCCCGCATCTGGCCGGGTCCATCGGCGGTCGCGTTCTCTACCTGCAGGCAAACGTCCACGAGCGTGGCAACTCCTGCCTCGATCTTGCATTAAGCACCCGCGCCCCGGGCTTGCCGGGGCGCGAATACGTCCGCCTGGACAGGGAGAATGCGGGTTTCTGACACTCGTATCTCGACCCCAGGAGGATCACCCATATGGTGCAGCGTGAAGGGCTGGTTGACAAGCTACATGTGAGCGCGGACGGCACTGGTCAGGTGGGGCACGCCGGCAGCGCGCTGGTGGCCGGAGCGGCGGATCGGGTCGGGCTGACACGGGCGCTCTCGGGGGCGATGGCGCCCACGCGCGAGCGGCGCTCGGCGCACGATCCTGGCGTTGTATTGCGCGACCTGGCGGTGATGCTCGCCGACGGCGGGGATTGTCTCGCTGATCTGGGAGCTGAGCGCGACCAAGGAGACCTGTTCGGCGGGGTGGCGTCTGACTCGACGGCATTTCGGGTGATCGACTCTGTCGATGAGCAATGCCTTGAACGGTTGCGCGCGGCGGTGGCGCTCGCGCGGGCGCGGGCGTGGAAGCTCGGCGCGCGCCCACAGCGCAGAGTGAAACAGGCAAGCGATCGGGCGCGAGCGGAGCGGACGGTGATCGACATCGACGCGACGCTGACCGCTTGCTGTTCGGAGAAGGAGGAGGCGAAAGGCAATTTCAAGGGCGGCTTCGGCCACCATCCGCTGTTGTGCTATCTGGACGATACCGGCGAGGCGCCGGCCGGGATCTTGAGGCCGGGCAACGCCGGCTCGAACACCGCCTCAGATCACATCGCCGTGCTCGACCTCGCGCTGGGGCAGCTCGATCAAGAGGCGCTTGATGGGGAGATCCTCCTGCGCGCCGACGGTGCCGGCTCAACGCACGAGCTGACCGTCTACTGCCGTGAGGCGAGGATGCGCTTCTCGGTCGGGTTCGACGTGGACGAGCGTGTGCGCGAGGCGATCCTCGGGATCGCGCAGTCCGCGTGGATAAAGGCGATCCGCCCAGATCGCTCAGAGCGCGAGCACTCCCAGGTCGCTGAGATCACCGACCGTGTCGACCTGTCGGCCTGGCCGGAGGGCTCGCGGCTGATAGCCAGGCGCACGAAGCTCAGAGAGGGGGACCAGCAGTCCTTCGCCGACCACGACGGCTACCGCCTCGCGGTGTTCCTCACCGACCAGGAAGGCGGTGTGCGCGAGCTCGATCTCACACACCGCGAGCATGCCCACGTCGAGGACCGCATCCGCGAGGGCAAGGACTGCGGCCTTTCAAACCTGCCGTTCCGGTCCTTTCACCACAACCAGGTGTGGCTGTGGCTCGTCATGCTCGCCCAGGACCTGATCGCCTGGACCAAGCAGCTATGCCTCGCCGAGCAGGCGCGCTCATGGGAGCTCAAGCGGCTGCGCTACCGCCTGCTTCACCAATCCGGCAGGATCGCCCGTCACGCGCGGCGGAGAACCCTGCGCCTCGCGCGCGACTGGCCATGGTCAGCACAGCTCGCCGCCGCGTTCGAACGCCTGCAAGCGCTCCCAGCCCCGACCGGCTGACCGCCGGCGCCCTCGGCGCTCCCCCCACGACCACGACCATCAGCACCACCGCCGGCATCAGCCTGCCCGCAAACAACCCCGAAGCCCCCCCCGGCACGCCCATCACCCCGACAAACCAGCCGGACGGCGCTCCCCGCAGCCTTCACCACTACCGCGCAGGCCCCTCCGCTCCCGCTCGCCGCCCAGTCAGCCGCTTACTGCAAGCGGCCCGAATCAGACGCTTGCTGCAAGATCGAGGCCTGTGGGGCTTGGCGCTGTTGGTGGGCTTGTCGCTTTTGGCGGCGGTCCCGGCGTCTGCGAGCGCCAGCTCCACGCGCTTGCGTGTCGTGATCTCTGGTCTGCCGCCTGGAACGTCCGCCGACGTTCACGTTCGGGGCCCGCGCGGCTTTGCAGAGCGGCTGCATCGATCCAGGCAACTATCGGCCGTGCCGGCGGGCGTGTATCAGGTGCAGGTCATGCGGGTCCGCATGGCCCGCGCCTATCGCACCGTTCCGGCCGGTAGCGAGGCGTTCCCATCACAGCCCCGCCTGAGCGTGCGAGCAGCTCGCGGGCACACCACCGTAATTCGCGTCACGTATGGCACCATCCGCTCTGCGCGGGTCGCCGTGCTTCACGTCACGCCACTGGCGGTAACCGGCTCACCGACGGCGCCGCAAGCGATCCTATTGTCCTCGCGCGCCGCCGTCGGCCTTCGGCGGGGCGCAATCCTCGCCCAGGCCCCCACCGCCAAGCTCCCGGGAGGGTTGTTCGACCGGGTCGTCGGGGTTCGTCGCACGCGCCGCGGCGTAATCCTCTCGCTGAAGCCAGCCCTGATCTCCGAAGCTTTCCCCGCGATCGACGTCAACACGGCGGTTCCCTTCAGCTTCGGCCCACCACCCTCAGCCCAGGCGGCCACGGCGGCCAGCTTCCTCAGCGACGTGGATCTCTCCTATAGCGTTCCTGTCATCCCCGGCCTCCTGGAGGCATCGTGCGGCGCGCCGCCCGTCGGCTGGTCCTTTGCCCCGTTCGGGACGGTTCATCCCACGCTCAACGCCAAT
>CAWEFQ010000017.1:0-211810 GCA_963808385.1 uncultured Solirubrobacterales bacterium | reverse complement strand
CCAGTGCTCGGCGAACGTCTCGGCGTAGCAGTGCGCGCAGCCCGGCGAGACCTCCTCGCAGCCCGTCACCGGGTTCCAGGTCGCCTCGGTCCACTGAATTGCGCTGTTGTCGGCCAAGGTCGTCGGACGGACCTGCGGTTGTAGCCTAATCCGGAGACCGTGAGCGATCTCGATGACCGTCGTGATCGGCGGCCACCTGCTGCTCGCGCCAGCGCCGATCGCTGCGCGTGCGGTCGCGACGATGCTCAGCCTGGTGCTTGTGCGGCTTGCACAGCAGACAGCCGGCGCGCGTGCCCTTCGGACCCTTGCGCTTGTGGTTCGCCATGCAGACAAATGGTTGCACAAACACAGCTCGGGCGACCCGGCTACGCCTCAAACGGCTCCTGGGTCAACCCGAACGGGGTTCCCTCGGAGTCTCGGCAGACCGCCCAGTGATCCCCCGGATGGACGACGCTTCCACCGAGCGCTTGGACGCGGTTCAGCGCCTGGCCGATGTCGCTCACGGTGAAGTAGGGCAGCGAAAAGGAGTCCCCCGGCCCACGTCCGCGCTCGTGCACACCGACCGTCGGGCCGTCCGAGCGGGTCTGCCATCCCTCCCCCTCGCCCGGCTCGCGCGCGTGCAGCTCTACTCCCAGAAGCTCTGTCCAGAAGCGCCGAGCACGCTCGAGATCGTCCGCGGGGAACTCGATCAGAGACAGCGAGGAGCGGGGCACCGCTCGCACGATAACGGCTTAACTTGGATGGCTGCGGCGCAGCTCGGCACGATTTCCGCGGCAGCCCTGCTGCCGACTGATCGCCAGTGTCCGGGTGAGCCCGGGTAGGGTCTGATGCATGAGTCGGAGTGTCGCGATGTTGCTTGGAGCGGGGTTGTTGTCGCTGAGTAGTTGCGGGTCCAGTCGCTCCGCTCCTACCGCGGCAGCGCCGCCCCGTGCCAATGCTCAAGCGACGGCAGCGGCGGCCCTGGTGGGCCGTCCGCAGGCCGCGGTGTTGCGGCTGCCACGCGGACACTCGACAGCGAAGTTCGTGATCACGGCGGTGCCGCACGACACCTGGGACGTGCGGATCAGCGCTCCGGCGAGCGCCGACTTCGAAGTAGACGCGCTGAAGTCCGACGGAGAATTGCTACACCTCCTCGAGACGACCCAGCAGCGAGAAGGGTGTGCCATCACAGGCACACGCCTGCGCTGCTTCATGAGGTTCGCCATCGGTGCAAATCAGGCGCCCGGCCGTTGGACGGTCATTGCAAAGAAACGCACCGAGCCGGCTGCGACGGTGCGCATCGGAGTCACGTTCAATCTCACGGAAACCGGGTAGCGAGGTCCAACGACCACCGGGGCTGTCGCCGGGCAATGGTCCTGGTGAAAGATTGATCGTGCTCGGGAGATCGTCGCGGTGCTCTGGGTCACGCCATCTCCTCCGGAAAAACTTGGCCCGGTCTGTCCCGTTTGTGGGGTGTGGTCGGAATAGGAAGTAGGGATGTCCACTCCAGAGACCACACCCGGGCTCGCCGAGAGCCTGAACCGCCGCTTGCTGGCCGCGAGCCAGCTGCAGATCCAGGCGGCGCGGTCTGTGGCGCTCGACACCAGCGCGCTCGGCGTGATGGCCGTCGACCTCGCCGCCGCCGTCAGCTTCGGCGCCAGCGGGGCATACGACCTCGGAATCCTCGCGCTCCTCTTGCTCGGGCTCTCGTTCGGCTTGGCCGTGCGGACCCTGAGCCTCCCGGGCGCAGAACAGATCGGCCCCTCCGTCACGGACACGCCGCAGACTCTCGAGAGCGAGGACGAGCACTCCCCCGCGGACTCGCTGCTGAACGACCTCGCGGACGACATCGAGACCAACGCACACAACATCGCCCGCAAGGAGCCGTCGTTCAACGTAGCGCTGACGCTGCTGGTGCTCGCAATCCTGATCGACCTCGCCGGGAGACTATGATGAGCCACATGGAGCAACCCACCACAAACCGACCCACCATGGACTATCCTAGGACGTCTGACGGCAAATACAAGTACACGGCGTCGGACGGAAGCCCGCGCTACCACAAACCGGTCACCGTGCCCGGTCTCGTCGGACCGGACTTTCCCTTCCCCCCGCCGGTGGCCAAGTTCTTCCGCAAGCTCTTCCGGCGTAAAGACACACCCGCCACGCGCTAGAGCAGCCGGGACGCCAGTCCCGCTGAGCACCACCGTTCGCTCGAAGTTGATGATCGCCGCGCCCTCGCGCTCGTGCAGACGCCTTGCAATGTGATGGGCGAGTTCCGCCTTGGACCAGCTCGTCGCACGAGCTGCATACCAGTCGCGCGTCGGAATGCTTTCGCTGGCGGGTATCAGATCGCCTTTGTACCGGAGTCCCGCCAGCTTGTGATCGAGATGGATCTCCCGACGTTCGACGTCATACCGGAGCAGCTCGAGTACCGGTACGTCAAAGCCAAAGACGAGATCGTCGCGAAGGCCCGGCCGGCCTCACCCAGGCCTCGCGCGACGGAGGAGTCGACTGCGTCGCCTACGATCCCCGTCCGATCTTCGGTGGCAAGGTCGTGATCCAGGCCAAGCGCTACAAGCACACCGTCGGCGTGAGCGCCGTGCGCGATCTGTTCGGCACGATGCAGAACGAGGGCGCCAGCAAGGGGATCCTCGTCACGACCAGCGGCTACGGCAAGGCGTCGTTCGAGTTCGCCGAGGGCAAGCCCCTCGAGCTACTCGGCGGCAGCAACCTGCTCTACCTGCTCGAGAAGCACGCCGGCATCACCGCAAAGATCGAGCCGCCAGAGGACTGGACCGACCCGGTAGAGGACGTGGAGGTCGACGTGCCGCGCACCATCAGTCCCGCGCCAGCGAGCGTACCGGAGCAGCCGCCCTCCTGAGCTCTTCTCGTCAGCCGACCGCGACGAGATCCGCTGCGCGAGGATCGATGCCGGGAGCCTCGCCGAGCTCGGCGATCTCGTCAACGAATCCCACGACGAGATGGGTCCCGAGCGCCTCGGCGAGCCTGCGTAGCGTCTGCACGGTCGTGGGATGTTTTCCGCTCTCGATGCGCGAGATCGCGGAGTGGCTGGTCCCCATGCGCTTCGCCAGCTCGGCCTGGCTGAGCTCGAGCTGGCCTCGGCGTCGGATGACGATCCGAGCCAACGCCTCATACGGCGCGAGCCTCTGAAGCTCGGCGAGATACTCCGGATCACGAGCACGCCGACGCATGGACTCTCGATGAAGAGCCCCGATCGGTGAGATTGCTTTGCTCTGTCTAGTCATAGCCTGCCCTACCGTTTGAACGTAGCCCGATGCCTACCTTACCAAAATCGGTAAAGGCATCGAGGATGCCTACGGAGCATCACCGCCGGCCGCCGCATACGCGGTCAAGCAGGCGCGCGGAAGAGCGCACCGCCACCCTGGCGTCCGACCGGATCGGAAACCGTGAGGCCGCCCCGACTCGTCTACGTAGCAAAACCGCAAGGAAGTCTCCCTACATGCAACTACGGCCACCCGGAGGTGGCCGTTGACTCTGTCACGTAGCCTCACAGCCAAGCCGACGATGTATCAATGGTTCGTAACTCCAGTATCGCCCATTCTGAGCGATCTTTCAAGCCACGACCCTCTCTGAAACCGGCAAGGCGACGGCCCAGGTTGCAAAGACCGTACCGTTTTCGGTACGGTCTTGATACCATCTCGCTCGATGGCTCTCGCTACGACATACCGGCGCGCATTGCGCGAGCGCGCCGTGGACCAGTATGGCTACATCACGACGCGTGACGCCGACGAGCTGGGCGTGCCGGCCGGCGAGCTGCGGAAGCTCGCTCATCGCGGCGGCCTCGAACATCTGGCTTACGGTCTCTACCGCTTCGAGGATGTGCCCCGTACCGGCAAGGAGCAGTTCATGGAGGCCGTGCTGCGTGTCGGGCACGACGCCCATCTGACCGGCGATGCCGTTCTGGCCCTCCACGACCTTGCACTCGTGAATCCTCGCCGGGTCCGCGTGGCCGCGCACGAGCGCATCGGACGCAAGCTCCCCGAGTTCATCGAGGTGGTCCGAACGAACGTTCCCGAATCGGAACGCACTCGGTACGAGGGCATCCCGGCCACGACGATCGCCAGGGCTCTGCGCGATTGCAAGGGCACGGTGATGAAGGGCCGCCTCATCGATGCCGCGCATGAAGCGGCCCGCATCGGGCTTCTGCGGCGCAAGGAAGCCACGCGCATCTTGGAGGAGCTCGGCGAGTCCGCCAGCTAAATGCGCCAGCCACCGCCAAACCTTAGGTCGCTAGCGGACCGCATCAGGAACTTCGCCAAGAGCCGGGGGCGCACTCAGCAGCGCGTGCAAAGGGCCGTCGCCAACACGGTGGTGGGCCAGATGCTGCCGGCGGGAGTTATCAAGGGCGGGACCGCGATGAAGATCCGCGTCGGCGAGGACGCCAGTCGCTTCACGCCGGACCTCGACGCCGCGCGCGCAGCCGCTCTCACCCTCGATGATTACCTGGATCAGCTTGATGACCAGCTGGCAGAGGGCTGGGGCGGCTTTACCGGAACACTGCAGAGACTTGACCCACCTCATCCGGACGACGTCCCGGACGACTACATCATGCAGCCGTTCGATGTTCGCCTCGCATACAAGGAGCGGCACTGGCTCAAGGTTCGTTTCGAGCTTGGCCGCGACGAGGTCGGAAGCACGCGAGATGCGGACGAGCGTCTCGCCACCGACATTGTCGAGATGTTCGAGGAGATCGGTCTGCCGCGACCACAGCCCCTTCCGCTCTTGGCCGTGGAGCACCAGATCGCGCAGAAGCTTCACGCCTGCACGACCGTGAATCCCAAGACCGCAGGCAACGAGCGCGCACATGACCTCGTGGACCTTCAGATTCTCCACCAGGAGGAGGCCTTTGATCTGGCTGTGGTGAACGAGATCGCGGTCCGCCTTTTTGCGTCGCGAGGCACCACGACGTGGCCGCCTACCGTTGTTGCCTACGAGAGGTGGGACACGATCTACGCCGAGGCAGCCGACGGTCTCGATGTCCTGGACGGCGTTGACGCCGCCGTCGTGTGGGCTAACGAGTTCATCGACAGAATCGTGCGCGCCACACGGTCGCCGATGAGCCCTTAGAACCCCTCGTGGCGTCGGCATGGGGGTCAGACTCGTCGGCGAAGGGGCTCGTCGGTCGGCCGTCAATCCTTGGTCTCCAGGGCGTCGGCGAGCTTCGTAAGCTCCCAGAGCGCCAATCCGAGAGCACGCGCGATCCCGGTGGCGCTCCAACCGCCAGGCGCACACAAGCGCCTATGGTTACACGCGCGCGATACCACGCGCTTTGGACGGGATGGTCGATCCTTCGCGGGCGCCCTTGGTCTCGAGCTCCTCCGCGAGCTGGTGGGTGGTGGCCTCAAGTGCTGCGCGGAACCGCATGACGCGGTGCCTGCGCACGCCGCGTCGTCCGCGCTCCACCTGGGAGACATAGGTCGGATCCACGCCAAGGCGATCTGCGAGTTGTTCCTGCGTGAGCCCGCTTTTCGCACGCAACGCCGCCAGAGCGCGGCCGAGGTCACGCTGTGTGTCGGCCGTATCAACGCTGTAGGCGGCTTCTGGCACGGTGGGGTCGGGCTTACGCCGGTGCGGCGTTCTGCGCGAGTAGCGCGTGCATCATTTGCTCAAGGCGCTCGTTCTGCTCGCGCAGCTCGGCGAGTTGGTCCATAACGGCGTTCTCGAACGTCTCGCCGGTGAGCCGTCCGGCGACTCGTAGCAAGTCGACGGGGTCCGCGTCGAGCGCACGCGCGATGCGGATAATGGTCTCGTCGTCGGGGATTCGTCCTTCGCCCTTCTCGTATCGGCTGATCGTGCTCTGGCCGATCGGCACCGCCTCCACGAGCTGGTGCTGCTTCCAGCCTTTGGCGCTTCGGATCTGCTTGATAAGGCCGGCGAGGGAAGCCATTGGCTTGGCTTCGCTTTGCCCCCTTGGCGCCGGCATGCGG
This sequence comes from uncultured Solirubrobacterales bacterium, assembly GCA_963808385.1. Classification (GTDB taxonomy): domain Bacteria; phylum Actinomycetota; class Thermoleophilia; order Solirubrobacterales; family Solirubrobacteraceae; genus Palsa-744. The sequence continues at coordinate 205,862 of CAWEFQ010000017.1, read as the reverse complement.
GTCAGTTCCGCCGGCGAAGAGGCTTGTTGGTCGGCCGTCGATCCTTGGTCTCCAGCTCGTCGGCGAGCTTGGCGAGCTTCCCAGTGGGCCAATCCGAGAGCACGTGCGATGCGATCGATGGAGTCGCCTGTTGGGTTGGCTTTTCGGGCTTCGATGCCTTCCACCGTGCGTTTGCTGAGTCCCGCGAGGTCGGCGACCTCCTCGGGGCTGAGTTTGAGTTCGCGCCGGCGTAGCCCGACGGCGCGGCCCAGGGCGCGTTGTGGTGTTGGGCTTCGGCGCATGTCTTGGGAAGACTCTGCGCTGAGCGCCTGCCTGGCTACGAAACATGTTTCGGGTTTTGGTGTATGCTCGTGGCCATGGGGAGGCAGAGCTTGGGAGGAGCCCGCAACGTCTGGGTCGCGCGTCCTGGAGGGACTCAGGGCCAGCGGATCGCTTATCAGCGCACGATCCCTTGCTTATGCCAGCTGTACCAGGTACAGTTAGGACAAGTAGGACAGACAATTGTCGGAGGAGGGAGCAATCGCGTGATCTGGTGTTTGAGGACAAACCGACGAAGTCGCGGTCAGATCGGTGATCGCACGGCGACGTGCAGGCACGGTCGACGGGATGTCGGCGCGCTGCACGATGGACATCCCTGGGACCAGCTGCCCGTCAGTGGCGGGGGTCCCGGCGCCGTCAGCCGTTGGACGGCGAGGACTCGCCACCCGACCCATTCTTCAGATCGCGTTCTTCAACGCGCCGCATCAGCTCGACGCTCGACCAGCCAAGTGCTCGCGCTATGCGGCGCGCGAGGCCGAAACTCGGATTGTGGCCGGCCTCGATCTGAGATATGCGGCCTTGCGTACTATCGGCCGCGAGGGCAACGTCTTCCTGGCTCAGGTCCAGCTCGTTGCGACGCTCGAAGATCACTTCTCCGAGCGCACGCTGGGTGTCAGAGCTCCTCGGCATCTCGTGGAACCCTCGACAATCGGCGTGCCGATTGCCATCCATTTATTCATGGCCCGGGCTCGGGTGAGTCGCCCTACGGCCGAGCGTGTAGCGCACGCGTGGGGGAGGGGCGACGATGAGTGCGGCTCTGGTAGCCGTGGTGCCGTCGTGGCCGAAGGCGCTGGGTGTCGCGCTGGTCATCGCCGTGGCCTCGCTCGGTGCTACCCCAGCGTTTGCGGCCCCCGAATGGGGCATCACGATGACCCACGCCAATGCGTACGGGCTGCAGGTCGGCGAATGCTCCGGCGGGAAAGAACTCTATGTCCCGGGCGAACCCGAAAAGGACTGCGGCGTCGATCCTTTCACCGGCAGCGGCACCACCTTCTCTCGTGAAAGCAGCTTCAACACGTACACGATCACGGCGAGGAACACCGCGCCCGTGAGCAATGAACCCGAGGTGTTGACATGCAACGCCGGCGTCTGGGAAGGCGAACCGACGTTTTCCTATCAATGGCTGCGGAACGGAGTCCTTATCGCAGGCGCGACGGAAAGCACCTATACCACCACGGCCGCGGATGAAGACAAGGTGGTGCAGTGTCTAGTCACGGGCACCAATGCTGGTGGTGCCACTGTGGCGGCGAGCGCCCGTGCCGTGGTGGTTCCGCCCGCTCCGAGCACGGCGCCCCCGTCGTCGGCTAACGAAGAAAACACCGGGGCTGCGGCGATTGTCGAAATTGAAGAAGGCAAGGAACCGCAAGTCGGTAACACACTAATTTGCAGTCCGCGCTCTGAAGCGTGGGCAGGCGAACCAGCGTTCTCCTATCAATGGCTTCGTGACGGCGTGCCGATTGCGGGTGCTACGGCGAGTAGCTACACGCTCACTGTCGCTGATGAAGGCAAGGCGATGCAGTGTCTTCTCAAGGGCGCCAACGCGGGCGGTGCGGTCGTCGCGGGGAGCAATGGACGGACAGTGGTAGCTCCCGAACCGAGCACCACGCCGCCGGTGCGCGAACTGGCAACCGTCACCGTTACGGCGGCCGCGTCCAGTAACGCGACCAGCGGTCCTGTGACCATCGCGGATCAGCTACCTGAAGGGTTGATCTTGGCCGGACGTGCCGGTAGTCCTGCCGCGAGTGGTAATGGGTGGGTGTGCACGGTCACGAGCTCGGGTGCCGGCGTTAGCTGTACGAACTCGACGCCGTTGGGACCAGGCGAATCCTACGCGCCGATCGCGCTGCGTGTCCGGGTTAGCGGTGAAGCCCCCCTTGGTAGTCGTCCAAGTGGGGGTGTGACGAACACGGTCGCTGTCAGTGGCGGGGGTGCGGGTTCGGTGGTAGTGAGCGATCCGACGACGATCGCGCCGCAGGTTCCGTTCGGCATTCAAAGCTTCACCACGGACGTCACGGAATCGCTCGGAAATCCCTTTACGCAGGCGGGCGGTCATCCGCTTGCCGCCTCAGCCACATTTGTCTTTAATTACGGCGTCGAATACGAAGGCCGACTTTGGACGGCTGGTGGCAGTCCGAAGGATGTCGAGACTGAACTGCCCCCGGGCTTTATCGGCAATCCTCAGAACGCGACGAAGTGCTCTATAGCCGAGTTTCAAGCTGGCAGGGAGCCGGGCGAACTGTGTCCGGTAGGCTCAGTCGTCGGCTTCGCGACTGTCATGTTGAGCGGAGGGGCGATCGAAAAGGGGAAAGCCAATGTGTTTGGTGGAGCGCCCGAAAGCACCTATTTGGTCTATGACTTGGAGCCGTCGCCGGGATCTCCGGCCGCCTTTGGCTTCATAGTCGAGGGGTCATTCTTTGCGCTCGATGCCGACGTGCGAAGCAACGGCGACTATGGGATCACGATTGGCGATACGCACGCGGGCCGTGGACCTCAAGGTTCGCACGGACTTCAAGCGCTGAGCTTGACTTTCTGCGGCTACGGCGTAACGGGTAACGGGGCCATCGGTGGCCAACCGTCCACAGCGGCGTGCGCTCTGCCGTCCCCGGGAGCAAAGCCATTGTTGACCAACCCGACGCAGTGCACCGGCCCGGCGCCGGTGACTACGCTGCGTGCCGACACCTACTCACAGCCGGCGGACTATGCATCAAAGACCGTATATAGCGGTACAAACGTTATCGCAGGCGCTCCTAGCGCAACCGAATCGTTTGTGACCGGGTGCAACGATCTTGAGTTCGCACCGGAAGTGGAATTCAAGCCGAGCTCATCGCCAGAAGGTGGCACTACGCAGGCCGATGAGCCGACTGGCGCTACGTTTGCCCTGAAAGTACCGCAGACAGGTGAAGCGGGCGTGCAGGCCGATACAGGCACCACTCTGACCTGCGGACAGGGCGGGTGGTCAAACAGTCCGACGGGGTACGCATATCGATGGCTGAGCAATGGCAGTCTGATCGCGGGTGAGACGACAGCGACATATACGATCGCCGAAGCCGATGCCGGCAAGGTGATTCAGTGCAGTGTCACTGCCACCAATGCTAACGCCGCCAGTGTCGCGCTGAGCGCGCCGGTAAGGGTTCAGCCCATCCCGGGAACCGCTCTGCCCACGGCGGTAACGCCGACGATCACCGGCGGCTCTTTCTTTGGTGTAGTAGAAGGTGAAACGTTGATCTGCAATCTGGGTGCTTGGACCGGCAGCCCGACCTTCTCCTATCAGTGGTATGACAGGGGTGTCGTGATCGCGGGCGCAACTGGCGCGACGTATACGGTTGAGGCGGCCGATGTTCCCGGCGCGATTCAGTGTGAAGTCATCGGCGCCAACGCCGGTGGCGTTGTAGCCGCGATCAGCACCAACAAGTCCACGTCCCCCGGTGCCGGGCTCCTACCCGCGGTGAGCGAAGCTCCGCGGATCAGCGCCGAAGGCGTCGGAGCGGCCACCCCCGAGTTGAAGAACGCGACGGTGACGTTGCCGGAAGGGATGACGGTGGACCCGTCGGCGGCCGATGGTCTACAGGCGTGCAGCAATGCGCAGTTTGGTCTGGCTTCGACCGCGGACCCGGCGGAACCGGCTGCGTGTCCGTTGGCGTCGCAGATCGGAACGGTGAAGGTCGTGACGCCGCTTGTGGAAAAGCCGCTTGAAGGTCAGGTGTTCCTCGGGGAACCGGAATGCTCGCCGTGCAGCCCAACAGACGCCGAAGACGGACATTTCTTCCGTTTCTTCCTGCAGGTGCGCTCCACCGAACGTGGCGTGATCGTCAAGCTCGCCGGTCACGTGACGGCGAACCCGACGACGGGACGCTTGCAGGCGACGTTCACGCAGCAGCCGCAGCTTCCGTTCAGCGAACTGCTGTTGACGTTCAACGGTGGCGCGAGGGCTTCGCTGGCAAACCCGCAGAGCTGCGGTACGTTCACGACCACTACAGACCTGACGCCGTGGAGCACGTCCGGCCTGGGTGGTCTGTCGGGCACGGAAGCGATCGCGGGCACCCCCGACGCGACCCCGTCATGGTCGTTCAACGTCGACTGGAATGGTGCGGGTGGCGCCTGCCCCGGGAGCCTGCCGTTCAGCCCGTCCTTCAGCGCGGGCAGCCAGACTCCCGCTGCGGGCGCGTCGAGCCCGTTCTCGGTGGACATTCGGCCGTCAGGATCGCGAACAGGACCTGTCCGGTATCACGCTGAGCACCCCGCCGGGTCTGTTGGGAGAGGTCTCCCAGGTGCCGCAGTGCCCGGAAGCGCAGGCGAACGCCGGCACGTGCGGTGCGGAAAGTTTGATCGGCACAACGACCGTCGGCGCGGGCCCGGGCCCCCACCCGTTCTATCTCGGCGGGCAAGGTCTACCTGACCGGCCCGTACAAGGGCGGACCGTTCGGACTCAGCATCGTCGTGCCCGCGGTGGCCGGCCCGTTCAACCTCGGCACGGTCGTCGTCAGGGCGTCGATCGCGGTCAACCCGGCCACGGCGGCGCTGACGATCGCCTCTGACCCGTTGCCGCAGTATGTGGACGGTGTGCAGCTGCGGCTGCGCAGGATCAACGTCGAAGTCAACCGGCCGGGGTTCATGCTGAACCCCACGAGCTGCGCGCCAGCAGCAGGTCACCGCGACGATCGCCGCGGCGCAGGGTGCGAGCTCGAGCGTCTCGACCCCGTTTGAGGTCGGTGGCTGCCAGAGCCTGCCGTTCAGCCCCGAGCTTCTCCGCCTCCACGCAGGCCAAGACGAGCAAAGCCAACGGCGCGAGCCTGACGTGAAGTGAAGTCCGCCGACCGGGGCAGGCGAACATCGCCAAAGTCGACCTGCAGCTACCCAAGAGCGCTGCCCGTCGAGGTCTGACGACGCTGCAGAAAGCGTGCACCGCAGCGCTGTTCAACGCGAACCCTGCGGCTGCCCGGCGGGGTCCGACATCGGCACGGCAAGGGCGGTCACGCCGATCCTGAACGCGCCGCTGACGGGCCCCGCGTATCTGGTCTCCCACGGTGGTGCGGCGTTCCCCGACGTCGAGTTCGTGCTGCAGGGCGAAGGCGTCACGATCGATCCTGGACGGCAAGACGGACATCAAAAACGGGCATCACCTACTCGCGCTTTGAAACGGTCCCGGACGCTCCGATCAGTCTGTTCGAAACGGAACCTGCCAGAGGGCCCGCACTCGATCCTCGGGACCTACCTCCCCGCGAGCGCGAACTACAGCATGTGCGGGCAGATCCCTGCGATGCCGACGATCATCACCGCCCAGAACGGCAAGCAGATCAAGCAGAGCACGAAGATCGCCGTCACCGGCTGCAAGGCGTCGAAGCCGTCGGTAAAGATCACCAAGACCAAGCTCAAGGGCAACACGCTGCTGGTGACGGTCAAGACCTCGGCCAACGGGACGATCAGCGATCAGCGGCAGCGACTTGAAGACGACCACCAAGAATAACGTCAAGGCTGGCACCCACGCGATCACGGTTCGCTGAGAAGGCCGGCAAGACAGCGAAGAAGCATCGCAAGAAGACCAAGCTGCGAGCGAGCCTCACCGTCGGGCAAGCAGGCAGTGGCCACGACGACCAGCGTGAAGCTCTAAAGGAGATGGCAAACATGAGCAACAATCTCAGGTCACGCATGGGACATATCGTCGCCGTCGCTGCATTCACACTGCTTGCGGCTGGGACGACTCACCGCCGACCCCGGCGCTCGCCGCCGCAGGCGAAGGCTGTCCCAACGAACAGCTCCGGCAAGAATCGAACATCAACCCAACGACACGGCCAGCCCTACGACATCGGTCTACCTGAATGCCGCGCGTACGAGATGGTCAGCCCGCTCGAAAAGCAACAACATGACGCGATCACCCTCACCGATCCGCCGTTCATATCGGTTTCCCCCGAAGGCAACGCGATCGAGTGGGTAGGGCAGGGCGAGTATGCCGGAGCGGCAAACTACCAGACTAATGGAAGTAGCCCGACAAACCCCTATGTTGCGCAGCGCACTGCCTCGGGCTGGGCGACTCGATCGGCGTATCCTCCACCCACCCTGATCGAAGCACCAGCCGGAGCATCTGGGGGTAGCGGCGTGTACTCCCCGAACCTCGAGAATGAGGCCGTGTGCGGTACCCCGACCTCGACGGGCTACGGCGAAGGTCCCGCAATCCGGTGTGCTCTACGCAATCCCAGCGGCCTTTGGACTGGGACCCCGGAATACTCTGACCTCGGCGGCCAGTCTTTCACGAGCACACTTACCTTTGGCGCCTCGCGAAATGGCGAAACCTATGTGTTCCGTGTACAGAACGGGGTGCACCTGCTGTCCACAGACACTTCACTGACTAGCTGCCCCGGTGAATGCGGCGGCATCTACGAGGTTACAGGCATTGGAACATCATCACCGAGCCTACGTCTCGTCAATGTAGACAGTAGCGGCAGCATGATCGGTCCCGAAAGCCCAAACGAAGTTGGAGCCTTGCGAACACAGGAACCTGCGGGTGGCGATTACCAGGCCATTTCGGCCGATGGCTCAAAGATTTTCTTTACGGCGACTCCTGTCGGCGGTGTACCGACCCTTTACGCACGTGTGAACGGCAGCGAAACGGTGGCAATATCAAACCCCTCCCCCTCGGAGTGCACGACATGCAACACCACTCCGCTTGAAGGGCGCTACCAGGGTGCATCGGCCAGTGGCGAAAAGACAATCTTCACTACACGGCAGCAGTTGCTCAACAGCGATACAGACGACGAAAACGATCTATACGAGTACGATTTCCATAATCCCGGAGGGCACGAGCTCACGCAGGTCTCCGGTGGCGGACTGGGTGACGTTACGCCCGGGGCCGACGCGCAAGTACAAGGTGTCGTAGATATCTCAGAAGACGGCTCGCACGTATACTTCGTCGCACGAGGGGTGTTGACGACGTTGCCGAACGCCCTTGGGCAAACTGCGAGCCCCGCAGCAGACAATCTCTACTCATACGATACGGATACAGGCGAAACAAAGTTCGTGGCGATACTGCAAGAAAGCGACAATCAGCTATGGGGATACTCCCATGCGGCCGGTGATGGATCTATCGATATACGCTTCGCGCAGACCACGCCGGATGGTCGCTATCTGGTGTTTGATACCTCTGCTGGACTGATCACCACGGGGCCGGAAGCGGATACGAGCGGCGCGCTGCAGGTATACCGCTACGACTTCAAGACCGGGAGCATAGTTCGTATTTCAGTTGGTCACGAAGGATTCGCCGATAACGGCAATGCGCCGGGATTTGAAGCCATTATCGGTCCTGGGGCCGTCAGCTCGAATCAAGCTTCACCAACGGTCAACGGCTCCGACAGAGCAATCAGCGAAAGCGGCGAAACCATCGCGTTCGTGACCGCCGCCCAGCTTCAGAGCACTGATGTTGCTGGAGGCACCAACAAGTCATGTAATCAAAGGGAGCAGGTTAACGAGGGCGCCGGGTGCGAGGTATACGTGTGGCACGAATGCCCCCACGCAGTCTGCGCGGACGGCGACTTTGGTGAAGTAAACATGATCTCCGACGGGCAGGACCCTGGTGGTGCTGTCTATACGGGCATGTCGGCCACTGGCTCGGACGTCTTCTTCCAGACCCGGAGCGAGCTCGTCCGGGAGGACACCGACACGCTCGGCGACATCTACGATGCGAGGATCGACGGAGGCTTCCCGGCGCCCACGCCCGAACCATCCTGCTCGGGCGAAGCCTGTCAGGGGACTCAATCAGTGTCACCAACATTCGGCAGCTCCGGGAAGCCAATCCTTCACCGGCGGCGGCGATCAAGTCGCCCCGCCGATCAAAGAAGTCCTCGAACCCGAAACAAGACCGAAGGCAAAGCCGCTCACGAACGCGCAGAAGCTCTCGAAAGCGTTACAGGTATGTCGAGGCGATAAGCGCAAGGACAAGCGCGAGCGCTGCGAAAAGGCTGCGCGGAAGAAGTTCTCGCCAGCGAAGCGCAAAGGCGCCAATCAGCGCTAGGAGGGTGACGGCGGCCGATACGTTCCGGAAGAAACGGGAGGCCGAGCGTTCCCAAACGCGAGGGGGTGGGACGAGGCCGCGAGCAGCCCCACCCCACCCTGTCCGTCGGGCTTGCCGGCGGCTATTCGACCTTGACCTGCTGGTCTGCTTCGGTTATGAGAGAATCTGTGCCTTCGACTTTCGCTTTTTCTTTCGCGGCGTTTTCGAGTTCTCCCGTGGACGCCGTAAACGTGAACTGCAACGGGTGCGCTTCGGTCGGGTTGCTGATGGTGGGTTCAAGTTTGCCCGTGAAAGTCGGGCCTTCCACACCCCCGCAGAACACCGTCACGCTGATCCCAGTGATTTGGTCTTTGTTCGGTGTCCCGGCCACCAGTTTCGTGCTCCACGGGAAGCCTTTCGACCGGATTTCCGGAGCCGGGCAGCCTTCCGCTGGGGTTGCTTTGCACTCGTAGTTGGTGAACGCCAAGATTTCATCCAGACCACCGGCTTCGGTGTTCCAGATGTTGCCCGCCGTCGATTACCTTGCATTCAAGCGTGAGTGTCGGCGCGACGAGTTTGAGTTTGCCGAACGTGACCACCTGTGTCTTGGGGGTTTCTTTCGCTTTGACCCATTCCCATTCCCCGGCAGCGAGTGCTTTCTGACACTCGGAGTCGGAGAATTTGGTGCCGGCTCCGGCGTGTTTTTCGCAGATGAACCAATGGGGCGCCGCCTGAGCCGCACCACTCATCGACGCGAACGCGACCACTGCCAGTATCGGCAGCAGCGCTGCATAGAGCTTCCTAGACATGGTTCTACACTCCTTATTGCTGTAGTTTGGCCCGGCGCGGCGGCTCTGCGTCAACGGACGCCGCCGTCCGGGCTGATTAGGTCCCTCTCGCTCCCGTGGTCGGCACGCGAGAAGACTGCGATCCAGCTGGCCGGTCGCGCTCGATCGCGCTCTCGGTGCTGCTGGTGCTCGGGAGCCCGCCGCGGCGTCAGCGCCGTTGGGACGGGCCTGCCTGAGAAGTTGTGATCGCGATCTGTTGCTGCCCTCCTTGTGATCGACTTCGACGAGCCCGTACGGCGGGGCAACTGCCGCCCTGGCGACGGGACAAGGGCGAGGTCTAGCACGTCCGTGTGGCGTTTTGGGCCCAACCGGACGGTTGTGCGGAGGTGGCTTTCGGCCGCTGGTTCCAGGGCGTGTTCGGTCAGAGGAGCCGAAAAGCGCTAAACCGTGCCGATTCGACATACGAGGAATCTTGCGAGCGGCTCATATGTGGTTCCACAAGTAGTTTGGCCCTATGCGAGCAGCGCGGAGCTCAGAGCGCCGAAGACGGCGTTCAGAAGCGTGTGGTCGCCGGTGGTGGCGATCGTCGATGGGTCGCCGTGCAGCAGCGCTTCGCACCAGACTTCGGGCGTGGCGTGGCTGACGGCCTGGGGCGCCGTCACGGGAGCGGCGTTGAGGGCGGCGATCTTGCCGGAGGCGACCGCCAGGTAGATATCTGTCTCCAGTCTTCCGTTGGCGTCCACGTGCCACTGGCAGGTGCCGCTCGCGTGCTCTGCGGCGTGCGGCCCAGGGGCGCCAGCACGCGCAGCAGACCCGGCAGATCGCCGGTGAGAGCCCTGTCGGCTGGGGTTGCCCGCCGCCACTCGCACTGGGCGGCGCGCAGCGGGACGATGACGAAGTGGCGAGCGCCGTCCGTCAGGGCGTAGCGAACCTCCCCGCCGTGTTCTTCGCGGAGTAGCACGCCGCGGCCAGGCAGGGTTCGCAGGCGGCGCAGGAGCGTCGAGCGCCTGAGGTGGGGTAGGCGAACCTGGAGATCCGCGGTACGCAGCGGAGCGTCGGCCAGGGCTCGCGCGAGCGCACGCGTGGGCTGATCCGCGACCAGCCCGAGGACCCACAGTCCCGGCGCGTCGGGCTGGCCCGGCGGCGGAGAACACCAGGTCCGCTCGCAGTGCGCCGCGGCGGCCTGGACCTGCAGCAGGTGCTCGCGGCCGAGGCGGGTCAGGATGTAGGGCGCCTGTGATGAGCGGGCTCTTCCGCGCCCACTCCTGTCGGCATCGCCGAGTGTCCGCGCGAACCCGGTCTGAGCGAGGGAGCGCAGGCGCCGCAGCGCCGTCCAGCGGGGGATTCCCGCAGCGCGCGTCTCGATGTCGCTCGTGCGGACCGGACCACGACTCAGCTCGGCAAGGACGGTGAGCATGCAGTCCTCGGCGAGCAACCGCAACACGCCCAGTCCCAGCTCTTCGCGATCGGCGGTCATGGTCCCCTCGTATAGATGCGCCAAGGCGGGATCTGTGACGAGCGCCGCGGCGGCATCTCCCAGCGCTCGATAGCTGCATGTCACAAATCTCGACCTCGCGCATCTATACAGCGATGAGGTCCTCGGGCTCGGCTCAGCCCGCTGACATGCCATGCGAACTAAAGCTCGGAAGGGAGAACTCACCCATGAGGAAATTGCTCCGCGCTCGTCTGACTGTCCTCGCCATCTGCATCACCGCAGCGTTCGCGCTGGCTCTGTCTACAGCCGGTGCTGCTTTCGCTTTCAGTGAAGACTACGGCGGCGACGAAATCTGCGGCTCCAACTGTTATATCCAATCAGGCGGAGCACACACGTTTTACTTCAACGAAGGAGGGTCTAGCTTGGGCTCGCCGTATCTCGCCTGTCAACTTTTTAACAGCGGACACGCCAATGAAGTAAGTCACGGGTACGGCTACTGTGATGTGTACTACTTCGGCGGCGAATATGTGTGGGCCCGCGTCTACAACCAAAGCGGCAGCACCCACGCTGTCGGTGGCTACGCGGGAACGTAGGAGCCCACACAGTGCCTCCAATCAGCAAGCCACGACTATTTCAGGAAGGTAAAACATGATGAAAATGGAAAGCCGCAAAAGCCTGCTGGTCGCCGGCGCCGTCACAACTGCGCTCGCCATGAGCGGCGCGGGGGCCTACGCCGCCGCAAGCTCCGGCACCGATGCCGGTCCCGGTGAACAGGCCGCGACCGTTCCTCCCGGCCCGGAACGCCAACTACGGGCCAGCGGGTTGAACGCGTCCGAAGCCAAACCGCTGTTCACGCTCGCCAACGGCGAGAGCGTCGGCCTCGTATCCAACGATGTCACGAAGTGCCTGGTGCGCAGCCTCGGCAGCCGTTTCGCGGGTGAAACGTGCGCCACGACAGCCGAGATCGCGGAAGGGCACGCCGTCTCGGTGGGAGACGAATGCGGCTCGACCGGCAAGAACCTCATGGAGATCATGGGGCTCGCGCCGGAAGGAGTGCTCAGCGTCCGGCTCATCGGCAGCGACGGGACATCACAGAGCACGTCGGTCGCGAGTGGGGCCTTCAAGTTCGACGGCACGAACCCCGTGGCGGGCGGGCCCTATCCCACGGGCATCGAATGGGTGGGCAGCGATGGCGGCAGGGTCGGGACGGCCGGACTTCCGGTAAACGGAGACCAGTTCTGCGAGCCGACGTCCTAGGGATGCGCGAACAGCAGCCGCTCAAAGAACCGGCTCGGCGACGCGGCAAGCGGGCTGGGCGCCACGATGCTGCGTTTTGCTCTGACCGATAGTTTGGTAGGCGCGCGCACGGCGACGGGCTGTCCATAGCCGGTGAAGTCAGTGACGGTGGTGATGCTTGCTTCTCCGCACTGAGGATGCGCCGCGCGACAGTCTCGTCAACCCGCCGAGGGCGTCCGTGACGGTCGAGCCAGACCGTCAGCGTCGCGCCGACGCCCCGGTAAGACGCCGGCTGGCTGCCTGCGCCCGGCGAGGCGCTCAGGAGGGACGCGAGGTTGGTCTGGAGGCGATAGAGGGTCGTCGGTACGCCGTGGAGGTCTTCCGTGCCCACGACCTTGACCGGAGCGCGGGTGCCGCCAAGCTCGTCCAGCAGCACCAGGGGGCTCGTGAACTCCTCGCTTTCGGGAGCTGACGCGAACGTGGTGGCGGCTTCGTGGGCGAGTGGGAACCGCGCGCCACCGGATCGGTGCACGTTGACCGCGCCCACCAGGCAGCTGCGCGATGTAGAGGACGCCGTCGACGCGACGCTGCTCGATCGCTTCGCCGTGACCCAACTCGAGCGTCGTGCGGTAATTCCGTCGTGCGAAGTCGATTTCGCCGTGCTCGGTGAACCTCTCCGTATTGCCGGCCGTTGACGGTGATCGTGATCGTGGAGTGGAAACGCACGGATTCGGACGCGGCGGCCGCCGCGGGAGCGCGATTGATCGGGGAGAGCGCGCGGGCCAGTTGACCCATGTCCAAGAGAGCGAAGGCCGCGACAAGCGCGGCAACGAGCCCGCCCGAGATTGAGACTCGCCGCCGGCGGCGCCGGGCCGCGTCGGCGCGCTCGAGCTCGCGCAGCTGCGCACCTAGCCTGTCGAGGACTCCCAACCGCCAGGGATCACGGGACTGGGGGCTCATGCCTCGAGCCTCTGGATCGCCTCGTGCAGGTCAGCGCTGCTCCGCAGAGCACGCAGAGCGCGCGATGTGCGGGTCCTGACGACGTCGTTTGAGACTCCGAGCGTTTGGGCCATCTCGTCGTAGCTGAGATCATCGATGAAGCGCAAGCGGATCACCTCCTGCTGGTCGTCAGGCAGCACCTCGAGCGCGTGTTGTATCTGCTCGCGAAGTTCCTCGGTGGCGATCAGGCGCTCGACCTCGACGAGTTCCTCGTCGATCAGAGCGTGGCGCTCAAGCCCGAGCCGCTGCACGGCGGCGAGCTCCACCGCCCTGGAGCGCCGATAGCCTGCCAGTTCGTTGCGCGCGATCTTCCACAGCCAGGCGGCTGCCTGCTCGTCGCTGGCGCCGCGAAAGTCACGCCGGTGCTCAAAAGCCCTTGCGAAGGTCTCGGCAGTCAGGTCAACCGCGCGATGCGGATCGCCCGTCCGCGCTGCAAAGAAGCGAAGCACCTGCGGCGACAGCTGCTCGTAGAAGTCGGCGAACGCGTGGGGCGACGCGCGTGACCGCGCAAGCAAGCCGGGCAGGCCTCGCCCGTATCGACGCCATGCGGGCATCACATCGGCGTTGTCGGCGCGGCTCTCGGGCGCGCAGGTCGGGATCTCTTCGACTGAGATCGTTCTATCTGGGCGAACATTGCCAATACGATACGCGCGTTGCGGGGGTTGGTGAGCGGGTATGAGATGTTCGTCCAGCCAAAGACCGTGATGATCTTCTCGGTGGATGCGGGAACTCCCGGATGGAGGGGTTGCGCTCGGCTCGCGTCGTGCCTATGTTCGTTCCTTCGAGTGGCCCGAGCAACGGCTCCGCGGAGATGAACCGCACAGCGGCGTCGACCTCACGTAGGTAGTCGGCACGGTGGACGAAGCGGCGGGCGCTCTGGGCAGAGCTGGTTCAGCTCAATCGAGTACGCGTTCGAACTGGCCGTCCCGTTGACCGGCCACTTCCACCGACGCGCCGAAAGACGCCGAGCAGCGGCCCGGCTGTCCGATCCACCCGACTCCGTACCTCAGGCAGCGGCAACGACTACGGTGCAGCCGTTGCCCTCGAAGGACTCCAGGGCGTTGCGCTGGGCGCGCTTGCCGATCAGCCGCGGCTGCTGTCCGGTGGGGGAGATGTCGATCGCGAGCTCGACGCCCAGCGCCTCGGAGATCCGCAACAGCATCGGGAACGCCGGATTGTGCTCGCCGCTCTCCAGCCGCGCGACCGCCGGCTGGGTCATATTCAGGCGCCTGGCCAACGCGGTCTGGCTCAGGCCGTGCTCGGCCCGGTAGGCGATCACCTTCACCGCGACGGCGCGAGCCAGCGCGGTGCGCTCCCACTCCCGCCGGTACTCGGGGTCGGCGTCGAGATGCTCGGCGAGCACCTGCTCATGGGTGGGAAGATCAGACAGCTTCATGGCATGGCTCCTTCGTGTCGAGCCCGACTATATCAAAATTGTGATAGCCGTCGGGCGTACCAGTCCCGGAGGTCGCGATCATCGAGCTTCTGCACCAGCTCGACGATGTGGCCCCAAGGAAGGTCTTGCACACCGTGTGCGAGACCCTTGCCAATCACGAGTGGCTATGTCTCGACGACGACGCCCGTGCGGCGCTTGGACTTCTTGATGGGTACCAGGTGATACTCGAGGCTGTAGCCGAGGGCCTCGGCGAAGCGCTCGACGGTTGAGAGCTTGGTGTCTGCGGCCGTGGTCTCCAGGCGCGCGAGGGTGGGTTGGGAGGTGCTCATCGCGGCGGCGACGCGGGTCTGTGAGAGGTTGTGGCGCCTGCGCTGCTCGGCCAGCGTGCGCAACAGCGCCCGGCGACGCTCGGCCGCGAGCAGCAGCTGTGGGAAGGCGGGGTTAGCTTCGGTGAACTCGGCGATCATCTCGTCGAGCGCGTCCGGCTCCTGAGGGTTGAGGGGGGTCATGATCGAGACCATATCATGCTTTCTTTGATATATCAAGGAGGCTATTACAAACGGGCCCGAGATCGCCAGTCACGTAGCCGGCGCGCGGCCAGCTCGATCTGCACGGGCGGCGTCTTCTGGGTCTTCTTCTTGAACGCGACCAACGACAACAGCACCTGCCCCCGCCCGCCCTCCCTGGCGAACAACACGCGGTAGATCACCCGCCTCCCGTCGGCACGGACCTCGTACAGCTCGCCTTGCAAGTGCCTCGCGGCCCTCACGCCCTCCACGCGGACTTCCTTCATCGCAGCCAGGATCGCCGCCTTGTCTCCATCGGGGACTTTGCGGATGAACTCCAAGACCGGCCGGTTGCCCGCGGCCGTCTCATAATGACGCCAACGCAGCCGCCGAGCAGCTACCGAACCACCCTTCTCACGGGCCTCACGCAACATGACCTCAACAGTAGGCCGCGCTTGGGACGGGAGACGATTTGCTCATGGAAGAGATCGCTCATCGAGTTGACGAAGATGACCTTCGGCTTTTTCCATTTCAGGGGATAGTCGAGTCGGGTCGGCCACAGACGCAGATCGAACCCCTGCTCATAGGGATGCCCCGCGACACCGCGGAACCGCTCGGCGAACGTCTCGGCGTAATAGTGCGCGCAGCCCGGGGACACCTTGTCGCACCCGGTCACCGGGTTCCAAGTCACCTCCGTCCACTCGATTGCACTGTTGTCGGCCAAGGTGGTTACTCGATTGGATTTGTGAGGCTGCGATTCTTGGCCCGTCTTAGATAAGTCGCCCTACCGCCGAAATGCTGCCTTGCCGTGCTCTGAGAAGTAATAATAGATACTACGGCTCGCGACTTCGTACATCACCCTTGCCATCTGCCTCTGTGTCCATTCCTTCTCGCGAAAGAAAAAGCTGCCGCGGTTGAAACGGCCATTCTTGCCTTCGTTATAAAGGCAGATCTCGTTGAGTGGCCCGAACATAGCCATCGCAACGACGCGGTCGAGGATGTAACTTCCGTCCTCAAAATCGCAACCATCACCGAAACATACAAAGGGCATAATTTCCTCACTCAACATCGCGGTCCGGAATGCGATCATGTACCTCCCGAGTCGTTCAATCGCGTTGCCCATAGGCTGCCGCTTTAGTCCAGCGGCAACACGTTCGACGTTCGTACCTTGGTTCTTGACCTCGGAAATCAGTATCACGTGCGATTGGTCCTTCCTGTCTATGATCGACAGAATGCCGCCGTCTGGTTCGAACCATCTGTTATTGTCCGGTTCCGCAAATGGCACGTCGGGAAAGTCTTCTTTGACGCGGTTGACCATGTCAATGAGCCGCCAAATACGCTCGTGTCGCAGCTCAACATCGAACTCGCGGTGGAGCCGCGCCACCACATTCTTAAGAGCATGAGCCAGCGTAGTCTCCTGCACCTCCGACTTGAGGTTTAGGACGGTTCCCAGCCGCTGTCTCTGAAGTTCTTCGCTCTTAGATGAGATGTCAGTCCTTCTCGATCAGGTAGACGTGCTCAACCACCTGAGAATTCCGATTGCGAAGGTTGCGGCATCCGCGGAATGTCGTGTAGGGCTGGCGGTGCTCCGTGACGGCACCCACCTCGGCCAGCACCTCCCGGATTTCAGGAGGAGACACGAAGCCCTCGTCGTTGAAGGACAGGATCACGAAGTGGGCGTCGACGTCGGTGATCAGCTCGCGCAACCGTGAGAGCGCCTTGCTTTTGACGTTGTAGTCTGAACGTCGCCAGGAAGTCGGGATGCCGGAGACCTTGCTGGTCTCGGCTGGTTCGTCATAGTTGACAAGCAGGTTCAGCATGAAGTAGTTAGACCCGTAGGGATGCTGGTTGTAGGGCGGGTCGAAGTAGGCGACGTCAAACTCGTCGCCTACTCTCACGAGCAGGTTCGCGTCCGTCTGCCGCACGGCGTAATCGCATTCGAACCTGCTCAAGATCGGCGGCTCCAGCACGATGCGCGCGGTGATGCGATCGAGGGCGTCGGCGCCTGAGCCGCCGAACTTGCCCACACCCGTGTTCCTGTCCTTGTAGAAACCCTTGAACACGCCCGCCGTGTTCGCGTGAATCGAGGCCACCGACAGCAGCGGTCCCATCAGCAACGCTTTGATCCGAGCGGGCTCGCCGTCCAGCAGCTGTCGATAGGCGTCGAGACGACAAGCGTTCTCGGGCGTATAGAAGACGCGATCGTCCGTGTCGATGGCGGTCGCGTCTCGTGGTGCGTACAGGCGCCGGATGAACCCTTCGTGCGCCGAGGCGGATTCGACGGCCCGGTTCAGCTCAGCGACGCTGGTCCGGAGCGCATCCATCGGGACCGCGCCACGGTTGCTCAGATAGCACTCGCTTATGACGCGCGCGTAATCTTCGATGTCGTTGACGATCAGCTCCGAGGCGTACTGCTTGAGCATCCGCGACACCACTCCGGAGCCCGAGAAGGCATCCAGGATGCGCAGCTTGTCCCGCCCCGTCCGCCGACGGACGGTCTCCACCGCGCTCCTGATCGGGTCCAGCAGAGCGCGCTTGTTACCGATGTAGGTCACCAGCTGCCGCGTGAGATACGCCGGGTCCTCCTCCAACAGCCCGAGCGGCAGCTGGGGTTGCTGCGCCGGCGCGACCGCTTGCGCGCGCGCGCTCATCGGCCGTCTCCGGCCGCGGTGGGACTCAGGTGCCTCGTCTTGCTCCGCATGCAGACGATCATCGCTAGCGCTGCGGACGGATGGGGCTCGCGCCTACCGTGAGGCGGATCGGTTAGGGCGCCTCGCGGCCGGCTAGAGGCTCATAGATGCCAGCGGATGGACGCGCTAAACATGGTCACGATCTGACGCGCGCTCCGGGCACCACGCCGCTGGGCTGGGCGTGACGCTACGTGAGCTATGATTGTCCTTATGCTTAGCCGCTCACGCATCCGAACAGACCTACGCGCCTCGGTGTGATCGCGGCGATCGTGTGGCCATTGGCCGCCGGACGCTCTTAAGGATAAGATGGCCCGCACCGAGGAGACCCCTATGGAGCCCCGCTACAGAACACTCATGGTCGCGCTCGTGCCGCAGCCGCGGCAGATGCCTCCCCCAGCGTTCGACAAGGACGAGCTCCAGCGTATTTTTGCCGACGTGATCCGGCACTACCCATATCAAGCGTTCGGCTTTACTGCGCCGAACCAGCGCGGTGCTCAGTTCAACAATGGGCCGAACGACCTCGTGGAGCTTCGTCCTGCCGCTTTCCAGATCCAAGCAAAAATGGATGGCCCCGATCTGTTGACTGGTCCGATGGCGTCGGACAAGGTGGTGAAGATCTTCAAGATCGCCGCCGAGCGCCTGAAGGTCGAGGCATTCCTTCAGTGCGCTCTCCAAATCATCGCATCGGTCGATGCTCCGGACAAGGATGCGAAGAAGTTCATCGCCGAGCGACTTCTGCACGACACCGAGCAGGCGGCCGAGCTTGGGCCTGATTATTTCGCGGGAGGCGTCCGGTTCCGTCGTCTTGTGCCTCCCCTGCCAGGCGAGGACAACCTGAGCGTCGAGCCCGATGTGAACGACAACAGTCTTATCTACGTCGATTTCCAGATGGCACGCATGGCGGCTACTGGCCCGATCACGCTCGATCAAATGTCAGCTTGGATTGGAGAGGCCTTCGACTTCTTCTCTGGCCCAACGATACGTCTACTGTCGCGATAAGGAGATCATGATGGCAACTATCAATAGGACTCGACAGGCGCTTGCGATCACCGGCGCCACAGGTAGCTTCGAACTGCCACAAATGCTGATCGATGAATTGTTCGCCCGGAGACACAACCGGGTTGAGTCGAACGGCAACTTCCAGCCAGGTTCGGCTTGGCTACGCGCGACGTTCTCTGCGTCGAGCACATCCCAAGTGTCCGATGAGCGAGCGGAAGAGACGGTGCTCCGCTCTGACGAAGTCACGCGGGAGGCGATGAGCTCCGCATCTCGGCCCGTTGTGATCGCAATCAGTGACGATCAGGCCGAGCAGTTTCTGCGCTTCCAGCGGAGGCGTACTCCGTCGCCCGAGTAGGATGTAGGCCCCGATGCCCACCATCGAGGGCGAGCTGCAGACCTACACTGAGAATGCGACGGAGTGCGCCGAGCTCGCCATCTTTTCGTGCGGTGACAAACGCCACTCCTACGAAGCGACTGTGGAGAGGATCGTGGCCAAATATCGTGCTGTGACACATCCGACTGTCACGCTTCGCATCACGCGCGAGCTGCCATCGCGCACATTGGTGGGTTTGGGCATCATCTCTTGGAAGTTCGGGCCAAAGCTGCGTCATCGGCTGATTAAAGAGCACGAATACACGGGTGCTGCCTATGTCGATGTTGTAGCGCTCAGCGAGCAGTACCGAGGCGGCTTTACCTGCAAGGACGGCACGCCCGTGAGCGATTTCTTGATGATGGAGACTCTGCGGTACATCGAGGAGCATGAGGGTGAAATGCCGATCGTCCAAGCGATGATTGAGCCTGAGAACGATCCCAGCCGCGATCTGTGCGCACGCCACGGATTTGAACAACCGTTCGTGACGGCACCTGACCTGCTCTATGTCCGACTTCCAGATGCCGAGGATGCTCTGTAGAGCGATATCATCCCGGCGTGCCAGAGCGGTCAGGCAAGCGACCCCGAGATCCCGACCAGCTTACAAAGCTCATCGTCGATATCGCTGGGCGAAGCTGATGAGCCGGAAGCCGAGGTCGCAAAGATCGCCGCGGCCATCGCGCGTCGGCATCGCGTCAGACGTCTGGCCGTTCGGATGAACGGCTCCGGTATTTGCTCATGAAACAGGTCGCTCATCGAGTTGACGAAGATCATCCGCGGTCGTGACCACTTCAACGGCTGCTCCAGCCGCTGCGGCCAGAGCTTGAGCGCAAATCCCTGCTCGTAGGGGTGTCCCGGGATGCCCCGCCAGCGCTCGGCGAACGTCTCGGCGTAACAGTGCGCACAGCCAGGCGAGACCTCCTCGCAACCCGTCACCGGGTTCCAGGTCGCCTCCGTCCACTCAATTGCGCTGTTGTCGGCCAAGGTGGTTACTCGTTCGGATTTGTAGGAATGCTGAGCAGATGGGTTGTTGAATGCGCTTTGCTTGTTTGTGGAGATGGCGGAAGCTGGCTGACCGTATCTAGTATATGTCTGCATCGAAATCGTGTCTAACGATGTTGTGATGCGCTTCAATACCATATAGTAGGTATATAGATGGACATAATCGCCTAGTTTCCGCTATCTTGATGCATATGCAGACCACCCAAGCTGTCTCGATCCAAGATCTACCGGACCTGCTGATGTCTCGGGGGCGCTATAGCGCCTCCCTGGGGGAGATTCGCTCGCTTACCGGCCTGAGCGATGCCGCCATCGCCAGCGGCTTGCAGCGTTTGCGTAGGCAGCGGCGTGTCTTCTCCCCGACGCGGGGGTTGTACGTGGTGATCCCGCCGGAGTACCGCTCCTGGGGTGTGGTTCCCGCAGACTGGTTCATCGACGACTTGATGGGCCATCTCGGACGCCGCTACTACGTCGCGCTGCTCTCAGCCGCTGCGTATCACGGGGCTTCCCATCAGGCACCGCAGGTCTTCCAGGTGATGGCCGACGGGCGCGTGCTCGCCCGGGCGATCGAGCGGGTGCGCCTGCGCTTCTATGCCAACGAGCACACCGCGGACACGCCGATCGACAAGGTCGTCGTGCATACCGGCTACATGCGCGTGTCATCGCGAGAGGCGACCGTGGTCGACCTCGTGCGTGAGCCGCGTGCGAGCGGCGGGATCAGCAACGTCGCGACCATCCTCACCGAGATCGGCGCGCTCGACGGCTCGGCGCTTGCCACCCTCGCGGCACGTCACAGCCGCACGCTCGCACGCCGCACCGGATGGATGGTTGACAACTACGGCTCCTGTCAGGATCTCGGTCCGCTGCGTCTGGCCGCAAGGCTCGACCTGGGCGAGCCCGCCCTCCTCAGTGCCTCAGGGCCCCGGCGAGGACGAGCCGACCCCGCGTGGGGAGTGCGCGTGAACATCACGGTCGAGCCGGACCTGTGATCCCCCAGGCGTACCTGAACGAGTGGGCAACGCAGGCGCCCTGGCCCCAGCCGGCTCAGGTCGAGCAGGACCTCGTCCTCTCGCGCCTGATCATCGAGATCGCCCAGCACGACTTGCTTGGAGAGGAGCTCGCCTTCCGCGGCGGGACCTGCTTGCACAAGGTTCACCTGCCGAAGCAACTGCGCTATTCCGAAGACCTCGACTACGTTCGAAGCACGCACTCGGGCATCAAGCCGTACCTAACCGCCCTACGAGATATCGCCAGTGATGTCGGGCTGGTCGAACACGGCACTACTCAGAGCGGCCAGATGGTTCACATCGTCTTCGACGCCGAGGCGACGAACACCCCCGGACGCATCCGGGTGAAGATCGAGACCAACATCGCCGAGACAGAGTCCTTTCGCCCACGCATCACTCGTCCCTACGCCGTGGATTCGCGCTGGTGGTCCGGTCGCGCCGACGTGAGCACGTTCCAGATCGAGGAGCTGATGTCCACGAAACTGCGCGCGCTCTACCAGCGCCGCAAGGGCCGCGACCTATTCGACCTCTGGCATGCACTCACCGACCTGCACCCCGACGAGCAACTCGTCGTCGACGGCCTCGCGCACTACATGGCCGATGAGATCTTCAGCTACCGCGAGCTCTCGGCCAACCTCGCAGCCAAGCTCGAGCACCCCGACTTCCTCGCTGACCTGGACCAGTTGACGGCCGACTCCACATCCAATTACGACGTCACGGTCGCGGCGGATCTCGTGATGGAGCGTCTTGGCAGCAGGCTCTCGGGCGCCCCGGACCTTGGCGAGATCGAAGGCGGTCGCTGGCGCGTGAATGGAGGATGACGGGGAGTGCCCTGGGTCGTCAAGAGCCGTCACCATAGCCGCTGCCAGGCGCCCGCTGACCACGGTCGTTCGCTTCACCGGCTATGAACAGCCCTGTCGGTGCAAGCACCTCCCAGGTCGCCACCGCGGACCGTTCGCGAAGCGAGGGAGCGCTGCCCACATGAGTGCTTTCCCCGGCGTTTAGACAGCAGCCAAGACTAGATCGCCGCGGCAATCGCACGCCGCTCTGGGATTCGCTCGTGGAACAGGTCGCTCATCGAATTCAGGAAGATCATCCGCGGCCGAGACCACTTCAACCGTTGCTCCAGCCGCTGCGGCCAGAGCTTGAGCGCAAAACCCTGCTCGTAGGGGTGCCCCGGAATCCCGCGCCAGCGCTCCGCGAACGTCTCCGCATAGCAGTGCGCGCAGCCTGGCGAGACCTTGTCGCACCCTGTCACTGGGTTCCAGGTCGCCTCCGTCCACTCCTCGGCGCTCCGTCTGCATTCAGGCTGCGAGTGCTTGACGAAGTGCGCTTGCCGCCAGATGTGCTGGCGGCCAGGTGAGTTGGAGCTTCTTCGTTGCGGTCGAGCATCGCTCGGACGCCCATCAGCTCGAGGCCGACGATCGCACCGTGATCGTCGTATTCGACGATGTGTCCCTCTGGTGTCTCGAGCGCCTCCGTCCACTCGATTGGAGATGACATACTTGACTCACCTACAAAGCGATAGTATCTGCGCCAATGGCCGAACACGTCGCCGATGGACTGCCTGCGATCTTTCGGCGTGGCGCCGTGAACGCCGACTGAATATGGACCCAAAGATCTTCTACTCGGTGGCTCGCATCCTGGGCGACATACGCCTGGTAGACGACGACGGCAAGCTGGTGGGGAAACGCCGGGGCCTGATCGGCTCAGGGTTTATGGTCGGCGTCGGACATGGGGAGTCGCGATACCAATATCTGTTGACCGCTGACCACGTTCTAGAGGAGCAGGCCGCCATTGAGGTCCAGTTCGCCAACATTGCGACGGGCGAGTTCTATCCGCCGGTTCCGGCTCCGGACTGGCGTCGTCCGCTGGACGACGTCGATCTTGCGATCTGCTCGGTCAACTCGATCCGCTGGGACACCATGCTGGCCGTCCTCGAGCCCTCCAGCCTCTTCGCTACGCCGCTTGAGGAGTTCATCGGAGATCCGCAAATCGGGAGCCCGATGGCCTACCTGGGGACGCTAGATCCCTTGGATCGTCCGATGCTGCGGTCCGGGACGATCGGGACGATCGACCAAGTCGGCGTTGAGCACGACGGAGGCTACGTTTACACGTGCCATCTTGTGGACTGCCGCTCCTACGAAGGATTCAGCGGCTCCCTGTGCTTCCAGATCGTGCAGTTCGCGTCCCTCGACAGGCCCTTCCAGATGCCGGAGGTTTTCGCGCGCCACGAGGACCTTGGGACCCTCTCGGAGGTGCGTACCCTCTACGTCCCGGACGGTATGTTCACGGAGCATCTTGACGACGAGAACCCGGATGGCGCCGCGAGTCGCTACGGGGTTGGGATCATGGTTAGGCAACAGGAGATCCGGGAGGCATTGATGTCGGACGACTTCGCAAAAGAGCGCGAAGATTGGGAGCGCGGTTCGCTGCCTACCAGCGGCCAGCCGCGTCTTCGCGCCGTCCGCAAGCACGTAGAACCCGTAATGCGGCGCTCTAGCTCTGAGTTCAAGCGCGTTGAGCCGAAGCCACGACGGTCCGGTGTGGGTGCGGCGCTCGACAGCTCGAAGGCCCCCGAAGCGTCGGAGGAGTTCGAGCGCTTCGAGGACTTGACGCGGAAGCTCGTCACCACGCCAAAGACTGCTCCCGAGGATGGCTGATACCGACGTTGAGCGCCGCTTGCGGGAGGCAGGCAGCGAGTTCATCGAGTCGCACCGGAAGGCGGAAACGGCCATCCGGGAAGCAACACGGGCCGGGATGCCCCCCGAGGCGATAGCCCACGTCAGTGAGCTTTCGCCCGAGACGGTGAGCGCGTTCCTGCGGCAGCTCATCCGCGCGCCGAAGGGCAAGCAGAATTGAACGCCAACGACAAGCCAAACTGGCAGCCGCCCGGCCACTTCGGATACGCGGCAGCCATAGACGGGATGGGGACGGTCGCGGCACCGTTTCTGGCGGGCATCGCAATCGCGCTTGCGGTTCTCGTCATCTCAGACGCCAAAGACTTTGGCGAAGTGGGGATGTCGCTTTTCGCCCTCGTCCTTGCGATGGTCGCCCTTGTTACGTGTGTGGAGTGCGCGTTCATGGCGCGCCGACATGTGGTCACCCCCTCGCAGCTTCAGGAATGGAATCCCACAGGGACGAAGGAGTGGTTTGAGCTGGAGCAGGTCGGCGAAAAGGCCGCGTTTGAAAAATGGGCGGGGTGGGCGCGGCGCGCGTACAACGTGGGGATCTTGGGGTTTGCCTGGGCGGTGGTCGCGATGCTCGTGCCCTCTGGCGGCTTGAAAGATGCGGATCGGTGGCGTCTCGCCGCGTTCGCGCTGGCGTCCGCGTGGCTTGCCTACCAAGCCGTTCAGGTCGCTATCACCTGGTGGGGCGACGTAAAGGCGAAGCTCACACAGAGTTAGGAGAAGACCGTGGGGCTAGCGCCCGTCTAGGGTTTGAACGGGCACCAATCTTCGTGGTCGGGCAGCCGCCTCTTGCAGCGCGGGCAGCGGTTTGGGTCTTCGCCAGGCGCGGCCTTCTTCTCGATTTCGTCGGGATCGATGGGGCGATCCTCGCGGTCATCGTCAGCCATGTGCTGCATCCTAAGCGAGACGGGTTGAGCCGTGGGATTTTTTGCGGTGCGGCGGGTTCCGACCGCCGTCCCAGTCGGTCCGACCCCTTCAGTCCTGGCCGATGACCTCGGCGTAGGTCAACCGTAGACCTGCGACTGCTCCGAGGACGGCCGAGAACCGCTCCGAGTCGGTGCGGTCGCGCAGGTTGTACGTGAACACCCGCTCGTCCAGGTAGCGGAACAGGTGGAAGGGCTCCACGCTGATGTAGGTGCCGTTCAGGCCCCGCTTCAGCAGGCTCCAGAAGTTCTCCAGACCGTTCGTGTGGACGCGCCCGTCCACGTACGCCTCGGCGTGATCGACAGTCTTGTGGGAGTAGCGCGCGTTGAGGCCGATGTAGGCCCTGTTTGCGTCGGTGTAGATCGGTGACCCCGCCTCGACGGACTCAACGACGGCAGGGTGCAGGGTCCGGCGCTTGACATCGGGCACGACTTCGGCGCGAACACGCCCGTCACGCTCGCGCAGGCCGAGGACGGCAACCTTGCCGGAGCCGACCGTGCCGCCACCGCCCGCGCCTTTACGATCCCGGTCCGCCTTGTGCATGTTGCGGGCCTTCCCGCCGATGTAGGTCTCGTCAACCTCGACCTCGCCGGACAGCTTGGAAGCTTTCCGCTGCATGGCGAGCCGGATGCGGTGGAGCATGAACCAAGCCGACTTCTGCGTGATCCCGAGCGCGCGCCCCAGCTCGTGCGAGCTGATGCCGTTCTTGGAGTTTGCGGCGAGCCATACGGCCGGGAGCCACTTGTCGAGCCCGAGGCGCGATTCCTCGAAGATCGTCCCGACCTTGACGGAGTATTGCTTCTTGCAGGCTTTGCACTTCCAGAGCCGCCGCGTGGTCAGGTAGCTGTATTCCATGCAGCCGCAGCGCGGACAAACTGGACCGCTCGGCCAACGGAGCTTGGCAACGTATTCGGTGCATACGTCCAGGTCGCTGAAGTAGACGATTGCCTCAACGAGGCATGTGGGCTGTTTCTGGCTCTGGGACTTGCTTTTCGTGCTCATGGGGTGAGCATACTACGTCAGCGGAAATTTGTCAAGGGTGAGTCAAGTATATTATCCCCACTCGATCGCGCTGTTGTCGGCCAAGGTGGTTACTCGTTCGGATTTGTAAACCTATCTCCTGCGAGGAGCGAACATATGGTCGTGTCTGTGGAGGATAGAGCCTGTGCGCTGATCAGATCGTGCGGCGAATCAGCGCTTCATCTTGAATCTGCTGCTCTTCTCCGCTTCAGCGAGCATAGTCTCAGCGCGGCGCTCACGCAGAAGGTAGGGCAGGTTGTCACTGCGCAGGTCGGCTGGATCCCTGTCCTCGATTCGAGCGGGCGATGTCATCCGATCATACGGCAGCAACGTGCCGTCGTCCTGCTTGCGAGTGTTATGGACAAACAGTGGCCCATACCGGCGTGGACCAATGCCAATAAACGGTTCAAATGGCACCCTATTTTCTCCAGTGGCCGAACGTCCGACCACTAACGCATCGTCATGGAGCGTCAAAGCCAAGCTCTTGGCGTAGGGTGAGATAAAGACGACGCGCGCAATACCAGCCGCAAGGACGTGGCGCGCGCAGTGGTGACATGGAAAGGTTGTCGTGTACAGCGTGCAGCCATCCACCAGGGCGCTCCGCCGAGCGGCGTCCGTGAGAGCAGCCATCTCGGCGTGCACGGCTCTGACATACTCGATGACGTCGCCGAAACGGCTCTCCTCGACAACCTTGAGGACCTCTTCTGGCTTGACGCCGCGCTTGAGCAGTTTGCTGTGTCGAGCTCAGCACCGATCTCGAGACCTATCTCACGACGTCTCGTAGTATTGGTGTCTCGTTTCTTCACGACATCGCGAGCATCGCCTCTGTCCCCTTCCCAGTACTGGCCGCCAAACGCCTTGGGCACCTCGTTGGCACCAGTAGCAACGAGTGCGCCGTCCGCCGTGCATATCGCCGCGCCCACCTGACGGCCCAGCTCCGCGGATCGTAGGGCCGCGGTCGCTGCATGCATCATCCCGACCTCGTCCTTGCTCGGAGCACCTTTCGGGTCGCCATGAACAGCATCAAAGGCCCGCCTGAGCTGGCTGGACACATCACCGCTGAGATCGACAAATATGTCAGCGCGATGGAAGGTCTCGCGAACGTTCTGACCATGGAGGACGCCATCATCCTTCTCATCACGCGCAGCGAGGGCCTCGGCTGAATGCACAGGCTTACGGGAATACGGCCGGATGCGTGATTGCCTAATGCGATCCTCCAAGTATTGAAATCGGTCTGCT
Organism: uncultured Solirubrobacterales bacterium; assembly: GCA_963808385.1. Taxonomy (GTDB): domain Bacteria; phylum Actinomycetota; class Thermoleophilia; order Solirubrobacterales; family Solirubrobacteraceae; genus Palsa-744. The sequence goes on along the minus strand of CAWEFQ010000017.1, from coordinate 179,265 downwards.
TCATCAGTCGCCACGCCGATAAGAAAAAATCGACGTCCATAAACGGCACGCAGCAACTCGACCTCCTCGGGCCGCTTCAGTGAGCGCAAGATATAAGCTGTGCGCGCCGCGGGAAGCTGAAAATTGCCGGTGTCTTCTTCGCGAGCGACACCTATCTGCAGCACCGCCAGCATCGCCATTGCATCTTTACGTTTCCACTTCTGGCACAGAGTGTCGCCAGCATCCATATAAGACCAGACACGCTCGTCGAACGGCTTCTCGACCAACTGTGCGGGCCATTTGAAAGCGCGAAAGGCATCGGTGAGATGCAGGTCGTGTGAGCCGTATCCGAACTCGTTCAACACCGCTTGCAACTCGGCGGTAAGTGCTTGTAGGTCGATCCCGAGCGCAGCAACGATGCCGATGACGAGCTCATCGTCAGGCGGTAGAGTTGGGGGGACCGCTTCGGCCATGCGTCAGCACCGAATGTGCGCGCCGGTCAATACTTGGGGCGCGGCTGTCTTCAGTGGCTCATCTATGCTCGTCGCGTTTGGTCTTTTGACTCAGCCTGCGATGTTTGGCGCCGGATTTCGACGGAACGCCGATCCTGCGCGGGCCATGAGGCGACGAGCTTGACCGACCGGTCGACTTGTTGACCGAGGCGACTGGGCGGGTACTTGGGCTTCTTCTGATCTTGGCTCACGTTGACTCCTTGCTTGCTCTAGTCCATATTGAAGACATGATGCAGACGAGATCGGACGGCATCTCTCAGCCTCACGCTGGCGGCGAGGCGAGGCTTGCTGACGCGGAGGTCCGCTTCATGAATCGCTTCTCCGTCGAGCCTCGTTAGCCTGCCTAAGGCTGGTCCTCTCGGCCGGCCAGAGATCGGCAAGATCCTGATGGAGCACGCTGCCATCTGTGGGCGTGGACGCTTCCAGCGCAGAGGCTGGTCGAGGCGATTCGGCCACAGGCGCAACTCGAAGCCCTGCTCGTAGGGATGATCGGGAATGCCGCGCCAGCGCTCCGCGAACGTCTCGGCGTAACAGTGCGCGCAGCCCGGCGAGACCTTGTCGCAACCCGTGACCGGGTTCCAGGTCGCCTCCGTCCACTCGATTGCGCTGTTGTCGGCCAAGATGCTACGCCGCTTTGACGGAGGCCGGCTCGACTGGAATGGCTTTGCCTGCGGTGTCGGTTTCGTAGAAGCCGAAGTCGGCGCCTAGCGCGGCGGCGAGGCGTTTGGCGGTGACGGTGGTGGGCTGGGTCTCGCCGCGCTCGATGCGGCTGATGTCGGCCTGCTGGATACCTGAGAGCTCGCTCAGCCGGCGCTGGGTGAGCCCACGGCGGTGGCGCAGAGCCAGCAGCTGCCCGGCGATGTGGAAGTGACTCTCGAGCGAGCGGGAGCTCGGCGACGGCCTCGGGCCCTTCGGCTATGGCCTCCTGCTCTATGTCGTGCATCAGTTGATCGAAATCGCTCATCGCGAGGCGCTCCTGCGTTCCAATGGATATGTGTAATTGGACATCAGCATATCACTAACTCTGCTTCTATTTTCTGGCTTTGGCGCGGGCCCGATGTATCTGCAGGCGGGCCCGGGCGGTTTCGATCTCGCGCTGTTGTCTGCTCCTGCTCGGCTCGGAGCCCTTGTCGTATCCGGCTAGTAGGAGGATGAGCTTCTGACCGTGGGCGTGGCAGAAGACGCGGAGCAAGATCTGCTCGGAGGCATCAATGCTGCCGGGCTTGGCCCAGCCCGCGTTGAGCATCTGCCGTCCGGTGAGCCGGACGCGGAACTCGAATAGTCCACCGCCCAGCTGCCTACCCCAGGGGCTCGAGCAGACACCGACGCCGTTTGCCTGGAGCACGCGGCGCATGGCGGTGCCGACGGCGCGCCGCTGCGCCGGGGTCAGGTCATTCTTGATCCACGCGAGCACGGGCTTGGCACCATCATCCTCGGCGTAGAACTCCAGTTCATAGGCATCAGCCATTCACCCCTACGCTACGCCGCGCTTGGGATGGGACGCGATGGCGGCCCGCGCAAACGTCGCCTAAACGGAAGCCAGGACCAGATCGCCGCGGCGCGAGCGCGCCGGCATCGCATCGTACGTCCGCGCTTCGAGTTCACGAAGATCATTCGTGGGCGCGACCACTTCAACGGCTGCTTCAAGCGTTGTGGCCAGAGCTTCAGCGCAAAACCATGCTCGTAAGGATGCCCCGGGATCCCCCGCCAACGCTCGGCGAACGTCTCGGCGTAGCAGTGCGCGCAACCCGGCGAGACCTTGTCGCAACCCGTCACCGGGTTCCAGGTCGCCTCCGTCCACTCGATTGCGCTGTTGTCGGCCAAGGTGGTTACTCGCTCGGATTTGTAGGCCCATCCCCTGCGACAGCTATCCGATCCACCCGGCTGCGTACCTTAGAGCTTCCCGAGACAGGCTCAAACCGCGGTAGTTTGGCATCCGCGTGGTCAACCATGCCCGTGAACATCTCAAGCGGCCGGACCCAGGTCGTCTCGGGATCCTCGACAGACCTGTACACGGCGAGCAGCTCTTCCGTCTCGGAATGGCGCGCCACGCTGAGGAGCTCGTATTTGCCGCCCTTGAAGTGGCGATACAGGCCTGGTGTAGGGGGAGCCTTCGCAAGCGTCGGAGCCTCTCGGGATGGCACGAAGCTTATGCTGCCTTCTCAGTCGGACGTTGCCTCCGGTGAGCGATGCAGGAGCCGACTAAGCCAGCGCTTGATGGTGCGCCTACGCGCTTCCGCGCGTTTACGCGCGAGTCGATTCTCCGGCATGAATACATCAAGTGACATCCGTCCGACATCGGGCCGTGCTGAGGAGGGCTTGGAAGCAGATGTAGGCTGGTCGGACATGGCGGTCATGCTAGCACCAGCGCCAACGCCCAAAGTAGGGTCTCCGCCCCCAATGCGAAGAGCGCGAGCCCGAAGACGATCTCCCGCCGCTCGATGACCGTCTCGTTCTCGAGATACGCGTCGTGCAAGCCACGCGCAGCTCGGAGAAGATAGGCCTCCGGGTCATCTCGATAGGGGGAAAGTTCCTCCTGCACGCGATCGGCGTCGATCGCGAACGAGACCCGTGCGCGCCACACCACCCAACCCGCCAGCGCGCCGGTTAACAGAAACGCGGCCATCGCGAGCACCACGGCCCACGCTGGAAAAGATTAAATCCCTCAGCCGGGAGGGTGACGGCCAATCGCAGCGGCGCCGAGAAAGCTCGCCGACAAGGTCGCCGCCGCAACGAGCGTGCTCGTGCGGGTACGGAGATCAGACAAGGCCGTGCTCTGCTGATCCAGCGCGCGCTGCGCAGCAGAGTAGACCAGCTCCTCGAGCATGGGCGCCGACATAGTGGGCGAGAACACTAGGACGAGCTTGGGATGGGAGACGATGGCGGGGAAAGCTGATGACCACGCACACGCCGGTGACTACCCCGACCGTGAGCCTGGCGGGCCGAGGAAAGCTTCGATTGCTGCCCATGCCGCGCCGTGGGTCAGAGGCCCAAGTCGCAACGTCCAGCCATCGCCCAACTCCTGGCGAACCGAAGCAGAGAGGTGTGCAGCCTCCAGACGTTGTCGTTGGGCCTCAGCTCGCTCGAAGCCCGTGGCGCCCTGGTAGGTCCCATCGACGCCATAACGGCCGCCCTCCACCGGCCAAACCGACATCCGATCGGGAGCGAGAACCGGTCCTTCTGTCTCCGCGGGAAGACTCATGAGGCATTAATCGGCTGTGACGAGGTGACGGTTGAGCCGATGATCTGCTTTTCTGATCATTACGATTTTGTTTGGGATGTTTGGGCTGCCTAATGGGGGTGTAGAGTTGGATTGTGAGCTACGCGAGGATGAGCCCTACGAGTGACGTTTATGTCTATGCAGATACCGAAGTGGGTCGTCTTCGCTGCTGTGGCTGCATGGCGGACTTCTCCACCACCGCAGGGATGGTTGAGCATCTACGGGAGCACATCGTCAATGGTGAAGCCGTGCCCGACACGACGATTCCCACACTAGAAGCCGACCAGGCAGAGAACGACGCATGGATGGCGAAGATCTAAATGGTCGCTTCAAGTCGGTAGTTGATTAGCCATCTAGCCAGCTCCGTTACTGATTCTGATTTCCCCACCCCGGGTCTTGGTGGGTCAGAGGTGAAAGAGGGTTAGGACTCCCTCTTCGCCTTGAGCTGCGTAAGCACTGGAGTTGTTAAGCTTGGGGTTTGCCGCCGCTTCACTGGATAAAATTTGGTGCTTGGTGCCAGCGAGCCGATGCATGCCGAGATCAAGGGGCAGAGCTGCTTTGCGAAGTCCGCCTTCAAGCGTCAAGCGCTGCACGGCGATTCGGTGTTGCTCGAGGCCACGGCCGGTGCGATCCAGAACTACATGGTCCGGACCAGGGGCGGCTGGGAGCATCACTTCCTGTGCGTGCCGAACTTCACGGTCAGCTCAGTCAGCCCCGGCCTGCAAGCTGCCGACGTCATCGCCTACCTCGGCGTGCGTCTAGCTTCAGGGCAGGATCGGCCCGAGCTGCAGCCATACATCGACCGGATGCGCGGCTTGACCTACGAATTCACGCGGCCCGGACGGTCCGCCCGACGCACCCGCACCGCACGGCGCGTCAGCTAGCCCGGCAACAAAACAAGGAGCTGGCGAGCCCTAAAGCCCTAAGCGTCGGTAGAAGCGACGCACCAGCCCCTCTGCACATCAGTATAGGACATTTACCCGAGATTCGTGGCGTGGGCGCGCCGGCATCTCGTCATAGGTCTGGCCGTTCGGATGAACCACTCTGGTATTTGCTCGTGGAAGAGGTCGCTCATCGAGTTGACGAAGATGACCTTCGGCTTCTTCCATTTCAGAGGATAGTCGAGCCGGGTCGGCCAAGTAGCTATGCCACGGCTGCGAACTCGCGCTCGACCTCGCCGTCCACGGTGCGCTGGAAGCACACGAGCAGCTCCTCGTCCAGCACTGCGGCGATGCGCTGGAGCGTCGGCAGCTGCGGGATATGGGTCCCCTTCTCCAGCCGAGAGACTGCGCTATGGGAGGTGCTGGCTGCTTGCGCGACTTGCTCCTGGGTGAGACCCAACTCGAAGCGGCGCTCGCGCAGATGCGCGGCAATCGGACTGATCTCCTTCAGAGCGCGGATATGCGCGTATTCGGCGCGAGCGTCGCGGTAGGACTCGCTGCGAACCGCATGGCTGTCAGCCACTTCCGTGACCGAACGACCGACAGGGCTTGGATGGGAGGTTGCCATGGTGTCGACCTTATCACACATGGTAAATCGATCAGCGTCCCGGGTTCTGGCGAAGCGGACTCGCAACTCACGTAACTCACCCTCGATCTGCGAGGAGATCGGGAACTCGGGCGGCGGCGCGTCAGTACTGCGTCCATTCAGGTACTCCTCGATGGCTTCGCCGATCTTTGCGGCCGCAAGCGGTCGGGCCGTCAACAGCTCCTCCAAGAAGCCAACGACCGGTTCTCTGCCCTTGGCGTCTCGGTAGAAGACGGCCTGCGTGCGGCCGCGCCGAGCAGCCATCGAGCTACCTCTCTCGCAGGTCTGAACACAACACCACCCCAAAGCTACGCCGCGCTTGGGATGGCACGCGATGGCGGGGGCGCACGTGAGCACCAACGCGCCGGTGGCTACACCGACCGCGAGCCTGCTGGCGGGCCGAGGAAGCTTCTAAGCCCCCAATGGGGATGTAGAGTTTGGATTGTGAGCTACGCGAGGATCGGCCCTACAAGTGACGTCTATGTCTACGCAGATGCCGACGGGAAGCTCTGCTCTGCGAACTCTGTGCACGCGGTGGGTATTGCAGCACGGGTCTCACGGTCGATGACCTAATTGAGGCTCTCTTGTCATGGATGTAGGTGAAACTCGTGTGGGAGTGTGAGGTTAATTGGGCCGCAGGTGAGCAGGACGAGGGCGAGCGCTGCTTTGGCTGAGTGGAACCCGTAGGCGCGGCGGGTGATGAGACGGACCTTGTTGTTCAGTGCCTCGGTGCGGCCGTTTGTGATGCCCAGGCGGATCGCGGCGAGGATGCCGTCACGGTGTTTTCTGATCGTCTGGGCGAGACGGACGAAGGGCTCCAGGCGGCTGCGGGTGGCGCGGCTGATGAAGCGGTCGATGAGGATGGTGACGTCCTCGAGGTCGAGGCCTGCGGTAAAGATGCTCCTGAGCGCCTCCTTGAGGGTGTAGGCGAGCCAGACCGCGCCACCAGCGTGTTTGAGCTTGCGGTATGTGACGGCCTGCTCGGCGGTGAGGTTCTCAGGGTTCTTCAGCAGCGCCCAGCGGGCGTCCTTGAAGCGCTTGGCGGCTTCCTGGTCACCGAGGGAGCGCAGCTCGTTCCAGTAGTCGCGGCGGACTTCGTCCAGTGCCTTGACCTCGATCTTGCAGCAAGCGTCTGATTCGGGCCGCTTGCAGTAAGCGGCTGACTGGGCGGCGAGCGGGAGCGGAGGGGCCTGCGCGGTAGTGGTGAAGGCTGCGGGGAGCGCCGTCCGGCTGGTTTGTCGGGGTGATGGGCGTGCCGGGGGGGGGCTTCGGGGTTGTTTGCGGGCAGGCTGATGCCGGCGGTGGTGCTGATGGTCGTGGTCGTGGGGGGAGCGCCGAGGGCGCCGGCGGTCAGCCGGTCGGGGCTGGGAGCGCTTGCAGGCGTTCGAACGCGGCGGCGAGCTGTGCTGACCATGGCCAGTCGCGCGCGAGGCGCAGGGTTCTCCGCCGCGCGTGACGGGCGATCCTGCCGGATTGGTGAAGCAGGCGGTAGCGCAGCCGCTTGAGCTCCCATGAGCGCGCCTGCTCGGCGAGGCATAGCTGCTTGGTCCAGGCGATCAGGTCCTGGGCGAGCATGACGAGCCACAGCCACACCTGGTTGTGGTGAAAGGACCGGAACGGCAGGTTTGAAAGGCCGCAGTCCTTGCCCTCGCGGATGCGGTCCTCGACGTGGGCATGCTCGCGGTGTGTGAGATCGAGCTCGCGCACACCGCCTTCCTGGTCGGTGAGGAACACCGCGAGGCGGTAGCCGTCGTGGTCGGCGAAGGACTGCTGGTCCCCCTCTCTGAGCTTCGTGCGCCTGGCTATCAGCCGCGAGCCCTCCGGCCAGGCCGACAGGTCGACACGGTCGGTGATCTCAGCGACCTGGGAGTGCTCGCGCTCTGAGCGATCTGGGCGGATCGCCTTTATCCACGCGGACTGCGCGATCCCGAGGATCGCCTCGCGCACACGCTCGTCCACGTCGAACCCGACCGAGAAGCGCATCCTCGCCTCACGGCAGTAGACGGTCAGCTCGTGCGTTGAGCCGGCACCGTCGGCGCGCAGGAGGATCTCCCCATCAAGCGCCTCTTGATCGAGCTGCCCCAGCGCGAGGTCGAGCACGGCGATGTGATCTGAGGCGGTGTTCGAGCCGGCGTTGCCCGGCCTCAAGATCCCGGCCGGCGCCTCGCCGGTATCGTCCAGATAGCACAACAGCGGATGGTGGCCGAAGCCGCCCTTGAAATTGCCTTTCGCCTCCTCCTTCTCCGAACAGCAAGCGGTCAGCGTCGCGTCGATGTCGATCACCGTCCGCTCCGCTCGCGCCCGATCGCTTGCCTGTTTCACTCTGCGCTGTGGGCGCGCGCCGAGCTTCCACGCCCGCGCCCGCGCGAGCGCCACCGCCGCGCGCAACCGTTCAAGGCATTGCTCATCGACAGAGTCGATCACCCGAAATGCCGTCGAGTCAGACGCCACCCCGCCGAACAGGTCTCCTTGGTCGCGCTCGCTTCCCAGATCAGCGAGACAATCCCCGCCGTCGGCGAGCATCACCGCCAGGTCGCGCAATACAACGCCAGGATCGTGCGCCGAGCGCCGCTCGCGCGTGGGCGCCATCGCCCCCGAGAGCGCCCGTGTCAGCCCGACCCGATCCGCCGCTCCGGCCACCAGCGCGCTGCCGGCGTGCCCCACCTGACCAGTGCCGTCCGCGCTCACATGTAGCTTGTCAACCAGCCCTTCACGCTGCACCATATGGGTGATCCTCCTGGGGTCGAGATACGAGTGTCAGAAACCCGCATTCTCCCTGTCCAGGCGGACGTATTCGCGCCCCGGCAAGCCCGGGGCGCGGGTGCTTAATGCAAGATCGAGGTTGGTAGCGAGCGCCACGACGTGATAGCTGTCGATGCAGAGCGTCGCTTGTGGGGCGTGTTTCTTCTTGCGGGCGCTCTTGGCGTAGCCGGGCCCCATGTCCAGCGAGATAGCCCTGAGCTTCGCCGAGCGCTCAGGCCCCAGCTCCTTGAAGAACTCATCGCCGGCTTTCTCACCGGCGCCCTCGGTGCCCCACACCACCTTTCGGCGCTGATGGTCACAGACCAGGGTCAGGTAGCGGTGCTGCTTGCGCCAGGAGACCTCGTCCATGCCGATGTCAAACAGCTCATTCAGGCGGTCGGGATCGAGCTCGTCCCGGGTGACGCGCTCGATGATCCGTCCCACCGTGCGCCAGTTGATCCGCACCAGCCGGCAGATCGTGCTCTTGTCGGTCCTGCTCGCCAGGTAGGCGACGAGGCGCTCGAAGTCCTTGGTGAAGTCCGAGCCCATCCGGGCGAACGGCACGCCCTCGGTGCGCACCCCGTGAACCGGGCAGGACAACCGCCGCAGCTGCGCGCGGATCTCGAGCCGCCAGACCCCCAAGTCCAGGTGGCGCCAGTCCGAGAGCACCGGCCGGACGTCGTGGCGGTGCGGAGTGCTGAAAGAGCACTCAGGGCACACCAAGCGCCGGCGGCGCAGCGCCACCCGCACGATGACCCGGTCGGGCTCGAAACGAACCCCCCTGACCCAGACGCCCTCCAACCGCAGAAGCCGCGAGGTGGAGTCGGACCGGGGCGCGGTGCCGGCGTTACCGCCGGTCCGTTTCCCCGGGCCGCTCCCCGAACCGGACGTGCGCCTTCCAACGCATCCGGCTCTCCACGAGCCCCAAGGTCATCCTTCGGCCGTGTTCGTCTTGGTCCGCTCGGTCCACGGGGTGGGGATCTTCGTTCCGCGATAGAGGTACCGGGTGACCGGCACCGATGCGGGGTTGAAGAGCATCACTCCGTCGTCGTGGGGCACCAGCCCGGCCGGGGTGGCCAGGTAGCGCCGCCGGATCGACTTCCAGGTAGCACGGCGGTGCTTTCGGCGCAACCATCCAACGACGCGGTGCCACGTGTAGTGGCCCAGGTAGTTGAAGGTCTGCTTGGACACGCTGTGCCGGAAGTAGACCGTCCAGCCTCGCAACGCCGCGTTGATCTGGCGTAGGAGGTCGGAGAGCGGGTTGTTCGTTCCCTGTGTGGTGATCGCCTTGATCTTGGCCATGATCGAGGCGAGTGCCTTCTTGCATGGCCAGCTGTAGACGAACGCCTTGTTCGATCCTCGCTTGACTTGCCGCTGGATGCGGAAGCCCAGGAAGTCGAACCCCTCGTCGATGTGGCATACCGTCGTCTTCTCGTCCGACAGGCGCAGGCCCATCGTGGAGAGGACCGCCGCGGTATCGACCTTCAGCGCCTCGGCTTGCGCCTTGGTGCCCGACACCAGCACCACGAAGTCGTCCGCGTAGCGCACGAGGCGATACATGGCTTCTCCACGGCGTCGGCGTCGCTTGCGGTCGTCATTGCCGGCCATCGTCGTCTCCCAAACCTCGGCGAAGTGCTCGTCGAGGACCGAGAGAGCGATGTTGGCCAGCAGCGGCGAGAGTATGCCGCCCTGCGGGGTGCCGCTCTTGGAGCCCCTGACCGCCCCGTCCTCGGAGAGGATTCCAGCGATCAGGAACGCCTTCACCAAACCAGCGACGCGCTTGTCCGCGACTCGTCCGCGCACGCGGCCCATGAGGGCCGGGTGCGAGATCTCATCGAAGCACGAGGAGATGTCGCCCTCCAGAATCCACTCGTAAGAGAGGCGGCTGAAGTGGCGGATCTCCTCGATCGCGTCTTGGGCTCGGCGCTTCGGGCGGAACCCGTAGCTGCACGGGTGGAACTCCGCCTCGAAGATCGGCTCAAGGACCAGCTTGAGGCTGGCTTGCACAACACGGTCGCGTGCGGTCGGGATGCCAAGACGCCGCAGCTTGCCTGACGCCTTGGGGATCATCCGCTCGCGCACCGGCAGCGGGGCGAACCTGCGTGCCTTGAGATCATCTCGCAGCTCGCGCAGGAACTCCTCGCCATCCCGGTCGATGGAGCGTGGTTCGACTCCATCGACCCCGGCCGTTCGTGCTCCTCGATTGCCCCGCACACGATCCCAGCCGACCACCAAGAAGGCGGGATCGCAGACGAGGTTGAACAGGTCACAGAACCGACGATCAGGGCTGTCGGTCGCCCATTGGTGCAGCTTGGCCTGGATCTTCAGTACCCGCACCCGCGCCTCATCGAGGCTCGGCCACGGAGCGTCGGTGTTCACCGGCGACCTCCTGACCTTCCAGCACCAACACAACTGGCTCGCTGGGTCCCTTCGCCATGTGGTCGGCTTTCCCGGCCTCGGACTACTACGGACCCTCCGCCCCGCCCTGGGGCCATCAGCCGACAACGGGCCTGCCCGCCACCACCCACAATGGGTGGCAGGAAGGGCGATCCCAGGGCGGTTCCCACGTTCACTACGTCTCGATCGACGGGGTGGGCGTCCAGCTCTTCCCCTTGCAGCATCGCCACGAGTACGCCGCAGACCTTCCTCGTGGCCTCACCACCGACTGCATTAGGTCGGCTTCGGAGTCGCCGCCCGCTACCAGCACGGACGGCGTGCGCTGCGATCCGGCCCGCATCCACCAGGTTGGAGCCGGCGTCACGCTTAAGGGGGTTCAACCACTGGTTCACTTTCGTTACGCCTTTCCGTCTCGCTGAACGAGCACTAGGCCGTCTGGTGGTGCCGGCCCGCCTCGCCTTCGTCGGGGCTGCTCCCGCCCTCCCCTGCGCTCCCAGGATCAGGCTGCCCCCAGCTTCTACCGGGCTGCTGTGACAACCCGAAGGCGGAGTCCTTTCATCTCCGCTCGATTCGTAGCGCCTCGTGGCGCACAATGCCGCAGTGACGCGCATGCCGTCCTCCCTTGCAAGCCGTTGATCGTTGACAGACCAGCAGCCTGCCCGTGGAGGCGGCGGCGCGTCGCTGACCAGCGCGCAACTTGCGAGGACTTCCAGCGCCTGAAGAATCCCTGCTCAGACGGCCAAACGCCCCACCGGGTCACCTACATCCAGTGCAAGAGAGGCCGAATTGACGAGCTGAGCGCGGATGAGATCACTGAGATGGTCCTCCAGGGGGAGGGACTTGATCCTGTGATTGACGACAAGCAGCGGGACTACGTGACTGGCATGGCTGAAGACTGGCTGTTCGAGGGCCGGCCGGCGCCAACGGCACTCAAGCGAGCAACCAGCTCGCGATCTACGACCCTAGCCTGATATCCGACGGGGAGAATGCAGCGTATATAGGGGAGAGAAAGCCTGCGCCGCGCCAGCGCTCGGCGAACGTCTCCGCATAACAATGCGCGCAGCCCGGGTGAGGCTTCCAGAGTCCGTGCAGGCATCAGTGGGTATTTTTGGGTCGCATCCGCGCAGGTTGATGAGACCTCCAAGGGCGGTGGGCGCGGGGCGTCCAGCCCGCGTCTGAGCGAGGTGGGACAACTGGATCTCAGCGTCGCCGGACATGGCGAGCGTTTAGCGTTGGCAGCTGTGATCCCGGCGCACAGCGTCCATAAGCCGATCGCTCGCAGCTGCTCAAACAGTCGCGTGTACAGCGCGCGTCCGACGCCCGACCGGTGGTGGTCCGCGTCGATGTAAACCGCGACATCTGCCGCCCAGCGATAGGCAGCACGTTCTCGATGAGATGAGCCATAGGCGTAGCCCCCGGCGAGCTGAAGCCACGAGGCTAACGATGATCGGCGGCGCCAACGACGCCGCGAAGCTCTCCGACCATGGGACTCGGACGCAGCGGCTGAGGGCCTGTGGGCGCCTCCGGGGGCGGCTCAGGCACCGATTTTTTGAACATCCTGATCAGCTTCTTGAGCATGCTCATCAGTCTACCTCACAGCCACGAGGGCCAGCACCCATGCCAGCACCTCGACGACCAGCAGTAACACACCGAAGCGGAAGACCGTCACCAGCGTATTGCTCACGGTTGAACTTGGTGCTGCGACCAACATCACGACGACCGCAAAGCCGAGCAACACAAAGCAGCCGATAGCCACCCAGCCGGCCACGCCGGCATCGTGCCTCGTGAGCGTCTGGCTACCGAAGAAGGACGTCGCGATGGCCGCGGCGGCGAACAGCGCTCCGGCACGCGCACGCAACTCAACCACGGACCGGTCAGACCCACTCCTTCTCGACCTACGCGCCATGGGGAGCGGTCGGCGTCGTTGGGTTGCTGGGAGTGATCGTGACAACGATCCAGATTGGCCCTCCGTCGCGTCGGCGTTGCCGTGCCGGATAGTTGACTGTGCGCGACCCGCCGGTCGGAAAGACGCATGAGCCCTCTTGTACGACCGGACTCCCATTGACGATCCGGTCGTAACGGCGGAACTCCCAGCTCGGTACGACGTCTGCTGGCAGTGTGGTCTTGTCCTCGCGCACGCGATAAGCGATGCGACCCGTCGAGATTGCTTCAGCGCCGAACGCTGCCGCCAGGGCGCTCTCTATGTCTTTCTTGAACTCGTCGCGAGTGTACGGGTCGCTCGTACTGGAGATGCCCACGGTCGAGTCGGGCTTCCCGGCGAGCTCAAAGCAGAGTTCTGAGTAGAAGTAGCCACGATACTCGACAGCGATATCGACATCGTAGTTGAGCCGCACGTTCGTGTTGTTTGCATACGAGCCCTTCGTGTAGACGACGTAATCCCTTCCTTTGAGCGGCTCGTATTTACGCAGAGCCTCTTTGATCTGCTGCTCCGTCCGCATACGCTTTTCGTCCTCAGTCGTACTCGGCGGGGCGCATGAACTTCTTAGCCATTTCTCCCAGTCATGTGCCACTTGGGTTAGCCCGTATGTCCGCTGACGGTGGCCATACCGAGCCTGCTCGTCTGGCTCGGGAAGTTCTCGGTGAAGTTCTGAAGCAATCCGAGGACACTCACGGACTCGCCGACGACCTGCGCGGGTTTGGTATCCATGCGGCGCAAGTCACGCGCGAATTTCTCGACGTTGGACGGAAGTTCGGGGCCGCCGAGCTGCCGGTAGACGGCGACCATCGCCTCGAGCTCGATCAGTGCTCCGGTTACGCGGGTCCAGGTGCCGATACCGTTGGCCGTTGCTGGCGGTGGGTTGGCGATGTCAAGGCGGGCAAGGTCGCCTGCTCTGCTGACGAGTTTGATGATCTCGGCCAGCATCAAGAGCTGAGTCCGGGTGGCGTCGTCCGGCGGGGTGATTATGGTTGGCATAGTTGTGCTTTCGTCGTTGGTTTGGGGGCGACCAATCAGTATCGGCGGTGCGCCGGACGGATGTTGAGCGCTGTCTCGGAGATGCCGATCTGGGTGGCTATTCCGGCGCGCGGTGCATCGTGATCACTGCCACCTCGTTGTCAGATATCTGGCCCATGAGCAGGTGATCTGCGCCAGCCAGCAGCATGACGTGCCGCGCCAGCAGACCAGACAGGCGGCGCTCAATGTCGGCAAGCGCCCCATGCTCAGCCGGAACGTCGACGGGTGGCGCGTATGGATTGTCGGCGTGCAGAAGATCGCTCACTCGTCCATAAGCTCTGCCCTATTCATTCTCGGACAGCTCTTGGTCATCTGGGATCGGCCCGAGCGAACCATCGTTCTTGATCTCCACCGCTCTCGGCCAATAATGCGGATTGGCGTTTCGAGACAGCTTTCGCGCTCTGTCGGCATCGGCTCGCGCGAACGCCTGGCTGATCCCTTCAATGGCGACCCGGTTGGTCACGAGCGAGGCCATCATGATCAGCTCAAGCACCTTGCGGAGCTGGAGCGCAGCGTACTCCACGGTGGCGATCGTAGGTGGACTCTCGAGATGCTTTCGGGTGCCACGGAGTCGATGCGCCATTTCTTCAAGGACTTTTGAGTAGCGCTCTCGATCCTTGGGGTGTACCGGATGATTGCTCTCCATCCCGCTGATGCTATGAAGGGCGCTCCGCCTGAGCGCCCGCCTGCAGCCTCAGACGCAAACCGACCTGCGGTGGTTCGCTAAAGCAGAGCCTGCCCGGCGGCAGGCTTCGTCCAGACCGCAGAGCTACAGGGCATGTGTCCAAGCGAATCACGACCGGCCTGCTCGCCGCTGTAGCGCTGTCATCCATCCGAAACGGCAGGCAAGGCTCGCGACCAGCCCAACCAGAGCGATCTTCCCGGGGCCGACCTGCGCAGCATCCACCGGGCGCAAGCTGACCTTTGGGCGCTCTGAGATGCACTCAGGTTGTGCCCACGAATGTGTCCATGAGGAGTGTACACACCTAAATGGCGTGCAGCGCGGTACGTACCGCGCGAACGTAGCAGTCGTTCCCATAGCCGTTGTAGATATGCCCGTTTGCCACGCGCATCACCCAGTTTCCGTCTCCCACTGGAGTGCCGGAGTGTAGGCGTCCGAATCTCCCTGCGTTGAACGGCTCGCGCAGAGGAAACGGCGTAGCCTTCGGATCGTCGGAGAGCGCCAACGGATCAATGATGCTTTCAAGCTCCTCCTTCGTCGGGAGTCGCCACCCGCCCTCGGTCGCAGCATTTAGACTATCCACATACGCTTGTGCATCCTCATAACTCATAGCACTCGGACTCAGCGAAGCCGTCCATTCAAGCCCTGTGGGCGGATCCAATATGGTCGCTCCGTTGACGATTGTCGAGGGAAGATCGGCAGCCCGCCGCTCGCGAAGCTGAAGTTCGGCGATGGTGTCGATGATCTGCTCTGCCAGTTGTCGCACTTGATCGCGGCGGACTGGTGAACTATCTACCTGCGACGATACGTCAAGTCGTTGGCGCTCGGAAATGCTGCTGGCAAATGCCTGCTCCTGTTGGTCGAACCGTCCGCGCGTCAAAGGGAACAAGAGGATTGGGACGATCAGTCCCTGGTCGGCGGGGAGGAGTTTCTGCTTACGAAGGCGCCTCTCGCGTTGAGCAAATATCTCCCACTCTCGCCGACACCACTCAGATCTCACGAAAGAGGGCGATATCACCGCGACCATGATCTGGCTGGCGTCAAGCGCCGCACGGATCTTCTTCTCCCAAATGTCTGCGGTCCGCAGTGATCCTCGATCAACAAAGATCCGGGCAGCCTCGCCAGTCAACTTCGCAAACGTTGTCGCAAGCGGTGCGACGAACCTGTCAACCCATCCGTCGTCGTTGTCAGCGTGGGCGTAGCTGCAGAAGATGTCAAAGTCACCGCTGGGAGCCGTCGGATCGTCGAGGTCCGGCCACCGTGTCATCTCGTCGATTCTACCTGAACGGGCTCGGCGGTCTCGACGGGAACGCCGGGTTGACCTGCGCGACGTGCGTCGTCGAGCCGGTGCGACACAGGCTCAGGCAGCCACACAGGTGGGCGTTCGCAACACGCACGTCAGCGGCGTCGAGACGGGCGAACGCGGCGTAAGCTGGAAGATGCTGCTTGCGTTGCTGCGCGTCCGGCGTCACGGTCGCCCAGCTGGCGGCCAAGATCGAACGCGGCGGCGACCGCTAACCACTAGCTAGCACTCGCCGTCGGCGCGCTCCTGCTCGTCCTCCTTCGTGGTCCATTCCTCCAAGACTTCTCCTTTCGGGCCGTAGATTCGGAAGCCCATCTGGCGAACCTCGCCTGCTCGGCGGCGTGACCGGAGCATGTCCTTCGCCCTCTGGTACATGTCGTTCACTACGGAGCTGATAAGGGCCGCAGCGACGCTTTGTCCAATGAAAATGGCCGTCCACTCGATCGGCCCGAGCCCCATGCGTTTGGGAATCCGCTCGATGATTTCGAGGTCGACATCGAGGCCGAGTTGGCGAAGTTCCCTGGCCAGGCCTTCGGTCGCCCAACGCCTCTCGTCGGACATGTTTTCGTATGCCTTACCGGCCGAGATTCGGACTTGGGCACCGATCTTGTCCTTCGGCACCGCGTACCACGACTCGACCGTGCCGTCCTCTAACTCCTCATTCTCCACCACGCCTCGGAGGTCGACCACCCGTTCATCCCAATATTCACGGTCGACCTGAGAGAGTTCGTCGCGGTGGTACGCGACGTAATCGGGATGCATCTGCAGCCCTGTATGCCGGCGAAGTTCCGTTATTCGGCGCGGCGAGGTCACTGAGCTAGCCTAGCTGTCGAGACAAGGGCTTGAAGTTTACTGGGCTGGGGCCCGCATCGGCCGGTGATTGGGACTGTTTGCAGGGTAAAGAGCCCGCATCAGGCGAAGAGCTGACGCGGCGTGCCGTCCAAGGCACGCCAGAGTGGCGGTTTCTTGAACTGCTTGCGCCTCAGGCGCGACACACGGCGTCTCAGTCAACGCCGTTAGGTAGACGGCTAACGCCGCAGGAAGAGGAGTGCAGAGACGCTTCGTCCAGAGCGTCCGTTGTAAGCGGCAATGGCCTATTGGCGTCGTCCGGGTGTGAACGCTTGGCCGGTTCAGCTCGTGCCTTTCGGCGCTGGTACAGCGTCGAACAGACCGCTGCCAGCGAAAGCAAGCCCCTACATCTGCTCCGTGACGTGGAACGGTGTCCGCAAGCTCTTCATCCCTAGCGTATTACAGGTCGCGTCGGTCCACTCGATCGTACTAGGGCCCGGCACCGATACTCCTTCGGGTTGTTCTAGCAGAGACCGGCGGATCCCATTACTGGTTCTTCTTGCGCTTGCTACTCGTGTTCTTGCCCGCGTTCTTCTTGCGCGTTGGCCCGTACTCTTTGTGCGCGCGTCTCCGGCAGGCGGCTTGCTCGCGCTTTGGCTTGCGCTCGCATGCTTTCAGAGCCTTTGCCAGCTTCTGGGCTCTGGTGAGCGGCTTGGCCTTGGGCGGCTTGGATTCAGGTTCGCCCGGAGATGTGGTCGGCAGCCACCACGCGGGTGTGGTGGACAGGGTCGAGGTGATCGGGTTGCTGGGGGTTGATTGTTCTTCCGTTTTGTCTTTGATCTTTTCTTCACCGCCTCCCGTTTCGCCAGCCGGCTGTGTCGTGACCGTCCCCTGGCCTTCGCCGGCGAGCTCTTGCCCTTTTCGTTCTCGACGATCAGCTGGAAGTAGTAGGTGGTGCCCGGCGCGAGATTCGAGATATGAGCGCTCGCGGAGGTACGCTCACCGTTGTTCCCCAGCGCTTCCCTGCACGGAGCGGTGGACCCGTAGGCTTCACTCGTGCCGTACTGGACATCACACGTCGCCGCTTGGGCGTCGGGATTCGTCTTCGCTTCGATGGTCGCTTCGCTGCCGGTGCTCTGAGCGCTGACCGATTCGATCTTGGGCGCGGTCGATTCGGTCAAGAACGACCGTTCCCAACCGACGGTGGACGCGATTCTGTTCTTCGCCACGAGGCATACGTGGTAGTAGGTGCCAGGCTGCAGGTTGCTGACCGCAGTTGACACTTCGTCCACTTCGCCGGGCTTGGTGTCTTGCTGTTCGGTGGTGGTGCTCGCGTGTTCCCACGTGCAGGTGAACTGCGGGGCGTACTGGAAGTACCAGCTCGTGGCGATCGGCTGGGGGCCGAGCCTGCCCTCGAGCGTCGCCGAATCGCTCGTGACGTCGATGGCGGGACTGGTCTCGGGCGGTCTCGGCGGCGCAGGTTCGGTGGTGATCGTCAGTCGCGAGCCTTCGGTTTCACCAGACTGGTCAGTGGCGATCAGGCAGACCGCGTATTGGGTATCGGCTTCCAGACCGAACAGTTCACCGGTCACGCTGATGCCCTCGCCCTGCGCTTCTGGCTGCAGTGGGGTTTCCTTGCCGCCGGTGCAGTCGGCGCCCTTGTTGTAGGCGAAGTAGTAGCCGACCTTCGTGTTCGAGTCAGGGTTCAGTGTCCCGCATACCTTGCCGGTGGCCGTGAAGATCGACCCGGCGCATGCTTCGGTGAGCGGGACTTCCGGGCCGCCAGCTTTGAGCTGACGCACAGGCTTGAAGGCACTGATCCCGTCGGGGTGCCGACCCCGTCGGGCCGTCGTAGCCAACCGTCGTATTGCAGATCCAGACCCCCTGACCGCAGTCGGTCGTAACTATTTAGGTCCTGCTGGTCTTGCTCGTCAAGGGTGAGTGCAGGTTCGGGTGCGGGTGCGCAGTCCGGGAGGGGGGGCGGTGTGAGCAGGATTCCGCCTGGTTGCAGGGAATCTTGCGGGCATGGCCGATGCGGGGCAGCTCAGTCGTGAGGAGCTTGAAGCCCGGATCACCGATCAGGATGCGGTGATCGCGGCGTTGCGGGGGCAGAGCGCCGAGCAGCAGGCGATGATCGTCGAGTTGAAGGCCGAGATCGTCGAGATGCGATCCAGGCTGGATCAGAACTCCAGTAACTCGAGCAAGCCGCCGTCCTCTGATGGTTACTCAAAGCCCTCGCCGAAGAAGCGCGGCCTGCGGCAGCGCTCGGGGCGCAAACAGGGCGGCCAGCATGGCCATGAGGGCGCCCGCCTGGAGCGTGTGGAGGTCCCCGATCGTGTGATTGTCCATGAGCCCGATGTTTGCGAGGACTGTGGGCGCGATCTGGCTGACGGGGAAGAGGTTGAGGGCGGGGAGTCTCGTCAGGTTTTCGATATTCCCGAGAAGCTCGCGCTGGAAGTGATAGAGCATCTCGCGAAAGCCAGACGCTGCAAGGCTTGCGGGCGTGTGAACGACGCCCATTTCCCCAAGCACGTGATCGCTCCTACCGGATACGGGGTGAACCTGCGCGCCCTCGGTGTCTATCTCATCGTCTTCCAGCACATCCCTTATGAGCGCGCTCGCAACCTGATCTGCGACCTGATCGGGGCGCAGCTCTCCACAGCCACGTTGAAGGCCTGGGTGGATAAGGCCGCACGGGGCCTGACCGATTTCGATGAGCAGCTGCGAGCGCTGCTCGGTGATGAGCCGGTCGCCCACTTCGACGAGACGGGCCTGCGTATCGCAGAGCGTCTTTCCTGGGTGCACTGCGCCTCCACGCAGACGTTGACGCGCTACACCGTCCACGCCAAGCGCGGAGGGCAAGCGATGGATGAGGCCGGCGTGCTCCCCGGCTTCGCCGGTGTGGCCGTCCACGACGGCTTCTCCCCATACCGTGCCTACACCAACGCGGCCCACGCGCTCTGCGGCGCGCACCACCTGCGGGAGCTGATCGCTGCCACCGAAGCGGGGCAGCTCTGGGCCTCCGGCATGAGCTGCCTTTTGCTGGACACCAAGGATCTGGTCGATCAGGCCAAGGCGGCCGGCCGCAAGGCGCTGGGCGCCCCGGCCCTGGCAGAACTTCACACCTCATACCGCGACCTGATCGCCTCAGGCTACGAGCAGAATCCCGGCCTCGCACAAAACCACGGCAGGCGAATCAAGCGCACCAAGGCGCAGAACCTGCTGCTCAGACTCGATAAGCGCGAGCGCGAAACGACCCTCTTCGCCCACGACTTCGCCGTCCCCTTCTCGAACAACCTCTGCGAGTCCGACCTCCGCATGGTCAAGCTACAACAGAAGATATCCGGGTGCTTCCGCACGATGGACGGCGCCGAGCGCTACCTGACAGTGCGCTCCTACATCTCCACCGCCAAAAAGCAGGGCCAAGACACCCTCGGTGTGCTCAGCGCGCTGGCACGGGGCACACCCTGGCTGCCAGCCGCCGGGGAAACTTGACCTGGGGCCCGTCCGCCGCGGCGGCGATAATCGCAGGCCAATCATGGGCAAGCGATCCCGACGCGACAGGCCCCAACGCCAGCTGCCGGCAGCCGCGGCGGGCGCCAGCTCCCCGCCACCGCGTGAGGATAACCAGCAGACACCGGGCCGGCCCGAGCGGCTGCTGCTCGACCAGATCGCGGCCGGAGCGCTCGATCAGCACCTGACAGCGATCGCCGACGCGATCCACGCACGTCTTGACCTGCTGGAGACGGTCAACTCCGCCAAGGCGCTGGCGATGCTCTCCCTCGGCGACCGCGTCCGCTTCAGCGAGCGCACCAAACCCCAATATCTGCGCGGCGTGCATGGCGTCGTGACCGACCTCGATGAGCACACCGCCACCGTCTGCGTGCACCAGCCCGTCGGCCGGTTCTCAAGCGGCGAGATCCGCCAATGCCCACCACTGCTATTGGAGCGCCTGCACCCAGCCGCCTGAGAGGAGCCCGATGAGCCCCGCCCGCCAAGACGACCCCGACCTCGACAGCCTGATCGAGGAAATCACCGTCGACGCACACGACGAGGACGAGCAGCTGATGGGCTTTGAGAACGCCTTCGACGAAGCGAACTTCCCCTGCCCAGGCACCGTCATCGGCGAGACCGTCGACGTGCTCTCTGTCACCACCACAGGCAACCGCCGCGAGCTGATCGCCATCTGCCAGCGCAACAGCAAACGCTACGAGATCGCCCTACTCGATATCGACATCCACGCCGATCCCACCACCTCACGCCTCCTCGCCGCCTACCAACGCTGGATCGGCACCTGAATAGTTACAGTCGGTCAGCGACAGCGGGCTCATCGAGCCCGTAGCAGCCGGAGGTGTATTCGCCGAAGCACTTGCCGGTCGAGCCTTCGGTGAGTCGTGCAGCGCCGCCGAGCCGAGATGGGAGTAGAGCGTCTTGGCCGGGTACTGCAACGCCGTGCGATCCACCGGCGAGCGCGAACATCGCGGCGATCATCGGAGTGGAGGCGCTCGTGCCGCCGACCGGCACCCAGTCGAACACGGTGGCGCTCTTCAAGCCGCCGCCCAGGGGAATGTAGGGGACAGAGTCATACACCGCGACTCCGGTGTAGGGATCAGCGTCGGCGGAGACATCGCTCACCGCCCGGCGGCCTTCGCACCCCACGCTTCGACCAGTCGGCGACTTCGCTCTGCCAGGGCTGGGCCGTTGAAGTTCAGGCTGCAACCGCCCCCGCTGCCGATCCAGGCGCTCTCTTCACTCCAGCGCCGCGGTCGTTCAGCTCCAGGCTGGTGCCGCCGACCGCGATCACGTGCGGGGAGGCCGCCGGATAGTTGACGCCGGCCTGCTCGCCCTCCAGTTCTTCTTCCAGTTTGTCTCTCTCCCAGTTCAGATAGCCGCGATCGCCCGCGGCGAAGGTGATCACGCGTCCCGGGTGGTTGAAGGCTTCGCTGTCGGTGAGCGGTTCGCTGCCCGCCCAGGAGTTTGAGACCTCGCCGGCGCCGAGCCGCACCGCCGTGTCCTCAGCGACTTCCAGAGGCGCTTCTTCGCCTTCATCGGCCTCCACGAGGATGATGTGGCAGTTCTGGCAGATGGCATGCGCCGTCTCGATGTCGAGCGCCGTCTCCAGCGACCACCCGTCCACTTCTTCGATCATCCTGCAGGCGGCTTTCCTGACCGACGGTTCGGCCGTGGTGCTTTCGCACAGGGCTTCCTTTTCGCTCTTGGCGGTGGAGGTGGCGGGAAATGGCGGATTGCCGGTTTCGCCGTTCTGGTTCACCTGCTCGAAGCACCCGTCGCTCGACGGTACATTCAGGGAGGTGAAATTCGTTCGTCGTAAACGCTCAGATCGGATTCGGCTTGCAGGTCGTCGTAGGCGTCCACGATCGCGATCGTCTGCGGTTCAGAGGCGGGCGCGTCGGGTGCTTCACCGGGGAAGTAGGCGCTCTGCAGATCCTGCGGGCGCAGGCCATCGGCGCCTTCCGCGGCGCTGCCGTGGACGATCGCATGGGTCATCGTCATCCCCAGCGGATGGGTGCGCGCACGCGCCGCCGCCGTCCTCGCCACCAGTATTTCCGCCAGGCACGCCACGTGCCCGGGAGCGGGCGCAGCGCACGCCTGAGCCACGCTGTAATCAGATGAGGGAAGCGGAGAGACCGCACCGGCCTGCACCGGCACGCAAAGCGTCGAGCAGGATGCCGCGAGGATCGCTATAGAGATCCTCCGGAAACCGATCATCTGATCACCATACCGATGGCGGATCCATCCGCGTCTCAGGCTCCGGCGCTGCCTGGTCGCTGGCTCGCGCCTATCGCCTCTTGCTCTTCGCGGCTGTTGCGGCGTAAGCCTTGCGAGCCTGTTTCACGCACACTGCTCGCTTGCTCTTTGGCCTCTTCGAGCACAACTTCAACGCCTTCGTGAGCTTCTTTGTTGGAGAGACAAGGGGCGTTACGCCGGACGTCAAGGACGACGCCCCAGACCCTGTTGCTGTGCTCGAACTTCCCGCCTGGCCACTGCCGCCAGCCTCAGGTGGAGATACTTCGCCACCTGTCGTGGACGGTGCAGCGATATTCAGCGGTTCAACGAAGCCTTCGTGTGTGGTGAATGTGGCGTCCTTGCCGTAGCTCGTGTAGCCGTTGCTTGTCGAGACGAGGCGATAGTGGTAGGTGGTATTGGGTGCCAATTCGGTCAGGCTCTCGCTCACCGGGAATCGTTCTGAATGTGGAGGGCCGCACGGCAAGCCGCAGGTCGCGCGCCCGCCGATCACCCCTGGCGGCGTCGGCACGCTCTTCCCATAGGAGGTGCTCCTGCCGTATTCGAAGACGTAGGTGGCTTCGCGCCATCCCCAGGCGGTGACGACCCCGTTTAGTGTCGCGCCCGTCTCTGAGATACTTGATGCGCCACCGGTTTCAGCCCCGCCGTTTTCCCCCGTCGGTTCGGGCCCAGCGCCAGATGACGGGGTGGTGAACGTCGCGTCCGGACCGTAGTGCTCCACGCCACTGCCGTTGCTGGCCACGACCCGATAGTGGTAGGTAGTGCCAGCCTGGAGTTCGGTCAGGTTCACGCTGACCGGCCTGGGGGTTTCAGCTTCGCCTTCGCACTCCAGTCCGCACGTTACCCAGCGAATGGTTTCAGGTGGGTTCGGGACGCTCTGCCCGTAGGAGGTGGTGGTGCCGTATTCGACGAAGTAGGTGATCTCGGTTGTCCTCTGAGGGTTGACGTCTGCGTTGATCGTCGCCGCGTGTTCGGTGATGTTGGAGGCGGACTCATCGCTCACCACGGGCTTTTCGCCGGGTTCCCCAGGGGGTTCTTTTCGCTGGGTTGTTCTTCGCCATAGCGAAACGTGTCCCTGGGACTCGTGTAGCTGGTGCCTTCGGAGGTGGTCACGGTGACTTCCACTTTGCCTTCGGCTCCCGCCGGAGAGACGGCGGTTATCGACGTCGGCGAGTCGACGGTGAAGCTCGTGGCACTCTTAGAGCCGAAATCGACCGCTGTGGCACCGGTGAAGTTCAGACCCGTGATCGTCACCGTAGTGCCGCCCGTTTCCGGACCGGTGTAGGGGGCGAGTTTGGCGATCTGCGGGTAGGCGACCGGGGTCGCGCCGACGGCGTAGCTCTGGCCGTTGCCGGCTGCTATGGCCGTGACGCCGGAGAGGCCGCTCACGGGAACCGGCACACGGCTCTGTCCTTCGATTTCGATGTTGCCGAGCTGCCAGAGCTCATCCCGGCCCCACGCCTCCACGGTCCCGTCGCTCAGCAGGGCGAGACTGTGGTAGTTGCCGGCGGAGATCGCGGTCACGCCGGTGAGTCCTTTGACGGCGACCGGCACATCGCTTTCTCTGAAGCCGCCATCTCCGAGCTGACCGGCTTCGTCGTTGCCCCAGGCCTCGACCGTGCCGTCGCTCAGCAACGCGAGGTTGTGCAGATCACCCGCGGAGACCTGGGTGACCCCGGAAAGACCGCTGACCGCCACGGGCGCGCCGCTGCAGGAAACCCCGTTCACACACCATTCGGGCCCTTCGGTGCTTCCCGCCCCGAGCTGCCCTGCCCCGTTGTAGCCCCAGCTCGCGACGGTGCCGTTTTCGAGCAGCGCGAGGCTGTCGCCGTGACCAGCCGATATCCCCGTGACCGCAGAGAGCCCGTTGACCGGCACCGGCGTCCTGCTGCACAGACGGGAGCCTTCTACCGTTGGTTCTTCCGGGCAGATTTCCAATCCGATGATCGGGCCGTTCCCGAGCTGGCCCCACGAGCCTTCGCCCCACGCCTCGACCGTCCCGTTTTCCAGCAGCGCGAGGGCGTAGCTTTCCCCGGCGGTGATCGCCTTGACGCCCGCCAGGCCGGGCACGGGTGTTGGCATGCGGACGCAGGCGGCGGCGCTCTCGCAGATTTCCGTTGGGGTGATCGGGCCGAGCTGATCGAGGTTGTCGTAACCCCACGCCTCGACCGTCCCGTTTTCCAGCAGCGCGTAGCTATCTTGGCTACCGGCCGCTATCTGCTTGACCCCGGACAGTCCCTTGACCGCCACCGGCGTGTCGCGCTGGGTGATGGTGCCGTCGCCGAGTTCGCCGGCGCCGTTGTTCCCCCACCCCATGACGGTTCCGTCTTGCATGAGCGCCAGCCCGGCCGAGCCGCTGGCCGCGACAGACTTGGCGCCGGAGAGGCCGCTTACGGGGACCGGCACCTTGCTGTCGTATTCCCAGCCTTCGTAGCCGTCGCCAAGCTGGCCGTAGGTGTTATCGCCCCATGAGGAGACGATGCCAGACGAGGTGGCCGATGCCTGGGCGCTCGAGAACGCCATCAGGACGCAACAGAGGGCCGGCGCCAACTCAAGGGTGCGCCATAGTAATGACCTTCTCATCGACCCGTCGACCACGAGTAGCCCCCGAAGCTGTGAGACCGACCTGACCACGAAACTCTAGTGGATCTGCATTTCGCGTCCATATTTACGATTTGCGCACGATAGTACGTCATCCGTAAGGAGTCAAGGGCTGCGTCGATCCCCGGGGAAGCTAGAGCCGGATGACCAGCGCACGCGGACCCAGCCAGACCGAACGGGCGCACACGCTGGGCTCCCGTCTGCGCCGACTGCGGCGCGCGGCCAAGCTGACCCAGCATCAGGTGGCCGAACGCGTCCCGATGAGCGCCGCCAACCTGTCCCGCATCGAGAACGGCGAGCAGGGACCACCCTCCGAGGAGGTCCTCGAAGGACTCGCCCGGGCGCTGGACGCCGACCTGACAGAGCTGCTCACACTCGCCGGGCGGGCGGGTGCAACCCCTACCGCGGACATGTTGCTGCGCGAGATCCGTGAGGCTCCGCGCCGAGATCAAAGACGGCTTCGCCAGAGTCGAAGAGAACATCCAGAAGCAGCGGTAGACGGCGTCTCGGCGATCGGTAGCGTACGCGCAACACTGTGCTGATGGCTAACCATCCGCTCAGCGCGCCCGTCGAGCGCCTCAAGGCCGAGCGACGCGTCTGGCTGCGTCTCGCCGCCAGCTACCCGAAGCCGGACGGTCTCCTCGGTCCGCACGACTGCTGAGACCCGACGCAACGCTGTCAGTCCTTGCATCAGAGACGCTCATCGCAAGGGAGCCGCGTGACCCGCGAGAGTTGGCGTTCCGTCCGCAGCCCTGCTACGCTATGTACGATTCTCGTACCATCGGAGGGCGCGATGAACAATATTTCGAACGTAGATCTGCACGAGGCAATCATCAGGGAGCTAGCAGTAGTGCTCGGCGAAGATGTCGCTGCGCTGAAGAAGAGGATCGAAGAAGCGGATGACGATTTGGAGATCAAGTCCACCCAAGGTCAGGCGGTAGCCTCGCGGATCGAGGTGCGTGTGCTTGACGTCGAGGACCTCATACGTCCAGAGGATCAGAAGACGGAAAATCTGACAACCATCAGCTCGCTTGAGCGCTTGATTCGCATTCGCATCAAAGAGCGCCGCGCCAAAGAGGAGCAATAGCCTTGGCTAATCTGATCAACGCAGACACGCTTTCGGAGGGCTGGGTCAAGGCCATCGACTTCCTCTCTAGTGTCGAGAAGGGCAAGGCCGTGCATCTCAATGTGGCCTGGACCGAAGGGACGCGCGAGCTGCCAGCGGTCCGCGCACAGCTAGACGACTTCCTGAGTACCTCAGGGTCGCCTAAGAAGCGCCCCTATTCGGTCGAGACGGTGGCAGACACGATCTTCCCGGAGGGCTTTTACCACCCACGCCTCGGCAAAAAGCAAGCGCTTGAGCGGCTCTACGAACTTCACCAGGATCGGATGCGCCTGCATCGCCGCCGTGACGCGCGCGATCGCGAAACCTACTTCAACAGGCTAGTCGATTATCCGCGCGGAGATGGCTTCAACCAGCTCGACTATGTGCTTGAACGGCTATCGGGCAAGGTGGGCAAAGTGGGCTCGGCGTCAAGCGCATATGCAGCTCGGTCTGAGCGAGCCGTTGGACGGGGACCTGCGAATCCAGGCACCCGGCAAGGACAAGAACTACTACTTCTTCCCCTGTCTCAGTCACATCAGCCTGACGCTGAGCGGACGCATGATCAACATGGCCGCCATCTACCGCAACCAGACATACATCTCGCGCGCGTACGGCAACTTTTTGGGCCTTTCCAGGCTTGCGGAGTTTCTTGCAGAGCAGACCGATGGGGAGGTTGGCGAGATCCAATGTATGTCCACTCACGCTGACCTGGAGTGGACGTTCGGCAAACGACGGGTGCGTGAGCTAGTCGCCAAAACACAGGTGACTCTACCTAACGAGGTGACCGATGATCGAGACTGAGCATGTCAACGCCATCGCCGATCAGATGCAGTACGCGATGGTTCCACCCGTGGGTCGGAGCGGCCTCGCGGTCGGCGTCGACGCTGTCCACCTACCGACCTTTCAGCACGAGCTCGATGCAGGTGGCGCGCGCATGCTAGAGAAGCTCTTCACTGCGGCGGAGCTCGACTTCTGTGCCGGGCGCGTGGAGCGCCTCGGCGTGCGGATGGCCGCCAAGGAGGCTGCGCTGAAGGCGCTCGGAACCGGGATGCGTGGAATCCGGTGCCCGGAGGTGGAGGTCTTCTCGTTGGCGTCCGGACAGCCGCGACTACACCTGCACGGCGCCGCAAAGCGGCGCGCGGCAAGGCTTGGGCTTCACCGGTTTCGTCTGTCGCTGTGCCACGAGGGAGAGCGCGCTGGCCACCGTGGTTGCGGACGGCTGCCATGCGTAACGACGCCCCAGTCTTCCCTTATGACGACGAGCAAGAGTGGCAGCGCCTGGGCGAGCGACTTCGAGATGCTCGTGAGTACATGGGCTTTTCTCAAGGAGAGGTGGCTGCGGCGCTAGGCCTCTCCAGACCCGCAGTGAGCAACATGGAGGCGGGTCGGCGAAAGGTCTCTGGACTCGAGCTGGCACGTCTGGGTGCCCTCTATCGCCGCCCCGTTGAGCAGTTACTAGGCCAAGCGACAGAGCCCGAAGACCAAACGAGTGCAGCACTCTTCCGCACGGCCAAAGATCTCACCGAGCGCGACAAGGAGCAGGTGCTGCGCTTCGCGGAGTTCCTGAAGAACGCCGGGCCGCCACCCGACCCGCTACCCGATCCCGAGGAAGACGCGTAAGCCATGCCAAGCTGGACTGAGCAGCAGAGTGCCCGCCAGCGGGGCTCGCTGGCCGCCGCTCGGACGGTCGCGGCCCTGGAGGGTGATCCAGGTCACGCCGTGGACGTCTTCGGCAACATTGAACGCCGACGCGTCTGGCTCATGTTCAAGCCGCTCGGCAACCTCTATGGCTTCTATGACCGTCAGAACGACACGGCTGGCATCACACTGCACAACGGCCATCCCCTGTCGCTCCAGCGCTTCACCGCTGCCCACGAGCTTGGCCACCATGTGCTTAAGCATCGCCAGTCCGTCGACCAGCCCTACGAGCTTTACTCGGCCAGCCTCGATCTCCCGTTCCAAGAGGTCGAGGCACAGGCATTCGCCGCAGACTTCCTCATGCCGGAGCAGCTACTCAACCGTGCCATGGACCGAGTCGGGATACCGGGCGAGCCCGGCCAGATCTCCGCGCTAGATGCCTACCAGCTGTCGCTTGAGATGGGCTCAAGCTACAGGGCGACTATCACCCAGCTGCAGCGCACCGGTCGCATCTACCGGCACGTGGCCGAGAGTCTGCGCACGGTCCAACCGATCGACATTAAGGCTGAGATTGCAGATGGTGAGAAGCCGGCCAACTCGCGCTCGGACGTGTGGCTGCTCACCGAGATGCTCGCTGGGCGCCAGCTAAGGCTGCGCCTCGGGGACGAACTGCACGTACGACTACCGGAGATTCCGTCCGCGGGCTACCGGTGGGAAGCCCAGCTGGAAGGCATGGAGAACGCACTCGAGCTGGTCTCCGATGACTACGAGGAGCAAGGTTCGCTCGACGAAGCACGCATCGGCGAGCGCCCGCGGCGCCATCTATGGTTGCGGGCATGGCAGGCCGGACACGGGCACCTACGCCTAACCCTGGAGCGACCATGGGAGGAGTCAACCGAACCAGCGGAGATGCTACGTGTACCACTGCGCATCTTCCAGAAGCGCACCGGCGAGCTGGATGAGGGTACGAGCCGCCTACAGCGACACCTGCCCGAGCTGGCGGTCTAACCTTGGCAGCGGTCGACCTGTCTGGACGCCTTCTCGATGCACGCGATCAAGGTAATCGCGGCACGTGCCTGGCCTTCGCAAGTAGCACCTCCCACCGGCTAGCGCGCGCGAACCGCAGGCAAGAAACCGGACCGGAGCTCTCTCCAGAGGTTTTGTACTGGGCAGCGAAGCAGATTGAAGGGAACTTCGAGTCAGGAACGACAGCAACAAGCGCCACGCAGGCGCTGCGCGACCACGGCCAAAGCGAGGAGGATCTGTGGCCGTATGATCTCGAGCGCGTCGAGGACGCTAGCTGGCAGCCGCCCGAGGTCGCTGTCGCCGCCGAGGTCTTGCGCAGGGCGTCGCTGGCCCCGCTGTCAGGTGAGCTGCAGTCGCTGCGCGACGAGCTGCAACTCGGACATGCGCCAGTCGCGGTAATCCAATTGTGGCCGCAGTTCTACGAGCGCCACAATGGCGTCCTAACCACTCCCGAAGTCGGGAGCTCCTCCATGCGATTCACGCGGTGCCGATCGTTGGGTACGACGACCAAGCCGCGATGCTTCGCCTCCAGAACTCCTGGGGGGCGAGCTGGGGGGCCGATGGTCAGGGCATCCTGCCCTACGCAGGCTGGGACGTCGTGCGACTGAGCGCATATCGAATACGCGATGACGTCGACAGCTGAGGAGCGCCCGTCTTAGCTCGCTGCACGTTGGGGCGCCTCGTGTGTCCGCAGTTCGTGGCATGCTCGCGTCGTGCAGCCCATCGCTCGACCCGAAGTCCACGACGCGTACTGGCGCTTCGCCGCCCTGAGGCACGACATCTTCCTCAGGCGTGTCGGCGGAGAGCCGGCACCCTGGACCCAGGACCCTATCCTTCAGCGCTACAAGTTCTGCAACACCTTTCGTGCGGCAGACCGTGTGTCGCAGTACCTCATCCGCGAGGTCATCTACGGGGCGTATGCTCAAGACCTCGACCCTGAGGATGTATTCCTGCGCATAGTTCTGTTCCGGCTCTTCTCCAAGGAGGCGACGTGGACGGCGCTAGAAGGAGCAACCGGGGGGGTGCGCCGCAAGACACTCGATGTCGATCGGCTCGGTATCCTGCTCGAAGATATACGCTCACAGAAGGCCATCTACACCGCCGCGTTCATCCTCGCCGCGCCAAGCGTCTACGGCTACCAGGCCAAGCACCGCAACCATCTCGCGCTGGTGGCCGACATGTTCCGCCCCAAGGGCCTCGGTGCACGGCTCGGTCGCACACGATCGCTGGAAGACGTCTTCCACGCGCTCGTCGAGTACCCAATGGTCGGGCCGTTCCTTGGCTACCAGATTGCCATCGATCTTAATTACTCAGAACACCTGCTCTTCGACGAGAATGACTTTACTGTCCCCGGGCCTGGCGCAATCCGCGGGCTGGACAAGGTCTTCCAGGATCGTGGCGGTCAGACACCGCAGCAGCTCATCATGCGCATGGTGGACCGCCAAGAGGAGGAATTCAGCCGGCTCGGATTCGATTTTCCGGGCCTGTTCAGCCGGCCGCTGCATGCAATCGACTGCCAGGGACTCTTCTGTGAGACCGACAAGTACTCGCGCGAGGCCTTCCCCGAGCTTAAGAGCAACCGGGTCCGGATCAAGCAGGAATACAAACGTACGCCCCGCCCACTAACACTGTTCTTTCCACCGAAGTGGGACATCAACAATAACCTTGCCATGACCCGCAATGAGCGGCTGGAGGATAGCTGCGGGCAGCTGCAGATCGAGGACGCTACGCCACCGCTTGCTTCGGTCAAGGCCAGTGCTAAGAGCACGGCTCGCTTGGAGGTTGCGACTCGCGACGAAATCGACCTAGCGCTCGGCTAGATGGAAAACGGAACGCCGTCCAACACACTGACGCCGCTCGTACTTGAGCTGCTGATAGCCCTGCACTCGCACAAGACCGTGGGCTACGGCGACGCGTGGCGTAAGCGCGGCGAGCTGCTCTCAATCTTTACCAACCTCGCCCGCAAGTACGACCGCCTCGTCGTCACTCTCGATGATGATGTGCGCTCACACGACGAGCGCCTGCCCGACACCGCCGGCGACCTATGCGTGTACGCGGCGAAGTACCTGACATGGCTGGCCGAGCAGCACTCCGAGGCCTTCGACGCCGTAAGCCGCAATACCACCAGCGCAGAATGCGCCGACGAGCGCGGCACCCAGGCGCTCGCCAACGTGTTGGGCGCGCTTCGCGTCGGTGAGGTCGCGGATGTGCCGGCAGCGTGGGCGCGCGTGAAGGCGGCATTCGAGCCGCTCGATGACGCGCTGACCGCCCAAGCCGAGCGCCGTGACAACCTCGCGCCACTCACCTGGGAAGGGAAGGTGACGCTGGCGTGGGCACTCGCCGCCGCCGCGGCGGCGCTACTCGTCGCGCTTGCGGGCGAGGAAGCAGAGACCTGGGCTGCCTGGCGTATGGAGATCGAAGCACTGGGATGACGATTCTCGCCGATCAGCTCTTGGTTCAGGTCGCCGAGCACGTTGCGGCGGGCCGGACCCGTGTCGCCATACTCGGGCTGACACCCGACGGTCTCGCTGTCGCCAGTACGACTACCGGCCTCGGCGGCGAAGCGATGCTCTTCGACCCTGGCGTGCCCGCCGGCCAATTTCCCGGACTGCTGCCGTGGTCCGAGCTCGCCACCATCGGACTGGACGTCGTCGTGATCGCTTCCGACCGCGGCAAAGAACGCCTCCTGCGCGCCGCCGCCGACATGCTCGACAGCGCGGTACGACTACCGCATGTCGTGCTCGGCGGGCTTGGTCACCAGGACGCCCACGACCCGTTGTTTGAGGAGCTCGAGGCTCCAGCATTGGTGCCGTCCTATGCTACGGGCCACCCGCACACACGTGCGCACCTCTACGACTGCTTACGTGCGGCAGCCGCCCATGGCCGCTCGGGCGCCATCGTGGAGCTCGGCGCCTTCAAGGGCGGCACAAGCGTATGGCTCGCTAAGGCAGCCCTCCGGCTCGGCCTGCGCGACGCGCCCGTCATCGCCTTCGACTCCTGGGACGGCTTCCCACCACGCCGGTCGCTGCTCGATCTATACGAGCATCCTCGCTGTGTCTTTCGCGACCTAGAGGCAGTTCGCCGCTATACCGAGCCGTACGACATCGAGCTCGTACCCGGAGACATCTTCGAGACCGCGCCCGTGCGCCTTGCTCGCGAGCCGATCCTGCTGGCCTTCGTCGACACGGACAACTACAGCGGTGCCCGTGCTGCCCTGGCTGCAATCATCCCCAACCTTGTCCCCGGGGGAGCGATCGTCCTGGACCACTTCTTCACGACCAACGAGTACGTCTACACGGTGGGTGAGCGCATCGCCGCGATCGAGGCACTGGAGGATGCCGCCCTCCTACACCTTCAGGGTACCGGCGTCTTCGTGAGGCTCGCCTGACACTAGGCGAGAGCTCCGTAGGTGATGCTGCGAGCGTGGAGATCGAGCTGCACGGCGCCGCCCCGATGCTTGCGCATTGCCCTCCAGATCTCATACGACCGCAGGATCGCACGCTCCCACTCGGCGATCGTTCTTACTCGCACCTCCAGATGCGAGACCAGGTTCACAATCGTACGAAGCAGATCGGAGTCGAGCTGTGGGACGCCTTCAAGGAACGACTCCTCTCGCGCGTAGTTGAACACAAAGGCAGACACGCCCTCCTCTAGCACGGCTGCGCGGCCACCATCCTCGATCTCGCGGACATGCTGGACACTCTCGCGCTTCACGCCAAAGAAATCCCGGGTGATTGGCGACCAGCCGAGCATCGCGGCATACGTCAGGTGAAAAACGTCGTGAAAGCGATAGCCGTCATCGCTGTAGTTCATGTCCGTCAAGTAATTCCCGATCTGCTCCCCGCCGCTTGAGATTTCGACCTTGACGCCCCCTTCAATTTCGACCTCTCGGAACTGCACCGAAACCATCCGAGGGAGCTGCTCCTCACTCGGATACTCGTCATCGAGCAGCTTCGCCGGCACCATGGCGCCCTCTACGGGCCAGCGCTCGCCGATGCGTCTCAAATTCAGCGCCGCTACACCCTCAAGCTCAAGGTCGAGCTTAGAAGCTAGGTTCGCGAGATACCACAAGATGTCACCGAGCTCCTCGTTTGCTCGCTCGCTGAACAGCGCATGGGCGTTGCCGTCACGCACACGCTTCTTGTACTGCGTTACGAGTGAGCCCACCTCCGAGGCCAACCCCATCAGCGGAAAGACGAGCGCATCGTCACCGCCGCCTGGTCGCTGGTCTGTTTGGTTGGCCTGCTCTTGATACTCATTTAGCTCCACGGCGCTCATCTCTTTCGGTAGCGGGCGTCTCGGGTAGACATCCTCGAGAGATATGTATATCATTCAGTCGAATGATCCCGTAACACGACACTATCGTGATTGACCCGTCAGCCCAAAGCTCCCAGGCCCATGAGATCGAGACCAGGCTTGAGCGCGACTTGACTTGAGCCTTCTCCCTCGGGGCCGCCGGCTCCAGCCACTTCACGGCAACCGTCGACCCCAGATGCCCGCATGTCGAGCTGCACGGCATCGGCACGTTCGACCCAAGCCAACTCCGGCCGGCCGGGATGGCCCAAGCCCGACGTCTCCGAGCCAGTGTCAGCAGCTAGTTGCGGGCTGGCCTAGTTGCCGAATGTTGGAATCTCAGCAGGATTCAGTGCACTCTTGATGAACCTTGACGCTGCAGCTTGACGAGCTTGACGGGAACTATCCATGGCTAACGACCAACTCGACCTCCAGCTGAAATATGCCTGGGATTGGTTCTCGTACCACGCCCGGCAGAGGCTGACAGCGTTTAACTTCTTCCTTATCGTCATGGGCGCCTTGGTCGTGGGATACACCCAGGCCGTTGAGAACCATTTGCCAGCCCTTGGCATCTCTCTCGGGTTTCTCGGTGCGTTTGTGGCTCTTGCTTTCTGGGCCATGGACGTCCGGAACGAGGAGCTCGTTATCTGTGGTCGTGTCGCGTTAGATCAGGTAGAGCAAGAACTCGGACTCTCGATCAGAAGCGACGACCGCGAGCGGAAGCATCTAGAGGCAGCGCTGCCCGGGTCTGTGGCGAAGCTCTATCGGCATCGGCATCGAGGCCAGGACTGGTTCAAGCACCGTAGATGGCTACGAGGCGTGATCATCAGCATGGGCCTGTTGTCTGCGGCCGCTGGCGGGTGGGCCGTCGCTGGCCTTCCCGCCACCAGTCAGCCGCGTGAGGAGATTGTCCTTGTCAAGGATCAAACACATCGCCATGCTCGGCCCTACGTTCTTCCTCATATGGCACCGCGACCCTGCGATAGAACTCGTCAGCGACATTCTTCAGCACGCCAATCACCGTGGCGATGGCCCAGTACCGGCGCTCGGGCATTGTCTCGACGGCGAGTCTGGTGCATACGTAATTGAGAGAGCCCGCGAAGGCTGCCTCGCTAGGTTCCTCAGCGGCGATAGCCGTGATCTCCTCGGCGAGTCGATCGATGTGGGGATCTAGGCGTTGCTTGATGGGCGATGGCAAATAAGGCATCAGTGTCTCCGTTGTGTGCGTCGTGATACGTCACCGACCACGCTGGTAGGTGACCGTGGGCGTGCGGTACCGGTCGTAGGGCGTGGACTAGTCCTCGCTGTCATGCCACAATCATCGCCATGTCTTCGGATGGCTCAGCTCTTGCCTCGCGATGGCGGCTCAGAGCCCCCGGATCCGTGCCTGGGTGCGCCGGCCATCCTGACCGCCTCGCTCCTGCGCCGCAGAGTCCCGTCCCAAGCGGGGAGTAGGATGCAGGCATGTGCATTTCAAATCGAGTGGCGGCGGGCCTGCGTGCTCGGGTGTCCCGCCAGTAATCGGCGCTTCAGCGCTTGAAAGGCCTTGAGAATGGAGCAACAATGTCCATCATGACCGGGGCGCACTTAGCGGAGTCCCCTACAACGCAGGACTACTTCACGCTTCTCGCCACGAGATCTCGGTATGCCGCCGAGCGTGGCAACTATGCAATCTCTGCGGCGCTGGTGCTTCGCGAGTCGGGACGGGAGACAGTTTTTGAGGGCTGGAACACGCTCTTTGCCGAGCGCGAACCGAGTGGCCATGCGGAGATGAATGCGATTCGCCTCGCGCACGCAGTGGCCAGCCTGCCCGACGAGGCCTCGGCGGCCCTTGTACAGAAGGCGCGCGAGGTCGGCGCCCTTCACTCGCGTATGCGAGTGGACGATGCAGGAAGTCAGCGAGTGCTTTACACGACGCTCGAGCCGTGCCCTATGTGCACGGTGTGCCTGATCAATGCAGGCGTAGATCACGTGATCGTCGTGGCAGAGGATCCACCCTCGGGGGCACTCGAGCACACAAGGCTCAGCCAGCTACCACCACTCTGGCTCCACCTGGCTGAAACCAGCGGCCTGGAGGTCTCTTTCTGCCAGTCCACGGACCCAGATGATCCGATCACCTACCTCCCTCTTGCGCTACACGACGAGCTGCTCGAAAGCTTCGCCCAGAGCCGTGCCGAGTTGGATAAGTCTCTTGGCGACCATGGCGTCCTTGACTTCGAGACGGCAAGCTCGCACGCGTGGGCACTTCTTCATGACGACTGAAGCGGAAGTCAAGAGTCACCAACAGCTGCTTTATGCAGCCATTGACGATATCGGCGAGGCCGTTCGTGGTAACGACGCGAAGGCATACGCCGCTCTGATACTACATGGCCTCATTCTGGCCGGGCTTACTGCGCTCGTCACCGCGCTTGGCCCCGTCTATCGACAGGCGACGTCTGCGGAGCAGATCCTTGGGGTCCTCTTCCTTGGTGCGACGTTTATCTGTTTCCTACTCTCGGCCTGGGCTCTGATCGACGCCGTCTCTCCTTATCGCCCTAAAGAGCTCGAGGAGCAGCTCAAGGGACACTACGATCATGTATTCTTTCCGATTGATGTTTATGCTGCCGACAGTCCCCATGGCGCGATGACGGAGCGACTAGAAAGCATGAACGAGTTCAAGGTGCGCGATGAGCTCGTCGCCGAGACGCTCAAGCTGGGCGACATCCTCAGCTACGAGTCACAGCAGACCGGGCGGGGCTACTGCATCTTGCGATACGAGCTCCTGGCGGCTACAGCGTTCCTCATAGTTGTTGCAGTGTCAGCGCTATAGACGATCAAGCATGGCGATGCAGGCACCAGCTCATCGTGGGTTGGCCCCAAGGGCAGGCACCCGTATCCCGACGCAGCTCATCAAACAGTAGTTGATCCGTCTCAGCTGCGGATGATGCGCGGAACTCGGTCCATGATCCTTGGGCTCGACCATCCCCGCTCTGAAACCGGCGACACCTACCTATCTTTCGGTCTACTGGCGTCCTGGTCTCCCATAAAAAGCACCTCCCTGATCCCATTCCTCAACGTTCCCGTCCCAAGCTCGTGGGAAAATGGATCGCATGGGGCAGCTCCATGACAGCCACCGGCACTCAGAGCGACCTCTTCGCCTGGGCTCGAGACCTCGAGCGGGAAAACACTCGCATCGCCGAGATCAACGCCGAGGGGTGCATCTGCACTGTGTCGATGAAAAATTATCACCAACGGCCACGTACCGAGGTCCCAACCCTCGAGGCCCCACGACGGGATCGCAGTCCATCCGTGCGCCCGCGCAGCATTCATTCGTTCGTATCCATCATGACCGCACGCCTGAGAAAGCTGCCAGAACGGCTCTGACGCGACCCGGTATTGCTCGCAGAGCAACTGCTGTTCCAAGCTCTGGCTAGTTGGATTTGTAGTCTCCTGTATATGTCCAGCGGTCCAACCCATGATGTTCCTTCCTGCTTTATCTGAGATCCCTTAGCAGCAGACCTGTGTGACACTTTTGACACACTTAGATCTGTCACTATCCGACGAGCTAGGCAGCGCCGGAAACCTCGAGTGGAAGTCACTACCGGGTGATGGTCAGTTGACCGAAGTCTGAAGAACCCAGCGCTTTTCTTTCTGAGAGAGTAACCGCGGCTTGGGACGGCTCTCGCGATCGCGGGGTTCGCGCTGCACCTCGCATCGTCTTTTCGACGGGATTCTGGCTTAGGAGAGAGAATCAGTCGGCATGGCACAAACGACCTCCATCGAGTGGACCGAGGCCACGTGGAACCCGGTGACGGGATGCTCGAAGGTCTCGCCGGGCTGCGCGCACTGCTACGCCGAGACGTTCGCCGAGCGCTGGCGCGGCGTGCCGGGTCACCCCTACGAGCAGGGCTTCGACCTGCGCCTGTGGCCGGAGCGCCTGGAGGTGCCGCTGCGTTGGCGCCGCCCGCGCGTCGTGTTCGTCAACTCGATGAGCGACCTCTTCCACGAGGACATCCCCGATGAGTACGTCGCGGAGGTGTTCGACGTGATGGTCCGCGCAAAGCAACACACTTTCCAGATCCTGACCAAGCGGCACGAGCGGCTGGTCGAGCTCGCGCCACAGCTGCCGTGGCCGCGAAACGTTTGGATGGGCGTGACCATCGAGAACCGCCGCTTCGTACACCGGGCCGACTACCTGCGCGAGGTGCCTGCCGCGGTGCGTTTCATCTCCGCCGAGCCGCTGCTCGGACCGCTGGAAGGGCTCAACCTCGACGGCATCGACTGGCTCATCGCCGGTGGCGAGTCCGGACC
Source organism: uncultured Solirubrobacterales bacterium (assembly GCA_963808385.1). Taxonomy (GTDB): domain Bacteria; phylum Actinomycetota; class Thermoleophilia; order Solirubrobacterales; family Solirubrobacteraceae; genus Palsa-744. The sequence goes on along the minus strand of CAWEFQ010000017.1, from coordinate 142,421 downwards.
GCGCCATCGCCGTATCGACGCCGCATGGGTGACTGCGCTTCGCGACCGCTGCCTGGACGAGGACGTCGCCTTCTTCTTCAAGCAGTGGGGCGGTCAGCGGCCAAAGAGCGGCGGCCGCGAGCTCGACGCACGCACGTGGGATGCAATGCCCACACCCCGCCCACGCGAGTTGATCGCCGCCCTCTGAACCGGTCTGTCCGACAACGTCGGTGTGGGAGTGCCGTCCCAAGCAAGTGGCAAGATAGATTGCATGGGGCGGATCAAGCCATGACCACAGTCGCCGACACCCAGAGCGACCTGGCCGTGTGGGCGCGTGATCTCGACGCCGAGCGCAAGCGTGTCAGGGCCGTCAACGCCGAGCGGGTGCGCAATCGTGGGTACCTCGTGTTCGCCACAGACCCCTCCAAGGATGTCGACTCGGCCGAGTACCAGCAGGTCTATGCGACCGAGGCGCGCACACCCAACCAGGCGATCGCCAAGGTCCGGCCGCTGGCCGAAGGTCGCCGGCTGCAGGCGTTCCTGACCACCGGGAAGTACCGGGACGAGCTGGTGGACGCCCGCTGGGTGGGGTAGCCGGCGACGGCGCCGAGGTTTCGTAGAATTTTGGGCAGCCACTGCTGGCCGCCGCGGCCCCTAGACCTACTCGAGCTCCCGAAGCAGTTTCGATTTCCATGCGCCAGCGCCGTCGATCGGTATGTAGGCGATTCCGTCCGTGTCGGACGGAAGCTCAACGCCATCCTCATACAGCACTGCGACGTGCTCCCGCCCGAGACGTCCATAGAAGAACCCCATCTCGAGGACAACGTTCTGGCGGGCGCGTGGATGGAGGTCATCCTCGGACGTCCCACCTACATCGTCCGCCGTGAGCAAGATTACGGCCCAGCCCGCCTCGGACGCATGTCGTTCAAACTTCTCGATCAGCGTCTGACCCCTATTCGCCTGTTCGTGGAGAATGACCGCCTTACGTCCGCCATCCTCGTTGATCGTGCGAGCGACCTGTTCGCGGATGAGTTCGTTGTGGCCATGGACCACAAAGACGCCTGCAGGCACTGGCTTCTCCTCTGGCTCGGGATCGGTCACAAAACCGGACGGCTCCTCTGCGAACTCGAGCCGTTCGACTAGCGACTGCAGCACGTTCAGGCAAGACGCGTGCCGGTCGAGGGCATGTTTCGCATCGACTTGCCATGGCGTACCGCCGATCGCAACGAAGATGCGGCCTGACTGATCGAACTCCTTCCACTCCGGGGAATCCTCGCCGTAGATGACGCGCAAGGCCTCGAGACTCAGACTCTTCCAGCGTTCTTGGTCGTGTATCCATCCGTGATAACCAGCGTCGGAGTTGACCTCTTGCGCGAGAGTATCCCCGAGAGCCCGACCGCTTTCGATCTGTTTTCCGAGTAGATCCTCGGCTCGCGTTCGGGCGACCAGAATCGCAGCCATGGCTCGTTAGCTTAACGGGCCAAGCGGCTGCGAAGACCCTCTCGACATCAAGACCCACATATGGGCGATGTCCCGGGTTGGCATGGGGTCAGGCGTCATGGCTGCCTTTTCGGTCCTCGAGTACATCCATTCGCATGATCATGTCATCCCTGAGTTGGTAGGAATGACGGACGGTGGAGTCGGAGATGAGCTCGCCGGTAGCTACATCGTGAACCACCTGATGGACGTCCACGGTGATGCTGCCGTCTGGCTCTTGGGTGAATCGCACAGGCTCGACATCGCTGGAGATCGCCGCGAATTGCCTGCTCCAGTAATCGCGGAGCGCCGCGTGGCCGACCACCCGGCCTCCCTCCCAGGCGTTGGGCCAGTCCACCTCGGGATGCATCAGCTCGAGCGCCGCATCGACGTCGCGAGCGTTGAATGCGCGGTAGGCGGAGCGCAGGAGCGGCTCGGGGTTGGGCATGGGGGCACCGTATCTCCCATCGGGGATCTCGGCGAGCTGCTGGCGCGTCGCTGATCCTGCGGTTTGCTCATCCCAGCTCTGTGGCCGGCGACGCTCCGCTGGACGGTCCTTGTGTCGTTGTCTTTCTCTCTCCTCCCCAACACCCACCCCCTCATTCCCATCCTCAAACGTTCCCGTCCCAACCCAGTGGGAAAATGGATTGCATGGAGCAGATCAACCCATGACCACAGTCACCGACACCCAGATCGACCTGCCGCGTGGGCGCGAGACCTCCACGCCGAGCGCAAGCGCGTCAGGGCCGTCAACGCCGAGCGGGTGCGCAACCGCGGGTATCTCGTGTTCGCCACCGACCCCACCAAGGGCGTCGACTCGGCCGAGTACCGGCACGTGTACGCCACCGAGGCGCGCACGCCCAACCAGGCGATGGCGAAGGTCCGGCCGCTGGCCGAGGGTCGCCGGCTGCGGGCGTTCCTGAGCACCGGGAAGTACCGGGACGAGCTGGCGGACGCCCGCTGGGTGGCATAGGTGGCGTAAGCCGGCAGACTCGCGTCGAGCCCACCGGCCGCTCGGTGCCTTCGCTTCGCCCTGGTTTATACTAGGCTTGTTTCTGCCTAGTTTGCCGCTATGATGGTCTGATGGCAAGGACCCAAGATCAGCCAACCAAGTCGCGCGCCAAGCGCAAGGTCGTCAAGCCGCGCAAGCCAACGGGTGCCGATCGCTCCACGACCGCGGCGGGCAGGCCGCCGAACTTCCAGCGGCTCGAGCGCTTCTTCGCTTCGCAGACGGCGCTGGCGCGTGCGCTGGGCGTCCATCGAGACACGATCCGCGCGTGGGAGCACGGACAGCCCACCCGGCTGCGCCACAGCTCCCTCGAGCGCGTGAACACGATCTGCGCGATAGCGGAGCAGGTAGCCCGCTACCTGCCACGCGAGAAGCTGGTCGGCGAGTGGCTGCTCGCGCCGCAGATCGCGCTGGGAGGCATCTCCCCGGCGGCATTCATCCGCAGCGAGCCGGGCGCCTACCAGAGGGTTCTACGACTGATCGCGCGTGAAGCACAGCCCGTGTCGGTCGGCGACGTCTCCGACCTGCCGGCGATCGGAGAGCTGGACATCATGCTTCCCGAGCCGGCATCCGACCCGCTCGCCTCAACTGGGTCGGATCGTGTTTTTCCGGCACATCCGCGCGATCATGTCGTCCTCGAGCCGGTAGGAATGACGGACGGTGGTGGCTGACTGGGGCTCGCCCCGGTGGGGGCGTCGTGGGAGGACGCTAACGCAGGACCGAAGGACACATACGCGCCAAGTTTTCTGCCGTGCGGCCCGGAAAGACGGGGGGATTGGGCTTGCCGCGGGGTTCGGGCGAGGATTCCATCGCAGTCGGTGCGTACCGTGCCTGCATGTCCACGAAAGCGATCACGCCGCGGCTCGCTGATCGGCTCTGCTCGCTGGCCGAGAGTCAGCTGCAGACGCAGGCGGCGCGCTCCGCGTCCGTCGACGCCGGGGCGCTCGGCGTCGTGAGCGCATGCGCGGCGATCGCGGCGCTCGTTCTCGCCGTCAAGTCCGCTGACCACCTCTGGATCGCCGCGCTGGCCTTGCTCGGCCTGTCGGCTGGCTTGGCCGTACGTGCCCTGTTCCTCCCAGGGGCAGAGGAAATCGGCCCGCTCGTGACAGACATACTCAACGATCGCGCGACCCGCGATGACGAGGAGCTCGAACAGTCGCTGCTCGAGGACCTCGCGGATGAAACGCTCGTCAACAACCAAGGCCTCGCTCGCAAGGACCCCCTATTCATCAGGGCGCTTGCCTTCCTGGTGCTCGCCGTTCTACTCGAGCTGGCGGGAGTACAATGAGACTTATGAAGCACTCCATCACTGATCGCCCACCAAGCACCACCCCGGGAGACATGAGCACCGGCACGACCGATCGGGGGCCCGGCACCCCCCACTACACCCGCCACTTCAGATCGCTCACCCTGCCCGGCCTGGTGTCGACCGACGCCCTCGTCCCCGCGTGGCTGCGCAGGCGCTTCCGCCGCACAGACACGCCCGCCGCACGCTAGTCCCGCCAACACATCTTCCACGGCGTTCTGCACATACCACAGCCGAGCACCGGGATCATCGAGCTTGTCGAGCAGGCAGGATCCTCGGGCTCGTCCATCCACCTCTGTGAGCGCTAACGCTCCGCTGGACGGTCCTTGTGTCGTTGTCTCTTTCTCTCTTCCGCCCCCACACACCCTCATTCCCATCGCTCGAGGTTCCCATCCCAGTCTGGTGGGAGGATGGATCTGTGGAGCGGATTCAGTGACCCAACCCCGTGGGAGGATGAACCACATGGATCAGATCAACCCATGACCACAGCCACCGACACCCAGACCGACCTCTTCGCCCGGGCGAAAGACCTCGAGCGGGAGAACAAGCGCATCGCCGAGATCAACGCCCAGCGGGTGCGCAACCGCGGGTATCTCGTGTTCGCGACCGACCCCCGCAAGGGTGTCGACTCGGCCGACCCTTTCAAGTAAAGGAGGACATCATGGCCGGCCGTAGTCGCATCGAGTGGACCGAGGCCACCTGGAACCCCGTGACTGGGTGCTCGAAGGTCTCGCCCGGATGCGCGCACTGCTACGCCGAGACGTTCGCCGAGCGCTGGCGCGGCGTGCCGGGCCACCCCTACGAGCAGGGCTTCGACCTGCGCCTGTGGCCGGAGCGCCTGGAGGTGCCGCTGCGCTGGCGCCGCCCGCGCGTCGTGTTCGTCAACTCGATGAGCGACCTCTTCCACGAGGACATCCCCGATGAGTACGTCGCCGAGGTGTTCGACGTGATGATCCGCGCGAAGCAGCACACCTTCCAGATCCTGACCAAGCGGCACGAGCGGCTGGTCGAGCTCGCGCCACAGCTGCCGTGGCCGCGCAACGTCTGGATGGGCGTGACGATCGAGAACCGCCGCTGCCTGGACGAGGACGTCGCCTTCTTCTTCAAGCAGTGGGGCGGCCAGCGCCCAAAGAGCGGCGGCCGCGAGCTCGACGCACGCACGTGGGATGCAATGCCCACACCCCGCATACGCGAGTTGATTGCCGCCGTCTGAACCGGTCAGTCCGACAGCAGGCGGGTGTCATGCGCATTGCTGCACCTTGCGCTCGGCCTGCGCGGCGCGCTCGTAGCAGTCGCCCGCGTCCATGCTGTCCTGCAGATGGCCGTCGCCAATCGCCGTGCGGTCTATTCTGCGAAAAGTCCTGAAAACAGGGGACGTGGTCGAGCAACGGAAGTATCTCAACCCTCACTGTCATTGGAACGACTGCGTCACCCAGGAGCACGGTGTAGGGTTCACATCGCGCAATCGATCTCTTGGAGGAGGCCCGCGTGTCCGATCCTGCTGCTCCGTCCTACCCGACTGCTTGGCATGCGATCACAATCGTGGCGCTTGTCATAGCGATCGGCTCGCTCGCAGTGGCAATAATCGCCGTGACCAAAAAGGCTCCGTCACCCCAGAAGATCAGTCTCGCGCCGGTGACGGCGGTGAGCGGCGAAGAGGCCGCGCTAAAGACCGAAGTGGGAACCCTGCACAGTCTCGTCGCGGCGGCGGACGCGAAGCTGCAAAAGCTCGATACCTGCCTGCCGGAACTCAACTCGATCATCGGCAGCATGAACGTCGAAACGAGCACGCTCACCGTAGGTGAAAAAACGCTCCTAACCAGCGCTTATCTAAAGACGGGCAAATCGGCATCAAGCTACTGCCAATCAACTCTCGAAACCACGCCCTAACAAACTGAGCCCTATAACACGTCTATGTCGGGCAACCATAACGGCAAGATCATGTCCCGCGATCTCAGCGGACTCCCTGCTCCGTCCCTCATCCTTGGGCTCGAGCCTTCCAGCTCTGTGACCGGCGACACTCACCTTTGTTTCGGGCGACCAGCGGTGTTGTCTCCCACCCGACACGCTCGTGGATCGCGAGCCACTAGTTCATCGTTCAGTGAAGTATCTGGTGATACACTGTCGAGTGTGATACTCTAAGGCCAGTAGATTCGCTCAAGAACGGGTTACTGGCCTTCTGATGTCATCTCATGGGATCTCCGGCTCCGGTCGAGCTGAGCTTGCCGCCGTTGCCGGGCGGCGGCGGTTCATCTCGCCTGAGGACGCCGCGGCCGAGCTGGGGGTCGATGCTCGGGTTGCCGCCCGCAAGCTCGCACACTGGGCCGAGCAGGGATGGCTGCGGAGAGTCCGGCGCGGACTGTACATCGCGGTCCCGGTCGAGGCTGAGCGTCCCGAGGGCTGGTCGCAGGACGCGATGGTCGTCGCCGCCGCCGTATGGTCGCCGTGCTACTTCACGGGCTGGACCGCGGCCGGACACTGGAGTCTGACCGAGCAGGTCTTCCGAACCACCATCGTGAAGACCGCACGGCGTGTCCGTATCGCAGAGGTCCGACTGCTCGACGCCGACTATCTCCTCACACACGTCCCTGAGGACCTGATGGCGTGGGGCGTCGAGTCGATCTGGCACGAGGAGGTGCGGCTCCGTATTGCCGACCCGGCGCGAACCGTCGTAGACATCCTCGACGCACCGCATATCGGCGGCGGCATTCGGCACGCCGCCGAGATCCTCGATACATATCTCGATGAGTACGATGCGCTCCGCCTCGTGAAGTACGCGGAGCGGCTTGGCAACCGCGCCGTGTTCAAGCGCCTGGGCTACCTGGTCGAAACCCTCGGGCGCGACGAGCCCGAGCTGATCTCTGAGTGCAAGGCGCGCTTGTCAACCGGGCTGGCATTGCTCGATCCCAATGGTTCGCCGGACGGGCCTCGCGTGCCGGCGTGGGGCATCCGAGCCAACGTCAGGATCGCCCCTTCCCTGGTGCCGTCCCTGCTCGTGTGACCGTTTCGCAGTAGTAGGGCAGCTGCTGTTCGACAATCGGGGCACGAGCGAGGATCTGAGCGCAGCGTGCGCGATCCAGAACTTCATCGTCCGCGTGAGCCCAGACTGGCGCCGGCGCTTCATGCAAACGCCCCACTTCACGCTCAGCGCTGTCAGTCCCGGGCTGCAAGCCGCCGATCTGATCGCATACCTGGCGGCCCACCGCCACGATCCGAGCTACAGGCCCGAGCTGGCCGACTACTGGAGGAGCGTCGAGAAGATCGCGTTTGCCACCAAGCGCTCGGGGCCGGCGCTGCGCGCCGTAGACGTCATCCCAGAGAAGCCCAAAAAGGGCGCAAAAAAAGGGCCGGGGGAAGCAAAGCCTCCTAAGCGTCGTTAAGAGCGACGAACCGACCCTTCTACAGATGAAGTATACACGTCTGCCGGGCCGGCACCGCGTGGCGCTGCGACATCCCACTCGAGACCATCCGCTACGCGGGAGCAAACCGTCTCAAGGTCGAGATCGACTATCGCACAGAGCAAGGACGCTCCGGCCCCCGCATAGTCGAGCCATACTCGCTACGCCAGACCCAGGACGGCAACCTCGTCCTATTCGTCGTCAATGACCACGGCGAGCTACGCAGCTACCGCATCGACCGAATTGCAGCCGTACGACCAACGACTACATCGTTCACACCGAGATTCGCCGTCGAGTTCTAACATCTAAATGTCGGGACGGGGATCTTGGGGGACTCCTGGCTCCGTCCCTCATCCTCTGGCTCGAGCCTCCCAGCTCTGTGACCGGCGACACCCACCTGTGTTTCGGGCGACTTGTGCTGTTGTCTCCCACAAAAAGCACCCCCTTGATCCCCATCCTCAACGTTCCCGTCCCAACCCCGTGGCAAGATGAACCACATGGAGCAGATCAGCCCATGACCACAGCCGCCGGCACCCAGAGCGACCTCTTCGCCTGGGCTCGAGACCTCGAGCGGGAAACAAGCGCATCGCCGAGATCAATGCCGAGCGGGTGGGTGATCGGGGGTATCTCGTGTTCGCCACCGACCCGTCCAAGGGTGTTGACTCGGCCGAGTACCAGCAGGTCTACGCGACCGAGGCGCGCACGCCCAACCAGGCGATCGCGAAGGTCCGGCCGCTGGCCGAGGATCGCCGGGTGCTTGCGTTCCTGAGCACGGGGAAGTACTGGGGTGAGGTGGTGGAGGCTCGGTGGGTGGGGTAGGGCAGCGAGAACGGGCCCGGAACCTCGGCCCGGCCGCGGCGCGGCACTTGCTTCGCCAATGGCTCTGAATCGGCGTTTGAGATCACAAATTGCAACCTCAAACGAACGGTGGGGTCCGTAGCGTGTGGCACCCTGCAAGAATGGCCGATCTAACCGAGACAGAGGGCTCGCTGGAGCCGATACCGCTCCCAGCGATCCAGCAGCGGATCCTGGTCGTTCGCGAACGCCACGTCATGTTCGATGAGGATCTGGCAGTGCTCTACGGGGTGCCCACAGGTCGTCTGATCCAGCAGGTCAGGCGGAATATCGATCGTTTCCCGTCCGACTTCATGTTCCAGCTGACGAGGGATGAGGCTGCTGACTTGAGATCGCAATCTGCGATCTCAAGTGACGGACACGGGCCGCGACCTCTTACACCGCGATCGAGAGGCGGCAGCTGATCTCCCCACCCACGCGGCCCAAGCGCCCGATTGGCTTCAGGTTGCCCGAAGGCGACACTAGAGGATCGCTGTCATCGCAGCGGTAGCCTTCACGGACCTGATCGAAGGGGTGCTGGAGGTGCCTGGCGGTGGACGGTCCTTGTGTCGTTGTCTTTCTCTCTCCCCTCCCCACAAACACACCCCTTCTCCCTACCTCACCTCCATCAACCGCTCCACCGCCCCTTTCGGCGGAACCCCCGACGTGGCGCTAGCAGCCCTATTCGCCCGCGTTGCGGGACACTGCTGTGGTGCCTGAGCGTCCAAAGTCGCCGCGCCGGGTCGGCCGGCCGGCGCGTCTGTCGCGGGATGCGGTCGCGGATGCCGCCGAAGCGATCATCGAGAGGGAGGGTGTCGATGCGTTGAGCATGCGCCGGCTGGCCCGCGAGCTCGACAGCTCTCCGATGGCGCTCTACAGGCACGTGCGCGACCGCGACGATCTGCTCGTGCTGTTGCTCGACCGTCTCGCGGCGGCTCTGCCGCGTCCGCGGCTGCCACGGGAGCCACGCAAGCGGCTGCTGGCTCTCTTCAAGGTGCTGTACGAGGGGTTGGATCAGAGCCCGTGGGTTGTGCAGGTGCTGGTGCGTGGCGATCTGATGGCGCCGTCGGTGTTATGGCTGATCGAGGAGATCCTTGCCACGTTCGTCGCGGCCGGGCTGTCGGTCGAGCAGGCGGCGGAGGCGTACCTGACCGTCTGGCGGTTCACGGTCGGTGAACTGATCGTGAGCCATTCGACCGCGCGGCAAAGCGCCGAGCTGGATCGTCGTCCGTTCCAGCTGGAGCTGCTCGCGGCCGTCGAGTCAGGGGAGCTGCCGATGCTCGCGGCACTCGCGGACTATTGGCCCAAGGCCCGCCGGCGCAAGAGCTATCAGGAGCGTTTGGCGAAGGTCCTCGATGGCCTGTTGGCAGACGTCTAGCCTATTTGTGTACATGTACGCTATGCTTTTGCGGCACGTGTCCTCAACGTCAGCATCCCCACCAACCGGACACTTTGGCCAGCGACTCGTCGATGTGATCGCGCGCAGGCCCTCGGGGCTGGTCGGCCGGTGGATGTACCGTGATGGACCGAAGGCGCACGAGGCCTCGTTCGCCGCCGTGCTCGACGCGCTCGGCCCGCCCCAGGGCGAGCGCGTACTGGAGATCGGCTGCGGCCCAGGAGTGCTGCTCCAGCGCATACTTGCAGCCGGCGGGACCGCTGCCGGCCTCGATCACAGCCCGGACATGCTCGCGCTGTGCATGGCCCGCAACCGCCAGGCCATCGCGGAAGACAAGCTTATTCTCAAGCTCGCAGACACCACGAACATCCCCTGGATGGATGAGACCTTCACCGCGGTCATCTCCGCCAACATGTTCTTCTTCATCTACGACCCGCTCACAGCGCTCGCCGAGCTACACCGGGTCCTGATCCCCGGCGGCAGGGTCGTGATCGCCACAATCGCGGGCCCGCTCCCCGCCCCATCGCTTCGCAACTGGTGGCTCTACCCGCCCATGGGACCCGCGCTGAACGTCCACACCGACCAGCAGATGCACGACATGCTCACCGACGCGGGGTTCACCGATATCCAGGTGACCAGCGACGACGGGCCGCTCGCGCTACAGCTCATCCAGGCCTCAAGACCAGCTGGGCTTTGAGATCACAATCCGGTGCTCGCCACTCTATATTAGGCTTTCTTCTGCCTAGTTTGCTGCTATGATGGTCTGATGGCAAGGACCCAAGATCAGCCGACCAAATCGCGCGCCAAGCGCAAGGTCGTCAAGGCGCGCCCCGCGCGCAAGCCAACGGGTGCCGATCGCGCCACGACCGCGGTGGGTAGGCCACCGAACTTCGAGCGACTCGAGCGCTTCTTCGCTTCGCAGACAGCACTGGCGCGTGCGCTGGGTGTCCATCGAGACACGATCCGCGCGTGGGAGCACGGAGCGCCCACACGGCTGCGCCACAGTTCCCTCGCGCGCGTGAACACGGTCTGCGCGATAGCGGAGCAGGTGGGCCGCTACCTGCCACGCGAGAGGCTCGTGGGCGAGTGGCTGCTCGCACCGCATATCGGCCTGGCAGGCGTCTCCCCGGCGGCGTTCATCCGCAGCGAGCCGGGCGCCTACCTGAGGGTCCTGCGCCTGATCGCGCGTGAAGCACAGCCCGTGTCGGTCGGCGACATCTCCGACCTGCCGGCGATCGGAGAACTGGGCCTCTGAATCCCCAGTCCTCATAAGCGCGGCGGGCGACCTCGTCCTCGTCGGTGATCCAGGCGAGCCGGTCGCCGGGCCAGGTAACCTCCTGTCTCGAATGGGGGCAGCTGACATCACGGCACGATTTCGCGTACCTGGGCGGTCGCCGGGGGATGGTGGATCGAAGCCGTTCCTCGTGGTCGCCAGTGACGAACGCCAGTACTGGTGCAAGGCACCGAACAATCCCCAGGGCGGGATGGTTCCGGTCAATGAGCAGGTAGTCGGCCGTCTAGCGGTGCTTGCAGGTATCGCGGTCTGCGAGCCCGCGCTGGTCAACATACCCGAGGACCTCGCCGGCATAGAGATCTGCCCTGGATACGTGCTCGAAGAGTGCGTGGCGCACGGAAGCCTCGCGGTCGACGGGGCAGTCGAGGTCCGCGCGAACCTCAGCCATCGCTCAGAAGACGACAACGCTCGTCGGCAAGCGGGCTATCTGGTGCTACACGACTGGCTGTGGGGCGGGGATGACCAATGGCTGCGCGTTGCGGCCAACGGGAACGAATACTTCAGTCACGATCACGGCCACTACTTCCCGGGGGGACCCAACTGGACCGTCGAAGGACTCGAGGCGGCGAAGGATCAGCCGCATCCGTCCCCATCGACCGCGGATGGCTTGGATGCGGACGAGCTCGAGCGGCTCGCCGACCGGCTCGACGCGCTCAAAAAGGAGGAAATCGCTGCACACGTCGAAGTTCTGCCGGAGGCCTGGCCGATCGGCGCGACGGAGATCGCCGCTATCGTAGACTTTGCAGTGCACCGTGCGGCAACAGTCGCCGCACGCACCCGAATCTTGGCCACAACCGCGAGAGGAACATGATGCCGTACTTCTTTTCGCTCCTGCGATTCGTCCCCGACACCGCGCGCGGAGAGTTCGTAAACCTTGGGGCGATTGCCGGCGACAGTGAGGTCGTCGACTGGGAGCTCCGACTGATCTCCAACATGAAGCGCGCCCGGGCCATCGATAGCGAGGGTCATCTGCCCGCGGCAATGTCCTTCCTGGCGGAACTCCAGGAGCGACTGCCAGTAGAAGACGACGACGAGACGAGCTTCGCGCTCGAGGATCTCAACTTGCTCGCGGCATCGATGAACAACGTGATACAGCTGACCCGACCGGAGCCGATCGTGGCGACGGATGCGGAGGAGGCGCTCGACTTCCTCTGGCGCGATCTCGTGCTCGATCCAGAGGGGAACGCGTCGCACCGCTTCAAGAACACACGCTCGGCTATAGGGGCGACCAACCGGGCATACCGCGACGAGAAACTGCCGAGCGAGGCCATCAAGCGGACTGTGGAGCTCACCGCCGGACGCTTCGCCGATCGTTTCGACTTCGCAGTTCATAACGGCCAAGCGATCCAGCTCGTCAAGTGCTTTTCGTTCCAGCGCCCGAACCAGGCTGAGCTCGTGAAGGACATGAAGTCGTGGGGCTGGCTCATGCACGAGCTACGCGACCAAGGCGGCACCGTGATGCCGAGGACGGGAGGGTCGCTTGACGCACAGAGCGATCTGAGCGTCGGCTCCGTCTACGTCCCCCCCGCAGCTGGCGGCAGCACCGACGCCTTTGAGCAGGCCAAGGCCATATTTGATGAGGTCAAAGTGGAGGCGCGTCCGTACACGGATGCCCGTCCGATCGCAAAGATCGCCCAAGAACGGCTCGCTGCAGCAGCTCATTAGCGGCTGGCTCGGAGTGGCGTCGCGTTGATCCTCCGGCTCGACCTCCCAGCTCTGTGACGAGTCGGGGTCCGCTGGGCGGTCCCTGTGTCGTTCTCTCTCTCCTCCCCTCCCCAACACACACACCTCATTCCCATCCTCAAACGTTCCCGTCCCGGCCAGGTGGGAGGATGGATCTGTGCAGCGGCCCGATTCATCACGCCAGCCACCGGCACCCAGATCGACCTTGCCGCGTGGGTGCGAGACCTCGACGCCGAGTGCAAGCGCGTCAGGGCCGTCAACGGCGAGGGTGGTGATCGGGGGTGGCTCGTGGTCGAGACCGACCCCTCCAAGGGCGTCGACTTGGCCGAGTGGGGTAGGGAGCCGGCGGCGTCTTGATGTGGTGGTAGGCAAGGTGCGGTAGCCTGCGTCCAATCCGCGACGGTGTCTCCTAGTTGTCTGCGTAGCTGTTCTGTAGGGTGGTGCGAAATGGTATAGTGGGCGGGTGGCCAGTTCGCAGAAGCAAGACTCGAGCAATGCTCCCGACGCGCGCTACCAGCGTCGCGTCGTCGACGATGAGCTCGACCAGCTGTTCGCCGGCCTTCCGGCTATAGCGCTCGAGGGCCCGAAGGCGGTCGGCAAGACAGCCACAGCACTGCGGCGGGCGGCGACGGTCTACCGGCTCGACGACGACGCCGAGCGCTCCATCCTCCAGGCCGACCCGTCGCGACTGCTCGAGGGCGAGCGGCCGGTCCTGATCGACGAGTGGCAGCGCTTCCCCGAGTCCTTCGATCGCGTGCGGCGCGCGGTCGATGACGGTGCCGCGCCGGGGAGCTTTCTCCTGACAGGCTCGGCATCACCAACGGACCCGCCGACGCACTCGGGAGCGGGCAGGATCGTACGCCTGCGCTTACGTCCGATGACGCTCGCCGAGCGCGGCGTCGGCTCCCCGACCGTGAGCCTCGGGCAGCTGCTCGAAGGCGGGCGAGCACCGATCACCGGGCGCACCGACATCGATCTGGAGCGCTACGTGGAGGAGATCCTCGCCTCCGGGTTTCCCGGGATCCACGGTCTTCCCCCTCGTCTGCTGCGGGCACAGCTCGACGGCTACCTCGAGCGCATCGTCGATCGCGACTTCGAAGACCTCGGCCGCCAGGTACGACGGCCGGCGACGCTGTGGCGGTGGATGCAGGCATATGCCGCCGCGACCGCGACATCGACCTCCTACGAGAAGATCAGGGATGCCGCGTCAAGCGACCGAGGCGAGAAGCCGACCAGGGCCACAACCCAGCCCTACCGTGACGTGCTCGAGCGGCTCTGGATCCTCGACCCGATACCCGCGTGGCTACCGACCCGTAACCGGCTCGCGCGCCTCTCCTCGCCACCGAAGCACCACCTCGCGGACCCGGCGCTCGCGGCACGCCTACTCGGCGTCGACGCGACCGCACTGCTGCAGGCACGACCAGCCGGACCCGCGATACCCCGTGAGGGGACGCTCCTTGGAGCACTCTTCGAGTCGCTCGTCACGCTCTGCGTCCGCGTCTACGCCCAAGCCGCCGAGGCGCGGACTGCGCATCTGCGCACATGGAGTGGCGACCGAGAGATCGACCTGATCGTCGAACGCGGACGGAAGATCCTCGCAATCGAGGTGAAGCTCGGCCAGGTACCCAACGATCGAGACGTGCGCCATCTCCTCTGGCTCAGAGAAGAGCTCGGCGACGACCTGGCAGACACCGTGATCGTGACAGCCGGAAAAGCGGCATACCGACGATCCGACGGGATCGCAGTCGTACCCGCGGCGCTGCTCGGCCCATGACCCTATCAATTCCCATCCTCAAACGTTCCCGTCCCGGCCAGGTGGGAGGATCTGTGGGGCACTCATGAACCGGTTCCTTCGTCTGTCACGGCTGCCATCAACTCTCCCGCGAGATATCGGCGCTGGCCCCGTGGCCCCGGGCTTCCCTGCTCGAGCACTCCGACCTCTTCCAGTTGACGCAGGAGCTTCAGGGCCGTCGGCCGCGTCACGCCCAACCTGGCCTCGACGGCACGCGAGGACACGATCGGCGTCTCGCATACGAGATCGACCAGCGTCATCGCCTTGCTCGACGTGATCGCCGAGGCGGCCGTTCGGTAGCGCTCGCGGAGCTCGACGATCCGCTGCGCACGCGCGACCGCGTCCGCTGCCTGCGTGTGGACCGCGGTGAGGAACAGCTCGATCCACCGAACAGCATCGCCGCGCTCACGGACAGCCTGGAGCGCCTCGTAGTACCGCGTGCGGTCGCGCTCCAGATACGCGCTCAGGTAGAGCAGAGGCGCCGGTAGCCGGCCATGCTCGACGAGCAGGAACACGGACAGCAGACGCCCGATCCGCCCGTTTCCGCCGAGGAACGGGTGCAGCGTCTCGAACTGGTAATGCAGCAGCGCGTTCTGGATGAGCAGCGGGACCTCTACGGTCTCGTGGGCGTAGCGCTCCCAGTCCGCCAGGAGCGCTGGGAGCTCTCCTGGCGGCGGGGGGACGAACCGCGCCGTCTCGATCGTGGATCCACCTTCCCCGACCCAGTTCTGGGTCGTGCGGAACTCCCCAGGCGTCCGCTCGCGACCCCGCACTCCGGAGAGCAACCGCCGGTGCATCTCGCGGATGAGGCGAACACCGAGCGGAAGCTTGCCCAACTGGCCGAGACCCCACTCGAGGGCGTCGATGTAGTTGAGGACCTCCTCGACATCCGCATTCGGAGGCTCGCCGCTTGCCTCAGCCTCAAAGACGTCCGCCAACGACGCCTGCGTGCCCTCGATGCGGGTCGAGGAGAGGGCCTCGCGCAAGAGGTATGGCCGGATCAACAGATGCGGGTTTCCCACCAGTTGCCCCACGGCCTCCACGAGCTTCCCGAGTGGCTGCGCAGGCGCTTCCGCCGCACAGACACGCCCGCCGCACGCTAGTCCCGCCAACACATCGCGACTTTCATCCAGTACCGCGTGCAACGACCATGACGACTGAGCTTGCTTCGCCACGACGGTTGAGGAGGTGTTCGTGTTGAGATTCGTGACCATCGGATATGGAGATCGAGCAGGGTACGACAGGACTGCCGCCCGCCGACCCGCCGACCGTGTGCCGCTCGAATGTGCCCTGTAAGCGGATCGGGCCCAGGCTGGCGATCGCGCGCGGCCCGCAGGTCGCGCTGCCTCACATGGCCCCCGCGCGTTTCGAACCTGCGACCTCTCGCGTGTGAAGCGCAGGACTGCGGTGGGGCGGGTTGGGGTGGTTCTGCCTGCAAGCTCGCTGCGTAGGTCGGCAGCGATCCGCACTGGACCGTCGAGCACAGGGGCGGGCTTCTGCGGTCCGGGGCCTGGCGTACCATCTCCTGCGTGTTGACTGTCGCTGAGGCTGCCGATCGGCTGGGTAGGAACCCCGAGACTGTTCGTCGCTGGATTCGTTCTGGGCGTCTGCCGGCACGACGTGTCGGTGCGCGACATGCGATCGATGTCCATGACTTGCGTGTGATCGAGGATGAGCTGCATCCGATGTCCGAGCTGCCGGAGGAGTGGCGGGTCGGAGATGACGGCACCCCGGCGCTCAACTGGGTCGCCGCGCTCCATCGCTCGCGCAGCGGCCATTGACGAAGCTGCTGGTTGTCGACGCGTCCGTCGCGGTTGCCGCGTGCCATACGCCGGTGGGCTTTGCCAGCCTGCGCGGGCATAAGCTCGTCGCGCCGCTGCTCATGGTCACGGAGGCGAGCTCGGTGCTGCACGAGATGGCCTGGCGGGAAGAGATCACCGGGTCCCGTGCAAAGACGATGCTGGCGCGGCTCCTCAAGGCCCCGGTGGAGATCCGCATGCCCGATGACCTGGTGCGGGCTGCGTGGAAAGTCGCCGACGAGCTTGGGTGGGCGAAGACATACGACGCTCATTACGTAGCGCTCGCGCAGCTGCTGAAGTGTCGGCTGCTGACGGTTGACGAGCGGATGCTCAGGGGAGTCGCTCGGCTGAAGATCGCCGTGAGACCTTGTGAACTCTGACAAAAAACCGCCCGTTTCCAGGCGGTTCTCGGATGGGCGCGGCGGGTTTCGAACCTGCGACCTCTCGCGTGTGAAGCGAGCGCTCTCCCACTGAGCTACGCGCCCTGGACCGCTGATTCTATTGAGCTTTGTGTGTTGCCGGAAGCAAGCCGGCTACGCGTGTGCCAGCTCGCGCATCTGGCGCACGGGATGGCGACCAAGCCGGCTCGCGGTCGCGTAGGGCGCGACGTGCCCGTGGGTGCGGTGAGCGACGTTCACGGCGACGTGCCCACGCAACCGATCGACCAAGCTCCGGCGCAGCGGGAAGAGCAGCAACTCGGCATCCTCGCTGACGAGGACGGTCGGACGGCCTTCGGTGAGGTTACGCCAGAGCACGTCGTCGGCCCACTCCTGGTCCCCGGGGACGAACTCGACCTCATCGGGGTAGCCGAGGTCGTCGTCGCTGAGCGACGCGGCCATAAAGAGGTCCCAGGTCTTGTCATAGACGGCGTTCATCGGGTGTTCTCCCAGCTACGCACGATATCGAACCAGCCTCCCCGGAGCTTGACTTCGGCGGCGTGCATCGCCTGTTCGCCCAAGTGGCAAGCTGTCCGGAAGGCTGATGTGCCGCTGGCTCGCATACACCGGCTCACCGATCCTCCTGAGCGAGGCGCTGTACGCGCCCGCACACTCCCTGATCGACCAGGGCCTGCACTCGTGACTGGGGGCGGAGGCGACCAACGGCGACGGGTTCGGCATCGGCTGGTATGACGCCAGCCCGACCCCCGGCATCTTCCGCAGCATCGAGCCGGCGTGGAACGATCGCAACCTGCACGAGCTCGCCGAGCACGTCAGCTCCGGGCACTTCTTCGCCCATGTCCCCTATGACCCGAACCGGACCCCCACATGCGGATGCAGCCGCGCCGTGGCTTCCGAGTATGCCGCCCCCAGCGCATCGACTTCCGCCTGGGTGAGCGCGCTCCCGAACTGAGCCTGGCCTCCGAGCTCGCGGTAGCCGCTCATCAGGCGCTTGTCGGTCTGGGCCAGGTCGAACTGGCCGTCGTAGACGCTCTCGATGTACAGCGCCACGTTTTCCCTCGCGAACCTCGCCGCGGCCGGATTGCCGTGTTCGATCTCATCGCGCATTGCGGCGATCTGTGTCCAGCCGCGGCTCACCAGTCCGACGTAGGTCCGATATATGCCGGCCAGCGGCGATCCCGGGCCGGTCAGGTACCTGTTTTCCGTTTCGGGCATCGGCGAGGGTTCGGGCAGCCTGGCTGCGCTCAGCGCCGCTTGCGCGATCACGGCGCGCACACCGGCCAGTGTCTGCGCGTTCTTCGGCAGGCCGTTGACCACCCACGGCCATGCCCGCTTGGACGTCGCCAGCTCAGCCTTCGCCGGCCCTTCCGCCTTGCGCAGCGCCCGGCACACAGCGATCAGGTCTTCTCGCTCGAGCCTCAGTTCGGCCTGGCTGCGATGGTGCGCCCCGCATCCCGCCAGCGCCACCGCGACGGGGACGACCAGCAGGAGCAGGACCGGCCCCCGGATCGTCCTCCGCACAGACGTCGCGGACCGCGCTACGCGCTCAGCAGGTCGACCACGAACACGAGCGGTTCGTTCGGCGGGATCGTCGGGGGCGAGCCTTTGGCGCCGTAGGCGAGCGAGGCCGGGATGATCAGCTCGCGCCGGCCTCCCACCTTCATGCCCATCACGCCCTGTTCCCAGCCGGGGATGACCTGGCCTTTGCCGAGCGTGAACGGGAACGCTTCGTTGCGTTTCCACGAGGCGTCGAACACCTTGCCGCTGTGGTAGAGCGCGCCCACGTAGTTGACGCTGACCGCACTGCCGGTTTTCGCTTCGGCGCCGGTGCCCGCGATGATTTCCCTGGTCACGAGCTTGGTCGGCGCCGGGCCGCTCGGGGGGGTGACGTGCGGTTCTTTGGACAGTGGCCCGCTCGTCGGCGTTTTCGCGGTGGCTGTCGCGGTCGGGGCCGGGGTCGTGCCGGTCGTGCTCGTGCTCGAGCTCGCGGTGGCCAGCGCTTCGTCGGCCTTGCTCTCGTTGCCGACGGTGATCGTGTTCGATCCGCCGGAGCCGCCGCAGCCTGCGATCAGGGCCGCTGCGACGAGGAGCGCGAGTGTCCCAACGCCGAGGCGGGCGCGGACGTGCCGGGCGCGGGCGTGCGGGAAGCGTGGGGATGTGTCTCTGAAGTTGGTCACGGCGGTGGAGCCTAACGCACCTGGGTCCGGCGCGCTACGATCATGGGTGGACCGTGCTAGGCGGGGATGTAGCGGCGCCCTGAATCCGCAATCCGCTCTAGCGGGGCTGAACTCCCCTCCGAGGGGCTTTCGTCCCGGTCGCCCCGCCGCCGCGTGCGTCGATGGCTCGGGTCCCGCGCGGTGCCGGCTCGCGAACCAGGTCAGATCCGGAAGGAAGCAGCCTTAAGCGATCACCGGCAGGCGCAGCGGGAGCTCCCGGACCGGAGCTTGCGGCGACGATCAGGCGAGTGGTGTGCGAAGCGACGACGGGGGGTGCACGGTCCGTATTGCCTGCACGACTCTCGCTTCGTGACAACTATTGTTATACCGAAGACAAAAAGACATAAAGAGAGAGGGACAGGTGAGCGCTTACGAGCAGCGCGTGAAGATCAGCCACGAGCGGTTGGTCGCCGACTCGGTGAATCCGGGCGGCACGCTGACCGCCAGATGCGGGTCACCGGGGTCGAGCACGTAGTCGCGTTCCACTTCGATGCTCGCCGGATCGACGTATGTGCCGTAGGAGATCTGATGGACCTGGGCACTGATCACGTTGACGGGGCTCGTCCGCAGATACAGCGACAGCAGCGGGATCGGCGCGTGGTTGGGCACCTCAACCGGCCCGCACGCAAGCCCGATCGAGCCATCGCGCACGAGCGCGACCAGATCGCCTTCGATGCGATGCTGGCGCGCGAGCGCGTTCAGTTCGCGGTGCGCGGAGCGGTACTGGCTGGGCGCGTAGGCGACGAGCGCCGCCAGCACGATCAGCCCGCCCGCCATCCACCAGCGCCGCCGCGGGTCGCCCCGCTCAAGCAGCGTCCAGCCGAACACGCCCGCGCCGCAGAACACGCACAGGATCGCCGCCGCTGCGAACGCGTAGCGCGTGTCGATCGGCAGCCCGAGGGTCGCGAACGCCGCGAACACGACCACCGCCACGACCCCCGCGATCGCGGCCAGGCGTGCCCGCGCGGGCAGCCACAGCAGCGAGAGCACGCCCCCCAGCGCCGCCCCGGCCAGGACGGGCGGGCGCAGGATCTCGCCGATCCGCCGCGGGATGTACTCGGGCACGTTGGCGATCCCGCTCACGCGGCCCAGGACTTCGGCGGTGTGGCGGGTGTTCGTCAGCGACCACAGCGCATCGCCGGTGATCAAAAGGTCGCTGCCCATCCACACCAGCGGCGCGGCGGCCGCCAGCAGCGTCAGCCCGGCGATCTCCCGCTCCGAGCGCCCGAGCCGCCGGGCCACGCGCTCGGGGGTCCGCTCGTCGGTCGCGGAAGCTCGATCGACATCGACGGACCGACGTCTGTGCCACGCGGGCCAGGCGATCAGGTACAGCCAGTACAAGCCCGAGAACACCCACGCCTCGGGGCGCAGCAGCCCGGCCAGCGCGAGTAGCCCCAGAACCGGCCAGCCGGCACGGGGGCGGCGGGACTCGACCAGCAGCGCGCAGAGCACGAACAGCAGGTACGGGATGTCGATGTACGCGCGCACGCCGTATGACAGCACGGGCACGCGCGTGATCAGCGCCAGCGCGGCGAGCGCCCCGGCGGCGCATCCGAACCAGTGCGCCGCCAGCGCGTAGATCGCCCACGCGCACGCCGCCAGCGCCAGGAACGCCAGCGCGACCGTCACCTCCAGCACGCCGTGCGGACCGAGCGGCGCGAGCACGACGCCGAGGATCTCGACCAGCGGGTGGGGCGTGGGCGCGATCGGGACCCCGTAGGCGGGGGTCGAGCCGCGCGAGAGCTGTCCGCCCCAGGCGAGCGCGTAGAGCGTGTCGTAGTTGACGAACCCCACGCCCGCCGCCACCCGCAGCGCGACCGCCCCGGCGAGGATCGCCGCGGGCACGGTCAGGCGCTTGATCGGAATCCTCATCTCGCGCGCGGACGCTATCTGCTCCGGCGCCACCCGAGCGCACCCGGGCGCCTGGACTCGAACGTCGCGCGCACCAACCATTGCCGGCTCCTCGCGCTTGGGCATGCGCCGGCTCCTCGCGCTCGGGCATGCGCCGTCCCGATCCGACTCGGGCGCGGGCTCGCCTGTGGGTAGACTCAGCCCACGGTGCCAGACCAGCCCCACCAGGAGCAGCAGCAGTCATCTCTGTATCGCAGGCACCGGCCGCGCACGTTCGACGAGGTCGTCGGCCAGGAGCCGGTCGTGCGCACGCTGCGCAACGCCGTAGAGCGCGATCAGGTCCACCACGCGTACCTGTTCGTCGGCTCGCGCGGGACGGGCAAGACCTCGATGGCCAAGATTCTCGCGGCCTGCCTGAACTGCGAGCACGGCCCGACGATCGCGCCCTGCGGCACGTGCGACTCGTGCACGGCGATCGCCCGCGCGAGCTCGCTGGACGTGATCGAGATGGACGCGGCCTCGAACAACTCGGTCGACGACATCCGCGAGCTGCGCGAGTCGGTCGCGTTCGCGCCCGTGTCGGGGCGGCGCAAGGTGTACATCCTCGACGAGGCCCACATGCTCTCCACGGCGGCGTGGAACGCGTTCCTGAAGACGCTGGAGGAGCCGCCGCCGGGGACGGTGTTCGTGCTCGCCACTACCGAGGCCGGCAAGGTGCCCGCGACGGTCGTCGATCGCTGCCACCGCTTTGACTTCCAGCGCCCCACGGTCGAGCAGATCGCCCAGGTGCTGCGCCGCACGGCCGAGTCGGAGTCGATCGAGATCCCGCCCGAGGCGATCGCCGCGCTCGCGCGCTCGGCCACCGGCAGCTTCAGGGATGCGCTCGGAACGCTGGAGCAGCTGCTCGCCTACAGCGGCGGGGCGATCGCCCTCCAGGATGTGCTCGCGGTGCTGGGCGTCGCCGACGCGGCCCTGCTGGAGCGGACTGTCGACGCGGTCGCCGGCGGCGACGCGCGCGCGGCGCTGCTCGCGCTGGCGGAGTGCGCGGACTCCGGGCGCGACTCCAGCTCGTTCGCGACCGACCTGGAGGGCAGGGCGCGCGAGCTGCTGATCGTGCAGACTCTGGGCGAGATCCCCTCCGAACTGGCGCTCACGCCCGAGGCCGACGCGCGCCTCTTGGCCCAGGCGCAGCGCGTGCCCCACGCGGCGGTCGTGCGGCTGCTGGAGCTGATCGGCTCGGCGCTGGAGTCGGTGCGCGCGGGCGCGGACGCGCGCACGAGCCTGGAGCTGGCCCTGGTGCGGGCTGCCAGACCCGAGGTGGATGCCTCGACGCGGGCGCTGCTGGCCCGGATCGAGCGGTTGGAGGGCGCGCCCGTGGCGGACCCGGCCGGCGATGCGACTCCGACCGCGACTCCAACCCCGACCGCGACTCCGACCCCAACTCCATCCTCAACCCCGACTCCGCCCCCGACCCCAACCTCAACCGCGACCCCAACTCCAAGCCCAACCCCAACCACGACTCCAACCCCGACCCCGGTCGCGCCGGTGGCCGAGCCTCCAGAAGACCTCCAGTCGCTGATCGACCTGTGGCCCGCGGTGGTCGAGCTGGTCGAGGCCGGCAACGGGATGGTCGGCGCGGCGCTCGCCCCCGCGACCCCGGTGGACATCGCCGGCGAGGACCTGATCGTGGGGTTTCCGGCGAGCGCGTCGTTCTTTAAGAAGAAGGCCGAAGCACCCGCCAACCGCCAGATTGTGACCGACGCGCTGCGCCAGCTGGCGGGCGGGCGCTGGCGGATCTCATACGAGCTGCGCGATGAGCTCGACACCGCGAACGGCGACGGCGCGCCGCGCGCGTACACCGAGGACGAGTGGATCGAGCGGTTCAAGTCAGAGCTCGACGCGCAGGAGATCCCGATCGAGCCCGGGTCCGCCGAGCCCGGGTCCGGCGAGCCCGCGGCGGTCAACGGCGAGCGTCGGGAGGCGTGATCGTGGCCAAACGATCGACCCGCGGCACGCCGGGCCGCCATCAGGGGGGCGCGCCTGCCCGGCAGCAGGGCGGTATGCCGAACATGCAGCAGATGATGGCGCAGGTCCAGCAGATGCAGCACGAGATGGAGGCCGCCCAGGAGCAGCTCGCGCACGAGAAGGTCTTTGCCTCGGCCGGAGGGGGCATGGTGACCGTGCAGATGACGGGCGACCTGCGCCTGCAGGCGGTGGCGATCGACCCCGAGGCCGTCGACCCCGAGGACGTGGACATGCTTGCCGACATGGTCATGGCGGCCGTCAACGAGGCGCTGCGCGCCGCCCAGGAGCTGGCCGCGAGCAGGCTCGGCGGCGTGAGCGGCGGTCTGGATCTGGGCGGACTCGGTGGTCTGCCGGGCCTGCAGCCGTGAGCAGCTACGCCCCGCCGGTCCAGCGGCTGGTGAGCGAGCTGTCCAAGCTGCCCGGCATCGGCACCCGCACCGCGCAGCGCCTGGCGTTTCACATCCTGCGTGCCTCTGACGAGGACGCCTACGCGCTGGCCGGCGCGATCCGCGAGGTCAAGGAACGGATCGGGCTGTGCGAGGTCTGTTACAACCTGACCGACGAAGCGCGCTGTCGCATCTGCCAGGACACCCGCCGCGACCACGGCCTGATCTGCGTCGTGGAGGAGCCGGGCGACGTGATCCCGATGGAGCGCACGCACGAGTACTCCGGCGTCTACCACGTGCTGGGCGGGGCGCTGTCGCCGATCGACGGGATCGACCCGGAGGACCTGAAGATCGCCGAGCTGTACGCGCGCGTGGTGGACCCGGCCGCCGGGCAGCCGCCCGTCCGGGAGGTCGTGCTCGCCACCAACCCGACGACCACGGGGGAGGCCACCGCGCTGCACATCGCCCACGAGCTGAGCGAGCGCGCCCCCGAGCTGACGGTCACGCGCCTGGCCAGCGGCCTGCCGGTCGGCTCGGACCTGGAGTACGCCGATGAGGTCACCCTCGGCAAGGCGTTCGCGGGACGCAGGGCCTTGTAGCCTCAAGGAATGTCCAACTCTGACATCGTTGTGATGAAGTTCGGCGGGACGTCCGTCGCCGATGCCCAGCGCATCAGGCGCGCGGCGCGTCGCATCGTGAACAGGCGCGACTCCGGCGCGCGTGTCGTGGCGGTGCTGTCTGCCAGGGGCTCCACGACCGACGAGCTGATCGCGATGGCCGCGGAGGTCTCCGCGGCGCCGGACCCGCGCGAGATGGACATGCTGCTGTCCACCGGCGAGCGCATCTCGTGCGCGCTGTGCGCGATGGCGATCCACGATCTCGGTCACCGCGCGATCTCCCTGACGGGCTCCCAGGCGGGGATCGTCACCGACGCCTCGCACACCCGCGCGCGCATCGTCGACGTGCGCGCCGATCGCATCATGAGCGCCCTGGACGAGGATCGGATCGTGCTCGTGGCCGGGTTTCAGGGCGTGTCGAGTGGCTCCAGCGACGTCACCACGCTGGGACGCGGGGGCTCGGACACGACCGCGGTCGCGCTTGCGGCGGCGCTCGGCGCGGAGGTGTGCGAGATCTACACCGACGTCCCCGGCGTGTTCAGCGCCGACCCTCGCATCGTGCCGGACGCGCGCCTCCTGGGAGTCGTCTCCTTCGAGGAGATGCTCGAGATGGCGGCCTCGGGCGCGGGCGTGCTGCAGCTGCGCTCGGTCGAGTACGCGCGCAACCACTCCGTGCGCATCCACTGCCGCTCGTCATTCGAGGACGGTCCCGGTACCGTGGTGGTGTCCGAAGGAGAGAGCATGGATCACGCCGAGCGTCCCCTCATCACCGCCGTCACCCACTCGACCTCCGAGGCGATGGTCGTCCTGCTCGGGGTCCGGCACCGGCCGGGCGTCGCCGCCGGCATCTTCGAGGCTCTGGCCGGCGCCGACGTGGACGTGGACATGATCGACCAGAACGTGCCCGCCTCCACGGGCGGCCTGGCCGAGATCTCCTTCACGGTCCCCCGCGAGCACCTGCGCGACGCGCGCGCGGCGCTTGAGCCCCTCGCCGGCGAGTCCTACTCGGAGCTGATCGCCCACGAGGACATGGGCAAGGTCTCGATCGTGGGGGCGGGCATGCGCTCGCATCCGGGCGTAGCCGCGAAGGTGTTCTCCGTGCTCGCCGCCGAGGGCCTCAACATCGAGATGATCTCGACCTCGCCGATCAAGATCTCCTGCGTCATCCCCCGCGACCGCGTCGAGGCAGTGGCGCGCGCGCTGCACGATGCGTTCGATCTGTCCGGCCCCGACACGATCGTGCCCGAGCAGCCGTTCGCGGCCCGCGATGCGCGGTAGTCGCGCATGCGATTCCGTTCCCGCCCACGCGATCCCGTGCTCGCGCGCCGCCCGCGCGATCCGCGCCGCGCGGTAGTCGGACGAGACCGCGACTTAGCCCGCCGACCGGGTATATAGCTGGTATGACCCCCTGTCTTCGCACGCTCCCTCCAGGCGCCCGGGTGGGGCCGCGCCCGCTTGTCGTCCTGCTCGCGCTGGCCGCGAGCGCGCTGATGCTGGCGCTGCCCGTCTCCGGCGCGCTGGGCGCCTCTCTGGTTCCGAGCGTCGCGACCTCCGGCGCTTCGAACGCGACCTACTCCACGGTGGTCGCCTACGGCCATGTCAATCCGCACGGGCTGGCCACCGGCTACGTGTTCCAGTACGGCACCACCAGCGGCTACGGCGGGCAGACGCCGCTCGCCCCGGCCGGCAACGGGACGATCTCGATCAGGCTCAGCCAGACCATCACGGGCCTGCAGGCCGGCACGACCTATCACTACCGGATCGTGGCGGTCAACTCGGCGGGCACGGCCAACGGCGGGGACCGCACGTTCAAAACCGCCAGCGTCCCGCTGTCGGTGCAGATCGCGGGCGTGCCCAACCCGGTCGTGTTCGGCGATCCGTTCCTCGTCGAGGGCAACCTGTCGGGGACGGGCGCCGCCAACCACGAGGTGATGCTGGAATCCAACCCGTTTCCCTACCTCGCCGGGTTTCGCGCCGTCGGCAACCCCGAGGTCACGAATGGCGCCGGCGGGTTCTCGTTCCCCTACCTGGGGCTGCTCGAAAACGCCCAGCTGCGCGTCGTCACGGTCGGCGGCACGCTTGTGGTGAGCCCGGTGGTGCTCGAGAGCGTGGCGGTGCGCGTGAGCTTTCATGCGGCCCGCACCCACCGGCGCGGGTACGCGCGCCTGTACGGTGCGGTCGCTCCGGCGGAGGTCGGCGCGCTCGTCGGCTTCCAGCTGCTGGCGCCGGGCAACTCGATCAACGAGGGCGGCACCGTCGTCAAGGCCGGCACGTCGAACGTGTCGCGGTTCAGCCGCATCGTTCGCATTCGCCACCCCGGTGTCTACCGCGCGCTGGTCAAGATCTCAGACGGCGCCCACGTTTCGGCCTACAGCCCGCCGATCCTGGTTCGCTGAGGTTTGGCGGGCCCGCCCGCCCCGGGCAGGCCCGGGCGGGCTCGCCAAGCCCCCTCCCGGGTCTGCTGATCATTCCTCCAGCGAGCGCTGGAGCTGCTCAAGGACCCCGACCACGCGCAGCCCGCTATGCCCGTCCGAGCGCGGCGTCTGACCGGTGCGGACGCACTCGATGAAGTGCTCGCACTCCAGTCGCAGCGGCTCCAGGCTGGGGATGCGCGGAAAGTAGATGTCGCCCGAGCGGGCGATGTACTCTCCCCACGAGCGGGTGTCCTCGTCAAAGCCCTTGTCGTAGACCGTCAGCTTGCCCTCGATCTGCATGTCGTCGAACGTCGCCATGCGCTTGGATCCGACGACCGTAATGCGCCGCTCCTTGTGCGGGTCCAGCCACGACAGGTGCAGGTGCGCGACGGCGCCCGATCCGAAGCGCAGGTAGCAGAAGACGACGTCCTCGATGCCCTCGCGCACGTAGGAGGACCCGTGTGCCTCACACTCCACGGGCTCCTCGCCGATCAGCGCCAGCACGACCGACACGTCGTGCGCGCCCAGGCTCCACAGCGCGTTCTCGTCGGCGCGCAGCTGGCCGAGGTTCAGGCGGTTGCCGTACACGTAGTACAGGTCTCCGAGCTCGCCCCCGTCGAGCAGCTCTTTGAGGCGGTGCACCGCCGGGTGGTACTCGAGCAGGTGTCCGACCATCAGTGTCTTCCCCGCCAGCTCGGCCGCCTCCACGGCGAGCCGGGCGTCGGCGGCGCTCGTCGCCAGCGGCTTCTCCACGAAGCAGTGCTTGCCCGCCCGCGCGACCCGCACGGCCAGCTGGGAGTGCGTCGCCACGGGTGTGGCCAGCACGACCGCGTCGAGCTCGGGATCGTCCAGCAGGTCCTGCAGGTCCGCCGCCGTGCGCGCGCTCGGGTGCGCCCTGCTCAGCTTCTCGCGGGCCGGCTCGGAGGAGTCGCACAGCCACGTTAGCTCGCAGCCGGCGATCGCGGCGAGGTTGCGCGCCAGGTTCGGCCCCCAGTAGCCGAGCCCCGCGACTCCCACGCGGATCGGCCGCACGGCGCCGGACCCAGGCTCCGGCGGGGGCGTGCGGGGCAGCCGCTCAGACGGCACGGCCGGCCGTTTGCCGGCGCCGTTCCCGGAGCCCATCAGGCCAGCGTCCCGATCGCCGCCACGCAGCGCTCGGCCGCGTGCCCGTCGCCATAGGGATTCGGTCCCCCGGAGGCGGGCGCCGAAGCGGCCGGCGGCTCCCGTTCCAACGCCGCCAGCGCGGCCTGCGCGTCGAGGTCCACGAGCGTGTTCCAGCCCGCGTCGACCGTCTCGACCCACTCGGTGTTCGCGCGCAGGGTAACGCAGGGCACCCCGGCAAGATACGCCTCCTTCTGGATGCCCCCGGAGTCGGTCACGACCGCCCGCGCCTGGCACAGCAGCGCGCTCAGCTCGGCGTAGGAGAGCGGCTCGGTCAGGCGCACCCCCTCGCTGCCCGCCAGCTGCTCCAGCAGTCCCGCATCCGTCAGACGCGCTCGCGTGCGCGGGTGCACAGGGAACACGACCGGTCCCGGCAGCGCTCGCAGCAGCGCCACCAGCATCGACAGCCGCGCCGGGTCATCGACGTTGCCGGCGCGGTGCGCGGTGCACAGCAGGTACTCGCCCGGCTCCACCCCGTACCTCGCGGGCGTCCGCGTGTCGGCGCGCGCGCCCGGCAGGCGGCGCAGCGCGACGTCGACCATCACGTCCCCGACCACCTCGACGCGGCCGGCGACCGACTCGGCCCGCAGGTTCGCCGCAGCCGTGTCCGAGGCGCACAGCAGCAGCTCGCTGAGGTGGTCGGTCAGGACGCGGTTGAGCTCCTCGGGCATCGCGCGGTCATGCGAGCGCATCCCCGCCTCGACGTGCACGACCGGCACGTGGGCCTGCGCTGCGGCCAAGCCGCCCGCGAGCGTGGAGTTGGTGTCCCCGTACACGAGCGCCGCGTCAGGTCTCAGCTCATCGAGCAGCGGCTCCAGCGCGGCGAGCATGCGCGCCGTCTGGGAGGTGTTGGACCCACCGCCGATCCCCAGCTCGCGGTCGGGCGCGGCGAGACCCAGCTCGTCGAAGAACACGGCCGAGAGCGCGTCGTCGTAGTGCTGGCCGGTGTGCACCAGCACCTCGTCGTGCTCTGCTCGCAGAGGCCCCGACACGGCGGCGGCCTTGATGAACTGCGGCCTGTTCCCGACGATCGTCAGGATCTTCACGGGCGCGACCTGGACTGACGCGGGGGGAGGTCGGGAGGGGGGCCTGCCCCCTTCCCGCTCAATTGCTGCGGCCTGTTCCCGACGACCGTGAGGATCTTCACCCGGTGCAGCCTACGCTGCCGCGGCGCCCACGACCGAGGTGGACCAATCGATCACCGAGGTCGGTCTCACCACATGGCGCTGCAGTCCGAGCTCCTTGGGCTCCAGCCCGAGTGCGAGCCCGACCAGCTGGGGCAGGTGCAGGACCGGCATGTTCAGATCGCGCCCGACCGCGCTTTCGGCGGCGGGCTGCTGGAGGTCGAGGTTCAGGTGGCACAGCGGGCATGGCGTCACCAGGCAGTCGGCGTCCGCGTCCACGGCGTCGCCGAGGTGGCGCCCGGCCTGCGTGAGGGAGGCCTGCTTGTTCATCGTGATGATCGGGAAGCCGCAGCACTTGCGCGTGCCCGCGTATTCGATGACGGTGCCCCCGAGCGCGTCGATCACCTGCTCGAGGTAGCGGTCGCGCGGGTGCTCTGCGTCGATGCCCAGTCGCGCGCGGGGGCGCACGATGTAGCAGCCGTAGAACGGCCCCACGCGCAGGTTCGTAAGCGGGCGGCGCACCCGCGAGCTCAAGTCCTCCAGGCCGATCTCCTCGACCAGCAGCCACAGGAAGTTCTTGTTCGTCAGGCCCTTCTCATACGAGAGACCCTCGGGAGCGAGCGTCTGGTTGACGTGCGCGCGGTACTCGGCGTTGGCGTCCAACCGCTCCTGGCACTCGCCCTGGGCGCCCTGGCAGGTCGAGCAGATGTTCATCATCAGCTCCGCGCCATCCACCTGCTGTGCGAGCGCGAACGTGCGCGCGTTGAGCGTGTCCGCGAGCTCCTGGTTGTGCTCGGCGATCACCCCGCAGCCGCAGCAGTTGGCGCGGTCGAGCTCGATGAGCTCGATGTCCAGCAGCGGCGCGACCTTCGCCATCGAGCCGTGCAGCTCGGGGGTGAACCCGCGGCTGACGCACCCGGGCCAGTAGGCGACTCTCATGTCGTTGCGCTCCCTTCGCCCGCGGGGACCGGCTCGGGCTCGTCGTCTTCGTCGTATCCGGTGACATACAGGTTCAGCTCATACCGCTGCGGGCGCGACTCGACGGTGTCGTAGATCGCCTTCACCGCGTCCAGATCCGGCTTTGGGATCTTGTGGCCGAATATTGCGATCTTCGGGTTCATCTTCCCGCGCAGCATGCCCTTGATAACGGTCGGCAGCGAGCTCGAGCAGCTCCCGGCCGGCGGCGGGGTGGAACTTGCCGAACCACGAGTTCCCGCCGTAGGAGCGGGGAATCATCTCCGCCTCGTGCAGCAACCCGTAGTCCTTGACCAGCGTGGTGACTGCCGCCTCGTGGCGGTGGCCGTTGTTGCGATCGACGATGTGCTGGTCTGAGCCGGCGATCCGGCGCAGGCGCATGATCTGGCCCATCGGGTTGACGTCCTTGGGGCAGGCCTGCACACACTTGAAGCAGTGCGTGCAGTCGTAGATCCCCTGCGGGTCTTCGGCCAGGTCGCGCAGGCGGACGTCCTGCTGGGAGTCGCGCGGGTCCCCCACGAAGCGGTAGGCCTTGGCCAGCGCCGCCGGGCCGACGAAGCCGGGGTCGACCTCCATCGCCAGGCAGTCTGAGACGCAGGCGCCGCACTGGATGCAGGCCATCGTCTGGGTGATGTCGACCATGCTCTCTTTCGGGGCGATGTACTCGCGCTCGGGCACGGGCTGTCGGGCGATCAGCCACGGCGTGACGCGCTGGACCTTCTTCCAGTGCACCGCGTCCATGTCCACGATCAGGTCCTTGAGCACGGGCATGTTGCCCATTGGCTCGATCTCGATCGTGCCGTCGCTCGAGCTGGCCTTGGCGGCGTCGAGATGGGTGTGGCACGCCAGCGAGGGCTCGCCGTTGACGCGGATGCCGCACGAGCCGCAGATCGCCTGGCGGCAGGAGCAGCGGATCCCGATCGAGCCGTCGAATTTGTCGCGCGCCTGCAGGATCCCCTCGAGCACCGAGCGGTGGGGCTCGAGCTCGACCGTGTGCTCGTCCCAGTAGGACGCGTCGCCGGACTCGGGGTTGTAGCGGCGCAGCCGCAGCGTGAACTGCTCGGGCGGCCTGTCGTGTATCTCAGCCATCGTTGGCGCTCCTGCTCGGTGGGAGGGGACGGTTACGGGCGCAGAGATCGGAGGGCATCAGTATTTCCGCGCCTCGGGCTGCCATTGCGTGAAGGTCACGGGCGAGTAGCTGATTTGAGGCCCACCCACCCCGCCCGCCGCATCTCCATTTACGCCGAGCGTGATGTCGATGTGCTTGAGCCATTCCTCGTCGTTGCGCTCGGGGAAGTCGGTGCGGTACTGGGCGCCGCGGGACTCCTTGCGCTCGAGCGCGGCGACCACGGTGGCTTCGGCGCAGTCGATCATGAAGCCGAGCTCCAGCGCGCCGAGCACGTCCTGGTTGAAGACCGTCCCGCGGTCGTCGATCCAGGCCTTGCCCGTCTCCTCGCGGAGGCGATGGACGGTCTCCAGCGCCTTGCTCAGGCCCTCCTCGTCGCGGAATACGGCCGCGTGGCGGTTCATCGCCTCGCCGAGCTCGTTCTTGATCTCCGACACGCGCCGGCCGTCCCTGGGGCGCGCGATGATCGTGTCGATCAGCCCCATGTCCCGGCGCAGCTGCGCGTTGGTGTCGATGCTGGGCAGGCCCATGCTCGCGGCCCGCGCGGCGGCGTGTTCGCCGGCGCGGCGCCCGAAGATGAGCGTGTCCAGGAGCGAGTTGGCGCCGAGGCGGTTGCCGCCGTGGACCGACACGCAGGCGACCTCTCCCGCGGCGTAGAGGCCCTCGATCGGCGTGCGTCCGTCGACGTCGGTCTTGACGCCGCCCATGATGTAGTGCTGGCCGGGGCGGATCATGATCGGCTCGCGGGTGATGTCCACACCGGCGAAGTCCCGGCCGAGGTTGACGATCTCGCGCAGCGCCTCCAGCGTGCGCTTGCGCGGCACCACGGTCACGTCGAGGTAGATCCCCGCGCCGCCGGGGCCGACGCCGCGGCCCTCGTTGATCTCGATCTGCTCGGCGCGCGAGACGATGTCGCGCGAGGCGAGCTCCATCTTGTTCGGCGCCGACTTCTGCATGAAGCGTTCGCCGTCTGAGTTCAGCAGATGGGCGCCCTCGCCGCGAGCGCCCTCGGTGATGAGCATGCCGGTCTCGACCAGGCAGGTGGGGTGGTACTGGACCATCTCCATGTCCATCAGCGGGGCGCCGGCCCGGTAGGCCATCGAGATCCCGTCGCCGGTGACGATCAGCCCGTTGGTCGTCGGCTTGTAGGCCTGTCCGGCTCCACCGCACGCGAGGATCACGTTCTTGGCCGTGAACGCCTCCATCCTGCCGCTGCGCACGTCGCGCGCGATCACGCCTGCGCACGCGCCGGACTCGTCGAGGATCAGCGAGGTCGTGAACCACTCCTCGAAGCGTTCGACGGTCTCGTGGTGCTTCATCAGCTGCTCGTACAGAACGTGCAGCATCGCCTGGCCGGTGATGTCCGCGACGTAGGCGGTGCGCTTCATCGAGGCGCCCCCGAACGCGCGCAGGTCCAGCTCGCCGCGCTCGTTGCGGTGGAAGGTCACGCCGATGTGCTCGAGGTGCATGACCTCGCCCGGAGCCTCCGAGCACATGATCTCGATCGCGTCCTGGTCGCCCAGGAAGTCCGAGCCCTTGACCGTGTCATAGGCGTGCGAGCGCCAGTCGTCGTCGACGCTGATCGCCGCGTTGATGCCGCCGGCGGCGGCCACCGAGTGCGAGCGCACGGGGTGGACCTTGCTCATGATCGCCACGCTCGCGCCCTCCTGTGCGGCGGCGAGCGCCGCGCGCTGGCCGGCGAGGCCGGCCCCGATGATCAGTACGTCGTGTGCTGGCATGGCTCCCTGCGGATCGATTCGGAGGATGTGGGGGGCTGACGGCGCCCGACCCGGGACTCTATAACGCGCGGGGCGCTCGGCGACGCGTCCCCCCCGCTCGCCTCACCGCGCGCTCACGCCGCCGAGGCCGGGCGCAGCGCTTTGCGCAGCTGCCCGACGGTCACGACGCCCCGCAGCACGCCCTGCTCGTCGACCGCCACCATCGCCCCCAGACGCCCCAGACCCTCGCTGCGCAGCAGCGATTCCACCGGCTGATCCTCGGCGATCCGCACCGGCAGGTCCTGCTCGAGCACGTCCACGACGGGCAGCGCCGGGCGTCCGGCGGCGATCTCCTCCTCGACGCGCTGTTCGCGCACGACGCCGAGGAAGTGGCGCGCCGGATCGACCACGGCGAACCACGGCCAGCGGTAGCGCAGGAAGAACTGCTCCTGGGCGTCGAGCAGGCTCAGCCCGGCGGGGATCGTCACGGGCTCGCGGTCCATGATGTCGGCGACCGTGATGTTCTGGATGCGCTGCCCGAACGTGCCCTGCGCAACCGCGCCGCTCGCCGCCTGGTAGAGGATGAACGCCAGCACCATCGTGAACAGGCCGAACGATTCCCCGCGCGCGAGCCCGACCAGCCCGAGCGCGCCCAGCGCGAGCGCGAACCCCTGCCCGGCGCGGCCCGTCCAGCGCGTGGCGCGGTTGCGGTCGCCCGTGCGCCACCAGATCAGCGCCTGGGCGATCTGGCCGCCGTCGAGTGGGAACGCGGGGATCAGGTTGAACACGAGCACGAGCGCGTTGACCGTCGCCACCCAGCTCAGCCACACGAGCGCCGGTGTGGCGCGGATGTTGGCGCTGCCGGTCGCCACTTCGGCGAAGTGCCCTCCCGGCGCCGCCAGCCCGGCCGCGAGGGCGCAGGCGACGATCACCGCGAGCGTCACCAGCGGGCCGGCGATCGCCACGCGGAACTGCATCCCCGGCGTGCTCGCGACCTCGCGCATGCGCGTCAGCCCGCCGAACGCCCACAGGTCGATGCCGGCCACCGACAGGCCGTTGCGCCGCGCGACGAGCGCGTGGCCGAGCTCGTGCAGGATCACCGACGCAAAGAACGACAGCACGACGGCGACCGCGACCAGGTAGGCCGTCGTGTTGGCGCCGCCGAGCACTTCGTGGAAGTAGGGCGTTGTGAATATGACGAACAGGAACAGCACCACGAACCAGCTGACGCCCACGCCGATCCTGATCCCGAAAACGCGGGCGAGCTGGAAGTTCGTGCGCGGCATCATGACTTCAATGGTAGGCGCCGGCTCGGTGGGCGCGGGCCCCTATGCCTGCGGTCGGCTGCGGGCGACGATCGCCTCGAAGTCCGAGCCCGCGGGCAGCGTCCCGTACTCCAGGCCCCCGTCGCCGCCCAGGCGCGCGGCGCAGAACGCGTCGGAGACCGCCCCGGGGGCGTGGCGCACGAGCAGCGAGCCCTGCAGGCACAGCGCCATCGACTCGACCACGCGGCGCGCGCGTGACTCGAGCGTCGCGGGATCGCCGGTGAACTGCGACTCCAGCTTCCCAACGCGGGCGTCCAGGCGCGGATCGGCGCCCTGCGCGAGCTTCAGCTCTCCCAGGAACACCTCGAGCGAGCGCGGCGTGCGCACGAGCGCGCGCAGCACGTCGAGGCTCATGACGTTGCCCGAGCCCTCCCAGATCGAGGCCAGCGGCGCCTCGCGATACAGCCGCGGCATGCCCGACTCCTCGACGTAGCCCGTGCCGCCGAGGCACTCGAGCGCCTCGAACGCGTGGTTGGGGGCGCGCTTGCAGGTCCAGTACTTGCCGACGGCGGTCGCCAGGCGCTTGAACAGGTGTGCGTCTGAGAGCTCGTCGCTACAGGCGCCCGCCTCGGCAGCCGGCTTCGTCATACGCGCGTGCCAGGCGCATCGCGAGCGCGGTCGCCGCCTCGGACTCCAGACACAGGTCGGCAAGCACGTTGGCCATCAGCGGCTGGTCGATCAGCGGCTTGCCGAACGCCGAGCGGTGCGCGGCGTGATGGATGGCCTGCACGACCCCCGCGCGCATGCCCGCGGCGGCGCCGATCACGCAATCCAGGCGGGTGTGGCCGACCATCTCGATGATCGTCCGCACGCCGCGGCCGGGCTCGCCGACCATGCGCGCCCACGCGCCGTGTAGCTCGATCTCCGAGGAGGCGTTGGAGTGGTTGCCGAGCTTGTCCTTCAGGCGCTGGATGTGCATCGCGTTGCGCGTGCCGTCGGGCAGGATGCGAGGCATCAGAAAGCACGACAGCCCCTCGGGGGCGCCGCCCGGGGACCGCGCCTGGGCCAGCACGAGGAACAGGTCGGACATGGGCGCCGAGCAGAACCACTTGTGCCCGGTGAGCTCGTACTCCGCGCCGCCGCCCCCGCCGCCGCCGTTGCACGGATGTGCCACCGTTGTGTTGGCGCGCACGTCCGAGCCGCCCTGCTTCTCGGTCATCGCCATGCCCGCGATCGCCGAGCCCTTCTCTGCGGCGGGGATCGAGCGCGGGTCATAGGTGGTCGCGGTCACAAGAGGCTCCCACTCGGCCGCCAGCTCGGGCTGGGCTCGCAGCGCCGGGACGACCGCGAACGTCATCGTGATCGGGCAACAGAAGCCGGCCTCGGCCTGCATCGCGGTCATGTAGAGGGCGGCGCGCGCCACATGGGGCGCGGGCCGGTCGGTCTCGCGCCAGGGCAGCGCGTGCAGCTCGTGCTCGACCCCGAGCGCCATCAGCTGGTGCCAGGCGGGGTGGTACTCGACCTCGTCGATGCGATGCCCGTAGCGGTCGTGGGTGTGCAGCACGGGCCGGTTCTCGTTCGCCTGCCGGCCCCACAGGAGCTGCGGCCCATCCGCCTCGCCGATCAGCTCGCCCAGCGCGCTCGCGCGCTCAAGCGCCCAGGAGGCGCCCTCGCGCTCGGTGGCCTCGAGCAGGGGCGTGTTGTCGGCGAACACGTTGCGGGCATCAAGCGGCGGGGGCTGGTTGAGCACCTCGTGCGTGCGCCATGGCGCGCTGCTCTCACCGGTCGCTGTCCTGGGCATCGTGGCCATCGGGTACAGGATACCCCGCCCGCCCCCGTCCGCGGTATCGGCTCGCCCTCGCCCGTGGTGTTCGCTCGCTCTCGCCCGCGGTGTCCGCCCGCCGGTTCGCCCGCCCGCGATAGCATCGCCCGCCCGGCGACAGTTCCCAGACCGCCACCGTTCCGAGACCCCCCAAGGACGAGCATATGACCAAGATCAAGGTGCAGAACCCCGTAGTCGAGCTCGACGGCGACGAGATGACCCGCGTCATCTGGTCGTTCATCAGGGATCAGCTGATCCTGCCGTATCTGGATGTTGAGCTGAAGCGTTACGACCTCTCGATCGAGAGCCGCGACTCCACGCGCGATCGGATCACCGTGCAAGCGGCGGAAGCGATCAAGGAGCACGGGGTCGGCGTCAAGTGCGCCACCATCACCCCCGACGAGGCGCGGGTGCAGGAGTTTGGGCTGCACGAGATGTACAAATCGCCCAACGGCACGATCCGCAACATCCTCGGCGGCGTGATCTTCCGCGAGCCGATCGTGATCTCCAACATCCCGCGACTGGTGCCCGGATGGACGAAGCCGATCGTGATCGGCCGTCACGCGTTCGGCGACCAGTACCGCGCCACCGATCTGGTTGTTCCAGGCGCGGGCAAGCTGATGCTCACCTACACGCCATCCGGCGGCGGCGAGCCGATCGAGCTGGACGTGTTCGACTTCCCCGGCCCGGGGATTGCGATGGCGATGTACAACCTCGACGACTCGATCCGCGACTTCGCGCGCGCGTCGATGCGCTACGGGCTGGACCGCGGCTATCCGGTGTATCTGTCGACCAAGAACACGATCCTCAAGAGCTATGACGGGCGCTTCAAAGACCTGTTCGCCGAGGTGTACGAGCAGCGAGTTCAAGGCCGAGTTCGAGGCCGCCGGCCTCACCTATGAACACCGGCTGATCGATGACATGGTCGCCGCCTGCATGAAGTGGGAGGGGGGGTATCTGTGGGCGTGCAAGAACTACGACGGCGATGTGCAGTCCGACACGGTCGCGCAGGGGTTCGGCTCGCTGGGGCTGATGACGAGCGTGCTGATGAGCGCCGACGGCTCGACGGTCGAGGCCGAGGCCGCGCACGGTACCGTCACCCGTCACTACCGGCTGCACGAGCAGGGCAAGCCGACCTCGACCAACCCGATCGCCTCGATCTTCGCGTGGACGCGCGGCCTGCAGGCGCGCGGGCGGATGGACGATACGCCCGCGGTCAGCGAGTTCGCGCAGACGCTCGAGCGTGTGTGCGTGCAGACGGTGGAAAGCGGGAAGATGACCAAGGACCTCGCGCTGCTCATCGGAGCAGAGCAGGAGTGGCAGACGACGCAGGAGTTCCTGGGCTCGATCGACGAGAACCTAAAAAGGGAGATGAATCAGTGAGCAAGCCACCAGTCAGAGTCACCGTGACCGGCGCCGCCGGACAGATCGGATACAGCATCGTGTTTCGCATCGCCTCCGGGCAGCTGCTCGGCCCCGAGCAGCCGGTGGATCTGCGGCTGCTGGAGATACCGCAGGCGATGGGAGCGCTGGAGGGGGTGGCGATGGAGCTGATCGACTGCGCCTTCCCGCTGCTGGCCGGCGTGGACCTGCACGACCATCCGGCGGACGCCTTCGATTCCACGAACGTCGCCCTGCTCGTCGGCTCGCGACCGCGGACGAAGGGCATGGAGCGCGCCGAGCTGCTGAGCGCCAACGGCGAGATATTCACGGGCCAGGGCAAGGCGCTGAACGCCGTCGCGGCCCCCGACGTGAAGGTGCTGGTGGTCGGCAACCCCGCCAACACGAACTGCCTGATCGCGATGAGCAACGCGCCCGACGTCCCGCGCGAGCGGTTCACCTCGATGATGCGCCTCGACCACAACCGCGCGGTCGCCCAGCTGGCCACCAAGCTGGCGGTCCCCGTCACCGATGTATCCAACATGGGTGTGTGGGGCAACCATTCGCCGACGATGTACCCCGACCTGTTCCACGCCCTCCTGCGCGGCGAGCAGGCGGCGGCGGCCGTCGACGATCAGGCGTGGATCGAAAACGACTTCCTGCCGAACGTCGGCAAGCGCGGCGCGGCGATCATCGAGGCGCGCGGCGCCTCATCGGCGGCGTCGGCGGCGAACGCCGCGATCGATCACGTCCGCGACTGGGTCGCCGGCACCGATGGCGGCTGGGTGTCGATGGGCGTCTGCTCCGACGGCTCGTATGGCATCCCAGAGGGTCTGATCTGCGGGTTTCCGTGCACGTGCGCGGATGGCGAGTGGTCGATCGTGCAGGGTCTTGAGCTCGACGACTTCTCCCGCGCGCGCATCGACGCCTCCGTGCAGGAGCTGGTCGGCGAGCGGGACGCGGTCTCCGATCTGGGCCTGATCTGACCGCTCTCGCCAGGTCCGGGAGCGGGGGTCCGGGATCGAGAGAGATCGAGATACGGGGATCGGAGAGAGGGGAGGGAGAGGAG
Organism: uncultured Solirubrobacterales bacterium; assembly: GCA_963808385.1. Taxonomy (GTDB): domain Bacteria; phylum Actinomycetota; class Thermoleophilia; order Solirubrobacterales; family Solirubrobacteraceae; genus Palsa-744. The sequence continues at coordinate 104,908 of CAWEFQ010000017.1, read as the reverse complement.
AGAGGAGGAGGGAGAGAGGGAGATAGATGGAGAAAGAAAAGGGCGCGGCATAAGCCGCGCCCTTTCGTGACCGGAGTCGTTGAGGCTAGCCTGTCAATCCGACGGATCGTCGTTCCTGGCCAGGACGCAGTGAGCGTGGCGTGCTGGCCGATCGGAGATCCCGGCTGGCCGATCGGAGATCGCATTTGATCTCCGATCGGTGATCGGTACACGAGGGATCGAGGACGCCGCCAGGGGCGACGAGCCTAGGACTTGGGGTGCCAGCCGCGACCCTGCTTGTTGATCTTGTTTTCCTGCTCGAGCGCGGGCAGCACGCGGTAGAGGTAGTTCTGCTTGATGCCCATCTTCGCCGCGAGCTCGGGGATCGTGATGCCGGGCTGTCCCCGCACGAGCCTCAGCGCCTGCGCGGCACGCGTGCCGCTGCCTTTGCGCCGTCCGGCGCGCCGGCGTCCGGTGGTGGTGGTGGTGGCGGCGGCGGCGGAGGCAGCGGGGGCCGCCGTGGCGGCTGGCGCTTTGGGGCGTCCCGGCGGGCGTCCCACTTTTTTGGTTTTGGGCCGGCCCACTTTTTTGGGACGTCCCGGGGGGCGACCCCGTTTTTTGGCGGGTGCGGCCGTCGCAATGGTGGCGGTTTTGCTGGAGGAGCCGGGCGGGCGCCCGGGTCCACGGCGACTGGGAGCGGCCGCGGCCGCGGCGACGCTCGCTCCGCCGATTCCCTCCAGTGCCGAAGCGGCCGCCGTGAGGCGGTTGTACTCGTCAACCAGCGGACCCAGCTCGTTCAGCCGGGCGGTGATCTCTCGGCGCTTGTCATCAAGGAAGTCGGTCACGGTCTAATCCTCTTCACTAGTGTAAATGTGATCTAAATCACATCGATCTGATCTCACCCTACACCATTGGCAGGCAGATGCTCTGCAAAATCGCGGGCAGGCAAAAACGCCTCACGCAAAATGAGCGCGCAGGCGATCGAGCGTGTGCGTGGCCTCCCGTTCGGGCATCCCCCCGACCAGCGCCCTGCTGACGATCGCGCCGAGGGGGCCGAGCGGTGGATGAAACTCGTTGCGGTAGTCAAAGCGCGTGCCACCGCGCTCGGGCGCGAGCAGATACTCGGTGTGGGCGCGCGAGCGCGCGGGACCGCGACCCTCCCATACCGCGTGCGTGCAGGGATCGCACTCCACGAGCGTCCAGCGAACGTTGAGGCTGACACCACGCAGATGGATGTGCTGATCCATCCGGTAGCCGACGCGCGCGGGCCCGCCGTCCACACGTCCCAGCCCGCGGTGGATCGTGACCCAGTCGCCGAGCCGCTCGGGGTCCATGACCAGCTTCCACACCTCCGCTGGTGCAGCGTCGATGTGGATGGATGCGGTGACGAGGCTCACCGTTTCACCGTCTGGAGACGTTCATCGCGCCGCGAGCTCCTCGACCGATTCCCACTCGCGCAACGCGCATTCGACGGCCGCGTCGAAGGAGTGCAGGTCGACCCCCAGCAGCTCGGCGGCGCGCAGGTGTGAGCGGCCGTGAGGCCCGCCGGGCAGCAGGTCGGTCTGCAGGCTTCCCATCAGCGCGCTCACCAGCTCGGGATCCTCCGCGGCGATCGCGGCCGCGACGCGCGCGGTCAGCGCCGTGGCATTCACACCCAGCCCGACGGCGGGGCGCGGCAGCATCATCAGCTCGGCGATGCGCCGGATCATCTCGCCGTAGCTGAGCATGTCCGGCCCGCCCACGTCCAGCGATCTGCCGGCGATTGCGGTGACGGTCGCCGCCGCGGCCAGCATGCCGGTGACATCGCGCGCGTCGATCGGCCGTGTGCGATGCGAGCGCCAGGCGGGCAGTGTGAGCACGGGCATGCGCTCGACGAGCCGCACGAGAAAGCGAAACGAGCGCGAGCGCGCCCCGATCACGATCGACGCGCGCAGGGCGACGGTGTCCGGGACGGCCTCGCGCAGGATGCGCTCGACCGTGGCGCGGCTGGACAGATGGGGTGAGAGCCCGGCGCCGGCGCACACGCCGGCGGGGATCCAGCTCGCGGTGGGACCTCCGAGGTAAACGATCCGGCGCACTCCGGCCGTCGCGGCGGCCGCGGCAAAGTTCTCGGCGGCGACACGCTCGCGCTCGGGAAATGGAGTGGCCCGCCCGCCCCTGACGTTCTCGCCCGGGGATGGAGAGCGCTCCATCGAGTGGATCAGGTAGTAGGCGACCTCGACGTCGCGCAGCGCGTCGGCGAGCCCCTGGCCGGTGAGGACGTCCGCGGTGAGAATGTCTACTCGGTCGGCGGCGGTGCGCGCGCGCGTGTGTGCCCGCGCGTTAACGCCCCCAAGGTCGGACATGATCTGGGGCCCAAGGTCGGACATGATCTGGGGCCCAAGGTCGGACATGATCTGCGCCACATCGACCCGAGCAGGGTCGCGCGCGAGCGCACGGACGTCGTGCCCGTCGCAGAGCAGCCGCGGGATGAGCCGCGAGCCGACGAAGCCGCTGGCGCCGGTGACGAGGATGCGCATGTCATCCAGATCATGACGGCGCGAGCATCGGATCGCCGCAAAGTGCGGCCAATACACGGAGATTGTCACGAGAAAGTGACTTGAAATCGGGTGTTTCCGGGTAGGAATCGGTTTTCTCTGCGATTTGCGGATTGGCCCCCGAGCGGGCATGTCCGGCCGTGCGATCATGGCCGCGGTCGGTCCGTTCAATCCACTCCATCACTCCATCGGGGGGCACGTGCAGAGAAAGCAGAGCAAGCGGGCGGTGAAGGTCAGTTGCGATGACTGCTTCTTCAGGCGCAACCTCCTCTGCGCGCTGGACCTCGACGAGCCGTGCGCGACGTTTCGCCCGAACGAGGCCCAGCTGAAGCCGCCGCAGCAGCTGCGGTTCGTGTTCCGTCAGGAGCGCCGCACGCGGGCCGCCTGGGCGTTCCCCTCAGCTCAGGAGCAGGCGGCGCTGCACATGTAGTTCTTGCGGTTCGTGGTCGGCGCATGCGCCGACCCGCGGGTCCGCACATGTGCGGACCCGTGACGGGCCGCATGCGGCCCGTCTTCCGTTGGCGCATGCGCCAACGGCGGTGGCGCGCATGCGCGCCACCGACCCGGGCCGCATGCGGCCCGGGTACCACCTCCGCCCCCGCTCCACATATCCTGAACCGCGATGAGATCGCGGACTCCCCTCCCGTCCGCCTGGCGACGCGAGGCGCTGCGCACGAACCTGTGGCTGGTGCCGACGGTCGAGATCGTGCTCGCGGTCGCGCTCTTCGCTGGAACCTACGCGCTGGACCGGGCCGCATACGACGGAACGGTGGGACTGCCGTCGTTTGTGATCAGCGGCACCGCCGACGCCGCCCGGCAGATCCTGACCGCGATCGCGGCGGCGGTGATCACGGTGGTGACGCTCGTGTTCTCGATCACGATCGTGACGCTGACGCTCGCCTCCACCCAGTTCGGGCCGCGGATGCTGCGCAACTTCATCCGCGACCGGATCACCCAGCTCACGCTCGGAAGCTTCGTGGCGACGTTCGTCTACGCGATCCTTGCGCTCGTCTGCATCGGGCCCGGCAGTCACGGCGAATTCGTCCCGCACGTGTCGATCACGGTCACGATGGTGCTGGTCGTCCTGGACGTCGCGGTGCTCGTCCTGTTTATCGATCACATCGCCAAGTCGATCCAACTGCCGCAGGTCATCGCCAGCATCGCCGGCGACCTTGCGGGGGCGATCGAGACCGAAGTGGCGCTCACCTCCGCCGGCGCGGGCCCCAAGACCGGACCGTCGCTGTCGGAGATGCTCGTGCGACTCGACGAGGACAGCGGCGTCGTCCGCGCGCCCGGCAGCGGCTACCTGCAGTACGTGAGCATGAGCACTCTGGTCGACATCGCCGGCGGGAGCCACGCGGTGATCCGCCTGCTGCACCGCCCCGGCCACTTCGTCGTCGAGGGCCAGCCCCTGGCGGACGTATGGCCGGCCGCCGCCGCGCCCGGCGTCGCGCGAGCGCTCGGCGGCGCGCACGCCACGGGCCCGCACAGGACCCTCACGCAGGATCTCTCCTTCGCTGTCGATCAGCTCGTGGAGATCGCCATCCGCGCGCTCTCGCCCGCGGTCAACGACACCTTCACCGCGCTGGCCTGCATCGACTGGCTCGGCGATGGGCTGTGCAAGATCGCCGATCGCTGGCGGCCGGCGACCGTGCATCGCGACGCGTCGGGTCACCTGTGCGTGATCACCGTCACGATCGGCTTCGACCGGCTCGTCGAGCGCGCGCACGACAAGATCCGCCAGGCCAGCCGTGGGATGCCGGCCGTGATGATCCGCCAGCTCGACGGGCTCGCGAAGGTGATGGCGCATACGAGCACTCAGGCTCAGCGCGAGCTGCTCGTCGAGCAGGCCGACATGATCCTGCGCTGCAGCGAGGAGTCGGTGCCGGAGAAGGCCGACCGCGAGGACGTGCGCCGCCGATACGACGCCGTGCTGGGCGCCGTCACCGCGGCGACGGCGCCTGCGCGGCCGCAGCCGCCGGGCGCCTGAGGGTCCTCGTCGGGGTGCTCGCCGGCGCGGGAGGATCCACCGCATGCGCTCGGAGGCGATCATGGGGGTATATTTGGAGACGATCGGCAAAGCTCCAAGCAGAGGCGGTGGCCCAGATGGCGGCGAAAGATCGTAGTGGCAGCGGCAGTGGTGGATTCGGCAAGGCCGGCGAGGCGGCGCGCGCTGCGCGGCGCAACCGGTACATCGAGCGATTGATCGAGGACGAGGAGCTCCGCGGAAGCCTGATCGCCGCGTATGGCGCGGCGCGCAGCGCGTACGGGCGCATGAGCAACGGCAAGCCGGCGAGCACGGCGCTGTTCGAGGATCGCAAGCTCCAGAAGGAGCTGCGCGAGGCGGCAAGCGCGCTGCGCAACGCCGCGAACACCCTGCGCGAGCCCCCGCGCAAGGCCCGGCGGCGCCGTCGCGGCGGCGGGCTCGGCCGCAAGCTGGCGCTGCTGGCGATCGCCGGGGTGCTGGCGCTGGCGCTCAGCGAGGACCTGCGCGGAAAGGTGCTCGACCTGCTGTTCGGCGCCGAGGACGAGTTCGAGTACAGCTCGACGACGGCTCCGGTGGAGCCCGCGCCCGAGCCCGCACCGGCCTCCTGAGGACGGACAGCACCGAGATGGCGGCGACCGCCGAGGGCACGAACCCGCGCGCGGGGGTTGCCGCCGTGCAGAGGCCGCACGCGAGAGGTGCCCCTGTGCGCAAGCCGCGCGCGGGGGTTGCCGATGTGCGCAAGACGCGCCGGATCGCGGAGGGCGAGAAGGCGCAGCGGATCGTCGAGGCGATGCGCTCAAGCGTCGCGCGCCGCGGGACGGCGGGCTCGACGTTCGACCACGTCGCGCGCGAGGCGGGCGTGTCGCGGGGGCTGCTGCACTACTACTTCGGCACCAAGGAGCAGCTGCTCGTCGAGGCGGTCAGGCGCGACTGCGAGCTGCGCATGGAGCTGCTCGAGCGCCAGCTCGCGGGGGCGCGTACGGCTGAGGCGTTCATCGGGCTGATGGCCCGCAACCTGCAGCAGACCGTGCGCGAGGATCCCGATTTCGTGACGCTCATGTTCGAGCTGTTCACGCTCTCGCGACGTAACCAGGACATCGCGGCCGAGTACGCCGAGCTGATGCGGCGCACCCGCGAACAGGTCGCGGGCATGCTGGCGAGCGCGCAGCGCGACGGCGTCGTGAAGCTGCACGCCGAGCCCGACACGGTCGCGGAGATCCTGTTCGCGCTCGGCGACGGGTTCGCGCTGCGGATGCTGACCGAGCCCGAGCGCGACTTCGAGGCGACCGTCGCGGCCGGGATCGCCTGCGCGCGGGCGCTGCTGGCGGATTAGCGACCAATCGTGACGCGGGTCAGCCCGAAGCGTGGCCGGGGTGTGGCGGAGGTGTGGTCGAGGTGTGGCCGGGGTGTGGTCGAGGTGTGGCCGAGGTGTGGCCGGGGTGTGGCCGAGGTGTGACCGAGTTGTGGCCGAGGGATAAAGACGGCGGGGCGAAGTATTCGCAAAAAAAGTGGGTATTACTATAGTCGTACGCAATCTGGAAAGCATGAGACTAGATGGACGCCTCTTATAATCCGGGAGGATGCCAATCTACGAGTACAAGCGCCCTGACGGGAGCACGTTCGAGATCGTGCAGTCCTTCAGCGACGATTCCCTGACTCAAGATCCCGAGACCGGTGTGCCGGTGCAGCGGGTGCTGCATGCGCCGGCGGTGCACTTCAAGGGCAAGGGCTTTTACAACACCGACTACGGCACCCGCCGCCGCCAGCGCGAGAACGCCGCGGCTGCAGAGGGATCTAAGCAGTCATCCGACGACGGCTCGAAGCCGCAGGGGAAGGACTCCTCCGGCTCGGAGACCAAGGCGAAGACCGAGTCGGGCGCCACCGACTCCAAGAAGTCAGAGCAGCCCAAGCCGGTCGCCGCCAAGAGCTGAGCTCCCCATCCGCCCCGGCGGGGCGCCCCGGCGGGGCGCCGTGGCGGGGCGCCGTGGGCGCTCGAGTCGGGGGCTCAGCCGGCCATGAAGCGCGCGACGTCCGCGCGGCGCGCGGATGCGGAGATCGTCAGGCCTTCCTCGCCGCTGGGAAGGGCGATCTGCCCGGTCGGCTTGAGCACATGCGTGGGGGGCGTTCCCGTGACGGCCAGCGTCGCGAACATCCCGAGCAGTTCAGGACCACTCATGTCAGAGATGATCGCCGGCGGGGCGTTCCAGGCGATCCAGGGCAGGCGCAGGAAGCTCGACACGGACAGCAGCTGGGACTTCATGTCGGTGAACAGCGCCTGCTGGTGTTCCTCGCGCTGGATGTCGGTCTCGCCCGGAGCGCACAGGTTCTCGCGGGCGCGCGCCAGCGCCAGCGCCTGCTTGCCGTTCAGGTGGTGGGTGCCGGCGGGCAGGCGCAGGGTGAAGCCGCCCCGGCTGAAGCCGCCGTCGAGCAGCGAGACGATGCAGCCACCGGCGTAGGTGACGCCGCCCATCGCGTCGATCAGGGCGGGGAAGTTTTCAAAGTTGACTTCCACCACGTGGTTGATCGGGATGCCGAGCCAGTTCTTGATCACCGCGACCGACTCCGCCGGTCCGCCGATCTCGTGGGCGGCGTTGACCTTCTGCAGGCCGTACCCTGGGATTTCGATGACCGTGTCGCGCGGGATCGACAGGCGCGCGGAGTGCCCGCCGCCGGTGCGGATCAGCATGATCGTGTCCGAGCGCCCGTAACCCGTGGTTTCGGCGCCCGGTTCCTTCGAGCTCTTCTGACGGCGGTCGGAGCCCAGCACGAGGATGTTGTTGACCGAGGTCAGCGGGTACCCGGCGGGGTCGAGCGCGCTCGCGACGTTGCCCGGCAGGGAGGTGCGCTCGAAGTGGGAGCTGATCAGGAACAGCACGAGCGACAGCGCCAGCCACGCGGCGATCAGGCCGAGCAGGCCGAGGATGACCAGCTTGGGGGTGATCCGCTCCCGCCATCCCCGTCGCGGCCTGGCGGCACGGGCGCGCTCGGCGCTGAGCGGGTCGAGCAGATCCGCGTCCTCGCGCCGCGGGCTCAGGCGCCGGCCGGCGCGGTAGCGGGTGTACTGGGGGGGCTGATCGGGCTCGGTGGGCATTGGGCGGTGCTGGGACGGGTGGTGTCGATGGCGTGACTGGCGTGACGATCGGGGCCTTGAATGGCGTCGTCGAGAGGTCGGCCGGGCGCGGGCCGGAACCCGGGCCGGAACCTATAGTTGCGAGATGAGCGCCGATAACCCTCCGGTTCGATCGCCGGCGCACGGGAGATTGCTCGTGTGCCCCACGCCGATCGGCAACCTCGACGACGTGACGCTGCGCGTGCTCGATGCGCTCAGAAACGCCGACGTGGTGGCGTGCGAGGACACACGGCACACCCGAATCCTGCTCGATCGCCACGGCATCGACGCGGCGCGGCTGGTCAGCCTGCACGAGCACAACGAACACGCGCGCGCACGCGAGCTGACGGCGCGGATGCGCGCGGGAGAGATGGTGGCGATGGTCAGCGACGCGGGCACGCCGCTTGTGTCAGATCCGGGGTACGCATTGGTGCAGGAGTGCATACAGGAGGGGCTGCCGATCGAGGTGCTGCCGGGGCCGAGCGCGGCGGTGGTCGCGCTGGTCGCGTCGGGTCTTCCGGTCGATCGCTGGCGGTTCGTGGGGTTCCTGCCCCGTAAGCGGGCGGAGCTAGAGCGCCTGCTGGTGGGGGACGAAGTGACGACGGTTGCATACGAGTCTCCACGGCGTCTCGGCGCCACGCTGGTGGTGTTGGCCGGCCTCGATCCAGAGCGGCCGGTGGCCGTATGCCGAGAGCTGACCAAGCTCCATGAGGAGGTCCGCCGCGGCAGCGCCTCCGAGCTGGCCGAGCACTACGCACAGAGCCCGCCGCGGGGGGAGATCGTGCTCGTGATCGGCGCGGCCGGGTCAGGCCCCGCGGGATCGGGTCCCACCCACCTACGGCACGAGGAGGCGATCGAAGCGGTGCGCGAGCTGGTGCGGGCAGGCGCGAAGCCGCGACGCGCGGCGCGGGTCGTGGCGAAGCTGACGGGGGTCGGGACGAACGAGCTGTACCGGGAGCTCGCTCGCGGTGAGCAGTAGCCTGGGATCAGCATGTCCTACTACGTGACCACCCCGATCTACTACGTCAACGCGGCGCCCCATCTCGGGCACGCGTATACGACGATCGCCGCCGACGTGCTGGCCCGTCACCACAGACAGCGCGGCGAGGAGGTGTTCTTTTTGACCGGCACCGACGAGCACGGCGAGCCGGTCGCCGACGCCGCGCACGCCCTCGGCGTGGAGCCTCAGGAGCTGGCAGACAAAAACGCCGAGCGCTTCAAGGCGCTCCTGCCGCAGATCGACGCGTCGAACGATTTTTTCATCCGCACGACCGACTCCCAGCACATCGCCGTCGTGCAGGAGGTCCTGGCTCGGGTGAGAGACAACGGGTTCGTGTATGAGGGGACCTATGAGGGCTCCTACTGCCCCCGGTGTGCTGACTTCAAGGCAGAGAACGAGATCGAGGAGGGCAACCGCTGTCCGATCCACCACATCGAATTGACGCGCGAGCAGGAGGACAGTTACTTCTTCAAGCTGTCCTCGTTTCAGGAGCCCCTGGAACGACTGTATGGGGATGGACACGGACGGGGAGAGGGGGGAGAGAGAGATGGGTCGCGCCGCGCACCCGTTACAACGAGGCGCTGTCGTTCATCCGCTCGGGCCTGCGCGACGTGCCGCTGACACGGCACAAGCTCACGTGGGGAGTGCCGGTGCCGTGGGATGACGAGCACGTGTTCTACGTGTGGTTCGACGCGCTGCTGAACTACTACTCGGCCCTGTCCTACGCCACCCCCGGCGCCGACCTGACGGAGCGGTTCTGGCCCGCCGACTGTCATGTGATCGCCAAGGACATATTGCGCTTCCACGCCGTCTACTGGCCCGCGCTGCTGATGGCCGCCGGGATTGAGCTGCCCGGGCGCGTGTTCGTGCACGGGTATCTGTTGATGGACGGCGAGAAGATGAGCAAGTCCTTGGGCAACGTGCTCGATCCGTTCGCGGCGATCGAGCGCTTCGGCGCGGACGCGTTGCGGTTCTACCTGCTGCGCGACGTGCCCTTCGGCCAGGACGGGTCGGTCTCGAGCGCCGCGTTCGAGCAGCGTTACGAGTCAGAGCTGGCCAACGAGCTGGGCAACCTCGCCAGCCGCACCCTGGCGATGGTCGGGCGCTACCGCGACGGACTCGTGCCGGCGGTGGAGCCCGATCCGGTGCTCGCCAGCGACTTCGACAGCCTGGCCGAGCGCGTGTCCGAGCTGATCGACCGCACCGAGCTGACGGTCGCCCTCGACGAGATCTGGCAGCGCGTGCGCCGGTTGAACCGCTACGTCGAGGAGCAGGCGCCGTGGCAGCTCGCCAAGGACGAGTCGCGGGCGGACGATCTGGACCGCGTGCTGGGCACCCTGGTCGAGGGGCTGCGGGTCGTGTCGGTGCTGCTGTGGCCGTACCTGCCGGCGAGCACGGAGAAGCTGCTGGCGGCACTCGGTGCTCCGGATGTCGCGCTCGCCGGTGCGCGACTGGGCGCCGGCGCCGTCGGGCGCGTGGCGCAGCTGGAGCCGCTGTTTCCCAAGAGCGACGCCGCCAAGGCGGCGTGAGGGCATGATCGACAGTCACACCCATCTGGACCTGTGCGAGCCCTCCGACGCGGAGCTCGTCGCCGCGGCCGATGCCGTCGGCGTGACGCGGATGCTGACGATCGGCACCGACGGTGCGTCCAGCCGCGCGGCGCTCGCGGCGGCCGAGGCGTTCCCACAGGTGTATGCGGCGGTCGGGCGCCATCCCAACTCGACGACGGGGTTTGACTACGCCGAGGAGGCGGAGCTGCGCGCGCTGGCGGCGCACCCGCGCTGCCTGGCGATCGGGGAGACGGGCCTGGACTTCTACCGCGACGGAGCTCCGCGCGCGGACCAGGAGCGGGCGTTCGCCGCGCACATACGGCTCGCGCGCGAGACCGGTCTGCCGCTGACGATCCACTCGCGCGAGGCGGCCGCCGAGACGCTCGCCCAGCTCGGCTCCGAAGCTCAGGGACTGGGCGTCGTGATCCATTGCTTCTCGATGCCCGAGCATCTGCAGGAGTGCCTGGAGCGCGGGTACGCGATCTCGTTTGCCGGGAACGTCACGTACAAAAGCGCCGCCGATCTCGCCGCCGCCGCGCGTGAAGTGCCCGACGAGCGGCTGCTGGTCGAGACCGACGCCCCGTACCTGACCCCCCAGGCGGTGCGCAAGCAGCGCAACCAGCCGGCGTTCGTGGCGTATACGGCCGCGTTCGTGGCGGAGCTGCGGGGCGTGAGCCTGGACGAGCTGGACGCGATCGTGGAGCGCAACGCGGCGCGCGTGTTCGGCTGGTGATGAGGCTCATGGCGGACGCTCCCGCCCAGCCGAGCCCGGCCCAGCCCAGCCTGCGGCGGATGCGCCGCTTCGGCATCCGCCCCGATCGCGAGCTGGGCCAGAACTTCCTGATCGACTCGAACATCCTCGGGGTGATCGAGCGTGCGGCGGAGCTCGACGCCGAGCGCGACGTCGTCCTGGAGATCGGCGGAGGTCTGGGCGTGCTGTCCGAGCACCTGGCCGAGCGGGCGCTGCACGTGCACGTCATCGAGGTCGACACCCGCCTGCGCGAGGCGCTGCTGGACGCGACCGATCCGCACCCGAACGTGAGCGCGCACTGGGGCGATGCCATGCGCATCGACCTCGCCGCGCTGCACCCGGCGCCCGGCAAGGTCGTGGCGAACCTGCCCTACGGGATCGCGGCGGGGGTGCTGCTGCGCAGCATCGAGGAGCTGCCCGGCGTGGAGCTGTGGGTCGCGATGGCCCAGCGCGAGGTCGGCGAGCGCCTGGCGGCGGCGCCCGGCGGCGGGGAGTACGGCATCACCTCGGTGATCGCCCAGCTCGCGTGCGAGGTGCGGGTGCTGAGGGCGATCCCGCGCACTGTTTTCTGTCCGCAGCCGAACGTCGACTCGGTGCTGCTGGAGATGCGCCGCCTGCGAGCGGCGCCCTCGCCGGGGTTGCGCGCGCTGGTGGGAGGCGCGTTCGCGCACCGGCGCAAGACGCTGGCACGGTCGCTGGTGCTGGCGGGTGTGCAGCGCTCGCGCGAGGACATACGCGAGGCGCTGGTCGAGCTCGGACATCCCGCGGACGTGCGCGCGGAGCGACTGACACCGGCCGAGTTCGTGGCGCTGACGGGCAGGCTCGGGCTGTGAGGGCTCTGCCCGTGTGCGCACTGGCGCCCGCGAAGATCAACCTTGGCCTGTTCGTCGGGCCGGTGCGCCCACAGGACGGCAGGCACGAGCTGGCGAGCGCGATGCAGTCGATCTCACTGGCCGATGAGCTGACGCTGGAGCCCGCCCCGGCGGGCGTGACTGGAGACGAGATCGTCTGCCCCGGGGTGCCGGGAGCGCCGACGGAGAACCTGGCGGCGGCGGCGCTGCGCCTGTTCCGCGAGGAGACCGGCTGGGATGTCGGGCCGCTGCGGCTGAGCATCGTCAAGCGCATTCCCGTGGCGGGCGGTCTCGCGGGCGGATCGGCGGACGCCGCGGCGGCGCTGCGTCTGGCCAGGCATGCATCGGGCCTCGGAACCGACGAGCTGCTGGCGGCGCTGGGGGCGCGACTGGGGGCGGACGTGCCCGCGCAGATCGCCCCCGGGCGCTGGCTGGCCAGCGGCGCGGGGGAGCGGCTGCGCGAGCTCCCGGCGCCGATCCATCCGTTTGGCGTGCTCGTGCTGCCGGTAGCGGCCGGGCTGTCCACCGCCGCTGTGTACGAGCGGGCGGACGAGATCGGTACGCGGCGCACGCCGGGCGAGCTGGCGGGCATCGCCGGCGAGCTGGAGCGCGCGTTCGAGCTGGGCGCGGCGGCGCCCGGCGCGCAAGAGCTGCTGCACAACGACCTGCAGGCCGCCGCGATCTCGCTGTGCCCGCAGATCGAGCCGGCGCTGGAGCAGGCGCTGGACGCGGGCGCGGATGCGGCATTCGTGAGCGGGTCGGGTCCGACGGTCATCGGACTGTTCCTGCGGGCCAACGGCGCCGGGCGCGCCGGGCGCGCGGTGGACGGCCTGAGCGGACGGGTCCCGGCACCGGTCTGCGCCGTGCCCGTGGACGCGCGGTTTGGGCAGGCGGGCGCCGCGTAGGGGCCGGGCGCGCCGGCCGCCGGGTGGGTCTGCACCGGCGGGTGGCGATACGCACGATCGTGCCTGCGCGCGCACGACATCCCGGTGCGTCACAATCTCTGGAGCGATGAGCAGAACAGCGGTCAACGAGCTGGTAGCCGCGTGCGCGGGCGTGTTCGGGCTGGCGCTGTACGCCGGCCTGATCCTCGTGCCGGCTTGGACCAGCTACTCGCGCCTGTGGGAGCGCGTGGCGGCGAGCATCCTGTCGCTGTATGTGCTCGCCGTGCTCGTCGGGGTCGGCGTGGCGGGAGCGCTCGCCGTCGTCTACGTCTGGGGCTGAGTGCTCAGATGTCCGAGCTCGCGGCGCTGGAAGCCGTAACCGAGGCGGTCGAGTCGGGTGCGGGGCTGCCCGAAGTGGTGCGCGCGGCGGCGAAGGCCCTCGACGCGAGCCTGGCTGTGGCCGACGCATGGGGAGCGACGCTGGCTGTGGCCGCGCGCTCGCCCGCGGAGGAGCGCGCGCTGCTGTCGCAGGGCAAAGGCGTGAGCAGCGCCCCGCTGCGTGTGGGAGACACGGTCGTCGGCACTCTGCACATGCGCGCGGTGAGCTCCGCCGGCGATGGGTCGGCGGCCGAGCCGAGCGCCCAGATGAGGCGGCTGCTGGTGACGATGATCGCCTCCGAGGTCGAGCGCGTGCGCGCGCCGGAGCGCGCGTCGGAGACGGCCGCGGCCGAGCTCCTGCGCGCGATCCTGCGGCGCGAGCCGATCGAGCGCGAGGAGCTGCTCGCGCGGGCGGGCGAGCTGTCGCTGGACATCGAGGCCGGCGCGAGCGTGATCGTCGCCCGCGCCCACCCGCAGGCGCCGACCGACGAGGGTTGGCGTGCGCGCGTGCGCGCGATCGCCGAGCGGGGAGCGCGAGCCGTGGTCAACCGCTCGATCGCCGCGCTGTCCGAGCGCGAGGGCGCCGGCGCCAGTGGAGCGGAGGTGCTGCTGCTGATCCCCGGCGGAGAGGACGCGACCGCGGCGCGGGCCGCGGAGGCGGTGCTGCGCGAGATGGAGGCCGGCCTCGCCGGCTACACGTTCGCGCTCGGGCGCAGCCGCATCGCCGAGGACCCGGCGGACCTGCCGCGAGCCGCCGGCGAGGCGCTGCTCGCGGCGAACGTGGCGCAGGGGGGCTCTGAGGAGGTCGCGCTGGCGTTCGAGCAGACCGGCGCCTACCGGCTGCTGCTGAGCGCGATGAGCGAGAACCCGTCCGAGCTGCAGCGCTTCTACGCCGAGACGGTCGAGCCGCTGCTCGCCTACGACGAGCAGTACGAGACCGAGCTGGTGCGCACGCTCGCGACGTTCCTGGAGGCCGACGGCAACGTCGCCGGGACCGCGCAACGGTTGTTCACCCACCGCCACACGATCTACTACCGCCTGGAGCGGGTGCGCGAGCTCTCGGGCCTGGACGTCAGCTCCAGCGACGGCCGCGAGAAGCTCAGCCTCGGCTTGAAGGCGATGCGCGTGCTCGGCATCTCCGCGGCTGGAGGCCCCGCGTCGGAGGCTGGCGCGGAAGGGGGTCGGGTGCCGGGGCGGTCGGGGCGGCGGACGCGGTGAGGGGTGGTTGGGCGCCGCCGGGGCGCTTCGGACGGCGGATGCGCCGAGGGGTGGTTGGGCGCCGGGGAACGGTTGGGTTGAGGCGGCGTGAATCCCGGCGTGCGACGATGTAGTTCCATTGGGGGGTCGTCCAACTGGCGAGGACACCAGGTTTTGGTCCTGGGAATCGGGGTTCGAGTCCCTGCCCCCCAGTAGCGAGTGGCTAGCATCCCCGGAGTGACTCCGGCGCCGACGGTCCTGATCTTAGCCGCGGGGCAGGGCACGCGGATGCGTTCGCGCACGCAGAAGGTGCTGCACGAGCTGTGCGGCATCCCGATGGTGCTGTGGCCGGTGCGCGCCGCGCTGGCCGCCGGGGCCGGGCGAGTCGTCGTGGTGGATTCACCCGACCAGGCGCTCCAGAGCGTGCTGCCGGAGGGTGTGCGGCTGGCGGTGCAGCCGAGCGCAAACGGGACCGGCGGGGCGGTCGTTGCGGCGATGGCGCAGCTCGACGCGGGCCCCGCGGGCGGCGAGGGCAGCGCCGGCGAGGAGGACGGCGGGGTGGACAGCGCCGGTGGGATGGACAGCGCCCCGGTGGTGGTGCTCAGCGGCGACGTCCCGTTAGTCAGCGCCGAGACGATCGTAGAGCTCGTGCGCGCCCACGAGCAGAGCGGCGCGGGCGCGACGATGGCGAGCACGATCCTGGAGGATCCGAGCGGCTACGGCCGGGTCGTGCGCGACGAGCATGGTGCGGTCGAGCGCGTTGTCGAGACCAAGACCGCCGGGGACGCGACACCCGAGCAGCTGCAGATACGCGAGGTGAACACCGGCGTGTACGTGTTCGCGGCGGATGCACTGCGCGCCGCGCTGCCGCGCCTCAGCGCCGAGAACGCCCAGGGCGAGCTGTATCTGCCGCAGGCACTCGATCTAATCCGCGCCGATGGGGGCACAGTTGCCGCACACACCGTGGCCGACCAGACGTTGGTGCTCGGCGTAAACGACCGGGCGGGACTGGCGCAGGTGCGCGGGCTGGCGCAGGAGGCGATCCATGCGCGGCACATGGCGGCGGGGGTAAGCATCGTCGACCCGCCCGCGACCGTGATCGACGTCGACGTGCAGATCGGCCGGGACACGACGATCGAGCCCGGCACGACGATCAGGGGCTCCACCCGCATCGGCGAGGAGTGCGTCGTGCGCTGCTCCTACATCGTGGACAGCGTGCTCGAGGACGGCGTCACGGTCGGGCCGTTCGCGTATCTGCGCCCGGGGACGGTCCTGCGCGAGGGGTCCAAGGCGGGGACGTTCGTGGAGATCAAGAACTCGGACATCGGCCCGGGGGCGAAGGTCCCGCACCTGTCCTACATCGGCGACGCAGACGTGGGTGCGGGCACGAACCTCGGCGCGAGCACGATCACCGCCAACTACGACGGCTGGGCCAAGCACCGCACGACGATCGGCCGGCGGGTGCGCAGCAGCGTGCACGTCTCGTTCGTGGCGCCGGTCACGGTCGGCGACGAGGCGGTCACGGGAGCGGGCTCGGTGATCAACGAGGATGTCCCCGCCGGTGCCCTGGGGATCGCCCGCGCGCGTCAGACCAACAAGCCGGGGTATGCCGCACGGCGCGACGCAGAGCCGCCCGAGCGAGGGACCGTCGCGTGAGACCCCTACACTCCAGAACACGATGAGCAGCGCGATCGACACGCGCGCGCAGCAGGCCGCGCAGACGAGCCTGCCGATCGACTACAACAAGCGGTTGATGCTGTTCGCCGGCCGGGCGAATCCGCAGCTGGCGGTGGACATCGCGGGTAAGCTCGAAATGGACCTGGGCCCGGTGACGCTGAAGACGTTCTCCAACGGAGAGGTCTATTGCCGCTACGAGGAGTCGATCCGGGGCGCGGACGTGTTCATCGTGCAGTCGACGTGCGGCAACGCGCAGACGGGCGTGACGGCGAACGACTCGCTGATGGAGCTGCTGTTCATGATCGACGCGGCGGTGGGGGCCTCGGCGCATCGCGTGATCGCGGTGACGCCGTGGTTCGGGTACTCCAGGCAGGACAAGAAGTCCTCGCCGCGCGAGCCGATCTCGGCGCGCCTGGTGGCGCGGATGCTGGAGGCGGCGGGCGCGGACAGGGTGCTGACGATGGACCTGCACGCCGGTCAGATCCAGGGGTTCTTCCAGAAACCGGTCGATCACATGACGGCGCTGTTCATGCTGACGCAGTACTTCGGCGACCTCGGGCTCTCGGACCTCGTGGTGGTGGCGCCGGACGCGGGTCGCGTGAAGCTGAACAAGAAATTCGCGTCGAAGATCGGCGCGGAGCTGGCTATCCTCGACAAGGAGCGCCCGGCACACCAGGTCGCGGAGATCGCCTACGTGATCGGTGACGTGAAGGGCAAGACGGCGGTGATCGTGGACGACATGATCGACACCGCGGGGACGCTGGCGGCGGCGGCGCAGACCGTCCTGGAAGCGGGCGCGAGCAGCGTGTATGCCGCGGCGACCCACGGGGTGTTCTCGGGCGCCGCGTTCGAAAACCTCGCGGCGTCGGGCCTGAAGGAGATCGTCGTGACCGACACGATCCCGGTGCCGGTGCGGCGCCCGGAGAACATTCGCGTGCTGCCGTGCGCGGAGCTGCTGACCGACTCGATCCGGCGGATCTTCACGGACGACTCCGTCAGCGAAGTGTTCGGCGGCGAGAACCAGCTGTTCTAGGCGCGCCCGCGACCCGGGCCAGGCTCGCTCCCGACGCGCTCGAGCCGGGCACCCTACGCTGGAGAGCGCCGTGCAGTCCTCCACCCAGACCGTTTCACCCGAACGGACTCCGCGCATGTGGTGGCGGCGGCTCCCGCGGGGTAGGCGGGTGGCGATCGTGCTCGTCGGCGCAGTCCTGTTTCTCGCGATCAGCGCGTTGCTGGCGCGGTATCTGTCGGCCGAAAACGTCGAACGCGCCGACATCCTCGCGGTGTTGCGGGCCCAGGCCAGGGGCGACGCCGCGCGCGAGCTTCAGCTGCTGGACGGATGCCGCGCAAAGCCGTACTGCGCCGCGACCGTGCGCGCGAGCGCCGTCAGGCTGAAGCGGCCCGGAGCTGTGAAGATCCTGTCGATCAAATCGCCGACGGCCGGGTCGCTGACGGGCGCGACCGGGACCACACGCGTGGCGTGGACGGTGATCGGCACGCTGCCGGTCGTGCAATGCGTGCTCGTGCGCCGCACCGGCAACGCCGTGAAGGGCATCGACGTCGCGCTGCTGTCGCTGAGTGCGCCGATCGGCAACGAAGCCAGTTGTTAACGAGCGAGCGCTGACGGCTCACAGCGATCAGATCCGCCACGCGGACTGAACATTCTGATCCCGGCCGGCCCGCGAAGCGGCTCTTCCGGCCGCATGAGAACGCTGCTCCTGCGCTGCTAGAGTGGCGCCGCGATGGCAGACGCAACCACCAAGCTTGCGGTCAGCAGCCGTGTCGCCGAAGGCTCCCGTGCGGTCCGGCGCCTGCGCCGCTCCGGGCGCGTGCCCGGGATCGTGTATGGCGGCGGCGGAGAGTCGGTGAGCTTCGATGCCGACGCGCGTGAGCTGCGCCTCGCGCTGGCCGGATCGGGCGCGGTGCTGGATCTGAGCGTCGACGGCGAGAAAGCCACGCCGGTCGTGCTCAAGGAGGCCCAGCGCGATCCCGTTCGTGGCGAGACCGTGCACGTCGACCTGCTGCGCGTGCGCCTGGACGAGGCGATCCACGCGGTCGTGCCGCTGGAGCTGAGCGGCACCGAGGAGGCGCCCGGCGTCAAGGAAGGCGGCGTGCTCGAGCAGATCGCGCGCGAGCTGAACGTGCAGGCGCTGCCGACCGCGATCCCCGAGTCGATCTCCTACGACATCGGCGAGATGCAGATCGGCGACACGATCGCGCTCGAGGCGCTCTCCGCGCCCGAGGGCGTCGAGCTGCTGGACGATCCCGAGACCGTCCTGGCGACGCTGTCCCCGCCGCGACTGCAGACCGAGGCCGAGGAGGAGATCGAGGCCGAGACCGAGCTCGTCGGCGAGGGCGAGGGCGAGGCCGAGGAGCAGGCGCAGGCCGCCGAGGGCGCCGGCTCCGAGGGCGCCTCCGGCGGGGAGTAGCACCCCCTGCGGCGGCCGTTTCGTCGCGGCTGGGACAGCCGCTGAGCGGCGCGATGCTGCGTCCTCGATCGCTCGTGTACCGAAGCCGGGAGACACTCGCTTCGCTCGCATCCCCGTTTCGGCCAGCACACTTCGCTCACTGCGTCCTTACCGATCGTAGATCATGGGATCTACGATCGGCCAGCATGCTCATCGGCCGCCCCAGGGACGCAGTTATCGCACAATCAAAAAGATGACCGGCGCGAACGTAGACTGGCTGATCGTCGGGTTGGGCAATCCCGGACGCGAGCACGCTGACACCCGGCACAATGTCGGGTTCATGGTCGCGGACGCCCTCGCCGAGCGCTGGGGGTTGGAGCGTCCGAAGCAGCGCTTCCGCGGGCGCATCGCTGAGGGCCGCATCGGAGATCTGCCGGGAGGCGGCCCTCCCCCGGACGGCCCTCCGCCGGACGCGTCTTTACCGGGCGAGGCGAGCGCCCGACCGCTCAGACCGCGCGTGGCGGTGCTGTGGCCGCAGACCTACATGAACGACGCAGGGCGCTCCGCCGGCCCGGCGCGCGGCGCGCTGAGGGTGGGGCTCGATCGGGTGCTGGTCGTTCACGACGAGATCGACCTTCCGTTCGGTGAGATCCGCTCTCGCGTGGGTGGCGGCCTGGCGGGCCACAACGGCCTGAAGTCGCTCAAGCGCGAGCTCGGGGGCGCCGACTTCGTGCGCGTGCGCGTGGGCGTCGGGCGCCCGGACTCCAGCGATCCCGAGATCGTCTCCGCGCACGTGCTCGGGCGCTTCCGCGAGGACCCCGCGCAGGTGCGCAAGCTCGTGGAGCGCGCGGCCGACAGGGTGCAGAGCATCGTGCTCGGCGAGGAACAGGCCCGGTAGATGGCGCTGCGCTCGCTGCTCGGGCTGATCGAGGACGATCCCGCCGCCGCCACGCTCGTCCGCGACGGAGGGCATGCGTTCGTGTCGTCCTCGCTGCGGCCGTACGCGATCGCCGCGCTGGTCGATCGCGAGCCCGACGCGCAGCAGGCGCCCAGGCCGACGCTGGTCGTGGTGGGCGATGACCGCGCGGCGCGCGATCTGGCCGCCGATCTGGGCGCGTGGCTAGAGCCGCGGCGGGTGCGCTACTACCCCTCCAGGGGAGTCGCCTACGAGTCCCATCTCGCGCCGCCGGCGCACCTCGTGGGGCTGCGCGTCGCGGCCCTGGACGCGCTGCTCGGTGCGGCAGGGCGCCCCGATGCGCCCGCGCCCGCGGATCGTTCAGAGCATGCGGGTGCGCCTGCGGGCACCGCGGTTTCCTCGGGCGCGGTCCGCGAGGAGCCCCCGGTGGTCGTCGTCAGCGCCGTGGCGCTGTCGGAGAAGGTCCCCGACCCGGCCCTGCGCCCGCGCTCGTTCACGCTGCGCGCGGGCGAGCTGCTGGATCTGGAGGAGTGCGCGGGCGAGCTGGTGGCGGCCGGCTATGAGCGCGTCGATCAGGTTGCCGAGCGCGGGCAGTTCGCGCTGCGCGGAGGTCTGCTGGACGTGTTTCCGGCGACCGAGGACCGGGCGGTGCGCGTGGACATGTTCGACGTCGAGATCGAATCGCTGCGCTGGTTCTCGACGTTCACGCAGCGCTCGCTTGGTGATGTCGCAGAGGTCGAGATCGCGCCCGCGGCCGAGCTGGCGCTCGAGCACCGCGAGCTGGCGGAGATCGCGGCCACCGAAGACGTCGCCGACCGCCCCGATATCGCCGAGCTGCTGCCGGTGCAGCGCTTCGGCGCGCTGCTGGACCTGCTCGACGATCGCACCGAGCTGGTGGTGGCCGCCGAGGAGGAGCTGGGGCCGGCGCTGTCAGACCACTGGAGTGACGTGTGCGCGGCATTCGCCGACGCGGACGCCCATCACCTGTACGTGAGCCCCGAGGAGATCGAATCCGCGCTCGCGCGGCGGGCGCGGGTCTGGCTGTCGGCGCTCTCCGGCGATCAGCCGCTGCAGCTGCGCGCCCAGGCGGCGGACACCGCGGCGCGCTCGCTGGCTGAGGCTGAGCCCGAGCTCGAGAAGCTCGTGCGCTCGGGCTATCGCACGGTCGTGGCGTTCCCCCGCCGCGGCGAGGGCGAGCGCGCGGCCTACAACCTCGGGCGCATGAAAGCCACCTGGCTGGCGGAGGACGTCGACGTCGGCCGCCAGGTGCTCGAGCCCTCGCTGCGCTTCACGGCGGCATCGCTGCGCGAGGGGTTCGTGGCGCCGGCACTGAAACTGGCG
This sequence comes from uncultured Solirubrobacterales bacterium, assembly GCA_963808385.1. Classification (GTDB taxonomy): domain Bacteria; phylum Actinomycetota; class Thermoleophilia; order Solirubrobacterales; family Solirubrobacteraceae; genus Palsa-744. The sequence goes on along the minus strand of CAWEFQ010000017.1, from coordinate 84,343 downwards.
ATCTTCCCCGAGCACCGCCTCCTGCGCCGGCGTCGCGCCGAGCGCCCGGGCGCCGGCGCGCCGGGCCAGGCGGGGCATGGCGGTGCGGGAGGCCGCCGCCGCGGAGCGCTGCGCTCGTTCACGGAGCTGCGCACGGGCGACATCGTCGTGCACGAGGATCACGGCGTCGCGCGGTTCGCCGGATTCGAGACGCGCACGGTAGCGGATGTCACGCGCGACTACCTGTATCTCGAATACCAGGGCGACGACCGCGTGTTCGTGCCGACGGAGCAGCTGGCGAAGATCTCCCGATATGTGGGCGGCGGAGGCGAGCACCCGCCGCTGAGCAAGCTCGGGGGCACGCGCTGGGAGACGATGAAGGCGCGCGCGCGCCGGGCGGCGCAGGAGCTGGCGGGGGAGCTGCTGAGCCTGTATGCGGAGCGCCGCCGGCGCAGCGGGCACGCGTTTGAGCCCGACTCGGACTGGCAGCGGGAGTTCGAGCAGCGATTCCCGTTCACCGAGACCGCCGACCAGATGGAGGCGATCGAACTGGTCAAGGCCGACATGGAAGCGCCGCGGCCGATGGACCGGCTGATCTGCGGCGACGTCGGCTACGGCAAGACCGAGGTGGCGCTGCGCGCGGCGTTCAAGGCGGCCAGCCAGGGCAAGCAGGTGCTGATGCTGGCGCCGACGACGATCCTCGCCCAGCAGCACTACGGGACGTTCTCAGAGCGCCTGGCCGACTATCCGATCAACGTCGAGCACGTCTCGCGGTTCCGCACGCCCGCCGAGCAGAGGGAGGCGATCGCGGGGTTCGCGGCCGGCCGGGTCGACATCCTGATCGGCACCCACAGGGTGCTCTCGCGCGATGTGCGCGCCAAGGATCTCGGGCTGCTGATCGTCGATGAGGAGCAGCGGTTTGGGGTCAAGCAGAAGGAGCTGCTGCGCCAACTGAAGCTGAGGATGGACGTGATCTCGATGTCGGCCACCCCGATCCCGCGCACCCTGCAGATGTCGCTGGCGGGGTTGCGCGAGATCTCGGTCATCGAGACGCCCCCGGAGGGGCGCCGGCCGGTCAGGACATACGTCGGCGAGTACGAGGAGGAGCTCGTCAGGCGCGCGATCCTGCGCGAGCACGAGCGCGGCGGGCAGGCTTTCTTCCTGCACAACCGGGTCGAGTCGATCGACGAGACGGCAGAGCGCCTGCGCGCTCTGTGCCCGGACGTTCGCTTCGCCGTCGCCCACGGCCAGATGGCCGAGGGGGAGCTGGAGAGCGTGATGATGGACTACCTGCGAGGCGGGGCCGACGTGCTCGTGTGTACGTCGATCATCGAGTCGGGCATCGACATACCGCAGGCGAACACGCTGATCGTCGAGCACTCAGACGCGTTCGGCCTGTCCCAGCTGTACCAGATCCGCGGGCGCGTGGGGCGCAGCCGCGAGCGGGCGTACGCCTATCTGATGTATGACTCGGCGGCGGCGCTCACGCCGGAGGCCGCGCAGCGGCTGGCGGCGCTGTCGGACTACACCGAGCTCGGCGCCGGATTCAAGGTCGCGATGCGCGACCTGGAGCTGCGCGGCGCCGGGAACCTGCTTGGAGACGAGCAGTCCGGGCACGTGGCGGCGCTCGGGTTCGAGCTGTATATGCAGATGCTGGACGAGGCGGTGCGCAACGCCGGAGCGCCCGCCGGGCCCGAGGAGGAGGAGGAGGAGCTGCCCGAGCCCGTGCGGCTGGACGTCAACGTCGATGCGTACGTCCCGACCGACTATGTCCCCTACGAGCAGGCCAAGATCGAGATCCACCGGCGTGTCGCCGGGGCGCTGGAGGTGGCCGAGGTGCAGCAGCTGCGCGAGGAGCTCGAGGATCGCTTCGGCCCGGTGCCCGAGCCGCTGGAGAACCTGCTGGCGCTGCAGCGGGCGCGGATCAAGTTCGGTCAGGCCGGCGCCACGGCGGTGAGCTGGCGCGGAGATCGTCTGGCCGTCACGCCGATCGAGCTGGACTCCGCGCGCGCGCGGAGGTTGCGCAAGGAGCTGCCCGAGGCGCTGTACGAGTCCGGGCGCTCGCAGATCTCGGTGCGCGTGCCCCGCGAGGGACCGGCGCGCTTTCCGACCGTGGTCAGGGCCGCGGACGTGCTGCTGGCGCTCACGCGCGAGGCCGCGTAAGGCTGGAGGAGGGGGAGGGAGAGGGGAGAGGGAGAGGGACGGGGAACGCCCCCGCCGGCGGGCCGGACGAGCGTCTTCAGGAACTCCTTAGACACGCAGGTCGCAGTTTCCGCTAAAGTGCCCGCGTCGTGTCAAAGCACTTCCAGATCTGCTCGGCGCTCGGCGCCGTTTTCTTTGCCGTCGTCGGCCTGGCCGCGTGCGGAGGGGGCATCCCCGGCAACGCGGTCGTGCAGGTCGGGGGGACGCCGATCACCAAGGCGACGTTCGAACACTGGATGTCGGTGGCGTCCGCCTCGACCGCCGCGAGCGGGACGACCGGGGCCAAGCCCGTCGTTCCCGACCCGCCCGCCTACACGGCCTGCATCGCCCACCTGGAAGCGACCGCCGCCAAACCGGCCAAGGGTCAGTCCAAGCCCACCGCGGCCCAGCTGAAGAGCCAGTGCGAGCAGCAGTACAAATCGCTGCAGCAGGAGGTGCTCGGCTTCCTGATCTCCTCGTCATGGGTCCTGGGCGAAGCCGAATCGCTGGGCGTGAAGGCGAGCGACGCGGAAGTCAAGAAAGAATTCGAAAAAATCAAGAGCCAGCAGTTTCCCAAGCCCGCCGAATTCCAGAAATTCCTCGCGACCTCGGGTCAGACCGTCTCGGATCTGCTGCTGCGCGTGAAGCTGAACCTGCTGTCCTCGAAAATCCAGCAGAAGGTGGCCAAGGAGAAAGGCACCGTAAGCCAGGCGGAAATCGCAAAGTACTACAAAGAACACTCCTCCCAGTTCGGAACACCCGAAAAGCGCGACGTGAGGATCGTCCTGACCAAGACCGAAGCGCAGGCCATGCAAGCCAAGAAGGAAGTCGAATCGGGCAAGAGCTTCGCCTCGGTGGCCAAGAGCAAGTCGATCGACCCGACGAGCAAGGCCACCGGCGGCGAACTGAAGGGCGTGGTCAAGGGCCAGGAGGAGAAGGCCCTGGACGAAGCGATCTTCTCGGCCAAGAAGGGCGTGCTAGGCGGACCCGTGAAGACGCCGTTCGGCTACTACGTCTACGAAGTCACCGGCACCACCGCGGGCAGCAGCCAGACGCTTGCGCAGTCGCAGGCGTCGATCAAGCAGCAGCTGACCGCCCAGCAGCAGCAGCAGGCGCTGAGCAAGTTCGTCAAAGAATTCCGTAAAAAGTGGGAAGGCAAGACCGAATGCGCCAGTGGCTACACGGTGCAGGACTGCAAGGGGTACAAGAAACCGAAGACCTCCACCGAAGGCGCCGCCACTCCGCAGACCGGCACGCCGGCGCAGACGACATCTACGCCCGCCACCACCACGCCCGCCAAGTAGGGGTCGGCTCGGTGGCGCGGGCGCCACATAGCACGGGATTGCCGGGCCGCTCGCGTTTCGCGTCCCCCAGACATCGCCTGTCCACAGCCGGAAGTCGCTTTCGCATGAGGGCAGGCTCGGCGTGAGTCAGATCGAGCGAGTCCACGCCCGCCAGATCCTCGACAGCAGGGGCAACCCAACGGTCGAGGTCGAGATCGGTCTGCGCTCCGGTGCTCACGGCCACGTGGCCATCCCCTCGGGCGCATCGACCGGCGAGTTCGAGGCGACGGAGCTGCGCGACGGCGGCGAGCGCTGGCAGGGCAAGGGCGTGCAGCGGGCCCTCGCCAACGTCGAGGGTGAGATCGCCGAGGCGGTCGCGGGCATGGACGCCTCCGACCAGCGGAGCCTGGATGAGGCGCTGATCGCGCTCGATGGCACGCCCAACAAGTCCCGGCTGGGCGCGAACGCGATCCTGGGCGTATCGCTCGCCGCCGCGCACGCGCAGGCGGCCGAGGAGGGCCTGGCGCTGTGGCGCTACCTCGGCGGCGAGGCCGCGCGGGTGCTGCCAGTGCCGATGATGAACGTGCTCAACGGGGGAGCGCACGCCGACAACAAGGTCGACTTCCAGGAGTTTATGATCGTGCCGTGCGGCGCGGAGACGTTCTCGGAGTGCCTGCGCATGGGGGTTGAAGTGTTCCACGCGCTGAAGGGGACGCTGCACGAGCGCGGGCTGAGCACGACGGTCGGCGACGAGGGGGGGTTCGCGCCCGATCTGGGGTCCAACGAGGAGGCTTTGCGGATGCTCGTCGCGGGCATCGAGGCAGCGGGCTTGCACCCCGGCGTCGACGTCGCGATCGCGATGGATCCGGCGACGAGCGAGCTGTATCGTGAGGGCGAGGGCTATGTGCTCGAGCACGAGGGGCGTACGCTGAGCGCCGGCGAGCTGACCGACTACTGGGCCGAGCTGATAGCGCGCTATCCGATCGTCTCGCTCGAGGACGGCATGGACGAGGAGGACTGGGAGGGGTGGCGAACCCTGACCGAGCGTCTGGGCGAGCATACGCAGCTCGTCGGCGACGATGTGTTCGTGACCAACACCGAGCGGTTGCAGCGGGGCATCGAGCAGGGTGTGGCGAACTCGATCCTGATCAAGGTCAACCAGATCGGGACGCTGTCCGAGACCCTCGACGCGATCGCCCTCGCGCGCGAGGCGGGCTATACGGCCGTGATGAGCCACCGCTCGGGCGAGACCGAGGACGTGACGATCGCCGACCTCGCGGTCGCCACCGGCTGCGGTCAGATCAAGACGGGAGCGCCCTCGCGCACGGATCGGGTCGCGAAGTACAACCAGCTGCTGCGCATCGAGGAGCAGCTCGGCGCGGACGCCGAGTTCCCCGGGCGCTCGGTCTTTCGCGGCTAACCAGCCGCTGCCCCCGCGTCGCCGCCCCTCGGGCATCCATCGCCTGCAGGTCCGGTCGGCGCCTGCAGGTCCGTCGGCGCCTGCGGTCCATCGCCGGCGCCCGGCATGCAGGGATCGGTGTGGCGGACGCGAATGCGACGCACATGGCCAGTGTCCAGGCATCCTCGGCGCGTCCCCGGCCACTCGCCGCGACGAGCCCTGTCGTCGCGCGCGTGCGCTGGGACAAGCTGGGACGCATCGCGATGCTGTGCCTGCTGGTTGCGCTCGCCTATCTGTATGTGAGCGCGGGCATCCGCATCTACTCGACATACCGTGAGGCGCGCAGCGACAGCGCGCAGCTCGCCGCCCTGGAGCACGAACATGTGCTGCTGGCCCACCAGCACGAAGCGCTCGCCCGGAGCGGGACCGTTGAAGAGGAGGCACGGCGGCTGGGGATGATGCACGCCGGCGAGCAGCCCTACATCGTGACGGGCCTGCCGAACAACTGAGCGCGCAACCTCGACCGCGGCCGCTACCCTCGACCGGGTGTCGTTCGAGAACGCGATCTATCAGTGGCAGCGTGGCGAGCGTCGCCTGCACGACGCTCCGCCAGAGCGCGGCCCGCTGCTGGAGCGCGTCGTGGCGATGCTCGTCTCAGAGCTGCGCCGGCGCCTGGGCGGCCGGTTCTCCGCGCAGGAGCTGGCCGACCTGTATGCGGCAGGAACGAGCTGGTGCATGCAGACCGCGATGACCGTCGCGCCCGACGATCCCTGGGCGTGGGACTCGAGTGTGGCGGTCGACGCCGCCTTTGGTCGCTACCTGCGCGAGGCCACCGACTACGCCGGGGGCAGGCGGGCGCTGGGCGAGGCGTAGCTGGCGTCTTGCATGAGGGCGTCGCTGAGCAAGCTGGCCGACCGGAGATCCTCGATCACGATCGGTGAGGACGCCGCATCGCACCGCCGGACGCCGCATCGCACCGCCGGCACCGCATCGTACCGCCGGCACCGCCGAGGAAGTCGGTGGTGGGTGTCCTAGTCGTCGCCGGCGCCGGTGCGGCGGATGACTATGCGGTCCTCTTCGACGATGACCGCGACCGGCCGGTGTCCGGCCCAGTGCTCGGCATAGACCGGGTTGTCCTGGATCGCGGGGTCGAGCCACAGTCCGTAGCCCTCCTCGCCATGATCGAACGTGCCCTCCAGCGGGCCTGCTCCGCCGCCACGGGCGGAGCCGCGCCTGCGGCCACCGCGCCGGCCACGGCGGCGGGCGGGAGCGGGCGCCTCGTCGCCCTCGTCGCGGTCCTCGCCCTCGTCGCGGTCCTGCTCGTCCCCGGACTCGGCCTGCTCGTCCCCCGGCTCGGCCAGCTCATCGGGCTCGGCCAGCGCTTCGGCGGCCTCCAGCTCGGCCGCGATCAGCGCGTCGTCCTCGGCTCGGAGGTCGACTTCGTCGAGGTAGTCGGCCGCGATCGCGCCCTCGGCGGGCTCTCCGTCGCTGACGAGCTCGTTCTGGCGCTTGAACTGCTCGATGTCGCGGACGCTGACCTCGAGCTGGTGGGCCACCCAGGCGTCGGTACGGCCCTGGCGTACCCAGGCGCGGATCTGGTTCAGGTGTGGGCGCAGAGATTTGCGAGCCATGGACGGTCCGGGAGACTAGCGCATACGCGCGGCGCGACGGTCCGGATGGGTCCGGGCTCGCGTCCGTCCAGCCCGCCGACTATGCTTGCCTGACCGGTGCACGCGGGGCCAATCCCGTCCACACTCGCCGGCCAAGAGGAAGGTGCGCACCATGCTGGTGCTGACGCGCAAGTCAAATCAGAGCATCATGATCGGGGATGACATCGAGGTGTCGGTGCTGTCCGTGATGGGCGACAAGGTGCGCATCGGCATTCAGGCGCCCCAGGAGGTCCCGGTGTTTCGCACGGAGATCTACACGGAGATCCACCGCGACGACGCAGACGGCTCCGCGAGCGCCGCCGCGGTCCCGGCCCCGGATGCGAGCGCCGCCGCTCCGGCGGCCGCGACGGATGGGAGCGCCCCCACGGGCAAGCCCGCATCCGAGCTCCCCGGAGGGGATCAGCCGAGCAGCAGGTAGAGCGTGCGAAACATGACCACCGTGACGATCACGGCGGTCAGTATCAGCATCAGCACGAGCAGCACGAACCGCACCGAGCCGCGCTTGTGACGGCGCTGCACGGCGCGTTTGTGTGCGCGCTGCTCGGTCGTGCGACGCAGCGACGCGCGGCGGTGGCGGTCGAGCGAGATCTCTTTCGCGAAAGCCTGCTCGAGCTCGGCCAAGCTCCGCCTCATCCTCATGAGCGGGTGTCGCCCACTTTCGTCGCATTGTGTGAGGGCAGCAGCATCCCTAACCGACCGGTGCCTCTGCCTCGGCGCGCTCGTAGACTCCGACGAAGCGCAGGTAGTTCTCGGCGATCTGAGCGGCGCCGACCGGGCGTTCGATCTTGCCCGCGACGTAGGCTTTCAGCGGGTCCCACCAGATCGAGCGTCCGATCGCGAACCCGACGAACCCGTCCACGGGCGCGGCCTGGGTGAGCCAGTGGTCGACCTTGGCGTCGTCGGCGCCACGGCCGAGGACGACGCAGACGACGCCCTCGCGTCCCCCGGAGCGGGCCTGGGCGACGAGCATCTCGCAGTCCGCGCGCTCGTCGACGCCCTCGATCTTCCAGACGTCGACCTCGATGCCGGCATCCTGGATCTCGGCGATCGCGCGCCGCATCAGCTCCGGGCGCAGCTCGGCGTCATAGCGCTCCGAGTCGCCGCCGGCGGCCTGCAGCTGGGCGTCCTCGGCGGGGACGAGCAGCTCGAACAGGAACTTGCGCTCGTGCTCGGACAGCCAGTCGGACAGGCGCTTCAGCTTAGTCAGCTGCTCGCGATTGCCGGCGGCGTCCCCGTCGGGGTTGTAGCGCACGAGCACCTTCGTGAAGTCGGGGTCGAAGCGCTCGATGTGCTCGCCGAAGTCCTCGCCGTACTGGAAGTCGAACATGGGCTGGCCCGAGCGCTCTGCCGGCATCGCCAGTCGCAGGCCGCGCGCGCGAGCCTCCTCGGGCACGGTCGAGCCGAACTGCTCGTCCACGAGCACGCCCGTCACCGACGGGTCGGCGCCGGCGGCGACCGCCTGCGAGAGCCCCTCGTAGATCAGGTGCTTGGCGTCGGCGATCATCGCCGTCTGCTCGGCGTCGGGCTCGCCGTCGATGCCGAAGAACTTCTTCTGAAACGACCCGCGATGGTCGAACGCGAGTATGTACAGCTTGTGGTCATATCCTGGTCTCATAGCCTGAGTATTCCACGGGCGGCCGCTCGCGGGCGCCCAGCCCGCTCGCGGACCGGACCGGACGGGCGGATCGGCCCATTCTCCGGTGGGGGCTCGCGCTCGGGTGTCCAGTCCCGCCGGCGGGGGCTGAGCACGGGCCGCGGGGCGGGGAACGGGAAGGGGTCGGCGCGGGAGACGCGGAAGGGGGAGACGCGGGAAGGGGTACGTAGAATGAGATCACGATGTCATCCGGCCCCGACCTGTTCGTCGTGTGCAAGCAGTGCGGGTCGGAGGTCAGCCCGTACATCACCGAGTGCCCCTACTGCGGCTCCAGGCTGCGCCGGCGCGCGCCGAAACTGCCGCGGGCCAACCCCCGTGGCGGGGTCCTGGGCTGGCTCGCACGTCTGAGCGCCCTGCGCTCCGGGGCCCGCACGGGCACGCGCCCGCGTGCCCGTGCGCTGCGCGGTGAGCGCGCTCCCGGCCGGCGGGCATACTCGCGGCTGGAATCGCCTCCGTACGCGACGATCGCCCTGGTCGCGCTCGGCTGCGCCGGGTGGGTCGCGTTGCGCGGCGGCTACGCCGAGCTCGCCAAGCTCGCGATCGTCGGTCCCCTGCACGGCGACTGGTGGAAGCTCCTCTCCAGTCCGTTCGCCTACCTGGACGGCCTGTATGCGTTCCTGGCGCTGCTGAGCACCGCGATCTTCGGCTGGCTGCTGGAGCGCCGCCACGGGCCGGCGATCGTGCTCGCCGTGTTCTTCGGGGGCGCCGTCACCGGCGCGCTGGCGGCCGAGGCCGTGTATGCGCTGCCGATCGTCAGCGGCGCGGGTGGCGGAGCGCTGGCGCTGCTCGCGGCGTGGTCGATCCCGGACCTGCGGGCCGCGAGGAGCGGCCGCTACTACGAGGGGGAGCTGCTCGGCGCCGGCGCGATCGCCGCGACCCTGCTGCTGGCGCCCTACGCCCGTCCGGAGGCGAGCTGGCTGGCGGGCGTGGTCGGCGCAATCGTCGGCCTGGCGCTCGGTGTGGGCATGCAGCTGATCGACTCCCGCGAGTCGTAGGCTCTTATGATGGTGTCCTCCGACGCATCCGCCCGCACGACATACGCCACCGATACAGGAGCTGCGACGAATGGACATCCATTATCTAGGCCACTCGGCATTCGAGCTCAGCGAGGGCTCGGTCTCCGTGCTGATCGACCCGTTCCTGACGGGCAACCCCAAGGCGGCCGTCGCCGCGGAGGATCTCAGTCCGCAGGCGATCCTGGTCACACACGGTCACGTTGACCACGTCGGCGACACCGTCTCGATTGCTACTCGCGCGGGATCGGATGTGCTGGCGATCGTGGAGATCGCCAACGAGCTCAAAGAGGACGGCGTGGAGCGGGTTCACGATCCCAACCTCGGCGGCACCATCTCGTTCGAGTGGGGCTCGGTCAAGCTTGTGCCGGCCTGGCACACGTCGACGACCCCCAAAGGGACGGTCAACACGCCCGCCGGGCTGATCGTGCGGTTCGCGGGCAAGACCGTCTACCACCTCGGTGACACGGCGCTGTTCTCCGACCTGCGGCTGATCGGCGAGACCGAGGGCCCGATCGACGTGGCGCTGATGTGCATCGGGGGCCACTACACGATGGACCGCCATGACGCCGTCGCGGCCGCCAGGCTGATCGGGGCCAGGCAGGTGATCCCCTGCCACTACAACACGTTCCCGCCGATCGAGACCAACGCGCAGGCGTTCAGGTCCGACGTCGAGTCGGCCGGGATAGCCGAGGTGGTCGTGCTCGCGCCCGGGGAGCGTCACTCGCCATGACGATGACCAACGCCGTCGTCCTGATCGAGGCCGAGCGTGATGCGCTGTCGACGCTGGGTGGCGCGCTCGCCGACGTGGCGGGCGTAGCGGAGGCCTACTCGGTGACCGGAGAGTGGGATTTCGTTGCGATCGTGCGCGTATCCGACCACGAGCAGCTGGCGGACGTCGTCACCGTCGAGATCGGCGGCCTGCCGGGCGTCACGCGGACGCAGACGATGGTCGCGTTCGCCGCCTACTCCCGGCACGATCTGGAATCGCTGTTCTCGCTCGGTGAGTAAGGCCGAGACGGTCCCCCAATCGTCCCGATGGCCCCGATGGCCCCAATGGCCTCCTCCTCCTCCTCGATTCTTCCTCCGCTGCCGGCGATCCCGTTGAAGCCGGAGTACGGACCGACGCTCGGGCGCCTGCTCTCGCCCCGGTGGCACGCCGCGTCAAAGCCTGTGCAGGCACTCGTCCTGATCGCGTGCACCGCTGTGCTCGCACTCCTGATCGGGGCGGGGCTGACGCTCGAGAACGCCCACTACTCCCACGGCGGGCCGGTGCCGTTCTCGTTCAGCTACCGCAGCCTCTACCGCACGACGCCGGCCGCGGGGGAGTACGTGCAGGTGCGCCGCCCCGCGCACGGGTCGCTGAAGGACTCGTTCGCCGTCGGGCCGCTGCAGATCCCCCCGTACACCGGTGAGCTCGGCGGCGAGCTGCCGCTGTATGCGTCCTCATACATCGCCGGCCTGCGCCAGCGCTACACCGGGTTCGTGCTGCGCGGCGAGGGCAAGACCAAGGTCAACACGGTGCCGGCGTACGACATCGCGTATATCGCTCAGATCGAAGGCCGGACCGTCTACGGGCGCGACGTCCTGCTGCTGCCCGAACGCGAAGGGGTGCGCGCGGGCGTGCACATCGTGATGCTGAGCGCGCCCAAGGCGGACGCGCATGTCAACTCTCCGCTGCTCGTGGGGAGCACGGGCGTGCTCGAACGTCCGCTCGAGACGTTCACGATCGGCTGAGTCGCCCAGGCGAGCAGCTACGGCGTTGCGGGTGAGGCCGGCGTTTCGGGGGCAGGCGACTCCGGCGTCGTTCCGCCGCCGGGAGGTGTCGTGTTCTGTGTTTCGGTCATGTGCTGTGCTTCCGTCGTCTGCTGTGCTTCCGGCCCGGGCTGGGCGGGCTGTTCAGGCGCCGGGCCGGCCGGGGGCGGCGTTTCCGCCGCGGGAGCGCTCGTTTCGCTGGGCGCCGCGGGCGTCCCGCCGGTCGTCGAATCCGTCGTCGCCACGGGCGTGCTCGGCGTGGTCGTAGCCGTCGTCGGCGCGGTGGCCTGCGTCGGCAGTGCGGTCGTCTGGGTCGTGACCTCGGTGACCTGCGGCGGGGGAACCGGCTTTGGCGGGGTGACGGCGTTGACGGCCGGGACTGCCGGGGTGCTTGACGCCGGGGTGTGGACGAGCGCCGCCGCGCCGGTGGAGGCGAGCTTGGGCGGCTTGGCGAGGTGATGAGCGGCGGCGCGCCGTGTCGCCGTGTCGTCGGCCGCGAACCGGCGCTCGGAGCTGACCGGCTGGACGGTGGCGTGCACGACGACCGGTTCGCTCGGGTGCGCCGCGGGCACGTGGGCTGTGGCGGCGGTCGCGGCGCGATGATGATGGGCTACGAGCCCGACGTGCTGGGTTGCGACCGCGGTGACGATCGCCGCGGCGGCGAGTCCGGCGGCGGCCTTGGTCGCGACGGCGCTTGCGCCCGCCGTGAGCAGCCCGCCGGATACACCTGCCCCGCTGGCGCCCGCGGCGCTCGCGGTGGCCCCAGCGGCCCCGGCGCCGGCCCCGACATGACCCGCGGAGGCGGTCGAGCCGAGCTTGGTGAGCAACAGCTTCTTGGCCAGCAGCAGCGGCCCGACCGGGAAGATCGCCGCGAGCGCGTGGTTGTTGTCACGCAGCTGCTTCTTGAACGAGCGGCAGCGCTCGCAGCCGCGCACGTGCCTGCGCGCGGGGGCGCCCAGCTTGGTCAGGCCCTCCGCGGCCTCGCCGAGCGCCAGGCGCACTTCCTCGCAGCTCAGCTGGCGCGCCTGCGCGGCCTCGGCGAGGGAGATGCGCGCGCGCACGAGCAGGGACTTGACGGAGGGGACGGTCGTCTCCATCGCGTGGGCGATCTGCTCGTAGGAGAGCGCGTCGATCTCGCGCAGCAAGAGCGCCGTGCGCTGGGTCTCGGGGAGGTCCTTGACGTCGCCGAGCAGCTGGCGGAAGCTCTCGCGCCGCAATACGCGCTCGCCGGTGGACAGGCCGTTGTCGGCGTAATGCACGTCCATCGAGTCCACGCCGATCGCGGAGGCGCGGCGCAGATGGTTGAGCGAGCGGTTGCGCGCGATCCGGTAGAGCCAGGGACGGACGTTGATGTCGCGCTCGTCGGCGAGGACCGCGTTGAAGGCGGCGGTGAAGACCTCCTGGAGCACGTCCTCGGCGTCCTCGCGCGAGGACAGCATGTGCCGGCAGAAGGCGAGCAGGCGTGACTGGTAGCGCGAGAACAGGACCTCGAAGGCGGCGTGCTGGCCGCGGCGGGTCATCGCGATCAGGCGCTCGTCTGACTGCAGGCGCAGAAGAGCCGACGGACCGCTCAGGCCCGGCATGCTCTTGTGCGTTAGTGCTGAGACCTCCACGGCGTCATCGGCCCCTTCGTTTGCCTATAACCAGTACACCGCAGCAACCTCAAAGTTGCGTAAACGCGCGCGCGAGCCACGCTGGCGACTAGGATCGGGTGTGCCCGGGTGGACAAACTGGCAAAGTCGGCGGACTTAAAATCTGCTGCTCGTACGAGCTTGCGGGTTCGACTCCCGTCCCGGGCATAGACCTCGTCTGGTTGAGGGGCCGAGACCTGAGCGCGAGGCAGCTTGTCTCGCTGGGACCGCGGCCCAGCGCGTGGGCGAAGTAGAGCGTTTGCGATATGCGTCTCATCCCCCCTGACCGGCGCGGGCGCAAAACCGAGGGGGCACGCACGGCGGTGGTGGCGATAGAGTCGCGCGTCGATGGCGACCGAGCCGCACACTGAGGAGAGCACGGAGACGTTCCACGGCGGGCGGCTGATCGCGCGGCGGCTGAAGGCGCACGGGGTGAGCAGGCTGTTCACGCTGTCGGGCGGGCATCTGTTCTCGATCTACGACGGCTGTCTCAAAGAGGGGATCGAGATCGTCGACGTCAGGCACGAGTCCACCGCGGCGTTCGCGGCCGAGGGCTGGGCGAAGGTCACGCGCGAGCCGGGCGTGTGCGCGCTGACGGCGGGGCCGGGCGTGACGAACGGGATGAGCGCGATGGCCAGCGCGCAGAGCAACCACTCGCCGATGGTCGTGCTCGGCGGGCGCGCGCCCGCGGGGCGCTGGGGGATGGGCTCGCTGCAGGAGATCGACCATGTGCCGTTCGTGCGGCCGCTGAGCAAGCTGGCGGCGACGCCGGAGAGCGCCGCCGAGATCCCGGGGTTGGTAGACGAGGCGTTCGTTAAAGCGCTAGAGGCATATGGGGGGGCGAGTTTCGTGGACTTCCCGATGGACTACGTGTTCATGGAGGCCCCCGAGCCCGACGACGCGCTGCAGGGGCCGCCCGCCCGCGCGAGCAAAGGCGCGGACGGGGCGCAGGTCGAACGGGCGGCCGAGCTGTTGAAGGGCGCCGAGCGCCCGGTGATCATGGCGGGAACGGATCTGTACTGGGGTCACGGCGAGGACGCGCTGAAAGAGCTGGCGGAGACGTTGCGGATCCCCGTGTTCCTGAACGGCTTGGCGCGCGGCTGCATGCCCGCCGACCATGAGCTGTTCTACTCGCGCACGCGTAGTCAGGCGCTGAAGGGCGCGGACGTCGCGCTGGTGGTGGGCGTGCCGATGGACTTCAGGCTCGGGTTCGGGGGGTCGTTCGGGGATGAGACGGAGATCGTGGCGATCGACGTGGCCGAGCCCGTGCGCCCCCATCCGCGGGCGGTGGCGGCAGAGTGCTACGGGGCGCTGGGGGCGACGCTGCGCGATCTGCGGGTGGCGGCCGGCGGCAGGGCGCCGGCGAGCGAGCCGTGGGTGGCGGAGCTGCGCGTGGCCGAGACCGAGCGGCGCGAGGCCGAGCGGGCGGAGCTGGAAGACGACAGGGCGCCGCTGCATCCGATGCGGCTGTATGCCGAGCTCGCCAAGGTGCTGGACCGCGACGCGATCGTGATCGGCGACGGCGGGGACTTCGTGTCGTATGCCGGTCGCGTGATCGACTCCTATCAGCCCGGCTGCTGGCTTGACCCGGGGCCGTTCGGCTGCCTGGGCACGGGCCCGGGGTATGCGCTGGCGGCCAAGCTCGCGAAGCCCGAGCGCCAGGTCGTGCTGCTGCTGGGAGACGGCGCGTTCGGGTTCAGCGGGATGGAGTTCGACACGCTCGCGCGCCACGGCGTGAACGTGGTCGGCGTGATGGGCAACAACGGGATCTGGGCGCTGGAGAAGCATCCGATGGAGTTCCTGTACGGGTACTCGGTCGCGGCCGAGCTGCGGCCGGGGACCCGCTACGACCAGGTGGTGCAGGCGCTGGGGTGCTACGGCGAGCTGGTGGAGCGCCCCCAGGACGTCGTTCCGGCGCTCGAGCGCGCGTTCGGCGCTGGACAGCCGGCGCTCGTGAACGTGCTGACCGATCCAAGCGTCGTGTACCCGCGCAAGTCCAATCTCGCCTGAGCGTCAGCCGAGGCTGGCGAGCGACAGCGCGCCCCCGTGCAGGATGTCGTGCTCTGAGACCTCGACCTCGTCGAGGTCCCACGCGCGCATCGCCTCTGACAGCAGGATCATCCCGGCGACGATCGTGGGCGCGCGGTCCGGATCGAGGCCGACGAGCGCGCGGCGCTGAGATTCGTCCATGTCGGCCAGCCGCGCGAGCAGCATCTCGACCGTGGCCAGCAGCAGCGCGTAGCCGTGTACGCGCTCTGGATCGTAGGGGTCGAGCTCCTGGTCGATCGCGGCCGCCGAGGTCGCGGTGCCGGCGACGGCGATGCCGCGCGTGACGGACGCGCGCTCGTGTGCGGGCAGGCCGTCGAGGTATGTCGCGCGCGCGTCCGCCGCGAGCGCCTGCAGCTCCTCGGGAGCCGGCGGGTCGGTGTGGATGTGGCGCTCGCTCATCCGCACCACGCCCGCGAAAAGCGAGACGTGGAACCCGGCTGTGTGGCCGGCGCCGACGATGAACTCGGTGGAGCCCCCGCCGATGTCGATCACGACGTTCGGCTCATCGATCGCGGGCCGTCCGGACATCGCGCCGAGGAACGTCATCTGCGCCTCCTGCTCGCCCGTCAGGATGCGCGCGTCGAGGCCGTACTCGGAGCGGATGTGCTCGGCCAGCTCGCGTCCGTTGCGCGCGTCGCGGACGGCCGAGGTCATGACGGCGAGGTTCGGATATGGCTTGCCGCCGCTGGTATCGCCGCGGGCGACATCGCCGCCGCCGCGGACCTCGCCGCCGGCCTCACCGGGCGTCTCGCCGGTGTCGCCCCCCGCATCCCCGCCGGCGGTGGGCCGATGCGTGTCGATCTCGGCGCGGAACTCGGCCAGCGCGGCGTACACCCGCTCGCACGCCTCCCGCGACAGGGCGCCCTCGGCATCGACCCCCGCGCCGAGGCGCGTGACGACTGAGCGGCGCACGATCTCCGTGACGCGTCCGTCCGGGGATACGTCGGCGATCAGGAGCCGTGTCGAGTTGGTTCCGATGTCGATCACGGCCGTGCGCATGGGGGTGGATGCTATTGGCCCCGGCCGGGGTGGAGCGCGAATGTTTGCTAAAACATGAGGAGCGACGCGGGGTGGAGCAGTCTGGTAGCTCGTCGGGCTCATAACCCGAAGGTCGCGGGTTCGAATCCCGCCCCCGCTATCTAACGAAAGCCCTGGAAATCCTAGGGTTTTCGTGTTTCTAGGGATGATGCTCGGCAGAGCTTCCTCCCGGAATTTCCTCCCGAAACTGGGCGGCACGTATTCGAGCCCGTCCCTGCGGTGGCGTCCACGAGCGCGTGCCGAGACGCCCTGGAAAGTGGTCGATGTGTCAGCGCGGCTGCTCGATCGAGCCCGATCATACGCGAGTGAGGGCCGAGCCCATCCCAGCAGTTTCGCTGGAAACGTAGCACGGATGGGCGACCAGTCGTGTAACATATCCGGTGTTATGGCTAGGCCGGCGACAGCGCGAGATCTTCTTTACGGCTACCTGGATTCGCTCGACGAGCGCGATCGGGGGCAGGCGAGCAGCGCCTTCGATCTCTCGTTGGACGGGCCGGAGCTGGCACGGTTCGCGAGCGCGCGCGGGCAGCACCCGCCGGATGTGGAAAGCCTGTTGAGGCGGATGGTCGCCAAGGGAGAGGCTCACCGTCTGCAGGCGGGCCGGTATCTCGTCAACCGTCCTGGTTTGCTCAGCCCCCGTCCGCGCCTTGACGATCTCGAGCCGGTGGCGGAGCTCGTGCTCAGGCGACTGGACCACAGCTACTACCTGTCGTGGCACACGGGCCTGTGGCATCACGGGTTGATCGAGCAGCAGTCCCGCACCGTGCTGTGCGCGGTGACGATCCGCAAGCGCCCTGTTCGCCTGGGAGCACAGACCGTACGTTTCGTCACCGTCGCGCAGCGCAAGTTCTTCGGCTTCTCGCAGAGCGACGCATACCAGGTGCCGGTGTGGGTCGCCGACCTGGAGAAGACGCTCCTGGACTCGCTCGACGCGCCTGCTCTGGCGGGACCGATGCCGGTCGTGATCGCGGCCCTCGACCAGGCCGCTCGTCAGGGCGTGCTCGACCCACAGCGGCTGGTGGCCTACGCGATCACGATGGGCGGCCCGGTACTCAACCGCCGGCTGGGGTACTTCATGGAGAGGCTGAGCATCCCGGGCGCTGCAGACTTGGAGGCGCACCTGGGCCGCAAGTCCGCGGTAGCGCTGGCGCCAGGACGGGCGCCTTCACCGGGAGCCAAGGTGGACCCCCGCTGGCGCGTTTACAGCGACGAGGCACTCGTCAGCTCCGCTAAGGAACTGAAGTGAGCGTCACCAACCAGGATCTGCTCGAGCGCGCCGAGGAGCGCACTGGGCTTGCGCGCAACCAGCTGCTGCTGATGGTCGCAAAGAGCGCCGCGGTGCGCCATATCGCCCAGGGTCCGCACAGCGAGCACTTCGTGCTCAAGGGAGGAACCCTGCTGACGCACGTCTACAGCAGTCCGCGCCAGTCGATCCAGGACGCCGACTATCTGCACCGCCAACCCGAGACCGTGAGCGCACCCGAATTGGAGCAGGCCCTGCTTGGCGACTCGCAAGGCATCACCTTCGAGCCGGCGTTCTCCTATCAGGCCGGTCGAGAGCAGTTTCGCGGCACGGTGGAGTTCACGTTCGATGACATCGTGATCCGCCGCAGTAGACCGCTTAGGGTGAGCGTCTCGGTACGCCCCGGCGAGTGGCTTGACCCGCCCCGCTCGCCGCTGGACTACCACGACCCTCTACTCGCCGAGCACAACACCTTCAAGGTTCAGGGCCTCAGCCTCAACGAGCTGGCGGCCGAGAAGCTGCTCGGATGGTGCTCGAAGGATCTCCCAAAGCACCTCGTGGACCTCGCCTACATCGCCCGCGAGCACCCCGCCGAGATCGACCACGAGCTCGTCGCCCGCCTGGTCGCTCAGAAGTTCGCCCACGAGGGCGGACGAGGCCGTTACCGCGAGCTGGGCATCACCGGCGTGGCCCAGCTCCCCGGCCACTTCACCGACCGCCGGCGATTGGACGAGGTCATGCACGACCGAGGACTCGGCGACCTCTTCTTCGCGCTCGCCGAGCAGCGGCAACCCGCCGAGCAGACACTGACCAGCACCGCCAACATCGAACGGCTCGCGTTCGACTTCTGGGAAAGGACACTCGAGCTCCTGCGTAGACGGGCGTAGCCCTCGAAGCGCGTGCATACTACTGCTGCCATAGCCCGCTCGCAGCTACGCGGTTCGTGTTTATCCTACGCAACATAGATCAGCCAGTTGACTCTAGTTCGGCGATATGGATAAGATTCGCCGAATGCACCGAGACCACGAAGCATTCATTGCGGGAATCGTAGATCGCACGAAGGTCATCTTGACCTTCGTGAGCAAGGAGGATGCGGGTCTGTATCTGACTCGTACCTGTGCGCCGATGGATTACGGGCCGAGCCGCCGAACCAAGGACCGGTCGGACCGCTACCACTTCTGGGACTACGACAGCGACAGTCCCGGGGGTCGCCATACACTCAGCTTGCTCCCGGGGCAGGTCGTATCGATCGAGGAGGCCGACGAGCACTTCAATCCCGCTGAGTTCGTTACGTGGGATCCGCCGTACGACTGGTTCTACCCCCGCGACTGGGGCCAGTTCAGCTAACGCGTATAGGGCCGCGGCGGACATGAGGATCTCTTCAGTCCGCATTCAGGGCTACCGTTGTATCGCTGACCTGGAGGTCGTTTTCGGGGACCTGACGGCATTTGTAGGAAGCGGCGGTGTGGGGAAGTCCACGATCCTCAATGCTCTCGACTGGTTCTTCCACGGAGGTGATCTTGCCGAGCGTGATTTGCACCGACCTGCGAACGCTCAGGAGCCCGTAGCCGATGTTGCCGTGGCAGTCACATTTTCCGACCTCAACGGCGGAGATCGCACGGCCCTTGGCCGTTATGTCGACGGGAATACCACAACCCTTACCCGCACGTGGAGCGAGGGCGACGCGGAGAAGCTGTCGGGCAACGCGCTCGTCCTGCCCGAGTTCGAGCATGTTCGCGATGCCGACGGAGCGATGGAGCTGCGCGGCCGCTACCGCGAGCTCCACGAGCAGAAAGGCGAGGAGCTCGCGCTCCCCGAGCCCGCGAGCAATCGAGAGCAGGTCGAACGCAACATGGAGACCTGGGAGCGCTCTCACCCCGACAAATGCAAACTCCGTCCGCAGGACGCGCGCCACCTCGGTGGCTTCACCGGGACTCCGCTGCTCGCCTCCCGCATCAACTACGTGCTTGTCGGTGCCGCCGCAGGGGCACCGGAAGCTCTGGCTGGGGGCCGCGGCTCAGTGCTCGACCGCCTACTTTCGGCCATCGAGCAGCTCAACGTCGAGGCCCGGGCGGCGATCACCACCCTGCAGGAGAAAGCCCAGGGGGAGATCGAAAGCGTTGTCACGCGGGCACGAGGTGCCGCGCTTGTATCGATCGGAGCTGGGATCACCAAGCGGATCGAGACTTACTTCCCTGGTGCCGCGATCAAGCTCGAAGATGAAGTCGCGCCACCGCGGCCGCCGCAGATTTCGGTGCGCGCGCTTGTCAGTGACCGAGGCGGCCACCCGATTGAGGCGGACCTGCAGGGTCACGGCTTGCAGCGCGCTCTGGTCATAGCGCTCTTGCACGAGCTCGCTGAGAAGATGCCGCAGTCCGAATCCGAGACCGAGGGAGCGGATGCGCGTTCGTTGGTGCTGGCGATCGAGGAGCCAGAGCTCTACCAGCACCCGCTGCAGGCTCGAAATCTTGCCGCATCGCTCAAGAAGCTCGCTCTCGAAAGGGCTGAGCGGTCAATCCAGGTCGCCTACAGCACCCACTCACCCTACTTCACCCGTCCGGCCCTTTTTCGCGACCTACGGCTGTGTCGTCGGGACGCGCAAGGCGGAACCACCTGTGTAGCTGCTGACCCCGACTCGGTGGCGAAGACCATGACCGAAGCAGGCTATACCGAGGAGGTCGCGGACCGCGTCGAAGCGGCCCTTGCTGCCAGCTTGCGTGAGGCGATCTTTGCAGCCGCGGTGCTGCTGTGCGAGGGACCTACGGACGCCGCCCTGCTGGAGGGCGTGGCCGCACTGCAAGGAGGGCTCGACCGGGATGGGATCGCGATTGCCGACTGTGGTTCAAAGTCGGCCGTCGCGATCGCGGTCGGCGTTCTCGACCAGCTCAAGATCCCTCGCTTCGCACTCTTTGATGCTGACGCGACCAAAGAAAAGCGCAGCGAGGCCAAGCTAAACAGGCGGCTGCTCGATCTCTGTGGCGAGCAGCCCGAGGACTGGCCTCAGCGTGCCGTGCGAGACATCTCGGCGAACTGGGATGACACTATGGAGTCCGATCTCGCGTCGCTGTGGCCACAGTTTGAGCAAGCACGAAAGGCGGTTGCGCATAAGCTCGGCATCAAGGACGACAAGAAGCCGCGTGTCTACCGTGAGGCCGTCGCGCGAGCCGGTGAGCCGCCGGAGTTCCTCGTCGATGTTCTCGAAGCCGTGCGGAAGTTGCTCCGATGAATCGGAGTTACGTCTCGATTCCTCACCAATCTAGTTGCGTACCAATTTGCGTACCAATCTGAGCAAAACTGAGGGAATCTGAGCCTGGATCCACCGCATAGGGTGGTGTGGTTCCGTCCGATGAGGTGTGTTAAATGACCTCCTGAGCAGGGCTTTTTAGTGGTTGTAATGGGCAACCACGGCCCTGTCAGGAGGTCACTCACATGGTGATGGATGAGCTGTCGGTTGTAAAGCGTGATTCGTTGCGGGTCGAGTTCGATGACGAGCGGTTGGTTTCCGATGCGGGGCTGATGCTGCCGGCGAGCCTGGCGGGGCGCCTTGGCGTCGAGGCACTGGTCAACGAGACGGTCGATCTCTCTGGTCGCACGGGCGGGGTGTCCCCGGGCCGCAAGGTGATGAGCTTGGTGTCCGGGATGCTCGCCGGCGGGGACTGCATCGATGATATGGACGTGTTGCGCGCTGGCAGCACGGGGCTGGTGCTCGGACACGATGTGATGGCGCCCTCGACGCTGGGGACGTTCTTGCGCGCGTTCACCTTCGGGCATGTGCGCCAGCTCGATCGCGTGCTCGACCAGACCCTCGCGCGGGCGTGGGCGGCGGGCGCGGGTCCCGGCGAGGAGCGTCTGGTGATCGACATCGATTCCTTCATCGGCGAGGTCTGCGGTTATAAGAAGCAGGGCACCGGTTACGGGTACACGAAAAAGCTTGGCTATCACCCGCTGCTGGCTACCCGCGCGGGGAGCAGCGAGGTGCTGCACATCCGTAACCGCAAAGGCTCGGCGAACACTCAGCGAGGCAACGAGCGATTCGTCGATGAGCTGCTCGCGCGGGTACGCCGCGCCGGGGCGAGGGGGAAGATTCTGGTGCGTGGCGACTCGGGCTTTGAGAACCAGAAGGTCTTCAAAAAGCTTGACGCGCAGGGGGTCGAGTTCTCGATCGGCGTCAAGCAGCACAAGGGCGTACGCGACGCGATCAGCCAGATCGGCGAGGATCAGTGGCAGCCGCTGGAGGACTATCCCGACACGGGCGAGGCGCAGATCGCCGAGAGCACCTACGGGCAGTGGCGGCTGATCGTGCGCCGCGTGCGCACACTGGGCGAGCAGGGTCAACTGTTTGACACCTGGCAGCACTTCGCGTTTATGACCAACCGCACAGAGCCATTGGTCCTCGTGGAGTCAGAGCACCGCGAGCACGCCGTCGTGGAGCTCGCGATCCGTGACCTGAAGGACCAGGCGCTCGCGCACTTCCCATCCGGTAAGTTTGACGCCAACAGCGCCTGGTGCGTGATCGCGGCGCTCGCACACAATCTCGGCCGTTGGACTTCCATGATCGGCTTGCCCGGCCAAGTTCCACGCACCGCGGCCACCCGCCGGCGGCGACTGTTCCAGGTTCCCGGCCGGCTGACGCGTACCGCCAGGCAGTGGACGCTTCACCTACCCGACCGCTGGCCCTGGCAAGAACAGTTCACCGAAGCGCTGGAGCGCATCCGCGCGCTCCCAGCCGCGGCCTGAACGCCCCGACCACACCGAATACCCCGCACCGTCGCGCCGGCAGCCCCAGCCAACTTCGGCTGGCCAAAAACGGCACTTTGCGGGCACCTGACACGCCACTATCGCCCCTCAACAGCCACCAGCACGCCGGCCCAGCCGTTTCACCCCCGATCCGGGTCGTCAACCCTCCGATCGACGCCCTCCACGAGGTTATGCGGTGGATTCAGGCTGAGGAAGCTGATTTGGCTCTGTAGAGCCATATTTATCTGAGCGCACCCCCATCGATCCAGCTCATAACCCGAAGGTCGCGGGTTCGAATCCCGCCCCCGCTACTCAAGAAAGCCCTCCAAACGGAGGGTTTTTTTGTGGGCCGGATGCGCAGGGAGGCGACGAACGCACTTTCGGGTCAAGCTCTGGGTCAAGGTCCTGCGGGCTTCGTCGCCGGCGGCGAGGAGGTCACGGTCGTCTTCGAGCACCCGCCGTCGCCGCCCATCCGCTCTACCGTTATCGAGGTCGCGTACGCTCCGCGGCCCCGTCGCGATTCGGCGGATGACGAGATCGTTCGTCGCCTGGCCGACGACTCTGAGCCTGGGGCTGTCCGTGTCGTCACCTCGGATCTCTGGCTCGCTGACCGGGTGCGCGCCGCGGGCGCCACGGTCGAGCCGGCCGCGCCGTTTCGGGCGCTGATCGAGGACGCCTGATGGCACGCCAGCCTCGATGACCGTGGCGTGCGCAATGCGTGACGGGCAAACACCGGTCAGGAGCGTCGCTGCCGGTGCCACAGCCGGCATCGAGTGCGCGGCATGACCCATGTCTCGGTTGCACCTGGCCCGGCCCGCCCTCACGCGCGGCGGTCTTGATCAGGTCAGGCGAGGAAGTCGATGATGGACTGTGTGAAGCGCGGGTCGCCCAGCGCTGCGAACGGTGGAAGATCCTCGGATGCTGCTACTGCGCACCACTCTATGATGTGGGCTCTCGTAGGAGGTGGAGAAGAGGAGTACTTCGGCGACCCTGTTCAGCCCGGAAAACAACAGCGTCGCGAGGGCCGCGCGGATCACGCGATCGCGCCGGGCGGCCCGAAGAAAGATCTGATCTAAGGCATCAACGGGAGCCCCCGGACCCGGATCCGGTCGGGCTCAATGACTACGACGCTGCCCTTCGTGAGGTCGCGTTCGATCGTCGCAAGGTTTGCGAGCAGCATCCGCGATTGCTGCTCAGGTCGTCGCTGCGTGCCGCGGCGAAACAACACGACCGAGGGTGACCGCTCCCGGCGCAGCGCGAGCAGTGTCCCGAAGTCCGTGTCTGCGGACACGATTACGCGTTGCTCCTGCTGGGCACGAGCAAAGATCTCATCGTCGCCGACCGCTTGGAGGCCGTAGTCGCGGACGTGTACGGCATCTTGCCCGGCGGCATTGAGCCGCTCCGCGACCCACGGCGAGAGCGCGTTGTCGATCAGGAACCTCACCCGGCGGCGGCGAGCGGCAACTCACGTTCGCGGACGGCCTCTGCTGCGTAGCGCATCGCCTCGCGAACGTCCTCGGCTTCAAGGTCCGGGTACGCGGCGAGAATCTCCGGATCGCCCATACCGTCGGCGACCATGCCGACCACGGTCGCGATCGGGATACGCAGGCCGCGGATACATGGAACGCCGCCCATCTGGTCGGCTCGCACCGTGATCCTTGTGAAGCTCATCGATTTCAGCTTACCGCGCGGCTGCGAGCTGAACTGCCTCGTCTTTCGGAGGCGGTTCGGAACGAGTCCTGAGTGCCGCCGCCAAGCCGCGATCTCGCCTGCTTCGCTGGCCGAGCGGGCGTGCCAGGTCCCTACGCCCAGGCTCTCGCAGTGGATGAGCTCCGAGAGTCCCATCCGCTCAAGGTCCGACTGCCGCATTCGCCGGCGAAAGCAGGAGCGTCGTCTGCGGTTGCCGCGAGCCCGGCGGCGGCTGTGCGGCCGGCCCACTGCGGATGGTGAGAGCAGGTGTGGCCGGTGGGGTGGATCGGCTTCCAGCCGGTTGCGCGGCCTTCGCGGCCTTGCGCTGGGCCTTCCTGCTCTCGTCCTGTCGCGCTCGCTGCTCGATCGAGACGACGACCTCGGGGCGTTCCCGGCCGAAGCTCTTCAGATAGAGGTGCTCGATGAACTGGGGCAGCGGGGCCTTCCAGGGCTCCTGGTCGTGGTGTCGAGCTTGCCGAGCTTGTTTGGGTTCATCCCGAGCTCTCGTGCCATCTGCACGTGAGCGTGCGAGAGCCCGTGGCGCCGGCGCGTCTGTCGCACGCGTTCCTCGGCGCTATCGCCCTGGCAGGACCGTCGATTGTGCAGTGAGCTTGTCCTGCGGATACGGCCATACGTTGCCCGTCGTTCTGGTTCGCGCGCGATCGTGCACCATGCGCTCGGCTGCCGCGACGATCTTGCGTACGTTCGGCAGCGCGTCGTCCTCGAGGTGCCTGGCGTAGGGCAGCGTGTCCGTGACTGCCACGCGCGCGAAAGACGCGCCGGTGCGCTCCTCTGCCAGCACGGCGGCGATCTCGCCGGAGAGACCGCCGCGCAC
Organism: uncultured Solirubrobacterales bacterium; assembly: GCA_963808385.1. GTDB lineage: Bacteria > Actinomycetota > Thermoleophilia > Solirubrobacterales > Solirubrobacteraceae > Palsa-744. The sequence goes on along the minus strand of CAWEFQ010000017.1, from coordinate 60,187 downwards.
GTAGTCCTCGTCCACGACGAGCACACGGCCAGTGGCGGTGGCCGCCTCTACGATCGCGTCGCGGTCGAGCGGGGCGACGCAGCGCAAGTCGATCACGCCCGCGTCGATCCCCAGCGGTGCGAGCTCTTCGGCGGCTTGCATCGCACGGTGCACGCCGACGCCGAGGCTCACGATCGAGATGTCTTTCCCCTTACGCCTCCTCGCCGCCAAGCCGAAGGCGATCGGCGCGATCGGCTCGTCCACCCAGCCGCGCGCGCCCGCGGCCGGCACGTCGAAGGACACGTCCTTGCGGCCGCCGCCGCCCAGGTAGTCCAGCCAGTAGTCGGACAGCAGCTTGTGCTCGAGAAATACGACCGGTCCCTCGGCCCGCAGCGCGGCGAGCATCAGCCCAGCCGCATCCGCGGGCGTGGAGGGCACGAGCACGGTCAGCCCGGGGATCCCGGCGAGCATGCCCCACAGCGCCTGCTCGTGCTGACCGCCGTCCCCATACCAGCCACCGCACGCGGCGCGCACGACCAGCGGCGCGTGCCAGCGACCACCTGAGAAGCCCTCGAGCTTGGCGGCGTGGTTGAGCAGCGCATCGAACGCCACGCCGATGAAGTCGACCATCATGATCTCCACGACCGGGCGCAGGCCGGCCATCGCGGCGCCCACCCCCGCTGTCAGGAACGCGGCCTCGCTGATCGGCGCGGGCCGCACACGCTCGTGGCCGAAGCGCGCGGCAAGACCTTGGCGCAGCAGGTGAACGTCCTCGCCAAGGATCACGATGCGCTCGTCGTCGGCCATCGCCTGCGCGAGCGCGTGTTCGATCGCCTGCGCGTAGGTAAGCTCACCCACCGTCGCTCTCCAAGCTCAGCTCGAGATGGGTGAGCGCACGCGCGAGCGCACCCCGCACCTCCGAGGCCGCCTTCCGCTCGATCCTCGCCGCCTCGCCTGCCGGCAGCAGGCGGCCCGCGCGCCCCAGCGCGTCGCCTCGCCGCCGCATCCGTTCGAGCGCCGCCGCGCCGAGCACCCCGCTCACACGCGCAAGCGCTCTCGCGCGCGAGCGCCCGCGCGCGCCTGGCTGTGCGCGAACCGCTTCGAGCAAAGGGCCCGCGAGCGCCTGCCCCTCCCGCAGCGGAGCATCGAGGACGCGCAGCACCGGGTCGCCGAGGAAGTGACCCTCGGTGCGCACGCAGCGGGCGAGCAGGAAGCCGGGGCCATGGCCGCGGCGGGCGTGCTCTATCAGCTTGCCCGCCGCCTTGAACACAGCCCGCACGTCGAGCCCGTCTACGCGCTCGCTGGGCATCCCGAACGCGCGTGCGCGTGTGATGATCTCACCCCTGGTCACGGTGCGTGAGCGTGTCGTGATCGCCCAACGGTTGTCCTTGCAGACGAACAGCACCGGGAGCCGCCACGCCTGCGCGAGGTTGAGCGCCTCCAGCAGCATGCCCTGGTTCATCGCGCCGTCGCCGAAGAACCCGACTGAGACAGCGCCCGGTCGCAACCGCTGCGCCGCCAACGCAAAGCCGCACGCCATCGGCGCGCCCGCCCCGACGATCCCCGAGGAGGCGGCGAGGTGCTCAGCCGAGAACAGGTGCATGTGGCCGCCGCGCGCGCGGCACAGACCGTCCTCGCAGCCGAGCATCTCCAGCAGCATCGCCTCGAGGTCGACGCCGCGCGCGACCAACGGCGGCGTTGAGCGGTGGTCGACGGCCAGACCGTCGCCCTCGCGCAGGTGCGCCACGACGCCCGCCGCGATCGCCTCCTCGCCGATGCCGAGGTGCATCTCGCCGCAGATCCGCCCTTCGCGCCAGAGCTCGGCGAGGGCTTGCTCGAAGTGACGGATGCGCGCCATCTCGCCGAACAGAGCTCGCGCGTCGAAGCGGTCCGCGGAGGGCGCCCGCACTACGAGCCGCCGAGCGAGCCGACATACAGGGGGCCAAGTAGCGACCCGGCAGTGCGCAAGGGCAGCATTGGGATCGACAGCAGTCTATCCGCCCCACCTGCCCACCACCTCAACCCGACAACCACTCGGCACCGACGCGCGCAGGGCTTGACGTTCGACCGCGAGTGGACGCTCCCGGCAACTGAAGCGACCGGGTGTTAGGCGCCGGATCACCGTCACGGCCAGCGCCGTAGCCGGCACGTCGCGGAAGACCCCGCCGAAGCCCCCGACGGCGGTTCTGAGCGGCTCGCAGATCACGGCGTCGCGCACGGCCGAAGAGCCTGCCACAAATCATCCCCCGAGCGCGCCCGCCCGCAGCCAGCTCTCAGCGGTGCCCGCTCGGGGCGCGTCGCTTGGCTCGGTTGCGAGCTGGCGGGCTGGGCGCCTCCGTGCGCTCCTCGCGCTCCGCCGCCGCCACAACGAGCTCGCGCATGGACTGCTCAATTCCATGACACAGCACATCAATGTCCTGGGCCTCGTCGTAGTCGCCGGTGACGCCGAACCTCAGCCCGCCGTCGTAGGAGAAGATGGCCACTCCGATCCGGACGTGCCCTCCGATCGGAACGTAGGGGAGGCACTCGAGCATCCGGCGCCCGCACGCGTACAGCGGGCGCTGAGGGCCGGGAACGTTGGTCGTCACCGTGTTTACGCTGCGCTGCGGCATGCGGGTGGCGGCGCGCAGCCCGAGCGCGAGCAGCATCGCGGGCGCAAACCCGCTGAGACCCACCAGGACATCGCCCGCCACCGCTTCGCCGGAGTGCTTGAGGTGCTCCATCTGCGCGCGCATCGCCGCGAGCCGCGCCACCGGATGCTCGATCCCCACCGGCAGGTTGGCGAAGATCGCAGACACGCGGTTGTTGTACTCGCCATGCTCCCCGGAGGAGCGCACGGACACCGGTACAAGCGTTCGCACGTCGCGCTGCGTGGACTCTTCGCGCCCGGCGAGCAGCGCACGGAAGCCGCCCGCGATGACGGTCAGGACGACATCATTGACGGTGCCGCCGAACGCACCACGGACACGCTTGACGTCTGAGAGCTGTGACCGTGCCCACGCCCACCGGCGGTTGGGTCCGATCGGTCCGTTGAGCGATGACGGTGGCGGCGGCGCGACCACACCGGTCATGGACCACAACCCGCGCGTGGTCGCAACGGCGGTCCTCGCCGCACGGCCCGGCGAGCGCGCAGCGGAGCGCACGGCGCGCAGCTGCTCATACGGACTGACCGCTCTTCGGGCAAGCGCCTGAATGGCCAGCTCCACCCCGGACGGCTGGCGCTCCGGCTGCCAGTCGTCGGGTGCGGGAAGCTTGGGATCACGCTCGGTGTCGAGGATCACGGTCAGGAGCTCCGTCCCCGCGACGCCGTCGACCATGCAGTGATGCACCTTGGTGATCACTCCCCAGCGTCCCTCGCTGAGCCCCTCGACGATCCACATCTCCCACAACGGCTTGCCACGGTCCAGCTGCTGGGACATGACGCGCCCGAGGAGGTTGCGCAACTCCTCATCGCCGCCCGGCGGCGGGAGCGCGGTTCGGCGCAGGTGGTAGCCCAGATTGAAATGCGGATCGTCCACCCACACCGGCCGGCCGAGCGCGACTGGCACGAAATGGACCCCCTGCCGGTAGCGCGGGACACTCGGCAGGTGCGCCCGGATCATCCGCGAAAACGCCTCATACCCGGGCGACGGTCCCTCAAGGATCGCCACCGACCCGATGTGCATGTGGCTCACCGCATCCTCGAGATGCAGAAACGAAGAGTCCTGGGGGCTGAGGCGCTGCACGCCTTCCTCCGCCGATCGCCGTTGGAACAACCACAGTAACCGTACCACCGCCACGCGTATGCCAGGCATTGTCGGCGCGGGCCAGCTCTGCGGACCAGGCGATCACCGCTCAGGTGTACCCTGGCGCTGATGCAGCGACCGGCCAGCGAGTTGCGCAAGTGTGTTTCCGGTGCGGTGTCGCTTCGCCTCGGCCGGGCGATCCCAGCGTGTGTGTGGCCGTTGAAGCTCGCGCGGCTCGCCGAGGGGGCGTCGGTATGAACGCGATGGAGCCCAAGACGGTGACGCTTCACGGCCGCGCGGTGAGATACGCCGAGGCGGGCAGCGGCCCGTTGCTGCTCCTGATCCACGGGATGGCGGGCACGTATGAGAACTGGCAGGAGGTGATCGAGCCGCTCGCGCGAGGCCACACCGTGCTCGCACCCGATCTTCCCGGGCACGGCACGTCGGCGCCCGGTGGCGGCGACTACTCCCTCGGGGCTCTCGCCGCCGGCCTGCGCGACCTGCTGATCGCGCTCGGCCATGAGCGCGCCACGCTCGTCGGGCACTCGCTCGGCGGCGGAATCGCGATGCAGTTCGCTTACCAGTTCCCCGAGATCACCGAGCGCCTGGTACTGGTCTCAAGCGGCGGGCTCGGTCCGGAGGTCAGCCCGGTTCTGCGCGCCGCGGCACTCCCGGGTGCGGACCTGTTCATCGCCGCGACAGCCGGGCCGGGACGCATCGCGGGGTCCGCGGTGGCACGCGGCCTGGCGACCGTCGGGCTGCGCCCAAACGCTGACGTCGCCGAGGTCGCACGCGGATACGCGTCGCTCGCCGACCCAGACCGTCGCGCCGCGTTCCTGGCCACGTTGCGCGCCGTCGTCAGCACTGACGGCCAGCGCGTCGATGCCGGCGACCGGCTGTACCTCGCCGAGGGCGTGCCCGTTCTCATCATCTGGGGGGAGCGCGATCCGATGATCCCCGTCCACCACGGCGAACAAGCCCACCAGACCATCCCGGGCAGCCGCCTCGAGGTCTTCGACGGGGTCGGCCATCTGCCACAGCTCGAGGCGCCCGGGCGCTTCGTCGCGGTGCTCGAGCGATTCCTCGCGGAGACCGAGCCGGCGCAGTGGGACACCAAGCAGTGGCGCGCCCAGTTGACTGCCGCCAGCGAGGGATAGGAGCGCCGCGAAGCAGCAGCGACGGGACGACGACGGGCGAGGCTGCATCCCCAAGATGCGCCGCGGCGACTGCCCGGGTCCACGCCCGGCGTGCGGCGCAGGAAGTCGTGCTCGGCGGACAGCGCCGCGTCGGCGACGGTCATCGGCAGCGAGATGAACCCGTGCGGCGCCTCGGGCCAGATGCGCAGCTCGGTCGCATGCCCCGCCGCGCGCCAGCGTGCCTCCATGAACAGCGTGTCGTCGAGCAGCGGATCCTGCGTGCCGCCCGTGGGGAGAACTGAATGTCCGTTGACATTCAACAGATGCACCGGCGGTTTCGGCGTGCTCGGGTCGACCCTTACCAGTCGGTTCAGCCAGCTGAGGGCGACATTCCGCGCGGTCGCACAATCGGTGCAGGCCCCTTGTCGGTAACGCGCCCCTGAACAAAATCGACGCGGTTCCGGGCCACTTGAGGAACCCGTCCCCGGCTCGCCCTTCGGCGCTTCGGGTTGGGTGGCGCGGCCTCACACCTCGATGGCCTCGCTCTTTGCGGCTCGGTCCCGCGTCTGCTCGCAACATAACGTGCTCCGAGGCGAGCGCAAGCCCTCGGGCCGCTGGTTTTCCGCAGTTTGGGAAGAAAACCGCGCCGCGAGAGCCTCGCGCCCACGCGTGCCTACCGAGGGGGGTCGAGGGGGGTCGAGCTTATGAGGAGGGTCGAGCTTATGAGGAGGGTCGAGCTTATGAGGAGGGTCGAGCTTATGAGGGGGGTCGAGCTTATGGAATGGCCGCTGGCTGCCGATTTGTTGACTTGAGATGACCGTTAAAGGCTCGAGCTTGGGAAAGAATGAGACGCGGGCACCGGCGTCGGCGATGAGCTCCTGCAAGCGGTTGCCGCGAGGCTCGACGGTGTCGTGCGGGCCACCGATGCGCTTGGGCGCCTCGGCGGCGATGAGTTCGTCGTGATCTCTGAGGAGCTCTCGCTGGAGGCGGGCCCCGAGCTGATTGCCGAGCGGCTGCTGGAAGCGCTCAAGCCCCCGTTCAAGCTCGGAGGGGACAGCGAGACGCGCGTGACTGTGACGGCGAGCATTGGGATCGCGGCGGGAGACCACAGCTCGGCGGAAGAGCTCCTGCGCGATGCGGATATCGCGATGTATCGAGCGAAGTGGGACGGCAAGAATCGACACGTCGTGTTCGAGACGGGGATGCAGGGCATGGTGCAGAACCGCATGGAGCTCGAGATGGACCTCCGCGAAGCGCTCGAGAAGGACGAGTTCTTCCTCGTCTATCAGCCCACGATCGACCTGCAGGATATGAGCCCCAACGGAGTGGAGGCCCTGATCCGCTGGAAGCACCCGACGCGCGGCGTCGTTCAACCCGACGATTTCATCCCGCTGCTCGAGGAGACTGGGCTGATCACGGAAATCGGCAAGTGGGTTCTCGAGGAGGCGTGTCGTCAGGGCGCCGCGTGGCGTCAGGCCTCCTATCCGATCGGCATGGCCGTCAACGTCTCCGGACGCCAGCTAGATACCGACGAGCTCATCGTCGACGTAGAAGAAGCGGGTCTACTGCATGAACCGTGGGTTATGCGCCCTCGGCTGGTAGGGGTGGGCAGAGCCCGCCGAGTGAGAGCATCGCCAGTGCGATGACGGACCAGGGTGAGTGGAAGCCGAACCCGCGACGCATGATCAACCGGATCTGCGTGTTCACCTGCTCGACGCGTGCGTTGCTCAGGCCGTGCTTGATCGCTGCTTCCACCATGGGACGCTGCTGCGTGATTCGTTTGGCCAGTTTGCGGAACGGCTCCAGGCGACATCGTCGTGCCCACTTCAGCCACGCCTCGAGTAGTGCCAGCGCCTTCTTGGGGGCGAGACGGTAGATCAGGCGCAACTGCTGGGCGAGCAGGTAGGCGCGGAACAGGCGCTGGTTGACCTGCTGGATGCGGGCGAGCTTGAGCTCCTGGCGCTCGGTCAGCTTCTCTGCGTTCTTCCACAGCACGAAGCGCGCGCCCTTCGAGCTCCTTGGCGAGCAGCGCTTCACCGGCCTTGCGCGCTTCGTTCCAGACCTCGCGACGGATCTCATCCAGCGCGTCGGTCGCGGCTTTGACGATGTGAAACGGATCGAGACACACGAGCGCGTTCTGGCAGCGCTCGCGCACCGGTCGGGTGATCCAGTCAGCGTCATCACAGGAGACGAGCTTGATCTCCTGAGCACGCGCGTGGCCCAGCAGATCCAGGAACTTCTCGACCGTCGCCCGGTCGCGGCCGGGGTGAGCCCAGACCAAACGCCCGGTGTCGTGATCGACCACGACGACCATGTAGGTCTGGCCCTTGGCTGTTGAGATCTCGTCGATCCCGATGCGCTTGAGGTTCGCCAACGGATCGCGCCTGGCGCCTTCGTCGACCATCACGCGCTCACAGATCCAGCCCACCGTGCGCCAGTTGATCCGCATCAGTGCCGCAACCGCCTTCTTGGAGGTGTTCACCGCAAGCCACGCCGCGGTGTCCTCGAACGCGACCGTGAAGCTCGAGCCGTGCCGCGCCCACGGCACCGCCGCGACCACGACGCCGTGGCGCTTGCAGCTGACCCGGTGCGTCGGGCTCTCCAGGTAGACAAGCGTCGTGCCGAAGTCAAGCGCCCGCCAGCGCTTGGGCTTGGCACCATCCCCCTGGTCATAGCCCGGGCAGCGCCGCCGGCAATGCGGGCAGCGGCCGCGCTCCCTGGCCTTCGGGCGAACCTTCACGACCAACGCCTCATCCTCGATGAACGCGTCCTCGATGACCGCTCGGCTGAGCCCGAGCAGCAGCTTCCATATCCTTCTACCGCGCACGTCGCACCGCTCCTTTCAGTGGGTTTCAGTCCTCTTCAAACCGGAACCCTAAGAGCACCGCGGCGTGCGCACCCTCAACCCCTCGCTCCGGGCGCCCCTGCGCCCGGAAACAGTCGCCCTTTCAGCGCAGCCGGCCGGCGGGTCAAGCGCCGCGGAAAACGCTGCAAAACACTGCTGCGACTCGCGAACCGCCACCCACCACCGAGGCGGCGCTTGACGCATAGCCGGACGGCGGAGCTACGCGCTGAAAGCCCTCAAACCACCCACGGAACATGCAGAAGCGCCGAAGAAGCGCTCTCCCACAGCGGACTGGATCCAGAAGCGCTGACGATCGAGATCACCGAGACCACGCTGATGCGGAATATCGAGGAGACCGCGCGGCGGCTCACTCAGGTCAAGCAGCTCGGCGTACGGATCGCGATCGACGACTTCGGTACCGGGTACTCATCCCTCGCTCACCTGCAACGGTTCCCTGTTGACGCGCTGAAGATCGACCGTTCGTTCATCCTGGGGCTGAAGCACAACCAGGAGGGCGAGACACTGATCCGCACCCTGGTGCAGCTAGGCAAGTCGCTCGCGATCGAGACCTTCGCCGAGGGCATCGAGCAACAGCAAGAGCTCTCCCTGCTCAGAGGCGAGGATTGCGATAGCGGACAGGGCTTCCTGTTCGCGAGACCTCTGGATGTGGCCGCAACCGAGGCATTCCTTCAGAACTGGGCCGAGAGCCTGGCTCCTGCCCTGGCGCAAGCGCCACAGCACACGTAAAGGTCGCCCCACACAAGCGCTTCCGCGCGATCGAGCTGGTGGCGGAGATCCCGAGTCGCCGGGTCAGCGCTTAATGCCGGAGTCGCGTTGTTCGGCGAGGCCCGACTGGAAATCAGCGTGAGCGGACCGCAGGGCAGCACCCCGGACGCTCGCCAAGATCGAGTCGGCTGCGTGAGCAGTGCGGCCGCTGCCCGACAATCGCGCCTTCCGGGCACAAGCCGATAGAGTTCGCAGCATCAACGCTCGGAGGGGGTCCGCTCCACAATGGCTGTCCTGATCATCGTCATCGTCATCGTCGTGCTCCTCGCCCTCGGCCTGTGGGCCGGGTACAACGGGCTTGTCAAGAAGCGCAACCGGACCCAGGAGGCGTGGTCGGAGATCGACGTCGAGCTCAAGCGCCGCCACGACCTGATCCCCAACCTGGTCTCGACGGTCCAGGGTTACGCCGCCCACGAGAAAGGGACCTTCGAGGCGGTGACCCAGGCCCGGGCCAACGCGGTCACTGCCGGCGCGACGGGCGATCCGGGCCAAATCGCCCCTGCTGAGAACGCTCTGTCCGGGGCGCTGCGCTCGCTGTTCGCGGTCGCCGAGAACTACCCGCAGCTGCGGGCGGTCGAGAGCTTCATCCAGCTGCAAGAGACGCTGACTGCCACCGAGGACAAGGTCGAGTACGCGCGGCGCTACTACAACACCAGCGCTCGCGACTACAACATCGGGCTGCAGACCTTTCCGCGTAACCTGATCGCGGGGCCGTTCGGCTTCAAGGCGGTGGCGTTCTTCGGCGCCGACGAGGAGGACCGCGCCGTACCTCAGGTGAGCTTCCCCGGTTCTGCCCCGGGCGGGGCCGGCCCGGCACCGTCAGCTGCCGCCGGCCCCGAGGGACCCCCGCCTGCCGCCGGCACCCAGGGTCCGCCGCCGCTGAGCCCGCCGCCGGCCGGCTGAGAGCCGGGTGAGACTCCACCGGGTGGACTGGCCGGCCGGTCAGACGGACTGGCCCGAGTAGATCCTTTCGAGGGAAGCGATCCGGTCCTCGATGGGAGGGTGGCTGTCGTAGAGGCGGTGGTACCAGGCCTCGTGGTGCTGCAACGGGTCATCGATGCACATCGCCGCGGTGGCGTGGTTCATGTTCTTGAACGGCTTGTCGTTCTGTTGCAGCTTCTTGAGGGCGCTCAGCAACCCCGCCGGGTTACGAGTCAACTCCACGCCGCTCTCATCTGCCAACGACTCGCGGCGACGTGAGAGCGCCAGGCGAATGAGTGGACCGAAGATGAAGCCGACCACCGCGAGCAGCGCCCCGGCAACGAAGATCACGAGCACGAGCTGGCCGCCGCTGCGGCCGCCGCCTCGCCCCGCGAAGAATGCGGTTCGCCACAGGATGCTGGCCAGCACGGCGGCCATGCCGATCATGGTTCCCACCACGAGCAGCAGGCGAATGTCGTGGTTCTTGATGTGGCTCATCTCGTGGCTGGCCACGCCCTCGAGCTCCTCGCGGTTCATGATGTCGAGCAGTCCCGTGGTGAATGTGATGGCTGCCTTTTCCGGGCTGACCCCGGTGGCAAAGGCGTTGGGCGAGGGGTCGTCGATCACGTAGACGGCGGGCTTGGGGATCCCCTCGCCGATGGCCAAGGTCTCCACCAAGTTATGCAGCTGCTGGTACTGGGCTGGGTCGGCCGGCACGGCACCCGAGACGCGAAGCACCAGCCCGGCGCCCGCGGTCAGGGAGTAGATGATCCCGCCGACCGCCAGGAGAGCACAGATCGCCATGCCGATGATGACCGGGGTCCAGCCGTAGTGTGTCGGTGCGGCTTCCGCATACCCATAGGCGTTGGTGACCGTGGGATGGGACAACGCCTTGAACAGCAGTCCGCAGCCAGCTCCGATCGCCAGCCACATCACGAAGAACAGGCCGATGAAGACGACGCTGCGTCGCTTGTTGCTGGCGATCTGGCTGTACACGTGCCGAATCCTACGGCACCGCAGGTATCCCACCCTGGCTTGGATTCGTGCGCTGTGGTGTGGCCAGCGTCCTGGTCAGCCACAGCAGCATCGCGAGCGCCACCCACGCCAGCGACCCGATCGAGGAGTGCAGCACCGTCCGGAGGTTCGGGTGTAGGCATCGTCGGTGCCCCTCGCTTGCTAGCGAGGGAAGTACTCGTGGACGGGAAATTCGTGAATGTCCGGTGCGCCCGCGGCCCCTCCGATGGTGGCGACCGCGGGTCCGATGCGTTTTGTCGCGAACCGGTCGAAGTGCTCGCGCGACTCCCAGAAGTCGAGCGCGCCCCAACCGCCGTCGATCGGACCGGACGCGTGAAAGATGAGCCCATCGGGTGGATTGCCATGCGGGTCGATCGTCGCATTGATTTGGTCCATCTGCTCGGCCGTGACGCCGGTGAGCTTGAGGCGGATTCCTACAGCCATCGTTCCTCCTTTGAGTTGACCACAGACGACTGTAACGATAACCGCGGTTCAACTTCACGATCGTGAAGCTCAACGACGCGGGGGCAGACCGCCGCCCACGGGCGTTGGTGGCGGGCATTCGCCCCCAAACTGGCGATGTGGTGCCGAGCGTCGACACGACGTCTACCGGTCAGGCATTCCGCGCACCGCATCCTGAATCCTGTATACCTTCCTTTCTCAGTGTGTGTGATACCCAACGAGCGAGGACTTGACTGTGACCGACTTCCTTGACGACAAGCGCAAAGAGATCACCGATCGACTGAAGGAGCTCAAGCCCGCGGTGGACGAGTACAGCCGCCTCAAGGACGCCGCTTCGGCACTCGCCAAGGTGGGTGGATCGGCTCCCGCCGCCGCCGCCGCCGCCGCCGCCGCCGCTGCTGCTGCTGCTGCTGCTACTGCTGCTGCCACCACGATCACCACTGCCGCTCCTCGCCGTCGCAGGCCGGGACGCCCGCGTGGCTCCGTCAGCAAAACCGCCGCCGTGGCGGCTACCGCCAAGAAACCTGGTCGCCCCCCGGGTCGCCCCAAAAAAGTGGGTCGCCCCAAAACCAAAAAAGTAGGCCGCCCGCCGGGACGCCCCAAAGCCGCGACGGCGACGACGCCGGCGGCAGCGACGCCGGCCACCGCTCCTCGTCGCGCCGGACGGCCCAAAGGCAGCGGCACCCGCGCCGCGCAGGCGCTGAGGTTGGTGAAGGGGCAGCCGGGCATCACCATCCCCGAGCTCGCCACGAAGATGAACATCAAGCAGAACTACCTCTACCGCGTGCTCCCCGGCCTGGAGCAGGACGGAAAGCTGGAGAAGAAAGGCCGCGGCTGGCACCCGAAGTCCTAGTCTGTGGAGATGCAGGCGTCTCTTCGGCGGCGAGGAGATGCCGAGCCTACGCGGCGATGGCGGGTTGGCTGGGGTGCCCTGGGCCGGGCCAGGGAGCCAGGCACAGGACGAGCTGGCACTCGTTGATCGCGCGCACCTCGTGGCGCTCGCCGGGGGCGAATCCAGCTCCCAGACCTGCACGCGCCCGATTGTATGCTCAGGCGTCAGCGCTCGGCTACGACCCCTCGACGACGGCCGCCCGATGTGCCTCGCCGAGCAGCTTCTCGACAGCATGTCGTCCACTTTGCGACTCGTTCATGCAGATACGCAGTTCGGTTGAACCTAACGCATGCCCCATTTTGGGGTAGGATCGCCACTGGAATGGCGCGGTTGCGGAAAGAGGAGTTCTCTGCCGGTATGGCGATCCTGGGTCTGGTGATCCAACGGTCGGACACGATCAACGGGGTCAAGTCTCGTCTGGCTGAGCGGTTTCCCACCACGCGCTGGTCGGCGTCGACCCCTTATGAGGCGATGGGCAGTCTTGCGGAGCGTGGTTACGTTCGCGTGGCCGTGGGGGGTACAGCGCGGTCGTTGGATCTCTATGAGGCGACGCCGAAGGGCATCGATTGGTTCAGGAGGTGGTTTGACGATCGTCTGGATGAGCCGCCGGCACTGCGTGATGCGCTGCGGGGGAAACTGGAGTACGTCGCCGACGAGAAAGATCTGCTGGTGGTGATGGAGGCCATTCGTGAGCAGGAGGAAGCTTGCTTTGAGGCGGGTCATGCCGCGAATGTGCGTCTGGAAAGAGCGAGGCGGCGCGGAGAGCTCGGCTCGCCGAAGAGCAAAGGCTGGGAGAGCAGGCTGCTTTATGGAGTGATGACTTATGACGTGAAGTTGTGGAGTGACCGAGGATCGCTCCTGAAGCGCCTTCGCGAAACTCTCGAAGGTCCTGACGAGCGGCTTGAGGATCGGGACGAGGGGGTGAGGTGAATGGGTGATTTGCTCGTGTTGTCGGGGGTGTGTAAGAGCTATAGGCGTGGGGATCGGCGCTTGTCGGTGCTGGTTGACGTGACGCTGCGGATGGGCGCGGGGGAGATCGGTGCCGTCCTTGGTTCGCGGGATGAGGGCAAGACGACTTTGTTGCAGATCGCTGCTGGTTTGCTGCGGCCCGATCGGGGAGAGGTGTGGTTGGGAGACATGGAGTTGACGCGGTGCTCGGATAGTGAGCGCGCGAGGCTGCTCAGGCACGAGATCGCGTGGATTCATCGTGAGGGCACGGGCTTGGATCTCAAGGTGCTGGAGTATGTGGCGCTGCCGCTTTGGACTGGTCACCGGTTACCGCTTATGCGTTATCGTCGCGGGAAGCGTGAGGCCGAGCATGCGGCTATGGTGGCGCTGGAGCGCGTCGGGGCGGATGAGTGTGCGGGTTTACGCTGGAGCGATCTCTCGAATTGGGAGCGCGTATTGGTCGGGTTCGCGCGCGGGATCGCTCGTGAGCCGCGATTGATGGTCGTGGATGACGTGATCGATGGTTTCGGCATGGGCAAGACGCGGGAGGCCGGCGAGCTGTTGCTCTCGTTCGCGCGGGAGTTTGGGTGTGCGATATTGATGAGTGTTTCCGATATTGAGGCCGCGCTGGTCGCCGAACGAGTGTGGGGCTTTGAACACGGTTGGCTGAAGCTCCTGTCCGGCCGGACCGATGATGAGGCTGAGATCATCGAGCTTCACAGCGATGCGCATCAGCGTCGGGGTTCGCGCGGCGCGGCGTCTTAGGCGTGCTTGAGCTACGCGATCTGCGTAAGTATTACCGTGTTGGTGGCGGCGAGCCGATTCATGCCGTGGATGGTGTCTCGCTGACGATAGCCGCGGGGGAGTTCGTGGCGTTGTACGGTCCCAGCGGCTCCGGTAAGACAACGCTGGTCGAGCTTATCGCGGGCATTCGCGAGCCCGACAGCGGGACGGTGCTGGTCAAAGGTCGTGATGTTTTTGCGATGTCTGAGTCAGAACGCGACGAGTATCGCTTGCGTCAGTTGGGGATCGTCGGGCAGCCACAGCACCTGATTCCTGGTGCGCGCGCGATCGAGAATGCGTCGCTGAAGCTGCTGCTCACGAGCAAGCGCACGGCGAGGCGCGATATCGAACCGTTGTTGGAGCGGTTGGGATTGGGAGAGCGCTTCTGGCATCGCACCGAGCAACTCTCGATGGGTGAGCGTCAGCGTGTCATGATCGCTCGGGCGTTGGCGCTCGATCCACCGCTGGTGCTCGCCGACGAGCCGACGGGCAACTTGGATACTCACCGCTCCAGGGAGGTGCTCGGGTTGCTGCGCGAGATATGCACAGAACGTGGCGCGACCGTCTTGCTTGCCACTCACGATCCGCATGCGGTGGCGTTCGCGCAGCGTGCGTGTGAACTGCGGGATGGACGTTTGGGGGAGTATCGCCCCGATCGTCCGCTCACCGCACCGCTGCCGGGGGAATACGCGTGAGCATGGCACGGATGGGCCTGGCGAACATTCTGTTCCTGTATCGCGCGAGGTTGCGCGCGCGCGTCGTGCTGGTGCAGGAGGGCTTTGCTGTCGCCGGCATAGCGATCGGTGTGGCGCTGCTGTTTGCCAGCCAGGTCGCGAGCACCAGCCTCACGCATTCTGTGACGCAGCTCGACAGGCAGGTTGTCGGGAGCTCTCAGTTTCAGCTGGACGCTCGGGGACCGACAGGATTCAGCGAACAGCTGTTGGATCGGGTGAGGCGTGTGCCCGGCGTTCAGATCGCTCTGCCGGTGCTGGAGCAGCAGGCGAACGTGATCGGTCCGAGCGGCCAGCGTTCGGTCGATCTGATCGGCACCGACCCGCACTTGGTGCATGTGAGCGGTCCTTTGTTACGACGCTTTTCCGCAGGGCAGCTCGCGGGCCTGCGAGCGATCGCGCTGCCTGCTCCGGTAGCGCGGGCCGTTGGCGCCGGCACGCTGGAATCGGTCAGGCTGCAGGTCGGCGATCGCATCGTCAAGACGCTGCTCGCGGTGCTCGGGGAAAACGAAATAGGGAATCTCATCAGCAGCCCCATCGCCCTCGCTCCGCTGCGCTATGCGCAGCGCGTACTGAACATGCGCGGCAGAATCACACGAATCTTCATCCAGTGCCGACCCGGCTTCGTGCGCGAGGTGGGAGCGGCGCTCGGACGGCTCGCGGGAACGGCCGGCGTGAAGCTCCAGCCGGGCGATTATGACTCGCTGCTGTTCGCGGGGGCCGTGGCTCCTGAGAGTAAAAGCGAGACCTTGTTCTCCGTGATCAGCGCTCTCGTTGGTTTCATGTTCGCGCTGAACGCGATGCTCATCACCGTGCCCGCGCGCCGACGGCTGATCAAAGAGGTCAGGCTGCAGGGCGCCACCCGTCTGATGGTTGTGCAGATCCTGTTGTTCGACGCTGCCGTGCTCGGTGTGCTGGCCTGCGTGTTGGGTCTCGTCCTCGGCGAAGTCCTGTCACGCGCCGTGTTCGGCGCCGCCCCAGGATACCTGTCGTTTGCGTTCCCGGTCGGCGACAGCCGGATCGTGACGTGGCAGAGCGTGGTGCTTGCCATCGGGGCGGGGTTGGCAGCCACGATCATGGGGGTGCTGTGGCCACTGCGCGACGCCTTTTCGCGTCCCCTGCAGGACGAGGGCGTCTCAATGGGACGCGGGCGGCGCTGGATCGCCGCTCGACTGGTGGCGGGGGTGCTGAGCCTTGCGCTGACGACGATCATTCCCGACGCTCACAACCAGGGAGCGATCGTTGGCAATGCCATGCTGATCGTCGCGCTGCTCTGCTTGTTGCCGTTGCTGTTCGATGGGCTCGTGGCGATCTTCGAGCGCGCGCAGCGTCTTTCTGGCGGGCCCGCGAGCGCGCTGGCGGCGATCGAGCTGCGGGCTCCGCGGACGCGAGTGCGCTCTCTGGCGATAGCCGCCACGGCGGCGGTTGCGGTCTTCGGGACCGTCGAGTTTCAAGGCATTCAGCGCAATCTCACGAACGGGATCGCTGCCTCCGTGCGGGGCATCGACTCAAACGCGGCGGTGTGGGTCACCGCGAGCGGGGAAGCAAACGCGTTCGCGACGACATCGTTCCGGGACGCCTACTCGCCTGCGCTCGCGAGGTTGCCGGGCGTCGCGGCGGTGGGGCTGTATCGCGGAAGCTTCCTGGACTGGGGAGATCAACGCCTGTGGGTGCTGGCACAGCCTGCCGGTGCGGCAGAGCCCGTCCCCGTGAGCCAGATCGTCAGCGCCGACCCCAGCCTTGCAACCAGGAGGATTCGCCAGGGTGGCTGGGCTGTGCTCTCGCGGGCGCTCGCCGCGGAGCACGATCTGCACGTCGGCGAGGCGTTCGTGCTGCCCTCCCCACGCTTGAGGAGGCTGCGCGTGGCCGCGTTGAGTACCAATCTGGGCTGGCCATCCGGCGCGATCATCATGAACGCAACCGACTATGCCAGGGCGTGGGCGAGCAGCGCTCCGAGCGCGTATGAGATCCAGACGACACCGGGAGCGTCGGCCGCGATGGTCCGCTCCCGGGTGTTGCGAGCGCTGGGGCCGGGAACGGGCCTCGTTGTCGAAACGTCGGGCGAACGCGAAGGACGCCATCACACCCTTGCGGCTCAGGGATTGGCGCGTCTGACCCAGATCAGGCTGCTGGTGCTGGTCGCGGCGGTGCTGGCCGTGGCGGCCGCGATGGGCTCGATGCTGTGGCAGCGCCGCGACCTGATCGCGTTCATGAAGGTCGATGGATATCGAAAAGGCGTACTATGGAGGTGGCTCTTGTGCGAGAGCGCGGTTCTGCTTACAGCGGGCTGCTCGATCGGTGCGGTGTTCGGTCTCTATGGTCAGTTCTTGGGTAGCCACTTCCTGTCCAGCGTCACTGGTTTTCCAGTCGTTTTCAACATCGAAGCGCTGGCTACGCTCGCGAGCTTTGTGCTGGTCACTGTCCTCGCCACCGCGGTCGCGACCGTGCCGGGATACTTCGTAGTGCGTGTGCCGCCCAGGGCAGTCAGCCCGGCGTACTAGTCAGCGCACGTCTGACGCCGGGAGGCGCATGCCTGACCCGGCGCCGCTCTCGGCTGCACAGCTTCAGAGCCTCGTTCGCGCGACGATACGCCAGCTGGTGTGGGGGCTGCCCGCGGTCGCGAGCGAGGTGCGCCGTTGGAGGACTCTCGCCGGCAAGATTCCCGACGCGGCGCTTCGCCAGGACGCGCTGAGCGCGCTCGCCCGCAAGCGTGGGCACACCGACGGCGCCGCACTATTCTGGACGCTCCCTCGTGCTCGTAATCCCCACCTCCTGCGGGTGCTCGTCGCCTACGAGATCATCTGGGACTACCTCGACAGCGTAAACGAGCATGGCGCAACGAGGGGGCAGGCAAACGGTCGCCAGCTGCACCTGGCGCTGATCGATGCGCTGGACTGCAGCCTGCCGATCTCCGACTATTACCGGTATCACCCTTGGCATAACGACGGTGGTTACCTGCGGACGCTGGTCGAGGTCTGTCGTGCGGGCTGTGCTCGACTTCCTTCATATGAGCGTGTCCGTCCTCAGCTTTTGCATGAGGCAACTCGAACTCAGGTTCTAGCAATCAACCACGATCCTGACCCGGTTCGTCGCGATCGGGACCTGCGGGAGTGGGTCGTCCAGGAGTGTTCGCAGGAGCTTCATGCCAGCTGGTTTGAGCTCAGTGGAGCGGCCAGCGCGTCGCCAACCATACACGCGCTCCTGAGCATCAGCGCCGAACCGGCAGTCTCGGGCACGCACATCAGGCAAACCCGTGACACCTATTTTCCGTGGGTTTCAGCGGTGACCACGATGCTCGACAGCTATGTCGACCAGCGTGAGGACATCGAGAATGGCGATCACAGCTACATAGCTCATTATCGGACCCCTGAGCTCGCAACCAGGCAGGTATGCAGGCTCATACAACGCAGTCTTACGACGGCGAGCGCTCTGCCGAACGGTGAGCGGCACGCGCTGATCATCGCCTGCATGATCGCGATGTACCTCTCCAAGGACAGCGCTCGCACGCCAGAGATGCGCGACACCACCAGGAGCCTCGTAAGTGCTGGCGGCTCGCTCACAGAAATCCTCCTCCCGATTCTACGTACGTGGCGGATCGCCTACATGCAGCGCTCCGCGTGATCCAAGCAACAGCGCTCAGCATCGCCCAAATCACAGTGTTCCACATCACCAAAAACAATAAGGAGACACAACGATGTCATTCACCGACCCTCTGGTTCTCACCAATCGTCGCACGCACTCGCTCCCGCCCGCGGTGCCATCTCCACGACTGCTGCAGACGCTCGCCTGCCGATACTGGCCATATGCCTACCTCGAACGATGTCGTGCACATTACGGTGACAGTTTCATCATCCATCCCACAGGTATGCAATCGCTCGTGTTGTTCTCAAACCCACAGGACATCCACGTGCTCGTCACCGCCCCGGCGAGTATTCTCCACTCGGGAGCCGGCGGGGCCCTGATGGAGCCGGTGTTTGGCGCAAGTTCATTCGTGCTGCAGACCGGAACAGAGCACCTGTGCGGACGTAACGCGATCATGCCCGCCTTTCACCGCCAGGTCATACGGGAGTACGCCCCCACGATCACCGGCATGGTCGAGCGGACAGTCGCGTCGTGGCCGCTCGAGCGCGCCTTTCCCCTGAGCCCGTCCCTGGGGGAGCTGACGCTGAAGGTGATGCTGGCGATCGCGATCGGCGGTGCGGATCCCACGTCCAGCGTTCTGTGTCAGCGGCTGTTGGGGATGCTGTCGGTGGTGGCCGGTCCGCTGCTGCAGGAGCCGCTGCTGCGTCACCTGCCGGGGTGGCGCAACACGTGGAGAAGGTTCGAACGCGGGCGTCGTGAAGTGGACGAGCTGATCTTCGAGCTGATCGACCGGCGACGCCGGGAAGGACACGACGCAGACCGTGATCTGCTCGACATGCTCCTCGCGGCGGCCAATCCGGACGGTTCGCCGATGTCAGACAGGCAGGTACGAGACAACCTCGTCTCGGTCATCGTCGCCGGGCACGAGACTACCGCAGCGACGCTCGCATGGGCATTCCAACTGCTGGCGCACAACCCGGCAGTCCAGGAACGGCTGATCGAGGAGATCGACGGCGAGGAAAGCGACGGCGAAGCAAGCGACGAGTACATGAACGCGACGATCCAGGAGACGCTGCGACACAAGCCGACGTTCCTGTTCCTCCCACCGCGGGTGGTCAGCCAGCCGATCGAAATCCGTGGCTGCGACTACCGCCCACCGACCCAGCTACTCGCCTGCACCTACCTCCTGCACCACGACCCCGACCTCTACTCCAACCCACATGCGTTCATGCCGGAGCGTTTCCTGGGGGCCACGCCCCAAGCCGGCGCGTTGCTGCCTTGGGGTGCGGGACACAAGCGCTGCCCCGGCCGGCATCTCGCGCTCTTGGAGATCGAAACAGTGCTCCAACAGGCGCTGTCCAGGCTGCTCGTGCTGCCCGCAGGCGCACATATAGAGCACCCCCGATGGCACAGCGCCCTGCTCACACCACACGACGGAGCAAAGGTCGTCTTGCGCAGACGCCAACCCCAGACCCGCTCTCCTCTCCATCGGGCACATAGCCGCGCTATTCGGAGATAGCGTGTTCAGATTAGAACGATTTTGTTCAGATTAGAATCAAAACCTTCAGAATAGACTCTTTACTAGTCAGAATAGAACGATGTTCTTGACACCATGCTGCCATCTCAGGCAGCATGGGCTGCGGCGTGATCAAAGATCACAATGTCAGCCGCGTCCCGCCTTCCCGGAGAGTGGAGAGGACGTCTAACGCACCCGAGGCAGGCATGGCGATAGAGACGCCGGCGAGCAGGCCGACCAGCATCGAGCACTTCAGGCGCTGGGTGATGGCGCCGGTGTCGATGCCGTCCGCGCCGGAAGACCCGCTTGCCGGAATCGCGCCCCTGCAACCGCAGGATCTGCTTGAGATGATCGAGATCGTCCGCGAGGCCGAGATGTCCTGCATGCAGCAACTCCAGGAGCTGAACCGGCAAACGCGACCCGTACGGGAAACCGCGGATACGGGCGAGTGGGCACGGACGATCCAGCTGCTCGTGACGCACCGAGAGGTCATGGAGTGGGATATGAGGATCACGTGGCTGCAGGACGTGCGCCAGCACCTGGAAAAGAAGCGGCAGCGCTCCGAGACCGCATGCGCACCGACGCGATGATGTCCTCGAGGGCCTCCGCCGCGCTTCTTGAATCCTGGCACGCTCAGGCGCTGTCGCGGCGGGCATGGCTCGACGCCGGTGTCTCCGCGGCGGAGGCGTTGTCGCTGTGTGGAGCGCTCCCCGAGCAGCGCGTCTCGGCGACGCCGGCCAACCCGGCCGTGAACAGCGTCCACAGCCCCGAGGGCCCCGAGCTGCTGCTCGCGCCCAGTTGAGGCTCGCGGACCTTCGCCACATAGCGCAACGGGCGAATACGGTGCCGAGACGCCTGTGCGTACTTTCTCAGGATGCAGGCGGCCCCGGCACCGGGAGCACTCCCGCCCCAAGTTGGCCTCTTGGGGCACCTTGAGCTTACACGATCCAATTGCGCAGCGGAGGCAGGCCGCCAGGCGTGAAGTCGTGCTCTGGGGGCGCGTTCCGCCGTTGGCGACACGGCATCACAGCTCGGCCGCGGTGGCGAGCGTCGGCAAGCCGCGTACTCGTCGCGAGTGGCGGCGACACATGACGGTCCCGCTTCTGAGTTGCGTTCTCGCTCTCGTTGTGGGGGCGACGCCGGCGGCTGGTCTTGGCTCGACAAGAACACCACGCTGCTCGACATCTCGCCTGCGTCTCTCCTATGTGCGGGAATTGGGCGCCGCTGGCGCGCGCTCCTGGGACCTCGCGCTCAAGAATGTGGGATCGGCAACGTGTCGTCTGCACGGTTATCCAGGTGTCGGCCTGCTTGATCTGCACGGTCGACCGATCTCCGTGAACGTCGTTCGGGACACCGCCTTTCTACCGGCGACCGTCATCGTGCATCACGGCCAGCGCGCATATTTCACGCTCATCTGGGAGTCGGCCGGCCCCTGCGAGCCACACTTCTACTCAGCCTATGGCCTCGAGGTCTTCCCACCCAACAGCACAAAGCGTCTGTTTCTGCACAACCGCCGGATGGAAATCTGCGATACGTCGATAGGCGGCCACCCCCGCGTGACTCCGGTGCGCCAGACGCTCGACGGCTTGTAGGGTTAGACGACCAAGCCGCTGCTCACCGCAATGCGGTTCCACGCGTTGATCGCGGTGATGGCCAAGATCAGGCTGGCAAGCTCGCGGAGCGCCGGGTCAAGCTCGATCGAGCCGTCAAACGCCGCCATCGCTCTGAGGGCTTGCCCTCGCCGCCGCCTCACGCGCGGCCTGCTTCTGCTCCCTCTTCTGTCTCTTCTTTTCCTCCAATTCTCGTGCTCGCTGCTCTACGGTCATGACGACCTCGGGGCGTTCGCGGCCGAACCGCTCGAGGTACAGATCCTCGATGAACTGGGGCAGCGGCGCCTTCCACGGCTCCTGGTCGTGGTTGTCGATCGAGCCCATCCTCTTCGGGTTCATGCCGAGCTCTCGTGCCATCTGCACGTGCGCGTGCGACAGATGGTGGCGGCTGCGCGCCTGGATCCACGCCTGCAGTCCGGGCGGGACGGCCTGGCGCTTGCGCTTGTGCTTGCTGGTCGAACCAGCTCAGTCCCCGAACTCGCTGCGGACTCCCGCCGGGGTCAGCGCGTCTATGTAGTACTGCGGCAGGTGGTCTCTGAGCGAGGCGTGGAACTGGAGGCGTCGCGTCAGCTTGAGGTCTCCGGCGAGGATCGACAGCGGTGCGGCAGCGATATCCAGCAGGTTGCGCAGCTGCTTGCGCGGCGCGTCGTTCTGCTGCCAGCTGCCCCCGTCTCCCTTGGGCTTGTACTGGTAGCCGGTCCCGAAGTGGGCGAACGGATCGGACTCCGCGGGTGGCAGCTGGGGAACGATGTCGTTGGCGTACACGTAGCGGATCACCCGCTCACGCAGAAAGTTGTGCTGATTGCAGTCGCGGGCGAGCTCGGGGCTGGCGATCACTTGCCAGGCGGGCACCCGTAGCACGATTTATGCCCGGCAGATCCCGCAAAGCGGCATCCATTGGGATATAATCGTGCAAATGGCTGGGGAGGCGAAGGCACGTACGCTGGGTCGGTTGGAGGCCGCGCTCTTGCGGCGCCTTGCTGAAGAGCAGCGCACCACACTGTCGGTGGGGCGGGACCGGGTGCTTCTGGAGTCTCTCACGCCTGCGTACGCCAAACTGCTTTCCCGGATGGCGGACAAGGGCGTCCTGATATCGCTCGGCGTGGGGCGCTACGTCGTATCGTCCTGGGCCGGCGACAGCCTGGCTCACGCCGCCCCGTTCAACGTGCTCTTGGACGCCACGCTGCGGCCCTACGGAGACTATTACCTCGGCTTCCTGTCCGCCCTGATCGAGCACCGGCTCACCGACGAGGACAGCTGGGAGGTGTACGTGGCGCTGCGCGAGGATGCGACCTTCAAGGGCAAGCAGCTCCTCATCGATGAGCGTCCCGTCATCGTGACGAGGATCAAGGGCGTTCAGCGCTGGGTCGGTCTGGAACACGTCAGGGCGACGCGGCGCGAGCACTACTGGCGCTCGACGCTCGAGCGCACGCTCGTCGACAGCCTCTATCGCCCCAGGCTGAGCGGCGGCATCGAGTTGATCGCGGGGGCATGGGCGCGCGCCGCGCGGCGCCAGGACTTCGATCCGGCCGCCGTGTGCCGCTACGCGCGCGCCGTCAGCGTCGCCGTGGCACGACGCTCGGGCTTCATGCTCAGTCGCCTCGATCACCACGACGCAGCCGTCGAGCATCTTGGCGACCTGCGCGGACAGCGCAACCGGGTGCTCCTCGACCTTGCCTCCAGCTATGGCGAGGAACCCTGGCCGCGCGACACAGAGTGGGGCGTCACGGTGAACGTACCCGAGCGCGCTCTGACCGGCTGGTTGGCGCAGTGATCCGCTTCCCCAAGACCGAGGTGATCGAAGCGCGCGCACGAGCGTTGCAGGTCCCGCTCCCCGTCATTGTGCGCGACCTTGCACGGATCGTGGAGATCCTGAACCTGCGCGAGCAGGGCTTCTTCGACAAGGACACCGTGCTCGCGGGCGGCATGGCGATGCGCACCTACGGCAGCCAGCGTCTCACCATCTACGACGCAGACCTCTCAACCCGCGCGGTCACTGCTCCCAGCCAGATCGAGGGATTGCTCACGTACACCAGCCCCGACATCGAGATCAGACCGGCCCCCCTTCTACCCACCTCAGATCAAGGCAACGTCTGGAAGTCCGACCCGGTCGTGTTCGACCCGCTGTGGCTGACCGCAGCCAATTGAAGATAACGAACGGCGTTTCAAGGTTGACCTGGCAAGCTACGGCAGGCTCGAGGATGGCAAGGAGCGCCCGCTCACGGATCCCTACGAGTTGGGCCTGTGGTCGGGACGCGCCCCAGCCGTGATGATGATGCGCTTGGAGGAGATCGCCGCCGAGAAGACTCTCGGCTGGTGTGCGCATCGTCTCTACAAGCACCTGGCCGACCTCGCGTTTATCGCGGAGCGACTTCACGACCGGGTCGATCGTCAGCTTCTACGCAATCTCACCTCTGACAAGCTGGAGATCATGCGAGAGCTGCAACCGGACATCTACCAGGACCTCCGGAGCCTCGCGGATGTGATCGCGGCCCTGGAGAGTCCCGGACCCATCACCCTTGACCAGCAGCGGGGCGTCCGCTTCCTGCACAACCCGTACACGCCCGAGCAGGTCATCCGCATCGTGCGCGAGCGGTATGTGCCACTGCTCAAGCCGTAAGTTCTTCACTTGTCAAAGACCGGGGTGGCGGCCGGAGTCGCCGCTGGAGAGGCGGCTGGGGCTATCGCGGTGTTTGTGTGCGCAGACGTCAGAGCCCAGGTGCGCTTGCGCCCAGAGTCTGAACGCTGTCGCGAGCAGGAAGTTGATCGCGAACAGCGGCAGGTTCGTCCCTGGAGCGAACCGCTTTCTTGATGGTTGACGTTTCTCACTCCCCTGGCGCCGTGGGGCGCATGATCCGCGCTTGGGTTCTCAGCAGCACGGTGAGCGCCAGGGTGCTCAGCGGGTTCATCTCGCGCGTGAGGATCGCTCGTCGCTCGTCGTCCAGGCCGGAGTCGCGGAGCATGTCGCCGTGAACGCTGATTTGGTCCCGCAGCGCCTCGATCAGCGCCCATGCGTGCGTCTTCAGGTCTACCTGCAGATCGCTCGGCGGCGTGCTCCAGCCGATCTCCTGGAGCAGCGCACGCAAGGCATCCAGGCACGTGAGGAGGTCTTGGTAGGGCTCGAAGTGCTCGCGCTCGCCCTCGAGCTCTTCCGCATCCGCAATCTGCTGTGCGACAATCGCGATCTGGCCCCGCAACCCATCACGCAACAGATCGACCACCTCAGCTGGTATGACAACTGTACTCATCATGGCGGACACGATAGGGCGAGATCAGCAAAACGCAAGGACCTCCACAGAGTTGTTCCTAACTTGACACAGTCCTGTCACACATTCTTATGTTTTCGAGGCGGTCAACGTGCAGACCCGACGCGAGCTCTCTCCCGAGCGCGCACGCGAGCTGCTGGACGGCGCGCCGGGCGTGAGCGTGCTCGACGACCCCGCCGCGGCGCTGTATCCGCTCGCAATCGACGTCATCGGCTCCGACGAGGTGTTCGTCGGACGCATCCGCCGCGACCCTGGGCACGAGCGCGTGCTGGACATGTGGATCGTCGCCGACAACCTGCGCAAGGGGGCGGCGCTCAACGCGGTGCAGCTGGCCGAGCTGTTGAACGAGCGTGGACTGCTACGTCAGTTCCCTCACTGAGCCAGCGCAGGCAATAGCCAGAGGAGATGGCCGCGCTGCACGGGGCCGCGCGAAAGCCTGGGCTGGATGTGCTGGTGGAGGTGCACGAGCGCGAGGAGCTGCGCACGGCGGTTAGGATGCGTGCGTGTCGAGCGAGCTGGCGCGGCCAATCCCCGACAAGCTGTCCTGCTGGCCGGTCGAGGGTGGCCGGTTTGGGCTTGACGCAACATTCACCGGCAGCGGAGGGTTCGAGCGGGCACACCGCCACGAGCGGCTGCTGACCGCCGAGAACATTCGCTACCAGCTGCGACAGGAGCTCGACAACGCATGGACGCTTCGCCTCGGGCCCGTCGCTGCCGCCGAAGTGGGCGCTGCCGTCGCGGCATTCATCGGCGTCGGCCTCTGAGACACCGACGCCAAGTGGTCTCGCTCGTAAACCTGCACACGGATTCGGCGGGCACGCTCGCTCCTGGCGGCGGGCGCGCGCGGCCCCGGCCCCGGCACCGACACAGAGCGCTGCTGTTCGTCCGATGCGGGAACGCAAACGGCGCTTGTCGAGACGCATCCTTCTCGTGCCAAGCAAAAGCGCCGGCGGAGACTCGCGGGACAGTGCTGCGTCTCCTCGATCCGTCACCATACAAAGTATGATGCTCGCAGATGCGCTGACAGCGGTTGGCGCCATTGGAAGCGCTCTTGCAGCTGGGGCTGCGGTGTATGTTGGGGTGATCCGGCCATACCGGCGCAGACCGAAGCTAACGGTGGGCGAGGTTGAGAAGGTGACCGCAGAGACCCGGGGCAACGGAAGCTCGAAACCTACCGGCTGGCTCCGCGCACCGATCCGCAACGCAAGAAACCGTGACGCCGCCGAGGACGTGCAGGTCATTCTTCGCTCCGTCAAGTCCGGTGCCTCCGCAGAGCAGCTCACGGATCGCGAGCTGGGCGGCTTCGCTCTCATGTGGACCGCTATTGACGATGCCAAGGCTCTCCTGCCCCCCGGCGTCAGTCGTTACATCAACATCGGCTATGAAGTCAAGGATGAAGCCGGCGCGACTGAACCCAAGTTCAAGCTTGACCTTCACAAACCCCCGTGCGGCGAACGCCCCGTGTGGAGTTGTGCTCTTGCCGAGATTGAGATCGTCATCGCGGCGCGAAATGCAAATGCCGTGTCCCACCGTTTTTGCATCAAGCTCGAAAACGATGAAGCGAGACCGTGCTGAACCACTGCATTGAAGTCCAGCTATCACGGCGCCTCCGCGCTGACCATGGCTCTTGCTTCCCGTGGATGGGAGCGCGTCGGCGGACCCTGCTGACGCTCCTGCCTTGGACGGCCTACAGGTGCGCTGGCTCAGAACGGGCACGCGCCCGGTTGCGTGGGACAAGCAGGCGCCTTCTGGTTCTTAGCACCCGCGCCTCCAAGTCGTGCAAAGCACCTGCGTCTTAGACGAGCTCGAACCTGGCGCCGAGCCTGGGAACGCAGATCAGGCCGCCGGCGGCGAGTCTTTCCACTGCACCTCGAACAGCGTCTTTGCTTCCGCCAAGAGCAGTGATTAGCTCAATTGCGTACAAGGGTTGGCGTCGGAGCTCAGAGATCACGGCGGCCTCCATGCGCTGCTCTAGCTTTCGGTCACGGTCACTGTTCATACCGGACATCATTACATGCACGCACGACAGAATGGTTTCGGCGACCGCAAGCCGTGATCCTCGGTGTCCTCTGCTATTCGGCTCGGCGGACATCTCTCATTCACGGTAGTCCTTGCCAAAGCCCAGATTCCGCTGCCGACTTGGCCTCACCGCTGAGCTGGCGTGGAGGTCTTGTAGACCCCCATGCCGGTGAACCTGACCGTCCCGTCCGCGAGTTGCAGGTAGCGCACTGCCGGTGGGGTCTGTGAGTCCTGGCTCGTCAGGCTGCACTGCCACGCCGACTGGTTGCCGTTGGGCGAGTCGTGGTCGTAGTCGTGGTGGGCGTGGCTGTTTGGGGGCAGCGGGCTCTGTGCGAGGGCCGCGAGATCCTCCACCCTGTTGCAGGCGATCATCGCGCAGACATACGCGAGACGATCGCGCACGAGATTGCTCAACCCTTCGGCGGAGCGCACGAAGTCGGGACCCAGCACGTACGATCCCAGGGGGTGCTGGGTGCGCTCCTGCAGGCTGAGGGTCTCGAGCCAGCGCTGCAGGATCAATTCCATCAGAGCGCCTTCGGGATCCTGAGCGCTGACCCGCGAGGCGCCGCGGTCGCGCTGGGCCATCCGCAGGCGCCGCTCAGCTTCACGCTCACGGTGGGTTGCTTGGTCGCGTTCTTTACGCGCGCGCCTGACTGCCTCCTCGCTCTCGTCGCGGGCACGCTGCGCTGCTTCATCGCGCTCCTCCACCGCGCGGGTGAGCTGGTCCTCGAGGCCATTGATCTTCACGTCCGCTTCGTCCTGGAGGCGGGTGATCTGCAGGGAGCGGTACGCCAGCCACGGGTCGATCTGCGGCTCGATGCTCCTTGAGGCGAACGCGTCACGCAACCCATAGGCGAGATGCCGCAGCGCCCCCGGCCCGTACTTCCCGCTGGGGTCGAACACCTGGGGGTGCTCGCGAGGATGGCCTTGGGCGCTGACGCCGGACAGCCACACTCGCATCGACCCGTTGTAAGGCCCCCGGCGATCCGGTGCACGCTCACCCAAGTCGAGCGACAACCGGCCCGTCAGCAGGAAATAGATCGATGCGGAAGGCCCGACGATCGCGCGCACGTCCTCCACGTCAAGCGCAGGCGCCTGCTCTTTCGCACGCGAGGTCAACACGACCACCAGATCCTCCCGAGCACGATCCAACACCATACCCGCGAGCTCCGCGACGTCGGCATGGCTCTTAACCACGACATAGGGCCGATGTCCCACGGTTCATCCGCCGGGGGCGCCGCGAGGGGGGATGCGTTACCGATGGAGCCGCGGAGGGGCTCGTGCTACCCGGTGCTGGAGTCGGGTAGGTGCCG
The DNA here is from genome assembly GCA_963808385.1 of uncultured Solirubrobacterales bacterium. Lineage (GTDB taxonomy): Bacteria > Actinomycetota > Thermoleophilia > Solirubrobacterales > Solirubrobacteraceae > Palsa-744. The sequence continues at coordinate 32,659 of CAWEFQ010000017.1, read as the reverse complement.
TCCGACGTGTCCGATGTAGATCCCGCGCGGCAGACCCTCGCTGCCGTCGCTGACGTCGAAGTAGATGCGGGCGTTACGCCCGGCGCCGGTGCCGTTCGCGACGACGACATGCGGACCGAGATCGAGTGTGCGCCCGTCGTAGAGGAACTGGTAGTCGTCCGGGCTCTTGGCCCTCGCGGCCTCGGATACTGCTTGACGCCACGCGGTCTTGAATGCCCGGGGCGCGAACTTCAGATGCGCAGCCTCACGCCGCGCGAGCATCGTGGCCTGCACCACGCTACGCGGATCGGGGCTGCCGGCCTCAGATGAGATGCGTCCGGCGGTGAGCGCCCGCGCGAGCTCTGACGCGGTGCGCTGTTGCTCGCCGAGCGCCTCTTCGAGCTCAGATACCCGGTTGGTCAGCGTCAGCAGGCGTGCGGTGGCTCCGTCCGCTTGTGCCGCGTCTGAGGACCCCGGCCGCGTGGTCGCGCCTGTGCTTGGGAGCGGCGCGTGTTCCCGCGCCTGCGCGAGGGTCGCGGGCGTGCGGCCGGGGGCGCCCGCGAGCAGCAGCAGATCGTTGTGCAGACCGGCCCGATCGTAGGTCTGGGGTTTTGTGATCAGGGGGTGCTTGGCGGGCGGGGACGCGACGCTGAAACCGGGGCGATAGCAGCGCACCGCGCCGGCGAACACGTTCAGGCTGCGCCCAACCCGCTCGGTCAGGGCGAACGTGGCGTCGCCCTCGAGCCTGACGACGTGCGCCGCGCCGCACAGCTCCGCGGCGAGACGCTCGGGGTCATCCGCCGGCTCGCCGTCGCCCTCCGCTGTCAGCACGAGCACGGGGTGGCTGCGCGCCGGGCTGGTGAGGAGCTCCACGAGCTCCTCGACTTGTTCGTCATACACCCAGCTCGCGTGCTGTCCCAGCGGCCAGCCGCCATCGGGCTCGACCGTCCCGCCCGCGGTCAGGCACCCGGCGATCCGTGCCAGCACCTCGCCCGAGAGCACGGGCGGAGCGTCGATGAAGCGGACCTCGGTCATCGCGCCGCGCTGCCCGGCGGCCTCCCACACCGTCACCGTGGTACGCCGGTGCGCGCTCAACGAACCAGGCGTCGAGCCCGAGGAGAGCAGTGGCTCGGAATGGGTCAGCTGCAGCGACCGCGCGAGCGCGCTCTCGCCGCGCGCGACCTGCACGAAACCCTCACCGCAGGCAAGCTCGCTCAAGCCCACGGGAGCGGCGAGGATCTGATCGCGCAGTCTCCCGCCCGCCAGCGCCGACGCCGCGGCCGACCGCAGGCTCTCGAAGGATCCCGACGAGAACTCATACCAAGCGGCGAACGCCGCGTCGGGCAGCGACGTCGCATCCGCGAGGCTGTGCGTGAGCGCGTGTGCGCGGCGCAACGCGCGATGCTTCGCCTCCTCGGCCTCAGCGGCCCCGAGCTCCGCCTCGGTGGCGTGACGCTCGGCGTCCGCGGCGTCCCGCTCAGCCTCCTTCGCCGCCTCCTCAGCGGCCCTGAGACGGCTCGCGGACTCCGCTTGAAGCGTGGCTCGCATCTCGGCCTCATGCCGATCCAAGCGTTTGCTTTGGTGATCGAGCTCGCGTTCCCTGGCCTCAAGCTGCGCCCGCGCGCGATGCGTCGCCGTGCGCTGCTTGGCCAGCGCCAGCCCGAGCCGGGGCAGGAGCCCCACCAGCGCGTGATCTTCGATCCCGGACGCCGCGAGCATCGCCTCCCAGCCCCCGAACAGCTCCTGCACCTCCGCGGGATCAGGGGCGCCGTCGGTCTCGCTCCACTCCCCAGCGGTGACGACACGGCCGGTCGCCGCGAACCAGCGGAACACTTCGAGCTTGACCCACTCACGCGCCAGCGCCCGCCCCACCCCCGCCCGCGCCTCCGCGCCGCCACGGTCAGCGGCGGGCGCCCCAGCGCTGAACAGCGCCTCGCTGATCGCCTCCAGCTCCCCGTCGGCGTCGAGCACCGAGTCCTCGGCGGCCGCGTTCTCGCCGGCGAGGGGCTGGCCGGCATCCTGGGATCGTTGAGTTCTCGCTTGCAGGGTCACGAAACAGTGTGCGCAGTCGCTTCAGGTACGGATCAAGCACTCCAGGCCTGGTACATTTGTCTACGCCAGAAACATAACGATCCGGGCGATCGAGTGTCCCGAACCCGCCCTTCGACAAAGTTCCGCCGGCGGAATATCTACCTATGCAGGAGATCCCGGCCTGCGGATGGCCGGGCGATCGACGGGAAGACCGACCTTGCGCCCATCCGACCCGTCTACCCAGTCGAACAAGTCTGGCGCACGGATCCTCGAATCGTGGTACAAGCACGGGACGAGTTGGAGTCGACTTTGAATCGGGAGATGGAACGGGGAGATGTTTCGATGATCGCCACGGTTGCGGCCAAGAGCGGGAGATCTGGTCTCAGGCCGGTTCGATCGGGCGGGGTGTTCTCGAGCCGGGGGCGTCGGTGACCGGGAGCGATTCACGCCAGGCGCGCCCGCGGGCCCTGTATCCGAAGCTCCCCCCGGGCCCCCACACCATCCCCGCCGATGAGATCGAAGCGATCCAGCGTGAGCGGCTGCGGGGGGCCGTGATCCACGCGGTCGCAAGCGGCGGCTATCAGGCGACCTCGACCAGGGAGCTGTGCCGGCTGGCCGGCGTCTCGAAGCGCACGCTGTACGAGCGCTTCGGCTCCAAGGAGGCGTGCCTGCAGGCGACCTACGACGCGGTCCTGGAACCGATCGTGACGACGATGAGACAGGCGCTTGGCAGCCAGCGCGAGCCCCGGATGCGCGTACACGCCGTGATCGAGGCCTTCCAAACCGCGGTCGTGCGCGAGCGCTGCGGCGCGACGCTGGGGCTGATCATCACCGCGGAGGCGGCAGAAAGCGCCCTCGGCGGCCCGATGCGGCTCATCGACCACGTCGGCGAGCAGCTCCGAGCGTGCTATGGGGACGGCGAGGGCCCTCCGGAGTTCGTGATCAGGGGGGCGGCGACAGCGGTCATGAGCGTCACCCGCTCCTGGATCTTCCACGGCCGCGAGACCGAGCTGGGAGAGCTCGCCCAGCAGCTGAGCGACTGGCTGCATCGATATCGCGGCAAGACCACGCGGCTGCTGGGCCAAGGGCGCTCCGAGCTCTTGATGGAAGCCGCGCAGGAGCGGGAAGCCCTGGGCGTCGAAGGCGCGCAGGGCCTCGATGACCCGCCGACGCTGCGGCAGTCCAGCCAGCGGGCGCTGAGACTGATGGAAGCCTCGGGAGCCTCCGATCGAGACTGGGCGGTGGGAACGTGTGTGGCCTACTTCGAGCTCCTCTGTCACGTGCGCAACGACCCCGGCTCCGCGCGTCTTGCCTTCGTCGACGCGCCCGGACTGGGCCCCGACGTCGACGGCGTGCGCGAGCAGATGATCCAGGGAGGCGTGGACCTCTACAGCCGGCGTGCGCCGCCGACGCGCACTCCCTCCCCGGCGGTCGGGCACGCCGTCACCGGGGCGTCCTGGGGCTTGATGCACGACCATCTCGAAGGCCGCGACGGCGATCTGCGCACGAGTGTCCTGTGCGAACAGCTGTCCTACCTCGCGATCGCGCCGGTGCTCGGCAGCGAGCAGGCGGTCAGGAGCATTCTCAGCCCCCGGCCGGCCACGCGGAGAGCATCAGTGCACTCTCCGGTCGCCGCAGGGGCCTGAAAAGACTGGCGCCGGAGTGTCTCGTACAGCTGACGGATGGCACCCCGGCGCCGGCAATGACACCAGCGCCGATCGAGACGACCGGCGCGGCGCGGGCATCATAGCCGACGCCGCGGCGCTAGAGCCTGGTCGCGCGCCCCTGCTGCTTCCCGTCGAGCCGAGATAAAAACCGCTCCGCCAAAATCGCTTGCAGAGCGGGTACCTTTGGATGCAAAGTCGATTGGAAGCTCAATCGGCGAGCAGGACCGGCGGTCGGTGGGTCTACCAGACGGATGGCGCCCGGCACCGGCAATGACACCACAACACAAGGAGCATCAAACGATGCGAATCAGAACACTCATAATCAGCCTCTTTGCCGTGTTCGCGCTCGGCGCGGTCGCGTCGGCCTCGGCGTCGGCTTCGACGCCGGGATGCTACAAAGTCGCTGTAGCGGGAACCGGGGCATGGGAAAAATCCACGTGTTTGGCACCAGCTGGCACGACTAAAGAATACGTCATGGTCGAAAAAGTAGAAGCGCAACTCAAACCTGGCGAATGGTGCGCAAAAGTCAAAACTGGTGAACCCTCGACGTACAAAGACAACAAATGTACCGAAGCAGAAGCGGGCACAGGCAAATACATCAAGGTCATGGCGGCGTGTTATCCGGTCGCTGAAAAAGAAACGGGTCGCTTCGCAACGTCCGCGACGTGCGAAGCCCGCACACCGGTAATAGCGAAAGGCGCATGGATTAACATATCCAAACTGGAAAATGAAATCAAACCGGGCGAATGGTGCGCGAAGGTCGCAACCGCAAAAACCGGGAACTACAAAGACAACAAATGCACCGAAAAAATGGCGGAAGGCGAATACATCAAGGTCTTGGTTTCTACAGACCAGTGGGAAGTATGCGAAAAAGGAGGCACAGAAGAATGGTCAGAACACAAGTGTAATGCGGGGAAAGGAACGGGAGAATGGTCCTGGAAAGTCCTGGAAGCCGGGAAAAGCTACAAAGTCGTGTCGAACAAAGTAGCTGGCAGCGGTCCCGAGGTGCTGACCGTCGGCGCCAAAGTTATATCATGCACTGAAGTCACTAACAAAGGGACTATAACGGGTGGCACACCTGGGACGGACCTGGCGGAAACCATTACGTTTACGGGATGCACAACCAAACAAGCAGGATGTCTGGTTAAATCAGCTGGTCAGGCAAATGGCACCATCGTATTGTCCAACATCCCTACAAAACTCGAACAACGACTGGTAGGCGAAGAGGAAATTCTCGTCGATAACTTCGAACAAAACGTGACGACCAAAGAATTCGTCACGCTCAAATTCGAAGGCACCTGCTCTGAATACCCTGAAACAAAAGTGAAAGGTAATGTGGGCGCGGAAGTCAAGAACCTCACAAATGCTGAGGTTGAACTTCACTTCAAGCCTGAACTCCCAGGAAACACGCTCGAAGCGTTCGGCGTAAAAGCGCTGTTCGAAAGCCAAGACGAACTGAGTCTGGAAAACGCATGGGCTCTCCGAGCAAGATAAAAAGTAGATAGAAGACGCGGTTAGGAGCAGGGAGTGACGATAATCTTGCCCCCTGCTCCTACTGTGCATCATTCGATGTTGGCGATGCTCTGCGCGTTGGCGGGCACATTGACGTTCGCGGATACCGCGGCGCAGGCTGGCTCTGTGCCGGAACCCTGCCCCAACGCACAGCTCCGCACCGAACAGCCCTTCGCACTGGCGCTCCCCGACTGCCGCGCCTATGAGCATGGTCTCGCCGGTCAATAAGAACGACAACGACATTCTGCCCCCCGGCCCCGGTGGGGAACTGCTGAAAATTTGGCTCGCGCTGCGGTGTCCGGCGAAGCGATCACCTATGTCTCGTATGGCAGCTTTGCCGAACCGGCGGGCGCGCGGTACTTGAGCCGATACGTATCCCGTCGCGGCGCGGGCGGCTGGTTGACGCAGAACATCACACCGCCGTACTCGTCTTTTCGTACCAACCAAAGCCCGCGTACGAGACGCTGGTCTTCACGCCGGACCTTTCGATGGGGGTTGTGCGGAACAGCCCGCTGACCAGTGCGCAACTGCGGGCGAAAACCTCTACCTTGCCGATATCGCCAGCGGCTCCTACCAGCTGGTGGGGCACGGAGAGCGTGAACCTGAAGTTCAAGGTGCCTCTACGGATCTCAGCCACATCGTCTTCACACCAGAAAGGACAAGTAGGGACGTTGTATGAGTGGGTGGGTGGCCAGCTGAGCGAAGTCAGCGTCGCCAACGACGGCACGAGCATTGCGCTACATACCGGAGGGAAGTCCGAGAAAGGCCAAGGCATCACGACCGAAGATCGGTGGCACGCGGTCTCCGATGATGGTTTGCGGGTCTTTTTCACGGACATCGAAGAAGGTACGGCTGGCTATCAGCAGCTGTACGTGCGTGAGAACCCCGAACGGGCCCAGAGCCCACTTGGTTTGCAGGGCGAATGCACCGAGTCCGGCAAGGCTTGCACCGTGGAGGTTTCCGCTTCGCAGAAACGTGGCAGCGATCCGTGCACCGATCCCCATGGGCCGCAGCCGGCGGAATACCTGGGGGCAAGCGTGGATGGCTCAAAGGTGTTCTTCGACAGCCGCGCGGAGCTGACCGAAGCCGCGAACACCGGCGAAGAAGACAACGCGGCGAACCTCTACGAGTACGATCTCAAGAGCGGTGTGCTGACCGATCTCACGGTCGACGCGGGTGAACCCGAAGGCGCCGCCGTGCTCGGCATGGTAACGGCCGGGGAAGACGGCTCGTATGTCTATTATGTGGCCGATGGGGTCCTCGCACCCGGCGCGGCTCCCGGTAATTGCGCGGCTCACCCCAATGAATCACCTGCTGGGGCGACGTGCAATCTGTATGTGCAGCACTACAACGGCACGGAGTGGACGCCGCCGGTGTTCATCGCCACGCTCGCCGGTGGCGATGCCGAAGACTGGCTGAAGAGCGGGCTGATCGACGGGTTTGGAGTTGGTGGCCCGGCGAACAATACGGCTCGGATCACGCCGGATGGCACACACCTCGCGTTCCTATCGGAAAAGAGCCTGACGGGCTATGACAACACGGACGCCAATACCGGTAAAGCCGATCAGGAGGTCTTCTCCTACGACGCCACACAGCCTGTATCTCCTGACAATCCCCTCTGCGTGTCGTGCAACCCGAGTGGCGCGCGGCCGGTCGGACCATCGCTCCTCTCCGAAATAGAAAATGCGGCTACGCCCTTCTACTACACGCCGCGTAATTTCTCTGAAGATGGCAGCCGCCTGTTCTTCGACAGTCGCGATGCGCTCGTGCCGCATGCCAGCAACGGCCGCCAGAATGTCTATGAGTATGAGGACGGCCATGTACATCTGATCTCCGATGGGGCGGGCAGCTACGACTCGTCTTTCCTGGATGCCAGTCCCAGCGGCGACGATGTGTTCATCGCGACCGCGGATCAGCTGGTCCCGCAGGATCAGGATTCTCGAGTGGATGTGTATGACGCGAGGGTTGGTGGTGGCTTCCCGGTGTCCATCTCTCCGCCCGCGTGTGATAACGGCGATTCTTGTAAGCCGCCCGTCTCGCCGCAGCCGTCTGTTTTCGGGGCGCCCGCGAGTGCGACCTTCTCCGGCGCCGGCAACCTCGCGCCGGTCGTTGCGGTCAAGCCGGTGGCGAAGGCGAAAGCGAAACCCAAGGGATGCAAGAAGGGTTTCGTCAAGAAGCACGGCCGGTGCGTCAAGGAAAAGAAGGCGCAGAAAAAGAAGCGAGCGAGCAGGTCCAGTACGCACTCCAAGCGGGGGAGGAAGTGATGCGCCGGTTGCTGTGTGGAGTGCTCGGGGCCGCGGCGTCAATGGTATTCGCGCCGTCGGCGATGGCCGCCCTCGGCTTGCAGAGCTTCGAAGTTTCGGCGACCAACCCCACGACCGAACCCAACCAGATCGGCTCCCCCGATGTTCAGGCGGGCTCGCACCCCGACCTGACGACAAGCTTCGTCTTGAGCCCGGAAGTGCCGGTGGCGAAAGGCAGTCTCAAGGATGTCCGGGTCGAACTGCCGCCGGGCTTCGTCGGAGACCCCGAAGCGACGCCGAGGTGCACCTATTATGAATTCGTACATGGTGAAAAAGAGACACCCTTGTCCGGATGATACGGCGGTTGGTGTGGAGAACGGGTACGTCGTAGCAGGCTCTTCTGAACAGCATGTCCTTACCGTCTCCACCTCTGTCTACAACATAGAACCCTCGCCGGGCATCGCGGCCGAGCTTGGCTTCAGGTTCGATGAAATCGTCCCGATACTCTTGGATGTGTCGGTACGCACCGGCGGTGACTATGGGTTGACGGTCAAGGTCCCCAACATCACCGAGGCCGCCGAGGTCTATGGAAACACGGCGACGGTCTGGGGGGTGCCCGCCGAACCGATTCACGACCCGCTCCGCGGGAAATGCCTGTTCAAGGACGAACGCGAAGGACTTTACACGACGTATGAATCGACGGGTCAGAGCTGTCCTGCCAACGTGGCGGTGAAGCCGTTCTTGACCAATCCGACGTCGTGTGGGGTGCCGCGGACGGCGACGTTGAGCGTCGACTCGTGGGAAAATCCGGGGAGCTTCGTATCGCTGCCCACAGCACTGCCGGAGCTGTCGGGCTGTGAAAAACTGGATTTCAGTCCGACGATCGAAGCGCAGCCGGATGGCACGGCCGGGAGCACCCCGACGGGGTTGAACGTCCATCTGCACGTACCCCAGGAAGCGACCCTGAACCCGACGGGGCTCGCGGAGGCCGACGTGAAAGACACGACCGTCACGCTCCCCGCGGGGGTGCAGCTCAGCCCGTCCGCGGCGGATGGCCTGCTGGCGTGCTCGCAGCTGAAGGGCAGGGAAGAACCGCAGAAAGAAGCACTGGAAGAAAGACACGAAATCACGGGTATCAACCTGGAAACAAGGCAGCCCGCCAACTGCCCGAATGCCTCGAAGGTCGCGAACGTGAAGATCAAGACGCCGCTGCTGGGAGGGGAACTGGAAGGCGCCGTCTATCTCGCGGCGCCGCAGAACTTCGCCGGGCTCCCGGAAAACCCGTTCTCGTCGCTGATCGCGTTGTATCTGGTTGCCGAAGAACCGGTCACGGGTGTGCTGGTCAAGCTCGCGGGCAGGGTCAGCCCGAACCCGGAAACGGGCCAGTTGACCACGACGTTTGAAAACACGCCGCAGCTGCCGTTCAGCGATCTGGAGCTCGAATTCTACGGCACGGATCGCGCGCCGCTGGCGACCCCGGCGTTGTGCGGGAGGTATACGACGGAAACGTCGTTCGTGCCGTGGTCGGCGCCCGAATCCGGTCCCCCGGCGACGCCGTCCTCGTCCTTTCAGATCGCGAGCGGTCCGAACGCAAGCCCGTGCTCGTGGGTGGGTGGGGCCCCCCTTCCCTTCTCCCCGTCAATGGAGTCGGGCACGACGAACATCAACGCGGGCTCGTTCAGCCCGCTGACGACGACGCTCTCCCGTGAAGACGGCCAGCAGAGCATCCAGCAGGTCACGCTGCACTACCCGGCTGGCCTGTCCGGCCTGCTCTCCGGCGTGAAGCTGTGCGGCGAAGAACAGGCGAACGCTGGGACGTGCGGCCCGGAAAGCGAAATCGGCGAAACGATCGTCAGCGTCGGGCTGGGTAACGATCCGTTCAGCGTGATGGGCGGCAAGGTCTATATCACCGGCCCGTACGAGGGCGCCCCGTTCGGCCTGTCGATCGTGAACCCGGCGAAGGCGGGACCGTTCGACCTGCAGGAAGGCAGGCCGGTCGTGGTCAGGGCGAAGATCGAAGTGGACCCGCACACCGCGGCGCTGAGCGTCACGACGAACAGCGCGGCGCAGGGGTATGCGATCCCGTCGATCATCGAAGGGATCCTGTTGCAGATCAAGCACGTCAACGTCAACATCACTCGTTCCGGCTTCACGTTCAACCCGACGTCGTGTAGCCCGACGCAGGTCACAGGAAGCATCAACAGCGCTGAAGGCGCCAGCTCGCCGGTATCGATCCCGTTCCAGGTCACGAACTGCGCGAGCTTGAAGTTCGCGCCGCAGTTCAAAGTCTCCACGAGCGGCAAAACGAGCAAAGCCGACGGGGCGAGCCTCACGACGACGGTGTCCGAGCCGGCCGGCTCGCTCGGAACCCAGGCGAACATCACGAGGGTCAAAGTCGAACTGCCGAAGGCGCTGCCATCGAGATTGACCACGTTGCAGAAGGCGTGCACGGCCGCCCAGTTCGAACTGAACCCCGCGAATTGCCCCGCGGAATCGGACATCGGTTACGCGGTCGTCCACACACCCCTGATACCTGTACCTCTGGAAGGCCCCGCAATCTTCGTATCTCACGGTGGGGAAACCTTTCCTACTCTCACAATGGTCCTCCAGGGCTACGGAGTAAAGATCGACCTCGTAGGGACGACGTTCATCAGCAAGTCCGGGATAACGAGCACAACATTCAAGACCGTCCCCGATCAGCCCTTCAATACGTTTGAACTGACCTTGCCAGAGAAGCAGTACTCCGCGCTGGCCGCGAATGGAAATCTGTGTAATCAGAAATTGGTGATGCCCACCGAATTCATCGGCCAAAACGGCCTGGAAATCCATGAGAGCACCCCCATCGCCGTGGAAGGCTGCAGCGGCTCCCTGGCTGTCGTCTCCTCGAGGGTCAAGAAGCGGACGTTGACCCTGTCGGTGTATGCGCCCGGTGCGGGGCGGGTGAGCGCTGGCGGCAGGGGTGTCTCGTCCGGCTCGAAAGCCTACAGCGGTCGTGAAGCTCTGTCGTTCACCCTGAAACAAAAGACGGCGGGCAGACTGAAGACCTCCATCAAGTTCACTTACACGCCGAGCAACGGCAAGAAGCAAACGAAGGAGGTCAGGGCGAGCTTCAGGAGCTAGCTCCAACCATTCGGCCCGATGACGGCGGGCGCCAACACTCGAACACTTTCAGATCAAAGACAAAGGCAATGACGAGAGGAAGTGAAGCAAGATGTTCAAGAGATACCTTACCCAGGTGAGTGGGCTTCGTCGCCCGGCGCTGTTCGCATTGATAGCACTGGCGGCGTCGCTCGGGGTTCTCAGCGCCGCGTCGCCGGCTCTGGCGGCGCCCAAAGGGGAATATGCGGTCTTTTATGACTGCCCTTTGAGTAACGCCGAAGTTCACGGCTGCATTGTCGCAAGAGCCGAACACGGCGAATTCGTCTTCGGCACGAAAAAAACAAAAGTGCCGATCGAAAAAACGATCACGTTGCAGGGCGGCTTCGAGGAAGAAGTCGCAGCCGAATTCCGCATGCCTTTCGTGGAAGCAGAGGACGGGAACACGCTGTCGAAAACCCCGCAGACGGTTCCCGGAGGCCTGCTCGGCATCAAATGCGAAGAAATCAAAGGTGAAGGCTCCCTCGAAAAAGGGGCGCGGAAACTGTGTGAAGAAGTCGTCAAAAGCAAACTCAACACTGTGACCGCGACAGCTGAACTGGCACTGCCGACGCCTCCCGCGACCCTGAGCTCGATCTTCCTGAGCGAGGCCTCCCTGGAGAATCCCATACTCTATGAAGCGTTTGGCATTCCAGCGCTTGCCCTGCCGGTCAAGGTCAAGCTGGAAAACCCCCTACTCGGAAAAGAATGCTACATCGGTTCCAGTACCGAACCGATCGTTCTCAAACTGACGACAGGGACGACCAAACCACCACCGCCGAATACATCTATCACGGGTAACATCGGTGAATTCTCGAGCAGGGCGGAAGGCGGCATCCTGGTCATCAAGAACAACTCGCTCGTGGACAATCTGTTCGCGGTGCCGGCGGCAAAGGGCTGCGGCGGCAAAGCGTTCGAAGCGCTGATCGACCCGATAGTCAACGCCAAACTCGGGTTGCCTGCGGCATCTGGCAACAACACCGCGATCCTCAACGGGACGCTGGAACAGGCGGGCGCGGAAGCCGCGAGGGAAAGCGAATAACAGCACGATTCAACGCCATACCGTCTGACCTCGGGGTCCGCCGCAGCACGCGGCGGGCCCCTTGGGGCTAGATGGGGCAGGGTGGGCAACAACCTCACCGCTGCTCCCACTATACGTAATGCAATCGGGAGGTTAATATGAGCAGGATTTTCGATATCGAGAGTGCGCGCGGGGTTCGGGTCGTGGTGGCGCTCGCCGGGTTTGTTGCGGCGATGATGATGTTCGCGGCGGGCGCGTATGCGGCACCGCTGGGATCTGTAACCGAGTTCAGCGCCGGATTGACATCTGGAACCGGACCAGTCAAGATCGCACCCGGTGCCGATGGCAACATGTGGTTCACCTATGGGGGCGCCACGAAGGGGATCGGGAACATAACGCCGAGTGGGGCGATCACCGAGTATGAAATCGGTGGTGCCCATGGCGGCAACAGTGGAGCCGAACCGCTGTTCATCGCGCCGGGTCCCGAAGGCAACATGTGGTTCACGGATGACGGTACGACGAAGGCGATTGGGAACATAACGCCCAGCGGTGCGATCACGGAGTTCAGCACCGGATTGAATAGTGAAGCCACTCCATTCGGGATCGCGGCGGGTGCTGATGGTAATATGTGGTTCACAGATAGGGGTACTACCAAGGCAATTGGTGAGATAACGCCGAGCGGTGCGATCACGGAGTTCAGTGCCGGATTGAATAGTGAAGCCTCTCCATATGGGATCGCGGCGGGTGCTGATGGTAATATGTGGTTCACAGATAGGGGTACTACCAAGGCAATTGGTGAGATAACGCCGAGCGGTGCGATCACCGAGTTCACTATCGGCTTGAACAGTGAAGCCGCGCCATACCTCCTCGCGCTGGGTCCTGATGGTAATATGTGGTTCACGGATAGGGGCACTACGAAGGCAATTGGTGAGGTAACGCCGAGCGGTGCGATCACCGAGTTCAGCACCGGATTGAATAGTGAAGCCTCTCCGTATGAAATCGCTCCGGGTGCCGAAGGCGACATGTGGTTCACGGATAAAGGTACGACGACGGCGATCGGGCGGGTGGCGCCCAACGGCGCGATCAGTGAGTTCAGCTTCGGTCTCCCGAGCGGCAGCTCACCAACAAGCATCGCGGCGGGTCCCGGGGGCATGTGGTTCACGGATATCGGTACTACGCAGGCGATCGGCCTGATGGGCACGGGCACGAGTAGCGTTGGAGGCGAAAAGGGCGAAAAGGGCGAAACTGGTGCGACGGGTGCTACTGGCGCGACCGGCTTGCAGGGTAATACCGGTGCGACGGGTGCTACTGGCGCGACCGGCTCGCAGGGTAATACCGGCGCGGCTGGCGCCCAGGGCGAAAAGGGCCCCACCGGAGCGAACGGCGAAAAAGGCGCCAATGGGTCTAACGGCGCCGCGGGCGCCCAGGGTCCGGCCGGCGCGGCCGGTCCTGCCGGTCCCGCGGGCAAGGTGCAGCTCGTGACGTGCAAGAAGGTTGGGAAGAAGCAGAAGTGCACGACCAAGCTGGTGTCGGGCACAACCAAGTTCACGGTCACGGGTTCGGTGGCGCGCGTCTCGCTCTCACGCGCCGGTGTGGTGTACGCGACGGGCAGCGCGCGCCGCGAGCAGGGGCGTATGCGGCTGGTGCTGAGATCGAGTGGGTACCTGGCCGCCGGCCACTACACGCTCACGCTCGTGAGTGGCCACGGCAGCGGCGAGCACGCCGTGAGGGAGGCGTTCACGATCAAGTGAGATAGACGAACGGACCAGGAAACGCGACTGGGCCCCGCCGCCGGCCCGCACGGACATCCCTCGGCGGTGGGGCCTGGCCTCGGGTCTGTTCGAGCGTCGCCGTCCGCCCCTCTCCGGCGGCGGGGCTCGAACAGGCTCCGGCACTGAACGGATTTGGCGCCGGGTCTTCGCGAGCGCCGTGGCCTTTTACCCTCTCCTGGCCGCGGCGCTTGTGAAGGTCCTGTGTTTCGGTGCACCGCGATGAGAAAGCTGCTGCTCGGCTATCTGCCTAATGGTGAGCAGGAGCCGATCATCGGCGCTACGCTATTCAGGCGGGTTTCGCGTAGTCGCCGTAGCCCCACCAATCGTGATGGACGACGCCGGACAGGACGAGCCATACGGTCCGGACGGGACCGCCGTCCGGAAAGTCATCGAGGCTTGCTGGCAACTGACCGACCGCACTATCGACCCGCTCCTGGATCGTGTCCTTTGCTGATGCGCCCACTTGCACTTAGCCTGGGCAACCTCCACTCGGAGCGCCAGTCACGACAGCGCGTTTTCCGTTCCAGACGCCCCGGTAAGAAACTTCGAACTGGTGCTGCCCGAGGGCAAGTACTCCGCACTCGCTGCCAACGAAAACCTCTGCCAGCCAAAACTCGTGATGCCGACCCAGTTCGTCGCCCAAAACGGCGCGACACTCAACCAGGAAACCCACATAGAAGTAGAAGGTTGTTCTAGTACTCTTAGTGTTGTCGTCTAAGAAGGTGAAGGGCAAGACGATTACGTTGAAGATCGCTGTTCCTGGTGGGGGCAAACTGAAGGTCAGCGGTAAGGGCTTGAGCAGTACATCGAAGACTGTGGGTGGTCGTGAAACGGTGACGGTGACTGTGCATCAGAAGAAGGGTGGGAAGCTCCAGACGAAGGTGAAGTTGAGCTTCACGCCGAAGAGTGGCGCGAAGCAAGTCAAGACCGTCACGGTCAGCTTCAAAAAGTAGATGAGATGATCAGAGCTAAGAACAGAGCGATGGAGAAGATCGGCGTGTGGGGTTCTGGTAACCGCTCGCATCCGCTCGCTCTAGGGCTTCCACGCCTCGATGGATCTGATGAACGAGTCGCTACGCCTCGAGTGATGCAAAGCCCTCGGCAGGGAGGGTGCTTCGATGACGAATGCACATGCAATCCGGCGTGTCAGCCAGATAGATGGATGGTGGTTGGGGTATCGGCATCCCTCGAGGCCGACGAGATAGAGAGATTTGAGCTACCCGGGGGCCCCTCGGGCAATTAGGTCTGGGTGTGGAGAAAGCAACCTTCGGTTAGTCACCGCGGCAACTATGGAAAGACAGGATATGAAGCCAAGATTTAGAACAGAGAGTGTCGCGGCGCGACAAGTTAGCTGGCTCCATATCTCTAAGACAAGGGCCGGCCTGTTGGTCGGCTGTGGTATCGAGCTTGCCACGAGCCGCGTTTGCGCGGCCTGTGGCAATGAGGGGGAGAGAGGGAGGGGATGTGGCGAGCAAAGGTCCGATGTTCAACGTTCGTCAGTGTGCTGGGCGTGGTGGGGCTGTCTGTGTGCTGGGGATCATGCTGTGTGTGTGCCTGGCCGGGTGGTGATGGGTTTGTGGCTCTGGGATATGGGTTACGCAGGACAGTAAAAGTCCTGACCGCGGAACATACTCACGTACGTGTGAGTCAACGTCCTTCGATGAGAGGGGCTAGCGGATTTGCTTGGTTCTGGTCGCGCCGTGAACACTACGAGTGTTTTGGGCTTGATCTTTATGAATTTAGGCGGAGGGCCGGGTCATGCGGGTCCCTCTGCCATGCAGTACCAGCAGCACCACGATGTATCTGGGAGCAGTAGCTGGACTATTACTTCTGTTGTTGATCTCAATCTCTGGAGGATGGTTATGCGCATAGATGGTTTTCTTGATGCGCGGCAGTCCAGAACCAGCAATGTCCAGAGTTCAGTGGATCTATTGAGGGGCAATTGCTCCCGACGGCGAGTGGCGGTAGCCAAGAGCAAGTCTGGTTTGAAGCCAAAGGAATCCTTGCTGAGGGGCACCAACCGACGGTTGGCCCGAAGAAGAGGATAACGGCAGACCAGAAGGGTTTGTATCTAGGTGAAGTGAAGACCGCGAGCCGCGATAGCGGAGAGTTAGTCTTTGTTACCAGGAGCGCCCACCGAGGTGGGTGTGAACTGGAGTGTGTACTGGTTGCGAAGGAACAGTGTGACAAGCAACCCGTGTATCTGTCTGTAAAGGAAGCAGAATTCCCGCAGAGGAATTCAGTGAACCCAACATCCTTAGACTGGAGGCGAATCGTGTATGTACCTACATATCGGCGACCGAAGGTCGAGGAGACTGACCAATGTACGCACCAGTCCAGTCGGTTCCAAAGGTTGGGGTCTCACACGTCCGCCGTTTTTTGCAGAGAGAGAGGACCGAGGAGGACAGCAGTCCAGATCTACAACGACTCCATCAGGCAGGCCCGCCCGTAAGTTCCCTGGACGGGTCCCCTAGGCCCATACGGACCGGCGTCGCCCCAGTAGCTCGGCGGCGCAAGCCCCACTGGGCCGAACCCAATCTTCTGTGTGCCAGAGCAGGGAGCAGAATTAATCCGGCCCCGGGGCGCCACTACGTGCTTGCGGAGGGCGCCCCAGGGCCAAGCACAACACAAGGGAGCATATCAAGATGAGTTCTAATCGAATAAGGGTCTTGCTGGTGAGTCTGCTGGCCGTCTTGGCGGTCGGTGCGGTTACGTCGTCTTCGGCGTCTGCTGCGCATGGTTTTTGGATTTGTAAAGAAAAGGCGGGTGTAGGAGAAGAACCGCCCATTAAATACGATGAACACCACTGCAATACCAAAGAAAAAGAACTAAAACTACGGAAATGGGAATGGAAGCCAGTCGAAGGGGCTGAAGTTTTCAAAGTCGAAGGCACGAGCGGCGTTTCCAAACTGGAAAGTGAAGTAGCAGGCCTGAAAATCCTGATCGAATGTAAAAAAGATACGTTCAAAGGCGAAATCGAAGCAGCAGGCAAAAACAAAGGCGAAGTCACGTTCTCGGAATGTAGCTTGTTCGAAGTAACAAAATACGTAAAGGTTGCCCTGACGGCGTGCACTGTCCCGAATATAGTGTTTAAATTCACGACTCAACTGGTCACCGGTCAGGGTGCTGGTCCAGCGACGTGGGGTCCAGAAGACGAATTCAATTCGACAGAAGCCGAAGAAACGTTCGTCACAATCAAAATAGAAGGGACCTGCGCTCTGAAAGGCACGTATAAAGCCAAACAAGCGGAAGTGGAAATCAAACCAGCAGCACAGAAATTCAAAGGACAGGTGTGCGCGATGCCTGAAGCGGGCGTCGGGAAACTGGAACACGAAATTGTCTGTACATCGAGCGGCAGCCACATAACATTCGGCGGCAAACCGGCTTACTTCACCAGCACCGATCTGGTCAAACTCGAAAATGGATGGTGGTGGGGCGCAGAATAAGGCATAGGCTCAATCTCAAGTAGGCCGGCTGTGGCTGGGGCTCGGGACACTGGGCTCCCAGCCACGTATGTGGGACCAAAACAGGTAAAAGATCGCCAGTCACACTACAGCAGGGGAGAAATGTGTTTAAGGGGATGAGGACAAGGTCAGCAGCACGGGTCCGCCCGACAAACGAAGTTCTAGCTATAACCCTGACCCTTGCGCTCGCGTGTGTCGGAGTCGGGGCCCTACTAACTGCCGTCGCCAAAGCCGAAGTCTGCCCCAACGCCGCCTCCCGCTCGGGTCCTTCGGCCAGCCTCCCGGACTGTCGTGTATACGAAATGGTCTCTCCCGTTAAAAACGAGGACGGCAACGTTTACGTGCCCGCGACTGGCCCCAGCGGCCACGCCATCTTCACGGCTCTGCCGTTTCGAGCTTCGGCGAACGGCGACGCGGTTACCTACGTTGGCGATCCATCCTCGGAAGGGAATGGTAGTATCGGCGACGGGGAAGGCAACAACTATCTGGCGACACGAGGGCCCGCGGGCGGCTGGACAGCACAGGATATCCAGCCGAGAGGCCTCGGGAATGTGCATTATCAGGCATTTGCGAATGATCTGTCGATGGCGATCCTCGACTCGTCCGAAGCCTTGCCAGAAGCAGGCGTGTCGGAAGAATTGGCCGGTTACGATCTCCTGTATTCTCGCACGAACAGCGATGGCGGCTACCGGGCGATCTTTACGACCAAGCCACCGAACAGGCCTCCCGGCAGTGGAGGTCCCGGTATCTTTGGGACGGCCGATCCGGGCGAAGGGCGTGTGCACCCGGTTCTCTATTCGGGCGCGAACACGGGCACGGGCGCGGTTTCTCCCGCCAGCAATATCTTGTTCGAGGCCAACGATGCGCTGACAGCCAACGCACTCGACTCCGGCATCGAAGCGAACAATCTCTACGACTCGGTCGGTGGCCGGCTGAACCTGGTCAACGTGCTGCCCAGCGGCGCACCCGAACCAAACAAGAACGCCACCTTCGGCGCTCCGCGAGCTAAAGCTGGGGAATTCCTTCAGTTGCCTGATTTTAGTCACGCCATCTCTGCCGACGGGTCGCGCATCTTCTGGAGCAGTCTAAACAGTGGTGGGGGGCTGGAAGACCTCTACGTGCGCGAGAACGGGGCGGAAACCGTACGGATCGCGGAAGGCGGTCGGTTCTGGACCGCCAACAGCGAAGGTACCGAGGCCTTCTTCACCAAAGGCGACCTGTACGAGTGGCATGAAGTCGGCGGAGCGGCGAAGACGATTGACCTCACTCCCGGCGTTGAAGTGCAGGGTGTGCTCGGCGCGAGCGAAAACGGCGAATACATCTACTACATTGACGCGAGCGACAACCTTGATCTCTGGCACGGGGGCCTTACGACGTTCATAGCAACGCTGTCGGCTGGCGATAACGACACCCAGGTAAGCGACGAAGGTCAGTCTGGTGATTGGCAGCCCGGCCTGGGGCAGCGAACCGCCGAGATGACGCCCGACGGCCGCGGTCTCGTGTTCATGTCCAGCCAAAGTCTCACCGGCTACGCCAACGAAGGCTTGCAGGAGGTGTATGTCTACGACGCCGAAACCAAGCAGCTGTCCTGTGCCTCCTGTGATCCCAGCGGGGCGCCACCCGCGATCGCGGGTGGATACAGCGGCAAGGCGGCTTTCCTACCACTGAGCTTTGGTGCTACACAAAGCATGAACACCTACCAGCCGCGCTGGATCAACGAAGAAGGCAGCCGTGTGTTTTTCGATAGCGCCGAGCCGCTCGTCTCCCAGGACACGAATGGCTTGCAGGACGTCTACGAGTGGGAGCGAGACGGGACAGGAAGCTGTCAGACGGCGGAAGGCTGTGTCTATCTGCTTTCCGGTGGTACCAGCACTGACATCTCCGCCTTCGTTGACGCAAGCTCGAACAGCGGTGATGTGCTCCTCGTTACCCGCGCCCAGCTCGTCCCGCAGGATCGCAACGAAAATGACGATCTGTACGACGTCCGTATCGGCGGCGTGCAGCCGCTCTCTCCGTCTGTGTGCACGGGGACCGGCTGTCAGGGCGTGCCTTCCGCGCCGCCGCTGTTTGCGACCCCCCCGAGTGTAACGTTCGACGGTGTCGGAAACTTTGAACCTCCCCCGCCGGCACCTGCGGTCAAACCGAAACCAAAGGCGAAGGCCAAGCAGTGCAAGAAGGGCTACGTCAAAAAGCAAGGCCGGTGCGTCAAGAAGAAGAGGTCAAAGGCGAAGAAGTCATCGGGCAAGGGGGGTAAGCAGCATGTTTAGGAGATATTTGGCCCTCGCTCTTCCTATAGCCGTGTATGTGCTCGCGGGCTCCTCGCCCGCGATGGCGTCCTCGTCCTTCGGCTTTCATACCTTTGAAGTCTCGCTCACCAACGCCGACGGGACGCCCGACACGCAGGCCGGCTCGCACCCCTTCGCGGAGACCTACACGTTTGAATTGAATAGCGAATTGCGTGAAGCGGTACTCGTTCCTGCTGGCGGAGAGGTCAAGAACCTCGACGTCAACCTCCCGCCGGGCGTGATCGGCGACCCCAACGCGATGCCCCAATGCACGCGGCAGCAGTTCGACGCCGAAGTATATGGCTGTCCCCCATCCACCCAGGTCGGGCTCGATACGGTGGGTCTCGGGAGCGCAGGGACTCTTACCCTGTTGACGCTCCCCGTGTACAACATCGTGCCGCCCCCTGGCGTTCCAGCCGAGTTTGCGTTTAACGCGTTTGGGATCCACGGTGTCCTCGATTTCGCCGTCCGCCCCGGCAGCGAACAGTACGGAATCACCGCGCATGTTTACAACATCACGCAGCGGAATATTATCTATGACAGCTTCACCGCGTGGGGCGTTCCGAGCGATCCGAGTCACGACGCTCAGCGTCAAGGCCTTGGATGCATCGAAGGGGGGTGCTCGGTGAACGGTACCGCGGAGAAGTCTTTCTTGACGTTGCCGACGGCCTGTGGCGGCCCGCTGAGGTTCAGCGTGGCAGCGACCACATGGGAGGAACCAAATGCCGCCCCGGCGGAAGATAGTTTCGAAGCGCCTGGCATGACCGGCTGCGACCCCTTCAGCTTTGCTCCGTCGATTACGATTGCGCCCGACACCTCTCACGCAGACACGCCAGCGGGCCTGACGGCCGAAGTGACACTGCCGCAAGACCCGGGCCTTACCTCGGCCACCGAAGGTCGGACGGCCTCCGATGTCCAGAACACGACCGTGACGTTGCCCGCAGGCGTCGTGATCAACCCCGGTCAAGCGGCAGGGTTGGAAGCCTGCCTGCCTGCCCAGGAGGCCCTTGAAGAGCCGGAAAGTCCGCCGTCGTGCCCGGCTGGTTCGAAAGTCGGCGCCGACATGATTGCGACACCGCTGCTGCCAGACAAGCTGGAAGGCGACGTCTATGTACTGCAATCCAATCCGCCGAACCTTCAGTTGCTGGTCGCGGCCTCGGGCGACGGCGTAAACCTGAAGCTGATCGGTGATGTGCACCTGGACGAAACGACGGGCCAATTGATGACGACGTTCTTGGGCACGCCACAGCTGCCGTTCACCGATTTCAAGCTGGCTTTCAGCGGTGGGGCGCAGGCCGCACTCAGCACCCCGATGAGCTGTGGCGTATACACGACGGCCTCTGACTTCACGCCGTGGAGCAGCCCGTTCACACCGGACGTCTTTTCGGGTAGCGCCTTCGCGCTCGAAAGCGGCGCAGACGGCAGCCCGTCCTGTCCGTCCTCGCCGTTGCCGTTCGCCCCCTCGCTGATCGCGGGCGCGAGTACCGACCAAGCGGGGGGCTACACTGACTTCTCGCTATTGCTCCAGCGCGGCAACGGGCAGCAGCGCATCGAACGGCTGCAGTTCAAGACGCCAGCGGGCCTTCTGGGCATGATCTCCGGCGTTCCGCTGTGCGACGAACCGCAAGCCGCGCAAGGGACCTGTCCTGCGGCTTCGCAGATTGGCCACACGGTCGTGGAGGCCGGCGCGGGACCGTATCCGCTGGTCGTCCCCCAGCCTGGGCAGCCCCCCGCGCCGATCTATCTCACCGGCCCGTATGAGGGCGCCCCATTTGGCCTGTCGATCGTGACTCCGGTGCTCGCGGGACCCTTCAACCTCGGCACGATCGTCACCCGCGCGTCTATCGCCGTGGATCCCACAACTGCGCAGATCACGGTCACAACCGATCCGCTGCCGCAGATCGTCGACGGCGTGCCGACAGACCTGCGCACGATCGACGCCGTGATCGACCGGCCGAACTTCATGTTTAACCCGACGAACTGCAATCCGAAGTCCTTCAGTGGCACGGCGAGCAGCAGCGAAGGCGCGAGCGCGCCACTCTCGAGTCCCTTCCAGGTCGGCTCGTGCCGTAGCCTGGAATTCAAGCCGGACTTCAAAGTCTCCACCTCGGGAAGAACCTCTAAAGCGGACGGCGCCAGCCTCGACGCGAAGGTGATCTACCCGACCGGCGCGCTGGGCGCCAACCAGGCCAGCTCGCAGTCGAACATCGCCAGCGTCAAGGTCGACCTCCCCAAGCAGCTTCCCTCGCGCCTAACGACGCTGCAGAAGGCGTGTGTGGCAGCGACATTTGAAACGAACCCCGCCTTGTGCCCCGCGGCGTCGATGATCGGAATCGTCAGGGTCAAAACCCCCGTGCTGCCGGTGCAGCTCACAGGCCCGGTGTACTTCGTCTCCCACGGCGGTGAAGCGTTCCCCGCCCTGGAGGTCGTGCTACAGGGCGACGGCGTCCGCGTCGATCTCGTCGCTTCGACGTTCATCAGCAAAGCGGGCATCACCAGCTCTACGTTCAAGAGCACGCCGGATGTCCCGTTCAGCTCGTTCGAGCTCTACCTTCCCGAGGGCAAGTACTCTGCGCTCGCGGCAAACGGGAACCTCTGCGCGAGCAAGCTCGTGATGCCGACGGCGTTCACCGCGCAGAACGGTGCCGTGATCCACCAGTCAACACCGATCACGGTGACGGGTTGCCCGAAGGCAAAGAAGGTCACCAAGGCAAGTAAGGCTCGGAGGGCTCGAAAGGCCCGTCATGGTCACGGCGACGGGAGGAAGTCATGATGCGCGTTGGAAGGCTGACCCCAATAGTGCTCGCCATGCTTGGTGTGCTTGCCGGAGCGTCCCTGTTCTCAAGCGCACCAGCCCAGGCCCTCAACACGCACGTGTTTTCCTCCAGTTTCGGCAGCGCGGGTCCGCTCGCCGGCCAACTGGAAGATCCAACTGGCTTGGCTGTGAACAACGCCACGCATGATATCTACATAGCGGATACCGGGAACCATCGCATCGACGAGTTCGATCCGTCTAAGCCTGCTCCGGAACAGTTTGTCCGTGCGTGGGGCTGGGGTGTGGGCGGCGGAATCGGCTTTCAAACCTGCACTTCCGCCTGCCAGACGGGTCTCTTCGGTTCCGGCCCCGGCGAGTTTGAAGCCCCGACGTTCATCGCGGTTGATAACTCCTCCGGCGAATCCAAAGGCGATGTGTATGTCGGTGATACCCGCGATAACCTGGTTACGAAGTTCAGCGAATCCGGCGCCCTGATCGAATCGTGGGGTACCAAAGGCCAGCTCAACGGTTCAACCACCGGCGCCGGCTCCTTTGGTCTGCTCGGTGGCGTCGCCGTGGACGGCTCTGGTGACCTCGATGTCGTCGTTGGGGGAGAAGAATCGCCGAATCCGCTGTTCGAGTTCACCCAGACTGGCAGCTTCGTCGAAGAATTCGACGTTCAGCGCCTAACCTTGCCGCGCGGCCTTGCCGTAGACGCTGAAGGCAACTTCTTCAAGGTTAACCTCGCCACGAACGTGGAGGAGTTCACGGGCCCCGAAGAAGATGAAGATGTTGGTCAGGTGACGGCAAACGAAGGCGCGACCGGCCTCGCGGTCGATAGCTCCACGGGCGACCTCTATGTCGATGAGGGCAGCCATGTCGAACATTATGTTTTCCCTGGCACGGGAACGGTGAGCGAGGAGGGTGGCACCACGTGCACCTTCGTACCCCACTCCGGCTGTCCCGCCACCGATACGTTCGGCTCCGCAGCACCGAGCGGTGGAGAACTGCGCGGCGGGGCTGGTCTCGCCGTCGATCCCTCCAGCGACAGGGTCTATGTCGCCGATGCCGCGGCCGATAAGATCGATGTCTTCATCCCGGGCGTGCTCCCGGATGTCACCACCGAACCGGCGTCGAACGTTGGGCGGACCGCCGCGACGCTGCACGGCACGGTGAACCCGGATGGGCTCGAAGTAACTTCGTGTGAGTTTGAATGGGGCACCGAAGCTGGTGTCTATCCGCATACGGCTGCGTGCACTGAACTGCCGGGCTCGGGCAGCGGGCCCGTCGCGGTCTCCGCGGAAATCGGTGCTCTGACGGCGGCCACCACCTACCACTTCCGGCTCGCCGCGACCAACCCTGGCGGCACCAACCACGGGTCCGACGAATTATTCACGACTCGTGACGCTGTGGAAGGCGTGCTGACCAGTGCCGCCGTGGAAGTTCGGACCATTAGCGCGACGTTGAACGGGTCGCTCGAACCGAACGGCTTCGACACCCACTACTGGTTTGAATACGGTCTCACCGCGTCCTACGGGTCCACGACGTCCCACCAAGACGCCGGTGAAGCGAGCGAAGTCAAGTCCGTGAGCGCCACGGCCACGAGCTTGGTCCCGCACACGAGCTACCACTTCCGGCTCGCGGCGGAAAACAGTTTTGGCGTCGATGACGGGTCCGATGAAACGTTCGAGACGCTCGCGGCGCTGCCGGCCGTCAACGACCGTCCACCGTCCGTGAGCGCCACGCGTACGACCGCGGGGCTCTCGGGTACGGTCAACCCAGAGAACAGCTCGACGGAATACCACTTCGAATACGGGACGACGGTAGCGTACGGATCGAAGACCGGGGGAGTGAGCGCCAGCTCGAGCTTCGGCGATGTCCCGGTGGGTCCTCAGATGATTGTGGAACTGCAGCCGGAAACGACCTATCACTACCGCCTCGTAGCAACCAACGAAGCCGGTACTGAACCGGGCCCGGATTACACGTTTACGACTGCTTCACGAACGCTTCCACTGGTCAGCACCGGGGAAGCGAGCGGGGCGACAGAGACGGGCGCGACCGTCTCTGGCACCGTCGACTCACGGGGTATAGAGACCAGCTACGCGTTTGAAATCGGCACCGACACCAGCTACACCGGCGCGAAGCTCTTCGGCGACGCGGGGCAGGGCCAAGGCGCCGAGCCGATCACGGTTGCTCTGCAGGATCTCGCGCCCGGCACGACCTACCACTACCGGCTCACCGCGAGCAACGCGGACGGCACGAGCTACGGCCAGGACATGACGTTCACAACCCCGGGCATCCCGTCGCCCATCGGACAGCCGCTCACCCTACCGCTGCTCGCGACCCCCTTGACCGCGTTCCCGGCGGAAACGGGCACAACAACCACAACTTCGACGAAAGCGCTGACGCGGGCGCAGAAGCTCGCCGCGGCGCTGAAGACTTGCCGGACGAAGTCGAAGGGCAAGCGGGCCGGCTGTGAAAGGCGGGCTCGGAAGCAGTACGCCTCGGTGAAGGTTGGGGCGAACAAAAAGCACAACAAGCAGCATTAATTGAGCCTAAGGAGGCTTGACATTCATGAATCATAAACATCGCATAGTAGGTATGTGTAGGCGCGCGCTTGTCGTTGTGGCTGCGTTGATAGTGCCGCTGGCGGTCGCTTCGCCGGCTTTGGCGACCGAACACCATCCGAAAGGCAATTTCGCGCCGTTTGCGCAGTGCCCGTTGAGCAATGCAGCGGTGACGGGGTGCATAGTCGCGAGCACGTCGAGCGGGGAATTCACTGTCGGTAAGAAGACGGTGCCGATCAACAAAACGATCACGCTGCAAGGTGGCACCATAGAAAATGAAGCAACGGGCGAACTGACGTTCGTCGCGGCTGAAAACGGCGAAACACTGTCGAAAACGGCGCTGTATGTGCCAGGTGGTCTGTTCGGGATCAAACCCCCGGAATACCTGAACAAAGAAGAGAAAGAAAAATTCGAAGAAATGGTCAACAAAGGGTTGACTGGTGTCACGGAGACGACCGAACTCGCCAAGCCGGCGAGCGCGATCAAGCTGAACACCACCAACTTGATCACCGAAACAGGAGTCGCGCTCCAGTTGCCGGTGAAGGTCAAGCTGGGCAACGTGTTCCTCGGTAGCAGCTGCTATGTCGGCTCGGAAGCCAGCCCGATCATCCTCAACCTCACGACCGGGACGACGAGTCCTCCTGCACCGAACAAACCGATCAAAGGCGCCGCGGGTGCGCTGGAAATCCTGGAAGGAGGCGCTCTGTTGCGTCTCATCGGAGGGTCGCTCGTGGACAACGCGTTCTCGGCGCCCGAAGCGACAGGTTGCGGCGCGCCGTTCTCAGCGCTCGTCGACAAACTGGTCGATTCGGTCTTTGGTGTGCCTGCTGCGGCGGGACTCAACACCGCGATCCTCACCGGCAAGCTCGAAGATGCGGCTGCAGCAGCCGTGAAAGCAAGCGAATAGCAGCACCCAAGCACCTCGCCTAGCCATAGAAGGCCTGCCGCAGAGTGCGGCAGGCCTGGTTAGGTGAGCACGTGGTGTGGGGTCCACGGCCGATGCCGTGGACCCCAGCGCCCGACCTGGTGATGACGAGCAGATGAAACTGTCAGACCATATCCTGATGCGAACTGTAAGCTGGCCGCTAGTGACGTTGGTGATCATCGCGGGCCTGACCGTCGCCGGATGCGGCGGATCGTCCGCAGGCTCGTCATCGCCGCCAATCGGGACGAGCGGTAGCCAGTCGCTCAGCTCGTCCACCAGCGCGAGCCCGCCAGCGCGGCAGAAGAGTGGTCGATCCGAACCGGCGCCCGCAGTCACGCTCGAAGTCACGATTCCCAGCCTGCTCCCGGAAAGCCACATTCCCAAGCGCTACACATGTGATGGGGCGGACGTGTCGCTGCCGGTGCAGTGGAGTCACGTTCCGTCCGGCGTTGCGGACTTCGCGGTGTTCGTCGTTAACCTGCAACCTGTCCACGGGAGGTTGTTCTTTGACTGGGCGGTCGCGGGCCTTAGCCCGACTTCTCATGGTCTTTCGCCAGGCAAGCTGCCTCCCGGCGCGGTGGTCGGCGGCAACAGTTTCGGCAAAGTTGGCTACTCGATATGCCCGGCCAAGGGAACGGGCAAAGAACACTACGTCGTACGGGTGGTCGCATTGCCTCGACAGCTCGCGGCCAAGCCAGGGTTCGACGCGGAAACGCTGTACCGAGAGGCTGAGCGGTCAGCCACGGCCGTGGGACTCGGCGGCGGGGCCTACACGCCACCGCGAGCGTAGAGGGGACTGGTGACGAGCATACGCAGCAGAACTAATCCGGCCCCGTGGCGCCGCTACGTGCTTGCGGAGAGCGTCCCAGGGCCAAGCACAACACAAGGAGAAGTCTTTTCTCTATCACTCTCTTATTCCTCGACTTTCGGGGTTTTCAAGGTCTGAGCGCGGCGTAGTGATGACTGGTGCGGTCGGCGCCCGGCGGGTGCGTCTGGCTGGTTGAGCAGCGGGTCAGCGTGGACTGAACGCGACCGCAGGAAGGTTGGCGGCGACCCCGAATCCGGTGGCGTAAAACCCATCTGGCTGCGGGGCGTTGCAGTCGTTCCCGCGGCCCTTCCACCGGGAGGTCGCCGCCATGCCTGACATGTATCAGGTTCCCAGTTCTCTTGCGGGTCTGCTTTCCCTGCTTGAGGGGTGCTTCACGGCACCGACGTTTCGGACGTTCAGCATGCTCATGGTCGGGTTCATCGCCCGTATCCGCGAGAACACCGTCTGCGGGATGCTGCAAGGCGCCGGGCTGGCCGGGGTGTGGCATCACAGTCGCGCGCACGCCTTCTTCGCCTACCGGCGCTGGGCGCCCGACGAGCTCGGCATCAAGCTCTTGGAGCTGCTGGTCTCGGTGCTCGTGGCGCCCGGCGCGCCGATCTGCCTGGCCGTGGACGACAGCCTCTTCGGTCGCACCGGTAAGCACGTATACGGCGCGCACTATCTGCACGACGGCGCCCAACCAGAGGGCTCCGGCCGGCGCACGCGCTTCGGCAACTGCTGGGTGACGGTCGTGCTCGTCATAGCGCTGCCATGCACCGGTGGGCGGATGGTCGGCCTGCCGCTGCTCTTCAGGCTCTTTCGACCCAAGGACGATCAGCACCCCAACCGGCCCTCCCAGCCCGAGCTCGGCCGAGAGCTCATCGACCTCGTCATCAAGCACTTCCCCGGCCGTCAGGTAGAGCTCGGCGATGGACGGCGCCTATGCCAGCAGAGCCTGGCAAGGGCTGCCCGCCCACGTCAACCTGACCACCAGAATGCGCACAAACGCCGCGATCCACGGCTCCCGGCGGCCCGCCATCCACACCAGCACGGCCGCACGCCGCTGAAGGGCAAAAGAATGAAAAGCCTCGCTGAGATCGCACAAGCGGCGACCTTCAAGACCGTCAGCCTCACCGGCCGTGACGGCAAGACGCGCACCGCGCTCGTCCACGAGTTCACCTGCCTGTGGTACAAGCCGTTTCACACCCGCCCCCTCAAGGTGACCCTCGTGCGCAACCCCAACAGCACGAAGACCGATGGTTTCGACATCGCGATCGCCACCACCGACACCACCGCCACCGCCACGCAGACCATCGAACGCTACGACGGGCGCTGGGTGATCGAGACCGTCCACCAAGAGGCCAAGGCCCACGGCGTCGGCGACGCCCGCAATCGCGTCCCCAAAGCCGTGCGGCGCACCGTGCCATTCGGCTTCCTCACGATCACAATCACGATCTGCTGGTATCAGCTCTGCGGCGATCCCCAAGCCGACCTCAAAGAGCGCCGCCTGAAGGCTCCCTGGTACCGCCAAAAGACCAGCGTCAGCTACGCAGACATGCTCGCCGCGCTCCGCCGCGAGCTGATCCGAGAAGAGTTTCATGCACAAGGTCATTCGATAACCACACATCAACAAATCAGAGAACCCCAATTGCCATCAGCGCTCGCGGCCGCCTAAAGCGCGAAAGTCGAGTTATTCCCAGCTATAGAGCTTTGAGCGCCGCTCTCCTGTACCTCTCCCGGCGGCGCTCGAGGGAGAGCCTGGCAACGACCCACTGCCTGGCTCTCAAGGAGCGTGCCGTGGCCTCGCCCAGCGGGTCACGGCAGCTCCATGCCCCGGTGCGCCGGCTCGGGCGGTGTGCCCTGACCGGCAGAGCGCGGCGGCGCTGCACAACGCGATGCCCGAGATGAGGGCGGGCTTGAGTGGCTGAGGACGGGGAGCTGGCAGCCGGTCGCACCGATGACCTTCGCGACGTCGCCAACCTCACGTGTTCTGAGCAGGGAGTCTTGCGCCGGGTCTTCGTCTCGACGGCGCTCGCCTCGGAGGTCGATCACGAGTGGGCCCGCGAGGACGCCGCGGCGCGAGCCGCCTACTTCGACCCGTCCAGTGTCCCGCACCTCGAAGATCGAGCCTCGGATTGCGGAACATAATGCCCTCGGATTGCGGAAGTTGTTAGCCTCGGATTGCGGATAACACGCTAGAGTAAAGGCGTGTCAGCGATTCTCAGCGAGATCGTCGAGCGCCGCCTCGGCGGGGTGGTGGAGCGGCGTATGCATGACGAGTCGGTGATCGTGCTCCAAGGGCCACGCGCGGTTGGGAAGTCCACGCTGCTGCGGGAGCTGGCAATTGCGCGGGGCCGGGAGGTCATCGACCTCGACGACCTCGGCACCCGTGACGCGGTCGCAGCCGACCCGGCACTGTTCGTGCGCGGCGAGGCCCCCGTGCTGATCGACGAGTTCCAGCACGTGCTGGAGCTGCTCGATGCGATCAAGGCCGAGCTCAACCGCGACGGTTCCCCGGGCCGGTTCGTGCTCACCGGCTCGACGCGGTATGCGACACTGCCCGCGGCCGCCCAGGCACTTACCGGCCGTGCGCATCGCGTCGACGTGCTGGGACTCTCCCAGGGGGAGATCGCGGGGGTGCGCGAGGACTTCGTCGAGGTTCTTCTGAGCGATCCACGCGCGCTGGTGGAGCGGACTCCGCCAGAGACTGCTCGCGGGGAGTACCTCAGCAGGGTCGCCGTCGGTGGGTTTCCGCCCGCCCTCGCCCGCGCGCGGGCCACCGATCGCGCGCGCTGGTTTGACGACTATCTGGAGCTCGTCATCGAGCGCGACGTCCTGGAGCTCTCGCGCGTGCAGCAGCGTCGCCAGCTGCCACTGCTGCTGCGTCAGCTGGCCGGTCAGACCGCGCAGGTGCTCAATATCGCCAAGGCCGCGAGAGCGATCGGCATGGAGAAGTCCACGGCCGAGAGCTACACCAAGCTGCTGGAGACCGTCTTCCTCGTCCATCAACTGCCGGCGTGGGGCACGACGCTCGGCCCGCGCGTCGGCGCCGCGCCCAAGGTCCATGTCGTCGACAGCGGGCTCGCCGCGCGTCTGCTGCGCCTGACCGAGAGCAAGCTCGGGGCGGCCACTGCGCCCGCGCTCACCGAGTTCGGGCATCTGCTGGAGACGTTCGTCGTGGGGGAGGTGTCTAAGCAGCTCGACTGGCATGACGCGCCGGTCCTACGCGGGCACTGGCGGACACACGACGGCGATGAGGTCGATCTGGTGCTCGAGCGCGAAGATGGTGCCGTAGCTGCGCTGGAGGTCAAGGCCGCCTCGCGCATCACCACTCGCGAGCTGAGCAGCCTCCTGAAGCTTCGCAACAAGTTGGGCTCCCAGTTCCTGGGTGGCGTCGTGCTCTACACCGGCGCGCGAGCATACACCCAGGACGGGATCCAGATCCTGCCGATCAGCCGACTCTGGCGAGCTTCCCAGAGCCCGGAGGCCGCGTAGCGGCCGACCTTCCGGGCGACACCTTGAGGTCCTGCGTTACGAGACAGGTTCTACGGGCTGGGCACGACCGTTTCATCTCCAGACCCCGGAGTGGCCGACCTGGACGTCGGTGCGCTGTTTGAGGGGCTCTCGTGAGCGGTGCTCATGGGCATCGCCTCGCGGTGGGACGGGGCCAGAGAAGGCGCACCCGGGATCGTCTCTACGCGCGCTGTGACGTCTGCGCCGGGGCTGTGGTGGTGTTGCTGGCCGAGTCTCGCAGCAACGCCTCGGCGGCGTGTGTGTCGAGGGGGCGGGCGAAGAGGAAGCCCTGGCCGGAGTCGCACTGCTCGGCTTGCAGGAGCGAGAGCTCCCGAGGGTGTTCGATGCCCTCGGCGAGGGTCTCGATCGACAGCGACTTGCCGAGTTGCACGAGGGTGCGCAGGAGCGTTTCGCCCTCCTGATTGTCGGTCAGTCCGGAGATGAACGACCGGTCGATCTTCAGCGCGTCGACCGGGAAGCGTTGGAGGTGGGCGAGAGAGGAGTAGCCGGTGCCGAAGTCGTCGATCGCGATGCGCACGCCCAGCTGCTTGATCGCGATCAGCCGGCGCGCGGTCTCATCGGCGTTTCGCATCAGGCTCGTCTCGGTGAGCTCCAGGGTGAGCGCGCTCGGCTGAAGGCCGCTGTGTACGAGCGCGTCGCGCACGTCGCTCACGAGCTCGCGTACCACGTCATTCACCGCGTCACACCAGCGCAGGCAGCGCTTGGTGACCTCGTTCAGCGGCGCCGCACGCTGGGCCGCCAGCTGACCGAAGATGTGCCAGGCCTCCCGGCCGACCTCGCGAGCGACTTCCGGGCCCTCGCCCGCCATCCACCTGGCGACCGCGAGCGTGGAGACGGTGCCAACGCGCGCGAACTGCTCCTCGACCATCGCATCGAGCACGTGACCCGATTGCTGGGTGCGCACGACCATTCCCGCCACGACGTCCTCGGTTCGCGCCTTCAGCGCCTCGCCGAGATGGCAGAGACCCTCGCCGGACTCCGCCGGAGCCCCCGGCACGATCGTCTCGGCCGCGGTATCAACCCGCCGGCTCGGGTCTGGAACCGACATCACCTCAACAGTCGGCTCCGAACGCCCATTTCCTGAGCTGATTCCCCTCGAGTAGGCAAGCGTTTGTGTGCAGCCAAGGTTGCGCTCGACGACGCGTTCGACGAGCTGGAGCGAGTGGAGAGCTGAGAGGGAGAGAGAAAGAGAGAGACGCCCCTACGGGCTATGCTGCAGCGGCGGGTTGGCTGGGGTGCCCGGGCGTCGGCATTCTGCGGTGGGGTGGATACATACGCGCCAGGTTTTGGGCGCACGGTCCCATGTTTGATGGGTTTCGGGACGCGCGCGGTGGATTCCGTCCGGGGCGGTGTATTAGCGTCGCGGACGGTCGATCGCTCGCCCATCGACGCGGTCACGACCCTCACGGGGGCTCCTCGAGCAGGAGCACGGTTGTGAGCCGACGGCAGGGTGGGGATCGCAGCTCAGCGTTCTTTGAAAAGTGAAGATACGTCGGCCCGGACTTTGTGAAGTCGCCTCGCCGGCGTGATGCCTACTCGTTGTGTCCGCATGTCAACGACGGGTTCGGCCCGGCGGCGGCTGAGGAGGCAGAGAGGGAAGCGGTTTCCTCATCATGATATCGACTAATAACACTAGCTGTAATTTTGCGATATCATATGCTGCATGGACGATCGACCTCTACAGACCCCGCACTCTGGGACCGCGCGAGGCGGAGGTGCTCGCCTGGCTCGAGACCGAGCGCCCGGCGACGATTGAAGTGGGGGACGTTGCCGAGGCGGTGGGGGTCTCGCGCGAGTATGCGCGGACGCTCGTGGCGCGGTTGGAGCGTAAGGACTGGCTGCAACGCCTCACGCGCGGCCGCTACGAGCCGTTGCTGGGTGCGTCGGGGGGCTGGCCGGCGCCCGATCCCTGGGCGGCGCTCGACGGATGGGTTCGCCCGTACTACGTCTCGTTCGCGTCGGCCGCGTACGAGCTGGGTCTGACGCCCGATCGCCCCGGTGAGGTGCAGGTGGCGACCGTGACCGGGGCGGCGCTTGTCCCCGGCATGGCCGAGATGGGGGTGCGGCTCGTGCGGTTGCGCCGGTTCGACGCTGGAGGGGTCGCAGCAGCGAGACCTGCACGGGCACAGCGTGCGCATCGCCACCGTCGAGCGATGTCTGCTCGACTGCGCAACCCATCTCGATCTGGCCGGGGGCGCGCTCGGGCTCGCGCGCATGCTCGCGCGCGCTGACGGACAGGCGGACTGGGCATGGCTGATCGAGATGGCTGGTGAGTTGCCCCGCGGCGCGGGTGCCATGCGTCGCGTGGGAGCGCTGCTGGAGATCCTCGACCTGGAGATCCCCGCACCCTTGCTGGAGGCAGCGGCTGGCCCGCATGGGCGGCCGATACAGCTCGACAGCCTGTCCGGCGGCGCAGGCGACGGGCCGGTGCTCGCGAGGTGGGCTGTGAGGCTCAACGTCGCACCCGAGGCGATCCGCGAGGAGGTACGCCGCTGATGCTCAGCGAGGCGATCATTCGCCAGTACGCCCACGGCGCCCGGGTCTCGCTGGAGGTTGCCGGACAGGACATCGCGCTGCACTATGCGCTCGCCATGCTCAACGAGCACGGACTGATCGGGACGCCGCCCGGCGGCGGCCCGCACGGGCCGCTTCTGTTCAAGGGTGGCACGGCACTGCGCAAGTGCGTGTTCGGATCGCTCGGGCGCTTCTCCGAAGACATCGACCTGGACGCGGCGCAGCACATGCCCTACGAGAGACGGGTCGAGTTCGGCATCCCGACCCTGCACGGACTCGATCCCTACGAGATGATCGCCGAGAAGATCATGGCCTGCAGCCGCAGGCTGAAAGGCTCAGGCAAGGACGTCTACGACCTCGGGCTGTGGGCGGACAGGCCGTTCGACGAGGCGCTCGTGCGCCGTCTCGCCGTGCTGAAGGCGTGGACCGACCGGCGACGCGGCAAAC
>CAWEFQ010000016.1:0-63017 GCA_963808385.1 uncultured Solirubrobacterales bacterium | reverse complement strand
GTTGGCGACGTCGCGGAGGTCATCGGTGCGGCCGGCGGCCAGCTTCATGCGGATCAGGTCGTCCTTGCCGGCGACGTGAACGGTCTGCCCGTTGATCGTGGTCTGGAGACTGCGCCGCTTGACCTTCGGATAGCTGTCGCTGCCATCGGGCCGGTAGAGGATGTCGAGCTTGCCGTAGCGCGTGCCAAACATGACCGTCGGATACTCCTCGCCGGCGGCGGGATCCACGCCACCCTGCTCGGATGAGAGCAGTACGGCGCCCAGCTGCGCCAGTGCATCCCCAGAGCTTGCCTGTTGGTCTCGTCTCCGATCGGGACCATCACGTTGACGTCACCGGTCGCGCGTACCTCCGCGTGCACGCCGACGGCCAGCGCGCCGATCACCACGAAGTCGACCCCGTACGCAGACAGCGCGCCGAGCAGCCCAGCGGGATTCAGCGCCCCGTCCTGCGCCACTGAGCCCGGCCCTCATCTCGGCCATCGCGTTGTGCAGCGCCGCCGCGCTCTGCATTCGCTCCTGCGGGCTCATCGCCAGCTGATCGGCCAGCGCTCCGTGATCGCTGCGCCGGGGCAACGGCTTGACCTGCACCCGCAGGTCATAGCCGAGGCAGTTCAGCAGGCGCTCGGCCTGAGTCAACGTCGGGAGTACCTCCCCCGACTCCACCCGCGAGATATACGACTGGCTCGTCCCGGCACGCAGCGCCAAGGCCCCCTGGCTCAGCCGACCCTCCCGCAGCCGCCTGAACAGCCGACCAAACGACGCCATACCAGAAGTAGTATTCATGCCAGAAATGGTATCACGAGGCTGGGCGCGACCACCGGCCCGCCACTCACCAGCCCGAGCGATTGGCCGCCGCCGCCCGCGGATGCGGTTCGGCTCGCGAACGGTTGAGGGGGCGAGCGATGGCGCACCGGGCGCCCCCCCTCGGCTGAGAGACTTAATCTCCGAAGGAGCCCACGGCCCCGCCACGGCGGCGGTCGTTCGGGGCAGCCAAAAGCCCCGCCGGCGAAACGACGCACAGTCCTCCCCGCAGGGCAAGCGGCAACAACAGCCCAGCTGCCCGCGCAACAGCTTCTTTTCTACATCTACATCTCCTGGGAAAGAAGTGATAGGATGATTGGATGACCAGGCGAGAGCAGCGGGCATTGGCGGCGGGCTTTATCACGCTTGAGGACACCCTGCACCGCACCGAAGACGCCCTGCAGAACGGCAGCGTCAAGCAGGCGCTTTCCGAGCTGCTCCAGACGCAGCACACGGTCGCGGCCATGCGCCCGGCGACGATCGACGTGGCACAGGCCGCCGTTGCGCTTGGGGTCTCCGAGCCGACGGTGCGCGCGTGGACCCGTCGCGGGCTGATGGTGCTCGCCACCGAGCACCCGACGACGCTGACCTTTCCCAGCGTGGTTGATTTGCGCCACCGCCTGCAGCGGCTACGCGAGACAGCCGGCGACACCAAACGCTGGCAATCGCTGCTCGCGGCCGCGGCAGACCAGCGCGGCTCGCCGAGCCGGGCGCGCGCGAGGGCCTCGCCGATGCTCTCGCCGGTAACACAGAGCCACTGATCCTCACGTGACGTTCACCGTCACGGTCGCTCCGCGAGCCAAGCCGCGCGTAAAAGCGCTTCGCGGCAAAGCCAAGGACAAGTTTTCGCAGGCAGTCAACCGAATCAACACACTACGACCACCCAGGCGCAGGAGGGCTAGCCGATGAGGTTTGGTCTCTTCTGCTCAGCGCAGGCCAGCGGCGATGATCTTCCTCCCGAGACGGGCCAAGGCTTCCGCGACTATCTCGACTTCAACGTCGAAGCTGAGGAGCTCGGCTTTCATTCGAGCTTCCTGGTCGAGCATCACTTCACCGGTTGGAATCAGGTCTCTGCCACGCGTTTCTCGCACCATGGGCGCTTCTGGCGCTTCGAGGACATCGTGGTCGAGCCGCCGCCCGCGCAACGACCACACCCGCCGTTCTGGATGGCCGCCGGCAGCCCTCCATCGATCCGCAAAGCGGCCGAGCGTGGCTTCAACCTCATGCTCGACCAGTACGCCTCCCCCGAGCAGATCGGCGAGCGCATAGCGCTGTACCACTCCGAGCGTGAAGCGCACGGGCGACCGTTCGATCCGATGGGGGTCGTCGTGGCGCGCCAGCTATACGTCGCGAGGGATCGGGCTGACGCCGAAGCCGCCCTTGCTCGTCAAGCCAAGTACACCCAGCGCACCGTGAGCGTGGCCCGCTCGCCCGCACGCAAGGGCGGCTCGCATGTGCTCGCCTACGCGGACAAGAGCGGCGGCACCGAGGAGCACGCGCTCTATGGAACCCCTGAGGAGATCTGCGCCAAGCTGGCGACGTTGAACGATGCCGGCGTTCGCTACATCTTGCTCACCGTGCTTGGCGGCAAGGAGCAGCTGCGACGGTTCGCGCAGGAGGTCATGCCGGCGTTCTCCGCGACAGAAGACGGCGGATCGTGAGCATGCCCGCTATCAAACGCTCGCGGCACGGCGTGCTGAGCGAACCTGTGCAGCGCGTCTGCCGTGCGCTGCTGGCGCTGGCAGCGCTGACGGCGATCGGCTACGACGTGGCGGCAGGGCCCGGTGTCAGTGACGCCGATTACTTCAGCTATTTCACCATCCTGAGCAACCTGTTTGCGGCGGCGATGCTCCTGCACGGAGCACTCCGCCCTGCGCGTGAGCGCTCTGGGACAGTCGAGCTCCTCAGGGGCGCAGCAGTGGTCTACATCCTGACGACCGGGATCGTGTACCTGGTGCTGCTCTCCGGGAAAGCTCCGGCATACCCGTGGGTGAACGCGATCCTTCACTACCTCATGCCTGTGGCGGTGACGCTCGACTGGCTGCTCGACCCGCCGGGCGTGCGCCTCGATCTCGCGCGGACGGTCGTGCTGTGGATGGCCTTCCCACTGCTGTACATCCTCTACACATTGGCGCGCGGCGCGATCGTGGACTGGTACCCGTACCTCTTCGTGAACCCGCACCGCGGCGGCGGCTACCTGCTCGTCGCCGGCGATTGCCTCGCGGTCGGGGTCGGCATCATCGCGCTGGTCGCCGCGACGACATGGGCGGGCAATCGTCGCCACGACGCGTACCTGACAACCGCGTCTCCGAGGTAAGCGGCTACTCCACCCCGTCAACGATCTAACGCGGCTTATGCCGCGCTACCTGATAGGCTGTGCCGATGGATCCTCGAGAGCTGACCGATTTGATGGGGGTGGGGGACACCGGCAAAGCCGCTCGGAAACCCGCTCGGCGTCAACGGGCGCCCCGCCGGACCGGGCATCGTGTGCAACTGACGGTGCCGGAGGATATGTGGCGTGAGCTGGCCGGCATCGCCCGAGCGGCCGGTACCACTCCCAACGATGTGCTGGTGCGGCTTGCGTCTGAGCGTTTGCGCGATCGTCAGCGCGCGGTTGCGCTGCGCAAGCTGGCCGATCAGCGTTGGCAGGCGTTCGCCGATGCCTCCTCGACAGGCTCTTCAAACGGCGCGAAGAAGGCGAAGCCGTTGACCGCAGAGGAGCTGGTCAAGCTCAGCCAGGCGTCCCGCGAAGAAGACTGATGCCCCAGGCGTGGGACACGACCACCGCGGCGCGTCTGCGCCCGGACAGCCCGGAGCTCGAGTACGTGACCAGCCGCTGGCAGCTGGGCGACCCGGTGGCGATCACGGCGAGCACGCTCAGTGAGATCTCCTTTGGGCTTTGCAAAGCGAGCACCACCCTCCCCACCCTCTCGGAGAGACCCAATCGTCCAGGACTTAATCCTCGCGCGTCGGCGGCCGGCGCGCAGCGAGGGTGGCTAAAAGACCAGATCGCTGCTGGCTTGATCGATGTATTGCCCTTCGAGCACCGGGCAGCCGATATCGCCGGAGCCCTACGGGCCAGGATCCCCACGCCCCCGCCGATGCCGAAGCGATCGAAGGGCCGCTCAAAGGCCGAGGGTCGCGTCGCCTGGATGATGGACCTGCAGACATCGGCGACCGTGTTCGTATATGGCTATGACCTGGTCAGCGCGGACGCGCATCACCCACTGATCGCGAAAGAACTGAGCGTCCTGGCTCCCACCGCGCCCGCACTGCTCATCGAAGCGCCCCCGAAGTTCTGAGAAGCAGATACGGAAAGGGTAAATGGGGTTTCGCCGAGTTGCACAGGTGTCGCGAAGCTGCCGAGTACGCTCCCGCGGCTTGCCTCGAAATGCTCGGTGACATCGGCTTCGCGGGTATGGGTCCAGCTCCACCATGCCGTTCGGCGCGGCACTGGCGGCCAACTCCGCTGAGAGGAGCCCGGACCTGAGCCGACGTCCAGTACACGCTCGCCGGCTTGACCCGAGTGCCTCGCGCACCGCGTGGCCTGCGCGAGGACGTCTGGGGGCTGTAGATCGCCTCGATCCGCCGCGACGCCTCATCGTCGAACTGCAGTGTGGATGTCGTGCACAAGCGCACTGATGTCAGAGCGGCCTTCCGAGCCCTTTGTCGATGCCCGCCTGAGACAGGCAGGCCCGCCGCTGGACGTTCGGCTGCCGGGGCGGTAGACTGACGCTATGGCGAGTACGGCATCTCCATCGCTTACGATTCATCGGCTCGATGTTGACACTTACGATCATATGGTCGCGTGCGGTGCGCTGGAGGGCGAGCCGGTCGAACTGCTGGAAGGGCTGCTGGTCGAGGTGATGAGCCCCCAGAGCCCAGCCCACGCGGCGGTCATCGAAGAGCTCGAGCGCCACTTGGCGAGCGCAAAGGCGCGGCTGCGGACGCAGCTGCCGCTGAAGGTCCCGCCGGACTCCGAGCCCGAGCCCGACCTGGCTCTGGTCGCCGAGAAGCCGCCACCCGGAGAGCATCCGCGCACCGCTCTGCTGGTGGTCGAGGTGTCCTTCAGCTCGCCTCAGATCGACCGCGGCGTCAAGGCCGAGCTGTATGCCAGGGCCGGCGTGCCGACCTACTGGCTCGTCGATGTGCCCGGCAAGGCCGTCGAGGTCCGCACCGATCCCGGCCCGGACGGGTACTCAAGCCTCGAGGTCTACGGACTGGACAGGGCTGTTCCATCGCCCGCGGAGGGAGTGGCCGACCTGGATGTCGGTGCGCTGCTGGGTGACCTCTCATAACACTGGGGTTCGGACTCGCCCCTCCTGAACGCCGAGTTTTGAGTTTTTAGTTTTCAGCTAGCAGGTCTGCGACTTCGTCACGACCGGCCCCGCGACACCCTCCTCACCCTCCCGGCCGAGGGACTTAATCCTTTGGGACTTGATCTCCTTTCCGGTCGGGAGGAAGTCGAGATCCTACCCGGGGGTGTGGATGACACGGAACCCGGCGACCTGCTCGCCGTCGGTGATCGTCCCAGTAGGTCTACGTCACGTGCACAGCAGATCGCAGAAGACGAAGCCCTCGCGCTCGACGACTTCGCCGGTTTCGCAGGCGACTGGCTGGGAGAAGATCGGTCCGGCGTGGACGAAGGTGTGGAACTCGCCGTTCTCACCGCAGGGGTCGACGCTGGCGGGCAGCTCGGCGAGCAGTTGCTCGTCATACGCTCGCCCGGCGAACGACGCGTCGAGAACGCGCGGGTCAAGGCTGACGATCCTCGCCTGGAAGCCGGCGGCGATGAACTCCCGTGCCAGGACGCCGGTGTCGTGTCCCCACAGCGGGAAGAGGCCACGCCTGCCAGTCGCTGCCAGTCGCTCCTCGCGGTAGGCGCGGACATCTTCGAGAAACAGATCGCCGAAGGCGACCTCCTCGACGTCGGAGAGGGGCGGGGACGCGAACGCCTGGGCCATGCGTGCTTCATAGACCTCGTTGACGCATGCCGGCGGGATTCGAACCTCGATGAGCGGTATGCCGGCCGCATCTGCCTGCCTGGCCAGCAGCTCGCGGCGAACGCCGTGCATGCTGATGCGGTCGTACGAATCGGTGACGGTCGTGATCAGCGCCTCGGGCTCCACATCCTGGCGGCGCAGGGTCCAGAGCGTCAGGGCCGAGTCCTTGCCACCACTCCATGACAGCGCAGAGCGGACGGTCATCGTCGTGGTGCCGTTGCCGGGGAGGCAATGCTCCAGCAACCGTCGTCGCGGTCCACGAGCAACGCTCCCAGGAAACGCAGCAGCGGCACCTCGAGCGCGTTTTGGCTGCGCCTGTCGATCTCATCGGCCGTGATCTTGCCTGGCGCCTTGGGCACGCTGACATCCTAGTCCCAGGATTCCTCACGTGGGAGGGCGGCGCCTCGGCGGTCGATCGTGCGGGTCACAAATCGGTCGGCCAACCCCCGTATACACATGTGGATGTCAACCAAGCGGAAACCTGAGCAGGTTTTCTTCGGTGGTTGCGGGGCGGTCTTGGGCGCGAGCTTTCCGGCCTCGATCTCCTCGGCCATGACGTCCACGAGCTCTTGGATCGCCGACTCGTCCAGACGTCCTAGCGGTATGGACCCCAGGACAGGGAGCAGGCGCTTGCGGCCGTGAACCTCGTAGTCCGCCCACGATCCCGGCTCGATATGGGACATGCGCCGCTGCAGCCACTCCTGCCACCAGCTCTCGAACGTGTGCTTGGTGTGGCGCAGCTCACCGCGCTCGACCTGCTCTGTCAGACGCTGCCTGGCGTCCCGTGCCGCCCGCGCGCTCGTGAAGCCCCGCTTGCTTGTGGACGTACCGTCGGAGCGCCGAGCGACGTAGCAGAGGTTCGGGCCTAAACCACAAAAGCCTAGATTTCCTGGGCTTTTCTAATGCGCCCGAGTGGACTCGAACCACCACGGACCAAGCGGTCCACAAGGCCCTCAACCTTGCGCGTCTACCAAATTCCGCCACGGGCGCAGAACGCGCGAGTATAGCCGCGCCCCTGCCACGCGGGAGCGGGCGGCGGCGCGTTCAGGAGCGCGTCGGCGTGCCTGACACTTGCATCCGTCCACACGGCACGCTATCGTGCGAACACATGTTCGTCGAAGTCCCCAATCAACGCGACCAGGGAGCGGAGCACGCATGGATCTGACCAAGCGCCAGCAGGAGATATTCGACTTCATTCGCAAGCATTCGGCCAAGTACGGCTACCCGCCGACGGTGCGCGACATCGGCAAAGCGGTCGGCCTGGCCTCGTCCTCTACCGTGCATGCGCACCTGTCCAACCTGGAGAAGATCGGCCTGCTGCGCCGCGACCCGAGCAAGCCGCGCGCGATCGAGCTGCTCGACCGAGCGGCCGGTGCCGCGATGGAGAGCGTGCGCGGGATCGTGCGCCCGGACAGCCTGCCGCTGCTGGGCTCGGTGGCCGCAGGGGCGCCGGTGCTCGCCGAGGAGAACATCGAGGAGTACGTTTCGGTGCCCGAGCTCGCGGGCGGCGGGGACGGCCAGTATCTGCTGCAGATCCGCGGCGAATCGATGAAGGACGCGGGCATGCTCGACGGCGACTACGTGGTCGTGCACTCGCAGGACACCGCGCAGGACGGCGACATCGTCGTCGCGCTGCTGGGCGAGGAGGCGACCGTCAAGCGCTTCTTCCAGGAGTCCGACCACATTCGCCTGCAGCCAGAGAACGAGACGATGGAGTCGATCCGCAGCGCCGACGTGCGGGTGCTCGGACGCGTCGTGGGACTACTCCGGAGCGTCTGAGGGCCTTTACACGGCGCCGGCGGCGCGCTACCGTGAGCGTGCAGGTCAGGCAGCCGCGGGCGCCGCGAGGCGCTCGAGGAAAGTCCGGACACCAGAGAGCAAGGTGGTCGAGCGATCGACCCGGGGAAACCCGCGGGAAAGTGCCACAGAAACAAACCGCCGATGGGGCCGTCCCACGTGAACGGCCCGCAGGCAAGGGTGAAATGGTGCGGTAAGAGCGCACCAGCGTCGCGGTGACGCGGCGGCTGGGCAAACCCCACCCGGTGCAAGGTCAGATTGGACCGCTTGCAGGCTGCTCGCCGAGGTCCAGGTAGGCCGCGCAGATGGATGGCTGCTCAACGACAGAATCCGGCTTATCGACCTGCTAAGGAAAAGCCCCGCTCCGGCGGGGCTTTTCTATTGCCGGGACCGGGGGCGTCTGGGCTCGGGGCGTAGAGGTCGTCGGTTGCTCGCCCTGCCTACGCCGCCACGGGACTGGGCCTGCGTCCCAGCCCTTCCAGCGCGAGCAGCATC
The DNA here is from genome assembly GCA_963808385.1 of uncultured Solirubrobacterales bacterium. GTDB lineage: Bacteria > Actinomycetota > Thermoleophilia > Solirubrobacterales > Solirubrobacteraceae > Palsa-744. The sequence goes on along the minus strand of CAWEFQ010000016.1, from coordinate 54,921 downwards.
GCGTCCAGCTCGCAGTCGATCTTGGCCGGCCAGGGCTTGGGCGGATGGTCGTCGAGCGTCTTCAGGCCGTTGCCGGTGACGATCGCCACGACCGTGTCGTCGGGCGCGAACCGCCCGGCGGCGGCAAGTTTCTCGAGCACCGCGATCGTCGTGCCCCCCGCGGGCTCGCTCAGGATGCCCTCGGTTCGCGCCAGCAGGTCGATGCCGGCGAAGATCTCGGGGTCCGAGGCGAAGCCGCCGGTGCCGCCGCGTTTGCGCACGGCGTCGATCACCAGGTAACCGTCTCCGGGCGCGCCGATCGCCAGGGAGTGCGCGGCGGTCTCCGGCGTCACTGCCTGGATCTCTGCCTCCTCGGCCAGGATCGCGGTGGCGATCGGGTTGCACCCGCTGGGCTGGGCGATGTGGATGCGGGTCGAGTCCGTCTCGGAGAGCCCCAGCAGCTGCAGCTCCCCCAGGCCCTTGTGCAGGCGAGATGACAGCGTCCCGCCGGCGGCCGCGGTGACGATGTGGTCTGGCGCCTGCCAGTCCATCTGCTCGACGATCTCGAACGCCGCCGTCTTGGCGCCCTCCGCGTAGAACGGGCGCAGCGAGATGTTCGCGAACTCCATGCCCGTCGCCTGCGCGACTTCGCGGCAGCGGCGGTTGGCTTCGTCGTAGTTGCCCTCCACCTGGCACACCCTCGCCCCGAGCGCCGCGCACGCGCGCGCCTTCATGTCCTCCAGGCGGTTGGGATAGAACACGTACGCATCGACCCCCGCCTTGGCCGCCAGCGAGGCGACCGCGGTGCCGACGTTGCCGGTGGACACGCACCCGATCTCATCGCGCCCCAGCTCCAAGAGGCGCGCGATGGACATCGCCACCACGCGATCCTTGTAGGACAGGCTGGGACGGGACGTGGAGTCGTCCTTGAGATAGAGGTTGCTCAACCCCAGCTCCGCGCCCAGGCGGTCGGCGTGGATCAGGGGTGTGCAGCCGGAGTAGCGCCCCACCCGTGCCTGCGCGGAGGCGTCGACGATCGGCAGCAGCTCCTCAAAGCGCCAGATGTTCTGCGGGCGCTCGGAGCTCGGGACCTCGCCGAAGTGGCGTGCCGCGCGCTCGTAGTCGTAATCGACGTCCAGTCCCTTGCCGCAGTCCGGGCACGCGAACACCGCCTCTGACAGCGGATACCGGTTCTCGCAGCGATGGCAGACCAGCCCCGTCGCGCACGAGCGCGTCTGCTCGCGGGTCTCCTGGGCGGGGCGCTCGGCGGCGCGGCGACTCGGTGAGGGGCTTGACGGGCTCATGCCGGTACCGCAGAGGATACGCCCGGCCACGGCGTCTGTGTGTCGCCGTCGTTACCGAGCGCGATCCATATCTCCTCGGCGATGTGCGGCGCCAGCGGCGCCAGCAGCTGTGCGAGCACGCCCAGCGCGCTCAGCAGCGCGTCGCGATCGGCTGCGCCCAGCGTGTCGGTGCGCTGAAGGACGCGCTTCTCGTAGTCCTTGATCCGGTCGAACAACCGCATGACGTTGCGCACGGCTGTATGCATCTCCAGGTTGGCCATGTCCTCGGTGGTGCGCTCCACCGCGGCGTCGCACCACTTGGCCAGGCGCACGCGCAGATGCTCGGTCGTGTCCGCGGCCGGCCCCTCGGCGCCGGCCGGCCCATGTGCACCGGCGGGCAGATCCACGTCGGCGGCCTCGGCGTCGCCCGCGGCGAGCCGGCTGAGCGAGAAGTCCCAGACCTGTGTCAGGAACCGGTGGCAGCGCAGGACCGCCGAATCGCTCCAGTTCAGAGTCCGTTGCGGGCTCGCCGCATACAGCGTCGCCAGGCGCACCGTGTCCGCGCCGTACTTGCTGACGAGCTCGTCCGGATCGACGACGTTGCCGAGGTGCTTGGACATCTTGCGTCCGTCGCGGATGACCATCTCGTGGAACAGGCACCCCGCGAACGGCTCCCCGTCGCTCAGGAACGCCAGCGGCCCGATGTCGCGCAGCGCCTTGGTGACCGTGCGCTGGTCGAACACGAAGTTGCCGCTGTCCGATCCCGCGACCACGCGCTCGCAGGGCAGCCACGCGCGCAGATCATTCAACGCGAATATCTCGTCCAGCGGGCGTGTGCGCTCGGCCGGGGGCACGCACACGGGCACCCACAGCCACAGCGCGTCAAAATGACAGTCCAGCGTGTCGGTCTCACGCCGCGCGGGTCCGCCGCAGCTCGGGCAGGTGGTCTGCACGAAGTCCTCGCACTCGGCCAAGGGGTTGCCGGTCCCCGTGGGGTGCAGGTCCAGGGGAAGCAACACCGGCAACTGCTCATCGGGGACCGGCACCGCCCCGCAGCCGCGCTCGCAGTAGACGATCGGGATCGGCGTTCCCCACGAGCGCTGGCGCGAGATCGAGAAGTCGTTGGCGCGGTAGCGCACCGCCGGGCGCAGTCCCGCCATCGGCGGGGCGCTGTCCTGCTCTCTGTCTCTGTCTCTGTCCCTCTCGCTCTCGCTGTCTGCTCCCCTGTCCCTGTCTCTCACTCTTCCCTTCCCGTGGTTGCCGTCCCCGCTCTCGGCCGGGCTCTCCTGCGAAGCGGGCTCCTCCGGCGGCAGTGACAGGCGCCCCGCGATCAGAGCATCGGTACGGTCGCGCGCGGGAATCCCGAGGACCGCGGTCGCGCCGAACCGCCCGTCCACGACCGGAGAGATGAGGACGGGCAGCGGCTCGCCGCCGGCTGGGGAGGGCAATGTGCGGTGAGTGTCGATCAGGGGGATCGACTCGGCATCGCGCTCGCCGCGCTCCAGGCCGCCCGAGCGCAGGTCCTCCAGACGCTCGCGCACGCCGGAATCGGGGACCCAGCGCTCGACGTCGGGGTGGCGGGGCGAGATCAGCACGAACCGGGCCAGCGCGACCGCGTCCTCGTGCGGGGTGAACGCCGTCAGGGTCCGGTCGGCGGACGGCGAAGGCGGCTCGGGCGTGGCCGGCTGGGAGGGCTCGACAGGCGAGGGCTCGACAGGTGAGTGCTCTAAATCGGCGCCGTTCACACGCGCGCGCGCACTCGCGCGCGCGGCACCCCCCAAAAAGTCTTCATTCAAGAAATCTTCATCGATCAGATCGACCTCGACGCCGTCCACGCGCCCGAGCACGAACCGCTGGCTGGAGAGCGCCACCTCATCCCAGATGCCGCTGTCCGCGAGATCCTCCAGGCGGCGGTCGTTCTCCTGCAGGTGGGAGCTGATGCGCAGATACCACTGCGGGCGCTGGATCAGGCGCACGGGGTTGTGACAGCGCCAGCACAGCCCGCCGTCCTCGACCTGGATCGTGGCGAGGGTCGTCTGGCACGTGTCGCACCAGTCCACGGCGCCCGTGCCCTGGTAGACCAGGCCCGCGTCGAGCAGCGTCAGGAACAGCCACTGCGACCAGCGATACATGAGCGCGTCGGAGCTGAGGAACGTGCGCTCCCAATCGAAGGAGTAGCCCAGGCGCCGCAGCTGGCCGGTCATGTGCTCGGCGCAGCGACCGACCCAGTCGCTGGGGGACTCGCCGCGCTCGATCGCGCCCAGCTCGGCCGGAAGGCCGAAGGCGTCGAAGCCGAACGCGAACAGAACATCCTCGCCGCGCGCGCGGACAAAGCGGGCATAGGCGTCGCCGATCGAGTAGGAGCGGACGTGGCCGATGTGGATGTTGCCCGAGGTGAACGGCGCCGAGGGCTTGATGTAGCGGCGCGGGCGCGAGCTCGAAGATCGCTCGCCGTCCGTGGACGGGGTGGCGAACGCGTCGCGTGCGCGCCAGGCGGCCTGCCGGCGGGCCTCGATCGCGTGCGGGTCATAGCTGGGGTGGCGCCTCGGGTGGCGCCCGGTGCTCATAGCGATCGAGCATATCCGAGGGCATCGGCCCCGGAGCAACCGTTGCTATGCTCACAGCCACTTGGCCGCCTTCATCGACAAGGCTCCCGCGGCGATGCGCCGCTCCCCACGTGACCCCGCCGAGTGCGGGGTTTTCTCGTCCGCGCGGACTGACAGGATGCGGCGATGGAGATAGAGATCGGGCGAGGCAAGAAGGCCCGCCAGGCATACGGATTCGATGACATCGCGATCGTGCCTTCGCGGCGCACGCGCGACCCCGACGACATCGACATCTCCTGGAAGCTGGGTCCATATCAGTTCGAGCTGCCGATGCTCGCCTCCGCGATGGATGGCGTCGTCTCGCCCGAGACCGCGGGGATCGTCGGCAGGCTGGGCGGACTGGCGGTGCTCAACCTGGAGGGGATATTCACCCGCTATGAGGACGCCGAGGAGCAGCTGGAGCGGATCTCCGAGCTGCCGAGGGACGTGGCCACGCGCGAGATGCAGCAGATCTACGCAGAGCCCGTCAAGCCCGAGCTGATCGCGCAGCGGATCGCCGAGATCAAGGAGCAGAAAGTCGTCGTCGCCGCCTCGCTGACGCCCCAGCGCGTGCGCGACCACTACGAGCTGGCGATGGAGGCCGGGCTGGACGTGCTTGTGATTCAGGGGACGGTCGTCTCCGGCGAACATGTCTCGACCGTGTCGGAGCCGCTGAACCTGAAGGAGTTCATCCCGAGCCTCGACGTTCCGGTTGTGGTCGGCGGGTGCGCCTCCTATCACACGGGTCTGCACCTGATGCGCACCGGCGCGGCGGGGGTGCTCGTGGGCGTGGGGCCGGGCGCTGCCTGCACGACCAGAGGAGTGCTCGGGATCGGTGTGCCCCAGGCGACGGCGATCGCGGATGTAGCCCATGCCCGGTCGACACACATGCTGGAGACGGGCGAGTACTGCCAGGTGATCGCCGACGGTGGGATGCGCAACGGCGGAGACGTGTCCAAGGCGATCGCCCTGGGGGCAGATGCCGTGATGATCGGTTCCCCGCTGGCGCGCGCGTACGAGGCCCCGGGCCGCGGATTTCACTGGGGCATGGCGACGTTTCACCCGACCCTGCCCCGCGGCGCGCGGGTGGCGACCACGCAGAACGGCACGCTCGAGGAGATCCTGGTCGGCCCCGCGCGCGAGAACGACGGCACGTTCAACCTGTTCGGCGGTCTGAGAACGTCGATGGCCACATGTGGGCATAAGGACCTCGCCGAGTTCAACCGCGCGGAGGTCGTGATCGCCCCAGCGCTGCAGACCGAGGGCAAGGCGCTGCAACGTGAGCAGGCCGTCGGCATGGGTGCGGTCAACGGGAAGGCCGCAGCTCTCGTCAATGACTGAAGAGGTCGTCGTATTGGACTACGGCGGTCAATACAGCCAGCTGATCGCAAGGAGGATCCGCGACTGCGGGGTGTTCAGCGAGCTGCTGCCGCACAGCGTCGCGCTGGAGGAGGTGGCCAGGCGCAAACCGCGCGCGATCGTGCTATCGGGCGGGCCGGCGTCGGTGTACGCGCCCGGGGCTCCAAAGCTCGACCGGGGACTGCTGGAGCTGGGGGTGCCGGTGATGGGCATCTGCTACGGGATGCAGCTGCTCGTGCACGAGCTCGGCGGGCGGGTCGAGCAGGCGGAGGTCGGCGAGTTCGGCCGCTCGGATCTCACGATCACCGAGCCCGGAGTGCTGCTGGCGGGAATGCCGACCGAGCAGACCTGCTGGATGAGCCACCGCGACACCGTGTTCGAGCCCCCGCCCGGGTTCACGGCGCTGGCGTCCTCGACCGCCTCGCCGGTCGCCGCGGTGCAGGACACCGAGAGAGGGATATACGGCATCCAGTTTCACCCCGAGGTCGTGCATACGCCATATGGACAGGAGATCCTGACGCGTTTCCTGACCGACGTCGCGGGGTGCGAGCGGAGTTGGTCGGCGGCGTCGATCGTGGAGGATCAGGTCGCCCGGATTCGCGCTCAGGTCGGCGACGGACAGGTGATCTGCGGACTGTCGGGCGGCGTCGATTCCTCGGTCGCCGCGCTGCTCGTGCATCGCGCCGTCGGGGATCAGCTGACGTGCGTGTTCGTCGATCACGGACTGATGCGCAAGGACGAGGGCGAGCAGGTGATCGGCGCGTTCAGGGACACCTTCAAGGTTCCGCTCGTGGCGGTTGACGCCGAGGCGCGGTTTCTGGCCCGCCTGCGGGGCGTGACCGAGCCCGAGGCCAAGCGCAAGGCGATCGGGGCGGAGTTCATCAGGGTCTTCGAGGAGGAGGCCGCCAAGCTCGCCGGCGGAGATGCCGGACCCGCCCAGCCCGCCAGATATCTGGTTCAGGGGACCCTGTACTCCGACGTGATCGAGTCCGGCGGCGGGGCGGGGGCGGCGACGATCAAGTCCCATCACAACGTCGGCGGGCTGCCCGAGGACCTGTCTTTTGAGCTGGTCGAGCCGCTGCGGGCGCTGTTCAAGGATGAGGTGCGGGCCGTGGGCGCCGAGCTGGGGCTGCCCGAGAAGCTGGTCTGGCGCCAGCCGTTTCCCGGGCCGGGACTCGCGATCCGGATCGTCGGCGGCGAAGCGACCAAGGAGCGCCTGGACGTGCTGCGCGAGGCCGATCACATCCTGCAGGAGGAGATCCGCCGGGCCGGCCTGTATCGCGAGCTGTGGCAGTCCTTTTGCGTGCTGCCCGACGTCCGCACCGTCGGCGTGCAGGGGGATGAGCGCACGTACGGGTACGTGATCGTCATCCGCGCCGTGACGAGCGACGACGCGATGACCGCCGACTGGGCGCGGCTGCCGTACGATCTGCTGGAGACGATCGCCTCGCGCATGATCAACGAGCTGCGCGAGGTCAACCGGGTGGTTCTGGACATAACCAGCAAGCCGCCGGGAACGATCGAGTGGGAGTGACCTTCTGAACAGCATATGCCGAGCCCACGCGGGTGGAGGTCAAGCGCGCAGTGTCCGCGGCCCAGCGCGTGTGCTGACCCGCAGCGCTTTCGATATATGGCCCATCCCCGTTGACGCAGTGGTGGCGATTCAGAGCGATATCGCCTATGATGGTCGCCGCGCCGCGCGAAGACGTGCGGCTTTTTTCACGCGATGACACCTGCGACCCCATCAACCTCAACACCCTCGGCCAGGACATACGTGGCCAAGCCCACCGATCGCGAGCGTAACTGGCACGTGGTCGACGCGAACGGCAAGACGCTGGGTCGCCTGGCGACGCAGATCGCGGACGTGCTGCGAGGCAAGCGCAAGCCCGAGTACACGCCGCACATCGACACGGGGGACTTCGTCGTGGTTATCAACGCCGAGAAGGTGCATGTCACCGGGAACAAGCGGGCGGACAAGCGCTACTACCGCCACTCCGGGTACCCGGGCGGGCTCAGGTCGCGGACGTTCGAGGAGATGATCGCCCGCCGGCCCGAGGAGGTCATCAGGATCGCCGTCAAGGGGATGATGCCCCGCAACAGGCTCGCGCGCAGACAGATCACGAAGCTGAAGGTGTACGCCGGACCCGAGCATCCACACATCGCGCAGAAGCCGCAGACACTGGAGATTGAGGCATAAGCATGGCCGACGAGCCCGAGACACCCGAGACGCCCGAGACGCCGAGACGCCCGCCGAGGAGGCCCCGGCGCAGGACACGCCAGCAGGGGAGGCACCTGCCGAGCACGCCGTCCCGACCGAGGAGGCGAGCGAGATCGCCGGATCCGCGGAGGACGCGCCGCTGGAGGCGTTCGAGGAGGCCCAGGAGCGCCCCGACGCCGAGCCGTCCGGCGCGGAGACCGCCGAGCTGGTCGAGGAGGCCGTGGCCGAGGAGATCGCGGAGGGGGTCGTTGAGGAGGTTGTGGCCGAGGAGGTCGCGGAGAGGGTCGTTGAGGAGGTTGTGGCCGAGGAGGTTGTCGCGGAGGTCGTGGCTGAGGAGATTGCCGAGGAGGTTGTCGCGGAGGCTGCCGAGGCCGAGGAGTACGAGGAGGAGATCGACGAGGAGCCCCGACCGCGCGAGAGGCCGGCGGTTCCGGGCGCGCATCTGGAGGTGGACATCGTCCCCGAGGGCGTGGATCCGCTGGGTCGCGACATCGATCTCGCCGACCCGTATGCGAGCGTTGCGCAGGCGTATGAGGAGATCGAGGCTGCCGAGGCCGAGGATGAGCTGAAGGAGGACGAGGAGGCTCTCGCCGAGCCGATCTCGACCGCGGCGATCGATCTCGCCTCGGGGGCGAGATACCGGGCGACCGGCAAGCGCAAGACCGCGATCGCGCGCGTGACGCTGCGCCCGGGCACCGGCACGTATCTCGTCAACGGGCGTGTCCTGGAGGAGCACTTTCCGCGGATCACGCTGCAGCGCAACATCCGCCAGCCGCTGGAGACGGTCGGCTATCAGGAGCGCATGGATGTCGTCGCGCGCCTGCACGGCGGCGGCATCTCCGCACAGGCGGGCGCTCTGCGCCACGGTGTCTCCAGGGCGCTGCTGGAGGCGGACCCCAACCTGCGCGGCGAGCTCAAGCGCCGCGGATTCCTGACGCGCGACTCGCGCGCGAAGGAGCGCAAGAAGGCCGGCCTGAAGAAGGCGCGCAAGCGGCCGCAGTTCTCCAAGCGGTAGAGGACCCCGCCACACCCGCGTTCTCCTCCGGCCGGAAAGCCGCTTCGCGGGCCGGCCGCATGAGAATATCCGCCCTGCTCAGCTGACATCGCTGCGATCCGCCATCGTTCATGACCCGAGGTCGAATGTCGTCATACCTAGCGAAATGACTCGCAAGCTGTTCGGCACCGACGGCGTTCGCGGCGTGGCCGGCGAGCTGCTGAGCGCCGAGCTGGCGCTCGGGCTGGCTCAGGCTGCCACGCGCCTCACAAAGGCGCAGCGCCCGCAGGTGCTGATCGTGCGCGACACGCGCGAGTCGGGCGAGATGCTGCAGGCCGCCGTCGCCGCGGGTGTGGCCGCGGCCGGGGGGGACGCGCTGCTCGGCGGCGTGCTGCCGACACCCGCGGCCCCACTTTTGATCGCGCGCTATGACTTCGATCTGGCAGCCGTCCTGTCGGCGTCGCACAATCCGTTCGCAGACAACGGGATCAAGTTCTTCGGTCCGGACGGCTACAAGCTGAGCGACGAGACCGAGCTCGAGATCGAGCGCGAGCTGGAGCGGGCGGGGGACGGAGAGGGCGCGGATCGGAGCGGCCAGGCGCCTGGTTCAGGTGGCGGCGGGCCCGAACAGGCGGTCTCGGGGCGAACGGACTCGGGGCAGGCAGCCTCACCGCCCGCGATCGGGCGCATCCGCGAGCTGCGAGGCGCTGGCGAGGACTACCTGCGCGAGCTGCACACGCGCTTTGCCGGTCTGCACCTCGCAGGCCTGGATGTTCTATTGGACTGCGCGCACGGCGCGACATATGAGGTCGCTCCCGAGATATTCAGGCGCCTCGGAGCGAACGTGACTACCGTAGCGGACCATCCGGACGGACGTAACATCAACCGTGACTGTGGCTCCACGCACATCGAGCGCTTAGCCGAGCAGGTGGTTGCGGGCGGGCATGCGCTCGGGTTCGCGTTCGACGGCGACGGCGATCGCGTGCTCGCGGTGGACGGCGCTGGAGAGATCGTCGACGGCGACGAGCTGATCGCGCTTGCGGCGCTGCATCTATGCAAGGACGGGCGCCTGCCGGGCAACGGAGTGGTCGTGACGGTGATGACCAACTACGGCTTCCACACCGCGATGGCCGGCGCCGGGATCGAGGTGGCGAGCACGCAGGTCGGCGATCGGTACGTGCTGGCGGAGCTGCTTCAGCGCGGCTGGACGCTCGGCGGCGAGCAGTCCGGGCATCTGATCGAGCTGGGTTTCAACCGCACGGGCGATGGGATCGCCGGAGCGCTGCTGACGCTGGAGGCGCTGGCAGGGGCGGACCTGCGCGAGCGCGACGCGATGGCGAAGCTGCCCCAGCGCCTGGTCAACGTGCGCGTGCGCGACCGAGGTGCGCTGCACGGCGCGGATGCCGTGACGGCGGCCATAAGAGCCGAGGACGAGGCGCTGGCCGGACGCGGACGCGTGCTCGTGCGCCCGAGCGGCACCGAGCCGCTGGTCCGCGTGATGGTCGAGGCGCCGACAGACACCGAGGCACAGGAGGTGTGCGACCGCCTGGTCGACCTGGTCGAGCGCGAGCTGGCCTGAGCCTGGTTGTCCTCCGCACTCCTCCTCTCTCTGTCTCTCTCTCGCATCCGCCCCGCGACCTGGATAAGCGTCCAGTCGCCCGGGCTGCACGAAGAACCGCTGATATCTTCGACCGATGTGCGGGATCATCGGCTACGTCGGTAATCGTCCGGTTCGCGAGTTGCTGCTCGGCGGGCTGAGGCGGCTCGAGTATCGGGGGTATGACTCGGCCGGCATATCCGTCATCGAAGACGGCCGCATCGAGTCGGTTCGTGCCGTCGGCAACCTCGGCGCGCTGCAGGGCAAGCTGGACCGGCAGGATGCCGCTGCCGCCGCACGCGAGGAAGGCGCGGTGGCCGTCGCTGCAAGACCCGCCACCACCGGCATCGGCCACACGCGCTGGGCGACTCACGGGCGGGTCAGCGAGGAGAACGCCCATCCCCACTACGACTCCGAGGATCGCGTGCACGTGGTCGTGAACGGGATCGTCGAGAACTACATCGCGCTGAAGGAGCGCCTGGCGGCGCAGGGCAGCGTGTTCACCTCCGAGACCGATGCCGAGACGATCGCGCACCTTATCGCCAGCCACTACGACGGCGATCTCGCGGACGCCGTACGCGCCGCGTACGCCGAGCTGGAGGGCCATTATGCGTTCGTGGCGATGAGCCTGGATGAGCCCGAGACGCTCGTCGGCGCGCGCCGTGAGTGCCCGCTGATCGTGGGCCGGGGCGAGGGCGAGCAGTTCGTCGCCTCGGCGGTGCCCGCGTTCCTGGCTCAGACCAGGGAGGTGCAGTTCCTCGACAACGACGAGATCGTCGTGCTGCGCCCCGACGGTGTCACGATCACGACTCCCGCGGGCGAGGAGCTGGAGCGGGCGGTCGAAACGGTCGACTGGGACGAGGACACGGCCGAGAAGGGCGGGTATGAGACGTTCATGCTCAAGGAGATCCATGAACAGGCCGACGCGGTCGCCGAGACGATTGCCGACCGTACCGCTGCCGGGGATGGGGTGGACCTGGAGGAGGCGGGCGTGCTGGACGAGGCGCTGCTCTCCGATGTGCGCCGGATCGTGGTCGTCGCCTGCGGCACCTCCTACCACGCGGGCCTGATCGGGCGCTACGCGATCGAGGAATGGGCGCGGCTGCCGGTCGAGATGGACATCGCCTCGGAGTTCCGCTACCGCAACCCGGTGCTGGGAGCAGGCGATCTCGTGGTCGGGATCAGCCAGTCCGGGGAGACTGCCGACACGCTCGCGGCGATGCGGATGGCACGTGAGCGTGGCGCGCGGGTGCTGGCGATCACGAATGTGATGGGCTCGCAGGCCACCCGCGACTCAGACGGCGTGCTGTTCACGCGCGCGGGCCTGGAGATCGGGGTGGCGGCGACGAAGACGTTCCTGTGCCAGGTCGCGGTCATGTATCTGCTGGGCCTGCGCCTGGCCCAGCTGCGCGGCACGCTTGAGCCGCAGCGTGTCACCGAGCTGGTCGCAGAGCTCAAGCGCCTGCCGCACTGCATCGCCGAGCTCACGGGCGAGGCCGCGGCTGTCGGCGCGTCGGATACGGATGGGGTCGAGGAGCAGGTGCGGGCGATCGCCGACGCCAACTGGCGCAGCGAGTTCTTCCTGTACATCGGCCGCCACGTCGGCCTGCCGGTCGCGCTGGAGGGCGCGCTGAAGCTGAAGGAGATCTCCTACATCGCCACCGACGCGTATGCCGCCGGGGAGATGAAGCACGGGCCGATCGCGCTGCTGGACGAGCAGACCCCGGTCGTCGCGGTCGCCACCGACTCGCCCGTGCTGGAGAAGATCGTCTCCAACATGCAGGAGGTCCGCGCGCGCGGCGCTCACGTGATCGCGATCGCCACCGCCGGCAACGAGCGGATCTCCGACTACGCCGACTCCGTCATATACGTGCCGGCGGTCGATTGGATGCTGCAGCCGATCCTCGCCGTGATCCCGCTGCAGCTGCTCGCGTATGAGATCGCGCGCCGGCGCGGGCTGAACGTCGACCAGCCGCGCAACCTGGCGAAGACCGTCACGGTCGAGTAGCCACGGCGCGAACCGGCCTCGCGGACAGCGCTGGCATGGGCGATGCGCCGGGCGCGGCGAGGACGCGGCCGGCTGTGCGCCCGCCCCGGTCCCGAGCGGCCCGGCGTGAGCGTCGGGGCGCGACCGATTAGCATCGCTGGTCGTGGAATCGCTGCCCGAGTGGCTGACGCCCCTGCCCGGTGCCGCGCGCATGCGGGCGATCGATCGCTGGGCGATCGATGTGCGCGGGGTGCCGTCGCTCGATCTGATGGAGCGAGCGGGCGCTGGCGTCGCGCGTGCGGTCGAGCGGCTCGTTCCCGACGGGCCCGTGGTCGTGGTGTGCGGCTCCGGCAACAATGGCGGCGATGGGCTCGTCGCCGCGCGCCTGCTGCGCGAGGCCGCGCGCGAGGTCACGGTCGTGTGCATCTCCCCGCCGGCCAGGCTGACCGGGGACGCGCTGGCGAGCCTGGAGCGCCTGCCCGGCGCGGATCCGCTGGATCTCGCTCAGGGCGTGGCCGCGCTCGGTGGGGCGAGCGTCATCGTCGACGCGCTGCTCGGCACCGGATTCGCCGGCGAGCCTCGCGGGACGGTGGCCGACGCGATCGACGCGATCGAGTCCTGCTCGGCGCCGGTCGTCAGCGTGGACGTGCCATCGGGCGTCGACGCCTCCACGGGCGTCGTCTGCGGCGCCGCCGTGCACGCGGCTGCGACCGTCACGTTCCATATGGCCAAGCCCGGCCTGTGGATTCACCCGGGCAAGGCGCATGCGGGCGAGGTCGAGGTGCTCGACATCGGCATTCCCCGCGGCGGCGATCGGGCTCCGCTCGGCGCCGACGCGCCGGAGGGCGAGGGCGTCGCCGACCGTGGCGCGACCGGCGCTGGCTCAACCGACGAGCATGCGGACGGCTCCGGGGCGATCGGCCTGATCGCGCCCGCGATCCTGCGTCTGATCCCGCGCAGGGGGGCCGAGTCGACCAAGTTCTCCTCCGGTCACGTTCTCGTCGCCGGCGGCTCGCGCGGTCTGACCGGGGCGCCGCGCATGGCCGCGCTCGGGGCGATGCGCGCCGGCGCGGGCTACGTGACGGCCTGCATGCCCGCGTCGTTGCAGGCGATCCTCGCCACCGGCGGGCCGCCCGAGCTGATGACCCGCGGTCTGCCGGAGGAGAGCGGCGGGCTTGCTCCCGCGGGCGTCGAGATCGTGCTCGAGGCCTCCCGGCGCGCAGGCGCGCTCGCGCTCGGTCCCGGGCTGGGCCGCGGCGAGCACGCGATCGCATTTGCACGGGCCCTCGCCGGCGGCGCCGAGGTTCCGCTCGTGCTCGACGCCGATGGCCTGAACGCGCACTCGGGCAACTCCGGCGCGCACGGCGCCGGGCACCTCGACGATTTGGCCGCGCGCAAGGCTGCGACCGTGCTCACCCCGCACCCCGGCGAGCTGGCGCGGCTGCTCGACACCGACACCGCTCAGATCGCGCGCGAGCGCCTGGCTCACGTGCGCCAGGCGGCTGAGCGCGCTCAGGCCGTGGTCGTGCTCAAGGGCGACGACACGCTCGTCGCCGATCCCTCCGGCATGGTCGCCGTCAGCCCCGGCGACAGCCCCGCGCTGGCGACCGCGGGCACGGGGGATGTGCTCTGCGGTGTCGTCGCCGCGCTGCTCGCCCAGGGCCTGCCGCCGTTCCTCGCCGCATCGGCCGGGGTGCTGCTGCACGTGCAGGCCGGCCGCCTCGCCGCGCGTGCGGTGGGCGCGGCCGAGGGCGTGATCGCGACGGACGTGATCGCCTCGCTTCCGGCTGCACGGACGGTCGCGACATGAGTGGCGCCGCCGCGCGCGCCATGGCCGCCGAGCGTGCCGTTGCATACGTCGATCCGGGTGCGGTCGCGCACAACTGCGCTCGCCTGCTGGATGTGCTGGACGGCTCGCGGCTGTGCGCGGTCGTCAAGGCCGACGGCTACGGTCACGGCGCGGTCGAGTGCGCGCTCGCCGCGCTGGGTGCGGGTGCCACCTGGCTGGCGGCGGCCACGCTCGGCGAGGTCGAGGGGCTGCGCGACCGCGGGATCGAAGCTCCCATCCTGATCATGGGCGCCCTGCGCGACCGCGCCGAGCTGGAGCGGGCGATCGAGCTTCACGCCGACCTCACGCTGTGGCGCGAGCGCTCGGTCGCCCTGGCAGCCGAGGCCGCCGCCCAGGTCTCCGGCGAGGCGCGCGTGCACGTCAAGCTCGACACCGGCATGGGTCGCCTCGGCACCCGCGATCCGGCCGAGGCCTCGCGCGTGATCACGGCCGCGCTGGCCGCGCCCGGCGTGCGCCTGACGGGCGTCATGACCCACTTCGCCACCGCCGACATGCTCGACGACGACGGCTTCTTCGAGCGCCAGCTCGCCGCGTTCACCGCCTGGGCGGGCGAGGTCAAGTCCGCGCATCCCGAGATCCTCGTTCACGCCGCCAACAGCGCTGCCGTCCTGCGCGAGCCGCGCGCCCATCTCGACATGGCCCGCTGCGGCATCGCCATCTACGGCCTCGACCCGTTTGGCGAGGATCCCTTCGCGCACGACCTCGTGCCCGTGCTCGAGCTGAGCTCCTACATCGCCGAGGTCAAGCTCTGCCGGATCGGCGAGAGCATCGGCTACGGGCGGCGCTACATCGCCGAGCACGAGGACACCCACATCGGCGTGCTGCCGATCGGCTACGGCGACGGCTTCAGGCGCGCGCTGTCCGGCAATGCCGACGTCCTCATCGCCGGCTCACGCCTGCCGCTGGTCGGAACCGTCAGCATGGACAACGTCGCCGTCGACCTCGGTCCCGACCCCGCGGTGCACGAGCTGTGCGGCGCCGAGGCGGTCATGATCGGATCGAGCGGCTCCGAGCGGATCACCGCCGAGGAGCTGGCCCGGCGCATGGACACGATCAACTACGAGATCGCCTGCGGTCTGTCCCCGCGCGTGGAGCGCCGTCGCGGGCCGCGAGCGTCCACGGCGAACCCGTGAGCCGCGACCGATCTGCGGGCGGGACGTCGCCTTGTGGTGGTGGCGACGACGACGACGGCGGCGGCAGCAGCAGGTCCGCGCAGGAGGTCGGGTCTGCGCAGGAGGTCGGGTCTGCGCCCGGAGCGCCGCCGGCGAGGACCGGTGAGCCCGGTGAGGCGCTGCGCGCCGCGCGCGCCGCCCTGGCCGGCACTGCGGCCTGGCTGGTCGGCGGCGCCCCGCGCGATCGCGCGCTTGGACGCGACACGCTCGACCTGGACATCGTGGTCGACTCCTGCGCGCGGGACGCCGCCCGCGCGATCGCTCGCGCCGCGGGCGGGGCCGCCTGCTTTGAGCTCTCCGAAGAGTTCTCCGGCTGGCGCGTGGTCGCGCGCGAGCGGACCTGGCAGGTCGACGTCCAGCCGCTGCGCGGCGGCTCGCTGGCCGCCGACCTGGCGCTGCGCGACTTCACGATCGGCGCAATCGCGGAGCCGCTCGCCGGCGGCGAGCCGGTCTACGACCCCCTCGGAGGGCTGGTCGACCTCGCCGCGCGCCGCCTGCGCATGGCCTCGCCGCGTGCGTTTGCGGACGATCCGCTGCGTGTCCTGCGCCTCGTGCGGCTCGCCCTCGACCTTGACTTCCAGATCGATCCCGACACCGCCGCTGCCGCCCGCGCCGCCGCGCCCGAGCTGCGGCGCGTCTCGGGCGAGCGAGTGTTCATGGAGCTGCGCCGCATCGTCGCCTCGCCGCGAGCGCTCGACGGCCTTCAGCTGATGGACTCGCTCGGGATCACTGCGGCCGTGCTCGGAGAGCTCGACGCGCTGCGCGGCGTGCAGCAGAGCCGGTTTCACCACCGCGATGTTCACGGTCACACGCTCGAGGTGCTCGACCGCACGATCGCCCTGCAGGCCGACCCGGGCGCCGTTCTCGGCGCCGGCGAGCTCGCCGAGCCGCTCACCGCGCTGCTGGCCGAGCCGCTCGCGGATGAGCTCACGCGCGGCGATGCCCTGCGCTGGGGCGCCCTGCTGCACGACGCCGCCAAGCCGCTCACCGCCGCCACCGGCCGCGACGGTCGCGTCACGTTCCTCGGCCACGATGCCCGCGGCGCCGAGCTGGCGCGTTCGATCCTCGAGCGCCTGCGTGCGAGCGAGCGCCTGCGCGCCCATGTGGCCGCGCTCGTGCGTCATCACCTGCGCCTGGGCTTCCTCGTCCACGAGCCCCAGCCGCTTCAGCAGCGCATGGTCTTCGCCTACCTGCAGGCGACCTCGCCGGTCGAGGTAGACGTAACGCTGCTGTCGGTCGCCGACCGTCTCGCCACCCGTGGCGATCGCGCCGGTGAGGCGATCGAGGCGCACCTGCGCCTGGCTCGCCCGATGCTCGCCGATGCTCTGCGCTGGCGCACCGGCGGGCCGCCCCGTCCGCTCTGGCGTGGCGATGAGCTGGCGGGTGCCCTGCGGATCCCTGCGGGACCGCGGCTCGGCGAGATTCTGCGCGAGCTGGCGGCGGCGCAGTACGCGGGGGAGGTCGCTACGCGCGAGCAGGCCCTCGCCCACGCCCACGCCTTTGCCGCCTCGTCTACCCTTCGCAGTCGATGACTGATCCGAGCTGCATCTTCTGCAAGATCCTCGCGGGTGAGCTGCACGCCATGATCGTCGACGAAGACGAGCGCACGGTGGCCTTCATGGACATCAACCCCGCCACGCGCGGGCATGCGCTGGTGATCCCGCGCACTCATGCTCCTGACCTGCTGACCGTCGATCTGGAGGACCTGAACGCGGTTGCGCTCGCCTCCCAGCGCCTGGCGGCGCGCGTCATGGAGCGCCTGTCGGCCGACGGGGTCAACCTCGTCAACTCCTGCGGCGCCGTTGCCTGGCAGACCGTGTTTCACTTCCACATGCACGTCATCCCGCGCTACTCGGGAGATCCGCTGCGCCTGCCCTGGCTCCCCGCGCCCGGCGATTCCGCGGAGATCGCCTCCGCGGCGCAGGAACTCGCCGGCGCGCCGCGAATCTAGATCGACCGCACCATTTCCAACGCGGGCGTGTTCATGACGCATATGCGACGCACATTCATAGTGATCCTGGGGGTTCTCGCGCTGGCGCTGCTGGCGCTGCCGGCGCTCGCGCCCGCGACCCTCACCGAAGTCGGCGTCATCGGCGCGACCACGCCTGAAACCACTCCCAGCTGCCCTGGCACCCCGTGCCTGGCCGTCAGCCGCACGACCGGATTTCAGGTCAAGGTCGGCACCGCGACCAGCATCCTGTCCGCTCCGCGCGCGGGCACGATCGTCGCCTGGACGATCTCGCTGGGCAAGCCCAGCGCGACCCAGATCAAGTTCTTCGACGCCAACGAGGGTGGCGCCTCGATGGCCGGGATCGCCGTGCTGCGCCCCCAGAAGAAACCCAACCTGACCTACCAGCTGATCTCTCAGAGCCCGCTCGTCAAGCTCGAACCGTACTTTGGCAAGACCGCCCAGTTCCCGCTCGCGAGCACGCTCGAAGTCAAGAAGGGCGACGTCATCGCCCTGACCGTTCCCTCGTGGGCGCCCGCGCTCGCGCTCGGCTTCGCCAACACGACCTCCTGGCGCGCGTCCCGCCCGAAGACGAGCTGCTCGAGCACCTCCACCCAGACGGCGCACACGCAGGTCGGCACCAACGTCCAGTACTACTGCCTGTATCGCACCGCGCGCCTCACCTACAGCGCGACGCTGATCTCCACACCCTAGGGTGCGCCGGCGCCGCCGGTGGCGGCGCTCGATTCTTTGGTTTCGGGTTTGGCGGCTTCTTCTTTTTTGCTCGTCCCGCCCGCAGAGGTGCCGCCGGCGGCTTCGCCGCCGCCGGATTCGCTCGCGCCGCTGCCGCTGCTGCTACCGCCGGTCGATTCCGAGCTCGATTCGCTTTCACCGCTCGACGATTCGCTTTCGCCACTGCTCGTTTTCGTCTTGGCGGTAGAGGTCGTCGAGGTGGCGGTCGTCTGCGCCGCTTCCTTTTCGGCGCTGGTGTTCGTCGGCGGGGTGATTTCCGGCGTGCTCTTGGGTATCGCGTCCGAGACGTTGCTCGAGCCCCCGCAGGCGCCCACTCCCACGCCGCACGCGAGCGCCAGCACGGCAGCCGCGGCCGTGGCGCCCGTTCGTGCGCGGCGGCTTGCGGTGCGGCGGATGGGGTCGGGGGCTGCGCTCATGCGCTCACGTTCTCAGGCCGGCGGCGCGCCGAGCGGACCCATGCGCCGCCCGCACGTCGAGCAGTCGTTCAGATCCTTCTGCGCGAGCTGATCGCACCACGGGCAGAATCTGAGGTTCTCCACCGCCCACGGGAGCTTCGATTCTGACGGAGCCAACGGCAGCAGCTTGCCGACGATCTCAAGCTCCTCGCCGGTGTCGCGATCGGTGTAGATCTCCTCGGGCTGGGCCTCGATCACGATCTCCCGTCCGCTTGAGGGGTTGTGCAGGCGGTAGCGCTGTTGCGTGCTCATGTGCAGCGGACCTTATCGAAGCGTGCCCCCGTTCTGTCCGGTGGGGCTGCGTCGGGTCGCCCTGGACGCGTCGTGCACACGGCAGCTACCTGTCCGCCCAGAGGTGGGCCCCGCGACGAATAGGCTACCAATCGGTGCGCATCCTCGTCTTCCACGGCTACCTGCTCGACGGGACCGGCTCCAACGTCTACAACGCGCGCCTGGCCGCGGCGCTCGCCGGTCTCGGGCACGAGGTGCACCTGCTCTGCCAGGACCGCCATCCCGAGCGCCACTCGTTCGTGGACGCCGTCGGGGACTGGGACGAGGGGAGCCTGCGCGTGCGGGCTCTGGGCGGCCGCACCGGCGAGCGTGGTCGCTGCACCGTCTACCGTCCCGACATCGGCTCGCTGCTGCCCGTCTACGTGGCCGACCGCTACGAGGGAATCCAGGCGCGGACGTTCGCCGACTGCTCCGACGCCGAGGTCGCCTCATACATCGACGCCAATGTCGCCGCCGTGCGTGATGTGGCAGCACGCGTCCGTCCCGACATAGCGCTGGCCAACCACCTGGTGATGGGGCCGGTCATCCTCGCGCGGGCGCTGGGCGGCGAGGTGCCATACGCCGTCAAGGTTCACGGCAGCGCACTCGAGTACACGGTCAAGCCCCATCCTGAGCGCTTCCTGCAGCCGGCCCGTGAGGGCCTCGCGGGCGCCCGCGCGATTCTCGTGGGCTCTCATCACACAGCCATCAGCCTGTGGCGGGCGCTTGGGGACCCGACGCTGCAGCGGCGCACCCGCCTCGGCCCGCCGGGCGTGGATGTCGAGCGGTTCCTGCCGCGTGACCCTGTGCATGCACGCGAGGGACTTCGCGCCCTGACCGCCCGGTTGCGCGCCGGCGAGGGTCCCTCCGGAGAGGACAGCGCCTTCGCCCGCGACGATCTCGCCGCCGCCGGCGCCCTGGAGCGCCTCGATCCCGAGCACGACCGGCTCGTCGCGTTCGTCGGCAAGCTGATCGTCAACAAGGGCGTCGACCTGCTGCTCGCCGCGTGGCCGCTCGTGCTGGAGCGCGTGCCCGCCGCGCGACTCGTGGTCGTCGGCTTCGGCGCCTACCGGACCGGCTTGGAGCGGCTGCTCGCGGCGCTGTCGGCCGGCGATCTCGATCGCGCTCGCGAGATCGCGCTCGCGGGCGGAGCCTTGGAAGGGTCACCGTCGCAGCGTTTGCCCGGAGCGTCGCTGTCGCTCTCGCCGCCCTCGGCGTCCTCGTCGCCCCCCGCGCAGCATCGGCCGCTGCGTCGTCTGCTGGCGTTCATCGACGGTCTGCGCGGTGACGAGCGCGAGCGCTACCTGGCCGCGGCGCGCGCCCTGCCCGAGCGTGTCGTGCTCAGCGGCCGCCTCGACCACGATGAGCTCGCCGAGCTGCTGCCCGCGTGCGAGGCGCTGGTCGTGCCCAGCACGTTCCCCGAGGCGTTCGGCATGGTCGCCGCCGAGGCGGCGGCCTGTGGCGCGCTGCCGATCAGCGCGGCCCACTCTGGTCTGGCGGAGGTCAGCGCCGCGCTCGCCCGCGCCGTGCCCGCCGAGGTGGCGCCGTGGCTGTCGTTCGGAATCGACGACGATTCCGTGCGCGCCCTGGCCGAGCGAATCCTCGCCTGGCTGGAGGTCGATCCCGCGCTGCGCGAGTGGACTCGTGCCGGTCTGGTGAGCACCGTGCGCGAGCGCTGGTCGTGGGAGGGGGTCGCCCGGGGCGTGATCGCGGCAGCGCGCGGGGAGCTGGACGCGCTCGCCACGCCCTGACGGCCGGGTGTTCGGATAGAGTTCCCGCGCCGATGCACCTACTCCGGGTCGATGTCACTACGGTCTCACGTGGCCGCGGCGGTTTCCGTGTGCGCGCGCGCCTGCGCACGAGCCCAGGCTCCCGCCCAGGCACGCAACTACACTCGCGCCCACGCCCTCGCGGGGTTCTATCCATCTCTCTGTCCCGCTTCCGCGGGGGGTCGCGGAGGGTCGGCCGCGCGGCTGTCACGACCGCTCTGCTGCTCATGCTCGTGCTGCTCGCCGCCGGCTGCTCGGCCAAGCAGGGCGAGAACGCCAATCTGATCCTCGGCAAGCAGCAGTTCGTCGCCAAGTGTGGCGCCTGCCACACGCTCGCCCGGGCCGGCACGAAAGGCACGGTCGGTCCCAATCTCGACGAAGCTCTCGCCTACGCGGTCGCCGAAGCCCACGGGCGCTCGGCGATTCGCGGGGTCGTCGAATACCAGATCCGCGAGGCCAACCCGTTCGGCGCGATGCCCAAGAACCTCGTCACCGGCCAGACGGTCACCGACGTCGCCTCCTACGTAGCCGCCGCGGCCGCCAGCCCCGGCAAGGACACGGGCCTGCTCGCCAGCGCGGTCAAAGCCCCGGGCAGCGGCGCCCCGGCGCAGGAGAAGGCCGGCAAGCTGCAGATCCCCGCCAACCCCGAAGGCCAGCTGGCATACGCCACCAACAAGGCGACCGCGTCCGCGGGCGCGGTCACGATCGAAATGCCGAACGTGTCCGGTGTCTCCCACAACATCGCGGTCGAACCGGGCACCGGTGGGGCGACCCCCGCCGGCAAGCCGGTGCTGGGCACGAGCCAGTTCGTCACCAAGGGCACCGCCTCGGTAACGGTCACGCTCAAGCCCGGCTCCTACACCTTCTTCTGCCAGGCCCCCGGGCACCGCGCCGCGGGGATGTGGGGCACGCTCACGGTCAAGTAGCAGCCGGCGCGCTCCTCAGAACAGCGCCCGCGCGATCAGCACCACGGCGATCAGGACCACAAAGAACGCGAGGACGTACAGCAGTAGGCGAAACGCCTCGCCCTCACTGCGCAGCGGATTGAGCATGACGATGACCGCGGCCCGTCGTCCCGACCGGCCTACAGCACATACACAGTCGTGTAGACGACGATCCACATGATGTCGACGAAGTGCCAGTAGATCCCCGGCACCTCGACGCCGCGGTGGGACTCTGGGGAGTAGTGGCCACGGAACGATCGGATCGTGACGAACAGCAGGAGCATCAGGCCGATCAGCACGTGCGCGCCGTGCAGGCCGGTGAGCGAGTAGAAGATCGTCTGCTGGGCGGCGTCCTGGGGGGCGAAGCCGATGTTGGCGTACTCGTTGATCTGGATGAACAGGAAGGTGCAGCCGAGCAGGAACGTGGTCAGGATGCCGGCCTTCAGACCGAAGCGGTTGCCGTTCTTGATCGATGTCTGCGCCCAGTGCAGCGTAAGCGAGGAGGACACGAGGATCGCGGTGTTGACGCCTGCGACCTGGACCGGCAGATGCGTCCCGACCGCCGGCCAGGGGTCGCCCTGGGCGACGCGGATGAAGAAGTAGGCGGTGAAGAACGCCCCGAACACCATGATCTCGGAGATGATGAAAATGAGCATCCCCAGCAGCGGGGCCTCCACGCGCGAGCTGTGGTTGGCCGGCGGCGGGCCGTGATGGTCGTGCTCGCCGCCGGCGCCGGCGGGGTGCGCTGAGATGCTGGCTGCCTCCATCGTGCGCTCGCGCTCCCTAGGCCGCCGGGGTCGCCATCGTCGCGCTCGCCGTGTCGTCGAGGTCGACGACGACGTGTTCGACCTTTGCCGCGGTCGCGCCGCGCACGCGCTCGATCAGGTTCGCGCGCATCCAGCCCGAGCGCTGGTCGGGCAGCGTCGAGATGACCACGTCGTCGACTCTGAACAGCTCCAGCGCGTTCAGGGCGGCCGTATACGGGTCGGGGTCGCCGATCATGCCGGATGCGAGCAGTCCTGCGGTGTGCAGACGGTCGAGCATCGCCGCGAGGCGCGCGCGGGCCTGGCGCGGGGCGTCGCCGCTGCCGTCCTGCTGGGGGACGACGGCGATGAACAGGCGCCGGCGTCCGGCGCCGCTGTCCTGCGCGGCCTTGTCTGACAGGCGCTCGATCAGCTCCTCGCCGCTGGAGGTCTTGCTGGCGATAACGAGCGTGACGCCGAACGGCAGTCCTTCGTGCTCGAGATCGGTCACGATGTGCTCCACGGGCAGACCCGAGGCGTTGTGGATGCGCTCGATCAGGTCGCGCCGCAGCCAGCCGGACTGGGTCGCCGGGTGGGTCGAGACGATGATCTCGTCAGGACGTCGCGCGGCGATCGCGTCCATGCTCGCCAGGAACGGGTCGGCGTCTCCCACCTCTCCGGTCACCGTGATGCCTTCGCTTGCCAGCAGCGAGTGCGCGAGGTCAATTCTCACCTGCGCCGATTCGCGCACCGCCTCGTCGTAGATCACCAGGCCCGCCGTCGGCTTGCTCTGGGGAACCACCAGCCGGAAGCGGATGTTCTCCTCCGATCGCGCGCGCGTGCGCACGACGTCGAGCAGCTTCTCGCCGCCGAGCGTGCGGTTGGCCACCACCAGGATCTCTGTCATCGCTCGCTCATCCTTCCATCACTCGCTCGGAGACAGTCTCACGCCGGGCGGGGCAGCCGAACCCGCCGCCGCCGCGCTCGCTGCCGCGCCGACCGCCGCGGGCTTGAAGATGCCGTGCACCGCGCCGGGCACGCCGTACTCGTACGGGCCGCCGACGACCGTCGGCACCCGGTCGAAGTTGAAGATCGGGGGCGGCGAGGAGACCTGCCACTCCAGGGTCATGGCCCGCCACGGGTTGGCCGCCGCGCGCGGACCGCCGCGCCAGCTGGTGACCATGTTGTAGAGGAAGATCAGCGTGCTCAGGCCGAGCAGCCAGCTGGCGATCGAGATGAACAGGTTCAGGGCGGCGAACTCGACGGGGTAGGTCGCCACGCGCCGGGCCATGCCCTCCAGGCCGAGGATGTGCATTGGCGCGAAGGTCAGGTTGAGGAATACGAACGTGCTCCAGAAGTGCCACTTGCCCAGGCGCTCGTCGTACATGTGCCCCGTCATCTTCGGGAACCAGTAGTAGACGCCCGCGAAGATCGTCATCAGCGAGCCGCCGAACAGGACGTAGTGGATGTGCGCGACGATGAAGTAGGTCGCGCTGACGTGGATGTCGAACGGGATCATCGCGAGCATGATCCCGCTGATCCCGCCCAGGGTGAACGTGGTGATGAAGCCCAGCGCGAACAGCATCGCCGTGTCCAGGTGCAGGACCCCGCGCCACAGCGTCGCCAGCCACGAGAAGACCTTGATGCCGGTCGGCACGGCGATGATCGCCGTCGTGATCGCCATCGGGATCCTGATCCACGCGGCCATTCCCGAGGTGAACATGTGGTGCGCCCAGACGGTGAACCCGAGGATGACGATCGCCAGCAGCGAGAACGCCATCATGCGGTAGCCGAAGATCGGCTTGCGCGACTTCACGGCGAGGACCTCGGAGATGATCCCGAACCCGGGCAGGATCATGATGTAGACGGCGGGGTGGGAGTAGAACCAGAAGACGTGCTGATACATCAGCACGTCCCCGCCCGCGCCGGCGTTGAAGAAATTGAAGCCCAGTCCACGGTCGAGCAGCACGAAGAACTGCGAGGCGGCGATGAACGGCGTGGCGATCACGACCAGCAGCGAGGTCGCGAAGTTCGCCCACACCAGCAGCGGCATCCTGAAGAAGCTCATCCCCGGCGCGCGCATCGTGATGATCGTGACGAGGAAGTTGAGCGCGGTCATGATCGAGGAGGCGCCCGCGAACTGGACCCCCAGCGAGAAGAACACCTGCCCGACCGGCATGTCCGTCGAGAGCGGCGTATACGCCGTCCACCCGTCCGCGAACGACCCGCCCGGCGCCAGGAAGCTGCCGAGCATGATCGCCCCGCCCACCGGCAGCAGCCAGAAGGAGAGCGCGTTCAGGCGCGGGAACGCCATGTCGGGCGCGCCGATCATCAGCGGCAGCACGTAGTTCGCAAAGCCCGCGAACACGGGAACCATGAAGAAGAAGATCAGGATCGAGGCGTGCACGCTGAACAGGCCGTTGTAGGTGTTCGCGTCGATGAACTGCGCGCCCGGCTGGGCCAGCTCGACGCGCATCAGCATCGCGATCAGACCGCCGACGAGCAGGAAGAAGAACGAGGTGACCGTGTACTGGATGCCGATCACCTTGTGGTCGGTGTTGATCCGGAAGTAGTCCCTCCACGTGTACGCGCCGTGCCCGGAGTGATCCTCCGGGCGGGTCGGGCGCCCGGAGGCCCAGTAGAACCAGTAGTCGAATCCGCCGATCCCGACGAGGAACATCAGCGGCACGGCGACCAGCGAGACCGTCAGGACCGCTTCGCCGTCGATGAAGTGGTGGAAGGTGGTGTGCCCGGTGCTCATCCGCACCAGCCACGTCAGCCCGAACGCGAACACGACGCCCAGCACCATCATCCAGGCGGCGCGGTAGAACCCGGGGGCGCGCAGCTTGGCGCCCAGCGAGGCGTGCTGGCGATCGCCGAAGGGCGACTGACCGGAGCCCGAGCCCGAGCCGGAGCCTGAGCCCGAACGGGACGGTCCAGGCGCCTGGACCGTCGTCGTTGCGGCCATCAGCGTGCTCCCTCTCGAGTCTGCCCCACCATCGCCGTGAACCCCACCATCGCCGTGAACATTACCCCGCCGTCGTCCCCGCGACGATCGCGCTCGCGCGGGTCTTCCCCGGCTGGGTGGTGGATGCGCCGAGGACGGTCTGGCCCGGGCGAGCGGTGGATGCGGTGGCGTCGCGTTGGCCCGGGCGCGTCGCCGACGCCGTGGCGACGGTGGAGCCCGAGCTCTCCTGCGAGCGCAGCCATGCCCGGAACTGGGCGGGCGGGACCACGTGGATGGCCGAGCGCATCAGCGAATGCCCGGCGCCGCACAGCAGGTTGCAGACGACCGGGTAGGTGCCCAGTCGATCGGGCCTCGCCCGGTAGTGGGTGGTGATGCCGGGCACGACGTCCTCCTGTAGGCGGAACGCGGGGACCCAGAACGCGTGGATCACGTCTCGGGAGCGCATGTTGAAGTAGACGGTGTCGCCCTCGGGCACGTACAGCTGATAGCTCTTCACGGGCGCGCCGCCGGTGACCGACGGAGGGTATTCGTAGGACCAGACGAACTGCTGAGCAGTCACGCCGATCTGGAGTTCGGGGACTCCGGCGGGCTTCTCTTCGTTCTGGTGCAGCACCACGAACGAGTAGGAGACGAGGCTGAGCAGCAGGACCGCCGGGATCGCCGTCCAGAACACCTCCAGACGCGTGTTGCCGTGGATCGGCAGGCCGTCCTCGAGCTCCTCGCCGGGCTTCATGTGGAACTGCCACACCGAGAACAGGATGACCGTGACGACCAGCACGAAGATCGGTATCGAGGCGTCCACCAGCACGTGGTAGAGACGGTCGGTGTTCTTGGCCTGCGTGCTGGCCTGCGCCGGGAACCAGTGGATCGCATAGCTCAGCGCGATGCCCGCCGCGATCGCGATCAGGGCCGCGAGGGCAGTGCCGCCGATTGCGCGCCGGCTGGGCATCAGGCAGCGCCCCTCCAGGCCCGACCCGCGGGGACGCCGACGACGGCAGGAGCGAGCCGGCGCCAGGCGCCGCCCCCGGCGATCCCCATGTTTGCTGCGATCCCCTCCATCACGATCACGATGCGTGATCCTAGTAGCTCGCGCCGATGCGATGTTGGGCGGTCGCCTCATGGCCCGTCGCGAGGCCGTCGTGCGTGACGGCCGGCGTTCCCCGACCCCATCGGCTGAGGGCCTCGGTCGCGCCCCGAGTCTGTGTCGAGTCTCGATGCCGCCCCGAGTCCCGAGACCGCCCCGAGTCCCGAGCCAGTTCCGAGTCCCGAGCCAGCGGAGCGCCCCGAGCGGGGCTTGACGGGGACGGTCAGAAGTACTAGATTGAGGCAATCGTTGCAAGTCGAGCTGGCGGGCGAGGGTGCGTCAGGGGTGCGAGCGGGAAAGGAGCGCTCATCAAAATGCAGGTTCGCGAAGGAATGAGCCGGACGGTCATGACGGTGGGGCCTGGACACACGCTGCGCGAGGTGGCGCGGCTGATGTCAGAGCGCGGGGTTGGCGCGGCGGTCGTGATCGATCCCGACGGGCACGGCCCGGGGATCATCACCGAGCGCGACATCCTGATCTCGCTCGGCGCCGGCGAGGACCCCGACCGCGAGTCGGTCGCCGACCACCTGACGCGCGATGTCGTGTTCGCCGCACCCGACTGGTCGCTGGAGGAGGCCGCCTCGGCGATGGCTCGCGGGGGCTTTCGCCACCTGATCGTGCTCGAGGAGGGGGAGACCGCGGGAATCCTGTCGGTGCGCGACGTCGTGCGCTGCTGGACGCAGGACGGGGCGATCTGCCCGGTGCCGGCGAGCGTCGCCAGTTGAGCGCTAGTCCAGCGGGAGCTCGTCGATCTCGTGGCGCGTGTCCGCGATCCAGCGCCACACGCAGACGATCGTCAGGGGCACGCCGATCACGGTCAGCTCGATCATCGTCGTGATCCCGACCAGCGCCAGCGTGACCCCGAGCGCGGTCAGCAGCGGCAGGATCGAGGGGCCGGGCAGGTGGATCTCCTCGCCGGCGGGCGGGATCTCGGGGTCGAGCGGGCTCACGAGAGGTAGGCCGCGGCGACGACGAACGTGATGCCGAACATGAACAGGCAGATCGCGCACACGATCAGGCCGGTGCGGATGTTCTTGCGTGCCAGTCGCCGGGTCATCATGGGCGGCCCGCAGTCTACAGATGCACGTCGGCGACCATCGCGCAGAACAGCAGTGCCAGGTACGCCAGGGAGTACAGGTACAGCCGCAGCGCGCTGCGGCGGTCCGCCCGGCGGTAGAGCAGGATTGCCCCGGCGATGAAGCCGAATCCGAGCACCATCGAGGCGACCAGGTAGACGTCGCCGAACCCGCCCGCGCAGAACGGCAGCTGGGTGACCGCGTACAAGAGCACCGTGTACAGCAGGATCTGCCGCCGCGTCTCGGCCTCGCCGCGCACGACCGGCAGCATCGGGACGCCGACGCGGGCGTACTCGTCCTTCATCAGCAGGCTGAGCGCCCAGAAGTGGGGCGGCGTCCAGAAGAACACGATCGCGAACAGCAAGACCGCGGTGCCGCTGACCGAGCCCGTCACGGCGGCCCAGCCGACGAGTGGGGGCACGGCGCCGGCGGCGCCGCCGATCACGATGTTCTGGGCGGTGCGCCGCTTCAGCCAGATCGTGTAGACGAGCACGTAGCCGAGGAACCCCGCGAACGACAGGCTCGCGGCGAGGACGTTGACGGTCAGCGAGAGCTCGGCGAAGGAGAGCGCGGCCAGGACGCAGCCGAACGTCAGAGCGGCTCCGGGCGCGACGCGCCCGGCGGGGATCGGCCGGGTGGCGGTGCGGGTCATGCGCGCGTCGATGTCGCGGTCGAACCAGTGGTTGACGGCGCCGGCGCCGCCCGCCGAGAGGTAGCCCCCGAGGCAGGTCAGCGCGACCAGAGCCACCGAGGGATCGCCGGCCACATACATGGTGGCGATGGTGGTGAGCAGCAGCAGCGACTGCACCTTCGGCTTGGTCAGCTCGAGGTAGTCGCTCAGCAGCTGTCGCACCCGCGGGGCGACGCCGAGCGCGACGGTGGCGGTGGACGCCTCGATCGCGGAGGCTGCGCCTGTCGATCGTGCGCTCATGCCCAGGGGATGCTACACGCCCACCTGGGTGGCGCCGGTCGGCACGGTGGCGGCGCCCGGCGCCGGCACGCCGGCGTCGCTGCGGCGCTCAATCTCGCGGCGGATGTCCTTCATCGGCTCATACGAGCGTACGAGCGGGACCACGTCGAAGTTGTTGACCGGCGGCGGCGAGCTGGCGAACCACTCCAGCGTGTTCGCCTTCCACGGGTCGGGCCCGGCGATCGCGCCGGCCTTGAGGCTGCGCACGGCGTTGACGACCGTCGCGACCACGCCGGCGGCGAGGACGAACGAGCCGATCGTGGAGATCAGGTTGTACAGCGCAAGGTTGCCGACGTTCGGGTACTCGTACACGCGCCGTGGTATCCCATCCAGGCCGATCACGTGCTGGATCAGGAACGTGATCAGGATGCCGAGGAAGATCAGCGCGAAGCTCAGGCGGCCGAGCCCTTCGCTCATCATGCGCCCGCTGATCTTCGGGAACCAGTAGTAGATCGCCGCGAAGATCGGCATCACCGCGCCGCCCAGCAATACGAAGTGCAGGTGGGCGACCACGAAGTACGTTTCGTTGACCTGCCAGTCGATCGGGAAGGTCGCCAGGAAGACGCCTGAGATGCCGCCGATCAGGAAGATCGCGATCGCGCCGGCGCAGAACAGCAGCGGCGTCTTGAATTCGACCGCCCCTCGCCACAGCGTGGCGATCCAGTTGAGGATCTTGACCCCCGTCGGCACGGCGATGAGGTATGAGCTGAGCATCACGAACACGAGGATCGCCTCGGGGATCGGCGCCGTGAACATGTGGTGTGCCCAGGTGAGGAAGCCGAGGAACGCGATCGCCACGGTCGAGGCGGCGATCGCCTTGTAGCCGAAGATCGGCTTGCGCGCGAACACCGGCAGGATCTCCGAGATGACCCCGAAGCCGGGGAGCACCATGATGTAGACCTCGGGGTGGCCGAAGAACCAGAACAGGTGCTGCCAGAGGACCGGCGAGCCTCCCTGCGCGGGGTCGAAGAAGTGCGCTCCGAAGTGGCGTTCGGCGAGCAGCATCGTGACCGCCGCCGCGACCACGGGCAGGGCGAAGATGAGCAGGATCGAGTAGGTGAGGATCGTCCAGATGAACAGCGGCAGCCGTCCCCAGCTCATGCCGCGCGCGCGCATGTTGGCGATCGTCACGTAGAAGTTGACCGCGCCCAGCAGCGAGGAGAGCCCGGTGAGGTGGATCAGGTAGATCCATGCGTCCTCGCCGCCGCCGGGGGAGTAGACGGAGTTTGCCAGCGGGCTGAAGCTCACCCATCCCGCTTCGGGGGGGTTCCAGAAGATCGAGGAGTAGAAGACGATCCCGCCGGCCAGGAGCAGCCAGAAGGAGAGCGCGTTCAAGCGCGGGAAGGCCATGTCGCGCGCGCCGATCATCAGCGGCACGAAGTAGTTGGCCAGGCCCGCCATCATCGGCACGACGAACAGGAAGACCATCGTCGTGCCGTGGATCGTGAACAGCTGGTTGTAGACCTGCGGCGTGACCAGCGTGTTGTTCGGGGCGCCCAGCTGCACCCGCATCAGCAGCGCCTCGACGCCGCCGAGGCAGAAGAACACGAACGTCGTGACCATGTACATGATCCCGATCCGCTTGTGATCGGTCGTTGTGATCCAGCTCGTCCAGCCGCGCGCCTCGCGCTCTGCGCGGTGGGCGACCAGCTGGGGGACGGGGGTTGCGACGGTGGCCATATGCGAGCTGTTCTCTCCTGAGTATTTGTTTTAAAAATTCAATGCTGGTGAACCATAGTATTTTTTAGTAAATACATAAGTACACGTTGGTCGTGGAATATAGTCTCAATCCGCATGACTGTGCTCTATCGTATCTACAGAGTAGATACGTAGGTGCACGCTAACCGAAAACTTAACACTCTGGGTCATCCGCTCTAGGGGTTCTCGACCTGGCCGGCGCCGGTCTGGGAGCTCAGTTTCGCGCGCGCCGCCTTGGCGTCGGCGTTGGCTTGCGCGATCTCCTGCTTCTGGTAGGCCAGCCAGGCTTCGAACTGCGCCGGCGGGACGGCCTTGACGGTGGCGATCATGCGCGCGTGCCCGCGCCCGCACAGCAGCGCGCACTGGCCGCGGTAGACGCCCGGTTTGGAGATCTTCATCCACGTGTAGTTGTGATAGCCGGGCACCGCCTGGAACTTGCCGCCGAGCTGGGGCACCCACCAGGAGTGCACGACGTCCTCCGAGACGATGTTCAGCGTGATCGTGGTGTTCGTGGGGACGACCATCTCCTCATACGAGTACGGCGCTCCGAGGCCGTCCGGTTCGTTTGCGCCCGGGTAGACGAACTGCCAGATGTACTGCCGGCCGATGACGGTGATGTTCAGGGATTTGCCGTTGGGGGGCAGTCTCGGGGTGTTGCTCGCGTACAGCTCGCCGCTTTCCCCGACGAGGTTCGCGCCGGCCGCGTCGGAGTTGGGCGGGTTCTGGATCGAGCCGAGCCGCAGGAACGTGAGTATCGCCAGCCCGACGAGGATCACCGCCGCGCCGACCGTCCACGCGGTCTCCAGACGCGTGTTGCCCCTGATCTGGGCGGGCGTGGCGCCCCTGCGGGCGCGGAACTTGACGAGCGCGTAGCTGAGCGCGCCGATGACGGCGACGAACACCACCAGGGCGATGACCAGGACGATCTTGTAAAGCGAGTCGATGTTGTTCGCGTTTGGCGAACCCCCCGACTCGGGCGTGAAGAAGGACAGCGTTGCGGGTAGCAGGTGGCCCAAGGCGCGCGGGATTCTATTCAGCCCCGGACGGGACGTGCTTGATGACGTTTGCTACTTGCCCGAGAATCGCGCCGGGCGCTTTTCCACGAACGCCATCGTGCCCTCCAGGAAATCGTCGCTTGAGGCCATCTCGCGCTGGATCTGCGCCTCGAGCTCCAGTTGCTCGTGCATGCGCGAGTACAGCCAGTTGTTCAGCTGGCGCTTGGTCCCGGCGTAGGAGCGCGTCGGCCCGGCCGCCAGGCGCGCGGCGAGCGCGGCGACCTCCTCAGCCAGGAGCTCGTCGGGCACGACGCGGTTGATCAGGCCCCACTCGAGCGCCTGTTGGGCTCCCAGGCGCTCGCCGAGCATCATCAGCTCGCTCGCGCGGGCCATGCCGACGCGGGTGGGCAGGAACAGCGAGGAGCCGCCGTCGGGGACGAGGCCGATGTTGACGAAGGCGAGCAGGAAGTAGGCGCTCTGCGCGGCGAGGATCAAGTCGCAGCACAGCGCCAGCGAGCAGCCGATGCCGACCGCCGGGCCGCGCACGGACGCGATCACGGGCTTGGGCATCTCGCGGATCGCGACCATGATCGGGTGGTAGCGCTCGGTCAGCGTCTTGTAAACGTCCGGGCGCCCGTCCGGTGTCGTCTCGCCGTCGCTGAAGTCCTTCAGGTCCGCGCCCGAGGAGAACGCCCGTCCGGTGCCTTCGATCAGGACCGCGCGCACGGACACGTCGCGGCGCGCCTCTTGCAGGGCCGCGAGCAGGTCTTCGCCGAAGCGCCTGTTCCAGGCGTTCAGCGTCTCGGGTCGGTTGAGCTGGACGGTGGCCACGCCGTCGCTGACGGACATGTTGACGGTCTGCAGCTGCGTGTTCGGATCGCTCATCGGGCTGGCCTCCTCGTTGGGTCTGCTGGACGGGGCATGGTCTGGGAGTGACGGAGCATGTCCCGCGGCGCCGGGGATGGGCGCGGGATACTGGCTGGGACGGCACATGGGCGATCCTATGGGTTGAAGGGCTTGCGTATCGTGTGCGCGATGAACACGCGCAGGCGTCCCGTGATCGGCATGTGCGCGGCCCTGGAGCGGGCCCGCTGGAGCGTGTGGGACCTGCGGGCGGCGCTGCTGCCGTACAACTACGTGCAGGCGGTGCAGCGGGCTGGCGGGCTCGCGCTGATGCTGGCAGTGGACCCGGCCGTGGCCGAGGATCCGGAGCAGGCGCTGGAGCTGATCGACGGGCTCGTGCTTGCCGGCGGCGCCGACATCGACCCCGGCTGCTACGGCGAGCGGGCGCACGCGGAGACCGTGGACACGGTGCCCGAGCGCGACGCGTTCGAGATCGCCCTGACCCGCGCGGCGATCGAGCGGGATCTGCCGGTGCTGGGGATCTGCCGGGGGATGCAGCTGATCAACGTCGCCCGCGGCGGCACGCTGCTGCAGCACCTGCCCGAGCTGTTCGGTCACGGTGGGCATCGCCGCGTGGTCGGCTCGTTCGACGGCTCCGACCATGATGTCCTGCTGAGCGAGGGCTCGCTGGCCGCGCGTGTCGCGGGCGAGCTTGCGCACGCGACCAAGTCTCATCACCACCAGGGCGTCGACCGGCTGGGGGAGGGGCTGATCGTGAGCGGGGTCTCCACCCTGGACGGCCTGCCCGAGGCGATCGAGTGGAATGGAACCCCGCCCGCCCGGCGGTTCGTGCTCGGCGTGCAGTGGCACCCGGAGGCGGACACGGCGAGCGGGGTCATCGCCGCGTTCGTGGCCGCGGCCTCCGCGCGCGTGCCGGCGGGCTGAGGGCCGCCTGCGGCCTCGGCCCATGCGCCGGGCGATCGGCGTGGGGTGATGCTGTTCCAAACGTCTGTGTTCGAGCGCGCGTACACGCGCACGCGCAGACCCCCCCGTATTGAGAGACATACATCTCCTCCCCGGACCGCCCATCTCCCAGAGCCCTCCGGGCACGGCCATATACTCCGGCCCGGTGCGGCTGTCGAGACTGATCAGGACGACCGCCTGGGGGGTGGTGGTGGCGGGGGTAGCCGCGCCGCTTATACGCAAGCGGATCAAGGCGCCGCCGCTGGTGACCCAGACCGTCGCGTTCGCGGCGCCGGTTGCGCTGTGCGTGGCCGTGCGCCGTTCGCGCACGCGCGACGTGGCCGTGTGCGGGTTGCAGATGTGGGCGTATCTGGCCGCGTACAAGGCCCCCCACGACGACGAGGACGCGCAGGCGCGGCGCGTGCACATCGACTACCCGATCGACGTCGATCGCGTGCTGGGTCTCGGCGAGCTGCCGACGCTGCGCCTGCAGCGCGCGCTCGCGCGCGTGGACCCGGCGAACGGCGCGCCGAGCTGGCGCGTGCTCGACAGGGCGCTTGTGTGGGCGCATTGGGTATGGTTCATGGTGCCGCACGGCTCGCTGGTATACATCCTCGTGCGCCACCCCGAGCGCTTTGAGCGCGCCGCGGTCATGACCTACGCCGTGTTCGACGTCGGCGCGAGCGTCTACTGGCTCGCTCCGACTGCGCCGCCCTGGTACGCGGCGTCGGTGGCGGGACGCGAGGATCACGGCGCCGGTGCGCAGGACGTGCGCCGGATGATGGTCGAGTACGGCGAGCAGTTCTGGAGAGACGGCTGGGGGCCTCTATACAGTGTGCTTGGAGGCAATCCCCTGGCTGCGATGCCCTCGCTGCACTTCGCCACATCCCTGATGGCCGCGCTTCTGCTCGCGCAGGAGGGACCGCTCGCCGGCGGGCTGGGCGCCGCCTACACGGCGACGCTCGGGTTTGCGCTGGTGTATCTGGGCGAGCACTACGCGGTCGACCTGCTCGCGGGGGCGGCGCTGACGGGAGCGGTGCGCCGTTGGGGGCCGCGCGCGGGGCCGGCGTTCGAGCGCTTCGGACGCGCGGTCGCGGCGCTGGAGGCGATCGCCCACGAGTCGAGCTGAGCTGAGGAGGTGAGCGAGCGCGAGATGGCGCGGGACACTGCAGAGGAGGGGAACGGGGCGGTGCAGCGTGGGGCTGGGCAGCCCGGAGCTGTGCAGCCGGGGCGGGTGCGGCCCGAGGCGGCGCGGGCGCTCCACGAGGAGGAGATGCCGCGCGTGGTCGTCACGCGCCGTGAGGCCGTCGCGTTCGGACTGTTCGTGCTGACGGTCGTCGGGTTTCTGTACTTCGTGCTGCCCAAGCTCGCGGGGGTCGGCACGACGCTGCACCATCTCGAGAACGGGAACGGCTGGTGGATCGCGATCGGGGTGGTGCTCGAGCTGCTGTCCTTCGCCGGGTATGTCGTGCTGTTCCGCGCGGTGTTCGTGGGGAGGAGAGCCCATCCGCCTCGCGCGCCTCGCCGGCCCGGGCCGATCGGCTGGAACGAGAGCTATCAGATCACGATGGCCGGCCTGGCCGCCACGCGCCTGTTCGCGACCGCCGGGGCCGGGGGGATCGCGCTGACCGCGTGGGCGTTGCGGCGCTCGGGGATGGAGGCGCGGCTGGTGGCGTGCCGGATGGTCGCGTTCGTCGTGCTGCTGTACGCGGTGTATGCGGGCTCGGTGCTGCTGGACGGGATCGGCCTGGGGACCGGCCTGTTTGCGGGGGGCGGGTCGTTCGCGCTGACGATCGTCCCGGCGATCGCGGCGGCGGCGCTGATGGTCGTGGTCGGCGCGATGGCGCTGCTGCCGGGCGACATCGAGCGGCGTCTGGGGCGGTGGACGTTGGGCTCAGGCCGCGTGGCGCACTGGGTGGCGCGGGCGGTGACCGTGCCCGCGCTGGCGGCCAGCGGCGTGCGGACCGCGATCGAGCTGATCCGCGAACGCGACCCCGGCCTGCTGGGGGCGGTGGCGTGGTGGGGGTTTGACATCAGCGTGCTGTGGGCGATGTTCCACGCGTTCGGCTCGCCGCCGCCGTTTACGGTCATCTGGATGTCCTACTTCATCGGCATGCTCGGCAACTTGCTTCCGCTGCCCGGCGGTCTCGGGGGCGTCGAGGGAGGGATGATCGGCGCGCTCGCCGCGTTCGGGGTCAGCCTCGACCTGGCGGTGCTGGCGGTGCTGGCCTACCGCGCGATCTCGTTCTGGCTGCCCACGATCCCCGGCACCGTGGCCTACTTTCAGCTGCGCCGCACCGTGGCGCGCTGGCGCGAGGAGCAGAGCGTACTGGCAGAACCGCCACCCAGCAGCTATACTTTACAAAGTAAAGCGACCCTGGAGATGAGATGAGCAGCAACAGCGATGGTGCGGAGATCGAGAACACGATCGTCATCGGCAGCGGCCCAGCCGGGTACACGGCCGCGCTGTACACTGCGCGCGCGAACCTGAGCCCGCTCGTGATCGAGGGGTTCGCCTGGGGCGGGCTGTTGCAGCAGACGACCGACGTCGAGAACTATCCGGGGTTCCCGGACGGGATCGTGGGGCCGGACATCATGCAGAGGTTCCGCGCTCAGGCAGAGCGGTTCGGCGCGAGGCTGATCGCCGAGGAGGCCGAGCGCGTGCAGCTGGCCGATGGATCGGATCCCGCCCACCCCGGCGTGCACAGGGTGTGGGTCGGAGACGTGGAGCACCGGGCGCGCACCGTGATCCTGGCGATGGGGGCCGAGCACAAGAAGCTGGGCATACCCGGCGAGGAGGAGCTGTCGGGTCGCGGGGTCAGCTACTGCGCGACGTGCGACGCGGCCTTCTTCAGAGACGCCCACACGGTGATCGTCGGCGGCGGAGACTCGGCGATGGAGGAGGCGATATTCCTGTCGAAGTTCGCTTCAGCCACGTCACCGTCGTGCACCGCCGCGACGAGTTCAGAGCGTCGAAGATCATGCTCGAGCGGGCGCGCGCGCAGGCGAACATCGAGCTGCTGACGCCCTACCGGGTCACAGAGCTCGTCGCCGGGGAGCACGGCTCGCTGGGACACGCCGGGCTGGTCAACACCGAGACCGGCGAGGAGCGCGAGATACCGGTGTCGGGCACGTTCATCGCGGTCGGCCACGAGCCGCAGTCGGCGCTGGTGCGCGGGCAGATCGACGTGGATGAGAACGGTTATGTGATCGTCGAGGGCCGCTCCACGCGAACCAACCGCCCGGGCGTGTTCGCCGCCGGAGACCTCGTAGACCACACCTACCGCCAGGCGGTCACGGCCGCCGGCTCGGGCTGCCAGGCGGCGCTGGACGCCGAGTGGTACCTCAGGGACACGCCCGGCATACCGGCGCCGGCGGAGATGCCCGCCGGCGATCCGGCCGTGGCCCAATGGGCGCCGGCGACGCCGGCCGGCGGCGGCTAGATCACCGCAGTCGCGGCGCCAGCGCTCCCTCCAGCTCTAAGAGGTAACGCTTGCGATCCAGCCCGCCACCGTACCCGCCGAGCGCGCCGCCGGAGCGCAGGACGCGGTGGCAGGGGATCACGATCGGGATGGGGTTGGCACCGAGCGCGTTGCCGGCGGCACGCGCGCCGCGGGGGCTGCCCGCCTCGGCCGCGACCTCGGCGTAGGAGAGATGGCCGCCGTAGGGGATCGCCGCGGTCATGCGCAGCACCCGCCGCCCGAACGGGGCGATCAGCGCCCAGTCGAGCTTCACCTCGAACGTGCGCCGGCGCCCGGCGAAGTACTCGTCCAGCTCGCGCTTGACGGGATCGAGCGAGGCGGGCGACTCGACGATGCGCGGCGAAAGCTGGCGCGCGAGTGCTTCCAGCACCGACTCGACGCTCTCCTCGGGGAACGCCAGGCGCACCAGACCGCGCCTGGTCATGGCGGCGTGCAGCGTGCCGAACGGCGAGTCGACGGGCGCGTAGCTGATGTCGGCGAGGCCATCGGAGGCGATGCGCTCGCTCAGGCGGGCGGCCGCGTCAGCCGCTCGGGCGCGAACGTCCTCGGGATCGACGGCGGGCAGGCTGTAGCGCAGCTCGCGTTCGAGCGTGCTCACGCCGGATCCGCGCGGGGTGTGTGGATGGTTGTCGCTCATGTCGTGACCTCCCTGCGCAGCGTTGTCAATCCCTCGTGCAGCGAGCGGCGCGCCGCCTCCTCCGAGCAGCCGATCGCGGCGGCGATGTCGCGGTGGGGGAGGTCGCCGACGAAGCGCAGCACGACGGCCGAGCGCTGACGGTCCGGCAGCTCGTGCACGGCCTCCCACAGCGTCTCGTCGCGGGCCGGAACGGAGGATGAGCCCTCGCCGTCGCCGCTCGCGTTGCCCCGGCGGCGTGTGGGCATCCCGCGCGCGGCCTGGCCGGCCGCCCCGTCGGCGACGGCCGCGATCTCCGCCACGGGCAATGCCCACTGCGCCCGCCCGCGATAGACGTCCAGAGCCTTGCGGTGGGCGATCGTCAGCACCCACGCGCGCAGGTTCGAGTCGACCCGCAGGCGCGGATAGGCGCGCAGCGCCGCGATGAACGTCTCTTGAAAGCAATCGTCGGCGTCCTCACGCCCGACCGACGCGACCAGAAAGCGCCAGACGTCCTCACGGTGTGCGTCGAGGAAGCATTGAAATGGTGGCGGCCCGGCGGGCCCCGCGACGCTCGCGCGCGGGCCGCTCCTGGGTGATTGCGCTGCCAGCTTTGGGCTCACAGCGGTTGAACGCGGTTGGGCGCGAAAACGTGAGGTTGTCGTGAGTCCGCGTGGGTTGACCGGCATCGGTGTGGGTCGTCGGCGGGGAGCGCTTTCGATGTCGATCCTGCGGAGTGGATCAGCTCTCCGCGGACCCGTACTCGAAGAACCCCGCTCCGCTGCTGCGCCCCAGGCGGCCCTCGCGCACCAGGCGCGCCAGCGCAGGGGCGGGGCGGTAGCGCTCCTCGCGGTACTCCTCGCACAGGCCCTCCAGTACGGCAAGTAGGTGGTCGAGTCCGATCTCATCGGCCCACGCGAGCGGTCCGCGTGGATAGTTGAGCCCGAGCACCATGCCGGTGTCGATGTCCTGTGCGCTGCCCACGCCTTCGCCGAGCGCGAAAGCGCACTCGTTGATCACCTGGCAGACGATTCTGCCGAGCACGCCGTCGAGCGCGGGCGCCGCCTTGGCGTCAGCGCGGGCCGGTGGATCTGGGTCCGGGGGGCGGTAGGGATCGCTCGAGTAGTCGTAGTACCCGCGCCCGGTCTTGCGCCCGTACAGGCCGGCGGCGACGTAGCGGGCGGTGATCGGGGAGGGGCGCCAGCGCGGCTCGCCGAAGCTCTGCTCGTAGAAGCTCTTGGAGATCTCGAAGCCCGTATCGACTCCCACGAGGTCCATGAGCTCGAACGGACCCATGCGAAAGCCGCCCTCCATGCGCACGATCCGATCGATCGTCTCGATGTCCGCGATTCGCTCCTGCAATAGCCGCAGCGCCTCCAGGCCGAATGGGCGGTTGCAGCGGTTGACCAGGAATCCGGGGCCGTCGGCGGCGCGGATCGTGTCCTTGCCCATCGCCCTACCCGTCTCTTGCGCGAGCGCCAGGGAGCGCTCGTCTGAGAGCACGCCGGCGACGATCTCCAGCAGGCGCATCAGCGGGGCGGGGTTGAAGAAGTGCATCCCGACCACGCGCTCGGGTCCGGGCACGGCGGAGGCGATCGCGGTGATCGGCAGCGACGATGTGTTGCTGGCCAGGACGCACTCGGCGGAGACGATCTCGGCCAGGCGCGCGTAGAGCTCGTGCTTGAGCTCGAGCCGCTCGGGCGCGGCCTCGATCACCAGCTCGCACGCGGCCAGCGCGTCCAGGGAGTCCACTGGCTCAAGGCGGGCGGCGGCCGCGTCCGCCTCCTCGGCGCCGAGCCGCCCCTTGGCCGCTTCTTTGGCCAGGCCGTCCCGTGCGCGCTGAGCGCCGCGCTGGAGCGCGTCGGCGAGCGGGTCGTGCAGCAGCGTGCGCGCGCCCGCGCGGGCGGCCAGCTGGGCGATTCCGGCACCCATCGTGCCGGCGCCCACGACGCCGATGACACTCGCGGGTGAGGCGTCAGCTGCTGGCATGCGGTGCAGCCGCCGGATGTCCGTGAGGATGTTGTTGTCTTTTAAAACTCGGTAACACGATGGTTATACGCAATAAAAAAAATAATAGATATACCTCCATCCATACCCCCAGCCCCCTCCGCCCATTCCCCCAGCCAGCCCCCTCCATCCATACCCCCAGCCCCCTCCATCCATATCCCCAGCCCCCTCCATCCATACCCCCAGCCGCGCCGCGGGCATGTCAGCTCGGCACAACCGCGTTGATGCCGGTCATGGCGCGTCCGATGATCAGCTTCTGGATCTGCGACGTTCCCTCGTACAGCGTCGTGACGCGGGCGTCGCGGAAGTAGCGCTCGACCGGGTGGTCGTCGACGTAGCCGGCGCCGCCGTGGACCTGGATCGCGAGGTTCGCGCACTCCAGCGACGCCTCGGTGGCGTGCAGCTTGGCGACCGAGGTCTCCAGCGTGTTCGGGCGTCCCTGGTCCTTCAGCCAGCCCGCGCGCCAGACGAGCATGCGCGAGGCGTCGGTCTTCAGGACCATGTCGGCGATCATCGCCTGCACGAGCTGAAAGCTGGCGATCGGGCGGCCGAATTGCTCGCGCTCCTTGGCGTAGGCGACCGACTCCTCGACGCAGCCCCGGCAGATGCCCACGCAACCGGCCGCCACCGAGTAGCGCCCGGAGTCGAGGTTGGACATCGCGATTTTGAAACCATCGCCGACCTCGCCGAGCATGTCGTCGTCTGACACCTCCACGTCTTCGAGCGAGATCGAGCCCGTGTCGGAGGCGTGCAGTCCCATCTTGTGCTCGATCGTCTGCGCCGTGTAGCCGGGCTGGTCGGTGTCGACCAGAAAGCATGCGAGGCCCTTGTAGCCGAGCTCGGGGTTCGTCTGGGCGAAGATCAGCGCGACCTTGGCGTAGTTGGCCATCGAGATCCACATCTTGGCCCCGTTTATCACCCAGCCCGAGTCGGTCTTCTGAGCGCGCGTCTTCTGGTTGGCGGCGTCCGAGCCGGTGTCGGGCTCAGTCAGGCCGAAGCAGCCCAGCCACTCTCCCGAGCACAGCTTCGGCAGATACTTCTTCTTCTGCTCCTCGGTGCCGAACTTGACGATGCCCGAGCACACCAGCGATGTCTGAACCGAGATCACCGTTCGCACCGACGAGTCGCCGCGTCCGATCTCCTCCACGACGAGGCCGTAGCTGAAGTAGTCCAGGCCCGCTCCGCCGTACTCCGGCGGCACGATCGCGCCGAGGTAACCCTGGTCAGCAACCTTCTTGACCATCTCCAAGTCGAAGTGGTGGTTGCGCGCGTTTTCGCGTGACTGGAGCACGATCTCCTTGTCGGTGAACTCACGTGCGGTGTCCTTGATCAGGCGCTGCTCGTCGGTCAGGTCGAAGTCCATGTCTCTCCTGTCTATATACTTTTTCTATTCTGTGTAACTATAGTTATACACGACTCAAATTTTAAAGTACACCCACCATCCCCCAATCACAGTAACTACCATAGCTATCCAGCGGTTGACTTGGGCGTCTTCCACGGCGCGCTCACGCGCCGCTCGATCTCCTGCGCGAGCCCGTCGATCGGCAGGCGCTCCTGTGTGAGCGAGTCGCGCTCGCGCAGCGTGACGGTGCGGTCGTCGAGGCTCTGGTGGTCGATCGTCACACAGAACGGCGTGCCGATCTCGTCCTGGCGGCGGTAGCGCTTGCCGA
The DNA here is from genome assembly GCA_963808385.1 of uncultured Solirubrobacterales bacterium. Classification (GTDB taxonomy): domain Bacteria; phylum Actinomycetota; class Thermoleophilia; order Solirubrobacterales; family Solirubrobacteraceae; genus Palsa-744. The sequence continues at coordinate 14,647 of CAWEFQ010000016.1, read as the reverse complement.
TCGCTCCGCCCGTGTCGTACTCGGCCTGCACCAGCTCGCGCACGGCTTCGTAGATCTCGCGCGCGAGCTCGGGCTGCCCGTCCTTGCCGACCAAGCGGCAGCACGGCGGCCTTGACCGGCGCCAGGCGGGGGTGCAGGCGCAGGACGGTGCGAGTCTCGCCGACCCCCGCGCCCTCGCGCTGCACCAGTTCCTCGTCGTAGGCGTCCACCAGGAACGCCAGCATCGCACGGTCCGCGCCCGCGGCGGGCTCGATCACGTGCGGGACGTAGCGCTCGCCTGTGGATTGGTCGAAGTACTCGAGCTTCTGACCCGAGTACTCGGTGTGCTGGGTGAGGTCGAAGTCGCCGCGGTTGGCGATCCCCTCGAGCTCGGACCAGCCGATGGGGAACAGGTACTCGACGTCGCTGGTGGCCGAGGAGTAGTGGGAGAGCTCGTCGGGGTCGTGCGCGCGCAGGCGCAGGTGGTCGGGGCGCAGGCCCAGCTCGACATACCAGCGCTCGCGCTCGCCCAGCCAGTGCTGAAACCAGCGGGAAGCCTCATCCGGCGGGACGAAGAACTCCATCTCCATCTGCTCGAACTCGCGCGTGCGGAAGATGAAGTTGCCGGGGGTGATCTCGTTGCGAAACGACTTGCCGACCTGGGCGATCCCGAACGGGGGGGCTTTGCGGGAGAACTGGAGGACGTTCTTGAAGTTGATGAAGATCCCCTGCGCGGTCTCCGGGCGCAGGTAGGCCACCGAGCCCGACTCCCGGACCGGGCCGACGGTCGTCTCGAACATCAGGTTGAAGTCGCGCGCGTCGGTCAGCGAGCACTCCTCGGTCTCGCCCGGGTGCTTGGAGGGTTTGCGCCCGCAGGCGAGCTCTGAGAGATGGTCGGCTCGAAACCGCTGGCCGCACGTGCGGCAGTCCACGAGCGGGTCGGTGAACCCGGCGAGGTGCCCGGAGGCCTCCCATACGCGCGGGTGCTGGAGGATCGCCGAGTCGATCGCGACGATGTCATCGCGCTCCTGCAGCATCGTCCGCCACCAGGCGTTCTTGACGTTGTTCTTCAGCAGCACCCCGTAGTGGCCGTAGTCGTAGGTCGAGCCGACCCCGCCGTAGATCTCCGAGGAGGGAAACACGAACCCGCGGCGCTTGCACAGCGCGACGATCTTGTCCATCGTGACTACGTCGGTCATCGTCGCCGGATGGTATGTGTTTCAACCCGAACGACTGCACCTCAGTCCTTCCGAGCCTTGGGAGGACTAGGCTCCCCGAGCGGTGGCACGGATCTTGATCGTCGCCGGCGGTTGTCGCGGCAGGCGGCTGGCCGGAGACCTGGTGGGGGACGGGCACGCGGTGCGCATCGTCACGCGCACGGAGTCCGGACGGGCCGCGATCGAGGCGGCGGGGGCCGAGTGCCTGATCGGGACGCCCGACCGCCTGCTCACGCTGCGCGGCGCGCTGGACGGCGTGACGATCGCCTGCTGGCTGCTCGCCACCGCCCGGGGGCCGCGCGAGCAGGTCCGCGCGCTGCACGGCTCGCGGCTGCAGGCGTTTGTCGGGCAGGCGATCGACACGACCATGCGCGGATTCGTGTATGAGGCGCCCTCGGGGAATGAGCTGACGGCCGCGGGCGAGCGCATCGTCCGCACGGCCACGTTGCGCAACGCGATTCCCGTGGCGTTCCTCAGGGCCGACCCTGAGGACTCCGACGCCTGGCAGGACGATGCCCGTGCCGCCATCGGCTCGCTGCTCGGAGGTCGATAGGCGCGTGCCGAGATCAAGCCGACGGGCGATCGATCCGATGCTGTGCCCACGATGGCCGGCGATCGTCCTAGATACGGGCTCTTGATCTCGGCGCTGGGCGCGATCGTGCTCGCGGTGTCCGTGTTCCTGCCTTGGTACGGGGTGAGCTTCACCGCGGACGGCCTCGCTTTTGCTCAGCAGGCCGGCGACCAGGCGGCCGCGCAGTTCGGCAACGCCACGCTGCAGAGCTATATGGGCGAGTTCCACGCCAGTCTCAGCTCGCTTGCCGGCCACCAGTTCATGGCGCTGAGCGCTCACCAGGCGCTGAAAGACCTGAACGTCGTGCTGCTCCTCCTCGCCGGCCTGGCGATTGTGATCGCGTTGATGGCGCTCGCGGGTTCAGATTCCTCCTCATCCGGCGGCCATCGTGCTCCGCTCGCGCTGCTCGGCGTCATCGCCGCGGTGTGTGTGCTCTATCGGATGGTCGATCCGCCCTCGCCGGCCGGGAACTTCCTCGCGCTCGCGCTGCGTGAGGGCGCGTGGCTGGCATTGCTCGGCTCGGTGGCCATTGTGGCGGGGGCGCTGTGGCCGGAGCGCCTCGGGGCCATCACCCTGTCGGACGCCAGGTTGAAGCGCGCTTGGTCCGAGTTCTCCGGCTGGACGCCCGAGAGCTGAGCGGATCGCGTGTGCGGGTATGCCTGCGTCTGGCAGACCGCACTTGGTTCGCTATCCTGAGGCTAATCTCCCAAAAGTAGATCGGGATTCATAGTAGAGGGCCGCCGTTCCTCTCTCCTCCCATCTCCCTCGCGACGCCTGTGCGTCGAGAAAGGATCAACACCGATGACACTGCAACTTGGCGATGTGGCCCCCGACTTCGAGGCGCAGACCACCGAGGGTCCGATCAAGTTCCACGACTGGATCGGCGACTCCTGGGCGGTGCTGTTCTCCCACCCGAAGGACTTCACGCCCGTGTGCACGACCGAGCTCGGCTACATGGCCAACGCCAAGCCTGAGTTCGACAAGCGGGGCGTGAAGATCATCGGCCTGTCGGTCGACGCTCTCGACAACCACGAGGCGTGGGCCAAGGACATCGAGGAGACGCAGGGTACGGCTCCCAACTATCCGATCATCAGCGACAGCGACTTCAACGTCTCAAAGCTCTACGGCATGTTGCCGCGGGAGACGTCCGGCGACTCCGCCGCGCGCACGCCGGCCGACAACCAGACGGTGCGCAACGTGTTCGTGATCGGCCCGGACAAGAAGGTCAAGCTGATCCTCGTGTACCCGATGACGACCGGGCGCAACTTCGACGAGGTGCTGCGGGTGATCGACTCGCTGCAGCTCACCGCCAAGCACAAGGTCGCCACGCCGGTCAACTGGCATCAGGGCGAGAAGGTGATCATCGCCGGCTCGGTCTCCAACGACGAGGCCCGCGAGACCTACCCGGACGGGTGGGAGGAGCCCAAGCCTTACATACGCCTCGTCCCGCAGCCGTAGTGCGCCTGGGCCGTCAGGCGGCCATGTGCACGCGCTCGACACGCTCGGCGAACATGACCTCGCCGTCGAGGGCGCGATGCACCGGGCACTTCGCGGCGATCACCAGCAGGCGCTGCACCTGCTCCTCGGGGAGATCGTCCGGAAGGCGCAGCACCAGCTCGAACTTCGTCGGACATCCGCGCTCGGCGGGCCTGTATTCGACGTCGACCTCGACGTGGCCGATGTCCCAGCTCTTGCGCGCCGCGTACATCTCCATCGTGATCGCGGTGCACGAGGCGAGGCTGACCGCAAGCAGCTCCTGCGGATCGGGTCCCGTGTCTTCGCCGCCGTCCTGCAGCGGCTCATCCACCGTGAGCTGGTGCTCGCGCACCTGCACGGTGTGCTTGAACGTCCTGTCCTCACGTCGCGCTGTCGCTCTCATGCTGATGCAGGCCCACCTTTCTTGCCATCGATCACGTGTGCCCTCCGATCGACCCCTCACCAACATGGTACTGCCGCGGCGCCATCGCCCGGTGGCCTGCGGCGGGCGTTCCCCGGCGACGGCGTCGCCCAGTCTCACTGCAGCGGGTTCAGCAGCAGCCCGGTGAGCAGCTTCGGGTAAAAGAACGTCGACTTCGGCGGCATGTTTTCGCCGGCCGCCGCGACCTCCGCGACCTGCTCGACGGGGGTGGGGCGCATGAAGAAGGCCGCATCGTAGACGCCGGTGCGGACCAGCTCGAGCGCCTCCTCGGTCGAGCGCGCGTAGAAGAGACCGTGCAGGTGCGAGATGTCCTCGTCGCTGAGCCCCAGCGGCCCCTTCAGCAGCAGCGCCTCCAGCACGCCCGTGTCCAGATGGCGATACGCCTCCGAGCGGCCGGGCAGCGCCGCGTCGGCGATCGCCTGGTCTCGCAGTGTCAGACGGTATGCCTGCTGGTGGTGGGCGTCGATGTAGCCGAGCTGAAGCGGGGTCCTCGCGCCGGGCGGCCGCTGGCCGATCGGCGGGGCGATCTGCTCGACGGGCACCTCGGCGACGTCGAAGTCCCGATGCAGCGCCTCGCGCAGCGCCTGCTGGCGCTCGCGATCGAGCCCCCCGATCAGACGATGGGTCGGGAACACCGTCAGTCCCGGGTCCTGGAGCGCGACCAGGCACATCAAGATGTAGCGGTGCTCGCCCTCCCCGCCGACCTCATCGGCGTAGGCCTGCATCGTCTCGTAGCGGTGATGGCCGTCGGCGATCAGCAGCTCCGCGTCGCGGGTGGCCCGTTGCACCGCGGCGATCGCGTCGGGATCGGCGACACGCCACAGGCGATGTGTCGTGCCCTGCTCGTCGGTCACCTCGCCCCAGGGCGCCTGCGCGGTGGCCGGCTCCAGCGCCGCCCAGGCGGCCTGCGCGGGGTCGGAGTAGAGCGAGAAGATGGGAGAGATGTTCGCCCGCGTCGCGCGCGTCAACGCCAGCCGGTCTGCCTTCGGCCCGGGATGCGTGCGCTCGTGCGGGCGCACTCGTCCGGGGCCGTACTCCTCGATCCGCACCCTGCAGTAGAAGCCGTGCCGCGTCCGCCTGTTCCCGTCCGGGCCGGTGTAGTCCTGCGCGTGCGCCCACACCGCCGGCTCCGAGTCGCGCACCAGCGCGCCCTCCAGCTGCCACGCCTCCAGCAGATTGGCCGCGGCCGCATACCGGTCCGGCTCGCCCTCGGGCAGGTCGATCGCGACGATGTTATGCGGCGAGCGCGCCAGCAGCTCGGCGCGCTGGGCCGAGTCGATCACGTCGTACGGCGGCGCTGTCACGTCCGCCAGCGGGCCGGCGACGGCGGGGTCGTAGTGCAGCGCGCGCAGGGGTTGGATCTCGGCCATGGCGGGGGCGGAGGCTAGCAGCGGAGCGAGACACGTTGTTCCACGTTGTTCCGGGCGCAATGCAGGCCTGGATGGATCGCCTGCGGGCCGATTGTGGCAGTAGACTTTGGCGTTACGCACGGGGCGTGGCGAAGCCTGGTATCGCACTCGCTTTGGGGGCGAGGGATCGCCGGTTCGAATCCGGCCGCCCCGATAACTGTCCCGCGCGAGATAGGGTCTTGGGCATGAGCGAACACGTGCTGCTCCTCTCCTGGGAGTACCCGCCCGTGATCGAGGGCGGCCTGGCCAGGCATGTGCGCAAGCTCGCCGAGGCGCTCGTGCGCCGGGGGGTGTCCGTCGACGTGCTCACGCGCGGGTCCGGTCACGGCGCGCACGGCGCGGAGGTTCTCCAGGGCCCGGAGGACCTCCACCGCGCGGACCCGAATGGCCCCGAGAGCTTCGCTGGCCCAGAGAGACGCGAGCGCCCCGGGCCCCTGACGAGCTCCGAGCGCCCCGCGAGCCCCGCGGGACCGCTGTCGGTCGAAGAACGGGGTGGGGTGACCGTGTATCGCGTGCCCGAGCCGGGCTGGCCGCGGGACCTGGACCGGTTCGTCGCGTGGGTGGAGCAGATGAACGACGACATGCTCGCGGCCGGTCTGCGGCTGGCCCGGGAGCGCGCCTATGACCTCATCCACGGTCACGACTGGCTGGTCGCGCACGCCTCCTCGGCGCTGTCCGAGCAGCTGGAGATCCCGTATGCGACGACGATCCACGCGACCGAGCACGGCCGCCACCAGGGCTGGGTGCAGGACGAGCCGCAGGCGCACATCCACGCGGTCGAGCGGGCGATGGCCGGGCGCGCGGACGCAGTGATCGTGTGCTCCTACTACATGCGCGGGCACGTGGCGGACATATTCGACATCGACGAGCGGCGCATCACGGTCATCCCCAACGGGATCGACCCGGGCGAGATGCGGCCCGCCGGCGACCTCGACGCGCTGCGGCGCGAGTTCGCCGCCCCCGAGGACCAGCTCGTGCTGCTGATCGGGCGGCTGGTCTACGAGAAGGGGTTTCAGCTCGCCCTGGACGCGCTCCCGGGCGTGATCGAGCGGGTGGGCGCCGCGCGCGGTGCGGTGCGGTTCATCGTCGCCGGCTCGGGTACGCACGAGGCCGAGCTGCGTGCCCAGGCGCAGCGTCTGGGACTGGATGAGCATGGGGTGTTCCTCGGCTGGATCGGCGACGACGCGCTGCACTCGCTGTATCGCATCGCCGACCTGTGCGTGGTGCCCTCGATCTATGAGCCGTTCGGGCTGGTCGCCCTGGAGGCGATGGCCTCGGGCTGTCCCTGCATCGTCGCCGACACCGGCGGCCTGCGCGAGGTCGTGCCCGAAGGCGAGCGCGTGGGGCTGCGCTTCAACGGCGGCGACGCCGAGCACCTGGGCGTCATGATCGAGCGCCTGCTGATCGACACGCAGCTGCGCGACAGGCTCGTGGCCGAGGCCTCCGAGCACGTGCTGCGGTTCGATTGGGACGACATCGCCCAGCGCACGCACGCGATCTATGGTGAGCTTGCAAGTGCGCCTGTCGCGGAGGCCGAGGCGGAGGCGGAAACGGAGGAGGGGGAGAAGGAGGAGGTTCGCCGGAGATGAACGGTCCGATTCAGGGGCTGATGCAGGACGATTTTCCGCTGACGCTTCAGCACGCGCGGCGGCGGATGCGAGACTGCCATTCCGCTGCGCAGGTGAGCACCATGACCCCAGACGGCGTGGTGCGGGCGAGCTACGGAGAGGTGTGCGAGCGCGTCGATCGCCTCGCCCGCGTGCTCGAGCGGCTCGGCATCGGGCCCGGAGATCGGGTCGGGACGTTCGCGTGGAACAACCAGCGCCACTTCGAGCTCTACATGGCCGTCCCCTGCGTAGGGGCAGTGCTGCACACGCTGAACATCCGCCTGTTCGCCGAGCAGCTCTCCTACATCGTCAACCACGCCGAGGATCAGGTCATCTTCGTCGACGACTCGCTCGTGCCGCTGCTGGAGCCGCTCGCCCAGTCGTTCACGGGCGTCCGCCACTTCGTTTTGATGGGGGATCCTGCCGGCCAGGATCCCGACCTCCCGAGCCCCGGGGACGCGAATGCCGCGCACACCTCCCTGCCGAACGCGCTGCGCTACGAGGAGCTGCTCGAGCAGGCTGGGCCAGGGCCCTACGACTACCCCGACCTGGACGAGCGCCAGGCCGCCGCGCTGTGCTACACCAGCGGCACCACCGGCAATCCCAAGGGCGTGCTGTACTCGCACCGCTCGATCTGCCTGCACGCGACGGCCTCGCTGATGGCCGACAACCTGGCGCTCTCCCAGCGTTCGCGCGCGCTGGTGATCGTCCCGATGTTCCACGCCAACGCCTGGGGCATACCGCACGCGGCGGCGCTGTGCGGGGCCGATCTGCTGATGCCCGACCGCCACCTGCAGGCGCAGCCGCTGGCGCGCGCGATCGAGTCCGAGCGCCCCACGGTGGCGGGCTGCGTGCCGACCGTGTTCGCCGACCTGCTGCGCTATGCCGACGAGCACGAGGTGGACCTCTCATCGCTCACCAACGCCGTCTGCGGGGGCTCGGCGGTGCCGCGCCAGCTGATGAAGGACTTCCAGGAGCGCCACGGCGTGCACATCTGCCAGGGGTGGGGCATGACCGAGACCAGCCCGGTGGCCACCTTCTGCGACCCCGCCGAGGACCGGGGGCACGACGAGCGCTACTGGGACGAACGCGCGCTGCAGGGCAAGCCCCTGCCGTGGGTGGAGCTGCGGTTGACCGGCGACGATGGTCAGGAGGTCGCGTGGGACGGGCGGTCCACGGGCGAGATCCAGGTGCGCGGGCCGTGGGTGGCGTCCGGCTACTACAACGACCCGTCGGGGGACGACAAATTCGATTCGGGCTGGCTGCGCACGGGGGACATCGCCGCGATCGACGAGCACGCCTTCGTACGGATCACCGACCGCGCCAAGGACGTGATCAAGTCCGGCGGGGAGTGGATCAGCTCGGTCGAGCTCGAGAACGAGCTGATGGCCCACCCGGACGTGGTCGAGGCGGCGGTGATCGCCAAGCCCGACGAGCGCTGGTCCGAGCGCCCGCTGTGCTGCGTGGTGCTGCGCGAGGGCTCGACCGCCGGCGCGGACGAGCTGATCGAGCACCTGCGCCCGCGCGTGGCCAAGTGGTGGCTGCCCGACGAGTTCGCGTTCGTGAGCGAGGTCCCCAAAACGAGCGTCGGCAAGTTCGACAAGAAGACGTTGCGCGCAATGCTCGCCGAGGGGACGCTCGAGGGCCGTGTGGCGGCTCGTTAGAGCCAGGCGCCCGCCGCCCGGGTCGATCGTCGAGCCGGGATGAGCCCGGCGCGGGCAGGAGATCGGCCGCGGCCGCGGAACCTGATGGGGTGCGGGCGCGCTCCCGGGCGAGCTCCCCGCTCAGAGGCCGCCGGGAGACCGCCGGGACGCCGCAGGCCCGCATAGCATGGGCGTTGTCAATAGAATCGCGACCAACAAAGCTTCGCGGCAGGCCCCATCGGGGCTGTTGCGCACACCAGACCACCAACGGGAGGTTGTTGGCATGACCCGAACCGATGCAGACGTTCAATCGATGAGGAACAGGCCGTCCCGGCGGCGGTCGTCGCGCAGCCTGCTCGCCCTGGGAGCGGCGCTGCTGCTCGCGGCGGCGCTCGCGGCGCCCGCGATGGCGGCCGAACCTACCTCGAGCTATAAACATCCGGCGACGGGCAAGCAGGAAACGCTGCCCGCGAAAAGCAAAACGACTCCGCAGAGCGAATCGAAGCCGACGACCACCTCCACCACGCCCACGACGACCGCGGCGCCCTCGACGAGCAGCGCTCCGGCGAAAGCGAGCACGCTCCCGTTCACCGGCTTGGATCTGCGCTGGGTGGTCGGGTTCGGTCTGCTGCTGATGGGCGCGGGCGCCTCGATCGTGACGGTCCAGCGCCGCCAGCACCGCGGCGGCGGGCGCTGAGCAGGGCTGAGCAGGGCTGAGCGGGCGAGACCCACGACGGCGGGTGGGCACACCCGCGGCCGCCGGCATCCGCCGGCGGTCGTCCTCGCGTCCGGGGCCGTGCGCCGAGTCCTCGCGCCCGGGTCCTCGCGCCCGGCGCCCGGCGCTCTGTGCCCGGTGCGCGGCGCCCGCCATGTCCCGCGACCGGGGCCCTCACAGGGCGATCATCTCCAGCAGGTCCAGGTGCCTGGCCGCGCGCGAGGCTCGCACCGTCTCGCCCGCGATCTCGACGATCCCCTCGCTCTCCAGGCGGTGCAGGGCGTCGTCGATCGCGATCGGGGCGCCGCGACCGGCAAGCTCCGTCTCGAGCTCCGCGCGCGACCAGCGCTCGTCGTGGTCGTCGCGCAGGGTGTGTGCGACGATCGCTCGCTGGACCTGGCGGTCGCTGCCGCTGGGAATCTGCTTAGTTTGAGCCTGCATGGGAGTGCTCCTTCCGTGCCGAGCCCCGGGCGGTGGCCGCCGTGCCGGGGCGCTTTGTGTGGTGAGTGTGACCGATAGTCCATAGACTAATAGTCGTCGAGGCGGAAAGCTGTGAGCCATGCCGATTCGATCTCCTGCGCACGCCGCGTTCGGCGAAGCCGTCCGCGGCATCCGCAAGCAGCGGGGCATCTCTCAGGAACGCCTCGCACTCATGTGTGGGCTTGACCGTACCTACATCAGCGGCATCGAGCGCGGAACGCGCAACCCGAGCCTGACGAACATCCTCAAGATCGCGGCGGCGCTCGGCGTCAGGCCGGCCGAGATCTTCGCGTCCGCGCAGGAGCGCACTGGCTCGCAGTCGAAGGGGGCTCGGGCATGAACACGGCCCAGCCGCGGCGGGCTGTCGATGTGGATCGTCGCCACGCCGCTTGTGGTCGTCGGCCGGCTCACCGTCGCGTTAGGATACGACCGTGATCCTCTACACCTGCACCAACGGCAAGGCGTTCGGCGGGCTGCCTGGGCCGATCGCCCACCCGTGCGGGAGGGCCGCGAAGGCACTCGACGACGCTGGACATTCCTACGAGTGCAAGCAGGTCAAGGGAGGCGCTCTGAAGTTCTGGACCTGGCCGAGCCGCGCACGCGACCGAGCCGAGATCGAGCAGCTCAGCGGGCAGCGCGCGGTCCCGATCCTCGTGCTCGACGATGGCGAGGTCGTTGCGGGATCCGGGGCCATCGTGCGCTGGGCTCGGGATAACACGCCGCGGGCTCACGCAGCGGCTCAATAGCCCAGCACGCCGAGCACCGCGCCTACCGCTTGGTCGGCGATCGGATTCGCCGAACATGTAATCCCACCCGCGACGGCGGCAGGCGCGAGGCTCGATCAGGCTAAACTGCGCCGTCCCGCCGGAGTAGCTCAGCTGGTTAGAGCAGCGGAATCATAATCCGCGTGTCGGGGGTTCGAGTCCCTCCTCCGGCATCGCCCAAAACCCTGCAAACACAACGAAACGCAGCATATCAAGGGCCGCGGATGGGTCCACGATTTCCCTAGCGATTTCCCTAGAGGGCCGTCCGGAGGGCGTCGAGGGGTCTGGACGGGTGCAGAAGGGCTCCCCGTCCACGGGCTGACGAGCCCGCAACGGGCGGCGCGATCTGGCACCACCTTGGAAGGCGGAAGGAGCCGGTTAGAGCTTGGCCTGCTCGGCGAGCCAGTCTTCGAGCATGTGACGCGTGAAGCGGATGTGCCGCCCGACGCGGAGGCAGGGCACTCGACCTGCGCGCACCGCCTCATATATCCAGCTCGTCTTGACCGACAGCAAATGTGCGGCAGCGCTTGGCTCAGGGCTCACCCTCCAGCACCGCCTTCGGTACGGGTTCTCGCCCGCCCTCGTCGATCGCCGTGCCGCCGGTGACGGCCTGCCAGTGACCGCCCGAAAGTCGAAACACCATAGCCTGCGGTTGTGCTGCAGGCCAGGTTGCCGCCGCCCATTCGCCTTCGACTTTGATCTTCGTCAGGCAGTCGCCTTCGCTCTTGCTGAACCCGACGAGATGAGCTTGGTCTGCGGCGACTTCTAGGCTCGATTTCAGAGCTTCGTTTGAGGAAGCGCCGCAAGACTCCGCGTTCTGTGGGGAGGCGGCTGGTGCGGTGGGCGTTTCAGTAGTGGACGTCGAGGCTGACGATTCTTCCTTGACCAATCCATGTTCAAGCTCCGTATTGACGGCGGTTTCAACGATCTTGCGTGTTCCGTATTTGACGCTCGCCGCTGTCTGTTCTTCTGCTGTGCCAGAGAAGCGTCCTTCTCTCTGTGCATTCAAGGCTTCTGCACCGGCTGCGGCACCCAGCTGTTTCGCCGGCGTAATGCTTTCCACGACTCGCAGGATCTTCGGACAGATGGTCCGAGAATGCCCCATTGCTTTGCAGGTTTCCTCGAACGCCACTTTCAGCTTTTCGGGATATTCCCCGGTGCTGACCGCCTGCGTCTGGTCGCCTGACCCCGCGCTCGACTTGACTGACTTGGCCGAGCTGCCGCATCCTGTAGCCATCACGACGACGAGCACGGCTACCAAAGCGGCAGCCCGAGGTCGCGGTCCAGCAGATGCATCCAGGTGTGTCGCGTGAGGCAGCGTCATTTTGCGTATCGAGTGAGCGGGCGTGTGCGCAAGCTGGCCACGAGCTCTTGCTGTCCGGTCGCCCACCGGTCGCCGTGACTTCCGGGTGGGGCAGGGCGAGCACGTCAACCTCGGACTGCGCCAGCGGGATCTTCCCTCGGTGAAACTGGTCGCGGTGCTCGCTCCAGGACGCCTCGCCCAGCAGTCCGATCGCCGCTTTCGCGTCCCCACCGAGCGCAATGAGAACTCCGGGCGCGAGCAGTTCCAGCTCTCGACACACGAATCGTTCAGGACAGTTCAGCAGCATGGCCTTCGTGGGCCGACTGGAGTTGTGCGTCGGTGAGCACTTGACGGCCTGGACACGGGCAACGCGCTCGTATGCGACGACCGCCTCCTGGGGAGTGGGCTGCTCCACGGGCTCATGGCCGTCGATGCTCGCCAGGACAGCGAGCGCCGTCGCCATCGAGCGGTAAGCGAACCAGCTCCGATGGGGCCTGTATCCCCCTTGCTCAAGCGCGTCGATCGCGAGTTCGGCGATTGTGTACTCCACCGCGATCGACCACGATGCATCGTCCGTTTTCTTGGCGTTGTTGATATTCAAGGACACCAAGCACACCCCGCCGGGCTTGTACTGCTCACCCACCCACGGCCAGAAGATCGAGCCGCTCTCGCCGAGGTTATTGGTCGCCGGAAAGACACGAGGCAGCCTGTCCTGCTCTCGCGCCCAGCAATCCAGTGCGGACGGGCAACAGCGGTGCAATGCGAGCGGCTGGTCATCCGTGATGACCCCCGCATCTTCGTAGATCCCTGTGAGTTTCGCCAGCATCCGCGTCCGCGCCGGCGTCTTCCACCGACCGTTGTGCCGGTAGAGGATGCTGCCGACTTGCTGCTCGTCCATTGCGTCAATCTACGTCATCGACAGCCGCGAGCGGCAACCCCAGCCTGCCGATCTTCTCCCCCGTTTGATGCAACGTCGTAGCCATCGCGTGCTGCGGACCAGTGTCGTCAGCGTCCGCGGCCGATGCTTCGATCGGGTTGGACGATGTGGTTAATGGCGCGGGCGATGCCGGGTATCCGGCTTTGGCGGCTGGGTGCGATCGGGTGCGTGTAGCCGCGGCCGTATTCCGGGTCGGGTAGTTCGGGGTGTGTGAGGGATGGGGTTTGTGCGTGGCTGCGGCGCATGTTGGTGGCGAGGCGTTGGATGCGGTCGGTGTCGTGTCCTTCGACTCCGAGGTCCTCGCGGTTGACGAACCAGTGGGTGCCGTTGCGGGCGCGGGATGCCTCTACGTAGGCGGGCTCCTTGCTGGTTTGCCAGCCGCCGGTGACGACGAGGGTGTGGGTGACGGTTGCGCCCTGGGCGCGGTGGATGTGGTGCGCGTACCCGAGGCGCACGCGGCCGAGGTCTTCTCCGGCGAGTGTTCGCCGGCGGCCGGTTACGTCGAACTCGATGAGTGCTTCGCCGGCGGGGGTGACCTGGAGGACTTCTCCTTGGCTGCCGTTCTCGATGCGCTCGGCTCCTGGCTCGTGGTGCTGCTCGATCATCGCTACACGGTCGCCTTGGCGGATGCCGTAGTGAACGCCGGGCACCTCGACCTCCAGCTCGCCGAGCTCACCGCGTTGTGCGCGGTAGTGCTGTGCGCGGGCGTTGAGGCGGTGGATCTCCTGGTTTGAGGCGTCGGAGATCAACGCGACCTCGCCGATCGGGTGGGTCTCGGTGAGCGTCGCCCACGCTTGTACCGCGTGCTCGACGGCCTCGTCCCTTGTGTCCGCCATGTGTAGTTGTCCGCGGGCGTGGTAGTGCGCCATCGCGCGGTCGGAGCGTCCGGCGCGGAGGTCTGCCCACGCGCGCTGTTCCTCGGGGTCCAAGTCCGGCGAACATCTGAGAGCTCGGCGTTGGGGCGATCCTGGTGAGCCGGTCGAACATGCCGCCGGCGCCGATCGAGGGAGCTGCGCCGCGTCGCCGACCGCGACGAGCTTTGCCCCGGTGCGCTCCACCATTTCGGTGAGCCGGTCGAGCCGGTCGGTGTCGGCCATCCCGGCCTCGTCGAAGTAGATCGTCGTGTCCGCATCGACTTTGAGTCGGCCGTGCTCCACACGCGAGATGAGCGCGTCGACGCTGAACACCTGTTGGGAGAGCGCGGGGCTGTCTCTGCCGAGACGCTCGGCCGTCGACCAGGACACTGCGACACCCAGCGTCTGATGCCCCGCGAGCTGCTCCGCACGCGCGGCAGCATCGATCACCACACCCTTGCCAGTCCCCGCCGGCCCGACGAGGATCGCGCCGCGCTCCGGGCCGGTGATCACTTTCAACGCGTGGGCCTGCTCGCCGCTGAGCGCTCGCCGATCCGCTCGGCCACCGTGTCGCTTGCGATCTCGCGTGCGACCGCGCCGACGTCCCGGTCGGCCGCTTGGGCGAGCTTGGTGAACCTCCGCTCGATCGCCTGCTCGCGGGCGCGCACCGCGAGCGTCGTCATCAAACCGCCCTCCAGCGGGAGGACTCTGCGCTCGGCGATCATCGCCCGTGAGAACGCGAGCGCTCCCTGGGTGCGAGCTCGCCGACGGACTGCTCGAGCAGGACCGCGCGGAACTCGCCTGGCTCGAATGTCGCGGCGCGCTCGGTAGGCGCTCCTCGACGCGATCCTGAAGGGCACGCTCCGGCCGCGACCCACTGGCCTCGCCGAGCAGCCGAGCGGGCTCGTCTCCCGTGAAGTCAAAGCGCGCCGCGGTCTCATTCCAGACCGCGTGTAGGTCCCGCGGGTGACGAGCACCTTCGCCTTACGGTTCTCCAACTTCAGCCGGCGCAACTCCCCACGCTCCGGCGCACGGCCCCACTTCGCGCGGAAGCGCTCCGCCGCCCTGGCTACCTCACGACTGCGAGCAGAGAACGCCTCCAGCAGCCCTTGGGGCACCCCCGCGATCTCGAAGTAGCGGCCCTGCTTGCCGGTCCCCGCCTCGATCGCATAACCACGCTTCAGTGGTGCGCGAGCGCCGAGCGGTAGTACGCGCCCAACTCCCGCGCCGAGCGAAAGACCGGACGGGAG
>CAWEFQ010000015.1:0-109394 GCA_963808385.1 uncultured Solirubrobacterales bacterium | reverse complement strand
TCACCGAAGCCGAAGCCCCACACGCTGGAATCACCGGTGCCAAAGTCTGCGCGTACGAACGCCACTCTGAACACGAATTGAATGCGCAACCACGAACGGCCTTGGTGAATATACGATCGAAGGCTGCCGGCAGGCTCCTACAAGGTCGGCTTCAACGCCACTGGCTACCGGGACCAGTACTACTCCGGCAGGAACTCATTGTCCGAAGGGGCAACCATCTCCGTGACGTCTACCGTGGCGGGACGCATCGACGCCGAAATGGTAGAAGCGGGCTCCAGGCTCGATCACCGGCCGGGTCACCAAGCCTCCAACGGTCAGGGTGTGGGTGGCACAGTGTGCGCTTACGCATCGGGAGCACGGGGCCCTGCGTCGAAACGAACGGCAATGGCGAATACACCATATCGGTGTTGCCGTAGGCACCTATACCGTCAGCTTCTCGCCCGGCATACTCATCATGCGAAGAAGAACAGGGCGTAAAAGTGCGCTGCGCGCCTGAACGCCAACGTCATCGGCCAGTCCGTGGCTCGGTGCATGTGAAGGCGAACAAGACGGAAACCGTCAACGTCACGCTGCAGCCCGGCGGCCAGATCAGCGGCACCGTGACAAACGCGTCGATCACCCATCCCGGACTTGCAAAGGTCGAAGTCTGTGCGTTGAAACCATATAAATACGAAGAAACGGAATACTTCGGCAGAGTAAGGTGTGGATATACGAATACGAGCGGTCAGTACACGATCTCAGGCCTGGAAAGCGGGTCGTACAAGGTCAAATTCAACGGTTATCATCTGCACCGATCCCGAAGAAAGGCGAAGAAGAATGCCCTGAGGTGTACGTGACCGAGTACTACCACGGGCAGCAAACGGCCAAGAAAGGCGAATCGGTCTCGGTCACGGCCGGCTCGAACACCGGCGGGATCAACGAAACCCTGCGTGAAGCGTTCCCGACGACGCCGGCCAACACGGGCGCGCCGGCGCTGACGGGGACGCCGGCGGTCGGCCAGGCGCTGAGCTGCTCGCAGGGCTCCTGGTCGCACGAACCGACCTATGTCGTCTACCAGTGGCTGCGCAACGGCAGCGTGATCTCCGGACAGACGGGGCCGGCCTACGTGTTGCAGGCCGCCGACAAGGGCCACTCGATCACGTGCTCTGTCACGGCCGGCAACGGCGCCGGGGCCGCAACCGCGATGAGCAACGCCGTGGCGATTCCTGTGCCGCTGGCCGTGCTCGTCGGCGTCAAGGTCAAGGGCTCCGTGGCGTCGGTCACGCTCAGCTGTCCCGGGGTGGCGCCGTGCTCGGGGGTGATGAGGATCATCGCCCGCGTGTCACCAAGCACGGCAAGCACAAGGCGAGCAACGTCACGATCGGCGTCGCCAGCTTCTCGATGGCCGCCGGCAAGCGCGTGACGCTGCGCGTGCACCTGACCGGCGCGGGGAGCAAGCTGCTCCGTCGCGCGGGTCGGCGTGGGCTCAAGGTGCAGATCACCGGTATCGGCGTGCAGGCGCATGCGGCGGTGCTGAAGGCCGCGAAGCACAAGTAGGGCGAGAACCCGTCATCGATGCGCTGGGGGCTCACTCCCAGCGCATCGAGCGGGGGGTCTCGCGCATGCGGATCACCCGCGCGGGAATGCCCGCGACGACCGCGTTCTCCGGCACGTCCTGCGTCACAACCGCGCTCGTGCCGACGATCGAGTTGTTCCCGACGCTCACCCCGCGCAGGATGCACGCGCCATAGCCCATCCAGACGTTGTGGCCGACGCGGACGTCGCGCTTGTAGATGCCCTGCAGCCTGATCGGCCGCTCGACCTCGACGGCGCCGTGGTCGAAGTCGATCAGCATCACCCGGTCGGCCACGATGCACTCGCGCCCGATCTCCACGTGCTGGTAGGCGGAGATTGTGCACTCCTGGCCCATCACGGTCTTCGCGCCGATCGACACCTCGCCCTCGTGCACCCTGATCTTGGACCCGTTCCCGATCCACGCCCAGCGGCCGATCCGCAGAGTCGCGCCGCAGCCGATCTCCAGTTGCACGCCCGAGCAGACGAAGCAGATCCCATCGGTCTGCAGGCGCCTGCCGAAGCGCAGCTTCAGCCATACGTAGCGCACCAGCAGCCGCGCGTAGTGGCGGTTCAGCATGTTGTTCTGACGCATGAACTTCAGCAGCGTCAGCGGTCCGCCGTGCAGCGGCTCGGGTGCACGGCGCCGTCTCACAAGCGGGCATCCTAGATACTTCGGCGATGCCCGCCGACCTCGCCCAGCGCCTGCTCGCCGGCGACCGCCGCGCGCTGGCGCGCGCGATCACGCTCGTCGAGGACGACCGCCCGGAGGGCTGGGCGCTGGTGAAGGAGGTCTATCCGCACACCGGCAAAGCCGCCGTCGTCGGCTTCACCGGGCCGCCCGGCGTCGGCAAGTCGACGCTGATCGGCGCGCTGACCAAGGCGCGACGCGAGGCCGGACGGACGGTGGGGGTGCTCTCGATCGATCCCTCGTCGCCGTTCACGCAGGGAGCGCTGCTCGGCGACAGGATCAGGTTGAGCGAGCACTTCCTCGACCCGGGCGTGTTCATCCGCTCGATGGCCAACCGCGGCGCCCTCGGCGGGCTGTCCGAGGCGGCGCTGCAGGCCGCGCTGCTGCTCGACGCGGCCGGGCGCGAGGACGTGTTCGTGGAGACCGTCGGCGTCGGCCAGGCCGAGATCGACATCATCGATCACGCAGACACGATCGTGCTCGTGCTGATGCCCGGCTCCGGCGACTCGATCCAGGCGCTCAAGGCGGGCGTCATGGAGATTCCCGACATCATCGTCATCAACAAGGCCGACCACCCGCTCACCGACACGATGGTGCGCGAGATCCGCGGCGTGCTCTCGCTCGCCAACCTCGACCGCTCCCCGGAGGAGGCGTCGAAGCGCTGGCGGGTGCCGATCGTCAAGACCGAGGCCGTCCATGGCACCGGCATCCCCGAGCTGGTGGAGCGCCTGGACGAGCACCGCGCGCACATCCTCGCCGCCGGCCACCTGCAGGAGCGCCGCCGGCGCAATCTGCGCAGCGAGGTCCTCGCGATCGCCACCGCCCGCCTGCGCCGGCGCCTGGAGGAGGGGCTGCGCGAGGACGCTGAGTTCCAGCGCCTGCTCGACGAGGTCGTCGCCCGCCGCCTGGACCCCGCCAGCGCCGCCACGACGTTGCTGGAGCGCTCGGACAGGTAAGGTCGAAGGTCGATGGACTACCTCAACTGGGTCGAGCACAACTGGGGCGTACTGCGCCGCGCGATGGCGGGCCACACGGCGATCTACCGCGCCACCGGCGGGCGCATCGGCCATCGCACGCCCGGCTTCCCACCCGTACTGCTGCTCGACCATGTCGGCGCCCGCAGCGGCGCGCATCGCACGAGCCCGCTCGTCTACGGGCGGGACGGGCAGGACCTGGTCATCGTGGCCTCCAAGGGCGGCCATCCCAAGAACCCGGCCTGGTTTCACAACCTCGTGGCCAACCCCGACACGACCGTCCAGGTGGGCTCGCGACACATGAACGTCCACGCGCGCGTGGCCACCCCCGAGGAGCGCCTCCGCCTGTGGGCGCTGATGGTCGGCGTCTACAGCGGCTATGACGCCTACCGGCGCCGGACAGAGCGCGAGATCCCGCTGGTCGTGCTCGAACCGCGCTGAGCGCCGCTGGACACGGTGCTGGATCGGCCACGTGCCGGCTTGGCCGTACACCCAGCACGGCCTGCGCCGTCCCGCGTCGCCCAGCTTGGTCCAGCGACGCTCAGATCAGGCGCCGAGCGCGCGGGCGATCACCATCTGCTGGATCTCGTCGGTGCCCTCGCCGATCGTGAGGATCTTCGCGTCGCGGTAGAACCTGCATACCGGGTACTCCTCGATGAACCCGTACCCGCCGTGGATCTGCACGGCCTCCTCCGCGCAGCGCACCGCCAGGCGGCCGGTCTTGAGCTTGGCCTGGGCGGCGGTCAGCGTGAAGTTGCGGCCGTGGTCCTTCTCGCGCGCGGCCTTGTACACGAGCAGCCGCGCCGCCTCGATCTCGACCGACATGTCCGCCAGCTTCGCTGCGATCGTCTGGAACTTGGAGATCGGCTTGCCGAACGCCCTGCGCTCCTTCGCGTACTCAAGCGCCTGATCCAGCGCCCCCTGCGCGAGCCCCACGCCCATCGCCGCCACGCCGATCCTGCCGATGTCGAGAATATGCAGGAACTGCTTGAACCCGGCCCCGCGCGGCCCCAGCAGGTTCTCCTGCGCCACCCTGCACTCCGTGAACGTCAGCGGGCGCGTGTCCGACGCGTTCCAGCCCATCTTTCTGTACGGCTCGCCCTGCTCGTAGCCGGGCGTCCCGTTCGCGACGATGATGTTCGAGATCTCCTCCTCGGCGGTGCGTGCGGTGATACAGACCATCCCAGAGATGTCCGTGCCGGCGTTCGTGATGAACTGCTTGGCGCCGTTGATCGTCCACTCGCCGTCTTGCAGATGCGCGCGCGTGCGTACGTTGCCGGCATCCGACCCCGCCTCGGGCTCGGTCAGGCCGAACGCGCCCAGCCGCTGTCCCGAGCACAGCCGCGGCAGCCACTCGCGCTTCTGCTCCTCCGAGCCGAACAGATACACCGGCTGGGTTCCCAGCGAGGTGTGTGCGCACAGCGTGATCGCCACCGAGGAGTCCACTCGCGTCAGCTCCTCGACCGCCAGCGCGTACGCCAGCGTGTCGCCGCCCCCGCCGCCGTACTCCTCCGGGAACGGGATGCCCATCAGGTTCAGCGCGCCCAGCTTCGCCACGATCTCGTACGGGAACGACTTCGTGCGGTCGAGCTCCTCCGCCACCGGAGCTACCTCGCCCTCGGCAAACTCCCTGACCGTGCGCCTGATCAGCTCGTGCTCGGGGCTCAGGTCGAAGTCCATGACGATCGGTGCCCCGCGCCCTCTACGCGCAGTACGACCGCGCGAGCTCGACCAGCAGGCGCACGCCGTACCCCGACGCGCCCTTGCCGACGTACTCGCGCCCCAGATCCCATGCCGAGCCGGCGATGTCCAGGTGCGCCCAGGGCACCTCGCCGACGAAGCTCGACAGAAACGCCGCGCCCACGATCGTGCCCGCCTTGCGCGCTTCGGGCGCGTTGTCGAGATCCCCGTACGTGCCCTTGATCAGCTCGTCGTACTCCTCATGGAGCGGCAGCCGCCACGCGATCTCGCCCGTGTGCGCCCCCGCCTCAATGACGCGCTCGGCGAGCTCGTCGTCGTTGCTCATCAGCCCGGAGTAGGTCGAGCCCAGCGCGACGATCACCGCGCCCGTCAGCGTTGCCAGGTCCACGATCCGCTCGGCCCCGAGCGCCACAGCGTGGCACAGGCAGTCGGCCAGCACCATCCGGCCCTCGGCGTCGGTGTTGTTGACCTCGATCGTCGTCCCGTTCGCCGCGGTCACGATGTCCCCGGGCTTGACTGAGCGTCCACTCGGCAGGTTCTCGGTCGCGCCGACGACGGCCACCAGCCTCACTCCCAGTCCCAACCTGGCGATCGCCGCGACCGCCTCGATCACGGCGGCGCCACCGGACATGTCGAACTTCATCTCCGCCATTTTCGCCCCGGGCTTCAGCGAGATGCCGCCGCTGTCGAACGTCACGGCCTTGCCCACGAACCCGAGCAGCGGACCGGCCACCCCGGCGCCGGCCGCCTCGCCGGGCGGCTCGTAGCGGAGCGTGATCAGCGCGGGCTCCTGCTCTGAGCCCTGGGCGACCGCCGCGAACGCGCCCATCCCGCGCGCCTGAATCCCGGCGCGCCCCTCCACCTCGACCGACAGCGCCTCGATCTCCTCGGCCAGCCCGACCGCGTACTTTGCGAGCGCCGTCGGCGTCAGGTCGTTAGCCGGGCGGTTCTGCAACTCGCGCGCGCTGTTCGCCGCCTCGGCCACCAGCACCGCGCGGGCGACGCGCGTCCCCAGCTCATCCTCGCCGCTCTCTCCGCCTGGCCCGTCCGGGGCCGAGACGATCAGGCGCTGCAGGTGCTTGGCCGGGGCTTCGCCGCCACCCTGCCTACCGCCATCCTGCGTACCGCTGGTCTGCGCCCCACCACCCCGCGCACCCGCGTCCCCCGACGCAGCTGACTTGTACAGCTCGAACCGGTAGTCCGCCAGGATCGTCCCCTCGACGAACGCCGCCGCGATCTCCCCGCCAACCCCAGATCCCAGTTGCGCGCACAGCGCCCGCGTGCCGATCTCGAGCGCCCGTGCGTGCACGGCGGCCGCGACCACCCTCGCGCGCTCGGCAGTGAGATCCGCGCGGTCACCCAGCCCCACGAGGAGCCAGCGCTTGCCCTGCGCGTGCGTCAGGCCGAGCGCCTTCAGCGAGCGCCGTGCCTCGCCCGAGCTCAGCAGCTCGCCGACCTCCGCGGGGGTAGTGCCGGACGGGTCCTCGCCCTCGAACGCGCCTACCACCACGGTGTCGGCATCCGTGTCCGTGCCTGGTTGTGTCGTAGTTGTTACCTGCACGAGTTCGGGCACGATACCCGCACCGCTAGCATTCTCGATCTCTCATCGCTTCAGCCGCCTCGTCCCCCGACCCCAGGAGAGCCCCGATAACCATGCCCAAGACCGTGATCCTCGGCGCCGCGCGCACCCCCATCGGCAAGATGGGCGGCGGCCTGTCCTCGCTTGACGCGACCACCCTCGGCGGCGTGGCGATCGAGGCCGCGCTGGAGCGCGCCCGGGTCGAGCCCGAGCAGGTCGAGCACGTCGTGATGGGCCAGGTGCTGCAGGCCGGCCAGGGCCAGATCCCCTCGCGCCAGGCGCAGATCAAGGCGGGAATCGGAAAGGAGGTCTCATCGGAGACGATCAACAAGGTCTGCGCCTCGGGCCTGCGCGCCTGCGTGATCCTCGACCAGGCGATCCGCGCCGGCGACATGCAGGTCGGCGTCGGCGGGGGCATGGAGTCGATGTCCCAGGCCCCCTACCTGCTTCCGGGCGCGCGCTTCGGCTTTCGCATGGGCGACGTCACCGCCCTGGACGCGATGGTCCACGACGGCCTCACCAACCCGTTCTCGGGCAAGCAGATGTTCATCGAGGCGACCGAGGTCTCAGACGAGCTCGAGATCACTCGCGCCGACCTCGACCGCTGGGCGCTGCGCTCGCACGAGCGCGCACTGGCCGCGACCGACGAGGGGCGGCTGCCGGAGGAGATCGTGCCGGTGACCGTGACGGGGAAGAAGGGCGCTGAGACGATCGTCGAGGTCGACGAGGCCCCCCGCCGCGACACCTCGCTGGAGGTGCTCGCGAAGCTCCCCGGGCTCGTCGGCAAGGATGGCTCGCACACCGCCGGCAACTCTCCCGGCGTCAACGACGCCGGTGGGGCACTGGTCGTGGCATCGGAGGAATGGGCCACGGCCAACGGCAAGGAGGCGCTGGCCGAGATCGTCGCCCACGCGCAGTCCGCCGACGACTTCGCCTACCTCGCCCGGACGCCCGCCGCCGCCGCCAAGAAGGCGCTGGAGAAGGCCGGTTTGGGGGCAGAGGAGATCGATGTGTGGGAGATCAACGAGGCGTTCGCCTCGGTCACGCTCAACTCGATCCGCGTGCTCGGCATCGATGAGGACCGCGTCAACGTCAACGGCGGCGCCATCGCGCTCGGTCATCCGATCGGGGCCTCCGGCGCGCGCCTGCTCGGCTCGATCGTCTACGAGCTGCGCCGCCGCGGTGGGGGTCTGGGTTGCGCGGCGATCTGCTCAGGCGGGGGCCAGGGCGACGCGGTCATCCTGCGCGTCTGAGATGACCGAGCCCGCTCCGCGCGCGGCGGCGTTCTTCGACCTCGACCGCACCCTGATGGCGGGCTCCTCGGGGATCTTCTTCGCGCGCGCCGCCTATGAGGCGGGGATGATCACCCGCGGGCGCCTGCTGGGGGATCTCTGGCAGAACCTGCGCTTTCGCCTGCGCGGCTCGACCGACGACTGGGCCGACGAGGTGCGCAGGCCGCGTGGGGCAGATGCTCGCGGGGGTCGCGGTGCGCGATCTGCAGCGCATGTCTCCGCGCGTGCTCGCCGGGGTGCTACCGCGGCTGTATCCGCAGATGCTAGAGCGCGCCTACGGTCACCAGGACGCGGGGCGGCCCGTCTACATCGTCACCGCCGCCTCCCAGGAGATGGCCGACCTGATGGCCCACGTGCTCGTCTTCGACGGCGGCGTGGGCTCCCGCCTGGAGGTGCGCGACGGCCGCTACACCGGCCGCGCCGCGGGGCCGTTCAACTACCGCGAGGGCAAGGTCATCTCGCTGCGCGAGCTGGCCGCGAGCGAGGCGATCGACCTGGGCGCCTCCTACGCCTACTCGGACTCCGAGTCGGACCTGCCGATGCTGCGCGCGGTCGGAAACCCGGTCGTCGTCAACCCCGACGCCGATCTGCGCCGGATCGCGCTGGAGGAGGATTGGGAGATCGTGCACCTCGACCGGCTGGGGCGGCGCCTGAAGATCTTCGCCGGGGTCGCCGGCGCCGCCGCGCTGGGCGGTCTGGGCGGACTTGCCCGGGGACGCGCCGGCGCCCGCGCGGACGTGGACCGCGGGTAGATGGGCGTTCCCCTGCCACCAGGCGCCTGCCGAGTTGCGCGTCCGGCGCCGCAAAGCAGGCGCGGGGGATGCGTCGCGCCGACCACGTGAGAACGCCGGGCGGCCTCGCGGCAATAACCTCTGCCTGCCCGTGACCTCGCCCACTGCCTCCGCATCCTCCCCCGAGATCCACCGCGGCAAGATCCGCGTCGTCGTCGCCAAGCCGGGCCTGGACGGGCACGATCGCGGCGCGAAGATCATCGCGCGCGCGCTGCGCGACGCCGGCATGGAGGTCATCTACACGGGCCTGCACCAGACGCCCGAGCAGATCGTCGAGACCGTGATCCAGGAGGACGCCGACGCCGTCGGGCTGTCGATCCTCTCCGGCGCGCACATGACGCTCGTGCCGCGCATCGTGCAGCTGCTGCGCGAGCAGGACGTGAACGACGTCGTGGTCACGGTCGGCGGCACGATCCCCGCCGAGGACATCCCCGCGCTGAAGGGACTGGGCGTGGCCGAGGTGTTCACACCCGGCGCCTCGACGCAGTCGATCGTGGACTTCATCCGGGACTCCGTAAAAACCGATTGACTCGTCAGTCAACCGCCGGACCAGGTAGGATAAGAGTCGACACATCCGCGAATCCCACCCGGGCACACCTCCCGGACACCCCGCGAGCCACACCCTCGAACCCGAGCCACACCCCCCAGACCACATTCCCCGGAGATACCCCGGACACCCCCCCGAAGGAGCAGCAGACCAAATGAAGATATGCGTCCTGGTGAAGGAGGTCCCGGACGCCGCCGTCGAGAAGCGCATCGATCTCTCGACGGGGCGCATGGACCGCAGCGGCGAGAAGAATCTCAACCCGTATGACACGCACGCGATCGAGGCGGCGATGCAGATCAAGGAAGGCGGCGTCGTCCCCGTCGAGGAGATCGTCGCCGTGACGATGGGCCCGGACAGCGCCGTGCGCGCGCTGCACAAGGCCGTCTCGCTCGGCGCCGACCGCTCGGTGCACCTCTCCGATCCGGCCGTCGCCGGCTCGGATGTGGCCGCCACCGGCTACGCGCTGGCGCAGACGCTGCAACGCGAGAGCCCCGACCTGGTGCTGCTCGGCCAGCAGTCCGACGACGGCGAGTGCTACACGATCGGCGCGGTCGTGGCCGAGCACCTGGGCATGCCCTCGCTGACGCAGGTGATCAAGATGGACGTCGAGGGGGGGGTGGGACCCGGATCCCTGCGCTGCGAGCGCCAGGCCGAGTACGGGTATGACACCGTGCAGATCAAGCTGCCCGCGGTCATCTCCGTCGGCGACGCGATCAACGAGCCGCGCTACCCCTCGCTGAAGGCGATCATGGGCGCCAAGAAGAAGCCCCTGGAGGCGGTCACCGCCGCCGACGTCGGCATCGACGCGGGCAGGGTCGGCGGCGATAACTCCGCCGCCCAGTGGGTCTCCGCCAAGGCGCCGCCGGCGAAGGCGGCCGGGCAGATCATCGAGGACGAGGACACCAACGAGACGGTCGAGCAGATAGTGGCCTGGCTCGACGAGAGGAAGTTGATCTAAATGGCAAACATCCTGGTCTACGCGCTGCATTACGACGGCGCGATCAACAAGAACTCGCTCGGGGCGGTCTCCGAGGGCGCCAAGCTGGCCGCGGAGCTGGGCGGCGAGGCGCACGCGATCCTGCTCGGCGAGAACGTCCCGCAGGAGCTGGCCGCCTCGCTGGGCGAGTACGGCGCCTCCAAGGCGCTCGTCGCCGAGGGCCCCGAGGGCCTGGCCCAGCCGGTCGTCGACGCGATGGCCGCGGCCATCTCCGGCGGCGACTACTCCTACGCGCTGTTCGGCGGCGGCCTGCTCGGCTTTGAGATCGGCGCGGGCCTGGCCGCGCGCTTGGGCGCCGGCGTCGCGATGGAGGTCACGGCGGTGCGCGCGGAGAACGGCGAGCTGATCGCCGAGCGCCCGATCCTCGGCGACTCCTCGATCTCCGAGATCAAATACCGCTCGGACGTCGGCATCGTCATCGGGCGGTTGAACGCGTTTGAGATCAGGCAGTCCGCGCCCGGCACGGCCGCGCCGGTGGAGCAGCTGAGCTTCGAGCTGAGCCCGCACGCCGGCCAGGCGAGCATGATCGCGCGCGGCGAGCAGCGCGGCGCGGACGTGGACATCGAGGGCGCCGACATCCTCGTCGCCGGCGGGCGCGGCCTCGGCAAGGCCGAGGGGTTCCAGCTCGCCGAGGACCTGGCCGCGGCGTTCGGCGGCAACTCGGCCGTCGCCGCCACGCGCGCGGTTGTGGACGCGGGCTGGTACCCGTACGCCGCGCAGATCGGCCAGACGGGCAAGACGGTCGCGCCGAAGCTGTACCTGGCGGCCGGGATCTCCGGCGCGATCCAGCACAAGGTCGGGATGCAGGCCTCGGAGAACATCGTCGCGATCAACAAGGACTCCAACGCGCCGATCTTCGAGTTCTCCGACCTCGGCATCGTCGGCGATCTGAACAAGATCCTGCCGAAGCTGACAGAGGCCGTGAAGGCCAAGAAGGGCAGCTGAGGAATCGATTCCCACCCGCCCTGGTGGAGCGGATGCGCGAGCGCGACGAACGAAAAGGAGCGTAGAGCGATGTCATCTCACAACGGTTCCCACAACGGGAAGGTCGTACCTGCGGCCTTCCCGCCCCCGGTGGACTCGCAGAAGGAGTTCGTCAAGCGCGGTCTGGACGCAGAGGACGAGCTGATCGAGGTCGGCGTGGCGATCGTCGGCGGCGGCACCGCGGGCCTGGCCTGCGCCAACCGCCTGCTGGCGCTGCTGGGCGAGGATGGGCGGGCGGGAGGCGATCTAATGGAGCGCCTGGGCGAGGTGCCGGTGGCGGTGATCGAGAAGGCCAAGACGTGCGGCGGGCACAACCTCTCAGGCGCGGTCATGCGCCCGGGGCCACTGCAAGAGCTGTTTCCGCACATGACCCGCGAGGACTGGCGCACGGAGGGGTTTGCGTTCGGGGAGGTCAAGAAGGAGGCGATCTACATCCTGCCCAACGGTAAGACGAAGATCCGTATCCCGCCGCCACCGCCGCAGCGCAACCACGGCAACGAGGTGATCTCCGTGTCCGCGCTCGCGCGCTACCAGCAGCGCCAGGCCGAGGAGGCGGGCGCCTACATTCTCACCGAGACCTCCGCCACGCAGCTGATCGTCGAGGACGGACGGGTGGTGGGTGTGCGCTCCGGCGACAAGGGCCGCGGCAAGGACGGCGAGCCGCTCGGCAACTTCGAGCCCGGCACCGACATCAAGGCTCAGGCGACCGTGCTCGCCGAGGGCTGCTGGGGACACATCACGGGCGCCGCCATCAAGGAGTTCGACCTCGCCGACGGGCGCGAGCCGCAGGTATGGGAGCTCGGCGTGAAGGAGGTCTGGAAGGTGACCAAGCCGCTGGACCGCGTGATTCACACGGTTGCCGGCTGGCCGCTGAAGATCTCCGCCAAGTACCACCAGATCGGCGGCTCGTGGATGTACCCGATGAAGGACGCGAAGACCGGCGATGACCTGGTCAGCATCGGCTTTGTGCTCGACCTGGACTACGCCGACGCCACGACCTCTGCGCACGACCTGCTGCAGCAGTTCAAGACCCACCCACTCGTGCGTCAGGTGCTCGACGGCGGTGAACGCGTCGCGTGGGGCGCCAAGGCGCTGCCCGCCGGCGGCTACTGGGCGATGCCCAAGGTCTCGATGCCGGGGGCGGTGCTCGTCGGCGACGCAGCGGGGATCATGAACCTCGCGTCGCTGAAGGGCGTGCACTACGCGATCAAGTCGGGCATGCTCGCCGCTGAGGCGATCTATTCTGCGCTCAAGCGCGGAGAGACAAGCTTTGAACCCTATGAGCAGGCTGTCGAGGACTCGATCATCGGCAAGGATCTGTGGGAACAGCGCAACACGCGCCAGCCGTTCTCCAAAGGCCTGATCAAGGGCGGGCCGCTGATCAACCTGATGATCGCCACTAAAGGCCGCTTCCCAGGAGGGCGCTGGGCGTTGCACCGCAACGACGCCCAGCCTATGTTCATCGGCAAGACCAAGGACTCCTACCCCAAGCCCGACGGCAAGTACACCTTCGACAAGCTCTCCTCGGTGTTCATCACCGGCAACGCCACCCGCGACGACGCCCCGAACCACATCCGCGTGCAGAAACACGTTCCGCGAGAGATCGCCGAGACCTGGCTGTGGATGTGCCCCGCGGGCGTGTATGAGATCCCCGAGGACGGGGAGGGTGGGGACGAATCCGGCGACGTGGACGTGATCGTCAACTACACCAACTGCGTACAATGCGGGGCGATCACCGCCAAGGGCGGGCGCCTGACCGTGCCAGAGGGGGGCGACGGTCCCCTGTACCAGATCACCTGAGATCCGCGGCGGCGGGGCGAAACATGCGGGTCGCAATGGTGTTAGAGGGATTCCATGGACCTGACCATTCACGGGCGACGACGACGCCTCCTACCCGCGCTTGCCTGCGGCTTGACCTTGCTGTGGGCTGATGCGATCCCCGCGCGCGCGGACCAACCCGCCGACTCGGCCACGCTGCAGCAGTGCCTGATCAGCGGCGAACCCGCTGAACGCTCGGCCACGTTCGCCGGGGAAATGACGATGATCCCGGGCGCAACGCGCATGTCGATGCGCATCGAACTGCTCGAGCGCACGCCCGGCGAAACCGGCTATCGCCCGGTGCTGGCGCCGGGCGTCGGCGTGTGGCGCACCGCCGATCCCGGCGTGCGCTCCTACCGGCACCTGGAACAGGTCACCAACCTCGCCGCGCCGGCCTACTACCGCGCGCTGATCACGTTCCGCTGGAGCGGCCCGCACGGACGCGTCGTGCGCCGCGACGAACTGCGCACCCCGCGCTGCGCGCAGCCCGCGCCCGCAACCCCCACGCCCGCGGCCGCGGCTTCCCCGCTAGAATGATCTGAGCATGAAGGCCGAGATCCATCCCACCTACACGACCGCCCACGTGCGCTGCACCTGCGGCGCCGAGTTCACCACGCGCGCCACGCGCGAGGAGCTACACGTCGAGGTCTGCTCAAACTGCCACCCCTTCTACACCGGCCGGCAGAAGCTCGTCGACACGGGCGGGCGCGTCGAGCGTTTCCAGCGCCGCATGGCCAAGGGCCGCCGGCGCTCCGCCCAGGCCGGCAAGGCCTCCTAGCAGGCCGATGGCCGCCTCGCCGCCGGCCGCTCCAGTGCTGAGGGCGGACGCGCCGGAGATCGACGCGGACGGGGCTCTCGATCGCGACGGCGAGGAATCGGAGATCGCCCAGCTGAGCGCCGGGCGCGACGCTCCCCTCGGCGGCCAGGCCGTGCTCGAGGGCGTGATGATGCGCGGCGTTGGCAACTGGGCGGTGGCGGTGCGCAAGCCCACGCGCGAGCAGCTGCTGGAGTCCCACCGCTCGCCTGAGGAGGCGGCGCTCGGTGAGATCGAGGTCAGCGCGTTCGCGCTCGACTCCGCTCTGCGCCGCCATCGCGTCCTGCGCCTGCCGATCCTGCGCGGAGTCGTCGCTCTGGGTGGCTCGCTGGCGATCGGCTTTCGCGCGCTCGAGCTCTCGGCCAACGCCCAGCTCCCGCCGGCGCAGGCCGGTGAGCAGGGGAAGGAGGGCGCGACGGGAGAGGAGAGAGAGAGAGAGGGAGAGGGAGAGGGAGAGATAGTCGAGGATCGAGACATAGTCGAGGATCGAGAGGGGGACGTGGTCGAGGATCGTGAACGGGAGGAGGGGAGCTCCCAGGAGATCCCGCGTGGAGTGTGGGCCGGCACCGTCGTCGTCGCGGTCGCCTTCGCGATCGTCCTGTTCTTCCTGATCCCCGTCGGCCTGACCAGCCTGATCAAGGGGCAGCTGCACAGCTCGGTCCTGTTCTGGGTGATCGAGGGGGTGATCAGGACGGCAATATTCCTCGCCTACATGGTCCTGCTCTCGCGCATCCGCGATCTGCGCCGCGTGTTCGAGTACCACGGCGCCGAGCACAAGACGATCTCCTGCTTCGAGGCCGGCCTGCCCCTGACGCCCGTGAACGCCCGGCGGTTCTCGCGGCTGCACCCGCGCTGCGGCACCAGCTTTCTGCTCGTCGTGATGATCGTCGCGATCTTCGTGTTCGCCCCGATCGGGCTGCCTGCCTGGTACTGGCTCGTGCTCACCCGCATCCTCGGAGTGCCCCTGATCGCCGGCATCTCCTTCGAGCTGATCAAGTTCGCCGGGCGCCACCGCGACCGCGCGTGGGTGCGCGCGATCATGTGGCCGGGCATGCAGCTGCAGCTGCTGACCACGCGCGAGCCCGACCTGCACCAGCTCGCGGTCGCGATCGCCGCGCTCGACGCGGTCTTGGAGCGCGAGACGCCGGGGGAGCTGTCGGCTGCCGACCTCGTCGGCGTGGAGGTCGTGGCGTAGGGGCAATTCCCCAATCTGTCGTCACCGGGAGTTGATTGGGACTTTGAGGCTTCTGGGAGCGTCTGATGGCCTTCCACTGCCGGACCGCGCCTAGACTCCTTTGCATGATCGAAGACCTCGTCGAGCAGATCGAGACGCGCTTTGCCGAGCTCGGCGCGCAGATGACCGACCCCGAGGTGATCTCCGACCGCGAGCGCTACGCGGCGGCCGGCCGCGCCTACCGCCAGCTCGAGCCCGCCGCCGGGCTGGCCGCGCAGTGGCGGCGCGCGCGCGATGACGCCGCCGGGGCCGAAGAGCTGATCTCAGAGGACGGTGAGGACCCCGAGCTGCGCGAGCTGCTGAACGGGGCGCGCGAACGGATCGAGGAGATCGAGGAGGAGATCCGCCTGGCGATGATCGAGCGCGACCCCAACGACGAGCACAACGTGATCGTCGAAATCCAGGGCGGCGCGGGCGGCGAGGAGGCCGGGCTGTGGGCGGGCGACCTGTACCGGATGCTGACCCGCTACGCCGAGCGGTTGGGGTTCGCCACCGAGTCGATGGACGTCGGCGAGGGCAAGTACACGTTCGCGATTCGAGGATCCGGTCCCCACCCGCCCTACTCGGTGTTCAAGTTCGAGGGCGGCACCCACCGCGTGCAGCGCGTCCCCGAGACCGAGTCCCAGGGGCGCGTGCACACCTCCACCGCGACCGTCGCGGTGCTGCCCGAAGCCGAGGAGGTGGACGTGCAGATAGACCCGAACGAGCTGCAGATCGACGTCTACCGCTCGTCGGGCCCCGGCGGGCAGTCGGTCAACACGACCGACTCGGCGGTGCGCGTCACGCACAGGCCCTCGGGGATCGTCGTCTCGATGCAGGACGAGAAGTCTCAGCTGCAAAACCGCGAGCGCGCGCTGCGCGTGTTGCGCGCACGGCTGTACGAGCGCGCCCTGGCCGAGCAGCAGGCCGAGCTCGCCGCGGACCGCCGCTCGCAGGTCGGCACGGGCGACCGCGCCGAGAAGATCCGCACATACAACTACGGCGAGCGCCGCGTCACCGACCATCGCATCAAGCTCACCGTCCACAACCTCGACCAGGTCTTGGAGGGGCAGCTCGATGAGATCACCGCCGCGCTGCAGGCGGACGAGCGGCGTGCGCGGCTGGCGGCCCAGGCCGCGGCGTGATCTGTGGGCAGATGACAGTGGGGCGCGGCTGGGTCCGCAGCGGTACGGCCTCGGCGAGATGGCTGCCGGCGGGGCGCAGGCGCGCGGACACCGGGGACGTGGGCTCGCGGTGAGCGGCGTCGAGTCTGGAACGCGCGCGCGTGAGGCGCTGGACAGCGCGATCACGGCGATCGCCGCGGCCGGCTGTGAGACCCCGCGACTGGACGCCGAACTGCTGATCGCGCACGTGCTCGGCGTCGCGCGCGAGCGCTTGCTGAGCGATCCCGACCTCGCCGTCTCGGGACCGGCCGTGCGGGCGCTACGGGACGCCGTGCGCCGGCGGGCGGTGCAGCGCGAGCCCGTCGCCTACATCACCGGCACCCGCCATTTCCGCCGCCTGGAGCTGGCCGTGGATCATCGTGTGCTGATCCCCCGCCCGGAGACCGAGCTGCTGGTCGAGCTGGCTGTCGCGGCGCTGCCGCGGGGCGCGCGCGTGCTCGACGTGGGCACCGGCAGCGGCGCGGTCGCGCTGGCGCTTGCCGACGAGCGTCCCGATTTGACCATTACGGGCAGCGACCTCAGCGACGATGCGCTGGCCGTCGCGCGCGCCAACGCGGCGCGGCTGGGGCTTGACCGCGTCCAGTGGCTGCACGCCGATCTGCTCGAGGGCGTGCCCGGCGTGTTCGATGCGATCCTCTCCAACTCGCCGTACGTGGCCGAGTCCGACCGGGCCTCGCTGGCGCCGGAGATCCTGCGCCACGAGCCCGCTGGCGCTCTGTTCGCCGGGCCGGATGGGCTCGACGTCATCCGTCCGCTCGTCGCGCAGGCGGGCGCTCGCGCGAGCGTGTGCCTGCTCGCAGTCGAGATCGGCGCCGGACAGGCCGGCGCCGTGGCCGAGCTGATGCGCGCCGCGGGCTTTGCTGCGGTGCGCGCCGAGCGCGACCTGGCCGGGATCGAGCGGGTCGTGGTGGGCAGCCGGTGAATGGGCGGTCGTCAAGCGCCGGTGCGCTGAGCACCGCCGATGTCGATCTCATGCGGACGTGCCTTGACAGCGCGGGTGTGGTCCTGTTTCCGGCGGACACCGTCTACGGCCTCGGCTGCGACCCCGAGACCGAGCTCGCGGTGAAGCGGCTGTACGAATTGAAGGGGTACCCGCCGGCCCGCCCGGCAATGCGCCCGGCGGCGGTCATGTTCTTCGCGCTCAACTCGGCCTTGCGGGCGCTGTCAGACGATCTCGCCCCCCGCGAGCGCGCGGCACTGGAAGCGCTGCTGCCCGGTCCGCTGACGCTGCTGCTCGGAAACCGCGCGCACCGCTATCCGCTCGCGTGCGGGCCGGGGCAGATGGTGTCCGCGGGGATGGAGTCGGGGGCGGACGGGTCTCCTGGAGCGGACGGGTCCCCCGTAGCCGAAGGGTCCGGCGCCCTCGGCCTGCGCGTCCCGCTGCTGACCGATCGCCTGGCCGCGCTGGGCGCGCTCGATCGGCCGCTGCTGCAGTCGAGCGCCAACCTCTCGGGCGAGCCCGAGGCGCGCCGCCTGGCCGAGGTCCCGGAGTCGATCCGCGCTGGCGCCGACCTCGTGCTCGACGGCGGCGAGCTGCCCGGACTCGCCTCGACCGTGCTCGACCTGCGCGACTACGAGCGCTCGGGGCGGTGGCGCATCGTGCGCGCCGGTCCGCTCGGAGCGGGCGAGATTGAGCGGATGCTCGGCTCCTGCTAGCCTCGAACTGCGCCGTCGCGACTGGCGCTTGGGTGGAATTGACCACCGGGGAGCGGCGGATCGCCAAGCCGCGCGCCTGGGCATAGAACGTTCTCGCCCGCCAAAGGAGTGCGCCATTATGTCCAACCTCAGTACCGCCGCCGACCTCGCCCCAGACTACTTCGACCGCCCGCTGGAGGAGGTCGATCCCGAGGTGGCCGCCGCGCTGCGCGGCGAGCTGTCCCGCCAGCAGGGAACGCTGGAGATGATCGCCTCGGAGAACTTCGTCCCGCGGGCGGTCCTGGAATGTCAGGGCAGCGTGCTGACCAACAAGTACGCCGAGGGCTATCCCGGCCGGCGCTACTACGGCGGCTGCGAGTGGGTGGACGTCTCCGAGCAACTCGCGATCGATCGTGCCCGGGCACTGTTCGGCGCAGAGCACGCCAACGTCCAGCCGCACTCCGGCGCGCAGGCCAACACCGCCGTCTACCACGCGCTGCTACGGCCGGGCGAGACGATCATGGGCCTGTCGCTCGCGCATGGCGGGCATTTGACGCATGGGATGAAGATCAACGTGTCAGGGCGACTGTATGAGATCGCCGCCTATGAGGTCGATCGCGAGACCAGCCTGATCGACATGGACGAGGTCGCTCGCATCGCGCGCGAGCGCCGCCCCAAGCTGTTGCTCGCCGGTTGGTCGGCCTATCCGCGCCGGCTCGACTTCGTGCGCTTCCGCGAGATCGCCGACGAGGTCGGGGCGCTGCTGATGGTCGACATGGCGCACTTCGCCGGGCTCGTCGCCGCGGGCCTTCACCCCAACCCGATCGAGTTTGGCGCCGATGTCGTCACTACGACGACCCACAAGACGCTCGGCGGTCCGCGCGCGGGGATCATCCTGTGCAAGGAGGAGCATGCGAAGAAGATCGACTCCGCCGTGTTTCCCGGTCAGCAGGGCGGTCCGCTGGAGCATGTGATCGCCGGCAAGGCCGTGGCGCTGCAGATCGCCAAAAGCGAGCTGTTCGCCGAGCGTCAGCGCCGCACGGTACAGGGCGCCCAGGCGGTCGCCGAGGCACTCATGAATCCCCGGCCCTCGACAGGTGGGAGCGTCCCCAGCGCCCCGGCAGATGCTGGCCCCCCGGCTGATGCCAGCTCGTCTCCTGGAGGCATCGACGTACTCACCGGCGGCACCGACGTGCATCTGGCGCTGGTCGATCTGCGCGCGCTCCAGCCCGAGCTGAGCGGCAGGCAGGCGGAGGACCGGCTGCACGAGGTGGGGATCACGGTCAACCGCAACGCCGTGCCGTTCGATCCGCGCCCACCGATGGAGGCCTCGGGACTGCGCATCGGCACGCCGGCCCTGGCCACACGCGGGCTGCAGCGCGAGGATTTCGAAGAGGTCGGCCAGATCATCGCGGCCGCGCTCCTCACGGCCGACTTCGCGCGGGATGCCGGTGAGCTGTCCGGGCGAGTGCAGGCGATCGTGGAGCGCTACCCGCTGTACGAGGGTCTATGAGGGTCTTCTCTCCCTCTCTCTCACACACGAGATGTGATCTCCTGCGTGATGACGCAATCGTGACGGAAATGTGACAGGAAGATAAAGGGAGGAGGTGTTGTGATAAAGATTTTGAACTGCGTGTAACTATAGTTATACCCAGTTTAAAAGTAGAACATCTCCACACCGGCCTAAAGAGCCACTTGGCGGTTCCGCGGGCGCGTACGACCCCGGGGCCTGCGATGCTGTGCGAGAGTCGATGGCGCATCCGACCCCACTCGACGCGCTCTACGCATTCCTGACGGCCGCGGCCGTGACCGCGCTGCTGACGCCGCTGAGCATGCGGCTCGCCCGGGCTGTGGGCGCGATCGACGAACCACGCGAGCGCGGTCTGTCCGAACGTCCGACACCGCTGCTCGGAGGGCTGGCGATCTTCGCCGGGGTGCTGATCGCGATGCTGCTGTGGCTGCCGGGCGGCTACTACCAAGAGCACGAGCTGTGGCACGGCGTGCTGATCGGCGCTGCGCTGATCACGGTCGTGGGCGCCCTGGACGACCGCTTCGATCTCCCGCCCGCGGTCAAGCTCGTCGGGCAGGTGGCGGCGGCGGTGATCGTCGTGCATTACGGCGTGGCGGTGAAGACGATCACGCTGCCGTTCGTCGGCAAACTGCACTTTCCCAATGCCGGCGTGACGAACGCCGGGCCCGTGCTCACCGTGATCGGGCTCGTGGCGATGATGAACGTAGTCAACTTCTCCGACGGCGTCGACGGTCTGGCGGCGGGGGTGTGCGCGATCATCGCCGCGGCGATGGCGGTGATCGCGTTCGACCTCTCCCGCCAGCAGCCGGGCGTGCTGGCGGCGCTGACGGCGGGCGCGGCGCTCGGCTTCCTGATCTACAACTTCCCGCCCGCGTCGAGCTTCATGGGCGACTGCGGCGCGAACCTGCTGGGCCTCTTGATGGGCGTGATAACGGTCGAGGCGGCGGTCAAGACGACGGCTGTGGTGTCGTTCGTGCTGCCTTTGATCCTGCTCGCGGTGCCGTTCTTGGACACGACGTTCGTGGTGCTCAAGCGACTGAAGTACAAGCAGCCGATCTACCGGTCCGACAGCGAGCACTTCCACCATCGCATGGCCCGGATCGGCTTCTCCAGCAGACGCACGATCGCGTACCTCTACGCGTGGACGCTGATGCTCGCCGGCTTCGCGCTCGCGTTGCGTTTCGTGCCCTACTCCGACCACAAAGGCCAGCTGCACCTCGGCTGGACACTCGTGATGGTGGGGTTGGCGATGCTGGTCGTTGCCGCCAGCGTCTACCTCGTATACGTGCTCGAGATCTTCAAGTTCCGCCGCCTCGACGCGATCCGCCTGCGCCGTTTGCGCCCGGACGCCTCACCCGCGGAGATCGAGCGTGACGTGGCGCGGGACTTCGAGACGGGCGAGTTCCAGACCGTCTCGGCGCCCGAGCGCGGCGGTTCGCAGGCGTCGCAGATCTCTAACGAGCGGACCGTCGCAACGCCTGAGCGCGGCGATGCACCGGCTGGCGGCCGGCCGCCGCTTGCGCTGGGGGGCTCCTCAGCGACCGAGCGCGGCGACGTGCACGTGGTGGGAGACGACGTGGACCTTGGGGGGGCTGAGCAGCGGGT
Source organism: uncultured Solirubrobacterales bacterium (assembly GCA_963808385.1). Classification (GTDB taxonomy): domain Bacteria; phylum Actinomycetota; class Thermoleophilia; order Solirubrobacterales; family Solirubrobacteraceae; genus Palsa-744. The sequence continues at coordinate 88,487 of CAWEFQ010000015.1, read as the reverse complement.
CGGCGAGCGAGAGGTGGATCAGGATCGCGTAGGCGCAGACGATCAGCGTGGCGGCGCGCAGGCGCCGATCGCCGCTGACCGCGGCTAGCGGCAGCGGCCAGATCGCATACCACGGCAGCAGCCAGGCGGTGGACATCAGCAGCGCCAGCGTGCTCCAGCCGGCGGCCGCGCGCCAGTCCGCGCCGCGCGCGGTCCGCCACAGCGCGTACGCCATCACGATCGCGAACGCGACGACGAAGCAGTGCCGCCACCAGCTCGGGGTTCCGTGCAAACCGAACAGGCGCGCGGTCTCGGCGGGGATGCTGTGGACCGCCACGAGCTGCTGCTGCTCGCCGACGGCGTCGATGAAGCCGAGTGCGTGCGAGCCGAACCCGACCAGCCCGATCGCCGCCACCAGCGCCAGGCCGATGACCGCGGCGAGGGCGACCCGCCCGCGCTTGCGCCAACTGGACCCGTCCCCGCCCGCCCCGAGCACCAGAAACGGCAGCACGACCCCCGCCGTGACCTTGACACCCACGCCGGCGGCCAGGGTCAGCGCGCCCGCGCGATAGCGAGGGGAGGCTCGGACTCCCCGCGACGTGCCGGACCGCGCGCCGTCCCTGGAGGCGGACGTCGCACCGGCAGGGGCCGCACCGGCCTCGGATGCGATGGCGGTCCCCGCGGTCAGCGCGAGCGCTCCCGCGAGGAAGGCGAGCACGAGCGTGTCGTTGTGCGCGCCGCCGACGGCGAGCTCCAGCATCACCGGGTTCAGGCCGAGGAACGCCGCGGCGTAGCGCCGCGAGCCTCCGAGCGCGCCCGCCGCGCGGGTGCTCAGCGCCACTGCGGCGAGGCTCCCGGCGACGGCGGCCGCCTTCAGCGCCCACAGCCCGCCCGCCAGCCCCAGCGGGGCGGTGGCGTAGCTTGAGAGCGTGAACAGCGGTCCGTAGGGCGAGTGCTGAAACGGCCAGCCGACGAACGGATAGATCGGGTCTGTGGGGGCTTCGAACGCGACGTGCGTGTACGGGTCCAGGCCGTGCAGCACGCCCATGCGGGCGAACGCCAGGTAGCCGAACACGTCCTGAGAGATCAGCGGCGGGCCCAGCAGCAGGATCGCGTTTGCGGCCACGATCGCCGCGGCGATCGCTCGCAGCGACAGCGCTCGCCCGCGCGCCGCGACCAGCGTCGCGCCGTAGCCGGCGCACATGATCAGCGTCAGCGCCTGAAAGCTGCCGGCGCTGAGCGTGCCGCTGCCCAGGCCCCGCAGCGGACCGGCCATCCAGGCCGGCCAGCCGCCGCTGCGGCCCGGCACGTATATCGATGGGGCGCTCGCCGCGCCGGCGCAGATCAGCAGAACGCTTGCCAGGATCGCGATCAGGCCGATTGCCCCGAGCGCGCGCAGCGCGCGGGGCGGTGGGCGCTCGCTCCCGGACCTGCTCTCCGGGGCTGTTTGCGTGTTCGTCTGCCGCCGTGCGGAGGCCCTGGCGCGCCCGGGTATCGGAGTCGTGGCCTCGATGCGACCATTGTTACGTCTACCCGGCCTGCAAGCATCTGATGTGCCGGGTAGCCTGTGGTGCTGGCTCAGGCTTGCCGGGAGGCGCTCGTCTGGGAACGGCGTCTGAGCAGGACCGCTGAGCAGGACCGCCCGCGACGCGATCGAAGCTTAGTATAAGAAAATGCGCCGCCGCCGCCAACGCAAATCGAGCTCGCCCCGTGCAAGCGTGGGCACACCGCCCGCAGGGCCGGGTCGCCCGCCGGGTCGACGGGTTCTGATCCTCTCCGCCGACGTGGGTGAGGGTCACGCCGCCGCCGCCCGCGCACTGGCGCTCCAGATCGAAGACTCCGGGCAGCCGGCGGAGGTGACCGTCATCGACGGGCTCGCCGCGATGGGGCGCCTGCTGCAGCCGGTCGTCGAGGACGGCTACAGGGTGCAGCTGCGGTTCATGCCCTGGACATACGCGGTCGTGTACTGGCTGCTCGAGCACGTGGCGCCGATTCGCTGGGCCGCGCGGCGGCTGCTACGGCTGTTCGGCTCGCGCCCGCTGGCGCGCAAGATCGCCGAGTACGACCCCGACGTTGTCGTCTCGACCTACCCGGCGGTGACCGTCGTGCTCGCGCGGCTGCGCCGCACCCACGCGATCCGTTGCCCCACGGTGGCGACGATCACCGACCTGACCGGCCTGTTCTTCTGGGCGCAGCCGGGGATCGACATGCACCTGGTGATGTACGGGGAGTCGATGAGCCCGGTCGAGCGCATCGCCGGGGTGGGCAGCGCGCAGCTCGTCAGCCCGCTGATCTCCGACGAGTTCTCAAAGCCTCGCTGCCCGATGCAGGCTCGCCGCGCGCTGGGCCTGCCCGAGCGGGGCAGGATGGTGGTCGTCTCCGGCGGCGGCTGGGGGGTGGGCGATGTGACGGGCGCCGTACGCGAGCTGATGGACGTGCCCGAGGTGAGCGCCGTCGTGTGCCTGGCGGGGCGCAACGAGCAGCTGCGCGAGCAGCTGAGCCAGGAGTTCGCCGGCCAGGAGGCCGTGCACGTGTATGGGTTCACCGACGAGATGCCGCGACTGCTGGCGGCGGCCGACGTGCTCGTGCACTCCACTGGCGGGGTCACCTGCCTGGAGGCCAAGGCCGCGGGCACGCCGGTGGTCTCCTACGGGCTGCCCGTCGGACACGCGCGGCTGAACACGCGCGCGATGGCCGACCTGAACCTGCTGCGCCTGGCCAACGACACGAGCGAGCTGCGCGCGCACGTCCAGGCCAGCTTCGCCGAAGCCTCCTCCGCGGTGGCGATCGAGACGCCCGCGCACGCGCTTGCGCAGGCGGCAGGCGCTGAGCCGGCCGCAGGGGCGCTGAGCGCAGAGATGATGCCCGCGGCGTCCGCACCGAAGGCGCCCGCCGAGCCGACGGCCGCCGACCTCGTGCTCGACGTGCCCCGGCGCGTGATCCCGATCCCGCTGTGGCGGTTGCGCATGGTCGCGCTCGTCACGCCGCTGGTGCTGTTCCTGGGGATGGGTATGTGGACGATGTCGACCGACGAGGTGACCCTGTTGGCGGCGACGATCCTGCACGTGCACCCGCTCGCGCGGGTCAGGACCGCTCAGCCCGACGTTGGTGTGATCGTGCGCGTGCCCGCGCGCGCGGAGGCGCTCGTCGCGTCCAAGCTGGCGGGGCGCGACATCCATGTCTCGTTCGCCGGCGGAGGCAGCGTGCCCCGGTCCGCGACGATTGCCACGGTGCGCGCGCACGGCGATGAACTGCTGCCGGCGATCGGAGAATCGGGTTCGCTGCTGCGCTGGGTCCGGGCGCGCGGCACGCTGCGTGCCCAGGCCCGCGCGCTGCACCTGCGTCACGGCTTCTACTTCCTGCAGCCCCGCGGCGGGCTGACGGTCGGACAGCTCGTGCTCGCGCGCACGGCCGGCGCCAAACCGGTGGGCGGGGCGATGCGCCTGAACGCGTGGAGCGCCCTGCCTCAGCGTTCCGTGCGCGCCGGCGAAGTGCTGGTCGTCACGCTCGACGGGTCCTCCGCCTCGGTGGCGGGACTGGAGCGGATGGTCTCTGAGCTCGGCAAGGACGGGCTGGGAGTCGAGCCGCTGGCATGGCTGACCGGCTCGCCGCCCATCAGCGCGAGCAGTAGCGGCGAACGCACGAGCACCGCAGCACCGGTCACCAGCAGCGCCAGCGAGAGCCCGAGCGGGACGCCGCCGAGCGGGGTGTCGGAGAAGCGCTCGCCGAACAGCGCCGGCGCGAGCGCCACCGGCACGATCGTCTGAGTCACGAACACGACCGGCGCCACCTGGATCGCCGGGCGCGACTGCAGGGAGCTCGACTCGCTCAGCACGCCCACCGCGGAGGCCGCGGCCGTCGCCAGGCCCCAGGCGATGGCCACCCCGAAATACCCGTGCGAGAGATCGTCGGAGGCGAGCTTGGTCGCCACGCCGCTCCAGCCGAACGCGAAGCCGGCGCAGACGATGGTCACCGAGGCGGGCGAGCGGCGAAAGGTGCGCAGCAGGTAGGGGAGCAGGCTCGCAGCGGCCAGGACGACGAGCACGAGCAGGATCGTCAGCCGCTCGGAGGTGTGACCCGTGCTGCGCGGCGGCGCGCACAGTCCCGCGCCGATCACGCCGATCACGATCGCCGCCATCGCGATGTGCTCGTGGCGGCCGGCGTGCTCGCCGAGCATGCGCTGACCCACGAACACCAGCACGAGCAGGCCCGCGGCGAGCGCGGGCTGCACCACGACCAGTGGGGCGAGCAGCAGCGCGATCACCTGCAGCGGCCAGCCGAGGATCGACAGGCCCGTGCCGAGCATCCAGCGCCCGCGCCTGATCAGCCCCCACACCAGCGCCAGGCGCAGGTGGTCCTCGTGGGGCGCCTCCTTGGCGTCCATCGCCTGCAGAGCGATCCCTAGGCTGTAGAAGACGGACGCGCCCACGGCGGCCCCGATGCCCAGCACAAGATCGACCATGTCCACCCACGATCATCGCACTCGCGAGGCCGCCACCGCGGGCGGGACCGTGCTGGCCGGGCTGGGAGGTCTGACGATCGCATGTCATCTGCTGCCCGCCCTCAGCATCTACTGGCCGGCGCTGCGTCGCCGGCTGGATGTGGAGTGCGCGACCGCGAGCGGGCGCGGGTACGCGCTCACCTTCGACGATGGTCCCCACCCGCAGGGAACTCCCGCGATACTCGAGATCCTGGCCGCCGCCGGCGTACGGGCGACCTTCTTCCTGGTCGGCGAGCAGATCCGGCGCAACCCCGCGCTCGCCGGCGAGATCGTTGGCGCCGGGCATGAGATCGGGCTGCACTGTGACCGCCATCGCAACCTCTTGCGCTTGGCGCCGTGGCAGGTGCGCGCGGACATCGCCCGCGCCCAGGACACGATCGAGACGGCCGCCGGCCGGGCGATAGGCCTGTACCGTCCGCCATACGGCGCGCTCAGTGCCACCGCGCTGCGGCTGGCGCGAGCGCACGGCTGGCGCACGCTGCTGTGGAGCCACTGGGGCCGCGACTGGCAGGCGCGGGCCACGCCCGCGTCGATCGCCGCGCGCGTGACCGCCGGCGCCGGGGAGGGCTCGGTGCTGCTGCTGCACGACGCCGACGACTACTCCGCGCCCGACTCCTGGCGGCGCACGGTCGCCGCGCTGCCGCGCGTGCTGGACACGCTTTCGCAGCGGGGGCTGCAGCCCGTCTTTCCCTGAGCGCTGGTCCGGCGGATAAGATCGATGGCTTGTCCAGCGCCGTTTCGATAGACAGGAGCACGGGCTCCGCGATCGCGGTCGGTCCGGTCTCGGCACCCTCGCGTACCTCTGTCGCGCGCGCCCGCTGGTGGACCGAGGGGCTGGTGATCGTGTGGCTGTGCTGGGTGTATGACGCGATCACGAACTTCGCCCCGCTGCGCCTGGGCGCCGCGCTGAGCCACGCCGAGGGAGTGCTGAACCTGGAGCGCTCGCTGGGCATCGACCCCGAGCTGAGGCTCGACCGCTGGCTGGCGGCGCACCACACGCTCGGCCTGGTCGTCTCCGACTACTACGACAACGCCCACTTCATCGTCACGCTCGGCCTGCTGGGCTGGCTGTGGTGGCGCCGGGCCGACCTGTACCGGCCGCTGCGCAATGTGCTGGTGCTGACGAACGTGATCGCCTTCGCGATGTTCTGGCTATACCCCGTGGCTCCGCCGCGCATGCTCACCCAGGACGGCTTCAACGACGTCGTGGCCGCCACGCACGCGTTTGGCTCCTGGCACACGGGAGCGCTGGCCTCGGCCGCCAACCAGCTGGCGGCGATGCCCTCGCTGCACATGGCCTGGGCAGCGTGGTGCACGGTCGTGGTGTGGCGCATGTACGGGAGCGTGTGGTTGCGTGGGCTGGCGCTGCTGTACCCGTGCATGACCGTGCTCGCGGTGCTCGCCACGGGCAACCACTACGTGCTGGACGTGCTCGCTGGGCTCGCCACGCTCGCGCTGGCGATGCTGATCGTGGCGATCGTCCCCCGCAAAACCCGCCCGCTCCCCGTGGCGCATGTCACAATGTTGTTACGAAGTCTGAGACCAGGTAGACTGGACCGGTCGCCACAGATCGTCCAGGAGCGCTGAAAGCGATATGAGGGCTCCGGACATCGGTCCGTGCCAGCAGGGCGCGGATAATTGCGTCTGCAGAGGGCTAGAACAGATGCCAGATTTCGAGGTCAACGAAGGCTACATCGAGGCCGGCCGCGCTCGCGCCGGTTGTGCCCTGCCGGTCATCGGCGGCTTCGCGGTGGCGTCGGGGGCCCACCGGACCGTCCCGGACCGTCCTTCGGATCGAGCCCTGAGCTGAACGTGCTCCCAGCGCTCCGCTACCTCGACCTGCTGCTGGTCGTGATCGCCCTGCCCGTGTTCGTGGCAACCGGCCTGCCGCTCGCCGGCTGGGGCGCAGCCGCCGGCGCGTGGACCGCGCAACGGGGCCTGCAGGTGTATCTCGAACGCCGCGCCGGCGCCTCGACGGACCCGCGCACCGTGGTCGGCCTGCTCGCCGGCTCGATGATCGCCCGCGGCTGGTTCGTCGCGATCGTCGTGCTGCTCGTCGGCCTGAGCGACAACGAAGCCGGGCTCGCCGCCGCGGTGATGGTGATCGTCCTGTTCACGGTCTACTTCAACGTGCGCATGATCCTGCGTCCGCTCACCGCCGAGCAGGCGAGAGCGCGGGGCGCCGCGGCGCCCGAGGCCACCTCGCTACGTCCCGACGGGGGCGCGCGGTGAGCCGCCGCGCGAAGGGCCTGATCGCCTTCGGCCTGCTGCTGGCGCTGATGATCGCCCTGTTCGCCGTGACCGGCTCGCACGGGATGAACACCGAGTATCAGCCGCAGAACGAGTTCAAGCTCGAAGACTGGGTCCCGATCCACTTGGGAGGGCTCAACCTGTCGATCAACAAGGCGGTGTTCTACCTGCTCCTCGCCGCCGGGCTGACCGCGGGGACGATGATCTATATCGCCAGGCGCATGCAGCAGCGTCCCAATCGTGTGCAGACCGCCGTGGAGGTTCTGTGGAGCGTGATGCGCGACAACATCGCCGGTCCCAACAACATCGACCGCGAGATGGCGCTGAAGTGGTTTCCGTTCATCGGGTCGCTGTTCCTGTTCATCCTCTACTCGAACATCCTCGGGTATCTGCCGCTGCCCGTCAACACCGGCGAGACGTTCGACCTGTTCGGCGCTCACATACCGGCGTTTCAGATCTATGCGGCGACCGCCAACATCTCGGTCACGCTGGTCCTGTCGCTGATGGTATGGACCAGCTACCACGTCGAGGGCGTGCGGGCCAAGGGCCCGATCGGCTACCTGCACAGCTGGCTGCCCGCGGGCATGGACAATGTGCCGGCCCGCGCGTTCATGGTGCCGTTCGTGTTCGCGATCGAGGTCATCTCGCAGCTAGTGCGCATCATCTCGCTGTCGGTCAGGCTGTTCGCCAACATGCTCGCCGGCCATCTGCTTATCCTGTTCATGGGGGGCGGGCTCGTCGTGCTCGTCGGGGTGGCCGCGCTTGGCCCGCTGACGCTGATCGTGGCGATTCTGTTCTTCATGTTCGAGGTGATTCTGATCGCCGGACTGCAGGCGTTCATCTTCGCCACTCTGACCGCCATCTACCTCGGCGGCGCGGTCGCCGAGTCCCATTGATCCAACAAGGAGCGTTCGTGCACTCTCTCATCGCAGCAACAACCGCTAACGCCGAAATGGCCAAGTCGATCAAGGCCATCGCCCTCGGCGTGGGCGCCGGCCTGGGCACCATCGGCCCGGGGGTCGGGGTCGGGTACATCTTCGGCAAGGTGATCGAGGCGGTCACCCGCCAGCCGGAGATGCGCGACGAGATCACCTCGATTCAGTGGCTCGGGTTCGCCCTCACCGAGGCGATCGTGTTCTACGCATTCATCTTCGGCCTGATCGCATTCTTCCTGGGCTGAGACGATGACGCCTGCGACCCTGGCCGCCTCCAGCAGCGGCAACTTCCTCGTCTCCCCCAACGTGGGCGTGATGATCTGGACGCTGATCGCGTTCGGGATCACGCTGCTGGTGCTGCGCCGGCTCGTGTTCCCGCGCATCGTGCAGGCGCTGGACAGGCGCCAGAAGGCGATCGACGAGTCGATCGACTCGGCGCAGCGCACGCGCGAGGAGGCGGAGAAGCTGCTGGGCGAATACCGCGCGCGGCTGCAGGCGGCGCGCGAGCAGTCCGAGGAGATCGTCCAGCGCGCGCGCCAGACCGCGGAGTCCCACGAGCTCCAGGCCAAGGAGCAGGCGCAGCGGATCGCCGCGGACGCCGCCAGGCGGGCAGCGCGCGAGATCGAGTCGGCCACCGAGCGCGCGATCGACGGCATCCGCCGCGAGGTCGCCGACCTGACGATCATGGCGACCGAGAAGGTGACGCGCAAGACGCTCGACGACCCAGATCAGCGGCGTCTGGTCGCAGAGGCGCTGGGCGAGCTGGACTTCTCGGGCCTGTCCTCCTCATCCGGCGCGAGCAACAACTGATGGAGGAGCTCGCCCGCGTATATGGCCGCTCTCTGTTCGAGGTCGCCGAGGAGCAGGGCAAGATCGCGCAGCTGCGCGAGCAGCTCGGCCAGTTCGCCGACGCGCTGGCGCAGAACCGCGAGCTGAGGCTGTTCTTCTTCTCGCCCTACTTCTCCACCGCCGAGAAGCAGCAGGCGCTGGGGAGCCTGCTGGAGGGGGCCGACGACGCGTTCATGGAGTTCCTGAAGCTGCTGATCGAAAATCACCGCATGCCCGTGATCTTCAGGATCAGGCGCGAGTACGAGCGGCTGTGGGCGCACGCCAACCGCGTCCTGGCGGTGCAGGTCACGAGCGCGATCGCGCTGGATCGGCAGACGACCGAGAGCATCTCCCAGAGCATCTCCCAGAGCACCTCGCTCAAGGTGACGCTGAGCACGCGCGTGGACCCGGACATCCTCGGCGGGATCGTCGTGCGCGTCGGCAACTCGATCCTCGACGCCTCGATCAGAAACCGACTGGAGCAGCTGCGCAAGCAGGTGGCGTCTGCCGTCGCCTGATGACGATGACGATGAGGACGAGAGACCGAGACCGAGACGAAGCACCGACAAGGAGCCGATCGAAACAGCCATGCAGATCAACCCAGACGAGATAACGAGCATCCTCAAGAGCCGCATCGCGGGGCTCGGCGCCGGCGAGGCGGAGCTGACCGAGGTCGGCACGGTGCTGTCGGTGGCCGATGGCATCGCGCGACTGCACGGCCTGGAGAGCTGCATGTCCTTCGAGATGCTCGAGCTGCCCCACGGCGTGACCGGGCTCGCGCTGAACCTCGAGTCCGACAATGTCGGCGCGGTGCTGTTCGGCGAGTGGGAGCAGATCGGCGAGGGCGACACGGTCAAGCGCACCGGCCAGCTGCTGGAGATCCCCGTCGGCGAACAGCTGCTCGGGCGGATCGTCGACCCCTTGGGCCGGCCCCTGGACGGCAAGGGCGAGATCCACACCGCCGAGACCCGCCCGGCGGAGTTCAAGGCGCCTGGCGTTGTCCAGCGCCAGCCGGTGAGCGAACCGATGCAGACGGGCCTGAAGGCGATCGACGCGATGATCCCGATCGGGCGCGGCCAGCGCGAGCTGATCATCGGCGACCGCCAGACCGGCAAGACGGCAATCGCGATCGACGCGATCATCAACAACCGCGACACCGGCGTCGTCTCCGTGTACGTGGCGATCGGCCAGCGCATGTCGACGGTCGTGGCGCTCGCGCAGATCCTGGAGGACAACGATGCCCTGCAGAACACGATCATCGTCGCGGCCGCGGCGGACGAGGCGGCGCCGATCAAGTTCATGGCGCCCTACGCGGGCTGCGCGATGGGCGAGCACTTCCTGTACAACGGCCGCCACGCGCTGTGCGTGTATGACGACCTGACCAAGCACGCCTATGCCTACCGGCAGATGTCGCTGCTGCTGCGCCGCCCGCCCGGCAGGGAGGCGTATCCGGGCGACGTGTTCTACCTGCACTCCCGCCTGCTGGAGCGCGCGGTCAAGCTCAACGACGAGCTCGGCGGGGGCTCGCTGACCGCGCTGCCGGTGATCGAGACGCAGGCCGGGGACGTCTCCGCATACATCCCCACGAACGTGATCTCGATCACCGACGGGCAGATATTCCTGGAGCCCAAGCTGTTCAACTCCGGTGTGCGCCCGGCGATCAACGTCGGCATCTCGGTCTCGCGCGTGGGCGGCAACGCGCAGATCGGGCCGATGAAGAAGGTCGCGGGGCGGATCAAGCTCGAGCTCTCCCAGTACCGCGACCTGGAGGCGTTTGCCCAGTTCGGCTCGGACCTCGACGCCGACACCCAGCGCACGCTCGCGCGCGGGGAGCGGATCGTCAAGACGCTCAACCAGCACGAGCGCTCGCCGCTGGCGGTCGAGGATCAGACGACGCAGATCTACGCCGCCACGAACGGTTTCCTGGACCGACTGAACGTCGATCGCGTTCCCGAGTTCCTGCTCGGGCTGACCGAACGGATGCACGCCCAGCACGCCGGCGTGCGCGAGCAGATCGCCGGCGGCGACTTCTCGGACGAGACCCAGCGGGCACTGCACGACGCGGTGCAGGCGTTCGCCGAGGACTTCGGCTATGACCTCGACGAGGAGGGCCAGCCGCTGGATGAGGACGAGCCGCTGCCCGAGAGCCCGCGCGCCGCGACGAGCTCTGCCGTCGCCCGCGAGGAGGAGCCCGCGGCGGCCTAGAGCCCGACGCCCCGCCGACGCGAACTGCCATGGCCTCACAGCGAGACGTCAAGAACCGGATCGGCTCGGTCAAGAACATCCAGAAGATCACCCGCGCGATGGAGATGGTCGCGGCGGCGCGGCTGCGCCGCGCCGAGGAGCGGATCTCCGCGCTGCGCCCCTACGCCCGGGCGCTGCGCCAGATGACGCGCCAGGCCGCGCTCGACGCGGGCGCCGAGACCGCGCGCCTGGCACTGCTGAACGATCGGGACACGACGGACGCGATCGGGCTGCTGCTCGTGACCGGCGATCGCGGTCTGGCGGGCGGGTTCAACTCGCAGGTGATCCGCGCGGGCGTGCGCGCCGGGAACGAGATCCAGGAGCAGGGCCGGCAGAGCGCCTGGTATGCGACGGGCCGGCGCGGGGTGTCCTCGCTGACGTTTCGCGGGTACGAGCTGAGTGGGGCGTATACGGGGTTCACCGACAAGCCGTCCTACTCCGACGCGCGCCATATCGCCGGCGAGCTGATCGAGGCGTACACGAGCGGCACGGTCGATCGCGTGGATGTCATCTACAACTCGTATGTCTCGCCGCTGACCCAGGAGGTCACCCGCGAAACGCTCCTGCCGCTGTCGCGGGCGACGATCGAGGGCGAGGAAGCCCAGGACGCTGGCGAGGCGGGCGGGGAGCATCGGCCCGGATCGGTATCCGGGTCGGCGTCTGGGCCTCGGTCCGGATCAGTGTCGGGGTCGGCATCTGGGTCACGGACTGCCTCGGTGTCGGGGTCGCGATCGTCATCGGCGCCTGGCCACCCGGATAACGGCCCGAAAGCCCTCGTCGAGTACGAGCCCGACGCGGAGGAGATTCTCAGACAGCTCGTGCCAGACTATGTCGAGACCTCGGTCTACCGCGCGCTGGTCGAGTCCGCGGCGGGGTTCTTCGGGGCGCAGATGACGGCGATGCGCAACGCGTCGGAGAACGCCGGGGAGATCATCACCGATCTGACGCTCGAGATGAACCGCGCCAGGCAGGCCGAGATCACCCAGGAGATCATGGAGGTCGTCGCCGGCGCGGAGGGTTTGAGCTGAGACCGGTTGGGGATTGTGTCGATACCTAAGCGCACGGGGCGGGAGGAAGTTATATAAATTTCGAAATTGGTGCACCATGGTATTCCCGAGTAAATACATAGGTTCACAGACTGCAAGAAGTTAATACATAATCCAAGACCTCTCCCCACGAATCCAAGCCCCGCACGCGCACACAACGAACCCGCCAGACACACCGCCCGCCCTCAAACGACTTGAACAGACGAACAGGAGACTGAACAGACCGATGGCAACCACCACCACAATCGAGCCGGCCGGCTCGCCGAGCGGCGACACGGGCAAACGCAACGTCGGGCGCATAGAGGAGATCCAGGGCGTCGTGATCGAGGCCGTGTTCCCCGAGCACCTGCCCGAGATCAACCACGCGATCACGATCGCCCGGCCCGCGGCCGCGGCCGACGAGGAGGCGCCCGGCATCAGCTCAGAGGCTGGCGGGGAGGTGCTCGTGTGCGAGGTGCAGCAGCATCTCGGCGACGACCGGGTGCGCGCGGTGGCGATGGACACGACCGACGGGCTCGCGCGCGGGGCCGAGGTGATCGACACGGGCGGCCCGATCACGGTGCCGGTCGGCGAGGCGACGCTCGGGCGGATATTCAACCTGCTCGGCGAAACGATCGACCTCGGCGAGGAGCTGCCGGCGGACACCGAGCGCCGCCAGATCCATCAGGACGCGCCGCGCGTGGAGGATCTGACGCCGACGACGGAGATGTTCGAGACGGGCATCAAGGTGGTCGACCTGCTGGCGCCCTATGCCAAGGGCGGCAAGGTCGGTCTGTTCGGCGGCGCGGGCGTCGGCAAGACCGTGTTGATCCAGGAGCTGATCCACAACCTCGCCAAGGAGCACGGCGGACTGTCGGCGTTCTGCGGCGTGGGGGAGCGCTCGCGCGAGGGTAACGACCTGTGGCGGGAGATGAAAGAGTCGGGCGTGCTCGAGAAGACGATGCTCGTGTTCGGACAGATGAACGAGCCCCCGGGAGCGCGTATGCGCGTCGCGCTGTCGGGCCTGACGATGGCCGAACACTTCCGCGACGAGGGTCAGGACGTGCTGCTGTTCATCGACAACATCTTCCGCTTCGTGCAGGCGGGCTCGGAGGTCTCGGCGCTGCTCGGGCGGATGCCCTCGCAGGTCGGCTACCAGCCGACACTGGAGACGGAGATGGGCCAGCTGCAGGAGCGCATCACCTCGACCAAGCGCGGCTCGGTCACCTCGATCCAGGCGATCTACGTGCCGGCCGACGACTACACCGACCCGGCCCCGGCGTCCGTGTTCGCCCACCTGAACGCGACCACCGCGCTGTCCCGGTCGATCTCCGAAAAAGGCATCTACCCCGCTGTGGACCCGCTGGACTCGACCTCCACGATCCTCAAGGCGGACATCCTCGGGGAGGAGCACTTCCGCGTGGCCAACCGCGTCAAGGAGATCCTCCAGCGCTACAAGGAACTCCAGGACATCATCGCGATCCTCGGCATCGACGAGCTCTCCGACGAGGACAAGCTGACCGTCCAGCGCGCGCGCAAGATCGAGCGCTTCCTGTCCCAGCCGTTCTTCGTGGCAGAGCAGTTCACGGGCACCCCCGGCGCGTACGTGCCGATCGCGGAGACGATCAGGGGGTTCGACGAGATCATCGAGGGCAAGCACGACGAGGTCCCCGAGAGCGCGTTCTTCTTGAAGGGCACGATCGACGATGTGGTGCAGGCGGCCAGGAAGGACTAGGCAGGGCTCGTGGCCAGAACCAAGTTCCCAGTGCAGGTGCTGACCCCCGAGGGGAGCGTGTTCGCCGAGGAGGTCGAGATGGTCTCCACGCGCACGACCTCGGGCTCGGTCGGCATCCTTGCCAACCACGAGCCGATGCTGGCGACGCTCGTGGAGGCGGAGCTGCGGCTGTATCGGTCGGACACCGACATCGTGCGGTTCAAGCAGGGCGAGGGATATCTGCAGTTCGCCGAGAACCGCGCGCTGGTGCTGATTCAACGGGCCGCCGCCGCCGACGCGCCCTCGCCGTGAGTCCGGCAGGGCTCGTATCGCCGGGCGAGCCTCGCAGCGGCTAGCCTACGCGGCTCTATGAGCGTCGCCAACGAACGAGAGCCGGTCGGGGTCATCGGCACCGGGTACGTCGGGCTGGTCACCGCGGCCGGGTTCGCCGAGCTTGGCAGCGACGTCTACTGCGTGGACATCGACGCGGCCAAGATCGAGCGCTTGCGCGCGGGCGAGGTGCCGATCTACGAGCCGGGCCTGGAGGAGGTTATCGCCCGCAACTCCGCGCGGATGCATTTCTCGACCGGCGTGGCTGATGCATTGGAGCATGCGCGCTTGCTGTTCGTGGCGGTCGGAACTCCGCCCACACACTCCGGTGACGCCGACCTGACGGCGGTCAACGCCGTGGTCGATGAGATGCCCCGTTCGGAGGGACATGCGCTGGTGATGAAGTCGACCGTGCCGTGCGGCACTGGCGCGACGATCCAGCGTGTCTTCAGAGAACGCGGCAAGGAGTCGATGGCCTACGTCTCGTGCCCGGAGTTCCTCAAGGAGGGTTCGGCAGTGGCCGACTTTATGCATCCCGACCGCGTCGTTGTGGGGGACGCTGGCAATTGGGCGGGGGACGCGGTCATCGAGCTGTACGCCCCGCTGCAGGCGCCGCTGGTACGCACTGATGTCGCCAGCGCTGAGATGATCAAGCTGGCGGCCAACGCATTTCTGGCGACCAAGATCTCGTTCATCAACGAGATCGCCAACGTCTGTGAGGAGACTGGCGCGGATGTGATCGAGGTGGCACGGGGGGTCGGCCTGGACGCACGTATCGGCCCTCGCTTCCTGCAGGCCGGCATTGGCTACGGCGGCAGCTGCTTCACGAAGGACGTGAGCGCGCTTAAGCTGCTGGCTGCCAACTCCGGCTATCACTTCCAGCTGCTCAACGCTGTCACCGAGGTCAACGAGCTGCAGAAGCGTAGGGTGGTCTCCAAGCTGCAACGTCACCTCGGCGAGCTCGCCGGTAGGCGCGTCGCGCTGCTGGGCTTGGCTTTCAAGCCCGAGACCGACGACATGCGGGGCGCTTCCTCTCTGGTGCTTGCGGCACGCCTGCTCGCCGAGGGTGTCACGGTCACCGCCTACGACCCGGTGGCGGAGGTGGAGGCCCGCAAGCTGATGGGGGGCTTGGACCTCGCGAAGTCGGCCCTGGACGCGGTCGCCGACGCCGACGCCGTAGTGTTGGTGACCGAGTGGCCCGAGCTCATCGATCTGAACTGGCGCGAGGTCGCGCGGGCGATGCACGGAACGATCGTGATCGACGGGCGCAACGCTCTGGACGCCGAGGCGATCCAGGCGGCCGGGCTCACCTACGAAGGCATCGGTAGGAGGGTGACGGGCTGATGCAGGCGGTGATCCTCGTCGGCGGGGAGGGAACGCGCCTGCGTCCTCTGACCTCCACCGTGCCCAAGCCGGTGGTCCCGCTCGTGGACCGCCCGTTCATCGCGTTCATGCTGGAGTGGCTGCGCGGGCACGGGATCGACGACGTGATCATGTCGTGCGGGTTCCTGGCGACATCGGTGCGCAACGTGCTCGGCGACGGCTCGGCGATGGGAATCAAGCTGCGCTTCGTCGAGGAGCCCGACCCGCGCGGCACGGCCGGCGCGCTGAAGTACGCCGAGCGGCTGCTGGACGAGCGCTTTCTGATGCTCAACGGCGACATCCTCACCGATATCGACCTGACCGGCCAGATCGCCCAGCACGTGCGCACCGGCGCGAAGGCCACGCTCGCGCTCGCACCCGTCGCCGACCCGAGCGCGTACGGGCTGGTGCACCTCAACGAGGACCGCTCGGTCAGGGGCTTCGTCGAGAAGCCGAGCTCCGACCGGATCGACACGAACCTGATCTCAGCTGGCGCGTACGTGCTGGAGCGCGAGATCCTGCAGCTCGTCCCGCCCGAGCGCAACGTCTCGATCGAGCGCGAGGTCTGGCCGCTGCTGATCGGCGCGGGGCTGTACGGGTTCCCGGCGGACGCCTACTGGCTTGACATCGGCACGCCCGAGCGCTACCTGCAGGGCACGTTCGACATCATCGAGGGCAACGTCGAGACGGCCGTGCGGGCGCGCCTGGGCGAGAGCTGGCTGGCGATCGCGCCCGGCGCGGAGGTCCACGGCCGGGCGGTTCCCCCGGCGGTGATCGAGCGCGGCGCCCACGTCGCCCCGGGCGCGCACGTCGGCAGCCTGGTCGTGCTCGGCGAGAACGTGCGCGTCGGCCACGGCTCGACGGTCGAGCGCTCGGTCATCCTCAGCGGCGCGGAGATCGGCGAGAACTGCACCCTGCGCGACTGCATCGTCGCGGCCGGCTGCCGCGTCGGCGACGGCAGCCGCATCGAGGGTGGGGCGGTGCTCGGCGAGGGTGTGACCGTGGGGGCGGACAACACGATCGCCCGCGGGGCGCGTATCTTCCCGGGCGTGAACATCCCCGACGGAGCGATCAAGTTCTGATGAGCACGCCGCCGAGCACCGACGCTCGTGCGATCCCGGACACCCCGGACATCCCGGACGCGGACGCGGACGCGGCGGCGGTGACGGGGGCGCTCTCGCGCGAGGCGATCGCCCGCGTGGACTCCACCGGTCAGCTGGAGGACGTGCTCGCCCTGCCCGAGCACCTGCGCGACGCGCTGTGGCGCGTGGAGTCGGCGATCATGCAGGGCTGGGACACCTCGGCCGGACTCGTCGTCGCGGGCATGGGCGGCTCGGCGATCGGCGGGGCGCTCGCCCGTGCGGCGCTGGGCGACCACGCCTCGCGGCCGATCTTCGTGACGCGCGCCTACGGCCTGCCGCCGTGGACGACCCCGGACACGATGGTGCTGTGCGCGAGCTACTCGGGCGACACCGAGGAGACGCTCGCCTGCTACGAGTCCGCGGGCGCGCTCGGCGCCCAGCGCACGGTCGTAACCACCGGAGGACGCCTGGCGGAGATGGCGCGCGCGGACGGCGTGCCCGTGATCCCGCTGCCCGGCGGCTTTCAGCCGCGTGCGGCGGTCGCCTACATGACGGTCGCGGCGCTGGAGGTCGCGGCGCTGTGCGGCGCGGGGCCGCGGCTGACCTCGGAGATCGACGTGGCCGCCGCGCACACCGAGCAGCTGGTCGCCGAGTGGGGCCCGGACGCTGGCGAGGACTCGCTCGCGAAGGCGCTCGCTCGCGGCCTTCATCGCACGATCCCGGTCATCGCCGGCGCCGGGCTGACGACGCCGATCGCCTACCGCTGGAAGACGCAGATCAACGAGAACGCCAAGCAGCCGTGCTTCTCGCATGAGCTGCCGGAGCTCGACCACAACGAGATCGTCGGCTGGGAGGGCGCCGTTGAGCTCGGCCGCTTCTCGGCCGTGTTCCTCGACGATTCCGACGCGCACCCGCGCGTGAAGGAGCGGATGGCGCTGACCGAGCGCCTGATCGCGCCCAACGCGGCCGCGAGCTTCCATCTGGAGACACGCGGCCAGACGACGATCGAGCGCGTGAGCTCGCTTGTGCTGCTCGGTGACCTGGTGTCGATCTACCTGGCCGCGCTGCGCGGCGTCGATCCGGGGCCGGTGCGGGCGATCGACGAGCTGAAGTCGGCACTCGCGGCCAATTGAGACGGTGCGCGGGGCACATGCCCGTGTGGTAGCGTTCCCATTGGCCGAGGAGCGCTGCGACGGGCTGACTCCGCCACGCTCGGCCTCCCTCTTGCAGCAAGGGCGCTCACCTGACCGACAGGAGGATGCGTCATGTCAGTAATGACCCCCGCCCCCGCAACGCTTACCACCGACTTCAAGGTGGCCGACCTCTCGCTCGCCGAGTTTGGCCGCAAGGAGATCACGCTGGCCGAGCACGAGATGCCTGGCCTGATGGCGATCAGGCGCGAGTATGCCGAGGCTCAGCCGTTGCGCGGTGCGCGGATCATGGGCTCGCTGCACATGACGATTCAGACGGCCGTCCTGATCGAGACGCTCACGGCGCTCGGCGCCGAGGTGCGCTGGTGCAGCTGCAACATCTTCTCCACCCAGGATCATGCCGCCGCGGCGGTCGCCGTCGGTCGGAAGGGCACGCCGGAGGAGCTGCAGGGCATCCCGGTGTTCGCCTGGAAGGGCGAGACCCTGGAGGAGTACTGGTGGTGCACCGAGCAGGCGATCATGTGGCCGGGCGAGGACGGTCCCAATATGATCTTGGACGACGGCGGCGACGCGACGCTGCTCGTGCACAAGGGCACCGAGTACGAGGCCATCGGCGCCGTGCCCGAGGTGGACGAGGATGGGATGGATGGGGACGGGCTCATCCATTCCGAGGAGTTCCAGGTGGTCCTCTCGCTGCTTCGGCGCTCGCTCGGCGAGGACCCGCAGCGCTGGACGAAGCTCGGCCAGGGAATCAAAGGGGTGACGGAGGAGACGACGACCGGCGTGCACCGGCTCTACCAGATGGTCGAGTCGGGCGAGCTGCTGTTCCCGGCGATCAACGTGAACGACTCGGTGACGAAGTCGAAGTTCGACAACCTGTACGGCTGCCGGCACTCCTTGATCGACGGCATCAACCGCGCGACCGACGTGATGATCGGCGGCAAGGTCGCCGTGATCTGCGGCTTTGGCGACGTCGGCAAGGGCTGCGCGGAGTCGCTGCGCGGTCAGGGCGCGCGCGTGGTGATCACCGAGATCGACCCGATCTGCGCGCTGCAGGCGGCGATGCAGGGCTATGAGGTCAAGACGCTGCAGGAAGTCATCGACAGCGCGGACATCTTCATCACGACGACCGGCAACAGGGACATCATCACCGCCGCCCAGATGGCGCGCATGAAGCACCAGGCGATCGTCGGCAACATCGGGCACTTCGACAACGAGATCGACATCGCCGGCCTCGCGCGGGTGGAGGGGATCGAGCGGGTCAACATCAAGCCCCAGGTCGACAAGTGGGTGTTTCCCGACGGCCACGCGATCATCCTGCTCTCGGAGGGGCGCCTGCTGAATCTCGGCAACGCCACGGGGCACCCGAGCTTCGTGATGAGCAACTCGTTCACCAACCAGACGATCGCCCAGATCGAGCTGTTCAGCAAGAACGACGAGTACGAGCGCCGGGTCTACGTCCTGCCCAAGCATCTCGACGAGAAGGTCGCGCGGCTGCACCTCAACGCTCTCGGCGTGAAGCTCACAAAGCTGACCGACGAGCAGGCCGCATATATCGGCGTGCCGGTGGACGGCCCGTACAAGCCTGATCATTACCGCTACTGACAGCGGATCAAGAAGCTAGGTATAGCTATAGTCGCTGGTTAAACTATAGTATCTACTAGAAAGGATAAAGAGGGGGGATGTTTGTATAAAGAATCGGGGGATCGTGTACTATGGTATGCGAAGGTCCCAAAAGTAGACAGCATCCTCCACTTCCCCACCGGGCAGCGCGCAGCCCAATGAGAGCGATGGTCCTCGCGGCAGGTCTCGGTACCCGGCTGCGCCCGCTGACATATGAGATCACCAAGCCGATGGTGCCCGTGCTCGATCGGCCGGTGATGGCGCACATCCTCGACCTGCTCGATCGGCATGGGCTTGGCGAGACGATCGCCAACCTGCACTACTTCCCCGACTCGATCCGCGAGCACTTCGGCGAGCGCCTGACCTATCGCTACGAGCCCGAGCTGCTCGGCACCGCCGGGGGCGTGCGCGCGTGCGCGGAGTTCTTCGGCGAGGGCTCGTTTCTCGTGATCTCAGGCGACGCGCTGACCGACATCGACCTCACGGCGCTTGCGGCCAGGCACCGCGAGAGCGGCGGGCTGGCGACGCTGGCCGTCAAGCAGGTGCCCAACACGCGCGAGTTCGGCGTCGTGCTGCACGACCGCGAGGGTCGGATCACCGGCTTTCAGGAGAAGCCCCGCCCGGACGAGGCGCTCTCAGACCTCGGCAACTGCGGCATCTACGTGTTCAAGCCCGAGATCTTCGACTACTTCCCCGAGCGCCCGTTCGTCGATTGGGCCAAAGACGTGTTCCCGGCGCTGCTCGAGAACGACGTGCCGTTCCACATCCACGAGGTGCGCGAGTACTGGAACGACGTCGGCTCGCTCGGCAGAGCTGCGCCAGGGCACGTTCGACGCGCTACGCGGGGAGCTGCGCCTGGAGGTCGAGGGCGAGGAGGTCTCGCCGGGCGTCGTCGTGGCGGGCGGGCGGGCGCTGCCCGCGGACGCCGAGATCGAGGGGCCGGCGTGGATCGGCCGGGACGTCCAGATCGGCGCGGGCGTGCGGTTGATGGGCCCGGTCGTGCTCGGCGACGGCGCCACGGTCGGCGACCGTGCGCAGCTGCGCGAGACGATCGTGTTCCCCGGCACGACCGTCGCGCCCGAGTCGATCCTGATCGGCGCGATCTGCGGTCACTCGGGGATCCTGCAGAGCCTGCGCCCGCGCGGCTCATAAAGCGGAAGACCCGCCGAAGCGGGCCTTCCGGGTAAAACAGGCTGAACTCACTTGGATAGCTGTCCTCCGACTGCTCTTAGTGTAGCCGATGTATGGGACGGTGATCGCCACGCCCCCGCCGGGATTCGAACCCGGAACCTGTCCTTGTCGGAAGACATGCTCTATCCACTGAGCTACGGAGGCAACAGCTCCGCAAAGGGAGCCACCCGACCATACTCAGCACTCCGGGGGTTTCTCATAAGGAGGGCCCGCCGGAGCGGACCCTCCGGCTATAGGAGTGCTCCTGCGCAGACAACTGTACTCGACCGGCAGATAGAACGACCGGCAGGTGGAACAGTTGCACGGAGATCGGCCGTCAGGCGGTCTCGAAGCGCTCGCGGCGCAGTTGCTCGCGCTCTGACTCGCCTAGCATCCGTACGAACAGCACTACCAGGGCGATGCCCATGACCAGGGATTGCTCGACGGCCATGATGATGCCGGCGATCGACTGGTCTTCCAGCGCGGAGATGCCCCACACACGCGCGTGGTGGACGTAGTAGGGGTAGAGCGCGACGGGCGCGAACGCCAGGCCCATGCCGAGCGCGCCGACGAACAGCTTGGTGCAGCCCATGTACGCGACGGGACCCATGCCGCCCAGGCGCATGCGCGCGCGGATCGGGGACAGCAGGTGCCACCAGTACAGCGAGCCGGCGAGCACGAAGCTCGTGTGCTCGAGCACGTGCACGGTCGGGTGGGTGACCGCGAGATCGTAGGCGCCGGGCACATGCCAGGCCCAGATCGCCCCGACGTACAGCAGCACCGCGAACGCGGGGTGCGCCAGCGCGCCGGCGCGGTGCTCCAGATCGCGCACCGTCCGCGTGAGCGGGCGCAGGATCACCTTCGTGAAGCCGAGGATCGCGAGGATCGGGACGACGTCCAAGAGCAGCATGTGCTGGATCATGTGCATGAAGAAGAGCTGATCGGCGAGCGCATCGACGGGGGAGACGAGCGCGAGCAGCGCCGCCAGCAGCGAGCCGGTAAAGCAGCACAGCCGCCACACGGGCGCGTCTGCGCCCGTACGGGACGAGCTGGCGCGCACCCGCCGCCAGCGCGCGAGGTAGGCGCCGCCGACGAGCGCGGCGCCGATCAGCACCCCTGGTTGCAGCGACCAGGACAGGTTGGCGCTTGTGATGGTGGAGGGGATCGCCGGATTCTCCCACCATCGCGTCGCTCGTTGGCCGGGCGGTTGGGGGAGGGGGCGTCTCCCGGGGAACTGCTGGCGGTCTCTGCGGAAAACCCGGTGGACAACCGCCGCGCGGCGGCGTAGCATCGATGCCAGCGTCATCCATACCGACCGAAGGAGCCTGTGATGCAGATCGACATCAAGGGTCGCAACGTCCCGGTCACCAACGAGCTGCGCGCGCGCATGGAACGCCGGTCGCGCAAGATCTCCCGGCAGGTCTCCGAGCTTGCCCGCATGGAGGTCGAGATCTACGAGGAGCGCAACCCCTCGATCGCCGACCGCGAGGTGGCCGAGGCGACGCTGTATCTGAAGGGCGTGACGCTACGCGCGCGTGACGCCTCGCCCGAGATGGATCACTCGCTGAAGCTCGTCGCCATCGAGCTCGCGCGTCAGGTCAAGCGCCACCGCGACAAGCTCAGGCGCCGTCGCGAGGCCCGCGCGGCCACGATCAAGGCCGCGCTGCCCCCCCTCGAGCGATCGGAGATGGGCGAGCAGCCGGCCGGCTGAGCTGGTCCCGTCCCCGCGTCCCGCGCCTCGCTCCTGGCGCCGCCGGGCATCGATTGCAGATCAGATACGACCTCCTGTTGGCCGGCGAGCTAATCTGAGGGAGTGTCTCCATCCCTGCTCGATCGCGCGCTGAACGCGGGCGAGGCGAAGAAGTTCAAGTCCTACCAGAAGCGCGTCGCGCTGATCGGCGCGTTCGAGGCCGAGCTCGAACACGACTCCGATGCGGAGCTGCGCGAGCGCATGGACGCGCTGCGCGAGCGCGCGGGCGAGGGGGAGTCGCTGGACGATCTGCTGCCCGAGTGCTTCGCCCTCGTGCGCGAGACGGGCAAGCGCACGATGGGGATGCGCCACTTCGACGTGCAGCTGATCGGCGGCATGGTGCTCAACGACGGGTGCATCGCCGAGATGAAGACCGGCGAGGGCAAGACGCTGACCGCGACGCTGGCGGTCGTGCTCAACTCGCTGGCCGTGCACGACCCCGGGCGGGCGGGCTCCCAATCATCGGACGCGCGGGTGGGCGGGGCTCTTGATCGCAAGGGCGTGCACCTGGTCACGGTCAACGACTACCTCGCGCGGCGTGACGCGGAATGGATGAGCCCGATATATGAGGCGCTGGGGGTGTCGGTCGGCGTGCTGGCGAACATGCAGCCCTACGAGGAGAAGCAGGCCGCGTACGCGTGCGACGTCGTCTACGGGACCAACTCCGAGCTCGGGTTCGACTATCTGCGCGACAACATGGCCAAGGACCTCTCCGAAAAGGTCCAGCGCGGGCACGCGTTCGCGATCGTGGACGAGGTCGACAACATCCTGATCGACGAGGCGCGCACGCCGCTGATCATCTCCGGGGCGCCCGAACAGGCCGCGGACCTGTACGTGAAGTTCGCGCGCCTGGCGCCGCAGATGAAAGTGGGCAAGACGCCTGAAGGCATGGACCCGCGTATGAAGAAGCAGTTCATGGCCGACTTCGACTTCGAGGTCGACGAGAAGCAGAAAACGGTCGCGATCTCAGAGCAGGGCGTCGCCAAGGCCGAGCGGTTCCTCGGCATCGACCACCTGTATCGCGCGGAGAACGGCCATCTGGTCAACCACCTGATCCAGTCCCTGCGCGCGCAGGCGCTGTACAAGCGCGACGTCGACTACGCGGTGATTGACGGCGAGGTGAAGATCATCGACGAGTTCACCGGGCGCATCCTCGAGGGGCGGCGCTGGTCGGAGGGGCTGCACCAGGCGGTGGAGGCCAAGGAGGGGGTGCCGATCCAGGAGGAGAACCAGACCCTGGCGACGATCACCTACCAGAACTACTTCCGCCTGTACGACAAGCTCGCGGGGATGACGGGCACGGCGCTGACCGAGGCGACCGAGTTCATGAAGATCTACGAGCTGCCGGTCGTGCAGGTGCCGACGAACATGCCGATGGTCCGCGAGGACCGCAACGATCAGGTCTACAAGACCAAGGAGGGCAAGTGGAGCGCGGTCGTCAGGGAGATCGCCGCGCGCCACGAGAACGGGCAGCCGGTGCTCGTCGGCACGATCTCTGTCGAGGTCTCCGAACTGCTGTCCGATCGGCTGACCAAGCGCGGGATCGCCCACGAGGTCCTGAACGCCAAGCCCGAGCACGCCGCGCGCGAGGCGGAGATCGTCGCCGAGGCCGGCCAGCCGGGAGCCGTGACGATCGCCACGAACATGGCCGGGCGCGGCGTGGACATCAAGCTCGGCGGCAACCCCGAGCACCTGGGGCGCCAGCAGCTCATCAAGGAGGGGATCGAGCCCGATGCCGAAGGCTACGCGGAGCGCTTGCACGCACTGGTTGCGGAGATCGAGAGGAGTGTTGCCGCCAACCACGAGCGGGTGGTGGCCGCGGGCGGGCTGTTCATCTGCGGCACCGAGCGCCACGAGTCGCGGCGCATCGACAACCAGCTGCGCGGGCGCTCCGGCCGTCAGGGCGACCCCGGCGAGTCGCGGTTCTTCCTCTCCGCCGAGGACGATCTGGTGAGGCTGTTCGCGGGCGATCGCATCTACCGGATCCTCGACAAACTGGGCGGGATCGACGATGAGGGCAACGAGGAACCGATCGAGGCGGGGATGCTTTCCAAGCAGATCGAGAAAGCTCAGAAGAAGGTCGAGGAGCAGAACTTCCTGATCCGCAAACGCGTGCTCGAGTACGACGACGTGATGAACGAGCAGCGCCGGGTGATCTACGCGTATCGCAACGAGGTGCTCGAAGGCAAGTCGATCGGCGAGGAGGCCCGTCAGGAGGTGGCCAACGTGCTGGAGCGCACGATCTCCCAGTACACGCCCGGGGACTTCATGGAGGACTGGGACCTGGACGGGCTGTTCACCGCGCTCGGGCAGTACATCGCGCTCGATCTCGACGACGAGGCGCTGAACCCCGAGACGACCGACCGCGACTCGCTGACCGCCAGCGTCACCGAGCTCGCGCTGGAGCGCTATGACGCGCGCGAAGCAGAGCTTGGCGAGGAGCTGATGGGGGCGCTGGAGCGGTTCCTGCTGCTGCAGATCATCGATGAGCGCTGGCGCGAGCACCTGTACGACATGGACTATCTGCGCGAGGGCATCCACCTGCGCGGCTTCGCCCAGATCGACCCGCTCGTCGCATACAAGAACGAAGCGTTCGAGCTGTTCGGCGATTTGATGAACAGCATCTGGGCCGATTACACGCGCATGATCTTCAACGTCCAGGTCAACGTCGAAGGCGGGCCCAACGGCGCCGGCGGCGGCGAGGGGGCGGGTGGGCCTCCAGTCCCCGCGTTCGCCGCCTCGGGCAGCGCGACGCGCGCGGGCCGCGTCTCATACTCGGGTGGGCGCAGCATGGCCGGCGCCGGGGCGATCGCGGCCGCCGCCGCGGCTGCGGGAGCCTCTCAGGGGGGAGGCCAGGCGGTGGGGGCCTACGCCGAGAACGGCGGCGCGGTCGAGCCGGAACTGCTGGCCCCGGTCGTCGAGCAGCGCGTCCTCGACGACGAGCACCAGGTCGGTCGCAACGACCCGTGCTGGTGCGGCTCGGGCAAGAAGTTCAAGAAGTGTCATGGGGCGTAGGGCGTAACGTCTGCCGTTGAATTGGGCCGAGCCCAGTCGGGCGGCAGGCAAAGGCGCGGTTACCGCGGCCCAGCGCGCCCGCTGACCCGTAGCGTTCGCAACATAGAGCTCATCCCCACTGACCGGCGCGGGGAATGCCCGTGGGTCCTGCGCTGATAGCGTGGGGTCATGACCACAGCCCCAGTCGAGTCCACCCCGCAGCGATTGTCCGCGATCCGTGAGCAGTTGAAGCTCCTCGCGGATTATCTTTGACCCGGCTGCGCTGAGCGAGCGCGTGGCCGCGCTCGAAGCGGAGATGGGGGCGCCCCGGTTCTGGGAGGACTCCGAGCGGGCCGCGTCCGTGTCGGCCGAGCATTCGCGCGCCGCGCGGCGCCTGCAGACGTTCACGACGCTCGCCGCCGACGTCGAGGACCTCGACGGGCTGGCGGAGATGGCCGCCGAGGACCCGACGCTGGGAGAGGAGGTCGACGAGCACCTCGCCTCCGCCGAGTCGCGCCTGGCGGAACTGGAGGAGCAGCGTCTGTTCTCCGGGCGCTATGACTCCGGCGGCGCGCTCGTGTCCGTCAACGCCGGCGCGGGTGGGACCGACGCCCAGGACTGGGCGGAGATGGTGCTGCGCATGCTCATGCGCTGGGCGGAGCGGCGCGGCTTTGCAGTCGAGCTGCTGGAGGCGAGCGCCGGCGAGGAAGCCGGCATCAAGTCCGCCACGTTCCAGGTCTCCGGCGGCGAGAACGCCTACGGGCTGTTCTCCGCCGAGCGCGGCGTGCACCGGCTCGTGCGGCTGTCCCCGTTCGACTCCGCCCACCGCCGCCAGACGAGCTTCGCCGGCGTGGAGGTCGCGCCGGTCGTGCCCGACTCCTCCGGCGAGGTCGAGATCGACGAGGACGACCTGCAGGTGGACACCTACCGGGCGTCCGGGGCGGGCGGGCAGCACGTCAACAAGACCGACTCGGCCGTGCGCATCACCCACCGGCCGACGGGCATCGTCGTGCAGTGCCAGAACGAGCGCTCGCAGTCCTCCAATCGGGCGACCGCGATGGCGATGCTGCGCGCGAAGCTCTTGGAGCGCGCCGAGCGCGAACGCGCCGAGGAGATCGCGCGCGAGAAGGGCGAGGCCCAGGACGTCAACTTCGGCTCGCAGATCCGCTCCTATGTGATGCACCCCTACTCGCTTGTCAAGGACCACCGCACGAGCTTCGAGATGGGCGACGTGCAGCGGGTGCTGGACGGCGATCTGGACGGGTTTGTCCGAGCCTATCTGCTGAAGACGGCGTCCTCGGAGGCTTAGGGATGGACGATCTCGCCGCTCTCGTGCAGAGGGCGCTACAGGAGGACGTGGGCTCCGGGGATGTGACGACCGATGCCGCGGTCGCCGTGGACGCGCGGGCGCGGGCGCGAATCGTGCAGAAGGCCCCGGGCGCGGTGTTCGGGCTTGATGTGGCCGAGGCGGTGTTCACGGCGCTCGACCCGGGCGCGCGCAGCGAGCGGTTGGTGGCGGAGGGCATGTGGCGGGAGGCCGGCGGACCGGTCATGACGGTGCAGGGGCGCACCCGGGCGCTGTTGACGGGGGAGCGCACCGCGCTGAACTTCCTCGGCCATCTGTCGGGCGTGGCGACGCTGGCTGCGCGGGCCGCCCGCGCGGTGCAGGGGACGAACGCGAAGGTGCTGGATACGCGTAAGACGACCCCCGGGCTGCGTGCTCTGGAGAAGGCTGCGGTGGCGGCCGGCGGTGCGTGCAATCACCGTGCGGGGCTGTATGACGCGATCCTGATCAAGGACAACCACATCGCCGCGGCAGGTGGGATCGCCCGGGCGATCGAGCTCGCGCGCAATGCGGCCCCCGAGCTGGCGGGCACGCTCGAGGTCGAGGTGCGCACGCCGGCGGAGATCGACGAGGCGATCGCGGCCGGCGCGCCGCGACTGCTGCTCGACAACATGGACGTCGAGGAGCTGCGCGCCGCCGTCGTGCGCGTGGCCGGGCGCGCGCGGACGGAGGCCAGCGGTAACGTCACGCTCGACACGCTCCGGAGCCGCGCCGAGACCGGGGTAGACTGGATCTCAATGGGCGCGCTGACTCATTCGGCGCCCACGTTGGATCTGTCGATGACTCTGGAGGTGGCGCCGTGACGAGCTCTCTGCCGATGGCACCCACGCCAAAGTCCTGCGCGCCGGTGGCCGCCATGCCGATGGCGTCCACCGCTCCCACGCTGCCGACCCGGCCGTCCCGGCCGTGTGCCCTTCCCGAGCAGGCGGCGCTCCCCGCGCTCAGCTCGGAGGAGATCGAGGCGCTCTCCGAGGAGGTCCGCGCGCTGGCGATGAAGCGCAACGCGACGATCCTCGCCCACAACTACCAGGTCCCCGAGATCCAGGATGTGGCCGACTACGTCGGCGACTCGCTCGGCTTGTCTCGCCGTGCCGCCGCGGGAGACAGTGAGGTGATCGCGTTTTGTGGAGTTCATTTCATGGCCGAGACCGCCTCGATCCTGTGCCCGCAGAAGACCGTCCTGATCCCCGATCTCGACGCGGGCTGCTCGCTGGCCGCGTCGATCGACGCCGAGCAGTTGGCGGCCTGGCGCGCGGAGTACCCGGACGGCGTGGTCGTGATGTACGTGAACACGACCGCCGAGGTCAAGGCGCTGACCGACTACTGCTGCACGTCCGCTAACGCTGTGGATGTCGTGCGTCACATCTACGAGACAAACGGCCCCGACACCGAGATCCTGTTCGGCCCGGACATGTGGCTGGGAGCGTTTGTGGAGAAGGAGCTCGGCAGGCCGATGCACGTGTGGGACGGGGAGTGCCACGTGCACGCCGGGATCAGGCCCGCCGACATCGAATCGATGCGCGCCGAGCATCCGGGCGCCGAGTTTCTGATCCATCCCGAGTGCGGGTGCACGACCAGCGTGATGGAGTACGTCGCCGCCGGGGACATCTCCGGCGAGGGCGTGCACATGCTCTCAACGGGCGGCATGCTGCGCTACGCGGAGGAACTGGAGCGTGTGGCGGGCGGAGCCTCCTCCACCACCACCACTTCCACCACCAACGATGACGGCCCCTCGGACGGCCCCCCGCGCGCGGGTGCGAGCGGGCCGGGCAGGGCCGTCGCGGGCGATGTGGACGGCACGGCGGGCGGCTCGCACGAGCGGCCGGGAAGCAGCCGATCGGAGGCCGGCCGGCGCGAGGTGGTCGTAGCCACAGAGACGGGAATGCTCTATCCGCTGGAAATGGCGGCCCCGGACGTGAGCTTCATCCCGGCGAACCCGCGGGCGTCGTGCATGTACATGAAGATGATCACGCTGCCCAAGCTGAGGGACGCGCTGCGGGACATGAAGTTCGAGGTGTGCGTGCCCGAGGAGATCGCCGTCAAGGCGCGGGTGCCGATCGACCGGATGGTCGCGCTGGGCTGAGGCGCGGGGCCTGTGTCGCCTCGCTCAGGCTGTCGTTGAGTTTCGGGCTCGAGAAGATGTATTCATTTTTAGTTTGGTGTACTTATGTATGCGGTATATGCAATAGAGCACGCTAGCGCGTAGTTACGTATGCATATACGCAATACTATGGTGCACAAAATTAAAAATAGAGTACTTCTCAGACGCTCTTTTTGCCAGCCCCCTCTTCGCCCGTGGCTCGTACTCGCGTACTCTCGGCTCCGGCAGGGTGCTCCGCCGCGTCACCAGCGGTCAGAATTCGTCGCTTGAGTGCGGGCCGACGCAGGCCACGGCCAGATTGTCCGCCACGCCCGCCGCGACCGTGCGGACCTCGTCGTACTTGACGTCGTCGAGCGCCGCGATCGCCGCGTCGGGGTCGATGTCCTCGCCGAACACGATCGCGCGCCCGGCGGCGTAACGGGCCACGGTGCCGGTGTTCTCGAATGCAAGCACCAGCCGCCCCGCCGCGTAGGCGCGGGCGCGAGCCACCTCCTCCTCGGTCGGACCGTCGGTGCGCAGCTCATCCACGATCTCGCGCATGCGCGTGTACGCCTCCACGCACTTCGCCGACTCCAGGCCCGATCCCAGCTGCAAGACCGGCACGTCGGCGAACGCATGGTCGATCGCATACACCGAGTAGCACAGGCCGCGCTTCTCACGGATCTCCTCGAACAGCCGCGAGCCCATCGATCCGCCCAGCAGCGTCGCGTAGATCGACAGCGCCGCCCGTTCGCGCAGATCGGAGACCTCGATCTCGGGACGGTAGATCATGCGCAGGTGCGACTGGTTGGTGTCGCGCTGCTCGACCAGCGTCTGCGGCGCAAACTCCGGCGCGGGCACGTAGGGCTCGGGCTCTCCCAGCGCGGGGAAGCGGCCGAAGCGCTCGATCAGCTCGGCCTCATCGGGCAGCCCGTCGATGTTGCCCGCCAGGAACGCCCCGCCGCGCGCACCCGACCAGCGGCGCTCGCGAAACGCGACGATGCCCTCGCGCGTGAACGTTCTCAGGTTCTCCTCCGGCCCCAGCACCGTGCGGCCCAGCGGGTGCTCGCCGAACGCGGCCCGGTCGATCAGGTACTCCGCCACGGTCGAGGGCTGGTCGTAGGCGCGGTTGATCTCCTGGATGACCACGCCGCGCTCGCGGTCGAGCTCCTGCGCGTCCAGGCGGGGGCGCCCGGCGAAGTCTGAGAGCAGGTCGATCGCCTGCGGCGCGGACTGCGCACGGACCGTGATGTGGAAGGCGACGAGGTCGTGGCTGGTGTACGCGTTCAGCACGCCGCCCAGCCGCTCGGCCGTCTCGTTGACCGCGCGGTAGCTGTCGTACTTGGCGCCGCCCTTGAACACGAGGTGCTCGAGGAAGTGGGCCATCCCGTTCTCCTGCGGGCGCTCGGTGCGAGCGCCGGCGTCGAACGCGACCAGGACGGTCAGCGCACGGGTGCCGGGCAGGGCGATGGTGTGGACGGGCAGGCCGTTCGCCGGGACGGTCGTCGTGGTGATCGTGGCCATCTGGCCGGTCACCTTATATCGCCGTCTGAGAGATCGCGAATCGACTGGGCTCGGCCAGTACGCGGCTCGACTACGCTTGCCTGCTCATGTCCTCGCGCCGGCGCCTCATATACGTCCTCGCGGCGATGCTGCCGATCCTGCTCGTCGTGGGGGTCTGGTGGGGCGGGCATCCCGAAGACCTGCCCTCGTTCGCGCGCTCGGGCCTGGAGGCGCACGGAGAAACGCGGGCGGTGGACGAAGCGCTCGAACGGATCGCCGGCGACTACTACCGCCCGGTGAGCACCGCTTCGCTCGCGAACGCGTCGGTCGCGGGGGCGGTCGGGAGCCTGCACGACCGCTTCTCGCACTACCTCAGCCCGAAGGAATTCCACGAATTCGACGCCCCGCCGAGCTTCACCGGCATCGGCGTGGAGGTGGCGCCGGAAAGGCACGGGCTGCTGATCGCGCGCGTGTTCGACTCCTCGCCCGCGGCACGCGCGGGGCTGCGGGCGGGCGAATCGATCGTCGGTGTGAACGGTCGCTCGATCGGGGGGCTGTCCGCGGATCGGTCGCGCGCGCTGATCGTCGGCCCGCCCGGCACTGACGTGACGCTGTCGGTGCAGCGCCACGCCGGTCGCGGGGAGCGCGATGGCAATACACGTACGCTGAAGCTGACCCGCGCGACGATCTCAGAGCCCGTCGTCGCCTCGGCCACCAGGACCGTGCACGGGGTCAGGCTGGGCGTGGTCGCGCTGGCGACGTTCAGCCCGGGGGCGCACAGCGAAGTGCGCGAAGCCGTCGAACACGAGCTGCATCGCGAAGGCGCGCGCGGGATCGTGCTCGACCTGCGCGAGAACGGCGGAGGCCTGGTCGAGGAGGCGCAGCTGATCGCGAGCATCTTCGTCCAGCACGGCACGATCGTGACCACGCGCGGGCGCACCCAGCCGACGCAGACGCTGAGCGCGGTCGGCCACGCGATCTCCCCGCAGATCCCGGTCGTCGTGCTCGTCGACGCCAACACCGCCTCGGCGTCGGAGATCGTGACGGCGGCGTTGCAGGATCACCACCGCGCGACGGTGCTCGGCACGCACACGTTCGGCAAGGGCGTGTTCCAGGAGGAGATGCCGCTGTCCAACGGCGGCGCGCTGGACATCACGGTCGGCGAGTACTTCACGCCCAACGGGCGCAACCTCGGCGGCGGCGGCATCAGGCAGGGCGCGGGCGTGGACCCCGAAGTGCGCGTGGCGCACGGGGTCGACACGCCGTACGGGCTGGCGGTCGCGCTGAACACGCTGGCCGCTAAAGTCAAGTGAGCGCCCGGCGGCCGCGGTCGGGGACGCGCAACCCGAGAGGCGGGGGCTCGAGCAAGGACGCGCGGGTTGTGTGGCCGCGCCGGGAGCGCCAGTCTGCGCGGGATGCAATTGAGGCGTTCATGCGCGAACGGGGGCTGGCGCGCGAGTTCGAGCCGGCCGTGCTCACGGAGGCGGACCGGGCGCGGGAGCGGGGGATCGAGGCCGCCGAGCGCGAGCTCGGAGAGGGGCGCAGGCGCGACCTGCGCGAGCTGGCGACGTTCACGATCGACCCGCCGAGCGCGCAGGACTTCGACGACGCCGTCTCCGCGCAGTGGCTGGGGCCAGACTCGGGCGCGGCGGGGGAGGGCGCCGCGGACGAGGGAGCGAACGCCGTCGCCGCGGCGGGGGACGCGCCGGATCGGAGCGTGCGCGTGTGGGTGCACATCGCCGATGTGTCGGCGTACGTGTCCGCGGGCTCACCGGTGGACCTGGAGGCGCGCCGGCGGGGCACGAGCGTGTATGTGCCGGGGGCGGTCGAGCCGATGCTGCCGCCGGCGCTGTCGGGCGACGCGTGCTCGCTCGTGCCGGGTGCCGTGCGTGCAAGCGTCACCGTGGAGATGGACCTGCGCGGAGCGCGGGTGCTGCGAACCGCGTTCTACCGCTCGCTGATCCGCTCGGACGCGCGGCTGGAGTACGAGCGCGTGGATCGGGTGTTCGCCGGAGCCGAGCGCGCCGAGGACCCGTGGGCGCAGCCGCTTGCCGCCGCGCGCGAGGCGGCCGGCGCGCTGGGACGGGCGCGCGTACAGGCGGGTGGGCTGGTGCTCGACTCCGAGGAGCCCGAGTTCGTGTTCGACCGGGAGGGCAACGTCAGCGAGGTGCTCACGCGCGCGCAGACCGAGTCGCACCGGCTGATCGAGCATCTGATGATCGCCGCCAACGAAGCGGTCGCGCGACACCTGTCCGAGCACAGGGTTCCGTGCCTGTATCGCGTGCACGAGCGCCCCGATCCCGCGCGGGTGGCGCGATTGGTCGAGCAGCTCGCTTCGCTGGGGGTGCCGGCGCCGGCCGTGCCCGACTCGATGTCGCCGTCGCAGGCGGCCGAGCTGATGGGCGAGGTGAGCCGGCGTGTGGAGCGGTACGTGCAGGCCGCGCTCAGGCGAGCGGAGGGCCGTGGCCGGACGCGGGACCGTGGCCGGGATGAGTCCCCCCGGCAGGGCGATGCCGGGGTCGCGGGGAGAGAGCGCGAGGGCCGCGCGGGGCCGGAGAGCGCGAAGATCGGTCCGTGGGGCGGGCGGATGGCGCTCACCTCGCTCGTGCTGCGCTCGCTGCAGCAGGCGTACTACTCGCCCAAGAACCTCGGCCACGCCGGGCTGCACTCCGCGTGCTACTGCCACTTCACCTCGCCGATCCGGCGCTATCCCGACCTGGTGTGCCATCGCGCGCTCGTATCGACGCTCGGCGGCGAGGAGCCGGCGCCGCCGGCCGGGGAGCTGGGCGAGCTGGGGGAGTGGACCTCCGAACGCGAGCGCGAGGCGACGCGCATCGAGCGCGACGGGGATGACATCGCCCAGTGCTTCGCGCTCGAGCAGACGCTGTACGAGCGTGGCTCCGAGCAGACGTTCGCCGGCGAGGTCACGGGTCTGATCTCCGCGGGGGCGTTCGTCGCGTTCGGTCCGGGCACGGAGCCCACGTGCGAGGGGATGCTGCCGGTGAGGCGGATGCGCGTGCAGGATGGGCGCGACTGGTGGGAGCTGAACGAGCTCGGAACGATCCTGCGCGGGCAGCGCTCGGGTGCGACGCTGCGGCTGGGCGATCCGATCGAGGTGCGGGTGGCGCGCGTGGACACCGCTCGCGGGCAGGTGGACCTGGACCTGGTCACGGACTCGGATTCGGCCGGAGAATAGAGGGGGCGCGTGAAGGCGATGTAAAAGAGGCGGGCTCGCCAGCCCGCCTCACCGTCTAGGCTCGGCAGGACATGGCCAAAGGCAAGCACGCCAAGCGCAAGATCGGAGCCGGCGACGTCGCCTCCAACCGCTACGCCTCCTACCGCTACGAGCTGATCGAGCGGATCGAGTGCGGGATCGCGCTCGCGGGCACCGAGGTCAAGGCGCTGCGCGAGTCTGGCGCGCAGCTGAAGGACGGGTATGCCGCGATCTCCGGCGGCGAGCTGTGGCTGCACTCCGTGCACATCCCCCCCTACGCGCCCGCCTCGCGCGAGAACCACGATCCCGAGCGCCCGCGCAAGCTCCTGGTCCACCGCCGCGAGCTGGAGCGGCTGGCCGCCAAGGTGGCCGAGCGCGGATGGACGCTCGTGCCGACCAGGATCTACTTCTCGGGCTCTCATGCCAAGGTCGAGATCGCCCTCGCGCGGGGCAAGGACACCTACGACAAGCGCCAGACGATCCGCGACCGCGAGTCCAAGCGGGACATGGAACGCGCGGTTCGGGAGGCGCGTCGCTAGATCGTGCGGAACGAGTGGCCCGCGACTGACAGCACGTGCGTCTCGTACATGCCCAGCGCCAGCCCGAGGATCAGCCCGATGTAGACTGCGCCGACGAGCAGGCGGTGGTGGGGGGCGACGCGGTAGTAGGCGGCCTGCTCCAGCGAGCGTGTCCGCCGCTGCTGCCAGCGCCGCCACGTCTCCATACCGCCGAACAGCACGATGATCCACAGGATCGGGTTGGGGAAGGTGAGCGCCATCGCGACGAGCGCGCCGAACCCGAGAAACCACATCCACGGCGCCATCGCCGCCATCGCCCGCCCGCCGTCGAGCGGGACGACGGGCAGCAGGTTGAACAGGTTGATCAGGAACCCGACGTACGCCAGCGCGAGCAGGAACGAGCTGCCCGTGAGCGCTCCGACGACCGCGACTCCCGCCGCCGCGAGGCTGCCGAGAATCGGGCCGGCCAGCCCCACACGCGCCTCCGCGAGCGCGTTGTCACCGAGCGACTTGGAGAAGATGGCTGCGCCCAGGAACGGGATGAACATCGGCGCGCTCGCCTTGATCCCCTCGCGGCGTAGCGCGATCACGTGGCCCATCTCGTGCAGGAACAGCAGCACCACGAACCCAGCCGCGAACTCCCAGCCCCAGAAGAGGCTGTAGGCGGCGACCGAGACCAGCGCCGTGCCCGAGGTCGTCAGCAGCTTGGCTTTTGGCAGCAGCAGGACTAGGCCTTTGATCGCCGCCCAGAACTTCGCGACCGCTGCGCCGATGGCCGCCAGCATGCTGCCGATCCGCTTGCGCAGCGACTGCGCGCGCGAGCGGCGCTGGGAGCCGAAGGGGTCGGCGCGGGAGGCATCCTCGGCGCTGAGCGACGTGTGCGCAGGCGCGGGCTGGATGGTGGCCGGGCGCGCGTAGGACGGGTAGGACTGTCCCGCCGGCGCGGCGGGGGCGCCGCCGGGGCTCGGCGGGGCGGGGAACGAGAGATCGCCACTGTCCATGTCTTCATTGTGGCAGCACCGATAAGCGTCGCCTAACTAACGAGCTTTGCCGCGGGCTTGCGGCGCCCGCGGGCTGGGCGTGGATCGGGCCGTCGGACGGGCGTCGGGCGGGGAACGTGCCGCCGGCCCAGAGAGCCACGATAGATTTTTCCGCAACGTGCGGGATCAACCTCGCGAGGGGGTTGCAATTGCCCGGGACGCGAGCTAGGTTGAATCCAGACGCGGAACCGAGCCGCAAAGAGCGAGGCCACTGAGGTGTGAGGCCGCGCCACCCGAACCGAAAGGCCCGCGGGCTGGACGGGAAAGGTTCCTCAAGCGGCCCGGGACCGCGTCGCTTTTGTTTGTGCGCCCGACCCGGCTACACTGGAAGGGCAAGCATCCACGGGGACGACAGGCTTCGACGCGGTCGGCTCGTGTGGATGGTGGCGAGTCGAGGTCCCGGGCGGCCTCGTAAAACACCCGGGAAAACCATAAGTGCGGACTCTCACGAGTACGCCCTCGCCGTTTAGTCAATAGCTAAACGCGAGGTCTCGGGCCCCACTCGCCCGCGGTGGGGATCGCCGGGATCAGAAAGCGGGCTCACCCGGCGCGGTCCGTCTGCGCCAAGCCGGGAACACTCAAGCAGGCTGGTCCCCCGCAACCCCGCCGGCGAGGCGAGCGAGGGATGAGATCAGAGCGCCGGCTACGCTCGTAGATACCATTCATACGCGATCGCGGACCCGGGTTCGATTCCCGGCGTCTCCACTTTTTCGGACGTTGCGCAAACCCCTGGCGCGACGATGCGGTAGGTCGGCTGGATGTCGGTTTTGCCGTTGACGCGCAGCTCGGCGATGAGGAGGCGCAGGAGCGCCTTGACCTGCTCCAGCACCTTGCGCGAGAGTGGTGGGTCCGGGACGCTCATGACGGCCCGGAGCGTACCCGCCGCCCCCGTCGTCGGCGCCTTCTCGACGCCGGGCTGATCAGCCAGCAGGGAAGGGGGCGCGCCACGCGATATGTCGCCAGCGATCATTTGACTCGAGACGTCCGCCTCCATCTCGAATCGAGGTCCCTCGAATCCCGACACGTCCGCATGAGTGCCGCGCGCGAGCTGTGAACAAGGCGCCTCCGCGCGTCCTGGCCTCCAGACCTTTCGCGCTGAACACGGCCTACTCGTTGAGCCCGACCACTTCGAGGAGCGCGATCCAGTCGGCCTGCCCGCGCATGAATTCAAGTTCTTCGAACCTGGTGGCGAGGTGTTCGGTCCGTTCGCGCAGGCCCCTGTCCGCCGGCTGCACGTAGGGAGCGAGCAATTTCCGAGGGATTTCGTGTATGTCGATCGCTTCGACATGCTGATCGTATGGCGCGACATTGGATGGCATCGCGCCAAAGCCGTTCGCATGCCACGCGCGGACATCCGCGCAGATGTCCGGTACCTGCAGAGCGGTCATTTCCCGCAGGCCCGTGGCGAGCCGGCGGGCGTCACGCGTGACCTGTGGGTTGCTCCACGTCAGCCGGCTCAGCGTGTTGACGTACGCCCCGACGATCGCCGCGTCGGTGTGGTAGCCGGTGGCCCACAGGGCGCCGGCCGCCTCGTAGCTGAGCTTCTGCTCTTCTTCGTTCTGCGGCGAGCCCGCCCCCACGTCCGGGCATTCGGCTGCGAACCGCTGGTCGAGCCTGTGGATGCTCGCTTCGACCGACGACCATGTGCCCACCGCGGCATGCAGCACCCTGTAGCTGGCCGCAAGGTAGGTGTGGGTCGAGGCGGCGTCCCGCGATGCGGCGTCTGCCGTGGTGGGCGCTCCCGCGACAGCGAGCACAACGGTGAGGATTGCCGCACGTCTGAGCATCTTCGCTGCAAATGCTACCTGGGTATCGCCTCGATCCAGTCCAGTCGGCGCCCGCATAGGCCCCGCCACCGGCTGGGCGGCGTCGCGTGCAGGGTGTCCACGTCATCGCCGGCCGGGGTCACGATGATCTCGTGCAGGATCGCGGTCCCGCCATCGCCCGGGGCCAGGTTCGAGCCCCCGCGCGTCACCGTCAGTCGATGCGTCCCCGCTGGCAGGCTCACGCGCAGCGGGGGCATCGTGTCGGGGTTGTGCGGGTTGCCTTCGAGCTGGCCGTCGATCGACGCGAGCTTGCGCCCGTCCACGCTCACGGTCACGCTCGGCATCAGCTCTCCCTGCAGCCACACGTCCCACGCGCCGGCGCGCGGCAGCTCGAACGTGGTCCGCAGCTCGCCCACCCCCGTCATCACCACTCCCGGATGGGTGTAGGTCCAAGCCGGAGAATGCCTGAAGCGTGCGGCGCCGATCGCCACCGCGCGCGGCGGGCTGGCGGCGATCAGCCGCGCCCCCGCGTGCGACCGCGCGATCCGCGCCACGCGGGCGACACTCGCGCACGGCGCCACCCGCGTGCCGGGCAGGCCGAGATGGGCGATCGCCACGGGCGCGCCCGGCCGGCGCTGCCACACCTGGTAGTAGGTCCCCTGCCACTCCAGCCGGTACGCGGACGGAGGCTCGCTCGCGGTGGGATCGCGGGGCGTGACGATCAGCGGGTATGCGCGCAGCACCGCCGGCGGCACGCGGTCCAGGTCGACCGGGGAGCCGTGACCGCGCGTGAGCCTGAGCCCGGCCGGCGGATAGGTGAACTCCAGCCCGCCCACGTCCAGGTCGCGCAGCTCATACAGCGCGTATTCGTCGAAGCTGATGAACAACACAGGCCCCTGTCCGGCGAAGCGCGCATCAAGCGACGCGAGCTCTTCGTAGCGCGCGGTCGG
This sequence comes from uncultured Solirubrobacterales bacterium, assembly GCA_963808385.1. Taxonomy (GTDB): domain Bacteria; phylum Actinomycetota; class Thermoleophilia; order Solirubrobacterales; family Solirubrobacteraceae; genus Palsa-744. The sequence goes on along the minus strand of CAWEFQ010000015.1, from coordinate 51,133 downwards.
CGCGAGATCGGTCGCGTGATACTGCATTGCGTCCGACACCGCGATCCCGCCCGCGAGCACCGCCGCCACGAGCATCGCGGCGATGCGCAGCGCCCGTGGGTTGGCCGACGCGCGCAGCGCGGCGATCCCCGCCCACGCCACGAGCAAGAGCACCGGCGAGCTGAGCACCAGCGCCTTGGCGTTCACCCAGGCGGTCGAGTACACGACCAGCCCGGCCCCCGCCGCCAGCGTCAGCCCGATCCACCAGGCCAGCGCGGGCTCGCCCATGTACACGATCCGCAGCGCCCCCAGCACGACCGCGACGAGCGCGATCGCCGCGATCGCATACGACAGCGTCAGATGGCCCCCGCTCGGGACCTCCAGGTAGCTGCCGGCGAGCCACGTCCCCAGCGCCTGCACCGGGCGCAGCGGCGCGTGCAGGTTGCCCGGGTTGCTGGTCGAGGCGATGCTCTGGGCGACGTTCAGCGATCCGGCCAGGTTGACCCAGGTGCTCAGCGCGCCGACGATCAGGACACCCCCACCAACCGCCACCCGCACGAGCAGTCCCCCCGCGCTTCGCCGGCTCGCCGCGACGTCGCGGACCGCCACGGCGCCCGGGACGATCAGGGCGGCGAGCCCCCATGCCCCAAACCCCACGCCGAGAGCTGAGATCCCGGCGGCGAGCACGATCGCGGGTGCGATCACGCCCGCAGTACGGCCCCACAGCCAGCGAGCGTGCAATACCACGAGCGCGCCCAGCGTGAGGATCATCACCAGCGCGACGATCTCCTTGACCGACCCGACGAGCTCATACCCATACACGAGCGCGGGCACGGTCGCGCTCAGTGCGGCGATCGCGGCCCATCTGCCGGCGAGGCCGATCCTCCGCGCGAGCACCCACGCCGGTCCGGTCGCGGTGGCGAGCACGAACGCGTTGAACGGCTGGAACGCCCAGATCAAGGGCAGGCCCAGCTGAACGCGCTGCCCCCGAACAGCGTGTCCGCCCCCGAGGGATAGCCCGTCCCGTAGTAGTTATGGATGTACTGGCCGTAGGAGCCCAGCAGGTCGAGGTGCGCGTAGGTCTGGCCGTGGCGCATCAGGTAGTCGGCGCCCATCATGTGCAGGGCCGAGTCGGTCAGGCTCTGATATGAGGAGAACGTGGGCCTGCCCGCGAACAGCACGGGCGCCAGCGCGATCATGTATGCGAGCGCCCCCACCGCCAGCTGCCATCGGTATAGGCGCCATCCCCGTGCGAGCGCCCGCACCCGCCGCCACCCGAGCGCGAACCCGGCCACCGCGACGAACGTGAGCGCGTACGGCGTCGCCGGCGCGGCGGGGGTTATGTAGGTGCTCAGCTGCGACACGGCGATCAGCGCGGCGACGCCCACTGCCGGCAGCAGCGCTCCCGGCAGCCAGCCCCCGCTCACACGATCGACCAGCAGCCCCGCGCCCACGCACAGCAGCGCCAGCACGCACGGATACACCAGCGTCGTTGCGACGAACATGACGGCGCTATGTTTACCTGATGGCGTCCGAGTCGCATTCTGGCTCCGCCGCACCGGCCCCGGGCGATGCCCGGGAGCCACACAGGGCCCTGTGGCCCAAGCTCCTGCTGCCACTGGCGCTGCTGCTCGGGATCGGCGGCGGTCTGAGCTTCGCGCTCGTGCACGGACCGTCGCGAGCGACGCTGCCCGCCGGCGCGGTTGAAGCCGGCGCCGGGGAGGGGTTCTACGGGACGCTCGCGCTGCCGTCCAAGCCCGCGCCCCCGATCCAGCTGCGCAACTACCTGGGCCAGCCCGTCACCCTGAGCGAGTATCGCGGCCGCGCCGTGCTCGTCACGTTCCTGTACACCAACTGCCCCGACGTGTGTCCGCTGATCACCGCCAAGCTCAGGACGGCGCTGGACATGCTCGGCTCCCAGGCGTCGCGGGTGCAGGTCATCGCCGTGTCGGTCGATCCCCGCGGCGACACGCCCGCGTCGGTGGCCAGGTTCCTGCGCGCGCATCGCATGGTGGGGCGGATGCAATACCTGATCGGCTCCCAGTCGCAGCTCGCGCGCACGTGGGCGGCGTGGAGCGTCGGCTCCACGCGCGACGCCGGCCAGCCCCAGCTCGTGTCCCACTCCGCGCTGATCTACGGGATCACCGCCGCCGGCCGGGTGCGAACCATCTATCCGGCCACGTTCGAACCCAGCCAGATCGTCCACGACGTGCCGCGCCTGGCCTCGCGGTAGGGCGCCTGCTCAGCGTTCGCCGGCGCCGCGGCGCCACAGCACCACGTACCAGACGGCGACCGCGATCAGCACGCCCAGGGGCAGGACGAGCGTCAGGACCGAGCCGGTGCTGGCGGCGATCGGGAGTGCGATGTTCGACATGGATCCTCCTACCGGTGCTCGCCCGCCAGTCGGGGAGCGGGGGTCGGGGCAGGCGCCGGGGGCGCGAGCCAGCGGTTGACATATACCAGGACGACGATCAGGAAAGTGACCGATCCCGGCACCCACATGACGCCCGCTGCGAGCTGCTGGTCGGCCAGCGCCGAGATGCCGCCGGGGCGGCTCGCCAGGTGCGCGTAGGACGCGTACAGCGGATGCGGCGCCAGGGCGAGCACTACCGCCAGGACCCAGCTGACGATCATCCCCCCGATCACATACACCACGCGCTGGGCGGCCACCAGGCTCGTGTGCAGCGGCGGGGAGGGGATCGCCTGCTTCCAGAACATGATCGCGGTTGCGAAGAACAGGGTGTGCTCGAGCGCGTGCAGGGCGCTCGATTGCAGGGTCGCCTCGAACAGCGCCGGCACGTGCCAGGCCAGCAGCACCACCGAGAACGCCACGAAGCTGGGCACAGGGCTGCCGAGGAACCGGCTCAGCGCGCGCAGCGGGGCCGCGCGCGCTCCCTGGCTGAGACCGCGTGCCAGCCGGCGGCGCGCGTCCAGCGGCAGGCAGCGCCACAGCCTGATCCACGGGCGCGCGAGCACGATCAGCGGCGCCGCCACCACGATCAGCAGCGTGTGCTGGATCATGTGCACCCAGAACAGCTGCTCGCTCAGGGGCTCGATCGGGGAGGCCAGCGCGATCGCGAGCACCGCCAGTCCCGCGTAGAAGCTCGCGTCACGCCAGCGCTGCGCCGTGCGCTTGCGCGCGGGCGTGACCGTACGCCGCGCTCCGATCCAGTACAGGATCGCCAGGTCGATGCTCAGAACCAGCGGCGGATCCAGCGACCAGTCCCAGAAGCCGACCGTCGCGCTCGCCGCGGCCGGCGTCACCGGACCGCCCTCCCGGGAATGGGCCTCGCTTCGCCGGGCCCCGCTTCGCCGGGAGGCGCGTCGCCGGGCCTCGCTTCGCCGGGGTGCTGCGCCCGGGCCCCCATCACAGGAGATACAGCGTCACGTACGCGATCGCGCCGATCGCGGCCAGGTAGGCCCAGAAGAACACGCATGCGTCCAGCCCGGGCGCGATCAGCCGGTCGGGGTCGTGGATGTCGCCGTGCTCGGCGGGCGCCCGGCGCGCGCGAAGCTCGGTCGCGATCTGGGTCTCCAGCCAGTACATCGTGCCGAGCACCGCGATCGCGTAGAACCCGGTCCACGCACAGAACACGCTCGCGTAGGCGCCATTGGTGGGGCCGAAGCGCTGGACGGTGTACTCGACACACTGCAGCCCCACGGCCGCCAGCCCGAGCCCGAGCGCGAGCATCGCGGGCGCCAGCCAGCCGCTGAAGTCCCGCTTCATGTGCCGCCCGGCGAGGATCGCCAGCGCCGCGCTGAGCAGCACGCACGCCACGATCGCCGCGCCCAGGCCATGATCGGGGTTGACGTGGGCGGGACGCCACATGTGGTTCTGGTTGATCGAGCGCAGGTAGAAGTAGGCGAACAGGAACGCGAGGAAGAAAAACGTGCTCGCGCCGGCCAGCAGGCGGCTCGCCACATACAGCGCCCGACCGCCGACGTCCGGGGGCTCGGGCGGGATCTCCACGCCGCGGGGGACAGGCGGGACCATCCGGCCCAGCGGCTTCTCCTCGTGGGGGGCGGCTTCGTGGGCGGACATCGTCGCTCTGGCCTCCGTTCAGGCTCCCGCCGGCGCCGGCTCCGCGCCGCCGATGCCGGGCGGCGCCGTGCCGTAGTCGTAGGGATCGGAGTCGAAGGTCGGGATCTGCTCGAAGTTGTTGACCGGCACGGGCGTGGGCAGTTGCCACTCGATCGACTTCGAGCGCCACGGGTTGGACTCCGCGCGGCGGCGCACGAAGATCAGCGAGTAGACGACGTTGAACAGGAATATCAGCATCGAGACCCCGAGCACGAACGCCGAGATCGAGACCCACGTGTTGAGGCCCTGCAGGCTCGGCGTGTAGGAGCTCACGCGCCTGGGCATGCCCTTCATGCCGAGCACGAACAGCGGTAGGAACGTCGAGTTGAAGAAGACGAACATCAGCCAGAAGTGCCATTTCGCCAACCGCTCGTTGAAGCGCAGACCGGTCATCTTAGGCACCCAGTAGTAGATCCCGGCGAAGAACGTGAATATCAGGCCACCCATGATCGTGTAGTGGAAATGGGCCATCACGAAAAAGCTGCCATGCGTCGTGGTGTCGCTTGGGGCGTCCGACAGGAACACGCCGGACAGGCCTCCGAGCAGGAAGTTGAACGCCCAGCCCATGCAGAACAGCATCGGCACGGTGAACGTCGCCCGCGCCTTCCACATCGTCCCCATGAAGCACAGGAAGATGAACCCCGTCGGGATCGAGATGATCTCCGTCGAGAGCATGTAGAACGGGCGCAGATCGGCGTTGATGCCGCTGACGAACAGGTGGTGCTGCCACACGAAGAAGCTCAGCAGGCTGACGCCGAGCATGCCCGAGACGGCGAGCTTGTAGCCCCACAGCGGCTTGCGCGTGAACACGGGCAGCAGCTCGAGCACGATCCCGAACCCGGGCAGCGCCAGGATGTAGACCTCGGGGTGGCCGAAGAACCAGAACAGGTTCTGGAACAGGTAGGAGCTTCCCCCGCCACCGGCGATGAAGAACGAGGTGTCGATCGTGCGGTCCAGCGCCGCCATCAGCAGCGTCGCGATCAGCATCGGCGCCGCCAGCACCATCAGGATCGCGGTGGCGAACACCGACCATACGAAGATCGACAGCCGTCCCCAGCTCAGCCCCGGCGCGCGCATCGTGATGATCGTGGCCATCATGTTCAGCCCCAGCAGGCACATCGAGATCCCGACCAGGGCGAAGAAGATGATGTAGGAGTCCATCCCCATCACCGCCTGGTCGTTGAGCGGCTCATACCCAGTCCAGCCCGTCGGGAAGCCTCCGAAGAAGATCGTCGAGGTCAGGATGAAGCCGGCGGCCATCAGCAGCCAGAACGTGAGCGCCTCGATCCGCGGGAACGCCATCCGCCGGGCGCCGATCATGATCGGGACGAAATAGTTGGCGAACGGGCCGAGCACGCCCGAGGTCATCATCCCCATCATCATCGTGCCGTGCATGCCCACCAGGGATAGGTACTGGTTGGGTCCCACGACCGTCGGGGTGGGGTGCAGGAGCTCGGTGCGGATCAGCATCGCGTTCAGGCCCCCGACAAAGAAGAACACCCCGATCCCCACCAGATATTGAATCCCCACGACCTTGTGGTCGGTGCACAGCCCGAAGTAGCGCCCCATCCCCTCGTGCTCCTTCTCGCGCAGCGACGCCGGCCGGCCGAGCATGCGCGAGACGGGATAGTTGGCGAACCCGAGACCGATCAGGAACCCGATCACGCCGCCCACGTAGGCGAGCAGCAGCGCCACGTCGTTCTCGTCCGTATTGGCCTCATAGCTGAAGCTCGGGCTGCCGATCTGATGGCCGACGAACCAGCCCAGGTAGTACCCGCCCACGCCCAGCAGCACCGCGGTCAGGAGGTTGAAGCCGAGCAGGCGCCGCCACAGCGGACGGCGGACGGGCGGGGGGGTCGGCGCCGGTTCGGCGATGGTGCTCATTGCGCCTCCTCTGGGCTCGGCTGCCGCCCGGGGGTGCGCGGTGGCCCCGCGGGGATGGCGAGGGCAGTGGGTGCAGTCGTCATTCGCCGCGCCTGGCCGGTTCGGGGAGGTAGGTCCTGCTGTAGGGGGGCAGCACCTTCGTCGCCGCCGCGAACGTCTGCTGCTGCTGGCCGATCCAGGTTTGGAACCTCGCCGCGCTGACCACGTGGCCGTGGTCGAACATGGCCCCGTGCCAGATGCCGCACAGCTCGGCGCAGCGCACTTCGAACGTCTCCAGCTTGGTCGGCTTGACGAACACGACGTTGTCCACGTGGGGGTTGGCGTCGGCCTTGACGCCCAGCTGATAGGCCCAGAAGGAGTGGATCACGTCCAGCGAGGTCACGTGCAGTTCGATCATCTGGTTGACCGGCAGCACCAGGTGCGGGGTCTCCACGCCGCCGTAGGTCGGGTAGCGGTAGGTGAACGCCCACTGCTGGGCGATCACCTGCACCGGCAGCTTTGGCCCGGATGGGACCGTCAGGGGGTTGGGCCCGCTGCCCGAGCCGGCCCCGTAGCCGGACTCCAGGCGCACCGTCCCGTACGCCGCCAGCGCTAGCACGAGCGCGGAGGTGATCACGATCCAGCTCGTCTGCACCCGGGAATTGCCGCGCACCGCCGGGCCTTCCAGGGTTGCCCCGGGCGGCTGGCGGAAGCAGACGATCGCGTAGATCAGATAGATCACGACCAGCAGCAGCACGGGCGTGGCCATCGCCAGCAGCACGGTGTTGTCGGTCACCTGGCCGGAGGCCTGTTCGGAGCCGTTGCCGGGCGGCAGGATCGGGCCGATCAGCACGATCACCAGGGGCGTGGCGATCAGCGAGGCGATCGCCCAGATCGCTCCGAACCGCCGGGCGTGGTTGGGCTCGGCCGGCCCCGGGGCGCCGGGATGGAGCTCAGTGGACATGGCCTTCCTCCCAGTCCTCCGCGCTTGTGCCCAGGCCGGCGCCGTCGCCGTCGCCGGGGCGGGGATCGGTCCTAGGCGACATCGATGAACCCGTCCATATAGCCGAGCGTCTGCATCGGCCCGCCGTTGCCATTGAGGAACCCGGCCGCGCACGGCACGAAGCACTGCCAGCGATAGCGCCCGGGCTTGCCAGTGCGGAAGCTGAACTCGATCGTGCGGTGGGCACTGCTCGACGTTTCGCACGGCGCGAATTCGCACGCGTTCTTGGCTTCTTCGGAGATGCCTGGCAGCGGCACGAACACACCCAGTTCGGGCACCGCGAACGTGTGCGAGGCTTCTTCGGGCGGGATCGAATTGACGGCCTTGCCGTCGACGGTCATGGTCCCGCCGATCGTGCCCTGGACCTGCGACAGGAACGGGTTGCGCAGCCCCGTGGGCGAGTCGTACTGGTAGATCGTCACGTGCACGATCGAGTACGCGGGCACCTGATAGACCGTGCTGTGCACCCACTGCCCGCCCGAGCGGATCAGGTAGGAGACCCAGTCGGGGTGCGCGGGGCTGTAGTGCGGGCCGATCGCGCCGACCGTCTCGAGCGTCAGCTGGCTGCCGCCGGTGCGCGCGATCTGGCGGGTGGGAGCCGCCGTGACCGTCGGCGGAAAGCTCGTCGCCCAGCTGCCCACGTACAAGCCGATCAGGACCCCGACCACGACCACCGCCGCGGTGACCCCAAACAGCTTCTTCACGAGCAGGCTCACGTCGATTCGCTCACCCTTGGTTGCTCTCTCCTTCTCTCCGGCTGACGTAAAGTCTACATAAAATCGATGGATTGTGAAGGCCGGCTCAGGACTCCTCGCGCGGGATGTACGGCGCGAGCTCGCGCCTGGCGATCGAGAGCTTGTGGACCTCATCGGGACCGTCGGCCAGCCGCAGCGTGCGCAGGTGCGCGTAGGCGGCGGCGAGCGAGAAGTCGTCGGACACGCCCGCGCCCCCGTGTACCTGGATGGCGCGGTCGACGACATTCAGCGCCACCTTCGGCGCGGCCACCTTGATCGCCGAGATCTCGATGCGCGCGTGACGGTTGCCGACCGTGTCCATCAGCCATGCCGCCTTCAGCGTGAGCAGGCGCGCCATCTCGATTTCGATGCGCGACTCCGCGATCCAGTCCTGCACGTTGCCGCGCGTCGCCAGCGGCTGGCCGAACGTCACGCGCGAGACGGCGCGCCGGCACATCGCCTCGAATGCCCGCTCGGCGACGCCGATCGCGCGCATGCAGTGGTGGATGCGCCCCGGGCCCAGGCGCGCCTGGGCGATCATGAAGCCGTCGCCCTCGTTCGCGATCAGGTTCGACGCGGGCACGCGCACGTTCTCGAAGTCCACTTCCCCGTGGCCCTCCTGGCTGATGTAGCCGAACACCGGCAGGTTGCGCACGACGGTCACCCCGGGCGTGTCGGCCGGCACCAGGATCATGCTCTGCTGCTTGTACGTGGACGCGTGATCGGATCCCCACCCACCCGTCTTGCCCATCACGATCATGATCTGGAAGTTGGGGTGCAGTGCCCCCGAGGTCCACCACTTGCGGCCGTTGAGCACGTAGTCCTCGCCGTCGCGCTCGATCCGCATCGCGATGTTCCTCGCGTCCGAGCTGGCGACGTCGGGCTCGGTCATCGCAAACGCCGAGCGGATCTCGCCGTCGAGCAGCGGCCGCAGCCAGCGGTCCTTCTGCGCGGGCGTGGCGAACTGATGGAGCACCTCCATGTTGCCCGTGTCGGGCGCCGAGCAGTTGCACGCCTCGGAGGCGATGCGCGAGCGCCCGAGGATCTCCGCCAGCGGCGCGTAGTCGCTGTTCGACAGTCCCGCGCCGTGCTCGGGGTCCGGCAGGAACATGTTCCACAGCCCGGCCTCGCGCGCGCGTGTCTTGAGCTCCTCCATGATCTGCGGCTGGTGGTGGGGGTCCCCGGAGTCGTGCAGCTGGCGCTCGTATACCTCCTCGGCGGGGTAGACGTGCTCGTCCATGAACGCGCTCAGGCGCTCTTTGAAATCGGTGCAGCGCTCGCTCGGCTCGAAATCCATGCTGAAGTCTCCTCCCAGATGGCGATGGTCATAGGATCATCGCCGATGACGCGCGAAGGAGTCAGCTACAGCGACGCGGGCGTTGATTACGAGGCGCTCGACGCGGGCAAGCGCCAGGCGATGGCCCTGGCGCTGTCCACCTCACCGCTGCTGGCGGGTCGCGGCGCGCGCGCGATCGACGCCTCGCGGGGGGAGCCGGCGTTCGCGTTCGAGCTCGGCGGGCGGACGCTGGCGTTCGTGGTGGAGGGCCTGGGGACGAAGTCGATAGTCGCGCGGCAGGTGCTCGAGCAGCAGGGGATCGACCGGTTCGCCGATGTGGCCTACGACACGGTCGCGGCGATCGTCAACGACCTGTGCTGCGTGGGCGCGCTGCCGCTGGTCGTGAACGCGTACTTCGCCACCGGCGCCTCGCAGTGGTATCGCGAGAGGGCGCGCGCGGCCTCGCTGCTGGAGGGCTGGCGGCGGGCGTGCGCGGACGCGGGCTGCGCGTGGGGGGGAGGGGAGTCCCCGTCGCTGCCGGAGCTGGTGGACGAGCGCGAGATCGAGCTGGCCGGAGCCGCCGTCGGCGCCGTGCCCGAGGGTCGCGCGGCGATCCTCGGCGAGGAGCTCGGGCCGGGCGATGAGATCGTGCTGGTGGCCTCCAGCGGGCTGCACGCCAACGGGGCGTCGCTGGCGCGACTGCTCGCGGGCAGGCTGCCGGATGGGTACGCGACCGCGCTTCCAAGCGGGCGCACGCTGGGCGAGGCGCTGCTCGATCCCTCCGTGATGTATGTGGGGCTGGTGGCGGCGCTGCTGCAACGTGAGCTGCCGTTGACCTACATCAGCCACATAACGGGCCACGGACTGCTCAAGCTGATGCGCCGCCCGCAGGCGCTGAGATACCGGATCAGCAAGCTGCCGGACGTGCCCGAGGTGTTGAGCTTGCTCGTGGCGGAGGCCGGGCTGGAGCCGAGGGCGGCTTACTCGACGTTCAACATGGGCGCCGGCCTCGCCCTGTACTGCGCGGGCGGGACGGGCGCTCGGATCGTCGAGCTGGCCGCCGGCCTGGGCCTTGCGGCCTGCGTCGCCGGGGTCGTGGAGGAGGGGCCCAGAGAGGTGGTGCTGGAGCCGATCGGCGTGCGTTTGCACGGCGGCGAGCTGGAGCTGTCGGCATGAGTCGCGCCGTCGTCCCGGTTCCTTGACTCTCAGCTTGAGCTTTAGGGTGAGGATTCGGACAATTGGGATATAGTTTGGGCAAGCCGGCGCCCAGGCGGCCCCCGGGCTTGCAGCTGTCGTACGCGACGGCTAATGTTCTGGGTGGAATCGCCATTGTTCTCCGGCGCGGGTCGTCGGGGATCTCGATATCGCCGGACCCGCATGGCTCCGGAGCTACCCGGATCGAGGCGGACCTGTCCATCAACATAGAGGAGAGAGAATCTGATGCGCAGAGCATCCACCTGTCTGGCCTTGCTCGGCCTTGCCGTCCTCGGCCTGTCCGCCACCGCTTCGGCGGCGCCGACGATCACGCTCACAGCGGAAGCCGTGCCGATCCCCGGCTTCCCGCACACCGGGAACATCCTTGGCGCGGGCACCGCGTTCAAGGCCAAGTACACAATCTCGGGGACCGAATACGGCGACTTCCCGGCGCCGCTCATCGGGGTCAAATTCTACGGACCGGCCGGCGCGAAGCTGAGCCCGCAGGGATTCGCCACGTGCTCGCCGACCGTGATTGAAACGAAAGGGCCGGGGTCGTGCCCGAAGGGATCGATCGCCGGTCCTAAGGGATCTGCCAATGGTGTCGTGAGCTTCGGCACAGAACGTGTCAGCGAGTCGTTGACGGTGCAGCCGTTCTTCGCCCCCGGTGGCAACCTCGAGTTCTTCGCGGACGGAACTTCGCCCGTTTCGATCGAACTGTTGTCGAAGGGCAGCGTGGCCAGTTCCTCGCCGCCATTCGGCCCGACGGTCACCGCCTCAGTGCCGCTGGTCGAAACGGTGCCCGGGGCACTCGACGGGTCGGCCAAAGAAATCAGCGTAGTGGTCGGCGCGGCATACAAGAAGGGCGGGAAGACGCACTACTACCTCACGGTGCCGAAGAAGTGCCCGAAGGGCGGGTTCCCGTTGAAGACCGTCATGGAATTCGGAAACGTCAGCAATCCCAAGGAACCGGGCGAAAAGGCGGAAGCCTCTTACAAGGCGCCGTGCCCCAAGAAGTAACCGCAGACGACAGCGGCCGGCTCATGCGCTTCCGAAGCGCATGAGCCCAGCCGGAGCACACGCGAGACGGGCGATCCCGGTGGATGGGGGTCGCCCGCCGCGCTGTTGAGAACGGCAGGAAGGATCATCGGCTTGAGCCAGACCAGCGGGCGCAGGATAGGGACGATCACGATCGTCGGTGGGCTATGCATGGCCGCCGTGCTGGTCGCGGCCGTGCTGCTGACCAGCGGCTGCGGCGTCACCGGGGGCTCGGGCGGGTATACGGTCCGCGCGATCTTCGACGACGCCGCCAACATCATCCCCGGCGAGAACGTCAAGATCGAGGGCGTCAAGGTCGGGACGGTCGGGCCGGTCACGGCCACTCCGCAGCAGAAGGCCGCGGTCGTGCTGAACATCGAAGACCCCGGCTTCCAGGACTTCCGTGCCGACGCCAGCTGCACGATCGAACCGGAGGCGCTGATCGGCGAGAAGTTCGTCAACTGCCTGCCGACCCAGCCCCGCGCCGAAGGCACGCCGCTGCCGCCGCCGCTGCACAAGATCCCCGGCGGCCAGGAAGGCGAAGGCCAGTACCTGCTGGGAGTGCAGAACAACTCGAGCCCGGTCGACGTCGATCTGCTGGGCGACATCAACAGGCTGCCCGTGCGCGAGCGGTTCACGATCATCCTCAACGAACTCGGAGCCGGCCTGGCCGGGCGCGGGAGCGACCTGAACGCGGTGATTCGGCGCGCCGATCCGGCGCTGCGCGAACTTGACAAGGTTGTGGGCATCCTCGCCCACCAGAACAAGCTGCTGGCGAAACTGGCCGTGGACTCCAACCAAGCGCTGGCGCCGATCCCGGCGGTCAAAGAACAGATCTCGGGCTTCATCGCCGGGCAGGACACGGTCGCGCGGGCGACGGCCAATCAACGCGGCGCGCTCAAGCAGAACCTCGCGGACTTCCCGCCGTTCCTGGCGCAGCTGGGCCCGGCGATGGAACGCTACGGGCGCCTGGCCGAACAGACCACGCCGGCGTTCACCGACCTGAAAGCAGCCGCGCCGGGGATCAATCAGACGTTCACGCAGCTCCCGGCGTTCCAGCGCAGCTCGACCACGTTCTTTCAGAGCCTCGGCAAGACCGCGAAGCTCTCGGGGCCCGCGCTCGCGGCGCTGCAGCCGCTGCTGGCTCGCGTGAAGACCCTGGGGAGCGCCGCCAAGCCGTTCAGCTCGAGCCTCTCCGAACTGTTCACGAGCCTGCGCGACACCGGCGGGCTCGAGCGGCTGATGGACTTCATCTTCCTCGGCGCCGGCTCGACGAACGGCTACGACGCGCTCGGGCACTTCCTGCGCGCCGAACTGGTCGCCAACGCCTGTCTGACGTACGCGCTCACCCCAGTGTCGGGGTGCAGCGCCAAGCTGTTCAGCACGACGGGCTCGTCCTCGACCGAAAGCGGCACAAACGCGAGCAAGGCAGAGGCAACGACGGGCCTGGTGATGGCGCGCACGCTGGCGGTGCTCAAAGGCGCCACGCCGGCCCAGGCGATCGCGAAGTACCCGGGCTCGATCTCGAGCTCCGAAGCGCTTGCCGGCACCGGCGCTGCGGGCGAAGGCGCCGCGAGCGCCCAGCCGGTCGGCGGCTCGAGCGCCGGCACGACGTTCTACAGGCCCTCGCCCGAAAGCTCCGGGACCAGTGGGATGCTGCTCAACTACCTGCTCGGCAACTGACCCCGTGAAAGCACTGACACACATAGTCGCGGTTGCGCTCCTCTCAGCGGCGCTGCTCCTGCCGGCGATGGCGCTCGCCGAAACGGCCACCCAGCCGGAAACGTCCACGACCACGACCACGTCCACGTCCACGTCCACGACTCCGGCGCCCACCCCGGCCACGCCGGGACCGAGCGAAGCGGGCGCCGAAACAAGTCCCGAAGCCGGCGGGCCGCAGGTGCAAGCCCAGCACGCGCAGAGCGTGACGCCAGGCGCGTCGAAGTCATCCGGCGGGGGTGCGGGCGTTCACGCCAGGACGCAGGGCAAGGGCGTGAGCGCCGAAGAAGGCGCCGGCGGCGGGTCGCAGGCGACGGGGAACGAATTGGGCGCACAGGCGCGCGCGAATCGTCGCGCGCCGTCCCCCTCGTCCCTGACCCCGGCCCTGCCGCTCTCGCTCGGAGGATCGCTCGCGGGCGCATCCGGCTTCTTCGTGGAAAGCTTCCAGATCCCACCGTTCCTGTTGCCGATCTATCAGGCGGCGGGCACCGCCTACGGGATTCCCTGGCAGATGCTGGCGGCGATCAACGAGGTCGAGACCGACTACGGGCGCGACCTCAGCGTCTCCAGCGCCGGCGCGGAGGGGTGGATGCAGTTCCTGGCCTCGACGTGGGCCCAGTACGGCGTGGACGCCAATGGCGACGGGTTCAAGGACCCGTACAACCCGGCCGACGCGATCTTCGCCGCCGCCCGCTACCTGCGCGCGGCCGGAGGGGACACGAACATCAGGGCGGCGGTGTACTCCTACAACCACTCGCAGTCCTACGTGGACACCGTGATGCTGCGCGCGCAGCTGCTCGGGGGCACCCCGCCGGAACTGCTGGGGGCGATCACCGGCCTGACCGAGGCGCGGTTCCCCGTTCACGCGCCCTCGCACTACAGCGACGGCTTTCAAACGATCCCCGCGCACGGGTCGACTCCGGCGCGGACGCTCGCCGGAACGACCATCTACTCGCGGGCGGGAGCGCCGGTGATCGCCACGCAGGACGGCGAAATCACACAGATCGGCGATTCGCCCTCGCTCGGGCGGTTCGTGGCGCTGCGCGACGCCTACGGCAACACATACGTGTATGCCCAGCTGGGCAGCGTCGCCTCGCTGTATCCGGTGCTGCAGCCGCGCGAGCACACCGCCGTCAGCGCGCGGATCGACCAGTCCGGCCGCGAACCGGCGCCCAGCGGCCCCGCGACGGCCGGCGCGCAGCCGCGCTCGCCCGTGTCCGAAGCAGCGGCCGTATCGGGGCTTGCGCTGGGGGCGGCGGCTGCGCTGGAACCGGCTCCGAGCACCCCCGCGCCCGTGCCGGCGGCGCCTGTCCCCACCCAGCCGCTCGCGCCGCGACCGACCGCGACCGCGCATTCGACGGCGCGGGTGTTCGCCTCCGGTCCGGACGACGTCTACCTGCACACGCTGCGCGCCGGCGTGCAGGTGATCGCCGGCACCGTGCTGGGCCACGTCGGCGCGCAGGCCGGCGGCGCGGGAGAGGCCGCGCCCGGCGTCGCGCGGGGCACGAGCCCGGCGACCGGCGCGCTGAGTGGCGAACCGCACATGTACTTCCAGATCAAACCGGCCGGTCTGCAGGCGCCGCTGATCGATCCCAAGCCGATCCTCGACGGGTGGGTGGCGCTGGAGAACACCTCGATCTTCAGGGCCAAGGGCGAGAACCCGTTCCTTCAGACCTCGCCTACGGTCGGCCAGGTGCTGCTGGAGTCCAAGGGGCAGCTCGAGCAGCTCTTGGCGGGCGATAGGAGCGTCCACATGCGCGCCTGCGCGCGCCAGGACGTTCAGACCGGTCGGGTCGACAAGCGGGTGCTGGCGGCGCTCGAGCTCCTGTCAGTGTCGGGCCTGAAGCCGACCGTGGCCGGGATCGCGTGCGCCGGCGCGGCGCCGGCGAGGGAAGGCAACGCCTTCGCCAGCTCGGGCGATACGGTCAAGATCACCGCCGTCAACGGCATCCCGATCGCCGGTCACCAGGGGCCGGGCTCGATCGCGGACACGACGATTCGCAAGCTGTTGACCCTGGAGGGCCTGAACAGGCCGCGGCGGATCGTCAGCCTGACGGGCATCCCCGGCACGACGAACACGCTCGTCAGGCCGAGCGCGCGAGACTGGATCTACCTCACCTACGGTCCGCTCGCCGGCGGCGGTGGCGTTGGCGCGCACGCCGCGAGCACG
This sequence comes from uncultured Solirubrobacterales bacterium, assembly GCA_963808385.1. GTDB lineage: Bacteria > Actinomycetota > Thermoleophilia > Solirubrobacterales > Solirubrobacteraceae > Palsa-744. Next base: position 36,076 of record CAWEFQ010000015.1, on the reverse strand, counting down.
TTCGGCTCGGCGCTGACGCCCGATGAGTGGATCAAGCTGATCGCGCGTCTGGGCGAGATACCCGATCCGACCATCTCCAGCGGACCCTCGAGCGTGGCGATCCCCGACAGGCCCGGCACCTCGCCGCCGGCGAGCGGGGAAGCGCGCGGGAGCGGTGGACTCGCGACGCCGGGCGCCGGCGGGTCCTCGGCCGGTGGATCGCCGAGCGGGGAGGGAGCAGCCGGTGGCCACGGTTAGCCCCCCCGGTCGCACCCCGCCCTCCGGGCGCGGTGCCCCACCGCCGCCGCCCCCCTCGCGCGAGGACGCGTCCCGGCCTGCCCGTGGCGCCGGCGTCATGCCGCCCCGGGCCGGACGCGCGCTCGCCGCCGGAGCGCTCGCGATCGTGGTGGCGATCGTCGCCTTTCTCGCGCTCTCTGGCGGGGGCGGCGTCAACTACTACCTGGAAATGAAAGAAGCGGGGCAGCTGGTCAAGGGCGATCAGGTGCAGGTCGGCGGCGTGCCGGTGGGCAGCGTCACCGGCATCGCGCTCACGTCCGACTTCAATGCCCGCATCACGATCCACGTCGAATCCTCGCTCGCGCCCCTGCACGAAGGCACGATCGCCGAAATCAGGGTGCCCTCGCTGACCGGGGTGGCCAACCGCTACGTGGCGCTGGCGCCCGCTCCCAACAACCGGCCGGCGCTGCCCGCGGGAGCGACGCTGCCCGCGAGCGACACGCGTGAAGTCGTCGATCTCGACCAGCTGTTCAACACGCTGAACGCGCCGACGCGCAAGGGGCTGCAGCAGCTCATCCAGGGCTCGGCCGAACAGTACGCCGGCGCGGGCAAGGATCTGGGCAAGGCGACCGAATACTTCGCCCCGTCGTTCGCGGCCACCGACCACTTCTTGTCCGAGCTCGTGCGCGACCAGTCGACGTTCACCGGCTTCCTCGTGGAATCGGCCAAGGCGCTGACGACGATCGCGGCGCGCAAGGAATCGCTGACGGATCTGGTCGAACACGCCGATCAGACCTTCCAGGCGATCGGCTCGCAGCAGTCAAGCCTCGCGCGCGCGCTGCGCCAGCTGCCGGGGGCGCTGAACCAGGGCAACAGGGCGTTCGCCGAAGTCCCGCCGACGCTCACGGTGCTCACCCAGCTGGTGAATGCGCAGCGGCCGAACACGCAGGCGCTGACCACCCTGTTCGCCAAGCTGCGGCCGCTCGTGAGCACTGCCACGCCGGTCGTCAGCAACTTCAGCCAGGCGATCTCGCGCCCGGGAGCGAATAACGACCTGACCGAAGCGTTTGCGGCGCTCCCGGCGCTCGCGCAGGCGCTGACGAGCGCCTCGCCCGACAACGTCACAGCGCTGCAGGAATCGGTGCCGATCACCGCCTTCTTCGGCCCGTACGCGCCCGAGCTTCAGGGCACGTTCCGAACGTTCGGTCAGGCGAGCGCCTACTACGACGCCAACGGGCACTACGCGCGGGTCATGTCGGTCGCGCCCTCGTTCAAGCTGGGCGCGAACAACACCCTCACGCCGGCGAGCGCCCAGCAGGCTCTGGAAGGCCTGAAGACCGGCCAGCTGCGCCGCTGTCCGGGCGCGGCCACCCAGCCCTCGGCCGACGGCTCGGCGCCGTTCACCGACAATGGGCAGTTGAGCTGCGATCCGACGGAGACACCCAAGTGAATCCTCGCCGCCGCGGATCCCTGGCCGGCAGTCCGCTCCTGATCGGGGCGCTGACGACGCTGATCGTCGTCGTGGCCGTGTTCCTGTCCTACAACGCCAACAACGGGCTGCCGTTCGTGCCGACATACAACATCAAGGTCGCCCTGCCCGAAACGTCGGGCCTGCAGAAGGCCAACCAGGTGCGGATCGCGGGCACGCGCGTGGGGATCGTCAGCTCGCTGACGCCACAGCAGAGCCCCACCACCGGCCGCATCGCCGCGATCGCGGAACTGAAGCTGGAAAAGAGCGTGCAGCCGCTGCCCGCCGACACGAAGGCGATCGTGCAGTCGGTCTCGGCGATCGGACTGAAGTACCTGGAACTGGAAAAGGGCACTTCGCTCCAGACGCTCGCGCCTGGTGCGACGATTCCGACCTCGCAGGTGCGCGAACCGGTGGACATCGTCTCGCTGTTCAACATGTTCGATCGGAAGACGCGAACCGCGATCCAGAACAACACGATCAACTTCGGCGACGGTCTCGCCGGGCGCGGGATCGGGCTGAACGAAACGATCGCGACGCTGCGACCGCTGGTGACCAATGCGATCCCGGTGTTGCACAACATCGCCTCGCCGCAGACGAACTTCGCCAACCTGTTCCCCGCCCTCGACCGGGTCGCCGCGCAGGTGGCGCCGGTGGCCGACACGCAGGCGGCGCTCTACAGCGAGCTCGACACCGTCTTCTCGGCCTGGGCGGGCGTCGCGTCCTCGCTGGAACAGACGATCGCGGGCGGCCCGGCGGCGCTGCGCCAGGCGACGTACTCGCTTGCCTACCAGGCGCCGCTCATCGAAAAAACCACTGAGTTCATGCGCCTGCTGCGCCCGAGCGCGCGCGCGCTGCGCACGGTCGCGCCGCAGCTGGGTCACGCGTTCGCCGTGGGCGCGGTCAACCTGCGCGCGGCCACTGCCCTGAACCAGGGCGTGGCTGAATCGGCGCAGGCGTTCGCGCAGTTCGCTCAGAACCCGGTCGTGACGCTCGGCCTGGAAGACCTCACGCAGACCGCCGAACTCGGCGAGCCGCTGCTCGCCGGGCTCGCGCCCGCGCAGGCGTACTGCAACTACGTCACGCTGGCGTTCCGCAACGTCGCCAACCTACAGTCGGAGAACATCGGCATCGGCACGCTGGCGCGCGCGGGAGTGGTGCTGTCCCCGATCGGGCCCAATGCCGAGGGTTTCCCCTCTTTGGCGCCGGCGAACGGGCCGTCGGTCGAACACGGCGTGGGCAGCTCCGCGATCATCGACAACAACCACGTCCACGTCAATCCCTACCCGAACGTCGCCGGCCCCGGCCAGCCGCGGGTGTGCGAAGCGGGCAACGAGACCTTCACGCCGGGCAAGTCCGTGATCGGCAACCTGCCGGCGGCCAGTGTGGGCAGCAACCGCGAACTGACCTCGCGCGAACAGAACCTGTTCGGCGAAAAGTATCCGAGCTCGACGCTCGAGGCCCTCGGGCTGGGCAAGCCTGCCCCAGTGCATCACGCCGCCGCCAAGAGCAAGCGCAAGGCGGCGCCCAAGGGAAAGAAGCGCTCATGAGCCGCCTGCGCTTCTGGCGCCGCCACGACGAGATCCCGGTGGTCGAGCTGCGCCGCTCGAACCCGGTGCGCGTCGGCGTCGTGTTCGTCGTGCTGCTGGCGATCGCGGTGTACTTCGGCTTCACCAAGCACATCCCGTTCAAACACGGCTTCCGCCTGAAGGCGGTGTTCGCCACGGCGGTCAACATCCACCCGAAGTCGCCGGTGCGCATCGCCGGCGTCAACGTGGGCGTGGTCACCTCGATCCAGCGCGAGGGCAGCGCGGGGCTGGTGAACATGGAAATCGAACCGAAGGGGCTGCCGCTCCACACCGACGCCACGCTGAAGATCCGCCCGCGGCTGTTCCTGGAAGGCAACTGGTTCGTCGACCTGCAGCCCGGCAGTCCCACCGCGCAGACGATCTCCTCGGGCCACACGATCCCGATCACCCAGACCAGCGATCCGGTCCAGCTCGACCAGGTGCTCGACGCGCTCAACACCGACACGCGCGCCAATCTGCAGGACTTCCTGCAGGGCTACGGCGACGGGCTGACACGCAAGCCGGACGCCGCCGAAAACGCCGAACAGGATCCCGAAGTGCACGGGCTGAACGCGGCGCAGGCGCTGAATCAGACCTATCATCGCGCGCCCTCGGCGCTGCGTGGCTCGGGCATCGTCCAGCAGGCGATAACCGGCACCGAACCGCACGACCTCTCCGAGCTGATCGCGGCGATCGGCAAGGTGACGGCGGCGCTGAACGTGCACGAGCAGCAGCTGAGCGAATGGGTTCCCAACTTCAACGCCTTCTTCGCCTCGTTCGCCGCCCAGGCGCCGAGCCTGAGCGCGACGGTCGCGCGCCTGCCGGGCGCGCTGCACAACGCCGAGCGGGCGTTCGCCTCGCTGCACGCCGCATTCCCCTCGATCCGCTCGTTCTCCACGGCGCTCATCCCGGGCGTGGAGCAGCAGGGCCCGACGATCAGCGCCGCGCTGCCGTGGATCGAACAGGTGCAGGCCTCGCTGGCGCCGAGCGAGCTCGGCGGGGTCGCCCGGGGCCTGAACGAAGCGGCGCCGACGCTCGCCAAGTTCATCGGCGAAGGGACGCCGTTCTACAAGCAGACCGACGCGTTCAGCAAGTGCCTGACCAAGGTGTTCTTCCCCGCCGGCAACACCAAGCTGCAGGACGGGGCGAGCACCTCGGGCGTGGAAGTGTACAAGGAGTTCTGGTACGCATTCACCGGTCTGGCGGGCATTGGCCAGAGCTTCTCCGGCAACGGCGTGATGGATCAGTTCCTGGTCGGCAACAGCGGCCAGACGCTCAAGTCGGGGCCGACGTCGATCCTCGGCACGACGCTGAAAGGTGTGCCGCTGCTCGCCCATGCGCCGTTGCAGCCGCTGGGCACGCGCCCGGCCTATCCGGCGCAGGAGCCGCCGTATCAGCCGCTCGTGCCGTGCGACACGCAGGCGCTGCCCGAATACAACGGCCCCTTGTCGCAGGGCCCAGCCGATGGGAGCGGGTGAGCAGGCCGATGAGCTTCACGATACTGCGTCCTCCCTCGTTTATGTGCCGAGCACACCGCACTCGGTGCGTCCTTGTCTCGCTTGCTCCTCGACCTGCTCACCGGCGTAGTGCCTGTCATGGAGGTGAGCGATGACCCCCAGCGAGAGCAGTCACGAGGGCGGGCTGAGCGTTCGCGAACAGATCGAGCGCTATCGCAGGGCGTTCGTCGCGGTCGTGAGCATGATCGTGATCGCCGCGCTGGTCGGCGGCTACATCCTCGCGCACGAGAACCTCAAGCTTCCCGGCTGGGTGCCGGTGCTGGGTCGCAGCTACTTCACGCTGAAGTCCGAATTCCAGACCGCCCAGGCGGTGACCCCCGGGCAGGGTCAGGCGGTCACGATCGCGGGCGCGAAGATCGGCGAAGTGGCGAGCGTGGAACTGCACAACGGGGTGGCGGTCGTGACGATGAAAGTGATCCCCAAATATGCGCTGATCTACCGCGACGCGACGGTGCTGCTGCGCCCCAAGACGCAGCTGCAGGACATCACGATCGAGGTCAGTCCGGGCAATCCGTCCTCGGGTCGCCTGCACAGCGGCGAAACGATCCCGCTGGCGCAGACCGCCCCGGACATCGACTTCGACGAATTCCTCGCGGGCTTCGACACCGAAACGCGCGCCTACCTGCAGCTGCTGCTGGCGGGGGCGGGCGAAGGCTTCAAGAACAACGGCAAGGCATTCTCGGCGACGCTCAAGCGCTTTGACCCGCTCACGCGCGACGCCCAGCTGATCGCCCAAGAGCTGGAAACGCGCCACGAAGACATCGCGCGCTCGATCCACAACTTCAAGATATTCGTGGAAGCGTTCGGCAACAAGGACACGCAGCTGGCCGACCTGATCCAGTCCTCGAACGCGGTGTTCAAAGTCTTCGGCGAACAGGATCAGAGCGTGCAGAGCACGCTGCGCCTGCTGCCGGGCGCGCTGAGCAAGACCGAACATGGCCTCGGCAAGATCGCCAAGGCATTCGATGTGGTCGGGCCGACGCTCCATGACCTGCACCCGTTCGCCGCCGCGGTCGCCCCCGCCGAGGAAGCCTCGCGCGCGTCGTTCAAGACGACCACCCCGATCTTCAAGAACGACATCCGGCCGTTCGCCCGCGAAATCCTGCCCACGATCAACGCCCTGCAGCCCAGCCTGCAGGGCGTGTCGGACGCGTTCCCCAAGCTCGCGAGCAGCTTTTCGGTGCTGAACGAACTGTTCAACGAGATCGCCTACAACCCCGGCAAGAACATCGGCGGGTTCCTGTTCTTCCTGGATTGGGACTCGCACAACCTCAACAGCGTCGTCAGCTCGGCCGACGCGAACGGCGTGCTCGGGCGCACCCTGATCTACTTCAACTGCAAAGTGCTGCCGATTCTCTCGGGCGTCGCGACGATCAACCCGACCGTGAACATCCTCGTCGGTCTGACCAACCCGCCATCGAAGGCGGCGTGCGCGAGCGCCGGCATCCTCGAAGGCGCGACGGCAGCCGCCGCACGCGCCAGAGCCAAGGCGCCCGCCGGCGGCGTGTTCTCCGGGCTGAGCGCGCCCGTGTTCGGAGCGAAGGGCTGAGTCGATGCAGAAGCGCGCGCCCACGCTCGGCAACATCCTCGTGATCGTCCTGTTCGCGCTCAGCTGCTTCGGGCTGCTGCTGTACCTGTGGGAGTCCTTCGGCGGGCCGGTGCCGCTGAAACCGAAGAACTACCAGTTCACCATCGCGTTCCCGCGCTCGCTCGCGCTGGCCGAACAGTCGGACGTGCGCATCTCAGGCGTCGACGTCGGGCATGTGGTCGCGCTGAAACTAGGCAAGGAAGGCCGCACGGTGGCGACGCTGGAGCTCTCCAGCCAGTACGCGCCGATCCGCGCCGACATGCACGCGATCCTGCGCCAGAAGACGCTGCTGGGCGAGACCTATGTGCAGCTGATCCCCGAGACTCAATCCGGCCCGTACCTACCCGACGGCGGCAGGCTGGCGCAGAGCCAGGTGCAACCGTCGGTGACGCTCGATGACATCCTGTCGGCGCTTGACCCCAAGACGCGCAAGGACTTCGGCGTGTGGATGCAGTCGGTCGCGGAAGGCATCACCGGGCGGGGCGAACAGATCAACTCCGACTTCGCCGAGCTGCAGCCGTTCAGCGAACACGCCAACCAGCTGGTGAGCATCCTGGCCTCCCAGGAAGGCGCGGTGACGGCCGTGATCAGGAACACGGGCGAAGTGTTCGACGCGCTCGCCGGGCGCGACCGCCAGTTCGAAGGATTGATCGTCAACGGCCAGCGGACGTTCCACGCGGCGGCCGAAGAGAGCCAGGCGTTCGCCGATGCGTGGAAGGTGCTGCCGGCGTTCGAGCACAACGGGACGGTGGCGCTCCAGGAATTCGACAAGTTCTCCAAGATCGCCAACCCGTTCCTGGATGAATTCCGCCCGACCGAGCGCGCGCTCTCATCGCTGCTGGAGGCGGCGAAGCCGTTCGCGCCCCGGTTCAACAACTTCCTGACCGCGCTCGGACCGTTTACGCAGGCCGCGAAGAAGGGGCTCCCGCAGGTCAAGCCGGTGACCGATCTGACCGTGCCGCTGCTGGAAAACATCCGGCCGGTGCTGCACAACTTCGACCCGTTCTTTCAGTACCTGGGCGAGTACATACCCGAGGTGCAGGCGTTCTTCGCCAACTTCGCGGCATCCACGCAGGCCCATCTCGGCAACAGCAACACCGCCGGCCAGGGTCCGCCGCTGCACTACCTGCGCTCGATGCAGATCCTGGGTCCCGAAAGCCTCGCGATCTACACCAAACGGATCGGCACCAACCGCGCCAACCCCTACTTCCAGCCCGGGGCGTTCCGCACGCTGGGCAACGGCGGCCTGCAGGTGTTCGAAGGCAGCGCCTGCGCGCCCTCGGCGCCGTCGGTGAGCGGGCCGGCGAACGAAACGATCTCCGAAGGCCTGATCGAAGACCTGATCAAATTCCACATCGCCAACGCTCCGGAAACCCCCAACGCCGTGCCGGCGCCGGCCTGCAATCAGCAGGGCCCGTTCACGTTCAACGGCCAGAGCAGCCAGTACCCGCACGTGGTCTACGGCGGGAAGTAGGCCTTACCGAGTCAGCGCCGTTGCGGGCGTCGCAGCGGGCGACTAGTATTCCGGGCGGTGGAGGCCCCCGACGGCACGCAGCGCGAGGATGCGGAGTTCGAGTATCACTCGAGCGATGTCGATCTGCTCGGCGAGCCCGACGACGAGCGCTGGTCGATCCGCTGCCTGGACGTGCACAAGCGGCTGGGCGGCGCGCCGGTCCTGAACGGCCTCAATCTTGCGATCCCGGACGAGATGATCACCGTCGTGCTGGGTCCGTCGGGCACCGGCAAGAGCGTGCTGATCAAGCACATCATCGGGCTGATGTTCCCGGACTCGGGGGACATCGTCGTCAAGGGGGAATCGGTCCCGAGCCTGACGCTTCCCAAGCTGCTGGCCCTGCGGCGCAAGATCGGCGTGCTGTTCCAGGACGGCGCCCTGTTCGGGTCGATGTCGGTGTACGACAACGTCGCGTTCCCGCTGCGCCAGCACACCGACATGGCCGAGGCGCAGATCGCCAAGATCGTCAAGGAGCGCCTGTCCGACGTTGGGTTGGCGGAGGCGATCGACTTCCTGCCCAACCAGCTCTCCGGCGGCATGCGCAAGCGCGCCGGGTTCGCGCGGGCGCTGGTGATGGAGCCGGAGATCGTGATCTTTGACGAGCCCGACTCCGGCCTGGATCCGGTCAGGACGGCGCTGCTGTGCGATCTGATCCAGGAGATGCACACGATCCACGGCGGGACGTACATCGTGGTGACCCACAACATTGCCTCGGCGCGCCAGATCGGCGAGTACATCGCGCTGCTGTGGCGCGGGCGGATCGTGGAGGCGGGCGACGCGGAGCGGATGTTCTCCTCGGAGAACCCGTTCGTGCGCCAGTTCCTGAGCGGGTCGGCCGAGGGCCCGCTGACGATGGATTAGACCATGAACCTCCGCAAGCTCGGCTCCAGCGAGATCGAAGTCTCCGAGATCAGCCTCGGCTCGTGGCTGACCTACTCCGGCGGGGTCGAGCGCGAGCAGGCGCGGGCGTGCGTGGAGGCGGCGTTCGACGCCGGGATCAACTTCATCGACACCGCCAACGTCTATGGCCGCGGCGCGTCCGAGACGCTGCTCGGCGAGGTCCTCTCCGGGCACGAGCGATCTTCCTATGTGCTCGCCACGAAGGTCTACTTCGAAATGTCGCCCACCGACCGAGGATTGTCGGCGGCGCAGATCCACAAGCAGATCGACGCCTCGCTGGCGCGCCTGCAGACCGACTACGTCGATCTGTATCAGTGCCATCGCTACGACGAGGACACGCCCCTACAGGAGACGATGACCGCGCTCACCGAAGTCGTGCGGGCCGGCAAGGCGCGCCACATCGGCTTCAGCGAGTGGCCGGTCGAGCGGATCGACGAGTCGCTGGCGCTTGCGGATGTCGAGCGCTTCCTCTCGAGCCAGCCGCAGTACTCGATGCTGTGGCGCAGGCCCGAGGCCGAGGTGATCCCGCTGTGCACGCATGAGCAGATCTCCCAGATCGTATGGTCGCCGCTCGGACAGGGCGTGCTCACCGGCAAGTATCTCCCCGGTCAGCCGCCGCCCCCCGACTCCCGCGCCGCGAGCGCCGAGATGAGCGGCTTCATCGACCGGCTTATCGAGCCGCGCGTGCTCGAGGCGGTCCAGCGCCTGCGGCCCATCGCCGAGGAGGCCGGCCTGACGATGGCTCAGCTCGCGCTCGCCTGGGTCCTGCGCGAGCCCAATGTCGCCTCGGCGATCGTCGGCGCCAGCCGCCCTGAGCAGGTGCACGCCAACGCCTCCGCCTCGGGCGTCGCGCTGAGCGAGGACACCCTCGCCGCGATCGACGGGGCGCTCGGCGACGTCGTCGTGCGCTGAGCCGGTCAGCTGGCCCTGATCGCGGAGATGTCGACGAGGATCTTGACCTTGTCGCTGACCACGACGTTGCCCGAGCCCAGCGCGGCGTTGAACTTCATCTCGAAGTCCGAGCGGTTGATCTGCGCGCTCGCGGACAGGCCCACGCGGTCGTTGCCCTGCAGGTCGGTCTCGGTGCCCTCGACCTCGGCCTTGAGCGTTATGCCGCGCGTGATGCCGTGGATCTCAAGGTCGCCGTCGATCTCCAGCTCGTTCTCGCCGGTCTGACGGATGGCGGTCGAGCGAAAGTCGATCACCGGGTAGGTGTCCGCCTCGAAGAAGTCGGCCGAGCGCAGGTGCTCGTCGCGCTGGGGCTGGCGCGTGTCGACGCTCGCGGTCTTGACGGTGCCGTATGCCCTGGCGCCACCGGGCCCGACCTCGACCGTGCCCTCGAGCTCTTTGAACTGGCCCTTGACGGTTGCGATCCCCAGATGTTTGACCTGGAACTCGACGCTCGAATGGGCCGGATCCACCTGCCACGTCCCCGTCGGCAGGCCTGTTTCGGTGGCGATCGCTACAGCGGACTCGGAAGACATCTCGGCTCCTTTTTTCGTGTCCGGACCAGATGGTCTCAGGACTCAAGATCGTTGCTTGTGCAACCATAACATATTTTGCTTGCACAAGCAACTACTCGTGGGAGCACGGAATCGGAGGTTGGCTGTGGGAGGAGGTTGGCTGGGGGAGGAGCGCAGCGGCGCGGCCGGGTGTCAGCGAGGCTGGACCACGAGCGTCTGAAACGACCGTCCCACCGGGCGAGCACCCGCTTGCGCAGCCGAGGCGCGATCAGGGGTCGGGCAGCGCCGCCACGAATCGCGCGAGCTTGTCCGGGTCGCGCAGCGGCGGCCCGTGGCCGAAGCAGGCCAGCGCCGGTCGCAGCTCGGCCAGCCTGCGCGCGGAGGCGCGGTTGCGCGCCGGGTCGGGGGTGGCGAACGCCAGCGGCTCGTGCAGGCCGGTGACTGCGGTCATCAGGTTCATGTTCATGAGCACGTCGCCGACGATCAGCGTCCGGTCGGACTCGCGCCAGAAGGACACATGGCCGCGCGTGTGCCCCGGCGTCTCCAGCACGGAGAAGCCGGCCACCTCGTCCCCCTCTGTGAGCGCACGGGCCACTGGGTGGGGAGGACCGACCCAGAAGCGTTCTTGGAAGCTGCTGATGATTCGAGGCGCATTCCGCGCGATCACGCTGCCGGGGACCTCCATCGCGGGCACGTCCCCCTGCCCGCACCACAGCGGGATCCCGAGCGTCTCGCAGACCGCGTGGCTGGCGCCCTGATGATCGGGATGGGCGTGGGTGAGCGCGTGCGCGGTCACGGTCCTGCCGGCGATCTGGCGCATGATCCGGCGCTCGCCCTGGCGCGTCGCCGCGTCGATCAGCACGTCCCCGACCAGATACACGTTGATCGCGTTCGGCGGCCAGCCCTTCAGCTGAAACACGTCCTCGGCCAGTTGCTTCATGTTGTGCGTTGCCTCCTGGGGGCGATCAGGTTGGTGGGACGACATGGGTGTCGCAGGGCGCTCGGGTTGGTCGAATGGTTTGGATGCGGCAGGGCGCTCAGCGGCAGAGATCGAGGGTCGTCTCCGGCGCGCAACAGCCTACCCCCGTCGCTGCTCCCACGTGAACCCCCGTATCGCCAACCATATGCCGAACACGCCCCACAGCGCGATCACCGCCAGCGCGTCGAGGTTGGCGCTCAGCCCAGACCCACTGACCATCGCCCCGTAGAGCCCGTCGATCAGGGGCTTCAGCGGCAGCGCGTTGGCGAGGGTGCGCAGGAATTCCGGGGCGGAGGAGGTGTCGAACGCGTAGAAGGAGACGAACACGACGGGCAGGAACACGGCGTTGACGTACGCGGCGGTGGACTCGAAGTTGGGGATGACATGCGCGAAGGCGACGCCCAGCGCGGCCAGGCAGACGACTCCCGCCAGGACGAACACGATCAGCTCCGCCCAGTCTCGCGGCCAGCCGATCCCGAAGAAGACCCGTCCGGCGATCACGATGATCGCGATCTGCAGCGCCGTGTTCGTGACGGCGTTGCAGGCTACGCCGCCGAAGTAGGAGCCGCTCGGCAGCGGCGTCCCGCGGATGCGCTTCAGAACGCCGCGTTCGCGCAGGAACACGATGTTGTAGGCCAGAGCGGTGAATGTCGTGGACATCACGCTCATCCCCGCGATCGCCGGCACGAGCTTGTTCAGCTGGTGCTGGTTTCCGTGCAGGATCGCGCCCCCGCCGATCAGGAACAGCAGCGGCAGGACGAAGTTGAAGAACGCCGCGCTCGGGTTGCGCCAGAACATGCGCCGCTCGAGGCGGTATTGGCGCCAGGTCAACACCATCGCGTCACCCATCGGCAGTCAGCTCCAGGTACACGTCCTCGAGCGTCGGGCGGCCCGACGCTCAGCTCCCGCACCGCTCGCCTCGCGCCAGGGCCTCGCTAGTCAGCTCGTTCAGCAGCCTGGTCGGATCGTCGGTCTGCTGCGCTCACCAGCTCGCCGCCGCCGTCGCGCCAGGCGACCCGGTACTGCGCCGCGCGGTGGGCGGGCCGCGGGCGAGCTCCGGCGTGGCGGCCCGATCGCCAGCACGCGCCCGTCCTTGATGATCGCCACGCGGTCGGCCAGCTCCTGGGCCTCGTCGAGGTAGTGGGTCGTCAGCAGCACCGTCTTGCCGAGATCGCGCAGCCTGCGCACGGTCTCCCACGCGCCGCGCCGCGCCTCGGGGTCGAACCCGGTCGTGGGCTCGTCCAGGAACATCAGCTCGGGGTCGCCGACCAGCGCGAGCGCCAGGTCCAGCCGCCGCAGCTGCCCGCCCGAGAGCTTGCGGCTGCGCACATCCGCCTGGGGGATCAACCCAGACAGCTGCAACACCTCCTCGACGTCGCGCGGGCGCGGGTAGAAGCTCGCCCAGTGCGCCAGCGCCTCGCGCGGGGTCACGTGGCTGTAGATGCCGCCGGCCTGCAGCACGATCCCGATGCGCCGCCGCAGCTCGATCTGCCTGCGTGCGGGGTCATACCCGAGCACCGACACCTCGCCGCTGGAGCGCGTGCGATAGCCCTCGAGGATCTCCACGGTCGTCGTCTTGCCCGCGCCGTTGGGCCCCAGCAGGCCGAACACCTCTCCGCGCCGCACCTCGATGTCGATCCCGCGCACCGCCTCGTACTCGCCGTAGCGCTTGTGCAGGTCGCGCACCTCGATGGCCGGGACGGTGTCGTTCACGGCCTCATCATCTCAAGACCGGCGTTCGGCTCCGCGACGCCGGCGTCCGGCCCTACCAGTGCACGCCCCTGGTGAGGGTCGCCATCGCGATCTGCTCGAACGAGGCACGCTCCTCGACGTCGCTCTGGCCCTTGGACGCGGCCGAGTCTCCGAACACGCGGTAGGCGAGGTGCAGCAGCCGGTCCACCGCTTTGGGCGAGAGCGCGTAGGCGACCTCGCCGAACGTGCCCAGGCGCGTGCCTATGTGCTTTGGCCGTGAGCGCAGCGCCTCGCAGATCATGTCCGCCGCGTCGTCGGGAGTGATCGCGGGGAATGCGTCATACATCTTCGTCGGGGCGATCATCGGCGTGCGCACGAGCGGCATGTGGATCGTGGTGAACGTCACGCCGTCGCCGATCGTCTCGGAGGCGACCACGCGGGTGAACGCGTCCAGCGCCGCCTTCGAGGCCACGTACGCCGAGAACCGGGGAGGATTGGTCTGCACGCCGATCGTGGAGATGTTCACGATGTGGCCCGACCCCCGCTCGCGCATGTGCGGCAAGAGGCCGATGATCAGCTTGACCGCGCCGAAGTAGTTGAGCGCCATCGTGCGTTCGAAGTCGTGAAAGCGGTCGTAGCTGAGCGAGATCGAGCGCCTGATCGAGCGGCCCGCGTTGTTGACGAGCATGTCGACGTTGCGGTGGTCGGCGAGCACCCGCTCGATCAGCCGGTCGACCGAGTCCATGTCTGAGAGGTCCGCCGCGTACACGTAGGCGGTGCCGCCGGCCGCGACGATCTCCGCGCGCGTCTGCTCGAGCTTCTCGACGTTGCGAGCCACCAGCAGCGGCACCCCGCCGGCGGCCGCCACCTTCAGCGCGCTTGCGCGCCCGATCCCCGAAGAGGCGCCGGTGATCATCACGTGCCTGCCGTCCAGCGCCTCCTTCAGCGTGCGCCCGCGCGCGGCGCCGGCGTCCATCTCGCGTTCCCAGTAGTCCCACAGCCGCGCGGCGTAGTCGTGCAGCGGCGGGGGCTCGGCCAGCGGCGAGCCCGCCAGCGCCCGGCTTGCCTCGCGCGTGTCGAACCGGGGCACGAGCTCCATGTGCTCCAGCACCTCCTCCGGGATTCCCAGCTCGCGCAGCGCCAGGCCCTTCGCCTGGCGCCACGGCGGCAGCGCCAGCGCCAGCTGCAGTGGCCATCGCGGCAGCGGATCGGTCAGCCGTTTGTCGATGCTCACCGCCACCCGCGGCGCGTGCGCCGCCGTGGCGAGCTCGTTGATCAGCTCGTCGACGCGCTGGCGGCGCGGGTCGGTCAGGTGAAAGGCCCTGCCGTCGAGGTCCGGCTCGTGGGCGATGTGCTCGAGCGCGCTCGCCACCCAGTCGACCGGCACGACGTTCGTGTTGCCCAGGTCCAGGCCGACGAGCGGCGCCCACTCTGGGAGCAGCTGGCGCATCCGCTGGATCGCCTTGAAGAAGTAGTAGGGGCCGTCGATCTTGTCCATCTCGCCCGTGCGTGAGTCCCCGACGACGATTCCCGGCCGGTAGACGCGCCACGGGACGTAGGGCTGCTCGCGCACGATTCGCTCGGACTCGAACTTCGTGCGGTGATACGGCGAGGGCAGCCGCTGGCCCTCGTCGAACATATCCTCGGTGAACGTGCCCCGGTATGTGCCGGCGACGGCGATCGAGGAGACGTGGTGCAGATGGCCCGCGTCGAGCGCGCGCGCGAGCTCGACTGCGTGCGTCGTACCGCCCACGTTCACGGTGGTGTTCTGCTCTGCCGGCGCGGTCATGTCGTAGATCGCGGCGAGATGGAAGAAGTGCTCGATCGTCCCGCGCAGCTCCTCGACGCGCTCGGGCTCGACCCCGAGCAGCGGGCGGCGCAGGTCGCCGATCAGCGGCTGCACGCGCTTGGCGGCGCTTGCGCCCGCGACGGCCTTCCAGCGCTCGATCAGGTCGTGGAGCCTGCCCGTCGAGCTCTCGCGTACGAGTACGTATATCTTGCCCTGGCGATTCTCGAGCAGCTGTTCGACGAGCCTGCGCCCGATGAACCCGGTTGCGCCTGTGACTAGATACGCCATCGCCAGGCGAGGATATCGGTCCGATGGCCGCGGGGCGCGCGAGTTGGGGTGAGAGACGGGATGAGAGGGGGATGAGAGGGGGTTGAGAGGGGGAGAGATGATGTACTAAATTTCAAACTGGGTATAACAATAGTGCCAAGTATATACTAAAAATATACAGAAAGAGGAAGAGGAAGATAAAGAGCCCGATATCCTTCGTATATACCGAGCGCCATTGTTATACCGAGAAAAAAATTGATACCCTACCCACCCCACCCCGAGCGCCATAGTAGTCACGTAGGGTCGCCGTTCTATGTTCCTCTACAATTCTGCTCTCTCGTAATGATACTATAGTAGTTAGGTTGGGCTGTCCCTCTCTCCCTAAACGCCCGCCCCGGCCCCGCCACGGCCCTCGCCCGCGGCGAACCGGGCAGCGCCCCGCGCTCCTTCGGCGAACACCTCCGGCCCCGCCCGCGCCTCCAGCGCGAGCCCGTCCGCGAGCGGCATCCCCAGACCCTCGATCGCCGCGCGGCGATCGGCGAGCATCGTGCGCTGCGGGAACCGCGCCAGTCCCTGCGCGAGCGCGAGCGCGCGCTCCAGGTGCGCCCCCGCCGGCACGACCTCGCTCAGCAGCCCCATCGCGAGCGCCTCGCGCGCGTCGATCATGCGCCCCGTCAGGATCAGGTCGAGCGCGCGTCCCAGCCCGACGATGCGCGGCAGCCGCTGCGTGCCGCCGTCGATCAGCGGCACGCCCCAGCGCCGCTCCGGGTAGCCGAGGGTCGAGCCCTCCGTGGCGATGCGCAGGTCACACCACAACGCCAGCTCCAGCCCGCCCGCCAGGCAGAATCCGGAGATCGCCGCGATCGTGGGCTTGGAGGGGGTCAGCCGCGTGAACCCCATCGGCCCCTCGGCCGACATCAGCCTGCCTGCCATCGTCTCGGTCGCCTTCAGGTCCGCGCCCGCGCAGAACGAGACCCCGCCCGCGCCGGTCAGCACCATCACGCGCGCGTCCTCGTCAGCCTCGAAGCGCAGATACGCCTCGTGCAGTCGCGCGGCCGTCTCGCCGTCCACGGCGTTGCGCCGATCCTGGCGGTCGATGCTCACCACTGCCGCCGCGCCCTCGCGCTCGTAGCGGACGGCGCCCGGCTCGCTCACCGGCGGCCTACCAGCCGCCGTGGGACTCGGCGGCTCCGCCGAGCTGCTTCTTGGCGGCCTTGCTCGCTTCCTTGCGCTTCTCCAGGCGTCGCTGGATCATGCTCATCGCGAACACGAACGTCGGAAAGAAGACGATCACGATGAACCCGGCGTTCGTCACGACCCTGTCGTTCGTCGCGCCGTAGAACCCGCGTCCGTCGTTTTCGGCCAGCGCCGCGGGCGCGAGCGCGAGCGCGAGCAGGATGGATGTGGCTACGGACGAGGCGATCAATGGGGTGCTCGGGCGGCGCATTGCGCGGCGGATGCTAGCGCAGCGCGCGGCCGGCGAGCTGACCCGGCGAGCGCCGCGGGCGCTCGCGCCCGGCGCCGATCGAGCCGCCCCTGCCGGGTGGCGGCGAACCGGCGCCTACCATCAGCAGCCGATGGCTCTACTGATCGCATCCGACCTGCACATCGACGTGGCCGGGCGGCCGCTGCTGCGCGGCGTCTCGTTCAAGCTCGAGCGCCGCGAACGAATGACGATCGCGGGCCGCAACGGCGCGGGCAAGACGACGCTCCTGCGCATGCTCGCGGGGGAGACCCTGCCCGACCGTGGCGAGCTGAGCGTCCCCCGGGGCGTGCGCATCGCCCTGCACGACCAGCGCCCGCCGCGGGAGCGCGGGATCGCGCTGCGCGAGTACGTCCTGTCGGGCTGCGCCGAGGAGCTGCAGATCGAGGCCGAGCTCGCCGAGCTCGAGTCGCGCATGGCCGCGGGCGCCGCGGATGAGCCCACGCTCGAGCGCTACAGCCGCGCGCAGGCGCGGCTGGAGACGCGCGGCGGCTACCTCTGGCGCGACCGCGCGAGCGCGATGGCGCACGGCCTCGGGTTTGTCGACGCCGACCTCGACCGTCCCCTGGACACGTTCTCCGGAGGCCAGCTCACGCGCGCCTCGCTGGCCCGCGCGCTCGCCACCTCGGCGGACGTGCTGCTGCTGGACGAGCCCACCAACCATCTGGACATCGAGTCCTTGGAGTGGCTGGAGCAGACCCTCATCGGGATCGACGCGGCCGTCGTCCTGGTCGCGCACGACCGCTGGTTCCTGGAGGCCGTCGGCACGTCCGTGCTGGAGCTTGATGGGGGCCCACCCGCCCGCTCGCGATTCTTCGCCGGCAGCTGGCATGCCTGGCGGCGCGAGCAGGCCGCGCGCGAGATGGCGCTCGGCAAGGCGATCGACCGCCAGCAGGCGGAGATCGCGCGGATGGAGCGGTTCATCGAGCGGTTCCGCTACAAGGCGACCAAGGCGCGCCAGGCGCAGTCGCGCGTGAAGAAGCTCGCGAAGATGCAGCGCATCGAGCGGGACCCGCGCGACGGGCAGGCGCTCGAGTTCTCCTTCGCGGCGCCGGCTCGTTCCGGGCGGGTCGTGTTCGAGCTGACCGGCGGTCTGATCGAGGTCGGAGATCCGCCCGTGACGCTGCTCACGCAGGCCGAGCTGTGGCTGGAGCGCGGCGAGCACGTCTCGCTCGTAGGGCCCAACGGGTCCGGCAAGACGACCTTGATCGAGACCCTCGCCGGGCGCCGTTCGCTCGCGCAGGGCAAGCTCAGCACCGGGCACAACGTCACGGTCGGCTACCTCTCCCAGCACGCGGACGAGCTCGGCGCGGGCGGTCAGCCGGGCCAGAGCGTGCTCGACGCCGCCCAGCGCGCGACCGGCCTGACGCCGAACAGGGCGCGCGCGCTGCTGGGGCGGTTCCTGTTCTCCGGCGAGGAGGCCGAAAAACCGCTCGACGGGCTCTCCGGCGGCGAGCGCCGCCGGCTGTCGCTGGCGGTGCTGGTCAGCTCCGGCGCGAACGTGCTGATCCTCGACGAGCCCACCAACCATCTCGACATCGAGTCTCGCGAGGCCCTGGAGGACGCGTTGCGCGCGTTTGCGGGCGCGATCCTGCTCGTCTCCCACGATCGGGCGCTGCTCGACGCGGTCGGCACCCGCACCGTCGCGGTCGAGGACCGCTCGCTGCGCAGCTATGTCGGCGGCTGGCCCGAGTACGTGCGCGTGCGCGATGCCCGGCGCGCCGGGGAGCTCGGCGCGGCGACCGAGTCGGCCGGTACGGGCGGCCCGTCGAGCAACGGGTCCGGTGCGGACGATGGCGCCGGTGCGAGCGGGGCTCGGAGCGGGACCGCCGGTGGGGATGTCTTCAGTGCGAAGGCGAGCGCGAACACGAAGCCCAAGTCCAAGCCCAAGCCCAAGCCCAAGCCCGCCGGACCCTCGAAGAACCGCCTCTCAGCCCAGGCCGCCGCCGAGCTGGCGGTCGAACAGGCCGAGGTGGCGATGCGCGAGCTCGAGGATCAGCTCGCCGACCCGGCCGCGTGGGCGACGCAGTATGAGTCGGCCAAGTCCGAGGCCCGTCACACCGCCGCGCGACGGGCGGTCGAGGAGGCTTACGCGCGGTTGGAGACGCTGGTGCAGTGACCTAGAATCGGAGTCCGATGGACCGCCTCAAGACCACGCGCAATGTCGCCATCGTGCTGCTGATCGCCGCGGCGGTCTACCTGCTCCCGTCGGGCGGACAGGTGGCGAACACCTTCGAAGCGCTGCTGTACATCGGGTTCGGCGTCGCGATCGGCTATCTCGGGCTGCGCTTCTACCGCGAATACCGCGTCACCCTGCACGGTCTTGGCGACCGCTGTCGCGGGCTGCTGTACGGGGCGATCGCGCTCGGGGTGTTCATGTGGATGTCGCGCGTGCGCATGTGGCGGACGGGTGTCGGCGAGCTGCTGTGGTTCGCGCTGGTCGGTGGGATCGTCTACGCGCTGGTTGTGGTCGTACGCCGCTGGCGCGCGTATTGATTGGGGGAGACCTCGCCTATCCTCGAACGCGATGGCCACCGAGGCGCCTGCCGACACGACGAGGACTGACCCGAACGGCTCATCCGCGAGCAGCCTCGCCGCGCAACGGCGCGCGCTGCCCGACCAGCCCGGGGTGTACCTGTTCCGGGACGCGCGCAACCGGGTGATCTACGTCGGCAAGGCCGTGTCGATTCGCAAGCGCGTCGCCTCGCACTTCTCCAAAGCGCAGGTTCCGAGCAGTCTCGGGCACGCCGAGATGGTCGCGAGCGTCGCCCGTGTCGAGTGCGTGGTCGTCGCCAGCGAGTCCGAGGCGTTGCTGACCGAGCAGGGGTTCATCAAGCAGTACCGCCCCCGGTTCAACATCCGGCTGCGCGACGACAAGTCCTATCCGTTCATCGCGATCTCGCTCGACGAGGACTACCCGCGCGTGTACTTCACGCGCGAGCGCCACCGCCCCGGCCGGGCGTACTTCGGCCCCTACTCCAACGCCAAGCGCGTGCGTGCCACGCTGGAGGTCCTGGCGAAGGTGTTCATGTTCCGCTCCTGCACCGGCCCCGAGCCCGGCCGGCGCAGCGGCAGCCCGTGTTTGGACTACTACATCAAGCGCTGCACCGCGCCCTGCGTCGGCTACATCTCTCAGCAGGACTACTGCGCGAGCATCGATCAGGTGATCGACTTCCTGTCGGGCCGGTTCGTCGCGATCGAGCGCGATCTACAGGAGCGCATGCGCGCGGCCGCTGCGGCCGAGGAGTTCGAGCAGGCAACGCTCGAGCGCAACCGCCTGCGCGCCGTGCACTCGCTGCTCGAGCGCCGCCGCGTGGCCAACGCCTCGACCGGGACGTTCGACGCGGTCGCCGTCGCGATCGACGGGCGCGAGGCCAACGCGCAGGTGTTTCAGATCCGCGACGGCGTGCTCAGCGACCGGCAGTCGTTCTACCTGTCCAACGAGACCGAGCGCGGGGTGGCCGACGTGGCCGAGGAGTTCATGTTGCAGTACTACGCCGGACACCTGTCGATCCCGGCGCTGATCGTCGTCCAGCGCGAGCTGGCATCCGATGATGCCGAGGTCCAGCCGCTCGCCGAGGCCCTCGCCAGTCGCCGCGACGGTCCCGTCGAGATCCGTCCCGCCGAGCGCGGGGAGAAGCGCCGTATGCTCGAGCTGGCCGAGCGCAACGCGCTGCTCGCGCTCGATCAGGAGCGCCTGCGCGCCGAGCGCCGTCGCCAGAGCCGAGTCGACGCGCTCGAGGGCCTCCAGCAGGCGCTCGGCCTGGACGCGCCGCCGATCCGGATCGAGTGCTACGACATCTCCCATCTCGGCGGCGATCACACGGTCGCCTCGATGGTCGTGTTCGAGGGCGGCGCGCCCAAGAAGTCCGACTACCGCCGTTTTCGCATCCGCTCGCTGCCGGCCGGCGTGTCCGACGACTACGCCGCGATGGCCGAGGTGTTGGCGCGCCGCTACGCCCGGTGGGAGACCCAGGCGGACATCTCTCCCCACGACTCCGCCTATGACGCGAGCTTCGCCACACTGCCCGGCCTCGTCGTGATCGACGGCGGCGCCGGCCAGCTGGCGGCCGGCCTGGCGCCGCTGCGCGGCTGGCGCGAGCGCGGGGTCGCGGTCGTCTCGCTGGCCAAGCGCATCGAGGAGGTGTTCCTGCCTGGGCGGGGTTCGCCGCTCGTGCTCGACCACTCCACCCCGGAGCTGCAGCTGCTCCAGCGCGTGCGCGACGAGGCCCATCGCTTCGCCGTGACTCATCACCGCATCCGGCGCGACCGCGCGATGACCGGCTCGCTGCTGGACGACCTGCCTGGAATCGGCCCCGCGCGCAAGCGGGCGCTGCTCATGCACTTCGGCTCGCCCGAGGCCGTCGCGACCGCTTCCAGCGAGGAGCTGCAGGCGGTCCCGGGCCTGCCGGCGAAGGTCGCGCGAGAGTTGCACGCAAACCTCCATCGCGCTGGGTGAGGTCCCGACCGGCGCATGCGCCGGTCGGCGGGACCGCACATGTGCGGTCCCGAGACACGCCGCATGCGGCGTGTCTACCGTCGGCGCATGCGCCGACGGCCGGGGCGTGCATGCACGCCCCGGGCCAGGGCCGCATGCGGCCCTGGCGCCCTGATTCACAAAAGTGACACGAATGTCCGCTGAGCACGGCACAATCAAGAGATGGCCGTCATCAGGCCCCTCCACCCACTGCGCGCGACGAGCAAGCCGGTCGTGGAGTCGCGCCTGCAGGACCTGGTCGTGATCACCGGCTTCTCCGGCGCTGGCAAGTCCACGGCGATGAACGTGTTCGAGGACGCAGGCTACTTCTGCGTCGACAACCTCCCGCCGGAGATGATCCGCTCGCTGGTCGAGCTGTTCGTGCACGGCGGCTCCCGAGTCGAGCGCGCGGCCGTGGTGTCCGACGTGCGCGGCGGCGTCTACTTCGAGGCGCTGCGCGCCGTCGTCGACGATCTCGACGCGCTCGGACTCAGTCATCACGTGCTGTTTCTGGAGGCCGCCGAGCAGACGCTGGTCACCCGCTACAAGGAGACCCGCCGCCGCCACCCGCTGGCGCCCGAGGGCAGCGTCGCCGCCGGGGTCGCGTCCGAGCGCGCGCTGCTGGAGCCGTTGCGCAGCCGCGCGGACCTCGTGATCGACACGACCGGCATGTCCACCGCGATGCTGCGCGGGCGCATCGCCGACGAGCTCCTGCCGCGCCAGGCCGCCGGCAGGCTGGCGGTCACGTTCATGAGCTTCGGCTTCAAGCACGGACCCCCGCGCGAGGAGGACCTCGCGTTCGACGTGCGCTTCCTGCCCAACCCCCACTACGAGCCGCAGCTGCGCGAGCTCACCGGTCACGACGAGCGCGTGGTGCAGTACATCGCGCGCGACGGGCGCCTGGACGAGCTGTACGTGCGCCTGCACGCGCTGCTCGACTTCTTGCTGGGAGAGTACGTCGCCGAGGGCAAGTCTCATCTCGTGATCGGGATCGGCTGCACGGGCGGGCGCCATCGCTCGGTCGCCATCGCCGAGCACCTCGCCGAGCGCTATCGCGACCGCGACGACCTCGATGTGGCGGTCGCCCACCGCGACATCGACAAGGCCTCCAGGGCTCGCTGATAGCCTTCCCCGGGCTTGCCGGGCCACGGGAGCGATTCCCGCGATGGCCCGGCCTCATTCACGTTCGCGCGACTAGCTAGGAGGCCGTGCAGATATGTCAGTACGGGTGGGAATAAACGGGTTCGGCCGGATCGGCCGGAACGTGTTCCGGGCGGCCCAGGCCAGGGATGACGCCGGTGAGATCGAGTGGGTCGCGGTCAACGACCTGACCGACTCGGCGACGCTGGCGCACCTGTTGCGCTACGACTCGATCCTCGGCCCCTACCCGGGGGAGGTGCAGGCCCGCGGCGAGAGCGCGATCGAGGTGGACGGCGCAGAGCTGAAGGTGTTCGCCGAGCGCGATCCCGCGGCGCTGCCGTGGGGCGAGCTGGGCGTGGACGTGGTGATCGAGTCGACCGGGCTCTTCCACGACCGCGACAGCGCCGCCAAGCACCTGGCGCAGGGCGCCAGGAAGGTGATCATCTCCGCGCCCGCCACCGATCCCGACGCGACCGTCGTGCTTGGGGTCAACTTCGACGAGGTGTATGACCGCGCGCGTCATGACGTCATCTCCAACGCGTCATGCACGACCAACTGCCTGGCGCCGGTGGCGAAGATCGTCAATGACACCGTGGGCATCACGCACGGCCTGATGACGACGATCCACGCCTACACCGCCGACCAGCGCCTGCAGGACCTGCCCCACAAAGACCTGCGCCGCGCGCGCGCGGCCGCGATCAACCTGATCCCCGCCTCCACCGGCGCGGCCAAGGCGATCGGCCTGGTGATTCCCGAGCTGCTGGGCAAGCTGCACGGGTTCGCCGTGCGCGCGCCCGTGCCGACGGGCTCGGTCGTGGACCTGACCGTCGAGTGCGCACGCGCCACGAGCGTGGAGGAGGTCAACGGCGCATTGCTCACCGCATCGCAGGCCGGTCCGCTGGCGGGGCTGATGGCCTACACCTCCGATCCGATCGTCTCCAGCGACATCGTCACCTCGCCGTTCTCCTCGATCGTCGATTCGTCGCTCACGGCCGTGATCGATGGGACGATGCTGAAGGTGGTCGCCTGGTATGACAACGAGTGGGGCTACTCCAATCGCCTGGTCGATCTCGTGCAGAGGGTTCTGTGAGGGGATGGAATCCCCGTCCACCCGGGCATATGGGCGGCCGGCGGGAAGTGGTTATCGTGACGGAACACGACAGCTGGGAGGAAGTCGATGAGGAGCATTGACGACTTGGACGTGCACGGCAGGAGGGTGCTGGTGCGGGTCGACTTCAACGTGCCCCTGGGCACGGATGCCGAGGGTGGGACGGTGCTGGCCGACGACACGCGGATCGTGGCGGCGCTGGGAACGATCGAAGAGCTGCGCGGGCGGGGGGCGAGGCTCATCCTGGTCTCCCATCTCGGCAGGCCGGACGGGCAGATCGTGCCGGAGCTGTCGATGGCGCCGGTGGCGCAGCGCCTGCGCGAGCTGACGGGCGCGCCGGTCACGCTGGCGCCGGGGGTGGTGGGCGATGAGGTGAAGGCGCTCTCCGAGCAGCTCGGCGACGGCGAGATGCTGCTGCTCGAGAACGTGCGCTTCGAGCCGGGCGAGACGAGCAACGACCCGGCGTTCGCGCGCGCCCTGGCGGAGCTGGCGGAGTGCTACGTCAACGACGCGTTCGGCGTGGCCCACCGTGCGCACGCGAGCATCGAGGGCGTGGCGCACCTGCTTGAAAGCGCCGCGGGACGCCTGCTGGAACGCGAGGTCAGGACGCTGACGGGGATCCTGGAGAGCCCGAGCCGCCCGCTGACGGTGATCATCGGCGGGTCCAAGGTGGCGGACAAGATCGGCCTGATCGACCGCTTCCTGGAGGTGGCGGACGTGCTGATGATCGGCGGGGCGATGTGCTTCCCGTTCCTGTGCGCGCAGGGCCACAGGGTGGGGGACTCGCTGTGCGAGGACGAGGACACCGAGCACGCCCGTGCTCTGCTGGCGCAGGCGGTCAAGCCGGGGCGGGCCTCGGTGATGACGCCGGACGACCTGGTGATCGGCGACCGGCTGGCCGACGATGCCGAGCATCGCGTGCTGCACGGGGTTGAGGTGCCGCCGGGCTGGATGGGCCTGGACATCGGTCCGGCCACGGCGGAGCGCTACTGCGGCGAGATCGCGCGCGCGGGAACGGTGTTCTGGAACGGCCCGATGGGCGCGTTCGAGCTGGAGCCGTTCGCGGCGGGCACGCGCGCGGTGGCGGAGGCGGTGGCGGACGCCAAGGGCCTGACGGTGGTCGGCGGCGGCGACTCGGCGTCGGCGCTGGCGCACTTCGGGCTGGAGCATGCGGTCGACCACCTGTCGACGGGCGGGGGCGCGACGCTGGAGCTGGTCGAGGGCCGCGTGCTGCCGGGAGTGCAGGCGCTGGCGGGCGCGGGGGTGTCCTGTTGATGAATGGAACCCCGCCCACCCCGCCCAACCGCACGCCGCTGATCGCCGGCAACTGGAAGATGTACAAGACGCAGGAGCAGGCCGAGCAGTACATCCAGGCGCTGCTCCCGCGCATGTCTGCGGTGGACGGCGTCGAGGTGGCGATCTGCGTGCCGTTCACCGACCTGCGCGCGATGGTCGACTCCGCGCGCGGCTCGCGCGTGGCGGTGTACGCGCAGAACATGCACTCCGAGCCCGAGGGCGCCTATACGGGCGAGATCTCCGCGCCGATGCTCTGCGAGCTGGACGTCCACGGCGTCGTGCTCGGTCACTCCGAGCGCCGCGAGTGCTTCGGCGAGACCGACCGCGCGCTGGCGGGGAAGGTTCCCGCGGCGCTTGCCGCCGGCCTCGCACCGATCCTGTGCGTGGGCGAGACCGAGTCAGAGCGCGACGGGGGCGACACCCAGCGCAAGCTGCGCCAGCAGGTGTGGGACGACCTCGCCTCCGTGCCCGACGAGCGCCTGGCGGATGTCGTGATCGCATACGAGCCGATCTGGGCGATCGGCACCGGTCGCGTCGCCACGGCCGAGCAGGCCCAGGAGGCGATCGCGTTCATCCGCGCGCTCGTCGGCGACCGCGACGCCGGTGCGGCCACGCGAGTGCGGATCCTGTATGGGGGGTCGGTCAAGCCCGAGAACGCCGCCGAGCTGCTCGCGCTGCCCGACGTCGATGGCGCGCTCGTCGGGGGAGCGTCGCTGGACGCCGAGCCGTTCGCCGCGATCGTGACCGCAGCCGCGGCATGAGCGCTTCGCCCGGCCCCGCCTCCGACATGGGTCCCGGCTCGGATAAGGGCCCAGCCTCCAATGCCGGCCCAGCCTCCAACGCCGGTCCAGCCTCCAACGCCGGTCCAGCCTCCAACAAACCGGCCCGGCCCCCAGCGATGGCCTGCCAGCTCCGCGGGTCTGTCTGATCGTGCTCGACGGCTGGGGTCTGGCCGAGCCCGGTCCCGGCAATGCCGTCTCGCTTGCGCGCACTCCCGTATTCGACGAGCTGTGGCGCGACTGCCCGCACACGACGCTGCTCGCCTGCGGGCGGGCGGTGGGTCTACCGGACGGGCAGATGGGCAACAGCGAGGTCGGCCATCTGAACCTCGGCGCGGGCGCGGTCGTGCGCCAGGATCTGGTCCGCATCGACGACGCGATCGCCGATGGCTCGTTCGCCGCCAATCCGGTCCTGCGCGCGGCACTGGCCGATGCCGAGCGGGTGCACCTGATCGGGCTCGTGTCCGACGGCGGCGTGCACTCCTCGCTGGAGCACCTGTTTGCGCTCATCGCCTGCGCACGGGCGCATGCGAACGTCGGGGGCGTTAGCGGCGGCGAGCAGAAAGACGTGATCGTGCACGCGTTCACCGATGGGCGCGACACGCTGCCCCACGCCGGCGCCGGCTATCTGGCCCAGCTCGACGCAACCGAGGGTGCGCGCGTCGGCTCGGTCGTCGGTCGCTACTGGGCGATGGACCGCGACCGCCGCTGGGATCGCACCCAGCGGGCGTATGACCTGCTCGTCCACGCTCGCGCTCCCTACAGCGCGTCCAGCGGCGAGGAGGCCGTGCGGGCCGCGTATGAGCGGGGGGAGACTGACGAGTTCATCGAGCCGACCGTCGTCGGCGCAGACACCGCGATCAGGCCCGGCGACAGCGTGATCGCGTTCAACTTCCGCCCCGATCGCATGCGTCAGATCACCCGTGCGCTTGCCGAGCCCGGGCTCGGCGAGACGAGTGGTCATGGCGGCGACGGGGGCACGGACGGCGGCACGAATGGTGGAGGGACTGACGCAGTCGGAGAGGGGGAGTCGCTGCCGGGCTGGACCGGCCGTGGTGGCGCCGAGCCCGTGGCGCGCTACACGACGCTGGCCGAGTACGAGGAAGGCTGGCCCTACCCTGTGGCGTTCAAGCCCGAGCGCCCGCCGACCACGCTCGCCGCGACGATCGCGCGCGCCGGCGTGCCCCAGCTGCATGTGGCGGAGACCGAGAAGTACGCGCATGTGACCTACTTCTTCAACGGCGGCACCGAGGCGCCCCAGCCTGCGGAACGGCGCGAGCTGGCGCCCTCACGGCGGGACGTGCCCACCTATGACCACGCCCCTGAGATGAGCGCCGCCGCGGCCGCCGAGATGTTCGTGGGAGCCTGGCGAGATGAGGACGGGGCGGGTGGGTTTCGATTCGGGATCATCAACTTCGCCAACGCCGACATGGTCGGTCACACCGGCGTGATCGAAGCCGCCGTGCGCGCGGTGGAGACCGTCGATCGATGCCTCGGTGAGGTTGTCGTCGCGGTGCGCGAGTCCGGAGGCGTGTGCGTGATCACCGCCGATCACGGCAACGCCGACCACATGCTCGAGCCCGACGGCAGTCCCAACACCGCGCACTCGCTCAACCCCGTCCCGCTGATCGTGACCGCTGCGCCTGGGGAGCTTGCGCTGCGCCCCGAGGGGGGCATCCTCGCGGACGTCGCCCCGACGGTACTCAAGCTGCTCGGCATCGACCAGCCGGTGGCAATGACCGGACGCTCGCTGATCGAAACGGGGATTCCCGCGTGAGCGGGTGTCTCCCGGCTTCGGTCGAAACGGGGATTCCCGCCGTAGGCGGGTGTCTCCCGGCTTCGGTCGAGAGCCGATGATTCGCCGGCCGGCATGACCTGTCCGACGTCGAGGAGACCCCGGGACCGGCTGCTGACGCTGCTATGTTCGGTTGAGCAGGGTTTTCGTACCGATTGCCACCATGTCGACCGCGACCGCAGTCAAGATTCCACCAGGGGAGCAGGAGTCTCTCAGCGAAGGCGAGCTTCGTGCCTGGCGCGGGCTGCTGCGAGCCCATGCCTGCCTGGCCAAGCGCCTGGACGCCGAGCTGGAGCGCGAGCACGGGTTGCCGATGACCTCCTATGAGGTGCTCCACCACCTCGACGACATGGGGGTGGGGCGGATGCGCATGTGCGACCTCGCCGAGCAGGCCCAGCTCTCGCGTAGCGGGCTGACCCGGCTGGTCGATCGCCTGGAGCGCGACGGTCTGCTGGAGCGCTGCTCCTGCGAACACGACGCGCGCGGCTCCTACGCCTGCCTGACCGAGCTCGGACGAGAACGCCTGGCCCAGGCTCGCACCACGCACCTGGCGGTCGTGCGCGAGCACTTCTTCTCCCGCTTCTCCGAGCCCGAGCTCGGCGCGCTCGCCGACCTGTGGGATCGCATCGCGCCGTGCGGCAACGGTCACGGCAACGGCAACGGCACGGCAACGGTCACAGCTGCTGAGCGCGCGCTCCGTGGCGTCTGACTCAGGGGCGCTTGACGTCACCCGACGCCGTGGGCCTCTCCATGCTCGGCGGCGTCTCGGCCGGCGCTCGCGGCTCGGCGTGCGGCGGAGGCTTGGCGTGCGGTGGCGGCTCGACATGTGGCGGTGACTTGGCGGAGCGCTTGAACGCCTCCTGCATCCGGCGCTGGTGACGGCGATGGGCGACGAACACGCTGCTCGCGGCGATCACCAGCGCGAGCACGCCATACAGCCCGAACGTGCTGATCGCGTTGCCTGCGGCGGTGCCGAGGAAGTAGGCGGCCAGCCCGACGCCGGTCGCCCAGCAGATGCCTCCCAGGGCGTTCCACAGCACGAACGAGCGCCAGTGCATCTTCGTCGCTCCCGCCAGCCAGGAGGCCCAGACGCGCAGGCCGAGCAGGAACCTGCCGAAGAACACCGCCTTCGGACCGTGCTTGTCGAAAAAGGGTTCTCCGAGCTCGAGCACCTGCTGGCGCTGGCGGTGGAATCGGCCCGGCCGTTCCAGCAGCCAGCGTCCCCCCTTGCGACCGATCAGATAGCCGATGTTGTCGCCCACGATCGCGCCCGCCGCCGCGATCGGGATGACCAGCTCGATCTGCAGTTTCCCCTGCGAGGCGAGGATCGCGGCGGTGATCAGCGCCGTCTCGCCCGGGATCGGCACGCCGCTGGACTCCGCCATCACCGCCAGGAACAGCAGCGGATAGCCGAACGTTTCGACGAGGTGGCTGACGTTGACGATCGCGGCGAGCATGGTGGGTGGCCGTGGACGGCGGCGGGACGCGGCGTGCACGGGCGGGCGCCGCTGGTCTCGTCACGATAGATGGTGGGTGGCGCGGGTC
Organism: uncultured Solirubrobacterales bacterium; assembly: GCA_963808385.1. Classification (GTDB taxonomy): domain Bacteria; phylum Actinomycetota; class Thermoleophilia; order Solirubrobacterales; family Solirubrobacteraceae; genus Palsa-744. The sequence goes on along the minus strand of CAWEFQ010000015.1, from coordinate 7,493 downwards.
CATAGGATGGCGCACCGGTGCCCGCGTTCACGATCAGCGCCCGCGATCCCAGCTCCCGCGCCAGGGCGGGCGTGCTCAGCACGGCCCACGGCGAGGTGCGCACGCCCGCGTTCACGCCGCTGGCGACGAAGGCGACGGTCAAGGGGCTGCTGCCCGAGGAGGTCGCCGCGCTCGGCTACGACATGGTGCTCGGCAACACGTTCCACCTGCTGCTGCGTCCCGGTCCCGAGCTGATCGAGCGCTTCGGCGGTCTCGGCGCGTTCATGGGCTGGCCCGGGCCGACGATCACCGACTCGGGTGGGTTTCAGGTGTTCTCGATGGGTCACGGCACCGTCGCCGAGGAGATCAAGGGCCGCGCGCGTGGCCGGGCTGGGGCGCGCGCTCGCGAGGCGGACGGCACGAGTGGAGCCGGCGCGCGCGGCCGCCCCGGCGAGCGCGAGGGGGCGATCCTCGAGATCGGCGAGTCCGGGGTGCGGTTTCGCTCATATGTGGACGGCCGTGTCCGCTTCATGTCCCCGGAGGACTCGATGGCCACCCAGGTCGCGCTGGGCTCGGACATCGCGCTCTCCTTCGACGAGTGCACCCCGTATCACGTCGATCGCGGCTACACCCAGCGCTCGACCGAGCGCACCCACCGCTGGCTTGCGCGCTGCCTTGACTGGCACGCCGCGCACGGCCCCGATGAGCAACTCGTCTATGGGATCGTGCAGGGTGGCGTCCACGAGGACCTGCGCCGCGAGTCCGCCCAGACCGTCGCCGCGAGCGGGTGCGATGGCATTGCGATCGGTGGCTCGCTCGGCGCGGAGAAGGCGCAGATGTATAAGGTCGTCTCCTGGGCGACCGCCGAGCTGGGCGGAGAGCACGAGCAGCGGCCCCGCCATCTGCTCGGGATCGGCGAGGTCGACGATCTGGTCGCAGGCGTCGAGCTGGGCATCGACACGTTCGACTGCGCGATGCCCACCCGTCTCGGCCGTCACGGCACCGCGCTCGTGCCCGAGCCGGACGCGCGCTGGCGGCTGGACCTGACCAAGGCCGGCCAGCGTGAGTCGCGGGAGCCGTTGCTGGAGGGCTGTCCGTGTCCAGCGTGTACCAAAGGGTTCTCCCGCGCCTATCTGAGCTACCTCGCCCGCGCGGGGGAGCTGACCGGGACGCGGTTGATCACGATGCACAACCTCGCGTTTCTGGCGCGGTTGATGGGAGATCTGAGGCAGGGGATCCTAGACGGAGACTGGGAAAACGTGGCACGCGCGTGGCGCGCCGGAGAGTTTCGTCCCAAGTGATGCGTACCTTGGATCGTGGCATTCCGGTGTGGTGTAAGGGCAACATGGACAACCGTCAATTGTCAGATGCCGGTTCGAGTCCGGCCGCCGGAGCCATAGTTGAAGGCGACGGGTATGGCTGCTAGCCTACTGGGCAATTGACGGTTGTCCAGCCCGAAAGGGCAGCAGCATCCCGAGGGGCCCGCGCAAGCGGGCCTTTCGCCTGTTCAATGCCTACTTCGTGTTTTCGCTGATCAGCTGCTTGAGCGCTTCGGCCGATTCGTGGATGTCTTCGTAAACGACGTTGCGCAGCACGACCTTGGTCGGCGCCGGGGCGGTGATCGCGACGACCGCGGCGATCGCGCCGCCGAGCGCGAGCAGGCACAGCAGCGCGATCGCCAGGCGCCTGGCGCCTGCGCCCCTGGGCTTGGACGCGCTCGCCACGGACTGCCCAGCGGCGACAGCAGCCGGGCTGCGCGCAGGGCCCGGCCGGGGCTGACGGGGGGCGACGGCGGCCCTCGTCACGGGGGCGCTCGATCTGCCCCGCGCACCGCCGCCGCTCAGCACGCTCGTGGCCTGCGTGGCCGGCTGAGCTCCACGCGCGCCCGCGGCGCGCCCGGCGACGGGCTCGACCGGCGAGATCCCGTCCGCGCCGTCGCTGATCGCCCGGCCCATCTCGCGCGCGGTCTGGTAGCGATCGCGGGGGTCCAGGGCGAGCGCGAGCGCGATTGCCTCGGCCAGCTCCGGACCGACGGCCGCGACGAGCGTGTCGAGCAGCGGCGGCTCCTCGCGCTGCTGCTTGAGCGCGAGCTCGGTCAGCGAGGTCGCCTCGTACGGCAGCCGACCGGAGATCAGCTGGTAGGCGACGACCCCAAGCGCATACAGGTCCGCGCGCGGGCCGGCCTCCTCGCCCCGCGCCTGCTCGGGCGCCAGGTAGGCGGCGGTGCCGAGCACCGAGCCGACCTGGGTGATGCTCGACTGCTCGGTCGCCTTGGCGATGCCGAAGTCCGCCAGCTTGACCTCGCCCTCGCGCGCGCGCAGCAGGTTCCCGGGCTTGACGTCGCGGTGCACGACCCCGTGGCGGTGGGCGTAGTGCAGGCCCTCGCACGCCTGTTCGATGATCGCCACGGCCTCGTCGACTGCCACCCAGCCGTCGTCGCGCAGGATCTCCGCGCAGGACTGGCCCTCGATGTACTCCATCACGATGAAGTGCCTGCCCGACTGCTCGTCCAGGCCCGAGTCGAAGATTTGCACGATGTTCGGGTGCACGAGTCGCGCGGCGGCCTGCGCCTCGCGCTGAAAGCGCGAGACGAACGTCGGGTCGTCCGCCAGGTGCTCGGCCAGCAGCTTCACCGCGACGCGCCGTTCCAGGCGCATGTCGAACGCCAGGTGCACCGTCGACATGCCGCCGAAGCCGAGCCTACCCTCCAGGCGGTAGCGCCCGGCGATGTGCTCGCCCTCGCTCACGCTCGGCCCCTTCGGCAGGTGTGTTTCGTGTCGAGGGGTGCGCAACCGGCGCGCATCGCTGCCGCCCGGCTCATTTCGCGCTTTCCTGGATCCCGGCCCCGCCCGATTCCCCGGCCCCGGTGCCGCCGCCCGCGCCGACGCCGCCCGGGCTTTCGCTCCCGGGGGCGACCGTGCCGCCCCCGTTGTTCGGCGTCGCCGGCGTCGTCGGTGTGGTCGGTGTGGTCTGAGTGCCCGTCGTCGTCGGTGTGGTCGGAGTCGTCGTCGTGGTCGTGGTCGGGGTGGTGGTCGTGGTGGTGCGGGGCGCGCTCGTGGTCGTCGTCTGCGCGAGCGGTTGCGTGCACAGGGCGAGGGCGCGTTCGCGCAGGTTGGAGATGCCCGTGCTGAGCGTGTGGCGCAGGCCCGGGTCGATCGTCGAGGGCAGCGCGGCGAAGTCCCGCTCGGTCTTGTTGATCGCTTCGGTCGTCTTCGTGCAGTTGCCGTTGCCGCTCTGAGCGGCCTGGGCGACGGCTTCGAAGTCGCTCTGCAGCGGCCCCGCGTTGGCTTCCGGGATCAGGCCCTTGCCCGAGCTCCCGCACGCGGCGAGCAGGGCGGCGGCGGCCGCCCCCAGCAGGCCGGCGCAGAGCAGCCGGATGAGCGCGGACCGGCGCCGGCCGCCACGGCCGCCATGATCGCCACGGCCGCCACGGCCGCGGTTGCCGGGCCTCTGACTCCGCTCGGGCTGTGTGGGTGTTGGGATATGCGCGTGCATGCTCACTGACCGTACTCCAGGCGCTCGGCGAGCGAGTCCGGCAGGCGCGCGGCGCGGATCGCCGCGGCTGCGCCCGCGACGTCATAGTCGGTGCGCTGAAACGAGGCGCTCAGCCCGTCGAGATCCAGCAGCAGCCACGACGCGCGCGGGTCGCCGTCGCGCGGCTGGCCGACGCTGCCGGGGTTCAGCAGCCATTCGCCGGTCGAGATGTCCAGCTGTGCGCCCTCCCGCCGCGGCTCGCCGCTGGCCAGCTCGCCCTCGTGGCGCACGAACGACAGAGCGACGTGGGAATGGCCGATCAGGCAGACGCGATGAGGCTGGCGGTCCAGGCACAGCTCCGCGAGCAGGGCCGAGAGCACGTACTCCCAGATGGGGTCGCGCGGACTACCGTGATACAGCCCGATCGGCCCCTCCCGGCCCTCCGGCCGCAGCCCGGTGAGGAAGTCCAGGTGCTGTGCGGCGATCACCTCCTGGGTCCACTGCGCCGCGAGGCTGGCGCCGCGGGAGAACTCCTCGAAGGAGATCTCGCCCGTAACGGCGAGATCGTGGTTGCCGGCCAGGCACACGGCGGCGTGCTCTGAGGCGAGCGCCACGCATGCGTCCGGCTCGGCGCCGTAGCCGACGAGGTCGCCCAGGCACCACAGCTCCGAGGCGTCGCTGGCGGCGACCGCGTCGAGCACCGCCTCGAAGGCGTGCCGGTTGCCATGGATGTCGGAGATGACCGCAACCTTCATCGTCGTCTGCCGCGCTCCGCCGCTGACGGCGGCGCGACCACGGCCCCACGGCCTGCTATTGCTCTTCCTCTCCCGCCTCGGTGCCGCCGTACTCGGGTAGGTTCTTGATGCCCTCGCGGGTTCGCCACTTGGAGTAGTTGTCCTCCATCGCGTCGATCAGCTCGCGCATGAATCTCGGCGAGAGGTTCACTCGCGAAACGACCACGCCGGGCACCTCCTCGGCCTCGACCTCGTGGTCGACGCGGGCGAATGTGACCGTGAACTCGTAGTCGGAGTGGCTTACGTTCGCGAAGTTGGCGTACACGCCCCCCATGATCTCGGGGGAGAGGTGGATGTTTATGTGGCGCTCGGCGCCTGGGTCCTGGTCGTTCACGTAGTTAGTATCCCAATCTGTGAGCCATGTGCATACGACGGAGGAAACGTCACCTGTCGACGAGCTGCGCGCGGCGGTCCTGGCGGGCGCCGACGAGCTTGCGGGCGCCGACGGGGCCGGTGTGCTCTCACCGCTCGCAAGACACGACGCTATCACGCTGGAGCGCCCGCCCCGGGCGAATTTCGGCGATTACGCCACCAACGCCGCGCTGCTGCTGGCGCCCTCGCTCGGCGCTCCGCCGCGCGAGGTGGCCGAGCGTCTCGGCGCCCAGCTCACGCTCGGGCTCGGCGAGGGTCTCGAGCGCTACGAGGTCGCCGGGCCGGGCTTTCTGAACCTGTTCCTGGCCGACTCCTGGCTGCGCGGCGCGCTGGCTCGCGTGATCGCCGCGGGCGAGGCGTTCGGCGCCGGGGGGGCCGCGCGGCCCGAACGCATCCTCGTCGAGTTCGTCTCGGCCAACCCGACCGGGCCGATGCACGTCGGTCACGCGCGCAACGCGGCCTACGGCGATTCGCTGGCGCGCGTGCTGGCGCTGTACGGGCATGAGGTCGAACGCGAGTTCTACGTCAACGACGCCGGCTCGCAGATACGGGCGCTCGGGGAGTCGATCCGCGCTCTGGCGCGGGGCGAGGAGGTCCCCGAGGGGGGCTACCAGGGCGACTACGTAGTCGATCTCGTGGCGAGTCTGGCAAACGCCTCGAGCATGGACCCGGCAGAGCTGGGTCGCGCGGCCGTCGCCGTGATGATCGGGCGGATCCAGACTTCGCTGCATGCGTTCGCCGTGCAGGGGTTCGATCACTGGCAGTTCGAGAGCTCGCTGCACGAGGGCGACCCGAGCCCGGTGGCGCACACGCTGGCGATTCTCGAGGAGCACGGGCACACCTACCGCAGCGAGGGGGCGCTGTGGCTGCGCACCACCGACTACGGCGATGACAAGGACCGCGTGCTCGTGCGCTCAAGCGGCGAGCACACGTACTTCGCCTCGGACATCGCCTATCACCAGGACAAGCGCGAGCGCTCCTACGAGCGCCAGATCGACGTGTGGGGCGCCGATCATCACGGCTACCTGGCCAGGATGCGGGCCGCCTACGCGGCCCTCGGCGGCGACCCCGAGCACCTGGAGATGCTGACGATGCAGCTCGTGCACCTCGTGCACCGGGGCGAGCGCGCGCAGATGTCCAAGCGCTCGGGCGAGTTCGTCACGCTCGAGGATCTCGTGTCAGAGGTCGGCGTCGACGCGGCGCGCTGGTTTCTGCTGTCGCGCTCGCACGACACCACGATCGACCTCGACCTCGACCTCGCGCGCGAGCGCTCCAAAGACAATCCCGTCTACTACGTGCAGTACGCGCACGCTCGCATCGTCTCGGTACTGGCCCGGGCGGGCGAGGAGCGTGTCACGGCTGCGCTCCAGGACGTGGCCGGCAGGGGAGAGAAAGAGAGAGAGAGAGAGAGCATCCTGCACCCGGCGGAGCGCGCTCTGATCAAGCGCCTGCTCGCGTTCCCCGGTGAGGTGGCCGAGGCGGCACAGCGGCGCGCGCCGCATCGAATCGCGACCTATGCGCTCGAGCTGGCCCAGGATTTCACGACCTTCTACGAAGCCTGCCGCGTCGTCGGCGCCGAGCCCGGCGCGGTTGAATCGCTGCGCCTGGCGCTGTCCGTCGCCACGCAGCGCACGATCGCGCGCTGCCTGGATCTCCTCGGGGTCGGCGCCCCGCGGGAGATGTGACGGATCCAGAGAGCGAGAAGTCCGCTGGAGAACAACCGGGTGCGGTCGCCCTACCGGTCAAAGCGCGCCAGATCGGCGTCCAGGCGCGCCGTCTGCGCGGCGCTGAGCTCGGGCGCCGCCGGTGTCGCCTGGGCACGGGCACGCCGGCGCCAGCGGGGCAGCAGCAGCGCCAGCGTTCCCGCCAGCGCCAGCACGGCCGCGAGCGGGACCAGATAGACGGTCAGATCGAATCCGTGCGCGCTCGGCAGCCCGAGCGCCGCCGGGCCGTACTGGCCGACCAGCGCAGCTTCGATCTGCGCCTCGCTCCTGCCTTGCCCGATCAGCCCCCGGATGAACGCCCGCTCGCGGTCGGCCTGGGGGGACTCGGCGACGATCAGCGGGATTTTGCAGGTCACGCACATCACCCTGCGTTCGATTGCCGGCAGCGACGCGTGGGGCGTGGTGGCGGCGGGCGAGCTCGCGGCGAGGGCGCTGGCGGGGGTGAGGACTCCGAGCGCGATCGCGCCAGCGGCCGGCGCAAGCCTCCTCAGCAGCGCGCTGGGGCTCATGAGGTGTGTTCCGCGAGCCCGATCGCTTTGTTCAGGAACGCCTGGTCGATCTCGCCCCGCGAGATCGCGACGATACATCCGGTGCGGTCGATCACGAAGCTCTCCGGCAGCTGGTCGGTGCCGTAGGCGTGCGCGAATTCGCCGGTCGTGTCGCGCAGGTTGGGGTAGGTGATGCGGTGTTCGCGCACGAACCCGGCCGAGTCGCCCGAGGCGTCGAGGTAGCTCACGCCGAGCACGGTCCCGCCGTGCCTGGCCAGACTGGCCTGGGCGCGCTCCAGCAGCGGCGCCTCGGTCTGGCACGGCACGCACCAGGACGCCCAGAAGTTCAAGACGACCACCTTGCCGCGATAGGAAGCAAGCGAGTCGCCGGTCGCCCCCGCGCCGGCGCCGCCCGACAGCACGTGCAGCCTGCGCATGGCCTGCGGCGCCGGCGGACGCTGGGCCTTGGCGACCGCTTCGTCCAGCGTGCGGCTCGCCGGCTGCGCGGTGACGCCATACACCAGCAGCCCGATCAGGCACGCTCCGGCCAGCGAGACGAGGATCGGGAGGATGCGGCCACGCACGAGAGTCAGGATAGATGGCTCACGAGGGCGTAAGATGCGCCCTCACGCGGTGGTAGCTCAGTTGGTAGAGCGCGAGCT
>CAWEFQ010000014.1:0-25016 GCA_963808385.1 uncultured Solirubrobacterales bacterium | reverse complement strand
GGAGGAGCTTGCAAGAGACGCCCTACCCCCGCGCAAACGAAACCCTGAGCGCCGGGGCGATGCGCCGGAGGTGCTCCTCGTCCACCTGCGCCCGACGGGCGTAGTCCTCCCATGCGGATACGACCTCATGAATCTCCTCCACTATCCGAGTCGCACGCCCGCGCAGAAGCGAGGCCGTGCGGCCGCAGGCCCGGAAGTCGGCCAGCGTGAAGTGCTCGCGCTTGCCGTTCATGCTCATCTGGTGCTGGGCGGTCCACTCGCTGGAGGGCCGGTAGGCGTAGGTGAGGTCGAATGCGGGCGCGAGCTCCCATTGTCCGGCGCGGTCCATCAGGAACGCGATGTTCTTGACGTGGTCGTCCTGGTTGCGCGCCATGATGTTGAACACCATCCGGCGGAACATCTGCTCGACCGCCGTGTTCGGCGAGCCCTAGCCGGCGCATGGTGAGAAACGCCTGCTCGTAGGAGTGGGCGCCGGGCTGGTTGAAGTCGAAGTGGGCGAGCGCACCCAGCGACTGCACGTGCCGCTTGGCGCCGTCGGCCCCCCGATCGAACCGGCGGGTCATGAAGTGCCGGCGGCCGTTCTCTTCCAGCAGCCGGCATTCGCTCATGGCGATTCCAGCGTCGCGCGCCATCAGCGAGTAGGCGTACTCGATCGCCCCGTAGCGCTGGGGGTCGGCGAGCGCGTCCCTGTCCCTGTTGTTCGCGACCCCGTCGAACTTCAGCAGCCAATGCTCGAAGCCGGGACTGAGGTCGTCGAGCTGGCCGGAGCGCACAACGTCGGTGGTGGGGTTCCAGGCGATGACCGCCTTGGCACGCGCGCCGCCGGCGGAGGCGCCGACGCTGAGGATGTCGAGCATCGCCTGGCGCTGATGACCCTGTGCGAGCGAGGCGACGAGCTCCTCCCTGCGGGAGAGCACCTCGGAGGCGAGCTCGACCAGCTCTGAGACCTGAAGGTTGTGGCTCCGGGATGGCGCCGGACCCAGGCTGGGGGCGAACTCGAGGGCGCCCATGCCACGCCGGCCGATGTAGCACAGCCGCTCGACGGCGTCGAAGCTCTCCGGCGTGCGTCCCTGCCCGGCGAGCCAAGCGTCGATCAGCGCGCGACCGTAGCGGTCGGGCAGGCTGTCGGACAGCAGGCCGGGCAGCCCGTGAAAGCTCTCGGGGTTGAGAGTCGGGAACGTGTAGGGCTCTGAGCGCATCGGCATGACCAGCGGAGAGACCTCGATGCCACTGGCCAGAAAGTCCCGGTCGTACTGGAAGGCGGCCACACGACCGTCGTCGGGCATCGAGACCGCGCCGATGCGAGTGCCCCACAGCCTGACCGCGGCGAGTGTGCTCACGGGGTGTCGGCGGGCGTCTCATCCCCCCAGTGCCACGGGGTGATTGCGTCCCGCCTGGATGCGCTCTTGCACCGTGCGCCCGAGGCGCGCTGTCGCCGCCTGCCATGCAGCTTCAGGAGCTCGATCGGGCTCGGCGTCGGTTCGGGCACCAGCTGGTCCAGCGCATCGAGCAGCTCAAGGCCCCTGAGCACTCGGATGAGGCTGGTGAGCTTCACCGACTCACCGGCCTCGATGCGCTGGATCGCTTTGTACGCCACCCCGGCCCTGGCAGCCAGCTCGCGCTGGGTGAGGTTGCGCTCGAGACGGACTCGCTCCAGGCGCGCACCAAGCTCGGAGAGCACCGACTCGTCCGTTAGATCGTTTTCAATCTTCATAATACACCTCAAGTGGGATGATAAGCTGGAATTAGCTACTAGCGCCCCAGTAAAGGATTCTAAAAGAATAATAGCACAAAACGATCCTTATATGGGTCGTTAGATCAAAAGTTGGTGATAATCCCCCACTTAGAGAGTTTTATAGCGGGAATCGTGTTCAACCGCGCCGCGACGCACATCGCCGAGGACCTCCAGCGCAAGCTCAACACGCTCACCGGCTCTCCCCCGCAACGACCTCCGGCAAGACCTCGCCCGCGACAGCCATACGCCGCGAGCGGGCCACCCGCTCGAAGAACCCCTCCAGCGCGTCGATGCGCCGCTCCCACGCGTAGTCCGCCGCCGTCTCGATCCCGGCCCGCCCGAGGCGAGCGCGCAGCGCGGGATCCATCAGCAGCCGCGCCAGCGCGGCGCTGACCGAGGCGACGTCGGCCTCGGGCATCAAACAGTTGACGCCGTCCACGCAGAAGTCGCGATTGCCGTGCGCGTCCGTGCACACGACCGCCGCCCCCGTGGCCATCGCCTCCAGCGGCGGCAGCGCGAACCCCTCGTGCGTGGACGTCTGCACGAACACGCTCGCCTGGCAGAACAGCTCGTTGACCTGCTCGTCGTCAGGACACTGCACGTAGCGCATGCCGGGATCGGTGGCGAGCTCGGGCTCGATCCCGAACAGGCACAACTCCGGGCGGGGCACGGGCAGCGCGCGCCAGGCGTCCAGTGTGAGTGGGAGGTTCTTCAGCGGGTTCGAGCGCCCAAGCGCCAGCACCATGTCCTCGCGACGCGCCACGTCGGAGCGCGCTCGGAACGTGTCGAGGTCGATCCCCGGCGGGATCAGCTCGGCATCCAGACCCAGCTCGCGCAGCCGCTCGCGGTTCCAGGATGAGATCGTCATGTAGCGGAGCTCCGGCCGGTAGGAGTCCAGGACGGCGTGCCGAGCCTGCTCGTGGTCGGGGTAATAGGAGGTCTCGATGTCCTGGACGAAGTACACGGGGATGCCGCGCGCGACGCTCGCACGCCAGACCGGCAGGGCGGTCATCCACCAGGTCGCGACCTTGATCGCCTGCAGCGGCGCGAGCGCCGCAACGAGCGCGTCGTAGTCGGCGAAGCTGTGCACGGGGGCGCGCAGCGCAAACCAGTCGGGCTCCTCGCCGAGGGTGTACAGCGCCACGTCGTGGCCGCGCTCGGCGAGCCGGTTGAGGTGCTCGAATATGTCGCGGTGGCCGCCGCCGACGCCGGTGTCCTCGGTCACGTACACGATCCGCAGCGGACCGTCGGGTCTCAGGCCCTCTGTCTCCCTCTCTTTCTTATCCTCGTCCTCCTCCGATCCGGCGCGCACCGAGCGGGCGTCGAAGAAGTCAGACCAGCGCTCCCAGAACCGGCGCTGGGAGGTGAGCTCGCGCTCGCCGACGTCGGTGCCGCGCGTGACCGACTCATGATGGACGAGTCGGGCGATCGGGAAGTAGCGCACGCGATAGCCGGCCTGCCAGGCCCGCAGGCAGTAGTCGACGTCCTCATAGGCCATCGGGTAGCGCTCGTCGAGCATGCCGATCCGCTCGATCAGCTCGCGGCGCACGTACATGCACGCGCCGGTGACCGCGAGCGCGGGGCTGGTCTGCGCTGCGGGGCCCCAGTCGCCGGGCTTGAAGCGATAGCGGTGGTCGAACCACTCCGGCGCGTCGCGGTTGCGGACGGTCCCGCCGAACTGGATGCGCCCGTCGGGATACAGCAGCTGCGCGCCGACGATGCCGACATCCTCGTCGCGGTAGGCCGCGTACTGCAGGCATTCCAGCCAGCCGGGCAGAGCCTGCACATCCGAGTTCAGCACGACCACGTCGCGGTCGCCCGCGGTGACACGCAGGCCGCGGTTGACGTTCGCGGCGAACCCGCTGTTGCGCTCGGACTCGACCAGCACGTCGATCCCAGCGATCCGCCGCAGCGCGGCCAGATGCTCAGGGCCACTGGCATCGTCGGTGACGATCATGCGGGCCATCCCGCGGGGAACAGTCTTGCGGATGCTGCGCACGAGCGTGCGCACGCGCTCGGCGTCGCGGTAGCTGGGGACGACGATGTCAACGGGCGAACCGTGCTCGCGGTACCAGGCGCCGGCCCGGCGGCGTTCCTGGTCACGCGCGTGCGTGCGCAGGCGCAGGCGCCGCTGCAGCGGCGTGAACCGCAGCGGGAACGTGACCAGCCGCCACAGGATCGTGCGCAGGCCGAAGTGGGTGTACGTCAGGTGGATGCGCCGGCGCAGATTTGAGAACGCGCCTTCGGGCCTGCCTTGGATCGGATCGTGGCTCATCGTGTGGAGAGGTCGAGGGGCTCGAACGACGCCCGGCCCTCAAGCGAAAGACTGCGCCGCGCGCCCGCGGGCAGCCGATCGGCGCGCGAGCCCAGCAGCGCCCCGGCGAGGCGCACGACATGGTGACGGGCGACCGCGCCGAGCGTCGCGCGGCGCTCTGACGGGGATGCGCCCTGTCTGTCCAGCTCGCGCCGTGCCCAGCTCAGCTCGCCGCGCAGCCTGCGAACGAGATGCACCGGCGAGAGCGGCTCACGGAAGCCGTAGACCTCGCGCAGGCCGCGCCACTCGTCGAAGCAGCGCCGCAGCTCCCCGGCGGGCGTGTAGGCATGGGAGTGCACGACCGCCGCGCCGGGCACATACGCCTTGGCGTAGCCGGCGCGCAGCATGTCGATCGCGAGCACCCGGTCCTCGGCGTAGGCGACCTCACGAAACGGCGCGCGCTGCCAGGCCACCCGCGCGACGCACGCGTTGGCGTCGGTGTAGAACCCGCGCGCGCCGATCAGCGCAGCCACGGGCAGGCCCGGCGCACCCGGCCCGGACGAGCGCTCGTCCTCCGTCAGGCGATCCACGCGCGGGGCGCCGTCTGGGGCGAGCGACGTAAACCAGCGCTCCAGTTCCATGCGCACCGCAGGCGTTGCGTCGGGCCGAGGCAGGTAGGGCCCGTACACGATCCCGACGTCGGGGGCGAGCTCGAATCCGCCCAGCAGGCGCTCCAGCCAGCGGTCCTCCGCGGGCTCTGAGTCCTGGGTCAGGAACGCGACGCGCGCGCCTGTCGCCTCGTTCATCAGCAGGTTGCGCGTTCCCCCGTGGGTGAAGTGCTCGGGCGCGATCTCGATCACGCGTGCCCCGTGCGCTTGGGCGAGCTCGGGCGAGCCGTCGCTGGAGTGCGAGTCGCAGACGAGCAGCTCGTGGGCGACCGTCTGCTTGGCTAGTGCCTGGAGCGTGTGCTGCAGCAGGGGGCCGGCGTTTCGCGTGGGGATGGCTACGGTGACGTCGCTCATCTCACGCATAGAACCCGGTCAGGGTCAGCAGCTGCGAGGAATAGCTGAGGGCGATCATCGCGACGAGCAGGCCGGCGCCCACGTACACCATCCAGCGTCTGCCGAACGCGTGCAGGCTGGCGACGACAAGCACCGCCAGCGGGGTGATCGCTGGAAAGGCGTAACGGCCGAATTCGGCGACGGCCGGGCGGGTGCCCGTGGTGTAGAACGCCGCCTCCACACCCGCGACGACGGCGAGCGGCATCAACGCGAGGATCGCGAGCTCCAGCAGATGGCGGCGCACGAACGGCCACTCGCGCCGGATCGCGATCAGGCCGAGGATCGGAACCGCGATCATCGCGGCCAGGATGACGTAGTAGAAGCGGTGCGGATACAGCACGTCATACCAGCCGAATGCGCCCCAGCCGCGTTCTACGAAGATGACGAATCCGGGGAAGTTCGTGGTCTCCCAGTGCCGGGCCATGAACGGCAGGCGCGGCAGGAACACCTGCCACAGGTAGCCGAGGTAGCCAAGCGGATGCGCGAGCGCTTCGCTGACCGCCCCCACCGGCGCGCCGACCTCCAACGGCGTGCTCGCGCCGACGGCGGCCGGATGAAAGACGTGCGCAAAGAGCGCCGAGGACTCGCGGAGCGCAAGCGCCGTCGCCACCAGGGCCGTCCAGCCCGGGATGTCGGCGCGACGGTGATGGCGCCAGAGCGTCGCCAGCAGCACGATGCCCGCGACCGGGTACAGGGAATACGCGGTGCCCTTGACGACCGGCAACCCCACCAGGAGCGCGCCGGCGAGCAGACCCAGGCGCAGCGTCACGCCACGGCGCAACATCATGATCAGCAGCAGCTCCAGCGCAGCTGCCCCGGCGTTGACTCCCACGTCGTTGTTGACCGCGCCGGAGATGAACCCGTACATCGGCTGATACGCCACGAGCAGCGCCGCGAGCACCCATAGCCAGGGACGGCCGGGCGCGAGCTCGCGCGCGAGCAGGAACGCGAACACGACCGTCAACGCACCGATCAGCGCCGAGGTCAGGCGCATCAACGTCAGCTGGGAGAACGGCGAGCTGGAGGCGAGCAGGTACGCGGGCGCCAGCGCCGCGTAGTAGATCGCGCCATGCGTCGCGGCCGTCTCGTTGCCGCCGCCGTCGGAGGAGCTCGGGTGCTTGGCGGCGACCTGCTCGCGGTATTCGTCCTGCTGACGCGAGGTCCACGGAACGCGCGTGTCGCCGACCTGGTGGTCGCTGAAGAAGTCCATGCCTTCCAGCGCCAGCGTCTCCGCGCCCGACCAGCGCGCCAGCGGCGAGCCGGGGTTGCGCGAGGGCGCTTCCCCGCGCTGGACGAGCGACTGCGTATAGGCGAAGTGGTCGACCTCGTCGGGCGCCTGAAACGGAGGCGTGATCAGCGCCCAGCAGGCGAAGTTCAGCGCGGCGATCGCAAACAGCCACGCCGCCGTCCGGCGCGCACTCCCGCCGCCGCCGGCGAGCGCCAGCGCCAGGCAGCGCACCGAGGCCAGCGCCAGCCCGGGCAGCGCCACGAACAGGATCAGCACGTACAGCCACGGTCCGACGGGGCTCGGCCGGAACAGCGACGCGCGGTCGAGGATCGCGCCGAGGCGCGAGGCGTAGCTGCGCTGCGAACCGGCGGGCGGCTCATACCAGACGGCGATCCGCCCGGTGAGCGGATGCCCGCCCGCGGTCGGCGGCGCCGGGCTGGGAACGGCCGGCAGCGGTGTGCCGCCCCAGTTGACGAGGCCACCGGCGGTCACGCACAGCGTCGCCGAGCGTTCCGCCGGATGAGAGCCCAGGCGCGGGATCTCAAACACGGCTGCGCTGATCCGGTTCGACGGGACGGTAACGGGCGCAAGCGTGCCGTCGATCGTCTGCTCTGCGGGGCCGGTGAGCTCGAGCGCCATGTGCAGCGCCGGACGGGTGCGCGTGCGCGAGATCAGCTGCAATCGGATGCGCCCGGTGCCCGCCGGTATCTCAAGGCCCGGCACGCACATGGGCTCACCGGCGGACGTTTCGGCGATGTACGTGTAGGCCTCGACCGAGTCGGTGCCCGTGTAGTAGTCGCGCGGGCGCAAACCGTAGAACGCGATCAGCGCCAGCAGCGGCACCGCCGCCACGGCGGCGGCTTTCCAGATGCGAGCGTCGCCGGCGAATACGACCGCCGCGATCCGGCGCAGCGGCCGCACGCTAGCGGCGGCGCAGACCGAGGATCGACAGCAGGAAGGAGGAGAAGAAGATCTGGATGCCGACGATCAGCAGCGTGGCGGCGATCACGGCGAGGTGTTCGTCCGAGAGCGATCCGAACCCGTGGGCGATCCAGGTCGCCACGATCAGGCCGCCCATCACCAGCCCGACGAGCGAGAACACGCCGCCGAGGAGCAGACCGTGCTCCAGGCGAAACCTGGAGCGCATGCGATCGAACCACGGGTCCTGCTCGCCCATGAAGTAGGTGCCGTAGGCGTGCGCGCAGAGCCCCAGCGCGAGCACCTGCGTCCCGACGATCATCAGCAGCGCGCCGCCGATCAGCGCGTGCACTCCCCAGGCGCGCCCGAAGAAGTCCACGCCCGCCCCGACGACCACGACGATCAGCGTGCCCAGGCCGGCGAGAATCGTGCCGGGCACGATGAACAGGTGGTTGGGGCTGTGCACGAGCAGGAACCGCAGATGGCGCCAGCCGTCGCGGAAGCTCGACAGCTTGGACTCGCCCCCGCGGGGGTGGTATTCGATCGGGAACTCGGCGATCGTCAGTTTCTCCTTCGCGGCCCGGATGACCATCTCCGAGGCGAACTCCATGCCGGTCGTGCGCAGGTCCAGCCGCGGCAGCACCTCGCGGCGCAGCGCGCGCATGCCGCAGTGCGCATCGCTGATGCCGGTGCGGAAGAAGAAGTTGAGCAAGCCCGTGAGGATCGGGTTGCCGACGTACTGATGCAGCCACGGCATCGCCCCCGGCTGGATGTTGTCCATGCGGTCGCCGATCGCCATCTCCGCCCCGTCCTGCAGCGCCGCGACGAAGCGGGGGATCTCTCCGAAGTCGTAGGTCAGGTCGGCGTCGGCCATCACGATGTACTCCCCGCGCGAGGCAGCGAACCCCGCGAGGTAGGCGCTGCCGTAGCCGCGCCTGCGTTCGACCACGACCCGCGCCCCCGCCAGCTCGGCCAGGCGCGCGGACTCGTCCTCGGAGTCGTTGTCCGCGACAACCACCTCGCCGCGCACCCCCATGGCCTCGATCGCCGCGAGCGCAGCGGTCACGCAGGACTCGATGTTCTCGGCCTCGTTCAAGCACGGGATCACGACCGACACGAGCGGGGTGTCGGCGTCCGCGCCGGCGTGGTCGGGCGCGCGCGGAGTGGTTGTTTGGGCGAGTGTGCTCATCGGCTGTCGGCTCTCCAGACGCCACGCGGTGGCGAGGGGCGTGGGCGGCGAGCCATCCGGTTATAACGCGCACCAAGGCGGAAAGTGGCGCCGAGGGCAACGAGCGATGCTACCGGAGCGGCGCATCCGGATAGTGCATGCTTGCGGGCAATGCGCGTGTGTGTCGTCTACGACTGCCTCTTCCCCCACACGGTCGGCGGGGGGGAGCGCTGGTACCGCAACCTCGCCGAGCGGCTGGCCGCGGAGGGGCACGAGGTCACCTATGTGACCCTGCGCCAGTGGGATCGCCGCGAGACGCCCGAGCTGGCCGGCGATCGTGCGCGGGTCGTGAGCGTGGGCCCGCGCATGGGCCTGTACACCGCCGACGGCCGGCGGAGGATCCTGCCGCCGCTCGTGTTCGGGCTCGGCGTGCTGGCACACCTGCTGGTGCGGGGCAGGCGCTATGACGTCGTGCACGCGTGCGCGTTCCCGTACTTCTCGCTGCTCGCCGCCGCGCTGGCCCGTCCGCTCGGACGCTACGAGCTCGAGGTCGACTGGTTCGAGGTCTGGAGCGACTCCTACTGGCGCGAGTACCTCGGCGGCGCCGGCGGGCGCGTGGGCGGGCTCGTGCAGCGCGCTTGCGCCCGAGTACGCCAGCGGGCGTTCTGCTTCTCGCGGCTGCATGCCCAGCGATTGCGTGAGGAGGGCCTGCGCGGCGAGGTGACGGTCCTGCGCGGGCTGTACACCGGAACCGTCGAGCAGGCGCCGCCCAGACCGGCTGACGAGGTCGTGCTGTTCGCGGCGCGGCTGATCCCCGAGAAGCAGGCCCCCCTCGCCGTGGCGGCGATCGCGCTTGCCAGAGACAGGATCGCGGGGCTGCGAGGCACGATCCTCGGGGACGGACCTGACCGCGAGGCGGTGAGCGCTGCTATCGCCGAGCACGGCCTGGGCAAGATCGTCTCAGCTCCGGGATTCGCGGCGGCGGAGACGGTCGACGCGGAGATGCGCCGCGCCCTGTGTCTGCTCTTGCCCTCCGTACGCGAGGGCTACGGCATGGTCGTAGTCGAGGCCGCCGCGCGCGGGACGCCCAGCATCGTCGTGGCCGGCCCTGACAACGCGGCGGTCGAGCTGATCGAGGACGGTGTCAACGGATTCGTCTGCCCGAGCTCGGACCCGGTGCAGATCGCCGAGGCGATCGTGCGCGTCCACGAAGCGGGGATTTCCCTGCGCGAGAGCACTGCGGCCTGGTTCGCAGCCAACGCCGAGCACCTGTCGCTGGAGAGCTCCTTGAAGCAGGTACTTGCAAGCTACGCAGGCTGATTACGATCCGAGCTCGCGGGCACCTTCATCGCCGCCATCGAGGATCTATGTGCGCCAGGGGACGCAAGCTGACAGAGCGCGCCGGAGGCGGCCTCGCCCGTCGGATGCCAGCGCGCGGGAGTAGCTCGCAAGCGTCAGCCGCGCGGTGCGCTCCCAGGTGAACTGCTCCGCGTGAGCAAGGCCGCGCGCGCACGTACGCGTGCGCGCGCGGTCGTCTTGCGAGAGCAACGTCTCGATCGCCCCAGCGATCGCACGCTCATCGTGCGGGTCGAACAGCAGTGCGGCGTCGCCCGCGACCTCGGACAGCGAGGAGGCGTTCGAGCAGGCGACCGGCACCCCCCGCGCCATCGCCTCCAGCACCGGCAGCCCGAATCCCTCGTACAGCGACGGGAACACGAACGCGTCGGCGATCGCCCACAGACCCTCGATCTCCTCGCCCGAGACCCAGCCCAGGAAGCGCACGTCCCTGCAGACGCCCACCGCGAGAGCGAGGTCACGCAGCTCCTGCTCGTGCCAGGTGGCGTAGCCCGGCAGCACCAGCAGCGGGCGGCGCTCGGGAGGGATCCGCGCGAGCGCGCCGATCAGCGCCCCGAGGTTCTTGTGGGGACGCTTGGCCGAGAGGCTCAGGAGCACCCGCCGATCGGACAGGTCGAAACGCGCGCGGGTTTCCTTCGCCGGGAGCGGCTCGTGGCGCTGCACGACGCCGATCCCGAGCGGCACGACGTCGATCTTGCTCGCGTCGATCCCGAGCAGCGCGATCAGGTCCTCGCGGGTGCTCTGGGAGTCGGCGATGACGCGGTCGGAGCGACGCGCCGCGGCGGGCACGAGCAGCCTCATGCCCTTGTCGCGGATCCCCGGATGCGCGTCGGGAAAGCGCGCGTAGATCAGATCGTGGATCGTGACCACGCGGCGGAAGCGCCCTCTGAGGGGAGCCGTGCTGGCCATGCTGTGAACCAGGTCCACCCCCGCTCGCGTCGCCAGCCGCGGCAGCAGCGCCTGCTCTCCGAGCACCCACTGCGCCCGGCTGCGGGCGTTGACGGGAATGGTCACGGCCGGCAGCAGCTCCCCCCACGGTCCCCCACCCGCCGCGGCTGCCTCGCGGTTGACGAACGCCGTGAAGCGCGTCCCGGGCGGGGCCTCGGCGAGCAGCGCAGAAATCAGCTCGCGCGCATACACCTCCATCCCCCCTGTCTCGCCGGGCACCAGGAACACGAGGTTTAGGCCGATGTGCGTTGCTCGCGCGCTCACGTCGTGCAAGGCTATGCCACCACTAGCATTGCGCCGTGGCCGCCTCGATCGACGTCGTCGTTCCCGTCCACAACCACTATGCGTTGACGAGCGACTGCCTGGCGCATCTGGCACGCCAGACCGTGCCCCATCGCGTGATCGTCGTCGATGACGGCTCCAGTGACGGCACGCCCGAGCGCGTGCGCCACGACTGGCCGCAGGCGACCGTCGTCGAGCTCGCGGCCAACCACGGCTATACCCGCGCCGTCAACCGCGGGGTGCATGCCGGTGAGGGCGAGCACATGGTGCTGCTCAACAACGACGTCCAGCTGCGTCCCGACTGCCTGGAGCGGCTGGTCGCTCCGCTGCGCGAGGATCCACGGGTCGGATCGGTCGCAGCGCTCATGCTCGCGCCCGGGGAGCGCACGATCGACAGCTTCGGCGTGACGGCCGACGTCACGCTCGCCGGCTTCGCGCGCCTGCAGGGCCACCCGGCGGCCGACGCGCAAGCGGATGACCGCGCGCTCGCGGACGTGGCACCGCGAAACGCAACGGCTGCGAGCACGGGAGGATCGAGTCCAGCGGCCCCAGCTGTCCGACAGCGGATGCCGGTGCTGGCCGGCCCGGAGGGAACCGCCGGCGCCTACCGGCGCGCCGCCTGGGAGCAGGTCGGCGGGCTCGACGAGACGATCGTCGCCTACATGGAGATCCTCGATCTCGCGCTGCGCCTGCGCACGGCGGGCTGGAGCGCGGCGAGCGCGCCGGACGCGTGCGGCGTGCATCTGGGCTCGAGCACCTACGGCAGGCGCTCGGCCAGACAGCGCCGCCTGGCCGGGTTCAGCCGGGGCTACCTGTTGCGCCGCTATCGCGTCCTGGGCAGCCGGTACGCCGCGCGCGCGGTGCTGACCGAGGCGATTGTCGTGGCTGGCGACCTGGCGATCTGCCACGACGCTCAGGCGCTGCGCGGCCGGGTGGAGGGCTGGCACGCGGCGCATGGCCGGACGCCTCACGCCAGACCGCCCGGCGAGGCGATCGACGGCTTCATCTCGGTGCGCGAGTCGCTCGCGCTGCGGCGCAGGGCGGTGAGGCGCCCCCCTATTGACGCCTGAACAGGGGCGCCAGCGCCCTGCCAAGCAGACGCAGCCGCTCGCCGATCGTGGCGGCGGCATACACCTCGGGGGCCATCATCGCGTCGAGCTGGGCGACGCTCACCCGCCGACTGCGCTGAATCCCCCGCCGCTTGCGCAGCATCCGCGGGAGCAGTCGGATCGAGCCGGCCAGCTCGCGCAGGTGGGCTGTGAGGATGCCGTCGCGGCAGCTTGCATACAGCGAGATGAGCTGGAAGGCCGCCACCTTTGGCAGATGTCGCAGCAACGCCGTGGCCGGGTAGTCCTTGACCACGACGAATGCGCTGTTGCGACGCAGCAGCGCAGTGAACCGATTCGCCTCACGGCCGGTCGTGGCGCCGCCCATGTGGTAGGCGACCGCCGCGGGCTCGTAGCGCGCGGTGTAGCCCGCCAGCTGGGCGCGAAAGCCCCAGTCGACGTCCTCCAGGTAGGCGAAGAAGTCCTCGTCGAACAGGCCCACGTCAGCGAACGCGGAGCGCCGGTAGAGCGCCGCCCCCGCGCACGGGCTGAAGACCGCCACGGGATCCTCGCAGGCGACGCCGACGCGCTCTCCCTGTCCGTAGTGGCCGCTCATGCCCGACCAGCGCATGAAGTCTCCTGCGGCCTCGAAGATCTCGCGGCGGTGGAAGTCGAGCAGCTTGCCGGTGCTCGCCGCCGCCTCGGGATGCTCCTCCAGCGAGCGCACGAGCGCCGCCAGCCAGCCGGGGTCGAGCTCGATGTCGTTGTTGAGCAGTGCCACGTACTCGCCGTGCGCCGCCTGCACACCACGGTTCAGCGAGGCCGCCACTCCGAGGTTCACGGGATTGGCGATCACGCGGACCTGCGGCCAGCGCTCGCGCAGGTGCTCGACGGTGCCGTCGACGGAGCCGTCGTCGACGACGAGCGCCTCGAAATTGCCGTAGCGCTGGGAGAGCAGGGTCGGCAGCATCCGCTCGAGTAGCTCCCGGCCGTTGTAGGTGATCACGACCGCGGTGACGCGCGCAACCGCCGGTGCGTCGCCGTCGAGGAGCCGCGGCGCCTCGTCCTTCACGATCGCAGGGAGCCCGCCGAGCGAAAAACGGGATCGGCCTGCCGCCCCCAGGCGAAGGCCGACAGCAGCCGGCGGCGCTCGGGGGGGCCGTTGGAGTAGAAGCACGTCTGGTTGTCGGCGATCAGCAGCCCCTCCTGATCGCCCTGCCAGAAGGTGCGGCTCTCTGGCCAGCGCTCGGGATCGTAGAGACCGCCATCGCGGTCGACCACGAGCGCGCGCAGACCCCGGCGCTGGACCTGGCGCGTGATGCTGTTGCGTCCGCTCTCGAGCGAGTAGGCGTCCATCTTCCTGGCGATCCTACCCATCCGCAGGCTCGTGAAGACCGCGCGCTCGGCCATGAACGCGTTGGTGCGCAGGTGCTGGGCGGGGAAGGCCCCGAACCGGATCAGCTGCTCGGGAATGCTCGGCAGCTCCCGCAGCCGGTCCAGCGGGGAGGGGCCCCGCGGAGGGCTGGATCGCTCGCCGTCGGACGGCCGATCGGCGCCTTCGCGCTCCGCTCCGATCGCAATGAACTGCTGCTTCGCCGCCCGCCTGTCGGGCAGCACGCCGCTGTAGGGGCCCGGCAGCAGCAGCGTGTACCTCACCCACGAGCTCAGGCTCGCCCAGGAGCCGGTGGCGGCGACAAGGCCAGCGTGGGGTTGATCGAGGCCGTCGCTCAACTTCGCGAGCCATTCGGCGGCGAGGATGACGCTGTGAGAGTTCACGAAGCACAGGCGCTCGTGCTCCAGCTGGCGCGCCGCCTGGGCATAGGCGGTCAGATCCTGAACCGGCTTGGGCAACGTCAGCAGCCGGTGCTCGATTCTCTCGAGCTCGGCGAGCAGCTGCGAACGCAGGTCCTCGTCGTCAACGCCGTTGAGCAGCACGATCAGCTCGTGCTCGACGCCCGCCGCATGACGCCTGTAGGAGGCGAGGAACTCGCGCACCGGCGCGACCCCCAGCGGCCCCCATACGAGATGTACGACGGCTATCACCGGCGGGCCAACCTCAGGCCCCGACCTGGCAGCAGATCAAGCAGCTCGGGTGGGTAGGCGCGTGTGAGCAGCAGCGCGCCGGCGAACAGCGTCGTGGAGATCGCCAGACGCGCGATCACGGGGATCCCCGTCAGCGCCAGCGGCGCGAGCCCAAGCGCGGCTGCCAGCGCAACGCCCGGAGCGATGCGCAGCGAGGGTCGCAACAGCGGGCGCTGGTGCACGACCGCGAGACATTGCACGATCGCGAGCACTATCTCCGCGGTCGAGGTCCCGATCGCTGCTCCCTGCGCACCGTCGATCGACACCAGCACGGTGACGAGCGCGGCGTTCAGCGCCAGCCCGGCGACGCTGATCGTGAGAATCTGGCGATACAGGCCCAGGCCGAGCAGGCCGCTCGCCCACACCATGCTCACGAACATCGCGCCCAGGCCGACTCCCTGCACGGCGAGCACCGGCACCGCCGGCTTGAAGCTCGAGCCTCCGACGATCGCGATCGCCAGCGGCGCGCCGACCGCGATCGACACGGCGACCCAGGCGCCGGCGATCAGCGAGACCTCGAACACGCGTCCGAGCCCGTAGCCGAGCCGTTTGTGGTCACTGCCGGCGGCGTGCGCGAAGATCGGCAGCGCCGAGCCCACGAGCAGCCCGGGCACGACTGTGAGCACTTCGATGATCCGGAACGACAGGCTGAAGTAGCTGAGCTCGGTGGCCGTCGTGAGTATCGAGACGAGGATGATCGACACTCGAAAATAGAGTGAGGACGCCGCCGCCGCCGCCGAGTAGGGGAGCATCGGCCGGAGGAACTTGCGCCAGCGGACGATGCTGAACGCCGGTGTCATCGTGCGCGTGCCACGCACGATGATCGCCGTGGCGACGAGCACGATCACGCCGACCGGGATTGACACCCCCAGGAACGGGATCAAGCTCGCGCCCGCGAGGACGAGCAGGACGATGAACACCGTCGTGAACAGCTGGCGCGAGAGCTCCAGCGCTGACACCCAGCCGAGTCGCAGCCCGATCAGCAGCGGCAGGGCAAAGTTGTCCTGGGTGCTCTGCAGCAGCAGCCCGACGCACGCCAGCGCGACCCCGGCCGCGAGCGTGGGTGAGTATGCGAGCCAGGCGATCGCCACGATCACAACCGAGCCCACGACCGTGAGCGTGATTCGCAGCCCGAGCAGATCGCGCGCCAGCGGCCAGCGCTCCTCGGCGGGTCGCGCGGAGAGCTCGCGCACCCCAACGGCGGTCAGCCCAAGATCCGACAGCGCGCCGACGATCGCCACGAGCGACAGCGCCAGGACGTACTGGCCGGCCGCAACGCCGAGGTGGCGGAACAGCAGCGACGCCGAGATGATGCTGAACAGAGCACCAACGATGTAGCCGCCGACGCGTATAGCGCCCCCCCGCGCCGCCGCCGGTCCGGCGGCCGTGGTGGACAGGATGTCGGCGACGGGCTCCGGGGATGATGGGCGCGCGGATACGATGGCCGGGGATGCTAGAGCTCTGGCGCTGGATCCGGCGAGACCGGACGCTGCACGCGATGGCGCGTGCGCTCACCGGCGCAACGGCGCTCGAGCCCGGGGGTCCGAGCGCCCTGTTCGACCGCGGCGGGCCGTTGCCCGTCTACCCGCTGCTCGGAGCGCTCGACACGCTCGACTACAGCGAGCAGACCCTGTGGTCGGCTGCCGCCGGCGAGCGCGCCGTCGTACCCCGCTCGAGGCTGATCGGCGAGGCGCGCCGGATCGAGGGCGTCGAGGATGACACCTATGACGCGCTGCTCGGATCACACGTGCTAGAGCACGTGGCCGACCCTCTGGGCGCGCTCGCCGAGTGGCAGCGCGTCGTGCGTCCTGGCGGTCACATCCTGCTGGTGGTGCCACACCGCGAGGGCACCTTTGATCATCGTCGCCCGGTCACTTCGCTCGAGCACCTGCGGGCAGACAGAGAACGAGAAACGGGCGAGGATGACCTCACGCATCTGTCCGAGGTCCTCGAGCTGCACGACCTCGCGCGTGACCCGGGGGCTCCAAACCGGGAGACCTTCGAGCAGCGCTGCCGCGAGAACGCCTCCACGCGAGCGATGCACCATCACGTGTTCGACTCGCGCGCGGCCGTTGAGATGTGCCGCGAGGCGGGCCTGGAGATGCTCGCCATGCGGCCGCGAGAGCCGCACGACATCTTCTGTCTCTGCCGCGTGACCGGTCAGGTCGGAGGCGGCTGTCCCGAGCAGGCCGGCGAGCCGCGTAGGCGCGACCAGGACGCCGGCGAGGACCACGGGGGCCTGGGCGACGGCGAGCTGAAGAAGATCCTCAACGGCAGCCCGTTTGCTTCAGACCGGGCCGCCGTTTGAGACGCTCAGACGCTGATCAGACGCCGCCCCCGAAACCGCAGCGAGCGAGCGCTCGTGTCAACACAGCGGATCGTGCGGTGGATGGTGTTCATGGACTTACGCCGCATCCGGGTCAGGATCCTCAGGCACCGGCACGACAATCACCCGGAGATCGTCGATCCCTTCGAAATCAGCGGGATTGCAGGTGAAGACCGGCAGGTCGTTCGCTACGGCCGTCGCTGCGATCATCGCGTCGTAGGTCCTGGCTGCGGGCTTGCGGCCCGCGCGGCGCAGCGATGCGGCGACACGTCCAAACGCACGTGCGGCGTCGGCGTCGAAGGGCAGCGGGTCGAAGTCCGCCTCGGCTTGCTGAAGATGCGCTTGGCGGGCGGCACGCTCCTCTTGATCTTCTGTCACAAGTGGTCCGACCGACAGCTCGGCAAGGGTCACGGCCGTGACGAGCGGCTCAGCGGGCAACACATCGGCATCCGCGAGACGCGCCAGCAAGATGACGGTCGAAGTGTCGAGAATGCCGCGAGTCCGATCCGCAGCGTCATCGGTCCGATCCGGGGCGTCATCCGCCGGGCTTGGCGCATCGTCGCTCACAGGCGGGCATCCATGATCTCGTCAACGTCCGCCCGCAGCGCGACCGGATCGACGGCGGGAAGCCGGCGCCATCGGGCCAGCAGCGACCGGGCAGACAGGGGAGGCTGAGCAACCGCCCGCAGCCTGGCAACCGCCTTTCCAGAGCGTGTGATCGTGATCTCCTCGCCGCGGGCAGCGCGATCGACCACGTCGCCGCCGTGATTGCGCAGCTCGCGAATGCTGACCTCGGTCATTGGATCTATCGTATCACGTGTGATACACCGCCGCCGGGGCGACCGCGACGAGCGCTGCGCCGAGCCACTCGGCTTGTGGGGATGAACGGGCCACGCCCCCATCAGAGACTTTGCAATCCCCCCGCTGGAAACTCTACAATCTCCCCGCTACAATCCTTACATTCTCCCCGTTGACTACCAGCCCAGGATCGTGGACCGGGAGCTCGGGGCTCGCCTGAGCGCGGTTGGCGCCGTCGTCATCGAGGGGCCGCGGGCGTGTGGGAAGACTGCCACCGCACGACAGGTCGCGGCCAGCGAGGTCCTGCTCGACGTCGATGCACAAGCCCGGCAGGCGATCGCGATCGACCCGGCGCTTGTGCTCGAGGGCGCGACGCCCCGGCTCATCGACGAGTGGCAGATCGAGCCGACCATTTGGAACCACGTTCGTAGGGCGATCGACGATCGCTCCGATCCTGGACAGTTCGTCTTGACCGGCTCGGCGGTTCCCGCAGACGACATCACGCGACACGCAGGCGCCGGGCGTATCACCCGTCTGCGGATGCGCCCGATGAGCCTTTTCGAGACGGGCCACAGTGCCGGGAGCATCTCGCTGGCCGAGCTGCTGGAGGGCAGGGTGAGCCCAAGCTCCGACCCGGGGTTGACCGTGGCCGGCATCGCGGAAGCGCTCGCCCTCGGCGGATGGCCGGGCCTGCGCGGGCGCGGCATGCCGGATGGACTGCTCGCGGTGCGCGACTACCTGGATGAGATCGCCCGCGTCGACATCGGCCGCATGGACGGCACCCACCGCGACCCGAACCGGGTGGCACGGCTGTTCGCGAGCCTCGCGCGCAACGTCGCCACCCACGCCGCCGCGACGACGCTCGCACGAGACACCGGCGGCGCGGATGGCCCGTTGAAGGACGACACGGTGCGCGAGTATCTCGGCGCGCTGGAGCGGCTTATGGTCATCGAGGATCAGCCCGCCTGGGCACCACACCTGCGCTCCTCCTATCGGCTTCGCACGGCCCCCAAGCGACACTTCGTCGATCCCTCGCTGGCGGTGGCGGCGCTACGCGCGACACCCGACCGGCTGCTGGACGACCTCAACCTGCTCGGCTTCCTGTTCGAGTCGCTGGTGGTGCGCGATCTGCGCGTCTATGCGCAGGCGGCTGACGGGCGGGTCTTGCAGTACCGCGACAATGGCGGTCTCGAGGTCGATGCGATCGTCGAAACGGGCGACGGCCGCTGGATGGCCTTCGAGGTGAAGCTCGGGCAAGGGCAGATCGACGATGCCGCGGCGAGCCTGATGCGGTTCGCCAAGCGGATCGACACGGCGAGATGCGGGAGCCCGGCGCTGCTGGGTGTCATCGTCGCGACCGGCTACGGCTACCGTCGTGAGGATGGTGTGGCCGTCATCCCCATCGGAGCGCTCGGGCCTTGACGTTCCCAGCGTCTCCTTGGACCGGCGAGATCACCCAATATCCTGGACCCATGACCTACACCACCGCCGACGGACGCCAGCAGCTCCTCGACGCGATCGCCCGCGCGATCGGGGAGATCGGGGTCGCGCTGGCGGCGCTCGGGGAGGCGTATGAGCTGCTCGACGAGCAGACCGCGGATCGCCTCGAGCGCGAGCTGTTTCGCCCGGTGCAGGTGGCCTACGGCCGCGCGCAGCGCGCCTATTCCGGGTTCGCGACGCGCCACGACCTGCCGGCACGCACGTTCGCGCCGGCGTCCCAGGGCGCTCCCTCGACCGGCGTGAAGGGGTTCATCGACGGTGCCCTGGACGCGGCCGCCCGGGCCGACGGCGAGCTGGCGGCGCTGCAGGACTCGATGCTGCCGGTCGAGGTCGGCGACGCCGAGCTGCGCGCCGGCCTGCAGGAGGTGCGCGGGCTGCTCGGCGAGCTGCGCGGACGCGCCCGCGAGCTCGTGCGCACGCTGGGACGCTGAGCCTCAAACCGCGCTCGCCGCAGACTTGCGCCCCTCACTCCCGCCACTTGATCGAGCAGCCCACGGGCGGCGTCTGCGGCTCCTCGGGCTCGCGGCCAGCGAGCACGGCGTCGAGGGCGTCGCGCACGAACACGGCGTTCTGCTCCAGGTCCTCGTAGTCGGCGTCGGGAGCCCCGCGATAGCGCAGCACTCCACCGGCGTCGAGCACGAACACGTCCGGTGTCGTCTTGGCGTCATACGCCCGGGCCACCTCCTGGGTCTCGTCGCGCAGGTACGGGACGCCGTCGAAGTCCCCGCGCCGCACCCGCTCGCGCATCGCCTGCTGCGAGTCGCGCGGGTAGCGCTCGGCGTCGTTGGGATTGATCGCCAGCACCCGCACTCCGCGGTCGGCGTAGTCGCGCGCGAGCGCGACTACACGGTCGTGCCAGGCCAGCGCGTAGGGACAGTGGTTGCAGGTGAACACGACGACGGTCGCGGGAGCTCCACCCGGCTCGTGCATGATCCCCTCGGTGTCCGGCAGGGCGAACGTCGGGGCGGGATCGCCGATCGCTGTCATCTCAACTCCTCTCTATACGTCGGTTTGGGCGGGTGGGCCGATCAGGTTGGGTGGCGGACCGGGCGGCGTTGAGCGCGTCGCGCACGTCGGCCGGGTCCGGCGTCGGCGAGATGCGACCGTCCCGGCGATGGTAGACGCGGCACGTCAACCCGAACGGCTCCTCGCCGGGTGACTGTATGTCCACCCCGTCGATGCGAATCGTCGGCGATCCGACAAACCGCTCCCGCGTCGCCTCGGCCTGGGTTTGGATCTCGCGTACTGCGATCGTGCTCGGGTCCAAGCCCTCCTCCGTCATCGCCATGCGCAGCTCGGCCAGCGCCCGCGGATGCGAGGGACAGTCCTCCCAGAACAGCAGCTCGACACGCATACACATCAGGCTAACGAGCCCGTGTGTGACACTCCCGCCATGCGAGTAGCAGGCACGTGAGCCAACCGAAGGTCGCGGTGGTGGGGCACGTCGAGTGGGTGCGGTTCGCGCGCGTCCCCCACGTGCCCCAGGCCGGTGAGATCGTGCACGCGCGCGACCCGTTCGAGGAGCCCGCCGGGGGCGGGGCGGTCGCGGCCGTACAGCTGGCCCGGCTGGCGGGCGAGTCCACGCTGATGACCGCGCTGGGCGACGACCACCACGCCCGCCGGACGGTCACGCGCCTGGGCGAGCTCGGCGTCCGCGTGCGCGCGTCCCGGCGCGCCGCCACGCCCACCCGGACGGCGGTGACGCTCGTCGATGACGCCCGCGAGCGGACGATCACGACGTTCGGGTCGCGCCTGGAGCCGACGGGCGACGACGGGGAGCTGCCGTGGGGCGAGCTCGCGCAGATGGACGCCGTCTACTTCACCGCCGGCGACCTGCACGCCCTGCGCGCCGCGCGCGCTGCGCGGGTGCTGGTGGCCAGCCCGCGCGCCCTCGACGCCCTCGGACACGAAGTCCCGCTGGACGCGCTGGTGCTGAGCGCCGATGACGCGGTCGAGCGCCACGACGCTGCCCGTGCACGGGGACAGGCCGCGCTGATCGTCTCGACCGAGGGGGCGCACGGGGGCGTCTACCGGGACCGCACCGGCGCCACAGGCTCTTGGAAGGCCGCCCCGCCGCCCGGCGCCCCCGTGGACAGCTACGGCTGCGGCGACTCGTTCGCCGCGGGACTGACCTACGGGCTGGGCGCGGGCATGGCGACGGCGGACGCGCTGAGCCTGGCCGCCCGCTGCGGCGCGGTCTGCCTCACCGGCCGCGGGCCGTATGAGCACCAGCTCATAATGAAAGCGCGCGATGGCTGACCACGCACTCACAACCGTCCAGCTGGGAGGCGAACAGACGGCGCCGCGGGCGACATTCGATGACTGGAGATCATGCTACCTCAAATGAGGGAACATAAACGGTGGTAGCCTTGTTGGCGGATGGCACGTACCGGCCCTGACACGATCGACCCGCCCGAGAGGCGACCGCGCAAGGGTCGCGAGAACGCCTCCGCGAGCTCCCCTGAGAGCCCGCCGTCGGGCTACGACCTGACCGTCGAGCAGCTCGCCGCCGAGGTGGGGATGTCGGTGCGCAACATCCGCAACCACCACACGCGGGGATTGCTGCCCCCGCCGGAGGTGCGCGCGCGTGTGGGCTACTACAGCTCAGAGCACGTCGCCCGCTTGCGCCTGATCCAGGACCTGCAGGCCGACGGGTTCAACCTCGCCGCGATCGAGCGCCTGTTGAGCGGCTCCGACGGCCTGGCCGAGCGGCTGCTCGGACTGCGCATCGCGGTCACCACGCCGTATGAGCCCGAGACCCCGGAGGTGATCACCGCGCGGGAACTGGTCGAGCGCTTCGGCGAGGTCTCATCCAAGGACGCCGAGCGGGTGCGCAAGCTGGCGCTGCTCGTGCCGCTCGGCGACGGGCGCTTCGAAGTCCCGAGCCCCGCGCTGATGCGCGACGCCGAGGAGGTCGTGGCGCTGGGCATCCCGCTGCACGCCGCGCTCGTGCTGGTCGAGCGGGTCAGTCGCGACTGCGAGTCGATCGGGCGCGCGTTCACCAAGCTGTTCCTGCGCGAGCTGTGGGAGCCGTTCGAGCGGGCCGGCCAGCCCGACGAGCAATGGGACGAGCTGATCGAGTCCGTCGGCTCGCTGCGCCCGCTCGCCTCCGAGGCGCTGCTGGCGCTGTTCAAGCAGCGCATGACCACGCAGCTGGAGGCGGCGTTTGGTGAGGTGATCGCCCACCAGGCCAAGCGCAAGTGACGAACGAGGGTCCAAACCGGCGCGTCCGCACGCGCGGGAGAATCTGATCCCACCGGCGATCCGCGGCGAATCTATCTTTATCCGTGCAAATCTGAAGTAGAGGTCTATAATTGCACGGATGATCGAGAGACGGGTGACCGCCGAAGTCGCCGGGTTGCTGGAGCATCTGCCCGCCGTCGCCCTGGTCGGGCCGAGGCAGGCCGGCAAGACCACGCTTGCCCTCACGATCGCCGAGGGGCGGCCATCGGTCTATCTGGACCTGGAGTCCGCGGCGGACCGGGCTCGCCTGGCCGAGCCGGAGCTCTACTTCGCCGACCACGCCGACGAGCTCGTGATCCTCGACGAGATCCACCGCGCGCCGGGCCTGTTCGAAGCGTTGCGGGGCGTGATCGACGACGGCAGGCGCACCGGCCGGGGGGTTGGGCGGTTCCTGCTGCTGGGCTCCGCCGCGATCGACCTGCTGGCCCAGTCCGGCGAGACCCTGGCGGGAAGGATCGCGTTCGTCGAGCTCGCGCCGTTCGACGTGACCGAGGTGGGCGCGCAGCGACTCGACCGCCTGTGGATCCGCGGCGGCTTCCCCGACAGCTTCCTCGCGGCCGAGGAGAAGATCAGCCTGCGCTGGCGCGAGGACTTCATCCGCACCTACCTGGAGCGCGATGTCCCGCAGCTGGGCCCGCGCATCCCGGCCGAGACGCTGCGGCGGCTGTGGACGATGTTCGCTCACAACCAGGGTGGCCTGTTCAACGCCGCGCAACTGGCCCGCGGCCTCGGCGTCAGCGCAAAGACCATCGCCCATTACCTCGACCTGATGGTCGACCTCCTGCTCGTGCGACGCCTGCCTCCCCATCTGCCCAATGCCGGCAAGCGACTGGTCCGCTCCCCGAAGGTGTACGTGCGCGACAGCGGCCTCTTGCATGCGCTGCTCGGCCTCGCCGACAAGGAGGCGGTGCTGGGACACCCCGTCACGGGGCCGAGCTGGGAGGGCATGGCGATCGAGAATCTGCTCGCGGCGGCCGGGGAGGGCGGGCATCAAGTACAGGGGAGCTTCTACCGCACAAGCCACGGCGCGGAGGTCGACCTCGTCCTTGACTGGCCCGGCGGCGAGCGATGGGCCGTGGAGATCAAGCGCAGCCTGGCGCCGACGGTGGAGCGGGGCTTTCACTCCGCGCTCGCCGACCTGGAGCCAGAGCGAGCGCTCGTTGTCTACCCCGGGGAGGAGCGCTATCGAATCCGCTCCTCGATCGAGGCGATCGGAGTGGCGGAGATGTGTCAGCAGGCGCAAGCTCGAGGCGCCGGCTGAGCATCATCCGCAGGTCACGTTGCGATACGGGCGCACCGCGAGCATCGGCGCCTACAGACCATGCGCGCGGGCGCGGGTCAGGAGCTTGGCGAACAACTCCTCTTGGACGGAGGCCGGGAAGGGGCGTAGCGCGCCCGAGCTCGAGAGGGTGACCTGGGCGGGGCCGTCGACAAAGCCGAGGATGTCCAGGTAGAAGGCGACGTGCAGGCCGCGCACGGCGAGCGTCGCGGTGACGCGCCAGCCGAAGCCCCCGGTGGTGCCAGGCGCGGGGGGAGTGCCCGATGCGATCGAGACGGAGGTGACGCTCGCGCCTGCGTAGTGCTGGGATTTCAAGAGCTGCCCCAGGTAGTGGGACACGCACGCGCGGACTCGCGCACTGCGGATCGCCGAGAGCGTGGCGGCGGCCTGAGCGGCGCTCAGGGAGACGCTGACTTCGGAGCTGACGGTCAGATCGAGGATGCCGCGATGGAGCTCGAAGTCGGGTGAGCCTGTTTCGGCGACGGTGGTGGTGGTGGTGGTGCGCGAGCCGCCCGCGGCCTGCGAGCCGGTGCAGCTGCGCAGCTCCTGTTCGAGGTGGCGTTCGCCGGCCGAGCTGGCGCGCTGGCGCGGGGTGACGGTGAAGCCGGGTACGTCGGCGGCGGTCAGGTTGACCGCACGGGCGAACGCGAGCGCCCGCTCGCGCGTGGGCGGCACGCTCCTCGTGGCGCCCTGAGTGGTGCTGGCAGCAGCCGCGGACGAGTGGGAGGCGGTGCTCGCGTAGTCGGACTTGCCGCAGGCGCTCAGCAGGGCGCAGGAGAGGACGAGCGCGAGGAGGATGGCCGTCCGGCGCATGGGGGGCAGTGTGACAGAGCGCACCGAGAGGCCGATCGGCGTGCCTGCCCCCCAAAAACCGACGGGCGCGCGCTAGCGGGACGCGCCGGCAGGGCGACAGGCTATGAGCATTTGAGCGCTTCGAAAGCTTTCTTGTAGTCGGCGGTGAGCTGAGCCTCCGCAGTCTTGATCTGGGGTCCGGCGGCCCTGAGCGCCGCTTCGGTGTTTCCGGATTTGATGGCTGTGGACGCGACACTCACCGTGATCGTGGCGACCTCGGTCTCGAAGGCCTTGGTGGCGACTTCGACTTCTGCCTTGCGTGCCGCTTCGAGGTTGGGCGCCGCCTTTTTGACCTCGGCGAGGCTCATGTCGATCGCTTCCAGGCTCGTCCTGGCTTCAGTGGGGAAGCTCGAGTCGATCGGCAGCCCCTCGAGCTTGGTGAGTTGCCTGGAGATTTCGCTGCTTGCCGAACATACCTGCGCCCTCGCCTTTTCCTCCGACGATTCGCCGCAGGCCGTCAGACCCAACGCGCTGAGAAGAAGAGCAGCGATCGCAGCGGGCTTGCGGACCGCTTCGAGCATCAAGGCAGCATCTCCTCCTACTCGGTCGCTGATGCGATGGGACCGAACACGCCGAGCAGTCTACACATTCGGCCCTCGCCACGGCGGCTGGAGCTGACACCGCCCGGTCGCACACCGCGGTGAGCGGCTTCGGGTAGCCTTCGGGATGTGGACGACCTCGCTGCGATCGATCGAGAAGCTCCATGTGGCACGGAGCATGACGACAACCGCGCGCTGGTCCGCTTGATATCCCGGCGCTCGCCCTGGACCTCACGAGCTCGGCGTCCGCGCTCATGCCGCCCAACCGTACTCATGGATGAGCCCGCCGAGCCGATCGCGGCGGCTGGCGCGATACGCTCGGCGAGAACTTCACGGGCAACGCGTGCCATCCCGAACGCATGGCGAGACCCAGACTCGAACTGGGACACCACGATTTTCAG
>CAWEFQ010000013.1:0-144311 GCA_963808385.1 uncultured Solirubrobacterales bacterium | reverse complement strand
GCGAGCGCGACTACACGGTCGTGCCAGGCCAGCGCGTAGGGACAGTGGTTGCAGGTGAACACGACGACGGTCGCGGGGAGCTCCACCCGGCTCGTGCATGATCCCCTCGGTGTCCGGCAGGGCGAACGTAGGGGCGGGTCGCCGATCGCTGTCATCTCAACTCCTCTCTATACGTCGGTTTGGGCGGGTGGGCCGATCAGGTCGGGTGGCGGACCGGGCGCGTCGAGCGCGTCGCGCACGTCGGCCGGGTCCGGCGTCGGGAGATGCGACCGTCCCGGCGATGGTAGACGCGGCACGTCAACCCGAACGGCTCCTCGCCGGGTGACTGTATGTCCACCCCGTCGATGCGAATCGTCGGCGATCCGACAAACCGCTCCCGCGTCGCCTCGGCCTGGGTTTGGATCTCCCGTACTGCGATCGTGCTCGGTCCAAGCCCTCCTCCGTCATCGCCATGCGCAGCTCGGCCAGCGCCCGCGGATGCGAGGGACAGTCCTCCCAGAACAGCAGCTCGACACGCATACACATCAGGCTAACGAGCCCGTGTGTGACACTCCCGCCATGCGAGGAGCAGGCACGTGAGCCAACCGAAGGTCGCGGTGGTGGGGCACGTCGAGTGGGTGCGGTTCGCGCGCGTCCCCCACGTGCCCCAGGCCGGTGAGATCGTGCACGCGCGCGACCCGTTCGAGGAGCCCGCCGGGGGCGGGGCGGTCGCGGCCGTACAGCTGGCCCGGCTGGCGGGCGAGTCCACGCTGATGACCGCGCTGGGCGACGACCACCACGCCCGCCGGACGGTCACGCGCCTGGGCGAGCTCGGCGTCCGCGTGCGCGCGTCCCGGCGCGCCGCCACGCCCACCCGGACGGCGGTGACGCTCGTCGATGACGCCCGCGAGCGGACGATCACGACGTTCGGGTCGCGCCTGGAGCCGACGGGCGACGACGGGGAGCTGCCGTGGGGCGAGCTCGCGCAGATGGACGCCGTCTACTTCACCGCCGGCGACCTGCACGCCCTGCGCGCCGCGCGCGCTGCGCGGGTGCTGGTGGCCAGCCCGCGCGCCCTCGACGCCCTCGGACACGAAGTCCCGCTGGACGCGCTGGTGCTGAGCGCCGATGACGCGGTCGAGCGCCACGACGCTGCCCGTGCACGGGGACAGGCCGCGCTGATCGTCTCGACCGAGGGGGCGCACGGGGGCGTCTACCGGGACCGCACCGGCGCCACAGGCTCTTGGAAGGCCGCCCCGCCGCCCGGCGCCCCCGTGGACAGCTACGGCTGCGGCGACTCGTTCGCCGCGGGACTGACCTACGGGCTGGGCGCGGGCATGGCGACGGCGGACGCGCTGAGCCTGGCCGCCCGCTGCGGCGCGGTCTGCCTCACCGGCCGCGGGCCGTATGAGCACCAGCTCATAATGAAAGCGCGCGATGGCTGACCACGCACTCACAACCGTCCAGCTGGGAGGCGAACAGACGGCGCCGCGGGCGACATTCGATGACTGGAGATCATGCTACCTCAAATGAGGGAACATAAACGGTGGTAGCCTTGTTGGCGGATGGCACGTACCGGCCCTGACACGATCGACCCGCCCGAGAGGCGACCGCGCAAGGGTCGCGAGAACGCCTCCGCGAGCTCCCCTGAGAGCCCGCCGTCGGGCTACGACCTGACCGTCGAGCAGCTCGCCGCCGAGGTGGGGATGTCGGTGCGCAACATCCGCAACCACCACACGCGGGGATTGCTGCCCCCGCCGGAGGTGCGCGCGCGTGTGGGCTACTACAGCTCAGAGCACGTCGCCCGCTTGCGCCTGATCCAGGACCTGCAGGCCGACGGGTTCAACCTCGCCGCGATCGAGCGCCTGTTGAGCGGCTCCGACGGCCTAGCCGAGCGGCTGCTCGGACTGCGCATCGCGGTCACCACGCCGTATGAGCCCGAGACCCCGGAGGTGATTACCGCGCGGGAACTGGTCGAGCGCTTCGGCGAGGTCTCATCCAAGGACGCCGAGCGGGTGCGCAAGCTGGCGCTGCTCGTGCCGCTCGGCGACGGGCGCTTCGAAGTCCCGAGCCCCGCGCTGATGCGCGACGCCGAGGAGGTCGTGGCGCTGGGCATCCCCCTGCACGCCGCGCTCGTGCTGGTCGAGCGGGTCAGTCGCGACTGCGAGTCGATCGGGCGCGCGTTCACCAAGCTGTTCCTGCGCGAGCTGTGGGAGCCGTTCGAGCGGGCCGGCCAGCCCGACGAGCAATGGGACGAGCTGATCGAGTCCGTCGGCTCGCTGCGCCCGCTCGCCTCCGAGGCGCTGCTGGCGCTGTTCAAGCAGCGCATGACCACGCAGCTGGAGGCGGCGTTTGGTGAGGTGATCGCCCACCAGGCCAAGCGCAAGTGACGAACGAGGGTCCAAACCGGCGCGTCCGCACGCGCGGGAGAATCTGATCCCACCGGCGATCCGCGGCGAATCTATCTTTATCCGTGCAAATCTGAAGTAGAGGTCTATAATTGCACGGATGATCGAGAGACGGGTGACCGCCGAAGTCGCCGGGTTGCTGGAGCATCTGCCCGCCGTCGCCCTGGTCGGGCCGAGGCAGGCCGGCAAGACCACGCTTGCCCTCACGATCGCCGAGGGGCGGCCATCGGTCTATCTGGACCTGGAGTCCGCGGCGGACCGGGCTCGCCTGGCCGAGCCGGAGCTCTACTTCGCCGACCACGCCGACGAGCTCGTGATCCTCGACGAGATCCACCGCGCGCCGGGCCTGTTCGAAGCGTTGCGGGGCGTGATCGACGAGGGCAGGCGCACCGGCCGGGGGGTTGGGCGGTTCCTGCTGCTGGGCTCCGCCGCGATCGACCTGCTGGCCCAGTCCGGCGAGACCCTGGCGGGAAGGATCGCGTTCGTCGAGCTCGCGCCGTTCGACGTGACCGAGGTGGGCGCGCAGCGACTCGACCGCCTGTGGATCCGCGGCGGCTTCCCCGACAGCTTCCTCGCGGCCGAGGAGAAGATCAGCCTGCGCTGGCGCGAGGACTTCATCCGCACCTACCTGGAGCGCGATGTCCCGCAGCTGGGCCCGCGCATCCCGGCCGAGACGCTGCGGCGGCTGTGGACGATGTTCGCTCACAACCAGGGTGGCCTGTTCAACGCCGCGCAACTGGCCCGCGGCCTCGGCGTCAGCGCAAAGACCATCGCCCATTACCTCGACCTGATGGTCGACCTCCTGCTCGTGCGACGCCTGCCTCCCCATCTGCCCAACGCCGGCAAGCGACTGGTCCGCTCCCCGAAGGTGTACGTGCGCGACAGCGGCCTCTTGCATGCGCTGCTCGGCCTCGCCGACAAGGAGGCGGTGCTGGGACACCCCGTCACGGGGCCGAGCTGGGAGGGCATGGCGATCGAGAATCTGCTCGCGGCGGCCGGGGAGGGCGGGCATCAAGTACAGGGGAGCTTCTACCGCACAAGCCACGGCGCGGAGGTCGACCTCGTCCTTGACTGGCCCGGCGGCGAGCGATGGGCCGTGGAGATCAAGCGCAGCCTGGCGCCGACGGTGGAGCGGGGCTTTCACTCCGCGCTCGCCGACCTGGAGCCAGAGCGAGCGCTCGTTGTCTACCCCGGGGAGGAGCGCTATCAAATCCGCTCCTCGATCGAGGCGATCGGAGTGGCGGAGATGTGTCAGCAGGCGCAAGCTCGAGGCGCCGGCTGAGCATCATCCGCAGGTCACGTTGCGATACGGGGGCACCGCGAGCATCGGCGCCTACAGACCATGCGCGCGGGCGCGGGTCAGGAGCTTGGCGAACAACTCCTCTTGGACGGAGGCCGGGAAGGGGCGTAGCGCGCCCGAGCTCGAGAGGGTGACCTGGGCGGGGCCGTCGACAAAGCCGAGGATGTCCAGGTAGAAGGCGACGTGCAGGCCGCGCACGGCGAGCGTCGCGGTGACGCGCCAGCCGAAGCCCCCGGTGGTGCCAGGCGCGGGGGGAGTGCCCGATGCGATCGAGACGGAGGTGACGCTCGCGCCTGCGTAGTGCTGGGATTTCAAGAGCTGCCCCAGGTAGTGGGACACGCACGCGCGGACTCGCGCACTGCGGATCGCCGAGAGCGTGGCGGCGGCCTGAGCGGCGCTCAGGGAGACGCTGACTTCGGAGCTGACGGTCAGATCGAGGATGCCGCGATGGAGCTCGAAGTCGGGTGAGCCTGTTTCGGCGACGGTGGTGGTGGTGGTGGTGCGCGAGCCGCCCGCGGCCTGCGAGCCGGTGCAGCTGCGCAGCTCCTGTTCGAGGTGGCGTTCGCCGGCCGAGCTGGCGCGCTGGCGCGGGGTGACGGTGAAGCCGGGTACGTCGGCGGCGGTCAGGTTGACCGCACGGGCGAACGCGAGCGCCCGCTCGCGCGTGGGCGGCACGCTCCGCGTGGCGCCCTGAGTGGTGCTGGCAGCAGCCGCGGACGAGTGGGAGGCGGTGCTCGCGTAGTCGGACTTGCCGCAGGCGCTCAGCAGGGCGCAGGAGAGGACGAGCGCGAGGAGGATGGCCGTCCGGCGCATGGGGGGCAGTGTGACAGAGCGCACCGAGAGGCCGATCGGCGTGCCTGCCCCCCAAAAACCGACGGGCGCGCGCTAGCGGGACGCGCCGGCAGGGCGACAGGCTATGAGCATTTGAGCGCTTCGAAAGCTTTCTTGTAGTCGGCGGTGAGCTGAGCCTCCGCAGTCTTGATCTGGGGTCCGGCGGCCCTGAGCGCCGCTTCGGTGTTTCCGGATTTGATGGCTGTGGACGCGACACTCACCGTGATCGTGGCGACCTCGGTCTCGAAGGCCTTGGTGGCGACTTCGACTTCTGCCTTGCGTGCCGCTTCGAGGTTGGGCGCCGCCTTTTTGACCTCGGCGAGGCTCATGTCGATCGCTTCCAGGCTCGTCCTGGCTTCAGTGGGGAAGCTCGAGTCGATCGGCAGCCCCTCGAGCTTGGTGAGTTGCCTGGAGATTTCGCTGCTTGCCGAACATACCTGCGCCCTCGCCTTTTCCTCCGACGATTCGCCGCAGGCCGTCAGACCCAACGCGCTGAGAAGAAGAGCAGCGATCGCAGCGGGCTTGCGGACCGCTTCGAGCATCAAGGCAGCATCTCCTCCTACTCGGTCGCTGATGCGATGGGACCGAACACGCCCAGCAGTCTACACATTCGGCCCTCGCCACGGCGGCTGGAGCTGACACCGCCCGGTCGCACACCGCGGTGAGCGGCTTCGGGTAGCCTTCGGGATGTGGACGACCTCGCTGCGATCGATCGAGAGCTCGATGTGGCACGGAGCATGACGACAACCGCGCGCTGGTCCGCTTGATATCCCGTGCGCTTGCCCCGCAGAGCTCACGAGCTCGGCGTCCGCGCTCATGCCGCCCAACCGTACTCATGGATGAGCCCGCCGAGCCGATCGCGGCGGCTGGCGCGATACGCTCGGCGAGAACTTCACGGGCAACGCGTGCCATCCCGAATGGATGGCGAGACCCAGACTCGAACTGGGGACACCACGATTTTCAGTCGTGTGCTCTACCAACTGAGCTATCTCGCCGCGTGCTCGATCTTAACGGCTGAGGCCTGCTCCCGTTCGACGCCTCTGTCATGCCCATCCCCGGGCACGTCAGCAGGACCCGTATTGCGAGCGCTCTGACTTCGCCCACGCGCTGTGCCGCGGTAACCGCGCCCAGTCGTTGCCCCGCGCGTGGGCTCGGCCCCAAATCAGCCCGCCTCGAACTCCTCCACCAGCGCCTCATAGGTCCTGCGCAACCCCTCCTCGATCCCCACCTGCGCGCGCCAGCCCAGCTCGCGCTGCGCGCGGCTGCAGTCCAGACGGCTGTGCTTGAGCTCGCCCGGGCGCAGCTCGGCCAGCTCCGGCTCGATGCTCGCGCCCGCGCACTCGCTCAGCGCGCTCCAAACGCTCATCACGTCGGTCTCCACGCCCGTACCCACGTTGTAGGTGCCCGCCTTCCCCACCGCCGCTCGCAGCGCGCCGACCACGTCGCCCACGTACACATAATCCCTGGTCGGCCGGCCATACCCGTACAGCTTCGGGCGCTCCCCCGCATACAGCTTGTGCGTGAATATCGCCACCACGCCCGCCTCGCCGTGCGGGCTCTGCCTCGGCCCGTACACGTTCCCGAGCCGCGCCACCGCGTTGGCCACACCGCCGGCCAGCCCCCACGTCTTCACGTAGGACTCCGCCGCCCACTTCGACGCTCCGTAGGGGCTCAGCGGCGCGGGCTCGCGCTCCTCGCTCGTGGGCATCGGCGCCTCGTCCCCGTACAGCGCCCCGCCCGTGGAGGTGAACACGACCGGCGCCCCCACCGCGTTCGCCGCCACCACCACGTTCAGCGTCCCGTGCACGTTCACGTCGCAGTCCCTGCCCGGATCCTCCACCGACGCGATCACGCTCGCCTGCGCCGCCAGGTGATACACCGCCTCCGGGCGCACCTCCTCGACGACCTCCCGCACCCCCGCCCCGTCGACGATGTCCAGCTCGATCAGCCGCGCCGGCGCGGCGACGCGACTCGCCCTGCCCGAGGACAGGTCATCGATCACCGTCACCTCATGCCCGTCCGCGAGCAGCGAGTCCACGACGTGCGAGCCGATGAACCCGGCCCCGCCCGTCACGATCGCCCGCTTGCTCGCCATCGGCGGGGAAATCTACCCGTCCGCAGCGTTACACGCGCGCCCACACGGCGCCGAACCGGGCGGCGGGAGCTGTGCGTGCCGCTGGGGGACGCCGCGGGCCGGCGCCCCCCGGCGTCCTCAGCGCAGCGCGTGGGCGCGGCGCGTGCCCCGCTCCCGCGCGGCACCCCCGGCCTCGGTGTCAGCGCGCGCCTCGAGCAGCCCCTCGACCGTCTTGATGGACTCGTCAATCCGCGCCAGCGCCTGCGGCTCCTCCTGGCGGCCCAAGATGTAGCGGCGCACCGTCGCCAGCACCCGGCGCGCGATCCCGATCGCGGCCCGCTCGCGCTCTGCGTCGATCTCGCCCCGCTCGCGCAGCTCGGCCAGGCGCCGCAACGCCGGCTCGATCACCTCGCCCGGCAGCTCGACCGCCGCGATCCCGTCCTCGATCGCCTGCGCGACCGCGCCCTCGGCCATCTCCGCGTCGCTGCGCTGCAGGGCCGTCACGAACGTCTCCAGCGCGCTGTCCGCCACAGCGATCGGGTCGGCCCTGACCTGCTCGCGCGCGTCCGGCCCGGAGCTGCCCAGCAGCTCCAGGAACGCGTCCAGCAGCACCGGGTCGAAGTGCTTGCCCCGCTCCGCGCGCATCATCTCCACGGCCTCTCCCAGCGCGAACGCCCTGCGATACACCCGGTCGCTGGTCAGCGCGTCGAACACGTCGGCGATCGCCACGATCCGCCCCTCGATCGGGATCGCCTCGCCCCCGACCCCGCGCGGGTAGCCGCTGCCGTCCCACTTCTCGTGGTGGCTCAGCGCGATCGTCGCCGCCAGGTTGAGGATCGCCGAGCTCGACCCTTTCAGCAGTCTGTGCCCCTCCTCGGCGTGCGTCTCGACGATCGCGCGCTCCTGCACGGTCAGCTTGCCGGGCTTGAGCAGGATCGCGTCGGGGATCGCCACCTTGCCGACGTCGTGCAGCGGCGCGGCGTGCACCATCCGCTCGCACAGCTCCTCCTCTAGGCCGATCTGCTCGGCCAGCAGCGTCGAAAATCGCCCGATCCGCTCGATGTGCGCGCCCGTGTCCTCGTCGCGGAACTCGACCGCCATCGACAGCCTGCGCACGGTCTCGGCCTGCGCGATCTCCAGCTCGGTCAGCGCCCGGCGCAGCTCGCTGGAGCGGTCGCCGATCTCGCGCTCGAGCACCTCGCGGTGGCGCTCTCCGGCGAGCCACCCCACGGCCCCAGCCGCCACCGCCAGCACGAATGCGCACGCGCCCGTCATCGCCGGTCCCGGCGCGAGCACCGCGCCCGCCGCGGCGGCGAGCCCCACGGCCACTCCGAGCGCCCAGCGCCACGCCCTCCCGGCGCCTTCGCCCGGCTCGCTCGCCCTGCTCGTATCGGCCGTTAGCTTGCGCACTGGTCCACTTTCGCGTTCGGCATCTCGGGCGTCGCACTTGAGCGGCGCAGCCTTGTCTTCGGCGCATCGCCGAGGCGTTTGGCGCCCGCTCGGCGGCATCCCGGCACGTGTCCGCGGACGGGCATCCAGGGCGGTGTCCGCAACGGGCGCACACCCGCCATCCACCGCGTCCACTAGGGTGCAGCAAGATGCTTCGCCGTTCGATCCCCGGCCCGAGAGCGCTGCCGCCGGCCGCGGCCGCGCTGGCGATCCTGCTGGCGCTCGCCGCCCCGATCGCCGGCTGCGGCGGCTCCTCCTCCTCCGGCAACGGCGTCGCGTCGAAGTCGCCGAGCGAGATCCTCGCCGCGTCCAAGGCCGCCGCCGCCGGCGCGAGCTCGGTGCACGTCGCCGGCGCGCTCTCCAGCGGCGGTACTCCGCTCACGCTCGACATGGACCTCGTCTCCCGGCGCGGCGGGCGCGGGCAGATCTCCGAGGGCGGGCTCTCGTTCGAGCTGATCGTCATCGGCGACACCGTCTACATCAAAGGCAGCCCCACCTTCTACAGCCACTTCGGGGGCGCCGCCGCGGCGCGGCTGTTCCAAGGCAAGTGGCTCAAGGCGCCCGTCACGGGTGGGGAACTGGCCTCGCTGGCGTCGCTGACGAACCTCGGCAAGCTGCTCGAACAGACGCTCGCAAGCCACACCACGCTCGTCCGCGGCCCCACCACGACCGTCGCCTCCCAGCCCGTCGTCGAACTGCACGACACGGCCCACAACGGCTCGCTCTACGTCGCCACGACCGGTCAGCCCTACCCGATCGAAGTCGTCAAGCGCGGCACCGAAACCGGCCACGTCTCCTTCACCCGCTGGAACCAGCCCGTCACGCTGACGGCGCCGGCCGGTGCGATCGACCTCAGCCAGCTCCAGCACGCCGGATAGGCAGTGAGGCGAACCCTGTGACGCTCGATCAGTCGAAGATGGGCCGCGTCGTGGCAGAACAGATGGAGGCCCTGGAATCGCGCTTCGACGACGACTGCGAGATCGGCGACGTCTGCACGATCGTCGAGGTCATCGGCCCGCACGGCTCCAGCGTGTCCGTCCGCTCCAGCGAAGCCCGCCCGCACACCACGATCGGGCTGCTGCGCATGGCCGAGACGATGATGCTCGCAAGCATCGGTGGACGCGATCTGGGGGAAGAGCAGGAGTAGGAAGCGGTCCCCGTCCAAGAACGTGTTTTGAAATAGGCGGTGCGGTCGGTGCGTTCACCCCCTCCTACAACCCGACGGCAACATACTTGGTCTCCAGGTACTCGCCAATCCCCTCAAAGCCCCCCTCGCGCCCGAACCCCGACTGCTTGACACCGCCGAACGGAGCGGCGGGATTGGACACGATGCCCTGGTTGAGGCCGACCATGCCGGTCTCAATCCCCTCGCACACCCGCAGGGCGCGGGCCAGGTCGCGGGTGTAGAGGTAGGCCACGAGCCCGTACTCGGTCCGGTTGGCCGCCTCCACGGCCTGCTCCTCGGATGAGAACGTAGCGATCGGGGCGACGGGGCCGAAGATCTCCTCCGCCAGCACGCGGGCATCGTCGGGCACGCCGGTGAGCACGGTCGGCTCGAAGAAGTAGCCGGGGTGGGCGGGCCCCGACAACGCGCCGCCGCCGAGCGCGAGCTCTGCGCCGCGCGCAACGGCGTCGTCGACGAGCGCTGCAACCTTCTCCCGCTGGGCGGCGTCGATCAGCGGTCCGACGTCGACATCCGGGTCGGTGCCGCGGCCAACGCGCAGGGCGCGCATCCGCTCGGTCAGCCTGCGCGCGAACTCCTCGGCCACGGACTCGTGCACGTGAAAGCGGTTGGCGGCGGTGCACGCCTCGCCCACGTTGCGCATCTTGGCGGTCATCGCGCCCGCCACCGCCGCGTCGAGGTCGGCGTCCTCGAACACGATGAACGGCGCGTTGCCGCCCAGCTCCATCGACACTCGCAGCACCTGCTGCGCCGACTGTTCGATCAGCCTGCGCCCGACCTCGGTGGAGCCTGTGAACGAGAGCTTGCGTGTGCGCTCGTCCCTCAACAGCGGCTCCACCACCGCCCCGGCGTGCCTTGCCGTGATCACGTTCAGCACCCCTCCCGGCAGCCCTGCCTGCTCGAGGATCTTCGCCAGCGCGAGCATCGACAGCGGCGTCTGCTGGGCGGGCTTGACGACCATCGTGCAACCCGCCGCGATCGCGGGGGCGATCTTCCTGGTACCCATCGCCGTCGGGAAGTTCCACGGCGTCACAAACACGCACACCCCGACCGGCTGGCGCATCGTCAGGATCCGCCCCTTGCCTGTCGTGTTGAGCATGTAGCGGCCGTGCACGCGCACGGCCTCCTCGGAGAACCAGCGCATGAACTCGGCCGCATACGCGATCTCGGCCCTGGACTCCGCCAACGCCTTGCCCATCTCCAGCGTCATCAGCAGCGCCAGCTCGTCGCTCTGCTCCACGATCGCCTCATACGCCCTTTGCAAGATCTCCCCCCGCTCGCGCGGCGCAGTGGCGGCCCACTGCGCCTGGGCGCCGGCCGCGGCGCCCAGCGCCGCCAGCGCGTCCTGCGCCTGCCCGTCGGCGACCTCGACGAGCGTCTCCCCGGTCGCGGGGTCCTCGACCGGCAGCGTCCCGCCACCCGTGGCGGCGCGCCACTCACCGCCGACGTACAGGCCCGTCGGGACCGTTTCGAGAACCGCCCGCTCCGTGTCAGCCCCAACCATCTTCACCATCCCCGGCTCTGGCTTGGGTGGCAGCCGGTCGGGTTGAGCCGCCAGTCATCGTGCAGGACTCACGCGCTGCGCCCAGCGTCCGAGGAAGAGCTCATAAGACCGCCTATACAAGGCCACGACCGCGGCTGAACGGCCGCGTTGCACTGAGCACGGATGCTCGCCATCGGATCAACCTATCACCGCCCCCCACCCACTCCCGCCCGGCTGCCAGGCGTCCTCGCCGCGGTCCTCGCCGGGCTGACGCTCTCGGCAGCGGCCGCACCGGACGCAGTCGCCGCGCGCGCGGCGACGGCGAGAGCCCCGCACACCGCACCGGCGCCCCAGACGCTCGTGATCACCGGCGCGGGTGACGGTCACGGCGTCGGCATGAGCCAGGACGGCGCGCTCGGGTACGCCCAGCATGGCTGGAGCGATCAGGCGATCCTTGCCCACTACTACACCGGCACCGCGATCGGCCAGGCGCCGGCAGACACGAGCGTGCGCGTGCTGGTCGGCGCGAGCGTGCGCA
Organism: uncultured Solirubrobacterales bacterium; assembly: GCA_963808385.1. Taxonomy (GTDB): domain Bacteria; phylum Actinomycetota; class Thermoleophilia; order Solirubrobacterales; family Solirubrobacteraceae; genus Palsa-744. The sequence continues at coordinate 133,066 of CAWEFQ010000013.1, read as the reverse complement.
AGGTGCCGCTCGAACGGTACGTGCGCGGGGTGGTATCGGCCGAGATGCCCGCCAGCTGGCCGCTGGCCGCACTGGAGACGCAGGCGATCGCCAGCCGCACGTACGCGCTGACCGCGCACGCGGGGGACCGATCGAAGATCGGCCAGCGGTTCGACGTGTACTCCGACACGCGCTCGCAGGTCTATCTCGGCGCCCCCGCCGAAACGGCGCAGACGAACGCCGCCGTCGCCGCGACGGCGGGGCAGATCGTCACCTACCAGGGCAGGCCGGCGATCACCTACTTCTACTCCAGCTCCGGCGGGATGACCGAAGACGTGCAGAATGCTTGGCCCGGCTCCGAACCGCAGCCGTGGCTGCAGGGCGTGCCCGACCCCTACGACGCCGGCTCGCAGTTCGACTGGAAGCTCAGCATCAGCTTCGCCGCCGCCGCCGCCCGGCTGCGGGGTCTCGTCAAGGGCGGCCTGCGCGGCATCGAGGTGCTGACGCGCGGCGTTTCGCCGCGCATCCTGACCGCCGCGATCCTCGGGTCGGCGGGCAGCACCCAGATCACCGGCGCTGAACTGGCCGCGCGCCTGGGGCTGGCGGACACGTGGGCCTATTTCAGCGTGCGCACCGGCAACGGACCGGTCAAGCCCGAGCCCGATCGCAGCGAAGCCGCGCCGCAGCCGACCCCGCAGCCCACACCGCAGCCCACACCGGCGGGGGGCACAATTGCGGGGTAGATGCCCGCACCCCTGCTGATCGCCGACGTTCCGTGGCTCTTGTATCGCGCGTACTTCGGTCTGCCCCGGTCGATCGTCGGCGGGGACGGGCAGCCGGTGAACGCGCTGCTGGGGACGGTCAACGCGCTGCTGGCGGTCCTCGACGAGCGCCCGGCGCGAGCGGTCGTCGCGTGTGTCGGGGCAGAGCAGGCCGCCTACCGCGTGCGGCTGTACCCGCGCTATCACGCCCACCGCGAGCCGATGCCGGCGCAGCTGCGCGCGCAATGGACGCGCGCGCCCGCGCTGCTCGGGAGCCTGGGCTGGACGATCTGCGACGCGGGCGAGCTGGAGGCCGACGACGCGATGTTCTCCCACGCGCGCGCCGAGTCAGAGGCGGGCGGCGAGGCGCTGCTGCTGACCGCCGATCGCGACCTCTACCAGGCCGTCGGCGAGCACGTGAAGATCGTCGAGCTCGCGAAAGGCCGCGTCGCGGGAGAGATCGGCCCGGCGCAGGTCCGCGAGCGCTACGAGGGGATCGGAGCCGAGCTGGTCCCCGATCTGATCGCGCTGCGAGGCGATCCCTCCGACGGCCTGCCGGGCGCGCCGGGGATCGGTGTGAAGACCGCAGCCGAATTGCTGCTGCGGCACGGCTCGCTCGAGGGCGTGCTGGCCGCCGCGGAATCGGATGACCGCGCAATACGCCCGCGGGCCGGCGCCGCGCTGCGCGAGCACGCCGAGCTGCTGCGCACGTTCAAGAACGTCGCCACGCTGCAGCGCATCGAGGTCGAGCGCCCGCCCGACCGCTCCACGGACTTCGAGGGCGGCGCGCGGATGGCGCGCGAGCTGGGGATGTCTGGCCTGGCCGAGCGGCTGGAGGAGATGGCCGCGGCGTGAGCCGCAACGGATGTGGCTGACCGTGGCGCGCACTGGTTACGGCGTGAACTTGACCGTGATCACGTCTCCATCGGCCATCACATAGTCGCGGCCCTCAAGCCGCAGCGTTCCGCGATCGCGCGCGCCGGCGTAGCCGCCCGCGTCGACGAGCTCGCGCCAGCCGATCACCTCCGCGCGCACGAAGCCCTTCTGGATGTCCGAGTGGATCTCTCCCGCCGCGTGCCACGCGGTCAGGCCGCGGCGCAGGTGCCAGGACTGGGCGGGCTTGGCCTCTCCGGCGGTGAAGAACGCGATCAGCTCGAGCAGCGCGAACGCCTCGCGCACCACGCGCTGCAGGCCGGACTCGCTGACGCCGAGCTCCTCGCGCATCGCGGCGGCGTCCTCGTCCTCGAGCTCGGCCAGCTCCGACTCGATGCGCGAGGACACGGCCACCGCGCGCGCTCCCTGCGCGGCCGCGTGCTCGGCGACCGCCGCGGGGACCTCCTCGGAGCCCTCGTCCACGTTGGCCACGAACAGCACCGGCTTGCTCGTCAGCGAGCCCAGGTCGCGGGCGGCGTTCGGCGCCTGCACGGGCACCGGCACGGTGCGCGCCGGGCGGCCGGCCTGCAGCGCCGCGATCACCTCGCGCAGCCACGCCTCCTCCGCGATGGCCACGCGATCGCCCCCGCGCGCCTGTTTTCCGACCCTCTCCACGCGGCGCTCAGCGGCCTCGAGGTCCGCCATCACGAGCTCCGTCTCGATCGTCTCGATATCTGCCAGCGGGTCCACGCGGCCCTCCGGATGGACCACGTTCTCATCGCCATGAGCGCGCACGACGTGCACGATCGCGTGCGTCTCGCGGATGTTCGCCAGGAAGCGGTTGCCCAGGCCCTCGCCCTGATGCGCCCCGGCGACCAGACCGGCGATGTCGTGGAAGTCGACCGTGTCCCACACGATCTCCGACGCGCCCACCGTGCGCGCCACCTGCTCCAGGCGCTCGTCGCGCACCGGTACCACCGCCACGTTCGGCTCGATCGTCGTGAACGGGTAGTTCGCCGCCTCCGCGCCCGCTTTCGTGAGCGCGTTGAACAGCGATGACTTGCCCGCGTTGGGCATCCCCACGATGCCGATCCTGGTGCTCATCGCAGCGCTCTCACGGCGATCCTGGTGCTCATCGCGGCGCTCTCGCGGCGATCCCGGTGCTCATCGCGGCGACTCTCGCAGACTGGGAGCCGGCCGCCTGCGGCGAGCGGGGCGCACATGCGCCGAGGCGACCCATAGCCGCACCGAGCATCGCCCCGGCGAGCACGTCCGAGGGGTAGTGCACGCCAAGGTACAGCCGCGACTTCGACAGTCCTATCGCCAGCCCGTACAGCACCGGCGCGGGCAGCCCCAGGCGGGCATAGCAGCGGGCGGCGGCGAACGAGGTGGAGGCATGGGCGCTGGGCCAGCTCAGCTGCGTCGGCGTATCGGTCAGCGCCGGCAGTCCCGGCAGCTCGGGCCGGCGGCGGCGGACGGCGAGCTTCAGCGCGGTGTTCAGCGCGTACGTCCCCGCGACCGTGCCCACCGCTCGGCGCCACTGCGCCGCGCGCGGGCGGTCAAGCGCCCACCCGGCCGCGCCGATCGCCAGCCAGATCCCGCCGTGCTCGCCCAGGCGCGAGAACCCCGCCACCGCGCGCTCCACCCGCGGGTCGCCGTGGCCCCGGGTGCGCGCGATGCGCAGCAGCCGCTCGTCCAGCGAGCCCAACGGCCTACGCGCCGAAGCCTACGCGCGAGTCCTCGTCCTCCGCGCGCACATACACGACCTGCCCGAGATACACCCGCACGGGCCCGTCATCGCTCTGGAGCTCGTGCCAGCCGCCATCACCCAGCGCCCTATACAGACCTTTGAGCTCCTCCTCGCCGACGCGCAGCGCCAGCACCTGGCCGCCCTGAAAGCCGATGCTGATGCGACGACCGTGCCCTCCGGGCAGCGTGCCCCCGATCTTCGATCGATCGGCCATCAGTGGACCCCCGCCGCGGGCTGGACGATCTCGGTGAGCACGCCCCCGCTCGCACGCGGGTGCAGGAACGCGACGCGCGAGTCGCGGATGCCCACCCGCGGGCGCTCGTCGATCAGCTCCGTGCCCGCCTGCTTCAGCGCGGCCAGCGTGGAGTCGATGTCCGACACCTGATAGGCGACGTGGTGCAGCCCCGGGCCGTTCTTCGCCAGGAACCTCCCGACCGGGGTGTCGGGGCCAAGCGGCGCGAGCAGCTCGACGTGGTTCTCGCCGACGTCCAGCAGCACCGCCTCCACGCCCTGCTCGCGCACCACCTCGCGGTGGGCGAGCACCAGCTCGAACAGGTCGCGGTAGAGCTTCAGGGAGGCGTCGATCTCCTCGACGGCCACACCGACATGGTCGATACGGTCGAACACGCCCGGGAGTTTACCGGCGCCCGGCCTCGCCCTCGCCCTCGGCGGATGGGTGCGCGGTGACCGAGGGCGCGGCGATCGGAGCCGGGCCCGCCGGAGGATCGTGGGGCTTGGCCGCCGCCACGACGCGCAGCCCGACTCCCGGCGCGCGCTCCAAGCGCGGCACGCCCTTCATGATCCGCTCGATCGCCTCGCGGTCGAGGACCTCGTGCTCCAGCAGCTCCCGCGCGAGCGAGTCCAGCTCGCGGCGGTGCGCCACGACCAGCTTCTGCGCCGCCCGCCGGGCCTCCTCGATCAGGTCCTGGCGCTCCTCGTCGCGGATGCGCAGCGTCGTCTCGGAGATGCGCACGTCCCCGTCCGGCGCCCGTCCGCCGCCGGCGGTGCCCATCTCGAAGTCGTGGACCATCGAGTGTGAGATGTCCGCCACGCGCTTGAGATCGTCCGAGGCGCCGGTCGTAACCTGGCCGAACACGACCTGCTCTGAAACGCGCCCGCCGAGCAGGACCGTCATGTAGTCGAGCAGCTCCTCGCGCGTCTTCAGATAGCGGTCCTCGGCGGGCAGGTTCAGCGTGTACCCGAGCGCGCGCCCGCGCGGGACGATCGAGATGCGGTGCACCCGATCCACCGACGGCAGCAGCTCCCCGCACAGCGCGTGCCCGGCCTCGTGGTAGGCGACGACGCGCTTCTCGTGCGCGTTCAGCACCCGCCGCGACTGCACGCCCGCGATCACCCGCTCCAGCGCGCTGTCGAAGTCGGCGTCATCGATCGCGCTCGCCCCGCGGCGGGCGGCGAAGATCGCCGCCTCGTTGCAGATGTTCGCCAGATCCGCGCCGGTCAACCCGCTCGTCTGCTGGGCGACCAGCCCAAGATGCACCTTACCTAGGGGCTTGCCGCGGGTGTGCACGGCCAGCACGCCTTCGCGCCCGGCCACGTCGGGCGGGGCGACGAACACCTGGCGGTCGAAGCGCCCGGGGCGCAGCAGCGCCGGGTCGAGCTTCTCCAGCAGGTTCGACGCGGCGATCACGACCACGCGCCCGCTCGCGGCGAAGCCGTCCATCTCGACGAGCAGCTGGTTCAGCGTCTGGTCCTTCTCCCCGGAGATGTCCATCCCGCGCCTCCCCCGACGGCGTCGAGCTCGTCGATGAAGATGATCGCCGGTTCGTGCTTGCGGGCGATCGCGAACAGCCTGCGGATGCGCGCGGCGCCGAGGCCGGCGAACATCTCCACGAACGCGGCCGCCGACTGGGCGAAGAACTGCGCCCCGGACTCGTGCGCGACGGCCTTGGCCAGCAGCGTCTTGCCAGTCCCCGGCGGCCCGTGCAGGAGGATGCCCTTCGGCACCTGCGCCCCCAGCGCGGCGAACTGCTTGGGGTCGCGCAGGAACTCGACGATCTCCTCCAGCTCCCCTCGCGCGTCGTCCACGCCCGCGATGTCCCTCCAGCTGACCGCCTGATCGGACGCCGGCTTGATCTGCTGCGGCTTGATCCGCGGCATCACCTTCAGCGTGCGCCACAGCACGAAGATGATCACCGTGAAGAACACGATCATCAGAACCGGCTCCCAGTCCAGGGCCCAGTTCTGGATTTCCTGCGCGATAGACGTCGCGATCACGGTCGCCATCCTTGCTTGGCTCTTCCTGTCGCCATTCCCTTGGCACTGCCGCCCTGCGTGATCATTATGAAGGTTTGCCGAGCTTTGTCCAGCGCCAACCTGTCGGCACACGGGCTCTGTCGGCGAACGACCACCTGACGGCGGCGTCCGCCCGACCCTTGCGGGCGGACGGAATCGTCGCTCCGCGCGCCCTATCCTGAGAGAGCCGATGAATCGAGTGCAACCGTCCTCACCGCAGCTGTGGCTATGCCACCTCGGCGCCGTCCCCTACCGCGATGCCCTCGCCATGCAGCTGCGCATCCGCGAGCGCCGTCTGGCCGACGAGCTGCCCGACACGCTGCTGCTGCTCGAACATCCGCCCGTCTACACCCGCGGGCGGCGCTCCGCGCCCGGTGAGCTGACCCTCCGCGAGCACTTTTACCGCGCGCGCGGAATCGACGTCGTCGACACCGACCGCGGCGGGCGCGTCACCTACCACGGCCCCGGCCAGCTGGTCGGCTACCCGATCATGCGGATTGACGACATCGGCTCCTACTTGCGCACGATGGAATCGGCGATCATCGCGGCGCTGGCCGACTACGACATCGAGGCTTACTCGCGCCGCGCGGAGGGCCCCGACTACACCGGTGTGTGGATCGAGGATCGCAAGATCGCCTCGATCGGCGTGCACGTTTCCCGCGGGATCGCCACTCACGGGTTCGCGGTCAACGTACGCCTCGACCTGGACCCGTTCTCCTGGATCGTCGCCTGCGGCCTGCCCGACGTCACGATGACCTCGATCGCGCGCGAGCTGCCCTCCGGGCGCGCGGTCGACCCGGATGACTTCCGCGCGCGCATGGCCCATCGCTTCTGCGACACCCACGGCCGCCGCCCACGACTCGTCTCGCCGGACGCACTGGGCCTTGACACCCCGTCTCCCCAGCCCGAGCGTATGCGGGGCCGGACGCCCCGCACCAAAGCGCTCAGTACCCCCGCCACCTGCGCGGATGCGGCCCAGCCCAACCCGACCCCTGATACGGCGAACCTCGTAACGGGCCACGGAGCTCGGGTATGAGCGCCACCAGATCGCGCGCCAATCCCGGGGGGATGGACGTGCTCAGCGTGCTTGGCCCCAACGTCCGCCCGTTGCGCGAGCGCAAGCCCGCGTGGTTCAAGGTGCCCCCGCCCGGCGGCGAGCGCTACCGCGAGCTGACCGAGCTGATTCGCTTCGAGAACCTGCACACCGTCTGCCAGGAGGCGGCGTGCCCGAACGTGGGCGAGTGCTGGGAGCGCGGCACCGCGACGTTCATGATCCTCGGCGACACCTGCACCCGCCGCTGCGGGTTCTGCAACGTGCGGACTGGCAAGCCCACCTGGAACGACCCGCTCGAGCCCGCCCGGGTCGCGCGCTCGATCGCGCGCATGGGCCTGCGCCACGCGGTCATCACCTCGGTCGACCGCGACGACCTGCCCGACCTCGGCGCCTCGGCCTTCGTCGGCGTCATCCGCCAGGTTCGCGCGCAGGCGCCCGGCTGCCAGATCGAGGTCCTCACACCCGACTTCCAGGGCCAGGAGATGCCCCTCGCGCGAGTCATCGCCGAGCGCCCTGACGTCTTCAGCCACAACGTCGAGGTCGTCCCGCGGCTGTATCCGCTTGCCCGGCGCGGCTCGGAGTTCGCCCGCTCCTGCCGCGTGCTGCACCTCGCGGGCGAGCTCGGCGAAGGCGAGGTCGTGACCAAGTCCGGGCTGATGGTCGGACTTGGCGAGACCCATGGTGAGATGGTCGACGCGTTCGGCGTTTTGCGCGATCACGGCGTGCGGGTGCTCACGGTCGGGCAGTACCTGCGCCCCTCCGAGCGCCACCTCCCCGTCGTGCGCTACTGGCACCCGGACGAGTTCGCCGCGCTCGAGCGCGCGGCATACGAGCTCGGCTTCGACCACGTCGCCGCCGGCCCGCTCGTGCGCTCCTCCTACCACGCCGACCAGCATGTGCCGCAGCCGCGTCCCGGGGCCGGACCGCTGGCCACCGGACCGCTGGCCACGCTCGCCGCGCGCGGGTAGGCTCACGCGATCTTTGCCGTGACGACAGACCTCCGGCGGGATCGCATCCCGGCATGACCCGTCTGCTCGTCCTCGCCCTCGCGCTGCTGTTCATCGCCGGGTTCGCGTTTCTGACCATCAGCACGATGGTGTCCCAGCAAGGGATTACCCTGCTTGGTGCGGTCTCGATCCTTGTGCTCGCGCTGCTCACGGTCGGGATCGTCGGCGCCCTGCTGAACCCCCCGCGACGATGACGTGACCAAACGACTCCCCGCTTATATGACCCCCGATCAGAGCCGCCTGCGGCGCGAGACCGCCCGCCGGCGGCGGCGCTCGCGCCGGCGTGCCCTCGCCGCCGGCGCCCTGGCGCTCGCGATCGTCGCGGCGCTGGTGGTGATGGCCCTGGCCCGCTCCGGCGGGGCCCACGGCTCGGCCTCGGCGGCGACCTCGGCCCTGCACCGGCACGCGCACGCGGCCACTCTCGCCACGACCGCCGCGCCCGCCCGCTCTCCGATCGGCCTGCCCCTGGGCAGGCCCCCGCTCACGCTCACGGGCATCGGCGACCCCGGCCAGGACGCCGTGCACGAAGCCTTCCATACGCCGCCCAGCGCCGGCCTGCTGTTCAACCTGAACACCGGCCAGGTCCTGTGGCAGCGCAACCCCTACGCCCGCCTGCGCATGGCCAGCTTGACGAAGATGATGACCGCGCTGATCACGGTTCAGTCCGCGCCGCCGGACGCATCCGTGCTCGTGACCCGCCAGGCGGTCGACATGCCCGGGTCGAAGGTCGGCGTGCTGCCGCTGGGCAAGCACGTGCGCCTGGAGAGCATGCTCTACGGCCTGCTGCTCCCCTCCGGCAACGACGCCGCCGTGGCGCTCGCCGAACACGTGGCCGGCACCGTCAACCGGTTCGTGACGCGTATGAACGCGCAGGCGGCGCAACTGGGCATGGGCTGCACGCACTACACCTCGCCGTCGGGCTACCAGGACCGGTACAACTTCTCCTGCCCCGCCGACCTCGCGCTGCTCGCGCACGTCGATCTTCTGCAGCCGCGCATAGCCGCGATCACGCGCACCTACACCGCCGCGCTGCCGTTTCCGATCCACGGTGGGCGGCTTTATCTGTACAACAACAACCCGCTGCTCATCTACCACTACCCCGGGCTGACCGGCCTGAAGACCGGCTACACCGAAGCGGCCGGGCGCTGCCTGGTGGCGACGGCCACGCGCGACGGGGTCAGCCTCGGAGTCGTGCTGCTGCACTCGCCCGACCCCGCCACGCAGGCGAGCTATCTGCTCAACCGCGGGTTCACCGGCGTCTACCACCAGCGGCCGATGCCCGAGCCGCCGATCCCCGCGGGGGCGTAGCCCTTGGGCGCTGACCCGGCGGCGAGGCGCCGGGATCGGAGCCGGCTGGCCACCAACGCTCCCCGTCCGTCGCCCGGATGCGCGCACGACGCAAGCGTGCGAGAGAGAGTACCGTTCCTCGCAGAAGATTGACTGGCCAGTCAGCCAGTAACGCCCAACAAGAGTGCAAGAGGAGGAGCAGCCGTGGATCTCGACGACACACCGGAGCAGGCCGCATACCGCGCCGAGGTCCGCTCCTGGCTGGATCGGCACTCGGGCGAAGCGCCCGTCCTGCAAGGCCCGGGCGCGATCGAGGACGAGGACGAGATCATCGCCGCGCGGCGCGCTTGGCAGGGCAAGCTGGCGGAGGGCGGCCTCGCCGGGGTGACCTGGCCCAAGGAGTACGGCGGGCAGGGGCGCGGCCCGATCGAGCAGGTGATCTCCAACCAGGAGATCGCGCGAGCGAAAGTGCCGGGCATCCTCGACGCGATCGGCGTGGGCATGCTCGGCCCGACGATCATCGCCCACGGCGACGAGGACCAGAAGGGTCGCTACCTCGGCCCGATGCTGCACGGCGACGAGGTCTGGTGCCAGCTGTTCTCAGAGCCCGCCGCCGGCTCTGACCTGGCGGCGGTGCAGGCGCGCGCGCGCCTGCAGGACGACGGCGGCTGGAAGCTGTCCGGCCAGAAGGTGTGGACGACCAACGCCCACTTCGCCGCCCACGGCCTGCTGCTGGCGCGCACCGACGCCGACGTGCCCAAGCACAAGGGCATGACGATGTTCGTGGTGCCGATGGACGCGCCCGGCGTGACCGTGCGCGGGCTGCGCCAGATCTCCGGCGAGGCCGAGTTCAACGAGGTGTTCTTCGATGACGTCGCACTCGACGCGGACGCGGTCGTGGGGGGCGTCGGCAACGGCTGGGGCACCGCGCTGACGACGCTGATGTACGAGCGCGTCACGATCGGCCTCGGCGGCGAGGGCCTCGGCTACAACTCGACCCGCTTCGCGGGGGCGATCGCCGGCGACGAGCTGGCCCGGCGCGACCCGGAGATCAGACATCGGCTGGGAGAGATCGCAAGCGAACTGCTGGCGGTCCGCTTCACCGGCTACAGGACCCTGACCGCCCTCCAGAAAGGCCAGATCCCCGGCCCCGAGGCGGGCCTCGCGAAGGTCACGATCGTCAACGGCGCGATCAGTGCGGGCGAGCTGATCGCCGACGTGCTTGGCCCCGATGCGCTGGCCACGGACAGCGAGTGGGCGTACATGATCTCGTTCCTCCCCGGCCTGAAGTCGGCGGGCGGGACCGAAGAGATCCTGCGCAACACGGTCGGCGAGCGTGTGCTCGGCCTACCGCCGGAGCCGCGCTTGGACAAGGGCATCCCGTTCTCGGAGCTGCGCTCTAAGGAAGCGGCGGCGGCATGACCCCGCAGGACCACGCATGGCGGCGCTGGATCTGCGTCCTTACCGATCGGAGATCACGTGATCTCCGATCGGCCAGCACGTGTGCAGAGCACACTTCACTCACTGCGTCCTTGCCCAGCTTGCCCTGCGTGTCCCTGCGGAGCGAGGTGGTAGACATATGAACCTGGCACTCTCAGACGAGCAGGTCTTCCTGCGCGAGGCCGCCCGCGGCGCGCTGTCGCGCTATAAGACCTTCGAGGCCGCCCGCGAGGCGCTCGACGGCGACGAGTCGGCCCTGCCCGACCTGTGGCCGACCGCATGCGAGGCCGGCTGGCCGGGCCTGTTGATCGACGAGCCCCACGGCGGCGCCGGGCTGGACGTGTTCGACGCGATGCTCGTGCTCGGCGAGTGCGGGCGCGTGCTCGCCTCCGTCGCGCTGCTCGGACACCTGCCGGCGACCGCGATCCTGAACGCCTCTCCCACCGGGGGGGCCTCCCTGCTCGGGGCGCTGGCGAGCGGCGAGCGGCGCGCCGCCTACCTGCCGGCGAGCCCGCCGAGCGACGTGGACGCGGGCTGGAGCGTGGACCCGCGCGGAGGCCTATCACGACCAGCGGCCCCCGCGGCAGCGGCTGCGGGCGAGGGCGCGGCCACGGTCACCGGCGAGCTGGCGTTTGTGCCCGACGCTCCCGGAGCGGATCTGCTCGTGGGCGTGGCCCTGCTCGACGGCTCACCCGTCGGTGTCGCGATCGAGGCCGGCGCCTCCGGCGTGAGCGTCAAGGCAACCACACGCTATGACTCCACCCGCTCGCTCGGGCACGTTTCGCTGAGCCAGGCTCCCGCCACGATCCTGGACACCTCCGAGGAGCAGCTCGCGGCGGCCTGGCATCTCGCCCAGGCGCTGATCGCGGCCGAGTCGCTCGGCAGCGTCGAGACCGCGCTGGAGGTATCGGTGCAGTACGCCAAGGAGCGGTTCACGTTCGGCCGCGCGATCGGCTCCTACCAGGCGATCAAGCACTCGCTCACCGAGGTGCTGCGCCAGCTCGAGAACGGGCGCTCGCTGCTCTACTACGCCGGCTGGGCGCGCGGCGGCGCGCCGGGCGAGTTTCCGCTCGCGGCGGGCGCCGCGCGCTCGGTGGCCGGACGTGCGCTCGACCACGCCGCGCGCACGATGATCTCCGTGCACGGCGGCATCGGCGCCACCTGGGAGCACGACGCGCCGCTGTACTTCCGCCGCGCCCAGCTCTCGCGACGCCTGCTCGGCGGCGCCGCAGCGGCGACCGACCGGGTCGCGGGCGAGCTGATCGCACAGGCCGACGCGGCCTAGCGCGGCCTCGACCACAACTATCTGCGGCGCCCGGGCTTCACGGTCCGGGCCGCCGTGGCCTTCTGCTTTGGCTTTGGCTTCTGCTTTGGCTTGGGTTTTGCTTCGGCTTCGGCTTCCAGCGCCGCCAGCACGGGCGCGCCGTAGGCGGCGTGCACCGCTTCAACCATCGCTGCATCCAGACCGCAGTTGACGCAGAACCCGTGCTGTGACCAGCCGATCGCACGGGCGAGCACCTGATCGGCGTAGGTGACGCCGGCAATGTCGTGGCCGTAGTAGTCATACGCCGCGTTCCAGGCGCGGGCGTTCAGTTCGAGCGTGGCGCCGTCAGCGGAGAGCAGGTGCGCGGCTGCCATGATCGCGTCGAAGTCGTCATATATCGACGGGTGCGTGGCCGTCATGTGGTCGTACACCGCCGGGCGGCGGCCGTAGATGTAGGAGTCGCTGACGAGGTCCCAGGTGGATCCGGATCCGGTGCCCCGCCCCCCATTTATGACGTTGAACTGCATCGGGCCGCCGCAGCAGTGCGCGAAGTTCAGGCCGTGATAGGTGCTCGGCGCGGTCGAGAACGCCGACTCCTGCTCGTGGATCGAGGCGATCAGCAGCCAGTTGACGCCGAACGTGCTCTGCGCGACCGAGTAGATCGGGTAGAACCCTTCCATCCAGCGCGTGGACACCTGCGTCTGCAGCGGGTCGGTCAGGCGCGCGAGCGCCTGGCTCTGCTGTGCGGCTGAGAGCTGAGCGACGATCGCCCCGCCGCCGATCCCGTTGTCTGTGCCGGAAGACGGCCCGGCTGAAGCGCCCGCGGAGCCACCGCTCGTTCCGGGGACGGGCGTGGCGGCGACCACCAGCACCGGGGGCGGGGCCGCGGAGGAGACCAGCGTTGAGCGACCGACAAGCCCGGTCAGGACCGCGACGAGAACCGCCGCTCCCAGCGCCGCGACGGTCCCGGCGAGCAGCCAGTGGCCGCGCTCTGAGGGCGGCACGGGTACATGCGCGGGCGGCGGGTCGCGCTGTGTGGCGCCTGGATCCATTTGGCTATCACCGTAGCGACGCCGGAATGGGTGCAGTCTCATCACCGCTTAAACAAACCCTTAAGATTCACCGCGATCGTGTGGGTCGTGGGAAAGCTTTCGCGCACCATGCACGCCGTTTCCGCCTGTGCGCTGCTCGCCGGCCTGGCGGGCTGCGGGGCAGCCGCGGACGCCGGCATCAACGCGAACGCGAGCCCCGATCCAGCGGCGCAGACCGTTCCGAGCGCGTGCTCCACGGCGGTGCTCGACGCGCTCGGCCAGATCGCCGGGCGCGTCTATCGCGAGGGTGTCATCAGCGAACGCACCGCGACGGCGCTGAGCTTCATCGAACGCTCGCTGCCCCTGCGCCAAGCGGTCGAACGCGACGACCCCAGGGCCGCGCGCGCGGCCGCGCAGGCGCTGCTCGCCACCGGGCACATGACCGACCTGCAGGTCACGCGCGCGGCCACACCCGGCGCAGGCGGGGATCAGGCGCTCGTCGACGTCGGCGCCGCAAACGCGCTCGCTCCCCTGCACGGCAGCATCCTGAGCGCGGCAGGCGCCCCGATCGCGAGCTTCCTCACGAGCGTATGGGCCGACAACGGCTTCCTCGCCGAGACGGATGGGATCGCCGAGGGCACGACCGCGCTGCGCGAGCACGGGCAGAGCATCGCCGGCTCGTTCGCGCTTCCGCCCGGCGAACCGCCGGCGCAGGGCGCGCTCACGCTGAAGGGCGTCGCCTACAGATACACCTCGTTTCCGGCCGCCGCCTACCCGAGCGGACAGCTGCGCGTGTACCTGCTCAAGTCGATCTCCTCGATCGCGCCCCTGTGCGGGCGCACGGCGACGGACACCCTCGTCAACACTCTCAGCCGCGTCGCGCGGCTCATCTACACGAGCGAGGGCGGCGCGCACGCGCTCACGCAGGTCCACCGGGTGCAGCACAACCAGCCGCTGCTGCGCGCGGTCGCACAACGAAACCCGGAAGCGAGCAGGCTGGCGATCGACGAACTGCTCAACGAGCACATCGTGCGCCTGCGGGTCAGCGCCGGCGGGCGGCTGCTGTCGGACGTCGGCGGCCCGGACGTGCTCGCGCCGGTGCGTGCGCCGCTGCGCCTGAACGGCAGGCAGATCGGCAGCTTCGTGCTCTCGATCCAGGACGACGAGGGATACAAGCGCCTGGCCGGGCGGCTGGCGGGGCTGGACGTGCTCATGTACATGAATCCCAGCTCCGCCCACCCCACGCTCGTCAAGAACAGCCTCGGCCCCTCGCCGGGCGCCGTTCCCTCCAGCGGCTCCTACCGCTATCGCGGGCGCACCTACCGCGCGTTTACGCTCCACGCCGAAGCGTTCCCGTCCGGGCCGCTGCGGATCGTGGTGCTGATCCCTATCCCGTACTCGTAGGGGCGGTGAGCGAGGCCTGCTTCTCGCGCAGGCCGTCCAGCAGATCTGCGAATGAGGCGGAGAATTTCTCGACACCCTCGCGCTCGAGCGTGTCGGCGATCTCCTCATAGCTGACGCCCGCCGCGGCCAGCTGCTCGAGCAGCGCGCGCGCCTGGTCGAGGTCCTGCTGCAGGCGCGGCTTGGGATCGCCGTGGTCCTGGTAGGCGTCGATCGTCGCCTGGGGCATCGTGTTGACCGTGTCCGGGCCGATCAGCTCGTCCACATACATCGTGTCGGGGTAGGCCGGGTTCTTGGTCGAGGTTGACGCCCACAGCACGCGCTGAGGCGTGGCGCCCTTGCCCGCCAGGTACTCCCAGCGCGCGCCCGCGAACGTCTTGCGGTAGTGCTCGTATGCGAGCCTCGCGTTGGCGACCGCCAGCTTGCCCTTGAGCCCGTCGTGGCCGCCGACCTCGTCCAGGCGGCGGTCGGCCTCGGTGTCGATGCGCGAGACGAAGAAGCTCGCCACCGAGGCCACCTTGCGCGGATCTCCGCCGCCGGCGATCAGGCGCTCGATCCCGCGGATGTAGGACTCGGCGACCTCGGCGTAGCGGCGCAGCGAGAAGATCAGCGTCACGTTGATCGAGCGACCCTCGGCGATCACGTCCTCGATCGCCGCCAGTCCCGGCCTGGTCGCGGGGATCTTGACGAGCAGGTTCGGCTTGCCAACCGTCTCGTGTAGATGGATCGCCTCGCGGAACGTCTGCAGCGTCTCATACGCCAGCGTCGGATCGACCTCCAGCGAGACATATCCGTCGCGGCCACCCGTCGCGTCGAACACTCCCCGGAACAGGTCGCATGCGTCCTTGATGTCGCGCACGGCCAGCGCCCAGAACGCGTCGCTTGAGTCACGGTCGGCGAGCTCGCGCAGCTGCTCGTCGTAGGCGTTGCCCTCGGACATCGCCGTCTGAAATATCGTCGGGTTCGACGTCGCGCCGACGACGGCGCAGCCGTCGATCAGGCTCTGCAGATGCCCCCCGCGGATGGACGCGCGCGAGAGCGAGTCGATCCACACGCTCTGCCCGTACGCCGACAGCCGCTGCAGCGGTCCCTCCATCAGTGGTCCTCCTTGTCCATCAGTTGTCCTCCTTCAGCAGCTCGCGCGCGCGAGCGGAGATGTTCTCGGCGGTGAATCCCAGCTTCTCGAGCACTGTGCCGCCCGGCGCCGAGGCCCCGAAACGGTCATCGATCCCGAGCACCCCGCCGCGATCGCCGACCCAGCGCCACCAGCTCAGGCTCACGCCGGGCTCCACCGCCAGGCGAGCGCCGACAGCCGGCGGCAGCACCTGCTCGCGATACTCCCGCGGCTGGGCTTCGAACAGCTCCATGCACGGCATCGACACGACCCGCACGCGCGTCCCCTCCGCGGCCAGCGCCCGGCCGGCCTGCAGCGTCAGGGGGACCTCCGCGCCGGTGGCGATCAGGATCAGCTCGGGCTCGGGCTCGGGCTCTGATCCGGGCTCTGCCCGTCCGCCCGCGGCGGGACCCGCGCCCCCGCCCGCACCGGCACCCCGGCTCGCGCCCGGCGCGCCCGACCAGCCCGGCGTCGAGTCCCACAGCACGTACCCGCCCCGCTCCAGCTCGCTCGCCCGCCCGAGCCCCTCGCCGTCGCGGTCGAGCACGGGGATGCCCTGGCGGGATAGCAGCAGCGCCACCGGCCCATCCTCGCGCTCCAGCGCGACCCGCCACGCCTGGGCGGTCTCGTTCGCGTCGGCCGGGCGGATCACCCACAGCCGGGGGATCGCCCGCAGCGCCGCGTAGTGCTCGATCGGCTGGTGCGTGGGCCCGTCCTCGCCGAGGGCGACCGAGTCGTGCGTCCACACCCACACCACCGGCAGGCCCATCAGCGCCGACAGGCGCACCGACGCGCGCATGTAGTCGGAGAAGATCAGAAACGTCGCGCCGTACGGCTTGACGATCCCGCCGTGCGCCGCGGCGCCGTTGACGATCGCGCCCATCGCGTGCTCGCGAATCCCAAACGGCACGTTGCGCCCGGCGTGCGGGCGGGAGAACTCGCCGGCGCCCTCGAACACGGTCTTGGTCGACTCGACCAGGTCCGCCGCCCCGCCGATCGTCGTCGGGGCGTACTGCGAGAACGCCGCCATCGTCCTCTGGCCGGCCGCGCGCGTGGCGATCTGCTGGGCGGGCTCGAATCGTGGCAGCGCCTCGCGCCAGCCCTCGCGCAGACCGCCGCCGTCCCACGCCAGGTCCCAGTCCGCGGCGGCCTCGGGCGCGACCTCACGCCACGCATCGAAGCGCTCCCTCCAGTCAGCCTGCGCCCGAGCGCCGCGCTCGCGCAGGCTCATGTGCTCGTAGACCCGCTCATCGACCCAGAAGGTGCGCTCGGGGTCCTGGAAGCCCATCGCCACCTTGGCGGCCCTGACCTCCTCCTCGCCCAGCGGCGCGCCGTGCGCCTTGGCGGTGTCGACCGCGTGCGGTGCGGGATAGGCGATGTGCGAGCGGATCGCGACGAACGAGGGTCGCTCGGCTTCCTCGCGCGCGGCGCTCAGCGCGGCGCTCAGCGCCTGCACGTCCTCGGAGTCGGCCACCCGCTGCACGTGCCAGCCGTCGGCGGCGAGACGCTCGAGGTGGTTCTCCCCGTCGAAGGAGATCGCGGTCGAGCCGTCGATCGTGATGCGGTTGTCGTCGTAGCAGACGATCAGCTTGCCGAGCCCGAAGTGCCCGGCGATCGACGCCGCTTCCTGGCTGATCCCCTCCATCATGTCGCCGTCGGAGCAGATCACATAGGTGTGGTGGTCGACGACCTCGGCGCCCGGGCGGTTGAAGCGCTCGGCCAGGAACCGCTCGGCGATCGCCATGCCGACCGCGTTGGCGAAGCCCTGCCCGAGCGGTCCGGTCGTGACCTCGATGCCGGGTGTGTGCCCGCGCTCGGGATGGCCCGGGCAGCGCGAGCCCCACTGACGGAACTGCTCGAGGTCCTCGAGGCTCAGGTCGAACCCGGTCAGATGCAGCAGCGAGTACTGCAGCACGCACGCGTGCCCAGCGCTGAGCACGAACCGGTCGCGCTCGGACCACTGCGTGTCCTGGGGGTTCACGCGCAGGAAGCGCTTGAACAGGACGTAGGCCAGCGGCGCGAGCGCCATCGCCGTGCCCGGATGCCCGGAATTCGCCTTCTGCACCGCGTCCATCGCCAGGCCGCGAATCGTGTCGATGCAGAGCCGCTCCAGCTCAGGCTCGCGCTCAGGCTCGCGCTCGGTCTCGCGCTGCATCTCGTTCGGCGCTGAGGGCACCGCTCGATCCTAGAGGCTGCGCTGCTCCGACGCCGCCCCCAGGACCGCGGTCCCCGCCGGCGCGGGGGGATGAGGACAAAGTGCGCCCGGCGGGAATCGAACCCGCGGCCTGCGGCTTGAAAGACCGCTGCTCTTTGGCTCCCCGAAGAGAACCGTTGACCACTGAGCTACGGGCGCGCGCGATGCGTGGCCTAATCTAAGCATGTGAGGCGAATCCTGGTCGGCGCGCTCGTGATCGGCGCGACGGTCGGCGGATAGATCGAGGCGGCCAGCGCCGGCACGAGTGCTTGGGTGGGCACGAGGATTCCACAATACGGCGTCGTGGCGACGAGAAGTTTCGCCGGGAAGTGTCCCGTTTGGTCCGTCTCGTCGGAGAGGGAGATAAGGGCCGTATGGCCTGACCCGATCGAACAGGAGATGAGTCATGTCTGTCAGCAACATCAACCACGTCGTCCTCACCGGGCGGCTCACCAGCGACCCCGACCTGCGCGTGCTGCCCTCGGGCGCGAGCGTGTGTCATCTGCGGATCGCGGTCAACGGCCGCCGCCGGGACCCGGACACGCGGGAGTGGGGCGAGAAGCCCAACTTCTTTGACGTGGTCGTGTTTGGAGCGCCGGCCGAGAACGTCGCCCGCTACATGCATACGGGCCGCGCGGTGGCGATCGACGGGCGCCTGGACTGGCGCGAGTGGCAGACCAGGGATGGGCGCAACGCGCAGGCGGTCAGCGTGGTCGCCCACACCGTGCAGTTCCTCGGCAGCCCGTCGGCCAACGGCGATGGCCCCGCCGACGGGAGCGGCGCGGGAGCGCTGCACGGGATCGCCGGCGACGAGGAGGAGTCGCTGGAGGTCGAGGACCAGGACGCGATCGCGCTCGCGGCCGCGGAGGGGTAGGGACAGGGGCAGGGCGGCGGCGGATCGCGCCGCACGCGCGCGGGCCGGCCGGGTGCTGCGATCGCCCGGCCGGCCCCGCCGGCGCTCATGCCGTGTGCCCGTGTGCCGTACGTGCCGGCGCGGCGTGCCGGGCGAGTATGGGCAGGTCCGCAAAGCGATGGACGAGGTGTCAGGGTTCAACGCCAAGTTCGCCGTCTTCATCACCAAGGGTGTCGGCTCGATGGGCTGTGCCTACCTGTTCAGCCTCAGCGTCCGGGAGGACCGCCAGCTTCTTGCCCGGGTTGAGCAGCCCCTTGGGGTCGAATGCCCGCTTGATCTGCTCGTGCAGCTCGACCGCCCGCTCGTCCCACTGAGATCTCAGCCGGCCGCGCTTGAGCCAGCCGACGCCGTGCTCGGCGGCGATCGACCCGCCGAGGGAGGTGACGAGCGCAAACAGCTCCTCGCCGGCCGCCCGCGCCGCTTCCAACTCCGCCTCGCGGGCGGGATCGACCAGCACTGTGGCGTGCACGTTGCCCTCGCCCCCGTGTCCCCATGCACATGAGCGCAACCCGTGCCGCGCGGCGATCTCGGCGAACCGCTTGAGCCCCTCGGCCAGGAGCTCGACGGGGAACGCCACATCCTCGGAGACCTTGGCTCCCCGCACCGCCGTGACCGCACCGTTGAAGCCATCGCGCCAGCGCCACAGCACGTCGGCGTTCACCGGCTCGTCGATCGAGACCACCGCGTCGGCAATCACCTCCAGGAGAGCGTGCCGCTGAGTCTCGGCCTCCATGGGTGTGCCGTCGACCTCGACGAGCAGCGCGAACCCCGCCTCGGGCGGAACGGCGCCCGGGTAGGAGCCCGCGACGATCTGCAGCGTTTCCCCGTCCAGGAAGTCAAGCGCCGACGGTTGGATGCCCGCGGCCAGTACGTTGAGCATCGCCGCGCACCCCTCCGCGCGTGTGCGCAGGAACGCGACGAGCGCGATCGCCGCCTCGGGCGCTGGAAGCAGGCGCAGCCGCACCGCCGTGATCACGCCGAGCGTGCCCTCGGAGCCAATCAGCAGGCTCTTGAGGTCATACCCCGTCACGTCCTTGCGCGTCCAGCCGCCCAGCTGCACCAGCTCCCCCGGCGCGAGGACGGCCTCCAGCCCGGTCACCCATGCGCCGGTCACGCCGTACTTCAGCGCGTGCGGGCCACCGGCGTTGGTGGCCACGTTGCCGCCGATCTGCGACTGCTCGGACGCGCCAGGGTCCGGCGCAAACAGCAGCCCGTTCTCGCGCGCCAGCCGCTGCACGTGGCGCGTGGTCACACCCGCCTCCGGATAAATCCGCCACAACGCGGGCTCAAGCTCGCGCACGCCGCGCAGGCGCTCCAGCGAGCACACCACGCCGCCTTCGGTCGGGACCGCTCCGCCGGTCAAGCCCGTGCCGCCGCCGCGCGGAACGACCGGCACGTCGTGCTCGTAGCACCAGCCCACCACGGCGGCCACCTGCTCGGCGCTGCCCGGGAGCACCACCGCCTCTGCACGCCCCTCCAGCTCTCGGCGGCGCGATGCGTCGTGGTTGTAGGGGGATCCCGGTGGCGGCGCCCCGAGCACATGCTCGGGGCCTACGATTCGGCTGAGCTCATGACGGGCGGGCATGGGTACATGCTCGCACCGGCGGGCTCGACTGCTGGTGACCCTCGGGAGACCCAGGACACCAGCCGGTAACCATGCCCCCCATGGCCCCATGCCCCCGCCGGAAGTCGAACCTGGATCTACCGCTTAGGAGATGCAGATTTTAGGGCCGAGATTTGGCTTGTTTACTGGGTTTTTGGCGAATCGGCCTTCGCTGCTGTGTCAACAGATATCGGCACTTTTCGGCAGTTTAGGTAGCAGAACCCGATTGCTGGCTAAACCCCATCCAGAGCCAAATCCAACTAAACCACGACCGCGACTGGAGGGCGACCCACGTCGAACCGCACGTCGTTAGCTGCTCGCCACGGGCCCCTCGCGGTCGAGCACGGCGACCGCCTGGCGACGGTTCTCGACGCCGAGCTGGCGGTAGGCGTTACGGAGGTGCCCCTTGACGGTGCTGAGGCTGAGGCCGAGGTTGTCGGCGATCTCTGCGTTGGTTCGGCCGTTAGCGAGCTGCTCGAGTATCCGGCGTTGGCGAGTTGTGAGCTCTCCCGACAGGTGACGCATCAAGTCAGGTGGCGCGAGCGGCATCGAGGACCCATGATGTGCGGCCTGTGTCAACTCGTAAGCGCGGCCTGCACCGAGGGCCCATGCGACTCGAGGGTCTGCGCTCGCCCACTCGCGTGGCCCGGTACGGCGGACCAGGCCATTGAGGTGCAGGCGGGTCATCGCCGGCGCGATCTCCGAGGCGGCGATCTCCGGTGTCGCCTCATAAGGACCGAGACCCTGCACGATCGCCAGCAGCAGGTGGGCGCCGAGCCGGTGTACGGAGCGGGCATGTTGCATGTAGCGACGGGCAAGGTCGCTGTGACGCTCCGCCATGGCACCGATGAGGGAGTCGGCGTCGCGCGCGTGCTGGCCTTCCCGTTGGAGCTCTTCCAGTAGCTCGACCGTCGCTCGGGGGTGTCCGCCAGTGCGCGCGTGGACTAGCCGGCAGAGGGCTATGTCGGCGCCTGTGGCGTCGCTGAACGCTTCCGGTGAGGGCGGCTCGAGCGTCAGCCAGCGGCCGTCCAGACGGTAGGCTGCGTCGGGTCCGGCGGCGAGGTCCTGTGCCGGTCCTCGCGTGCAGACGAGGAGGTGCAGGTTCGGCGTGTACTGGCCACCTGAGCGCACCCGCCAGAGGAGCTCTGCGACGTCGGGGGAGCTGAGCCCCGCTGCACGCGGCGCCTCGAGATGGTCGAGGACGAGTAGCAGCGGCTTCTGTTCGGCGAGCCTGCGGGTCGCCTGGACCGGCCCGTCCAGCACGTCGGGCTTGCCGACACCGCGCGGCGGCACGGGCGCCTCCGCAAGGGCGGCCACCTCGCGGCCGAGCTGCGCGGGCAGCTGTAGCAGCGCGCTGCGGGTGCTCGCGGGCCACATTTCTGGGCTCAGCGCATCCAGATGGGAGAGCGCGACCGTGCCGATCACGGCGCGGGTGAGCTCACGCGCCCACCGCCAAGCGAGGCGATTGGGCGACCAGGCGCCGTCGAGATCGAGCATCACGATCGTGAACTCATCTGACAGGCGAGCGACGGCCGCTCCAAGCAACGCGCTCTTGCCGACATCAGCCTCACCAACCAGACCCGCGAACGACTGCTCCTGCACGGTCTGGACGATCCGTTCGACCGCGGGCTCCCGTGCCTCGGTCAGGTGATCCCAGACACTCACGGGAGACTCCAGGAGGGGTGGCGTTCAGCGTCTTCGATCGCACGCTGGGCGGTGTCGACAGTGACGGTGCCCTCGAACAGCCAGTCGAGCGTGTGCGCGCAGATCAGCATCGTGCGCAGCGGATGGCCCTCGCTGTGGTAGACGATCTGCTGGAGCTCGTTGCGCTCGATCGCGATTCCGCAGCGCTCAAAGCGCTCCCGCAGGCCGGAGTACCAGTCATCGCGGCTGATCTCCGGCAACTCGAACCGCCGGCCGAGACCGTGCAATGGGGCCTTCGGGTCTTCGTAGAGCGCGAGCAGGGTGCTCTTTTCGCTGCCGCTGAAGACGAAGTTCACGGTGCTGCCGGGGCGCTTGATCGCGCTCGCGAGCTCCTGCTGGACCTCGTCGGAGTCGCTCCAGCGCACCAGGTCCTGCGCCTCATCGAGCACGATCACTGTCTGCTCACCCGCGGCGCGCCCATTCGCGTCCAGCGCGAGCAGCGCTCCGCGCAGGCTTGCTCCCTTGGGCGCCAGCAGATCCATGAGCTTGCCGACCGCGGCCGCGTCGTCCTGCTCGCCGAGCAGCACGCCCGCGGCCCGCACCCCGGCGCTCGGCGCTAGCGTTTTCTTGAGCAGGCCCTTCGCCGTCATCGCTTTGACCTTCGCGCCCGCCCCCTGCTTGGCGGCCTGCGTGAGCAACGTCGCGGCCAGGACACCGGAGTCGGTGATCCCGTCGCGGAGATCCACCGACAGCGCCATCCGATCCTTCCCGTCGCGCAAGATCCGGTCGGTCATCGCGAGCAGCATGCTCGACTTGCCAAGACGACGATCCTCGGCGAAGATCAGCGTGCTGCCGCCTTCCGCGGCGCTCGTTATGTCGCCGATCGCCGATGCCCGGCCGATCTGCAGCTCCTCAGGGATCGCGCCACTGGTAGGGAACAACGCCACGGCCTCAGTCCTTGATACCGGCATAACGGCAGGTATGATACTAGCTTTCCGGCCGGTATCAAGGTTCGCTTGCGCTCGTGCTCGAGATGGTGGATGGCAAACGACGAGATGATGGTGTCGAAGCGTCCGAGCGCGGGGAGCGGCTCTGATAAGTCGTGCTGGACGAGCTCGACGCGCTCGTCGCCGACGAAGCGCTTGCGTGCCGTCGAGCATGACCTCGGAGAAGTCGAGGCCCACACCATGCATCTCAGGATGGCCTGCCTGGAGCATGGCGAGCAGACGCCCATCGCCCGTACCGAGGTCGAGGATCCGGCGAACATCCCCGGGCACCTGTTCGAACAGGACGCGCTCCCCTTCGGCCCGGTGCGGGAACTCGTCCGCCCGGCCCAGGTAGCGAGTCACGCAGTCGCTGTTGGTCCACTCCTCGCCGGGCACGCCGTCAGTATGCAGTGGTCCGTGCGCGTCAGCCTAGTCGCCGGCGTGCCTTCTGCACCGACGGCAGCGCACCCTTGGCCTTGGTCAGCGCTCGCGCGCGCAGATCTACGGACGCGCGCTTCGACTGCTGGGTGCTTTGCCGCGACAGGGCTTCCACGGCCGCGGCGATCGTGGTGGGGTGCGTGTAGGGCGCCATGTGTCCGCCGCTGACCATCTCCAGTCGCGCGTGCGGGAGTGTCGCCGCCAGCTGTGTGGCGCACTGCGGTTTGACGAAGTTGTCGTGGACACCCTCGATCACCACTGTGGGCGTGACGATGGAGCGCAAGCCGCGGTTGACTGCATCGATCACGTTCAGGGCCACCAGCGACTCGCCGGCCCATGCCTCGAGGTTGCCGCGCTTCATGTTGATCGCCAGTGCGCGGCGCAGGTGAGCCCGCGCGACCGGACCCGGCGCGAACGCTTCGGCGTCGACCTGTTCGGCCGTGAGCTTGAGCAGCAGCTGCGAGAACGTTGCGTTCGCGATCTGGTTGACGACCGGCAGCTCCATCGCCTGCAGCAGCCGCACCTCCGCTGCGCCGGCGAGGAGGACATCCAGTTCGTGCTCGACCTGTGGGCCGCGGCGGGCAGCCTGCCCAGCGTCACTGACTCCCTCGACGGACTGACCGGACTGATGGCTGCCGACCCCCAGGCGCTGCTGGTCGCTGAGCTCGATGGTGTCCTGGTCGGTTCGTTGATCGCCGCGTGGGACGGTTGGCGCGGGAGCTTCTACCGGCTGGCGGTCTCGCCAGGGCATCGGCGCAAGGGCCTGGCGACGATGCTGCTCAGGGAGGGCGAGCAGCGCCTGCGCGAGCGGGGCGCGGTCAGGCTCACCGCGATCGTCGTCGACGACGACGAGGCAGGCGCGATGAGCTTCTGGAAGGCAACTGGCTATACCAGGCAGCGTGATCGTGTGCGGTTCGTGCGTCTCGCGGCGGACTGACCCGTGAGCGTCGCCGATAGCCTCCAGACGGCATGTGGGACGGATTGACCAGACGCCTGGAAGGCGAGATCGTCGTGCTGGAGCCTCTTGAAGCTCGTCACGAGGAGGCGTTGTGGAGGGCTTCTCAGCACCCGGAGATCTGGACGTGGACGACCCCGGTTGGCAAGAGTCGGGAGTTCTTCGACCAGTGGTTTCAGGCAAGCCTGGCCGAGACAAAGACGGGTAGCGAGTGCGTGCTCGCCACGATCGATCACGCTAGCGGCGAGGTGATCGGCAGCACGCGCTTTCACACGCTGCGCCCCGAGCACCGCGGTCTTGAGATCGGCGCGACATGGCTCATACCCGCGGTGTGGCGCACCGGCGCGAACACGGAGGCGAAGCTGCTGATGCTCGAGCACGCCTTCGAGCGGCTGGGGTGTATGCGGGTCGAGTTCAAGACCGACGCTCGCAACGAGCGCTCCCGCGCCGCGCTCGCGGCACTGCCCGCCCAGTTCGAGGGGATCTTCCGCAGGCACATGCTGACGGCGAACGTCGGCGTGCGCGACTCCGCTTACTACAGCGTCACCGACGATGATTGGCCCGACGTGCGCGCCAGACTCAAGCGCCGGCTCGCCGCTGCGAAGGCGCGACGCATGGGCGCGAACGGCTGATGGGCGAGATCATCGCCAACTCTGTCACCTGTGAGGTGAGGATAGATGTGCCTGCCCCAGCGCCGCAAGAATGAGCATGACTGACGATGTCGAGCGCCCGCTCGCCGAGCGGGCCGGTTACTACCGCGAACGAGCCGGCGAGTACGACGACGCGATCGGAGCCGCATTCGATCTCGATTGAGATCAGCACGGTCCGCCTGGCTCCTCAGGCGCCCGTTGGCGCGGACGCGGTAGAGTCAACCGGAGCGGCGAGCCCACGGCAGTCAAAATCTAGCTCGGAGAGATGCGTGGATCTAGAACTGAACGGCAAGGTGGCGCTCGTTGCCGCGTCGAGCAAGGGCCTCGGCAAGGCGTCGGCGCTCGCACTCGCGCGCGAGGGTGCACGGGTCACGATCTGCGCGCGTACCGAGGCGGATCTCGAAGCGGCTGCTGAGGAGATCCGGCGTGAGGCGCACGCCGAGGTACTCGCCGTCCAGGCCGACCTCACGACCGCCGAGGGCATCCAGAGCGTCGTTGGGGCAACGGCCGAGCGTTTCGGCGGCGTCGACGTCCTCGTCAACAACTCCGGCGGCCCGGCGCCGGGCAAGTTCGGAGACCTCACCGACGACGACTGGCGGCAAGCGTTCGAGCTCGTCACGCTGACCTTCGTTCGCTTCGTGAGGGAGGTCCTACCCCATATGCGCGAGAGGCGCTGGGGCCGCATCATCGGGATCCAGTCGAGCTCCGTGAAGGAGCCGGTGCAGTACCTCGACCTCTCGAACGGGATCCGCCCTGGCATCGCAGGGCTGATGAAGGCGATCATGCCCGAGCTTGCGAAGGACGGCATCACGATCAACCTGGTGCTTCCGGGCCTGTTCCTCACGTCCCGCATCAACCCCGGCCTGGTGAGCGCCGACGCGCAGGCGCGCAAGCTGGCCGAGGAACAGATAGCACCGCTCGCCGCCACGATCCCCCTGGGCCGCCTCGGTGAGCCGATCGAGCTCGGTCACCTCGTCGCGTTCTTGGCCTCCGAGCAGGCCTCCTACATCACCGGCGCTGTCTATCAGGTCGACGGTGGCAACATCAAGTCCAACGTCTAGGCGATCACGGGGGAGATGTCTGGAGCGTGCCTGCGGCGGCACGTCTGCGCCAGCCGACCGACCTCGCGGCGTACAGCCGTGACCAGTTCTCAACGCCGTGCTCGCGGGGGAGGCTGTGTGAGCGCCTAGGCGCTGGTCCGCCGCGAACGCATCGACTGAACCACAGCGACGATACACAGCACGATCAGCGCGACGAAGCCGAGTAGGAAGACCACGGCGGCTCCGAGAACAAAACGACGCGGTCCCGCGCCACTTGAGGAACCCTCCACAGCTCGCCTTGCGGCGCTCCGGCTTGGGTGGCGCGGCCTCACACCTCGATGGCCTCGCTCTTTGCGGCTCGGTTCCGCGTCGAGCAGCAACATAGGCACCTCCGACGGCGAGCACAAGTACTCCGCCCAAGGGCTTCCTGGATTTTGCGAAGAAAAGCACACCGGGTATGGGATAGCGTGCCTGTCGTGAGCGAGGAGACGAACACCGAGTCCGCGCCCCAGGAGCGGTGGACGGCCGTGGACCGCTACATCACCGACCTGCTCGTGCCCGAGGACCCGGCGCTGGACGCCGCCATTGCGGCCAGCGCAGCGGCGGGGCTGCCACCGATCGCGGTCACGCCGAACCAGGGCAAGCTGCTGGGGCTGCTCGCGCGCGTACAGGGCGCGCGCACGATCCTGGAGCTGGGAACGCTCGGGGGCTACAGCACGATCTGGCTGGCACGGGCGCTACCCGCGGGCGGGCGCCTCCTCACGCTCGAGGCCGAGCCTCGGTACGCCGAGGTCGCCCGAGCGAACATCGCCCGCGCCGGGCTCGCACAGACCGTCGAGCTGCACGTCGGACCGGCGCTCCAAACCCTGCCCCAGCTCCTCGCCGAGGGAGCAGGCCCATTCGACCTGATCTTCATCGACGCCGACAAGAAGAACAACCCGGGCTACTTCGAGTGGTCTCTAAAGCTATCCAGACCCGGCACCTTGATCATCGTCGACAACGTCGTCCGCGACGGCGCAATCCTCGACCCCGACGCCGACGACCCCACACTCGGCAACGAGGGCATCCGCGGCGTGCGACTCTTCTTCGAGAGGGTCGCCGCCGAGCAAGGAGTCGATGCCACCGCCATCCAAACGGTCGGCAGCAAGGGCTACGACGGGTTCGCGCTGATGATCGTCGGAGCTCAGGAGTAAGCGGCCACCTCGCTGCGCGTTGCAAGCAGCGCTCGGCCCTGCTCACCGCACAGGCCAACAACGCACCTCCGGTGCTGGCACAGCAAGTCACGGCCCTTCGGGCCTGAGAAAGGTCCTGGAGGCTGGCCCACGCGACAGCCGAAAAGGCCGGATCTCTAGGCGGCCGTGATTGAGTCCCTGCTGGCCAAGCGTGTCTTCCAAGGCGGGCATCCGAGCGGCGTCGCGGAGACGATCGCTTTGGTCGTTGGTCTGATCGGAGCGGCCAGTCTGCTCGTCTTCGTCGTGCTGCTGCTAGGACCGTATGAGCTCGCCTTCAGCATCAACGCGGCCCGCCACGTATCGTGCACTCTGGAAGCAGGAGATCCTCGAGCAGCCATTGGTCGATCTCGCTCTCATTCCTGTCCACTTAACACCCCCGGCGGCGCCGATTGGCCTACGATCGACAACACCGAAGCCCAGCCGCCGTGGGGCGAGCTGGCCGGACCGGCGGGCCGAGCCTCGGCTCCAGCGGCTAGCACGGGCCGCTCAACCAGGCCATCCGACACGCTGGATCGCGACCACCATCTGCGCTACAGTTCAGAGACGGATCGGAGAAACCATGCTGGAGACATCACCCAAGACCGTCACGATCGCCAAGCGGCGTTTTGAGCTGCGAGCGGATCGCGTCGAGCGCACCCTCAGACAGGCACTACCCGAGCCGATCACCAGCCACTATGTCGTGATCGGCCACCGGCGCTACCCGCCCAAGCAGGCAATCAGCCTCGTCACGGGACTGGACCGAGCGGACTTCACCACTCATCAGGCACGACGGATCTTGACCGGATTGGGTTTCCCCGCCGGACGGCGCCCGGGTCAACCCGCAGCAAAGACCCACGAGCGCTCGCCGGCGCCAAAATCGCGGAGCACGCGACAGCGGCCGAGCGCCGAGGCACTGGAGCCGTTCATCGGGCAGTGGGTCGCGACCAGGGACGCGGAGGTGCTCGTCGCGGCGCCCGAGCCGCGTACGGTCGTCGGCTGGCTGGCTGAGCATCGCCAGCGAGCCGACAGCATGTTCCGCGTGCCGAGCGATGAGCTGCAGGCCAGCGGCGCTGCGCCCTGGTGAGACACTCCTTTCAGGCCCTCCCCGGTCACACTGGCCGCGCACGCCCTGTCGTTGACCTCGTCGTCGAAGGACTCGATCTCGCGCCGCAGGCCTGCCTGCTGGACACAGGAGCCAGTGACGTTCGCATGGCCGAGCACGTCGCCGAACTGGCCGGCACCGACCTCACCGACGCGACCGAGCATAAGATCGTCGTCGGTGGCCTGCAAACGACCGGGCGCGCCGCGACCGTCCAGCTGGAGCTGCGACAGGGCAAGGACAGTCACACCTGGGCGCCCACCGTCTACTTCTGCGACCCCTGGCCGTGGGCCTTCGGCCTGCTGGGACTCGCCGGCCTCGATCCCTTCCTGGTGAGCATCGACACCTACGAGGAGTGGGCCGAGCTTCACCCCCGCAACCGCTGACCGATCTCCGTCACCCGGGGTCGGGGACCTAGTCGCAGTCCTACAGAGTCCGCAACGCCCTCACCTCTGCTCGTCGAGCCACGATGCGACGGCGCTGCCAATGAGAAGCGCGGGGCAGCAAAGTGTGGAGTATTGCCAGCGTTTAGCCAGCGGCTGGGTTTTTCGGGCCGATATGGCCTCTCAGCGTGTATCAACCTGCTGTGAAAACATGCCAACTACCAGGGCTTTTCTGATGATGCCCCCGCCGGGAGTCGAACCTGGATCTACCGCTTAGGAGGCCCGGCTTTTAGGGCCCCGATTTGGCTTGTTTACTGGGTTTTCGAGCCTTCGGCCAACCACGCCAACTCCCTTGATATCAACGCTTTTCGGCAGTTTCGGTAGCAGAACCCGATTGCTACCAAAACCCCACCCAGAGCCGAAAAGCCCATCGTCCTCGACCTCATCCAATGCGAAAGCTTCTGAGCCACCGACCGACCCCGCTGGTCGCGATCGCGACCGGTTGACACCGGTGGGTATGGTTCGGCGGGCTGCTGGACGAGGCCGCGCGGTCTTCTCTGGGCGCCCAGCGGCGGTGTCAGCGCATGCACGAGTCTGACGATAACCCCATTCTGATCCTCACCGGAGCTCCGGGCTCGGGCAAGACCACGGGGTGGCTCAGCTTCTCGCCGCCAAATCGCGGCGCGCCGTGCATCTCGAGTCCGATCGGTTCTTCCACTTCATCCAAGCTGGCTACATCGAGCCGTGGAAGCCCGAGTCCCATGAGCAGAACACCACCGTCATGCGCATCGTGGCTCAGGCCGCGGCCGGCTACGCAAACGCTGGTTACTTAACGATCATCGACGGGATCGTTATCCCCAGATGGTTCCTGCGGCCGTTGCGCGATTCGTTGAGCGCCGCCGGCCACCGGGTCGCCTACGCGGTGCTGCGGGCACCTCTCGCCGTCTGTCTCGAGAGAGCTGGGAGTCGTGCATCAAACCGGCTCTCCGACGCCGCTGTCGTGGAGCGCCTCTGGCACGACTTCGCCGATCTCGGCCCGTTCGAGACCCACGTCATCGACAGCGGAGCCCAAGCTGCCGACGCCACAGCCGATGCGCTTGCCGAGCGATTGCAGGGCGATCTGCTGCTCTGACCTGATTGGGAGCTGCTCGCGGGTGCGCTGGATGAAGGCCAGCGTGCCCTGGAGCGTCTGCCCGTCCGCCCAGGGCAAACGGTCCCGCTATATGCTCGCCGTCTGTGAATGCGAACGAAGGCAGTCGGCGCCGCAACCTGCCGCTGCGCCCGCGGCGGAGGCGGTGGCTGGGGCGATGGAGGGGGCGGGTCGGCGCCGCGCTCGTCCTCGCCTCCGCGGCGCTGTGCGGCAGCGTGCCGGTCGCCGCCGCGTCGAGCTCCGACGCGCAGACCACGCACGCCTACCTGATCGCCCAATACAAGCTCGTCACGGCGCTATTGCACGAAGCCACCGCGGCGCGCGGCGCGGAGAGCGCCGCAGCGGCGCAGATCGCTCGAGAATGCCCCGGGGTGGTGTCGGGGATGCCACAGGAACCGTCCCTGAAGCTGTTCCCGGCGCCCCCACCCCGTGCCAGGGGCGAAAACGCCCGCCTGTCCCAGCAACAGCAAACGATCGAGGCGGAGCTCGCTACGGCGGTCGACCGACCCGGCAACAGCCTGTATCGCCCGGCCGAGGAAGCCTACGCCGCCGAAGTACGCCAGCTCTCGTGGAGCAACCCGACGATCGCCTCGCTTCTCCAGGCCGCGACCACGGCCAAGCTCGAAGCCGTCTCCACCCCAGCTCCGTCATTCTGCGCCGACGCGAGGGCCTGGGCCCAGAGCGGCTATCGCACCCTGTCGGCGGCCAGCCGAGAATTCGAAGCGTCGCAAGCAGCGCGGAAGAGCGTCCGATCTGGAAGAAGGACGTTCGCTGGACACGCTGCTGAAGCCCTACGAGAACGCATCGGATCGAGCGCTGATCCGCAAGACCAACGCCGTCGAGAACAAGTTCCTTGCCAGCCTCCACCGACTTTCAGGCGTTTTCTCGCTTGAGTCGGATCGTCGGGTTCCCGCGATGTCGGGGCCGAAGAACCCAAGCAGATCCCTGTGGGCCACGGGCGCACCGCCGCCGGCACGCGCTTCGAGGTGAGCTCCGGACGTCGGGCATCCTGGGCGGCGGGAGCTCTTGCCATCGGTCGGCGACGGTGGCATACACCCGGCCGGGCGCTCCCGAAGTGCTGATCGAGGGCGGCCCCAACAACCCCATCTGCCTCTCCCCGCCCCGCTACCGGCACCCCGCGGTGTTCTGCGAAGCGGGCATCGAGACGATCCAGACCGCGGTGCCGGCGTCCGTGCGCTCGGTCAGGCTGGTGCTCGCCGACGGACGCACGATCAAATCGCGTGTGGTCCGGGTACCGCGAAGAGACGGCGGCCCGGCGGGCATCTACGCCCAGGAGATCCGCGGCAGCACGCAGCCACGCCGTGTCCCTCGTCGAGCTGAATGCCGGCGAGGAAGTCGTGCTCACGTTGCACCTGCCGCGATACCGCTGTGTCAAGCCACGCGGGCAGTCGGAAACGGGATTGCCGACGAGCACGGAGCTCGCCACCGGGCACACCCCCGAAGGGGAACCCTTCACGATCAGTGCCTTCGGCGAACTTCAATGGCGAGCCTTTCCTCAGCGTCGACACCGGCGTCGACCCGGAACTCAATGAACCAGCGATCGGACCCGGCGCGAGCAATGCGTTCCCCTGGTCGCTGTCGATCGGCTGCGCCCCGCACCCCTACGCGATCCTCTACGGAATCCTCGCCCCGCCAGGAAAGTCAGTGGTGGCGCGAACCCCCCAAGGTGCCGTCGCGCTGAACGTGGTCCCGCTCGAACCGCGCCTGCACGCAAAGGGGCCGCTCGTCTACGGCGTGTTCAGCGCGCTGCCCTCCGAACTGACGGTACTCGGCGCGAACGGCTCGACCGTCTACACCGAAAACCTGCAGGCAAAGGCGACAGAAGCGGCGCAGTTCTGCGAAGGTTACGCGGAACCGTGACGGACACGGCGGCGCTCGCGTGGGTGTCCGCGCGGCTGACGTTGCAGTTGAAGTACTTGTGATCGGTTTCCGAGGGCGTGAACGCGGTGAAGTCGTGCTTGCCGAGAACCGCCGCGGCGCACTCCTGCAGCGCACCCCGGTCGAGCGGCCCGGTCCACGTATACTGCGGCGATGGTCAGGCTGGCGGCGTGCCTCGGGCTCGTGTTCGTGCTCTGTTCTGGAGCGCTGGCGCTCGCGAAGCCGATTCAGGCGTCGAGGGGTGTAAGGCAGTCGGACATCGCCGCGACGCGGGCGTATCTGCAGGCCAAGCATGTGTTGCGGCAGGCTGAGGCCCGCAGCTCCTCGGCCTCGCAAGCGGCTGTCCACGAACTTGTCGCTCATGTCGAGAACCAGTGCCCGAACGTGCTCGCGGGCGCGTCGGCGACGAAAGCGATCGGAGCGCTGGAGTGGCAGACGCTTGCCCAGGTCTCTCACGCTTCCGGCGCGCCGACGCGTGAGGCACAGATCGCCTTCACGAAGAAGGTCGAGCGACTGCACTGGAGCAACCACAAGCTGACCTATTACGTACGTGGTTCAGCCGAAGAAGCGAGGGCGAACGTCGAACTGGTCATGCCGGACATCTGCTCTGAGGCGCACGCTATCGCTGCCAGCGGCTATCAAACGGTGCCCCCGAGCATGGCGCAACTGGAACGACAGGAAAGCGCCGCCAACAGCAAGGTGACAATCGTGGTCAATTCACACGAAAAAGACTCCGGGAGCCTCGAAGAAATGATCCTGCGAATGCTCAAGCCCTACGAGCATCCAGACGAGCGAGCGCTGATTCCACGTCGCCCCACCAACAAGCAACTCGAAGAAGCAATCAAAAACTTCTTCTCCCACAGCACCGAAATCATCCACGCGCTCGGGCTCCCAAATACCGAAGCTCCATCGCCGGCTCCGGCCGCGCGTTGAGACCCGGGCCAGCTGTCGGCGCATGGATCTCCTGTGCCCGCCTCAGCTGAGCTTGTGCGCCTCGGCGCGGCTGTAGAGCAGCGAGAGCAGCCGTCGCTCGATAGCGAGAGGAGCGGGCTTTTCTCCATAAGACGTGAGCAGCGAAACCACAGTTGGACCCACGACGAAGAAGAACTCATCAATGTAGAGCCGTGGAGACCCCGGGCTCCCGAACCTTACGAGGGTGCGAACTCCGACGCTGCCCGGACCGACCGGGACGGCAAGTGGGACCGCGCTGATGACTTTCGCCTGTGTACCGCTGACGGTTCGCTCCAGGCACTTGCGACCGCGCGACGTGTTGAAGGCCGCGACGTAAGCCGTGGCGACAGCAGTGCTCGGCATTGCAAGCACTGCGGATTGGAAGACCCCGCCGCTGCCGTTGAGAGATCGCGATGCGATCGCCAGCACGTTCTGAGCAGAGGTCAGTCCGGTGCAACGGAGGAGCGGACTCTCCGACCGTCGGTGTTTCACTGTTTCCGCAGAGCCACGAGCAACCGCCTCGGGTAGGTCGGCGACACGCAGGTTGACGGCGTGTGCGTAGACAACGAGCTGGGCTTCAGTGACGGGGCTTGCGCTGGCGATAGCCGAGACCCTGACGCTGGTTCCGTTGCCGCAGCCCGCGACCAGCACGACGGTTGCGGCGAGGGCGAGTGATGTTGCGATTATCCGAAGCATCAACACGAGATCATGCCAAGGGGAGCTAAGAGGCTTGTGTGTCTACGAGTCATCAACATCTTCCGACCGGGAGAGCAGTTTGCGGGGGAAGCGTAGCTGCGCTTCCGCGAGCTCCGCGTCTCCGTATCGCCGCTTGGCCCAATAAGAGTTGGGCTTAGCGAGTCGCCACGCCCCTACCATCCAGAAGATGCCGCTGAACCAGCCGAGGACGAAGAACACCCACTTACCCTTCATCGCGCAAATCACCGCGAACCCGAGCAACGCACCTATCAGTATGACGCCAAAGATGACACGGAGCACAGAGCTTGCTGTGCTGGCAAGGAGAAGCATAGGTACGAACAGCACGGCAGGAGTACTCATCCCAAGTCAACCCCGCCCGTAGGAGTAGAGCTCGGTGACGTAGCCGAGGCGCAGTGGTCTGTCGTCGTGGCGTTGCGCGAGCGCTCGCACCTCTCTCTCCACCTCGTCTCTCGCAGATGGTGAGAGTGCCGCAATGAAGCTGACCGAGAGCACACGGTCGATGAGCTGATCGATGGTGAGGGACTGCTCGTAGGGGACTCGATGCTCGGCTGTTGGGATGAACAGTCGCGTGTGCTGGAAAGCCTCTCGCCAGTTTCCCGTCATGAAGGACGGTGTCGATCCGCGATGAGGCTCGATGATCTCGCTGATCGCGGCCTGCAGGGGCTCGCGCAGGTCGCGGCGGTTCCAGACCAGCCCAAGGCGGCCCGTGGATGTCAGGACGCGAGCAATCTCCGCGAGCGCCTGCTCGCTTGCGAACCAGTGAAACGCCTGCGCGACGGCGACCGCATCGACGCCGGCATCTGGCAACGGGATCGCCTCCGCGGTGCCCGCTCTCACATCGACTCCGGGCGCCAGCCCGGCCAGGGCGCTGCGCATCTCAGCGACCGGCTCAACCGCGATGAGCGAGGCGCCGGTGGGGACCAGCAGACGTGTCAGCTTGCCGGTGCCGGCAGCGAGATCAGCACCCTCCTACCGGGCGCCAGTCCCAGCTGCTCGGCGAGCCAGGACACAGCTTCAGCGGGATAGCTCGGGCGACCGCGCTGTAGGCGCCCGCCCCACGCGCGAAACCCTCAGCCGCCGCCTCGTGCACGGTATTCGGGGCACCGGCCGTCACGCCGGAGAGCTCTTGGCGAAGTGGATGATCTGAAAGCGAGGGGCCTCGACTCGATTGAGCACGGCATAGATCATCTCAGGCAGCGCGTGTGAAGCGGCGTGAGCGTATGCGCGTCCTCTCCTATGAGGATCAGTCCTGCAGCGCGAGCGCGGCGGGTACGCTGGCGGCGAGCCAGCCGGGTATCGCGAGGATCGCTAGCGCGGTGAGGGTCACGAGCGCGAGGCTCGAGTGCGCCCTGAGCGCCGTGACGGAGTAGACGACGGGGAAGTTGACGGTCTTCGCGAGCGCGCGGTCGGCCAGCTGCTGGCCGTAGAGCGCCGAACACCGCCCCGGTCACGCAGCCGACGGCGAAGCAGGATCAGCTCTCGAGCAGGATCGTGTGCCACAGCTCGGTTCGGGGGAGCCCCTCGAGCTTGAGCTTCGCCAGGCGTGGGCGGCGCTGCCAGATCATCGCGCCCATCGCGGCGGCCATCGCGAGGACCGCGACGATCAGGATCAGCGTCGCGATCTGGGTGAGGCTCGCGAGGGCCTGGCGGCTGAGCGCGCTCTGCTTGGCGGTGTGCGCCTGCGCGCTCTGCACGGCCAGCCCCGACCCGGCCCCAGCGCCCGCTGGATCTCGCCCGCCCCGGCGGTTGGGCTCGCCGCTGCGTGAGCACGACGTTGTAGGCGCTGGCGTCCTGGCTTCCCCAGGCGTGGGCGTAGTCGGTGGCGTTCATGATGATCGCGCCGGGTGCCCAGCCGACGTTCGTGGATAGCGCTGCGACGCGGAACATCATCGGGTTGGGGGTTGGCAGCGTGAACGCCTGGCCGATGTGCAGGTGGTGTTCGGCGGCGAGCGCTCGGGAGAGCACCAGCCAGCCGCCGGCGCGCACGCGCGCTGTGGCCTGGCCCATGTTGCCCTGCAGCGATTTGGCGGCGGGCAGCAGCGGGTGGCTTCGCGGGTGGCGCGATGACCAGCACGCGGCGCTCGCCCAGTCCAGCAGGCCACTGCGGTAGAGGCTGACCGCCCGCACGCCGGGGAGGCGTTCGAGCTTTTGCCTGCTCGCCGGGGAATGGGGTCGTGTCGAGCAGGTTGTAGGCGCCGGCGGGCGCGACCCACACGTCCGTGAACGCGTTCAGTTCGTGCGCGGCGTCTTCCAGTCCTTTGAGCAGATCGCCGTGGGCGCCCTGGATCGCGACGCTGCCGAACACCGCGATCGCGCCGGTCGCCGCGATCGCCACGGCCGTGCGCGCCCGCCGCGCTGAGCTCCATCACCGCGACGTGCGGCACGGCGCTCGTGATCATGCGCGCGACCGCCTGACGAGCACGAGCGCGTACCCAGCACGAACGGCAGCACCAGCAGCAGCGCCGCCGACGAGCAGCACCATCCCGGGATCGCGGCGTCCGGCGCGGCGAGCAGGATCAGGGTGGCTGCGGCCAGACACGCCACGCCCGCGAGCGCCAGCAGCTCGGGTGGGCCGGGCTCCGACTCACCGCCGCGTCCGCTCCGGCGCGAGCCGCGCCCGCGTACCTCCGCGCCCCGCCTGGCGCGTCTTGTTCGCGTCGGCGCGATCGCGGCCAGCGGATCGCGCGAGAGGATGTCGCGTAGCGGGCTGAGCACCGCCACGACCGCGGCGAGCATGCCCCCGCCCGTGGCGAGCGCGACGCTCTGCCACGTCACGATGCGCTGCGAGCCGATCGCGAACGCCAGCGACAGATACGCCGGGTTGGAATGCAATACATGAATCGAGAGCTCTTCCCCCAGTGCCAGCCCGAGCAAGCATGCGATCACCCCCAGCACGAGCGCGTCGAGCAGCAGCACCGCGATCACGGTCCGGGGCGTGTATCCGTCGCGGCGCAGATCGGCGATCAGTCGTCGGCGCTGGGGGACGGTCAGCAGCATCGCGTTGAAGGCGAACAGGAACCCCACGAGCGCGCTGATGACCGCGAACAGTGCGGTCGATTGGTTGCTCGCCGCGGCGGCCTTCGCGAACAGCTTTCGTCGTAGCCGGTCGACTCGACGTTCAGGCGGCCCGCCGCGATCGCCGCAGCGCGGCCCGCACCCGCTGTTCCGCGCCGGAGGTGGGTGCGACGAGGATCCGGCTCACGCGACCTTGCAGGCCTGTCACTTCCTGGACGAATTCGAGCGGCGCGACGGCTACGGGGCTCGCGGCGAGCGCCCCGATCGCGCCTTGCGGACAGGTTTCGTACAGCGGCGCGCGCGCTGTGTGCCCGGCGAGCTGGAAGCGGACTTCCTTGCCGAACTTCGTGACGCCGATCGTGCGTGCGAGCGGCGCGGTCAGCACGATCCCGCCGACGCCCCCGAACGTTCGAGTCCAGCCGACGCACGAGGCTCCCGCCGAGCCTGGTCCAGGCTTTCCTCGCGCTCCGAGGAGCTCGATCGACTCGCTGCCTGCGGGCCGACCGCGTTCGCGCTGGCTTCGAGCAGCGGTGCGGCGGCGCGCACGCCGGGGATCTCGCGCACACGGGTGAGCATGCTCTCGGGGAAGCCGTGCGGGTCGCGCGCCAGCAACTGCAGCGTCGCGCTGCCGACGATCCCGCGGGAGAGCTGACCCACGCTGCTCTGAAGACTCTGACTGGATACCTGCGAAGCGAACAGCAGCGCGACGCCGGCGGCGATTCCGACGACCGCGAAGCACTCCCGCACCAGCCGTGCGCGCAACCGCACCCACCACAAACGCAACGCGTTGGAGTTAACCCCTACCCAGCGTCCTCGGACTACGGCCAGGCCCGGCCGGCTGCGCCGCGGCGCTGCCTGCGCCGTCCGCCAGCCATCTCCGGCGTCGTGCTGCTCGATCTCGAGTCGCAGAGCCGCCGTCGCGCAACGCGAACACCCGATCGGCATACGCGGCCGCGACCGGGTCGTGACTGACGAGCACGATCGCGACGCCACGCTCACGGCACAAACCTCTTAGCAACTCGAGCACTTCGCGGCCGCGTTGGGTGTCGAGGCTCCCCGTCGGCTCATCCGCGAGCAACAGACGCGGTCTCGGTCGACAGCGCCCTCGCGATCATCACACGCTGACGCTCACCCATCGACAGCGTCTCCGAGCGATGGCGCCAGTCGCCCGCCCAGCCCGAGACGCTCGAGCAACGGCGTGATCTCCGTCGCGCCTGCTCCAACGCATCGTTCCCAGCAGCTTCAACACGGCGTTGTCGATCGCCGAGACGCCCGGCAGCAGATCGAAGTTCTGGCGGATGAACCCCAGTTCGGAGAGCCTGAAGTGCGACGCCTCCCGCTCGGACAGCGAAGACACATCGCGCCCTCCGATCAGCACCCGACCACTCGTCGGCTCGAGCAGCGTGGCGACCATCAGCAGCAGTGTCGTCTTACCCGACCCGCTCGGCCCGTACAACACGACCATCTCACCGGGTGAGACGGACAGCGAAACGCCATCCACAGCACGGACGGTCTCGCCGCCCACCGCGGGGTAGTGCTTGACGAGGTCATGTAGCTCAGCACTCGAGCACCTCGCGCCACGCCCCGCGTCAGTCGGAGACCGCGTCAGTCAGATACCGACCGCTCACGTGCACGGGATCGCGTCGTTGGCGATCGCTGGATCGTCCCTGTGAAGCTGAGGCCCGACCCGTGCGCACGCTGATACCGCCCCGTGCCGCGAATGATCGACAAGGAGCCTGAGAAGCTTCCTTCGTGTGACCTCGCTTATAGCTCGCGGTTCCGCGGCCGGTGATCGAGCTCCCCTTCGGGTACATGCTCACTTCAGCGGTCACCTCGCTCGTCGAGACGATCGTCAGATGCACGTAGATCGTGCCAGGGATCGTGCCGGACCCGGAGCCCTGCTCGTTGAGGGTGAATTCGTGTTTGCTCGTGAGGTGCAGCCGGCCCGTCTCGTTCAGGAAGAACGTACTCGCCACCACCGCCGATGGCGCCGTGGACCCAGACGCTCTCGGAACGAGCGACCCAACCGCGGTCAGCACGCCGAGGCAGCGCGACGGCCGTCAGGACCCCCGAGCCACCTCGGAGCCTCATCGAGTCTGCCCATCCAGCGCTCGCTGACACATTCCTCGCGCCTCCTTCGGCTTTCTCCTTCTCATGACGGGGCACGGGACCCTCGCCAGCGCGCCGCCGTCAGAGCCGTCGGCGTAGGTGAACTGCCCGGCGAACGGAAACCCGCCCGCCGGGCAGCTGGAGGGGATCAGGATCGTGTTCGCGTCGCGCGGGCGGTGAGGGCTGTCGGAGCCGATCGTCAGCGAGAAGCTTGAGATCGAGGCATCGGGCTCGGGGGGGATTGAGGGAATCGGGGGAATGGACATCACGAGCTGTTCTCCATAGGGCGGACGATCGGGTAGCGTCGTCGCGGTGAGCACCATCTCTTGGCCGATCGGCGTATAGCCTTGGCCGAGGATCTCGAACGTCGGCTGCAGGTTGTCCAGCGGACCGAGGAAGGCCCGCAGGGTGGCGGTCTCGGTGATTGGCTGTGCTCCCAGGTTTGCCTCGACGAGCGCCTGTCCGGTGCCGATCTCGGATTGCCTCGGGCAGCCGCGCGCCCCGCGGGCTTCCAGGCGCGCCGTGCTGCAGCTGCGCAGGCTGGGGATGTCGAGGGTCAGCCCGGCTGGGAGCTGCAGGACCGCCCGGCGCACTGGGGAGGGCACGCCGAGTTCGCCCCCCGTGTAGTGGATCGTGAGCGTGATCTCGCCCTTGGCGTCGAGGCGGTCGGGAGAGAGGACCGGTGTGATCGTCGCGGAGGTCTCTCCAGAGGGCGGGATCGCGGTCACGGTTTCCGCCTGCGCCGACACGGCCGGCGCCGCATAGATGATCAGCGCCGTCAGGACCGTGCGCCCGCCTACTTGCTCGGGCATGGGATGGTGTTCGTGGTTGTGGTCGTGGTGCCGTCCGCGAAGCCGACCTGTGCCTCGATCGGGAAGCCGCCGTGGGGGCACGTCTTGGGGAGGACGATGCCCTTTACGTGGACCAGCTTGCGCTTGCCGTGGATCGTTTTGTAGTAGGCGACGTTCGTGGCGCCGAGCGTGAAAGAGACATGTTCCTCCCAGCCGAGGGGGGCACCGGGAAGCGTGAGGCTGACCGGTATTTCGAAGGAGATACCGACTCCGTAGGGGTTGGGCCCCTGAACCTCTCGAGCCACCAGGGCTTTCTGATCGGAGGCCGGTGTGGCGGAGTTGACATAATCAGCATCACGAGATGTCCGTGTTCTGAGGGGGCGAGAAAGAATTCGAGCGTGAAATGCTCGGGAAGGACTTCTTTGGCTATTTCAAATAGCCCTATGCCATTGCCGAAGCCGACACGGGAGTCAGCCGGACACGCGCTGGGACCGGTTTCTTCGAGCGTCGCTAGAGTCGCGGTGCAGGTACCAGCGCCGCGGGTGTCAACCGACATGCCCGCTGGGCCATAGGCCGTCACTTTGACGACGGGCGACTGCGGATTTGCGGTGTTGGAGCCAAACGTCGCCGTGGCTGAGAGGTTGGTCGAGCCGCCGAGCTTCTCGGGCGTGAAGCTCGCGTGGACCGTCACCGTCTCTCCCGCCCACGCGACAGCCACGGCGATCAGGCACACGCAAACCACCAGCGCTGCAACAACGATCCGAATATTCTTCATCATCATGCGCTGTCTCCTTGTGTAGTTGCCGCATGCGGCACCGTCATGTCATCCCTAGGACTATCTGGCCGTGTCACGCCAGTCGGGCTGGCCGACACCGAGCAGGTGCCCTGCTTCGAGACGCTTGTCCTCGATACGGAGCGTTTGCAGCCGGCGGAAGGTAGGAGAGTCGTCCCTGATATGCGACCAGCAGCCGGCTCTCGGTCTCAGTGGCGATTGTGAGAGGCGTATGAAGGTTTCCTGAGCCTCGAGTCGGGCGAGCCCGGCGCCGACGCAGAAGTGCGGGCCGTTGCCGAACGCGAGGTGGGGTGCTCCTGTGCGTGTGAGGTCCAGCCGGTCTGGGTCGGGGTAGCGTGCGGGGTCGCGGTTCGCCGCACCGAGCACGATGAGCACCTGCTGCCCCTTGCGCACTCCGACTCCACCGAGCACGAGATCGTTTCGGGCAACCCGGGAGGCGACCTGGGCGGGGCTGTCATAGCGCAGGAGCTCCTCTATGGCTTGGGGAGTCAGGTCGGGATGCTGCGCGAGCCAGTCGAGCTGGTCGGGGTGCTGCAGCAGCGCGAGCGTGCCGTTGCCGATCAGGTTCGCGGTCGTCTCATGACCGGCGGCGAGCAGCAGCAGGCACATCGTGATGATCTCATCGGTCTCCAGCGCGACGCCGCCGCGGGGGGATGGATCAGCGCGCTCAGCAGATCCTCGCCCGGATCGAGCCGTCGCTCCGCGACGATCGGGACGAGGAACAACATCACCGTCATCGCCGCCGTACCGATCGCCTTGCGCTCCGTGGGCGTCGGGTCGAGCTCGAGCATCCGCGCAAGCGTCGGGGTCTCCGAGCGGAGCAGTTCTGCCCCCTCGACGCCGACGTCGAACAGCTCTGCGATCACCGCCAGCGGGATTGGGTAGGCGAGCTCGCTCATCAGCTCGATCGGCTCGCCTTCGGCTAGTGGTGCGAATGCGGCCTCGACGATCGCGGCGACGCGCTCGCGGATCCGCCGTACCGCGTGAGGGGTGAAGAAGCGGTTCACCGCGGTCCGCAGGCGCGTGTGGGCAGGCGGGTCGCTCATCAGCAGCGAGCGGCTCCACACCTCCGCGACTGGACCTGGTCCGCCGAGGGAGGCGAGCAGCTGCGGGCTGTTGCGCGGGTCAGAGCTCCACTCGGGGCCACGCAGAACAGCTGCCGCGTGCTCGTAAGAGAGCACGAGGTAAGCGCCGAGCGGCTCGTTCCATTGGACGGGCGCCCGCGCGCGCGCGGCGTGATAGGCGGGGTAGGGATCCTCGACCGGGAACGGCCAGGCTGCCCAGTCAGGCATGGCTTGCCACCTGGCGTTCCTGGAAGAATGCATGCTCGCGCTTGCCCATCGCGGTGAGCGGTGCGGCGTTCTCCAAGTGCTCTGCCGTTATGGCGCCCCAGTGCGCGCCGGCGCGCAGCTGCGCGATCACTGACGCCACCCCTACTTCGATCCGGCTCATGATCGTGTACTCGGGCGACGCGGTGATGTGCCGGAAAGCGTTGGCCGAGGGGCCGTTCGGTGACAACCTACGTTCGATTCTTTTTGCCGCATACTCGGGGGTTACGACAAACCGCTGCTCCGCCCAGAGCATCGCCCAGTCCTCCCGCCAGAAGGCGAACACCTCCTCGGGGGTGACGGGGTCCGAGGATCGCCAGAACCCAGCCTCCACGCACGCCCGCCAAGTTCCGAGCACGTCATTGCGAAAGCATTCGCGCACGATCACGTCCATCATCTCGACCTGCTCGCGGTCAAAGCGCTTGACGCAGCCGAAGTCCAGGAAGCTCACGCTCCCGTCCTCGTGGAACACATAGTTACCGGGATGCGGGTCGGCGTTGAACAAATGCAGGTGTCTATAGGTGCCATAGACGAAGCGGTGGATCGCCTCCGCCCACTGGTCGCGCAACTCCTGCCCAGAGGTGAGTGCATCGCTCCAGGGTTTGCCCTGCGCGAGCTCCTCGTCAGCACGCGATCGGTGCACAGCTCGCCGATCACCTCCGGGACGTGGATAAAAGGGTGCCCGCGGTAGTACTCGGCGAACTCCGTCTGGTTGGCAGCCTCGAGCCGATAGTCGAGCTCCTCCGTGATGCGAACGCCCATCTCACGCGCGGCGCCGCGAAGGTCGAAGCTCAGCCTTCGCGGGGACAGGCCGCCAATGACCAAGCCCAGAAAAGTCGCCAGCAACTCTGTGTTCTTCAGGTCAGCCCAGATCGCGTCCGCCACCCCCGGATACTGAATCTTCACCGCGACGGCGCGACCATCGTGCAGCCGAGCCGCGTGAACCTGGCCGACCGAAGCCGCCGCAAGCGGCTCCCACTCGAACTCGGCGAACACGCTCTCGGTCCGCTGACCGAGCTCGCGCTCCAACACGGAGCGCGCGAGCTCCGGCGCCATTGGCGGTGCGCCGTCGCGCAGCCGCGCCAGCGCCGCCTGGTAGATCGACTGGAACTCCGCCGGCACCGCGGGACCAGCCGACACGAACGACAGCATCTGCCCCGCCTTCATCAGCGCACCCTTAGAGCGGCCGAGCAGCTCGGCATAGCGCTCCGCCGTGCGAACGTGAAACTCGGTGCTGTCCGTACCTGCCAGCTTGCCGCGCAGCCCAACCACGACCGCCTCGCCGGCAGTGCGAGCGGTCAGGGCCACCAGCGGTGTGGTGCGCCGCAACCGCCCACGAGCTATGCCGTCACCCTTCGGCGGTGCGTCACCTGCGTCTGGGGGAAGCCCGACATCGGACACCAACACATCTCCTTTTGGTCTACTGGCTTCAGCTAAGTGTATACTTAGTCAGGCCCATGTCAAGCATCACCCCAACCCGCGAGCGCATTGTCGATGAGGCGATGCGCCTGTTCAGCCAGCACGGCTACGCTGGCACAAGCATCGCGAAGATCGAGGCTGCAGCCGGACTCACCCCCGGAGCCGGCGGCATCTACCACCACTTCGAGAGCAAGGAAGCAGTCCTCGCCGCCGGCATCGAGCGCCAGCTCTCAAGGCTCGGCGCGCTCCGTGAGATCCGGCACGTACTCGGATCGCTGGGCGACCTCAAAGCCGAACTGACGCTTACCGCTCGCTACGTCCTCGCCGAGCTCGACAGCGAGTCCGAGCTGCTGCGCATCCTCGCCTCCGACGCACGCAACCGCCCCCAGCTGCTGACCGCCGCCGACCAGCTCGTCAGCTCCACGTTCACGGGCTTCGCCACTTGGATCGGTGAACGCGCCGAGCGCGCGATATCGGCCGAGGAGGCCACGGCGATAGCCGTTTTCGGACTCGGTTCGCTGCTCTCCTCCCGCCTGCTCCGCGACGTCCTCGGCATCCCCGCCCAGGTCGACGACGAGACGCTGGTCGACACCTGGGTGCAGATGATGACCACGGCCCTGGCCGACCCCGCGCACGACTGACCCGCGGAGGGCTCCTCTGTAGGGATGGCCGCACGAGGTGTATCCCGATTACATAGTCTGGCGCCTGCTGGACATCGGGCTCACGGGCTCACGGGCCAGCGTGCGCCTGATCGCCACGTGCTCGAAGTTGCCGCAACACCTACCTGCCTGGCTCCAGCAGGTCGAAGACCTCGCGAGAGCGA
Organism: uncultured Solirubrobacterales bacterium; assembly: GCA_963808385.1. Lineage (GTDB taxonomy): Bacteria > Actinomycetota > Thermoleophilia > Solirubrobacterales > Solirubrobacteraceae > Palsa-744. The sequence continues at coordinate 89,741 of CAWEFQ010000013.1, read as the reverse complement.
GTGCTTGCGCTCGTGCTCAAGATGATGGATCGCAAACTACGACACCACGGCATCGAAACGACCTGCTCGTCAGCCGGACGGGCGGAAGACGGCTGATGTACCGGGAACCCGCCGGGACGTAGGCGCTAGGGCACCCATGCGATCGGGGCTACCTTCCCCCCCGCCAATCCGTCCGGTGCGCAACCGAGGATGGTTGTCGCGCCCGTGGCGGAACTGGTAGACGCGCCCGCCCTCAAGCCGTGTGGCGATACTGCCAGTTAGGATCGATGGTCTGCCAAGGTCCCGGTCCCGCTGGCTGCCGTGTGGGTTCGAGTCCCACCGGGCGCACATTCGTACCCTATGTCGTCCGATTGCTCTCCGCTCTGGAGTTTCCGAGTTGCTTTACTTGGAAACTACTATAGAGAAGGTCCCGGATGGAGTCGGTGTTGCATGCGCTCGCCCATGAGACGCGCAGCCGGGATCGTACGCGAGCTTCGCCAGAATTCTGGCCTCAAGCACACGGAGCTATACTGACAAGGCTCGGGCTCCCCAAGGGGAAAGCCGGGCAGCTATCGAACCGGATCGGGGAGCTAGAAGCCGCTGGCCTCGTGGTGCGCACCGACGGGGCCTACTCCGTCGTCGCTAGTGACGCGATAGGTCGTCGACAACGACGGCGGCGGCCGATGTCAACGTGACGGCGCAGCGCGTTCTTGCCGAGCGCGCCCGGACCGGCGTGGCAGACGCCGAACGCCTGGCCGAGGAACTCCCGGCTCAGAGCAAACCCGGGGCGTAGCCGCTTAGTCTCCCTTTACTCTGAGTCAATCGACGCGCTCTATTCACTCGACTCGTCGCTGGTTCAGCGAGCTGAAGCTGTGCGGGAGCTGCCGTATGGTCGTCCGAGTGATCGCACCGTGGAGGGGATGCTGCGCCAGCGTCGCGGCACCTGCTCCACCAAGCACTTGTTCCTCGCCCAAGCGTTGGCCGATCGCTTCCCCGAGACCGAACCGCTGATCGTCCATCGCGTCTACCAGCTGGATCGCACTCGCGCCGCCAAGCTTTTCGGCGCCGCCGTTGCAGAGGTGGTCCCCGAGGATGGTCTCGCCGATGTCCACCCTACATCACCATCGTGATCGACGGCCGACGCATCACGGTTGACGCGACGTTTCCCGGGCCACCGTGGGACGGCCGCTCATCGCTGCCGCTCGCCTGCGGTTCCGGGCCGCGACCACCCGGCCAGTGAAGATCCCGACGCCGAGAAGCGCGCGCTTGAGGCCAAGCACTGCGACCCGGCGGTCCGTGAGCCGTTCATCGCGGCGCTGGCGTCCGTAGAGCGGCCGCAGCGGTAGCCACGCCCGCTGCCGAGAACACCAGGCCCCCGGACAGATCGGCGTCCACCTGTCCTCGACCACGAGCCTCGATCAGTGCGGAGAGCATGTCGAACACGTCGATCGCGATAGCGGCCACCGCAGCTGGCTGCTTGAGCCGCCGCCAGCGCCGGCTGGCCAGACCCATCGCCGCTACGGCTATCTGATGCGAACCAAAACCACGAACGAACAGGCGCGCCTCCGGGTGCTCGGCGGTATCCGCCGCCAGCTTCAGCTCGGCCATCTTCGACGGAACGAACAGCGCCCCCACTCCGTAACTCACACGGAACAGGCTGTTGACGAGCATCAGGCTGCGCTTCGACACGTTCGCCGGAGCGTAACTGGTCTCGCTTACAAGTCCGCGCACGCATCCGGTGCTACGTCCCATGCTCCTGCCCTCGCCTCGGTGCAGCGCTGCCGGCAGCCACCACCCTCGAGGGCGCCTTGCACTCCCAGGCGGTCGCGCAAGAGCTGGGCGAACCGGTCGGGGTTGACCTGGCCAAGGTTGACGTGAATGGCGCCGAGGCGCTTGCCCCACCAGAACTCTGTGCACGTCTCTGGTTCGCGCTGGGCGGCGGTGAGTATTCCGGCGTAGTCGAGCATCACATTCATGTGGTCCTCATCCCAGAGGGTTGCGAAAAAAAAAAAAAGATCTTGCCCGCGACGCGGAAGGAGGGCCGGCCGTGATGGTCTTGCTCGATCGCCTCAGGAAGCCCGAGCGCGATCGAGACCTCGAGCTTGTTGCTGTGAGACCACGGTCGCGCTCAGGACGCGGGCTCGGGCCGGTATGTGCCATAAAGCTCCAGTCGTGCCCGGCGAGATCGCGTGCCGAGTACTCACGCGAGCCGTACGGCGTGTCTTCGATCTCGCGCGTGATCTCGGCGCCTGCTGCCTTGGCGCGCTCATAGTGGGCATCCGCGTCCTCGACAGCGACATAGACCCCCTGATCAGCAGGGTCGCCTTGCCCGAACATGATCGTGCCCGTGCCGAGCGACATCTCAGCGTGCCGGATCGCGCCTTGATCGTCGCGGTGGACAGCACGCTGCGGAAACCCAAACGCCTTCGCAAGCCACTCAAGCGCAGCATCCGCATCAGCAAAACGCATAAAAGGAAACATATTTGGTGCCTGGTCGGCCATCTCGTGCTCCTCGATCAGATTTGCCGCAGACTCTAAGATGCCGCCGGGCTGGTGTCTTGGACAAACGTAACCCGCTCGGCGACGTAGGCCGTGGGAGTGGTCTGAGCGAAGTCGCGGAAGTCACGATCCAGGTGCGCCTGGTCGTAGTAGCCGCAGGTGGCGGCGAGCTCCCCAGACTCGAGCCGGCAGCGCCCCAGCAGACGGTCGCTCGCGTGACGGAAGCGGAGCATCCGCGCGACGAGCTTTGTCCCCAGACGAACGTGCTCGCGCAACCGCACCGCGAGGTGCTTGCGGGTGCAGCCCAGCTCAGTCGCGAGCTCAGCGACCCGGAGTCGTCCCCGGCTAGCCGTCAGACGCCGCCAAGCCCAGTTGCATCCGGCGGCGGCGGCTCGGCTGCCTGGAGCTTGGCGGCAAGTATGGTCTCCACCAGATCGAAGCGCTCCTCCCAGGTGCTCGCCTCCATCAACCGCTCTTCGAGCACGCGCCCCTCACTGCCGAGCAGATCCTCCAGGCTCACGACCTCGCGCGCGAGCGAACACATCGACTCGCGGAAGATCATCCGGGTCGCGAGCGGGCTCAGATCGACCTGCACGCCACGCATCTCGCCCTTGTGCTCGATCACCGCGCACGCATCGTCCATACCAGCCACAAAGGACCCGAACCACTCCGCCGGCAACGCCGGGTCAGCCGGATCTGCCAACCCCAGCTGCGGTCCCAGCCCGAGAATCATGACCACCCCGGTCGAAAGCGGCTCGCGCTGCCGCGCCGGGCCCGAGACCTCCTGCGCGTAGCCCCAGTAACCGCGGATATGGCGCCTGAGCGCCGGATCCGCACGCCGGACGACCAGCTCATTCCTCACGCCAGGAGCATAGTCGGCACGGGACCGGGCTCGTGCAGGGCCTGGCAGTCCAGCTACTCGCCGAGCTGCGCCAGTGCAGCTGCGGCCTGGCGGGCGATGTCCTTGGGTCGGCGTGCGTCCCCGTAAAGCAGGAAGTGGACGATCAGCCCGTCGCAGACCGTGATGATCGCACCCGCTCGCGTGTCGGCATCCGGCTGACCCGCCGCGGCGAGGTTTGCGGCCAGTGCGGCGCGGAACTCCTGTTGATTTGCCGCGAGGGTCGCCCGGAGCTCGGGGTCACGGGGCGCGAGGGTCACCGCTTCAAGCCACGCGTGGACCATCGGTGCGTTCTTCGAGAGGGCCGCGCTGAACAGCTCCATGCCCTCCACCAGACGCTCCTCTGGTGATCGAGCATCGCTGCTGGCGGCGGCGATCAGCGGCGCGAGCCACCGTCGCCAGTTCGCTGAGATCGCGGCCAGCAGGAGACCTCGGGTGGAGCCGTAGTGGTAGCCGATCGAGCGGAGGTTCGCATCAGCCTCCGAGGCGATGTCCCGCGCGGTGGTCGCGGCGTAGCCCTGACGTTGCAGACAGACGACGGCCGCCTCCAGCAGGCGGTCCTTGGTGGAGTCTTCAGTCATGTGGTATACAAGCGTTTACATGCTTGCGTTCGACAGGGAGGGCTCCGGGGCGCCGCTCGTGCTCTTGCATGGGACGAACAGTTCTCGCAGCATATGGAAGCCACTCCTGCCTCAGCTCTCCGACCAGCGGGAGGTGTTGAGCGTCGACCTGCCCGCGCACGGGCAGTCACCACCCAGCTCCTTTACGCCGCCCGATTGGGCGAAGGAGGTCGCCGCGCTCCTGGACCATCTCGGGCTGGAGCATGTCGCGGTCGTCGGCCATTCATCGGGAGGATGGGCCGCGCTCGAGCTCGCCAAGCTCGGGCGCGCCAGTGGAGTCCTGGCGCTCACCCCGGCGGGACTGTGGAAGAAGCATTCTCCGCCGATCACCGACGCCATCCTGGCCGTCAACTGGCGCCTCGCCCAGATCCTCGGCGAGACGGTCGTCACCAAGCCATTACATACCCGGATGGGACGCCGGATGTCGCTACGACAGATCTCCGCACAACCCGCAGACGTCCCCGCCGAGGGCGTGATCGCGATGGTCAAGACAGTGTTCGCGTCGAAGCACTTCCCCGACACTTCAGGCAAACCGCCGACTGCGACTCCTCAACCATCAGCAGATCCCACACGACGTCCCGATCTGGTCGTCTGGGGCAACAATGACCGAATCGCCGCAAGCGAACATCACGCCACACCGACCAGCTCCCAGAGCACGCGACCAAGAAACACGGGCGACTTGCACAGGTCATCTGGACGCCACAACGAGTCATCTGACGCGGCCCTCACCCTGCCGACCCTAGGAGTGCCCGAGACCGTGTCCGTATCCACCTGGCTGAACAGGCCACTGACATCGTGGGTTGTTCACGCGGGCATCAAACGGCAAAAGACAAAGCCCTCACGCTCGACAACCTCGCCGGTCACACGCGATCGGCTGGGGAAAGATCGGGCCGGCATGGACAAAGGTGTGGGAATCGCGTCGCACCGCAGGGGTCAACGCTCGCAGGCAGGTCCGCGCAGAACTGCTGTCGTACGACCGGCCTGCGAAGGAGGCGTCGAGTGCTGCGGTCGAGACAAACGATCGTCGCCTGAAACAGGCGGCGATGGCTCCCGCGCAAGGATGCCGTGTCGCGTCCCCAGAGCGGAAGAGGCGATGTCGTCGTTCGCGGCGAGCCGCTCCTCACGGTAGGCGCAGCATCCTCGACAGCTTATCGCCGAACGCGACCGCCTCGACGTCGGACAGGGGCGGCAAGGAACGCCTGGCGATGCGCGCCTCGTAGACATCGTTGACGCACCCGGGCGGGATGCGAACCTCGACCAGCGGAGCGCTGATCGCGTCGGCCTGCTTTGCGAGCAGCTCGCGGCGGACGCCGTGCATGCTGATACGATCGTACTCGTTGGTCACGGTGGTGATCAGGGCCTCTCGCTCCCCCCCCTGGCGGCGCAGGGTCCAAAGCGCCGGGCCGGATCCTTGCCACCGCTCCACGACAGCGCGGAGCGGACAGTCACATTCCACCCGCACCTCCGGCCGGCGATCAGGTTGAACGGTAGAAGCTGTTCCGCTGACTGAACGCCACGATCCGTCGGAAGCGACGGCCAGCGCGTCCTGTCCTTCGCTCGCGCGGCGATGTCGGCGCTCAGATCGGAGGCCGGGTTTGCGACCGCCTCGATCTCGATGAACCTGCCAGGCCGGGCAGGAACCTCGCCACCGGCACGAGCCGGTAGTGGCTCTCGCGCGCCACCGCGTCGTCGGAGCGCTCGTAGGAGATGAGATCAGAGGCGGCATCCTCCTCGCGTAGCTTCAGCCTGCGTTCCGGACCCGGAAGTACGTGTCGGTCTGATGCAGCCGAGCCCTCGTCGCTAGCGCCATCTGAATGGACGCTTGGAGGGAGCGAGCCGGGTCGGGGTCGCGCGCCTTCAGCTCGATGTTCCGTCGCGGCATCTCCACGCAGCTGATCGTAGTGTGCACCGTGATCCCGGTTGTTTCTGTAGGCTGCGAGACCCCGGTGGCTAGGCCCGCGGCCTGATTAGACCTGTCGGCGTCGCTTTCGTCGCCGCGCTCGCCAAGCCTCCCAGTCCAACTCGAGGTTCCACCATGTTCGGAACGCGGCAAGACCGACCAGCACGACCGGAACAACGAGCAGGCTGACCCCCCATACCGGCGGCAAATCCGCCCGATGCGCTTCACCGGGAGCCCACGCCGCGTAGGGGTGGGCGAGTGAAAAGAGCCCGATTGCGAGTGCGGCGACGCCACCGAAGTGCCACCAGCACGTAGGACACGGCCTTCCCGGCGCGCTCGCGCGGATGCCGCTTGCGGATCATTAGGACGATACCCCTGCTGCACCCGGTACGGTCCGCCGACGGCACACGAGAGCGACCGCCTCGAGCAGCGAACCGCCGAGCCGCTGATCCTCGCCGGCGTGTCGAAGATCGTTGGCGTGGACCTCGCCCCGCGATCGTTGCGCCTGGAGCGCGGAGCCCGCGCCGACGTTGACGGTGCCGCGGCGGACGAGTCGGTGCTGGTCGAGATTTTCGCCCATCAAGGACGCCTCAAGGGAGCACAGTTCCACAAGGTCGCCCGCGACGCGTTGAAGCTCATCACGCTGGGACGCAGCCGACCCGCGAGCAAGCCTCTCATCGCCTTCGGCGACCCGAACGCGGCGGCCTGCGTGACAGGTGCGAGCTGGCTTGCCGAGGCGCTCGCCACGTGGCGCATCGATGTGCTTGTCGTTGAGCTCGACGACGCCGTCCGATCCGGCCTGCGAGATGCACAAGTACGCGAGGTAATGGTCAACCCACGCCCGATGTGTGACGTAGACAACGCGACGTCAGCACGCTAGATCTCGCGGCCACTCACGCTCCCAAGACCCACGGTCCCTGATGGCCTGAGCAGACACGCACCTTCGGTGCGAACGACAACGTCACGGCCCTTCGGGCCGATAACGGTAACTGCTGAAGCAGTTACCTCCAAACAGCGCAGACTAGACGCACCCTGGGAGCTGAATAGATGAACATAGACGGTGATAGCCGCCGATTAACACTTTACCTCTGATTCGCTTGACCGGGTTTCGGTGAGAGCTACGTTCGCGGGTGCAGACGACTCACAAGATCCCGGGAAGCTCAGCGACGAGGTATGCCGACGATCTCTCACCTCGACCGCGTCGCGCGCGGATTACTACACCAGCGACGGCGAGCCCGACCACAGCCGGCCGATGCCCGCCGCTGGTACGGGTCGCCGAAGGTGCTGAGGGACCTCGGACTCTCCGCCGAGGGGACCGTCGATCGTTATGACCTGCGCAAGGTGATGAACGGGTACAACCCGCGCACCAAGAAGCCGTGCGGCCGGCGGGCTCCGACGGGAGCAGGGTCGCGGGGATCGAAGTGATGATGGCGCCGCCCAAGACGGTGTCCGCGCTGTGGGCGACCGCCGATCCTATCGCCGCGCGCAGATAGAGGCGGCGCACCGCCAGGCCGTCGCGAGTGCAGTCAAACGAACGGAGCGGGAGGTCGCGCTCGTGCGGCGCAAGACCAAGGGCGTCGTGCGCTACGAGAAGGCGAAGAGCTTGTTTGCCGCGGAGTTGGTCCACACCTCCTCGCGGTTGGCGCGCGATCAAGAGGCCGGCGGGATACCCGACCCGCAGCTGCACTCCACCTGATCATGTTCGCGGCCGAGCGCAGGGACGGCAAGCTCGCGGCGATCGAATCCAAGCAGCTCTACCGATCGGCACGGGAGAACGGCGCCTGGTACCGCGCGGGCTCGCGGCGAACCTGCAGCGCCTCGGCCTGCAGGTTGACCGGCGGACCGGCAACGGCGAGCGCTACTTCGAGGTCAGCGGTGTCTCCCACGACCTCGCTCAGCGGTGGTCGAAGAAGATCCGAAGACGTGCACCTTGCCGCCAACCTTTCCCGCCAGCGCTATGGACGGGAGCCCGGACCAGGCGAGCCTCGGGCGCGACGATCAGCACCCGCGGGTCCAGAGCGCCGCCCCGCGATCGACATCAACAACGCGTGGCGAGCCCAGGGCGAGGAGCACGGCCTGACCAAGGAGCACGTCGAGGGGCTTTTCAACGACCAGCGGGTCGAGAACCAGCCCGCCGTTGACCTGCACAAGGAGCTGCTCGCCGAGGTCACCCGCGAGCGCTCCATGATCAACACCCACGAACTGAAGGCCAAGGCATACGAGCTCAGCGCAGGCGTGTGCCGGCCCGCCGACGCCGACAAGTCATCCAGGAGCTGCAGCGGTCCGGTGAGCTGCTCAAGCTCGAGGACGGCACGTGGACAACGCGGGGGCTGCGGAATTGGAGGAGCAGACCGTCGAGATCGCCAGCGGCGAGCCACTGAGATCGCGGCCCCCGTCTCAAAGCAAGCGTTCAAGCAGGCCCGGCGTGAGATCGGCAAACAGATCAAGGCTCGCTCACCTCCGAGCAACGGGAAGCACTACAGACGATCACCGGACCCGGGATCGCTGTGCTCGTCGGACCGGCCGGCACCGGCAAGGGCGTCGTGATCTCGGCGCCGCGAGGGCATGGCAGCTGGAGGGGAACGAGGTGATCGGCATCGCGGTCGCCGGTGCGACGGCGCAACGCCTCCAAGGGGACACGAAGCTGGACCGCGCACTGAGCGCCGACCAGCTCATCTACGGGATCAAGCAGGGCGCACATCCGGATCGGGCCGAACACGGTGATCGTGTTCGACGAGGCCGCAATGGCCGACCACAACGCATCGCCCGCTCGTGAAGTTGACCGCCGAGCACGGCGCCAAGCCACTGCTCGTCGGCGACGCCGCGCAACTCTCCGGCATCGGCCCCAGCGGACTGCTCGCCCACCTCGAAGGCAACGTCCCGACCGCGGAGTTCGACAGGTCCACCGCGCCAACCACGAATGGGAGCGACAGGCATGGCAGCACATCCGCGCGGGAGAACCCGGCCCCGCGCTCGCGCAATACCGATCCCACGACCGGCTGCACATCCACGACACCCGCGCCAGGCCGCCGAGGCGATGGTGCAGAACTGGGATGACACTCGCAAGACCCTTGGTAATGGGCGAGCCGTGATGATCACGGACGCGTCGAACATGGAGCGCGACCAGATGAACGCCATGGCCCAGGAGCGCCGCGCGCAGGCCGGCGGCTGGAGCCCGCACGGTCGAGCTGCCGGGCAAGCCCTACGGCCTGCGCGCCGGCGACGAGATCATCTTCTCCGCCAAATACCGCGTCCCCGGCCAGCAGCGGATCGAGAACGGGATCACCGGCACCGTCATCGACACCAGCCGTGACGAGGAGCGGGTCACGATCCGAACCAACGAACACGAGCCCCGGGAGATCGACGTCACGACGAGCGAGTTCTCCGACCTGTCGCTCTCCTACGCGGTGCACGTCAACAAGGGGCAGGGGATCACCGCCGAGACGAGCGGCATCCTCATCGGCGGCTGGCAAACAGACAAGGAGCGCGCCTACGTCACCGTCAGCCGCGCCCGCGAGCAAACCCAGATTTACGTCTCACGCGAGGACCTCGGCGAGCAGGGATTCGACACCGGCGCGATGGAACGCCTCGCCGAGAAGATCAAGCGCAGCCGCGCCCAAGAAGCCTCGATCACCAAGAACATCGCCGAGCACGAACCAGCGCGCGGGCGCTCCACCGAACGTGCTCGCCCGCGCGAGCATGAGGCCGACGCGCCCGCCCCCGCGAGCACGACATCGACGACTTCCTCGACCCCGACGCAAACGCCCACGCGACCGGTCCGACGACGACTTCATCGCCCGCGACCAACCCGACCACGACCAGCAGGACCGTGTCCAAGCCGACGTACGTGAGCGCTTCACCAACCACCACCACGCGCAGGAACCCAGGACCGCCCCGGTCAACATCCAGGACGCCAGCCCGGCGGACATCGAACTGCAGACGCGCGACCACGGGGACATACAGCTCGCCTACTCGACCGAGCTCTACGACCTGCAAACCCACACCGGCGAGCCGACCTACGTCCTGTTCGGCGGATGGCAGACCGAGCAGCAGCTCGGTTTCGCCGCCACCGTCCACAGCCACGGCGAGACCGATGTGCAGATGAGCACCGAGGACCGCAACGAAAGACATCCAGACCGAGCTACGCGATCGCATCGGGCAGATCATCGAACGTAGCCAATCCCACGAAGCGACCAACACCCGCGACACAGACCGCGACCACCGACGCGAGGAGGCCGCCCTGCTCGAACCCGGCGAGCGCACTCCCATCGGCAGCCCGCGATCGAACCGCTCCAGAACGACCCCAGCACCGAGCCCACGACCGAACCAGCCGAGCGCGATCCCAGCTACAGCCCGAACCCGAACACGTTGACCGTGACCCCTACATCGAGCAGGCCATCCAAGAAGAGCGAGACCGCCAGCAAGCATTCGAGCAGGACATTGAGCGGGACCGGGACAACGACCTCGGCCTCGGAATCGAGTAACCGGCTACGGATCGCTGCCCGTGGCATGGCAGACGCCATCCCACGGCACGTAATGCAGGGGATCTCCTCATGTCGGCAGCAAGCTGCCGACAGAGACCATGATGGGGCTGTCGGAGCGCTCAGCGCCGCCGCGTCAAGGCCGTTCGTTTCTCTGCGGGGCGCCCCTGCGGGTCAGCCTTGACCCGGCTCAATCGAAACCTTCAGCGCCTCGCCCCGGCGAAGTCGGGTCCGCGGCCGGCAGTTCTTGCGGGGATGATGTGCGGCTCCCGGCGATCGTCTTCCATGGCTCGCTGCGGTGCCAGGGTGTGAGGCCGAGCAGCTGCCAGTCGGCGCCTTGCAGCAGGAGTCCTTGCCCGTCTGGCAGGCGCGCGATCTCGCCGGGCGTGAGGACTCGCTGTCGGTGGGTCTGGTAGTTGACGGTGTCGCTGTGGGTCGTGGTGGCGAACCACTCCTGGGGGTCTGAGCGGCCGAGGGAGTGAGCGACGGTGTCGCGGTCGTATTCGCCGAGCGTCATCGAGATCGATTCGAGTGTTCGGCTGTCCCCGATGCCGTTGAGGATGACCTTGGTTTGGAAGAGAGACATGAACCCGTCGGCCGCGGCGTCACCCCAGCGTTCCCGGGCTTGGGAGAGGTCCTGCAAGCCGATCATGACCTGGAGGTTCTGCCCGCCGGCCTGGGAGACCAAGGCGGGCAGGTCGTGGATCGGGGCGATGTTCGCGATCTCGTCGAGCAGCCACAGCATCGGCGCTTGCGCGCCCGCCTGACTGCGAGCGTGGTCGTAGACGGCGTGGCGGATCTGCTCGAGCAGGCCGACGATCAAGGGCGCGGACTGAGCTTGGTGGTGCTCGGGTGAGGTGATGTAGAGGGTGTCGGTGCTGGCGGCGAAGCGGACGGGGTCGAAGTTCGGCTCGGCTGCGCTGGATCTGACGGCGTCTGAGTTATAGGCGGCGAGGACGCCGGCGGTCGCACTGAAGATGCTGGAGCGCTCGCGGTCGTCCGTGCGTTTGATCCCGATGAGAACGTCAGCGGCGATCGGTGCGCCGCTGTCGGCGAGCGCCTGCAGCGCCGGCGCGAGGTCTCCGCGGAGAATCCAGCGCAGGACCTCTTCGATCGGCCTGCCGGTCAGGTGCGCGGCATAGAGCAGCGGGGCGAGCAGCGCGGAGGCGCGCTCGGTCCAGTGGTTCTCGTTGGTCGTGCCCGCGCCGGCCCTGGTGGCGCTTGTCATCGCGCGGGCCATGATCAGCGCCGCGTCCCAGGTGCACGCGCTCGCCACGGGCGACCAGCACAGCCGGCGTACCCCATCGGGAAGCTCGGTCTGCTCCCGGAGGGGTCGAACAGCCACGGCTGCCCGACTTCGGATCTCGCTTGGACGGTGGCGTCCATGACGTCGGGCTTGGTCGATGTCGAGACAGCTGGACCCGAGCAGGACATCAGGGCGGGGATCATCACGGCGCTCGTCTTTCCCCTGCGTGGCGGGCCGAGGACCATGACGGCGTGCTCGGGGTCCGCGAGCACCCACCCGCCGCGCCTGGAGACCCCGAGATAGGCGCCGCCGCCCAGCCGGGCGATCTGCGCCCGGACCGCTTCGCCGGGCGTCAGCGTTCGGTCTCCTGCGGCGCCGGGAGAACCTGGCGCGCTCGGTCGTGAGCGCTGTCAGCAGCCAGCCGAGCGGGATCTTTCCGTCACGAGCCGCCCGCACGAACCAGACCGCCAGCCAGCCGACCACGAGCGCCTTCAGGCTCCACACGAATGGGTCAGGCCCGCCGGGGTCGATCAGACCGTGGGCGAACAGCGCCACGATGTACGAGCCGGCGATCTTCCACAGCGGCGAGCGGCGGTGCTGGAACGGTGGGGCCATGTCCTGGTGGGACGGCCCCCAATCTTTATTTGCAATTGCTCTTGACATGTGATTGACTTTACATCATAATCGGTCTACGTCAAGAGAAAGATATCTGGAGACCTAATGCCACCCCGCCGCCACGCACTCGGAGTCAGACGCCAGCTCGACCGGGACATCAAGCGCCTGGACGATGAACGCGCGCGCCTGCTAGCCGCCAGGGCCGCCCTGGACGGAGAGCTGCTCGCGCCTGCCGAGAAGCCCCGCCGGTTCTCCCAGGACGACATCGCGACATACCTCGCCGAGCACCCAGGCTCCACCTACACCGAGATAGCCGCGGGCCTGGAGACCTCGCCGATCAACGTGGCCGCCCATCTCAGCCGCGGTCAGAAAGCCGCCAGGTTTCGCAACACCGATGGCAAATGGAGTTTGGAAGAGTAAAATGGTGTACGCATCGGCAAGGAGGATCTTCGATGATGAGTTCAAGGACGAGCGCGTACCTCATCCGTCCCGGCGAGATCGACCCCGGGTGGGTCCTGCTGTACGCGATCACGTGGGTACTGCAATGGATCTGCGCCGGCGTGCGCTACCTCGTCGCCTACGGGGTCCTCTGGCTCATCAGCCACATCATGGGCTGGGGACTGCCGGTGCACGACCTGGCGCTCGTGGTCGCCTTCGGGCCGCTCGTGATCTCGCTCGCCACGCTGATCCTGCCCCTCGGAGGCTGGTGGTGGGAGCAGCAGTCCGGAGGACGCTCGCCCTCGCAGCGCGAGCAGGCGACATTCGATCAGGCGTTCAGCGAACTGAGCCGGGTCGACCCCGCGTTGCGCCCGCCACGGCGCTGGTTCATCACCGACGATCCGGAACCCAACGCTGCGGTCTACGCCGACACGCTGATGGTCACCCGCGGAATACTGGAGAACCCATTCTTCCCAGCCGTCCTCGCGCACGAGCTCGGGCACATGAACTCAAGCGACGGCAGGGTCACCGCAGCGGTGTACCGCATCACCACACCACCCCGGCACCCGGTCCGCTTCCCGTTCAAAACGCTCGCGTTCCTCTCCACCGGACGGGTCGGAATGGCCTTCGTGCAGACACCATGGGCGATGTACTGGCGCCACCGAGAGATGCTCGCCGACGAGTACGCCGCAAAGCTCGGCCAGGGACCAACCCTCGCGACCTACCTCGACACGCACGCCCTCGACGGAGACCTCCCCACGCCCTTCAAGGCGTTCGGCAGAACCTCGCACCCCTGGACCGAGCACCGCATCGACCACCTGCACTCGCGCTGAGCGACCAGCCAACTCCCGGGCGCGAACCGCACCCCCACATCAAGACCAGCGCTCACGCGCCGGCGCGGCGGACACCACAAGCCCCTGCAAGGAGCCGGACATGCATGGCCTGAGCGCCACCCCAACCCGCACGCCACGAGACCACTGCCCAGCACGGCAGCGGGGGCTCGGAGCGACCGCCCGCCGCGTCGCCGTGGACCTCACACCCCAGGCCGTCGAGCAGGTCGCGCAACGTGTCGCGCAGCTGCTCGCTCAGCGCGACGCGCGATCACAACCACAGCTGGTCACGGCCGGCGAGCTTGCTCATGAGCTGCGAGTGCAACGGCCCTGGATCTACAAGCACCGGCACCTGCTCGGCGGGCAACGCATCGGCGACGGGCCGAAGGCGCAATGGCGATTTGACCTGGACACGGCCAGGACGGCGCTGGCGCGATGCGGCGACACAGCGACAACGAACAGGGGCCTGTGATGCGAGCACTCTCGACACTTCCAGCGAGGCGGGGCGGGACCATCAGCACACTCGGCCCAATCCACCCCCATCCACCGAGGACAAACACCGGCGAGCCGCGTCCCGCTGGGCGCCTCGCACGTGCTCGGCGCGCGGCCGCCGAGCTGCCTCCCGACGCGGTCGAGCAGATCGCCCAGCGCGTCGTCCAGCTCCTTCGCCTGGAAGGCCAAACGATCGACGCCAGCCCGGCGAGCGGCCCGGAACTGCTCAACGCCGCACAGCTCGCCCGGCGCTTCGGCCTCACCCGCACGTGGGTATACGAAAACGCCGGCCGACTCGGCGCGATCCAGCTGAGCGACGGACCACGGCCACGCCTGCGCTTTGACCCTCAAGTCGCCGCACAAGCACTGCGGCGCCGTGACGAGCCGGTCCCAACGATCGAGCCGCCACGGCCGGCTCCCGCACAGCGCCGGCGCACGCCCACCAACGTGAACCTCCTGCCGGTCTATGACCCGCGCTCGCGTGCGGCGTTCGCCCCCCGGCGACCCGAGCATCGAGCAGGACGCTGGCCATGACGATGGCGCATACAGAGCAGCCGCTCACACCCATAGGCGCGGACGACTTCGCACGGCGTGCGCTGCCGACCACCGCGCGGCGTATCATTTGCCTTGCAAACGAGAAGCGCCCCCGCACCGCGCCAACGGTCGGGGGCCGGACACAGGAGGATCAAGCTCCCATGCCAACAAGGAACCCTAACCGCGGGCACCGTGGACCGCGACTGGGCAGCAAAGTCGCGGTCGGCAACGGAAGCGGTCGCCGCGTGACCGACGGGAGGGCGTGATGGCACGCCCATCTACAGGAAACGTGCGCTTTGATCGTCGGCGCAAGAACCCTCCCTTCGAGTTGCGGTTCCAGGCGTACGGCAATCGCCAGTGCGTCAAGCTCGGGACTGCCGAGCAGGGCTGGACGTGGGAGCGGGCGCAGCGGGAGCTCGAAAACGTGCTCGTCGAAGTCCGTCGCGGCATCTGGAAACCGGCCGAGCCAGAGCCCGAGCCGGCCCCGGTCGCCGACGAGAACCCCGTGTTCCACAACTTCGCCTCGACCTGGTTCGAGGACAACAAGGGCGAATGGACCGAGAACACACGCCTTGACTACCAATGGCAGATCTCTCGTCATCTGCTCCCGTTTTTCCAGCACCATCGCCTGTCGCAGATCACGATCGCCGAGGTTGACCGCTATCGCGCGGAGAAGGTCCGCGAGTCCGCCAGGCTCAGTGAGGCCCTGCAGACGTGGCGCAAGCGCGTCAACGACGCCAAGGACCCCGCCGAACGCCGCAAGCTCGCCCAAGAACGGCCGCCCAGGGCGCTGTCGGCGGTATCGATCAACAAGACGATCACCCGCCTCGGGCAAATTCTCGAGGTCGCCCTCGAGTACGGCCTGATCGACCGCAACCCGGCGCGCGGCAAGCGCCGGCGACTGAAGGCGACCAAGCCCACGCCCGTGTGGCTTGACTCGGCCGAGCACATCGAAGCGCTGCTGGACGCCGCCAGCGCGCTCGACCGGGTTGCCGCGGTAAAAGGAGGTGTGCGCCAGAAGGGCGGCCTCATCTACCGGCGCGCGATGCTCGCGACATTCGTCTTCGCCGGTCCACGGATCTCAGAGCTGACAGCGCTGCGCTGGCGCGACGTAGACCTCGCCGGCAACCGCATCACGATCCGCAAGTCAAAGACCGATGCGGGAATGCGCCAGATCGACCTGCTGCCCGCGCTACGCGACGAGTTGGCCGCCTACAAGGCGCAGGCGCCCGATACCCAGCCAGAGGCGTTCGTCTTCCCCTCCGCCGCCGGCACCGAGCGACTCGGGGAGAACATCCGGCCCCACGTCCTCGGCAAGGCGATCGAGGCGGCCAACAAGAAACTGACCGAGACCGGACAGGTTCCGCTGCCCGAAGGCCTCACGCCGCACAAGCTGCGCCACACCCACGCGTCGATCCTCGTCGCGCTCGGCGTCAACCCCGGTTCGGTCATGGACCAGCTGGGGCACGCGGACCCCGGGTTCACGCTGCGCGTGTACCGACACGGGATGCGCCGCGACCCCGCCGCCAAGGAGCGCCTGCGCGCGCTCGTAGGCGGCGCCGATTGGCCCACGATCGGCAACAGCGACGCTCAACCGCCGTGGAGCGAGCTGGCCGGGACCGGCAGGCCGAGCCTCGGTTCCGCCCGGTAGCACGGCGCTCGTGTCCGAGTTCCTTGCCTCAACCACAGCCGCCCGGCTGCGAGCTGCGAGACTTCCGCGCCGCAATGACTGATCGTCCTAAAGAGCTCGAACTCGTTGACCGCTACCAGGTCGCGGCCGAATTCGCCCATCAATTCGCGTTCGACAGACATCGCAAGCTGGTCGAACTGGGCGCCGCTGACGACAACACCCGGAGGCTGCTCGCGGAATCGGCCACCATCGCCCTGCAAGAAATCCCCGCGTTCGCCCGAGACTGGCGTCCTGTCGAGCGCGAATGGTTTGAGGTGGAGCTGCTCGACCCGGCCGAGCTCCCCCGCATGACCGAGGTCTTGAAGGTTCGCTTCGCCGAGCTCAGTCCGGTGTTCGAGGCGCTTCGTGCCCGTCAGGACAAGATCGTGGCCGAGCTAATCGAGCTGCTCGACGAGGCCCGGCGAACCTGAACCACCCTCCCCACCCTCCCGGCTGAGGGACCTGATCACGGACTTGATCAGGCGGCTGCGAGGCGCTCTGCGGCTACGGTTTCGTAGTTCGCGGCCAGCGTCAGCAAGGCCTCGCGAGAGGCTTTGAATTCCCTCTGCTCCGCTTCCGCACGGAGTCGGGCGGCTTCCGCTCTCATCTCCTCGGGAGTCTGTTTGCTCTCCAGAATCGACTTCTCGAGCCCGTCTATCAGCCACTGGTCCTGCGGGTTCAAGGTCGGCCAAGTCAGAACTTTCATGACCCTCAGTGTACCGACCGACAGGCCCGCGTCATAGGGCTGGGTCGCAGCCTCGGCCAGCCGCAACGCCCTCACCTCTGCTCGGTCCAGCCACCGATTGCGACGGCGCCGCCAGTGAGAAGCGCGGGGCAGCAGGAAGTGTGGGGTTTTGCCAGCGTTTAGCCAGCGGATGGGTTTTTCGGGCCGATATGGCCTCCTCAGCGTCTAGTTCAACTGCTATGAAAACATGCCAACTACCAGGGCTTTTCTGATGATGCCCCCGCCGGGAGTCGAACCTGGATCTACCGCTTAGGAGGCGGTCGTCTTATCCATTGGACTACGAGGGCTCACACCCACCGCCGCCGCGACGGGCACCGCAAGGCTATCGGCGATTTGCGCCGCCCTCCTTTGCCATCCGCTCCAGCGCCTCGCCGTCCAGGCGGTGGGTGATCCACTCGCCCATCCTCGCGGCGCCGAGCTTGCGGTAGAAGCCGAGCGCGAGCTCGTTCCAGTCGAGCGCCGCCCATTCCAACCGCTCCCCTCCCCGCTCGCGTACGCGTGCAGCCACCGCCCCCAGCAGCGCCCCGCCCACTCCCTCGCTACGATGCGACGGGCGCACGAACAGGTCCTCCAGCCACACCCCGGTGCTGGTCAAAAAGCTGGAGAACGTCGCATAGAACAGCGCATACCCGAGCGCCTCCCCGTCGCGCTCGGCGATCAGCGCCTGCGCCACCGGGCGCTCGCCGAACAGCGCCGCCGCCAGACCCCGCTCGGTCGCGCGCAGCTCGTGCCCGAGGTGCTCGTACTCGGCGAGCTCGCCGAACATCTCGAGCAACGCCGGCACATCGTCCGCGTTGACGGGCCGTACGAGCAGACCCGCCTCAGGCACGGTCGGGGCGATCGGGGTAGACCACGTCGATCGTGCTCAGCGCCGTATACGACGCGTCCTCGCCGAGCGCCGTCTGGATCGCCTCGCCGCCGCCCACCAGCCGGTCGAGCACGCTCACGACGCCCGCGACCGTCAGCCCCTCCTCGCGCACCCTCTGCACCGCCTCGATCGTCGAGCCTCCGGTCGTGACCACGTCCTCGACGATCAGACACCGCTCGCCCGGATCCAGCGGCGGGCCCTCGATCCAGCGCCCCAAGCCGTGCTCCTTGCGCTCCTTGCGCACGATGAACCCCCTTGCCGGCGGCCGTGGCGCGGCGAGCGCTGCGCAGGCGACGGGAATCGCGCTCACCGGCACGCCCCCCACCGCGCTCGCGCCGCACGCGCGAGCGCGCTCTGCCACCAGCACGCCGAGCGCCATGAACGCCTCGGGCAGCAGGATCGCGCGCTTGGCGTCCACGTAGTACTGAGCCACGCGCCCGCTCGTCAGCGTCACCTCCCCGATCACCAGCGCGTGCTCGCGCAGCAGTTCCACCAGACGCCCTCGCGCCTTCTGCGGATCGCTCGTGTGCTCGGCCAAGGCGTCCATGTCCGGGTCTAATCTAGCCCCATGACCTCCTCGGGTCCATCCTCCTCACTCGCCGGCCTGCTGCTGCTGGCGAGCCGCATCGTCTGCCTGATCGTGATCGCCTCGTTCGTCGTTTTCGTCGTCGACCAGACCAGCTCCGCCTCCACCCATCAGCAGAACGAGCTGACCAGCGGCTCCACCTCGGCGTCGGCCGCGAACACCCCCGCCCACAAGAGCACCCTGCATCGCACGCTCGACGAAACCTCCGACGTGCTCACCTCGCCGTTCGCGGGTGTCGTTTCGGGCTCGAACAGCGAATGGGTGACCCACATCGTCCGCACGGTCCTCGCCCTGATCGTCTACGGGTTGGGCGTGGCTTTTCTGGTGCGCTTCATCCGGGTGCGGGTCTAAGGGCGCGCGGCCCTAAAACACGAGAGAGGCGAAGGCGAGAGAAGCCTGCCCGGCGAACCTTCGGTTGGGCGCGACCAAGCGGGCAGCCGTCGTCGTCACGGACCGGCGTGGCTGCTGACCCGGTGGCTCCCGCCACCGTAGTCGTCATACACATCCACCCGCGTGCCCAGCCGCACCCACGCGTAGATCGCGGGGGCATCGGGGATCGGCACGCGCAGGCAGCCGTGACTGGCGGCGTACGCCGGCACTTCGGCGTACCCGTGGATCGCGTACCCGCTGATGAAGTAGTTGGATTCAAACATCCCCTCGGAGTTGAACCCCGGCGTCTTCAGATATACCTGAAAGCGCCCAACCACGGTCGGCGTCGAGGGCTTGCCCGAGCTCATCTCATAGATCGTGCGCACCCGCCCGCCCGGTTCGATCTCGGCCAGCACCTGCTTTGAGAGGTCTGCCTCGACGTGCCGGCCGTCGCCCGGGTAGCGCACATGAAAAGCGCCCGCCCCGTGCGCCAGCAGACTCCACACCCGCGTGCCGGCGTAGGGGATGCGCGCGAGGCCGGTCATCTTGCGATACGCGACCAGCGCGCGCCCGGTGCCTTCGTCGAAGGAGCCGCTCAGCGGCACCGCGTAGTGCAGCACGTCGAGCTCTGACTGCAGCAATCGCACCGACTGTCCCCGCGCGCCCGGCCCGACGCTCGCGCTCACGTACCGCACGCGCGGCGAACGGCCGCTGAACGCCCCCTGCTGCGCGGTCGCGGAGTGCGCGCCGCGGGCTTCCACGAGCCCGCCATAGTGGCTCACAAAGTTGACGTGGAACTGCCCCGCCCCGTTGCCCACCGCGAGCACGCTGACGGTCTGCGCCCGCACCTCGCGCCCGTCGCGGTAGAAGCCGACCTTCACCGTCTGCCCGCCGACATACGGAGTGACGATCCCGCGCACCACGATCCGCTGGCCGAGCAGCGCGAACGGCGGGCTGCCGTCGACGTGCTGCGCCACCAGCCTGATCTGGCCGGCGACGGGGCTCGGAACGGGGACGGGCACCGTGGTGAGCATCGGCCAGAGATCCTACGCGCTCGGGGTGACGGCGAGTGTTATTCCCGGGTCCCGTCTCAGACCCCCGCGATCGGTCCAGCGGACGCAGCGGAGATCTCTGGCGCGATCAGGCCGATGCGCTTTCCCGCCAGCACGAGCGCGCCGATCGCCGCGAGCGCGGCGATCATCAGCACCGGCGCCTGCCAGCCCCAGCCCTCCAGGGCGGCGAACGCGAGTGAGTTGTTCAGCGAGTGCGCCACGATGCACGGATACAGCGAGCCCGTGTACCTGTACAGCAGGCACAGCCCGAACCCCAGCCCCGCCAGCGGCACCAGGTCCAGCGCCGGCGCCGAGCCGGCGTGCACCGCGCCGAACAGCAGCCCCGTGATCGCCGCGGCGGGCCACGTCCCACGCCAGCCGCGCAGCGCCGTGAATATGTATCCCCTGAACAGGAGCTCCTCGCAGATCGGCGCCACCACGCACGTCAGCGCCGCGCTGAGCAGCAGCAGCGACGCGGCTTCGTTGGACCCCAGCGTTTCGAGCAGCTTCTCTTTTTCCGGATGGAACACCGCCGACCAGCCGACGCTGAGCACCAGGAACGCGACCAGCAGGAACACGAGCAGCCCCGTCGCCGACGGCCAGCCCACACCGGGCGGGCGCAGCCCGAACTGCCACGCGCGCACGACGCGCCCGCCGATCTGCGCGCAGTACACGGCCGCCAGCACGAACGCGAGGTCCTGCACGACCGTGTCGGCGATCTCGATCCCGGGCGGGGTGTGCGAGCTCGTGATCTTCACGCCCAGCAGCAGCGTCACGGGCAGGTCCACGATCAGCGCGCCCACGGCCGCCAGCACCAGCCCGCCGATCAGCGCCGCCGGCGCCGTCCACGGCGACCAGCCCGTGTCGGGCGAGCGCCCCGGGTCGCTTGGCGAGGGCTCAGCCGGGGCATCGGGCGGGGGCACCTCCTCCCGCGCGGACTGCAAGCCCACAGGGCCACCCGATCGAGAATCCTCCGGCGGCGAGCCATCTCCAGGCAAGGGACCTCCGGGCAGGGGGTCTCCGGGCGTGGAATCCAACGAAGACGGAGTGCTCACGTCCTCCATGCTCAGGCGACCCAGTGCCAGGTCGCGAACTGGGCGACGAAACCCGCCATCGAGAGGGCCGAGATCGCGAGCACAGGCATTCGCATGCGGGGGTGAGCCGCCAGCCATGCGGCCAGCGCCATGCTCAGCGGAAACAGCACGATCAGAAACCGCGGCAGCGACATCAACGGCTGCGACGCCACCGGATAGGACAGCGGCAGCGCGAGTGCAGCGATCGCATACGCCCCGTAGGCGAGCGGCAGCACGCGTACCGCGATCACGAGCAGCGCCGCGGCGCCGAGCAGGAACGCCAGCAGCATCAGGTTGTGGCCCGCAGCGATGAACGGGCTCCCGACCCCGCTCGGAAAATACACGTGCGCGGTCTGTGCCGAGAGCAGTTGGCGAGCGCCCTCAAACGCTGCCCTCACGCCGTCCCACACGCCGAGATACGGCCCGGCGAAGTGCCTGCCCCAGACGTTCTCCGAGCGCAGCGGCTCAAGCGGATCGCCGCCCGCCAGTCCCAGGTAGGCCATGTACAGGCCCAGGCCGGCCGGCAGCAGCGCGAGCCACAGCAAGTTCGCGCGCAGCTTGTAGCGAGGACGCAGCCGGTGGGCGAACGTGCGCAGCGCGCCGGCCCGCTTCCCGCCCGTGCGAGGCCCACCCACCCGCAGCCAGCGCGCGAGCTCGAAGTCGGGCGCGCGGTCCTCGCGCGGTCCGTACAGGTAGAGCATCAGCGCGGGCAGGGCGAGCACCAGCCCTGTGCTGCGCGTCGCGGCGGCGAGCGCGCCGAGCACGCCCACCCACGCCCAGCGACCCTGGCGCGCGCACCAGAACAGCCCGACCGACAGCGCCAGGTACAGCGACTCGGAGTAGACCGCCGAGAAGTAGAACGCCATCGGCGCCAGCGCCGTCACGAGCACCGCCAGCCGCGCGACGTCGGCGCCGCCGGCGCGTCCCGATCCCGCCAGCTCCAGGGTGCTCAGGCGATGGATGCCGTACAGCGCCAGCGCTAACGCCGCCAGCGACAGCAGCACGCCCGCGAGCACCGCCTGCAGGCCGAGGTCCGACAGCACTCGCAGGCCGAGCGGATACAGCGGGAAGAACGCGTCGCGCGCGGACGTTCCATACGCGCTGAGCTCCGGACGGTAGCCGTAGTGGGCGATCACCAGATACCAGGCCGAGTCCCAGCGTGCGGCGGGCGCCGCCAGCAGGTCGCCGAGCCAGCCGAACCCCCGCGTCACCCCGGGCGGGTCGAACGCGCCCCGCACCGGCCCGAACCCGAGCGTGGCCACCGTGCCCGCGCCCGCGACCCACACGAGCAGCCGCGAGATCCACAGCGCGCGCCAGGTATCGCGCACGGCCGCCATCCGCGCGGGGTCGGAGGCACACAGCGCGTAGCGCTGGGTCAGCCGCGCCCACCAGCTCCACGCGGGTGCACGCGCGGTGCTTGCGGTTGCCGCATCTGGGATGGCGATCTCGGCCGCGTCCGGGCTCATCACGTGGGAGCGTAGACGGCCGCTGCGATGCGAGTGTCACAGCGATGAGCCAAAGCGCGGTACCCTCGGCACAAGCGAGCGATGTCCAGGCAAGCACGGCAACGCCGGCGCAGGCACAACCGCGCCGGCCCAACACGCATCCTGCTCGTCGGCGGCGGCGTGCTCGCGGCGATGCTCGTGCTCGGCGCGATCGCGGCGGTCGGCTATGTGCTGCACGTCGCCGACACCGCCCCGGCGCTGAGCTTGCTGCACCCCCTGCTCAACGGCGGCTCCTCGCAGGTGTTCGCCGCCGACGGCACGCGCCTGGGGTTCATTCAGTCTACCGAGGTGCGCAGTCCGATCGGCTGGAGCGAGATCCCCAAAGATCTGAAGAACGCGACGGTCGCGATCGAGGATCAGCGGTTCTACCAGAACGACGGCGTCGACCTCACCGGCATATTCCGCTCGGCCGTCAAGGACATCGTCCACGGGGCGCCACTGCAGGGCGGCTCGACGATCACGATGCAGCTCGTGCGCAACCTGTATCTGGGCGGCGACCAGCACACGCTGCGCCAGAAGATCATCGAGGCCAAGCTGGCGATCGACTACAACGAACACCACTCCAAGCGCTCGATCCTCACCAGCTACCTCAACGGCGTCCCCTACGGCACCGTCGGCGGGCAGACCGCGATCGGCGTCCAGGCGGCAGCGCGCATCTTCTTCGACAGGCCGGCCTCGCAGCTGAACCTCGAGCAGTCGGCGCTGCTCGCGGGGCTGCCGCAGGCGCCCTCGGAATACAACCCGTTCCGCGACCAGAGCGCAGCCCGGCAGCGACGCAACGAGGTGCTGGCGAAGATGGCCGAACTGCACTACATCTCGGCCGCGCGGGCCGCCGCGACCGAGCGCGCCCCGCTGGAGGTCCATCTGGGGAACTTCTACTCCCAGCGCAGCGAACCGTTCTTCTTCGAATACGTGCGCGAAGCGCTCGAACACCGCTACGGCCGGCGGACTGTCGAACAGGGCGGGTTGAGGGTGTATACGACGATCGACCTGAACAAGCAGCGGCTGGCGCGCAACGCGATCGCGGAAGTGCTCAACGAGCCCGAAGACCCGGCGGCGGCGATCGTCACGCTCGACCCGCGCAACGGCGACATCGAAGCGATGGCCGAGTCCGAGTCATACGAGCAGTCCCAGTACAACCTCGCTGCCGACGGCCATCGCCAGCCGGGATCGACGTTCAAGGCGATCGACCTCGCCGACGCGCTCTCGCGGGGGATCGACCCGAACAGCACCTACTACCTCTCGCACACGCTCACAGCGGGCTGGCTGCCCGGATATCCGACCTACGAAGTCAAGACGTTCGAGGGCACCTCGCTGAACAAGTCGCTCAACCTCGTCAACGCGACACTCGCCTCCGACAACACCGTCTACGCCCAGCTGGCGGCCGACCTCGGTGAGGAAACGATCACGCAGATGGCCTACAAGATGGGCGTCAAAACGCACCTGTCGAGCTTCCCCGCAGAAGCGCTCGGAGGGCTCACGCTCGGCGTGACGCCGCTGGAAATGGCCGACGTCTACGCGACGCTGGCCGACGGCGGCTGGCGCAACACCCCGATCGCGATCTCCAGGGTCGTGTTTCCAGACGGGCACGCCGACTCGAGCTGGGGCACGCCCCATCGCGTGAAGGTCCTCTCCGAAGGCGTCACCGCCGAGGAGACGAGCATCCTGCACCAGAACGTCCTCGGCGGGACCGCCACGCGCTCGGCGATCGCCTGCCCCACGGCCGCCAAGACGGGCACCACCAACGAACTGATCGACGCGTGGCTGGACGGGTATACGCCCAATTACGCGACGACCGTGTGGATGGGGTATCCGACCAGGCGCGTCTCGATGACCGACATCCACGGCGAGCCCCAGCAGGGCGGCTATCTGCCCGCCGAAATCTGGCACGACTACATGGCGGGCGTGACCGAAGGCCAGCCGTGCGTCGAATTCCCCCAGCCCAAGGAATCGATCTCCTACCAGCCGTTCTTCGGCAAGTACGCGAGCACCGGGCGCACCTCCGGCGCAGAACAGCCAAACGGCGAATCGCCGCTGAAAACGGGGCAGAGCCACAAGCCCGCCCGGCATCGCACGACTCCCGGAGCGCGCACGCACGAAACCCCCGAAGCCCCGGCCCCCGCGACCCACGGGCGCGGCGAACCCACGGTCAAAGCGCCCGCGCAAGAACCGGCGCCCACACCGGCGCCGGCGCCCAGGCCGACACCGACCCCCACGCCATCGCCCACCGGCGGCGCCGAACCTCGCCCGTGAGCGACCGGCGGCGCCGAACCTCGCCCGTGAGCGACCACGTCTGAGTGATCGGCCCAACGCACCGCACTTCCAACGCGCCGCACTGGTAGGTTGGGGGGCGGAGAACTGACCACAGAGGCCCCCACACCCAGGTGGAGCGGGTCCGGATCGGATGCGGATAAGTGGCAAAGGAAGACAAGGTCGAATTCGAGGGCGAGGTCATCGAGGCGTTGCCGAACGCGATGTTCAGGGTCAAGCTCGACAACGATCACGTCGTGCTCGGGCACGTCGCCGGCAAGATGCGCCGCTTCCGCATCAGGATCCTGCCGGGCGATCGCGTCCGCTGCGAGCTCTCCCCCTACGATCTCGACCGCGCGCGGATCGTCTACCGGCATCGCTGAGAGGCAGTCGTTCCGCGGCGATCTGACCCAGCGGGCACACAGCGCGCAGCGCTGGGTCGGGCTGTGTGCCCCCGATCGGAGATCCCTACGATCTACGATCGGTCCGCGATGCTCGCCGTGCCGGCCGATCCAGGACGATCGATAGCACGTCTACCGATCGGAGATCGGCGACAATCTCCGATCGGCCAGCGTGCGTCGCATCTCCTCACCCCGGCCGAGGCCAGGGTGGGCCCGACTGCCTCAACCTCGTAATCGAACATGGAGCGCTCCCTGATCGAAGCGATCGCGGCCGAGCTCGAGCTCGCGCAGCCGGCAGAGCGGCTCGTGCGCGGTATGGGCGACGACGCCGCCGTCGTGCGCGCCGGTGGAGCGGTGTGCGTGACCTCGGTGGACATGATGGTCGAGGGGGTGCACTTTCGCCTGGACGACCACGGCTCCGAGAGCGCGGTCGACGTCGGCTGGCGGGCGCTGGCGGGCGCGCTGTCGGACCTCGCCGCGATGGGCGCCAGGCCGGGCGAGGCCTATGTCGCCCTCGGCGTCTCTCCCAGCGCCGGCGAGAGGCGGGCGCTCGAGCTGATGCGCGGCGTCCTGGAGCTGGCCTCCCGCACCGGGGCGGCGCTCGCGGGCGGCGATGTGGTCGCGGCGCCGGTCCTGACGGCGGGCGTGACCGTCGTCGGCTGGGCGGATGAGGTGTCCGAACTGATCGGCCGCGACGGTGCGCAGGCCGGGGACCTCGTCGGCGTGACGGGCAGGCTCGGAGGCAGGCCCCGGCGCCCGCTGCCGCGCCTGAGCGAGGGTAGGGCGCTCGCGCGGGCCGGGGCGCACGCGATGATCGATCTCTCCGACGGGCTCGCCACCGACGCGCGCCATATCGGCGAGCGCAGCGGCGTATGCCTGCAGATCGAGCTGGAGCGGCTGCCGCTCGACGAGGGCGTGCCGAGCTCCGAGCAGGCGGCGACGGCGGGCGAAGACTACGAGCTGTGCGTGTGTGTGCCGCCGGATTCGCGCGTCCGCGCGCAGGACGCCGTGAGCGAGGTCTCCGACGCCGGCCTGACCTGGATCGGCCACGTCCTGTCAGGGTCGCCGGGCGCGAGGCTCCTGGACGCGCACGGCGATGAGCGCCGGCTGGAGGGGTACGAGCACCGCTGGTGAGCGAGCCTCCCCGGCGGCGCCTCGCTGGTGGACCTCCCAGGAGCTTTCGCGTGCCTGGCTGCGCGGATCTGGCTCTGCGAAGCGAGATTCGTGACGGGTTTCGGGTCAAACATTTGTGGGGAGACCCGCTAGGAGGCGGCGGGCGGGATCCGCAGCTGCATGGGTTTGAGCAGCGCCGGCAGCCGCGCGGACGACTCGGTTTCGCCCACCCGCGCTGCCCGCGGCGTGAGGATCGGCTGGATCAGCGGATGCCCCGGCAGCGCACGGGCCGCGCCGACCGGCACGGTGCGGGTCAGGCGCGCGAACACGAGCAGCCGTTTGGCGGCGCTGAACAGCGGCGTGCAGGCGCTCAGCACCAAACGGCTGTAGCCGACCTCGCCGACGGCGGCGCTCACGTCCGTCGGGGCGACCACCCGCTCGCCGGTTACGGTGTAGGTGAAGTGCGCATAGGGCATGTTCAGCAGGATGCGATCGCCGGCGCGCAGCGAGTCGATGTGGCGAAACGGCGCCAGGTAGGTGGTGCGGTGCCCGGCGATCGCGGTCGTGCCGGGGACGCCGGGGAAGGCCGTGTCGGGGTAGATCCCGGGGCCGCTCTCCAGTTCTCCGGTGCCGGTGCCACGGACGACCACATAGTCGGCGCCGATCTGCGGGATCACGATTCGCCCGACGGCGCGGCCAGGCCTTGAGTCGCGTTCCAGCCGGCGAGCCAGAAACGCGACCCGGCGGCGCTCGTCGGGCAGGCTCGCCAGCGCGTGCCGCTCCAGCGGCGTGGGCGCGGCGCGTTCGATCGCGCGCAGGTCGCCGCCGAGACGGTCCTGGCGGAGCAGCGCGTACAGCGCGGTGATCGGCTCCTGCCAGACGAGCGTCACGCCCGCGTCGAGCAGGGCGAGCGCACCGGCGGCGATCAGCACGTACGCGAGCGCTCGCGCGAGCCTGGCGCCCGGGCCGCGCCAGGCACGGGCGCCGCGCGATCCGGTGGCTGTGAATGGGACGTCGGGCATGGCGTGTTCGCTTGAGCTCGAAGGCACTATCGTCGCAGAGCCGACTCGGTTCCTCCAAGCGATCCCGGGCCGGCATAGGACAGCGGCCCGCGGATCGTCAGCTCCGGGCGCTCGTCCGGCCCGAGCGCCACGGGGTCCGCGGGTGGCGTCAGCGCGAGGAGCCCGATCGCGACCATGCAGCCGAACGCGCCGCTCCACAGCAGCACCGCGCCCAACCCGACGTGCCCGCCGGCGAGCAGCAGCACGGCCGTCCAGGCGACCCCGCCGGGGCCGTAGCCGAGCTGATGGGCGTAGAACGCGACGAGCAGCCCGAGCGGCGCGAGCGCGAGCGCGAGCAGCCCCAGCCCCGCGATCGGGCGCGGGCGATGCTCGGGGGAGGCGATCGGGAGCAGCAGGTGCAGCGCCGGCACGACCAGCAGGGCCGCATACGGGTCGAACACCCAGGCCAGCAAGGCGACGAGTCCGAGCACGAGCAGCGTCGCGATCCCGGCGACGTCGGCCCCGCCGGCCGCCTCGGGCGTCGGGCGCACCTCCAGGCCCAGCCGCCGCACGAGCACGGGCCACCCCAGCCAGGCGAGCCCGAGCACGAGCGCGCATGACAGCACAGCGCTCGCCGCGGCGCCGTCGAACCCCATCGCGCCCGCGGGGACCGGGGCGTACGGAGTGCCAACGATCGCGCCGAGGGCGCCGAGCAGCAGCGCGAACAGCGCGCATACCAGGAACGGCAGCCCGCACGCGAGCGCCCATGCGCTCCAGCGTCCCACCGGCTCACGCCGACGGCGCGCGCGGGCGAGACCGTCCATCAGCACGGCCGCCGGGGGGATCAGGAGCGTGGCGATCAGCAGCGCCAACGCCCAGGCTGGCACGATCTGGCGCGCGAGCACGAGCCCGGTCTGCGGCTGGGATTCGACGTCGGGCGCCACGTCCAGCGCGTCCACCGCGCTGAGGACGGCCCTGCCGAGTCCTTCCATGCGTTCGGCGCTCACCTGCTCGCGCGAGGATGGTCCCCCCCACCCGGGCCGCGTTCTCCCGAGACCTGCACGAGCACGGCCGGCAGCCCGGCCGCGTCGAGCACGCCCTGCTCGCCGGGGGCGAGCCCGAACGCGAGGTGCGCGAGCTGGCCGATCGTGCTGGGGGCGCCGGGCTCGATGCCGGCTTCGTGTGAGATCGCGCCGGCGACGGTGCGCTGCAGCTGATCGGAGGCGTCGCCATAGCCGTCGGAGTAGGGCACGACGATCGGCTCGCTCACGTGTGTGGAGGCGACGTCGCCGAGCACGATCGCCGCGTCGACCGTGCCCACCGCTCCCAACCCGGCGTGCCCGGCGGCGGACGCCGTCTGCGCGGTGGCGAAGTCGGCCGCCCCCACATCCGCGCCCGAGCCCCCGCTGGTCGATACGAGCACGATCGTGCGCCTGGTCTCGCGCGCGGCAAACACCCGCGCTAGCTCGATCAGCGCGGCGGTCCCCGACAGCTGCGCCACCGAGGAGCGCGCGGCGGCGTCGCGATGGGCGAGGATCACGATCGGGCTCTCGCCGGTGGAGCCCGGGCGCTGGGCGATCACCGTCTGCAGCGTCTGCTCGCCGTCGATCGTCTGCCCGCGCACCCGCGTGGCATGCACCAAGAATCCGCCACCGGCCGTGCCGCCGAGCCCGGAGATCGTCTGCGCGACACGCCGGGCGAGCGCGTCATCGCCCGCCGAGCCCGGCCGCCGCGCGGGGAATTCGGCCGTGAGGCGCCTCAGTTCGGCGAAGGCCTGCCGGCCGTCGAACGCGTCGGGGGCGAGCGTCGAGGTCAGCGGCGCCGGGCGCGCGGTCAGCGAGAACGCGGCGATCGCCAGCGCGATCAGGAAGGGAGCGAACGCCGCGCGGTAGATGCGTCCGTTGAGCATGCTCTCAGACCATAGGGGCTACTTCGGTTGCGTGTCCGATGTATCGTCCGCGCGTGCTCCAGCCCGTGGCCGTAGGACAGAAGACGCTCGCCGATTACACGCATATCTGCGGGCGCGAGCTGATCGAGGAGATCCGCGAGCTCGCCGAGCCGCTGAGGGGCCAGCGGGTGGTGCACATCTCCGCGACCGCGTTTGGGGGAGGCGTCTCGGAGATCCTGTACACGCTCGTGCCGCTGATGCGCGACGTGGGGCTGGACTGCGAGTGGCAGGTGATCTACGGCCGCGAGGAGTTCTTCAACGCGACCAAGCTGTTGCACAACGCCCTGCAGGGCGCCCCTCAGGATCTCGACGCAGAGCAGTGGGAGGTGTGGCGGCGCTACAACGAGATGAACGCGCGCGAGCTGTCCGGCGGCTGGGACGTGTGCCTGGTTCACGATCCCCAGCCGGCGGCGCTGTACAGCCTCGTGCCGGAGAAGGCCGCGGGCTGGGTGTGGCGCTGTCACATCGACCTGTCCACGCCCAACCCGCAGACGATCGCCGAGCTCATGCCCTACATCTCCGCCTACCCGGAGACGCTGTTTCACATGCGCGAGTACGTGCCCGAGGGGATGCGCGGCCGGGTCAGCGTGGTGGCGCCGGCGATCGACCCGCTGACGCCGAAGAACATGGCGCTCTCGCCCGAGGACGCGTCGTTCGTGTGCGAGCAGTTCGGGATCGACGTGGACCGGCCGCTGATGTGCCAGGTCTCGCGCTTTGATCCCTGGAAGGACCCGCTCGGCGTGATCGACGCCTATCGTGCGGTCAAGCAGACGATGGGAGACGTGCAGCTGGCGCTCGTCGGCTCGATGGCCTCGGACGACCCCGAGGGGTGGGACTTCTTCAACGCGACGATCGCCCACGCCGACGGCGATCCCGACATACACATCCTCAACAACTTCAACAACGTCGGCGCGATCGAGGTCAACGCGTTCCAATCGCACGCCGACGTGGTCGTGCAGAAGTCGACACGCGAGGGGTTCGGCCTGACGGTGACGGAGGCGATCTGGAAGGCCAAGCCGTTCATCGGCGGTGCTGTCGGCGGGATCCCGCTGCAGATCGAGGACGGCGTCACGGGATTTCTCGTATCGAGCGCCGAGCAGTGCGCCGAGCGCGTGCTGGAGGTGCTCAAAGATCCGGCCCTGGGCAAGTCCCTGGGCCGGCGCGGCAAGGAGCACGTGCGCACCCATTTCCTGACGCCGCGCTACCTGCGCGACTACCTGAGGATCTTCGGGGAGCTGGCTCAGTCATGAGCGAGTCCCCTGCACAGCGCGGGGGCGAGTTGGCGGGCGACGCGGCGGGCGCGAGCGCGCCGGCACAGCGAGGCCCGCTGGTGCTGGTGAGCAACCGCGGCCCCGTGACGTTTCAGGCGGGCGGCGAGGTCCAGCGCGGCTCGGGCGGGCTGGTCACGGCGCTGACGGGTCTGGCCTCCCACCGCGATGCGATCTGGATCGCCTCGGCAATGAACGAGCACGATGCCCAGGCCTCCCGCGCCGCGGGCGGCCGGGCGTTTCCGGTGAGATCGCCCGCGGGCGGGGAGTTCAAAGTGCGGCTCGTCGTCTCAGACCCGGAGGCGTATGACCGGTTCTACAACGTGTTCGCCAACCCGATGCTGTGGTTCATCCAGCACTATCTGTGGGACCTATCCAACGCGCCGGACATCCGTCGCGAGGAGATCGAGGCGTTCGAGTTCGGCTACAACGCCGTCAACGACGACCTCGCGCGGGCGGTGGTGGAGGAGCTGCAGGGCGTGGCCGAGCCGGTCGTGATGGTGCACGACTACCACCTGTACACGCTGCCGGACCTCGTGCGCCGCGCCCGCCCAGACGTGTTCCTGCACCATTTCGTCCATATCCCGTGGACGCAGTCGGACGCCTGGCGGGTGCTGCCGTCGCGGATCAGAGAGGAGATATACGCGGGGCTGTTGGCGAACGACATCGTCGGGTTTCACACCCGCTCGTACCGGCGTAACTTCCTGCAGTGCTGCCGCGATCTGATGGATCTCGAGGTCGACTTCGAGCGCGGGATCGTGTGGTATGGGGAGAGAGAGGTGTGGGTGCGGGCGTATCCGCTGCCGATCGATCACCGCGCCACGCGCCAGATCGCCCAGAGCGCGCGTGTGAGGGAGTTCGAGGCCGAGCTGATGCGCCGCCGCCGCGACCATCTGATCCTGCGCGTGGACCGCGCCGACCTGTCCAAGAACGTGCTGCGCGGGTTCTCGGCGTTCGACCTGTTCTTAGAGCAGCACCCCGAGTTCTCCGAGCGGGTGACGTTCATGGCGCAGATGATGCCCTCGCGCACCGACGTGCCCCAGTACGCCGAGTACCTGGAGCGGATCGAGGCGCTGGTGGCGGTCGTCAACCATCGCCACGGCACGCCCGACTGGATGCCGATCCAGCTGAAGCTGCGCGACGATCTGGAGGAGGCGGTGGCCGCCTACAAGCACTACGACGTGCTGCTCGTGAACGCGATGTTCGACGGCATGAACTTGGTCGCCAAGGAGGGACCGATCGTCAACGAGCGCGAGGGCGTGTCGATCCTGTCGGAGAACACCGGCGCGCACGAGGAGCTCGGCGAGTATGCGCTGTCGGTGAACCCGTTCGACATTCAGGAGCTGGCCGACTCGATCTACGCGGCGCTGACGATGGAGCCGGCCGAGCGTGCGCGGCGGGCGCGGGGACTGGCCGAGATCGTGACCTCGCGCGACCCCGGCGACTGGATCGACGAGCAGCTGGCGGACATCCGGGCGAAGGGACGCTGATGTGGAGGGGCCACGTCAGATGCGGTCAAAGCGAGCGGCCGCATGACCAGTTGATGCTGATGGGGTGGGGTGGGCCACGTCGCATGCGACGTGGCCGGCAGGGTCGCATGCGACCCTGCCCGGAGACCGCGCATGCGCGGTCTCCCCGAGCGGTGCATGCACCGCTCGGCAGACGGGGCGCATGCGCCCCGTCTCGGGGCCTCACATGTGAGGCCCCGCAGGTCTGCGCATGCGCAGACCTGAACAGCAATCGGAACCCGCTAGTCTGTGCCGTCGCATGACCCCGTCCGCGCCCACATACGACCTGGTGCTGCTGCTCGACCCGCAGGCCGAGGCAGAGGCCCGCGCGAAGATCCTCGCGGATACGCGCGCGACGATCGCGGCGCGTGGCGAGGTCGTGCACGAGGACGACTGGGGCGCACGGGCGCTGGCGTATCCGATCGAGCGCAAGACCAACGCCGAGTATCGCCTGCTGCAGTTCCACGCGAGCACGCCCGAGCTGCTGAGCGAGCTGGACCGAACGCTGCGGATCACCGACGGCGTCCTGCGGTTCAGGATCGTCAAGCTCGCGCCGGGCACGCCGCCCGCGCCAGACATGCGCGCGGGCGCGAGCGCGAGCGCCCCGCAGGCGCAGGCGAGGCTCGCGGAGGCTGCACCATCCCCCGTGCCAGTGCAGACCCCGCCCGAGCTCGCGGTCTCCGAGCCGGCCTAGCGGTCGTCTGCAAGCGCTCCACCGCGGGCCACGCTACCGACCCCGGCGCTGGAGCGGGCCTTCAAAGCGCGCCTCGGGCGCGACGTCTCCGGTTGGCCCACTGGCGGGCGCGACCAACGGGTAATACACTCGGCGCATGGCCTGGGTGGAGGACACGAGCGAGCGGATGGCGCATAGCAGGACCGACGTGCTGAGAGACTCGCCGCCGATGTTCGAGTCGCGGCTGCTGGACGCCTGCTCGCGGGTGCATCCGATGGTGCCGATCCTGATCTTCGGCCCGGCGATCGCGGCACTGAGCGCGTGGAGCCTATCCAGCAGGAGCCTGGCGAGCACGATCGCGCTGGCGATCGGCGGGTACGGACTGTGGACGCTGTTCGAGTACTGGCTGCACCGGATCGTGTTCCACTTCGAGCCCGACCACGGGATCGGCGCGCGGCTGCACTGGATCATTCATGGCGTGCATCACGAGCATCCGAACGACCCGCTGCGCCTGGTGATGCCGCCCGCGGTGAGCATGCCGCTGGGAGCGATCGTGTTCGGGCTGCTGTATCTGGCGTTCGGCAGCTCGTACGCCCCCGGGCTGGGGGCGGGGTTCTTCGCCGGGTACCTGGCGTACGACATGATCCACTACTACGTCCACCACTTCAGCCCGCGCGGGCGTGTCAGCAGGATGCTGCGCGAGCGGCACATGCGCCACCACTTTCAGGACGACACGAAGGGGTTCGGCATCAGCGCGCCGTACTGGGACGAGGTGTTCAGGACCTCCTCGCGGGCGCGGCGTTCCTCGCAATAAGCGGCTTTGCGCGGCCGGCCGCGAAAAAGACGCCCGCACGCCGCTCTACACTCGCCCGTGGCCTCGGACGCATGGGCCGACCGAGCAAGCAGACAGCTAAGAGAAAATACAGAGAGAAAGAAGAGGCTCAACATGGCCGCCACCAACATCAACAGGGTCGTGATGACCGGAAACCTGACCGCCGACCCGGAGCTGCGCTCGCTCCCGAGCGGCACGTCCGTGTGCAGCCTGCGGATCGCATGCAACACGCGCCGCAAGGACGGGAGCACCGGAGAATGGGTCGATAAGCCCAACTACTTCAACGTGACCGTGTGGGGAGCGCAGGGCGAGAACGCCGCCAAGTACCTGTCCAAGGGACGTCCCGTGGCGATCGACGGACGCCTGGAGTGGCGCGAGTGGGAGGCGCAGGACGGGACAAAACGCCAGGCAACCGATATCATTGCCGACTCGGTGCAGTTCCTGAGCTCGCGCGAGGACGCCGCCGGCAGTGGCGGCGGGTTCACGGGCAATGGAGCTTCACAGGGCACAGACGTCCCCGTTCACGAAGGGGACTTCCAGCCCGCGCCTGTCGCCGGAGGGTCGGGCGACGACGACATTCCGTTCTGATTCGATCCCAAAACACATAGCGAGAGGCATAGTTCAAGTGGCAAAGCGTGGTCGCGGCAAGCCGGTGCGCCGGCGAGACAAGAAGGGCGGTCCCGGCAGCGGGCGGCGCAAGCCGTGCCAGCACTGCCGCGACAAGATCGAGCAGGTCGACTACAAGGACGTGGCCACGCTGCGCAAGTTCGTCTCCGAGAAGGGCAAGATCCGCTCGCGGCGGATCACCGGAGCGTGCCGGCGCCATCAGAGCCAGATCGCCAGGGCCGTCAAGCGCGCGCGCGAGCTGGCGCTGCTGCCCTACGTGAACGAGGGCGGGCGCGAGGACAGCCCTCGCCGCGAGCGCGGCGACCGCGACCGGGAACGCTAGGACCATGCCCGAAGCGATACTCCTGCAGGACGTCGATGAGCTCGGCGAGCAGGGCAAGGTGATCGATGTCTCGAAGGGATACCTGCGCAACTACCTGGTGCCGCGCAAGCTCGCCCAGCCGGCAACCAGGGGCGCGATCGAAGCGATCTCCCAGCGCCAGGAGGCGGCGGAGCGGGCCGCGCGCAATGCCATCGAAAAGGCCCAGGAGAACGTCAACCTGCTGAACCGCACCGTGCTGACGATCCCCCAGCAGGCCGGCGCGGACGGGCGCCTGTTCGGGTCGGTGACCGCCCAGGACATCGCCACCGCGATCCGCGAAGCGCGAGGGCTGAAAATCGACAAACGGGGCGTGCACATGCCCGAGCCGATCAAGAGCGTAGGCACCTACATGGTCGTGGTCGAGGTGGTCGAGGGAGTGACCGCCACGATCAAGACGATGGTCGTCGCCAAGAAGTGATGCGGGAGGGGGTCAGGGGGAGGGCCTGCCTTCCCCCTGCTCAGGGTTGGTCGTCGCCAAGAAGTGATGCGGGAGGGGTCTGAAGGGCCCACCCTCCCGGGCCTGCCCGCCCCCGCTGAGTGATGGTCGTCGCGAAGAAGTAGACAGTCGTCCGCCGGCGCTGCGAACATGCGTTCGTGGAGAGCGCTCAGCGCAAATTAGTCCGAGATAGCGGGGAGTCCCCTCGGGTCCCGTCCTGCTCCGATCTAGACTCGCGCGAGTTCACATCATGAGCGCCGTCGCCACGACCAACGGCGCGGGGAGCGGGACCACCTCACGCCGCCAGGGCGCAGATGGGGCCGCGATCGCGCCGCCACACAATCTCGAGGCCGAGCAGTCGGTGCTCGGCGCGATCCTGCTGTCCGACAGGGCGCTGTATGCGCTGGTGATCGAAGAGGGGCTGCGCCCCGAGGACTTCTATCGCGAGCGCCACGGCGCTATCTACGCGGCGATGCTGGCCCTGTACAACGAATCGGAGCCGGTGGACGTGCTGACGGTCACCGACCGGCTGCGCCAGGCCGGCAAGCTGGAGGGCATCGGCGGAGCGGCCGCGGTGGACGAGCTCACGGGCATCGTCCCCGCCGCGGGACACGCCCGCCGGTATGCGCAGATCGTGCGCGAGAACGCGCTGCTCAGGCGCCTGCTGAGCGCGTCGTATGAGATCCAGGAGAGCGTGCTCGGCCACTCGGCGGCGCCGCGCGAGCTGGTCGAGCAGGCCGAGAAGGCGATGCTCGAGGTCGCGCGCGACGACCGCCAGCAGGACTTCAGGGCGATCGAGGAGGTGCTGCACGAGGAGCTCGACAAGCTGCACCGGCTGTCGATCGAAGGCACCTCGCTGACGGGAACGCCGTCGGGGTTCAAGGATCTGGACGAGATCACCGGCGGGTTCCAGCCGGGCAACCTGATCATCATCGCTGCCCGCCCGGCGATGGGCAAGTCGGCGCTGGTGTGCAACATCGCCGAGAACGCCGCGGTTGAACACGGCAAGCCGGTGGCGCTGTTCTCGCTGGAGATGGCCGAGGCCGAGCTGGCCCAACGGTTCGTCGCCTCCCAGGCGCGGATCAAGGGCGAGGAGCTGCGCAAGGGGCGGGTGGCGGAGCAGCGCTGGCCGAAGATCCTCAAGGCGAGCCAGCGCCTGGCGGCCGCGCCGCTGTGGGTCGATGACTCAAGCGATGTGGGCCTGCTGGAGATCAGAGCCAAGGCGCGGCGGCTGCACAGCCAGTGCGAGGGCGGGCTGGGACTGATCATCATCGACTACCTGCAGCTGATGCGCACCGACAGCCGCTATGACAGCCGCGTGACCGCCGTGGGCGAGCTGAGCCGCGGCCTGAAGATCCTCGCACGTGAGCTGGGAGTGCCGGTGATCGCACTGTCCCAGCTCAGCCGCGCGGTGGAGACCCGCTCGCCGAAGGTGCCCCAGCTGTCGGATCTGCGCGAGAGCGGAAACCTCGAGCAGGACTCCGACCTGGTGATGTTCATCTACCGCGACGAGTACTACGACGAGGACTCCGAGCGCCCGGGCGAGGCCGATCTGATCATCTCCAAGCACCGCAACGGAGCGGTCGGCAAAGTGACGCTGACGTTCCAGAAGGAGTATCCGAAGTTCTCAAGCTACGCCGGGGAGCGCTACGCGCAATGAGGGGCGAGAACCAGAGCCCCGGCCCGTTCGAGCGCTACGGCTCCCGCGGGAGCTCCGGGCCGCTGGAGCTGCAGGCGCGCCGGGGAGGCGGCCGGGAGTCCGCCTGTCCGGTCGGCGTGTGCGACGGCAGCGGGTTCGTGATCGACGAGGCCACGAACACCGCCTCCGACTGCAGGTGTCGCCGCGGGCGGATCGCCGCCGCCCGAACCGCGAGCCTCGAGGGGCGTATCCCGAACCTGTACAGGGGGGTCTCGTTCGATCGCCCTCCCGTGCTTGGCATGCCCGACCCGATCGTCTCGGAGGTGCGTCGCTACGTGCGCAACCTCGATGACCGGCTGGACGAGGGCCGCGGGCTGTGGCTGACCGGAGATGTCGGGACGGGCAAGACCAGCCTGGCGATGATCGTCTCCAAAGCCGCCGTCGACGCCGGGCGCACGGTGGCGATCTACTCGCTGCCCAGGCTGCTCAACCTGATCCGCGACGAGGTCGGCGCCGAAAACAGCCTGCTGGATCTGCTGGATCGCCTGTGCTCGGTCGACCTGCTGCACATCGACGACCTCGGCGCGCAGCATACGACGCCGTGGAGGCTCGAGCAGCTCTATTCGATCGTCGACACCCGGTATCAGGCCAAGCGCGCGATCATCGCAACGACCAACCTCATGCCCGACGAGCTCTCCGAGCAGCTGGGTCGGCGCATTCTGACGACCGTCTCGCAGGGCAACGCGGGACAGACGAGCGAAGAGCGCAAGGTGATGTCCGACGATTCGAGCGAGGTCGTCGGACAGCGCATCGTGTCCCGCCTGGTCGAGATGTGCGGCGATCCTCTGCCCCTCTATGGAGAGGACAAGCGACGCGCGGTGCAGGACAAACGCCAGCCCCCGCCGATCCCGGCGCACGCGAGCTGAGCGCGAGCAGGCCCCTCCTACACTCCTATACAGCTATGCCCGGAATCGTGATAGTCGGCGCCCAGTGGGGCGATGAGGGGAAGGGGAAGGTCACCGACCTGCTCGCCGAGCAGGCGGACGCCGTCGTGCGGTTTCAGGGCGGCAACAACGCCGGGCATACGATCGTGCGCGAGGGAGTGGAGTGGAAGCTGCACCTGATCCCGTCGGGCATCCTGTATCCGGGCAAGCGCTGCGTGATCGGCAACGGCGTGGTGATCGACCCGAAGGTGCTGATCGAGGAGCTGGACGCGCTGCGCGCGCGCAGGGTGGACGTCGAGCGGGCTGCGCATCTCCGCGAACGCGCACCTGATCATGCCGTACCACATGCTGCTGGACTCGGCCGGCGAGGCCAAGCTCGGCAGCCTGCAGATCGGCACGACGCGCCGGGGCATCGGACCGTGCTACGCCGACAAGGCGGCACGGCTGGGCATCCGCGTGCAGGACCTGCTCGACGAGAAGATCCTCAAGAAGAAGATCGTGGCGGCGATGGAGCCCAAGCGACTATCGCTGCGGCCGTTCGAGCGGGACCCGGCGCTCGATCTGCACGCGATGACCGAGGAGTACCTGACCTACGGGCATCGCCTGGAGCAGCACATCGCGGACACGGCGAAGCTGATGTGGGAACTGCTCGACGACGGGCAGAACGTGATCTTCGAGGGTGCCCAGGGGGCGATGCTCGACATCGACCACGGCACCTACCCGTTCGTGACCTCCTCCAATCCCCTGTCCGGTGCGGCCTGCGTGGGAACGGGGGTGGGACCGAAGAACATCGACGAGATCTGGGGGATCTCCAAGGCATACACCACACGGGTCGGCGCGGGACCGTTCCCCTCAGAGCTGCACGACGACACGGGGGAGCTGATCAGACAGCGCGGCGGCGAGTTCGGCACCACGACCGGCCGCCCGCGGCGCACGGGCTGGCTGGACCTCGTCGCGCTGCGGTATGCGGCGCGGCTGAACACGATGACCGCCCTGGCCGTGACCAAGCTCGACGTGCTGTCGGGATTCGACCGGATCGGAGTGTGCACCAGCTATCGCGGCGCGGAGGGCGCGGAGTTCGACGACTTCCCCTACCACCAGTCGGTCCTGCATCACACGAGCGCCGAGCTGACCGAGCTGCCCGGATGGTCGGAGGACCTGGACGAGTGCCGCACGCTCTCCGATCTCCCGGCCGCGGCGCAGGAGTACCTGGGGTTCATCTCAGAGCACGTCGGCGCGCCGGTGACGCTCGTGGGCGTGGGGCCGGGGCGCGAGCAGACGATCTGGACCGACGCCGGCCTGGCGACGCTCGTCGCATGCAACGGGAGCTCGCCGGACTGAGGTCTGCTCGCAGCCAGCGTGAAAGATCCCGAGATCGCCACCGAATAGCCTCGCTGTGCGAGTCTGTGTCCACACCAACCCCAACGAAGGGAACCACGATGTGGAGGATAGGAGTCGCACTCGCAGGCGCCGCGACGCTTGCGCTGTCGGGAACAGCGCTCGCGGCGACCGGCCAGCAGATAAGCGTCAACGGCACCGGCGGTGCGCCTGTGCCCGACGGGGCCACCAACGGCCAGCAGCAGGCCGCATACGACCAGGCGCTCACCGCCGCGATCGGCGACGCCCAAACGAAGGCGCCACTGGTCGCGCAGCAGCTCTCGCTGACGCTCGGCCCGGTGCAGAGCTTCACCGAGCAGAGCGACGACTACCTCGGCTACTGCGGCCTCGGATTCCTTCCTGGAGCCGCGGCCACCGGCGTGTCGGGCAGCGCGAGCGCGCCGGCGGCCACCGGCGCCCCGAACGGCCGGCTGACGCCGATCCCCGCAAAGCCCAAGAAGCACAAGAAGAAGGCCCACAAGGCACAGGGCAGCGAAAACACCTGCCAGCTCCAGGCCGACGTGACGGTGGTCTACTCGGCCAGCTGAGCGGCGACCTGGGCACGTGGTTGCCGGCCCCCGTCCCGGACAGCGTGGCCTCGCTAGTGATCCTCGTCGCCGTGGTCCCCGTGCTCGGGATCGTGCGATGCTGGCCCCGTGCTGGGCGCTGATCGGTCCTCGACCCGTCGTTTGGCTTGACGCTTCTGGCGGCCGCGGGCTGATGCAGCCGCGATCAGCACGATAAGCACCACGGCAATCGCGACGACAATCACCACGACGCCGGTTCCCACTGCCAAAGGCACGAGCACGGCTACAAACACTACTCCAGCGGGCCGCCCTGCCCCGCCATCACCTCACCAACCAGGACGACGAGATCGTGCAAGTCTTCGACCCCAAGCTCGACGACCCAGCGCCAAGTCCTCGACCGGCAGTCGAGCGCTGCTCGGCGCTGGGCTATACGGACTCCAGCGGCTCGCCGGACTCGCGCAGCGCCAGCTGCGCGATGCCGGCGGTCTGCTCTACGAAGTGCTTGCTGAGCATCGTCAGCTGCCCCTGATAGTTGGACCCCAGGTCCTGGCCGTAGAGCACGTCCGGCTCGCTCGCCATCCGCTCGAAGGCGAGCTTGCAGACTGGCTGGCGGTGCTCGACCATGAACGGCACGTCGCGAGCGCGCACCTCCAGCGCGGCGCGGCTGCCGTGGCGCTTGCGGTCCGGCGAGTAGCCGAAGCCAGGGTCGAAGAACCCCGCGTAGTGGGTGCGCAGCTCGCCCGCGGTCGGGTCGTAGGCCAGCATCTCGGCCGCATACGAGGGCGGGATGCTCACCCCCTCGGCCGACAGCAGCAGGTAGAAGGCCTCCGGCTCGAGCACGATCCGCCCGCCCTTCTCCGGATGCACGGGGTCCCAGTAGTCCTGCCATTTGAGCGCGCCGACGGACCCGAGGTCCACGGGCAGACTGTTCTTCCTGGCCCGGTAGCCGACGATGTTCTCAGGGGCCCCGGAGATGTCCAGGCTCAGGAACATGCCGTCCGCCAGCGACAGCTCGCTGGCGCGCAGGGAATGCGAGTCGAGATAGAGCAGGGGAAACTCTTCGTGGACTGTCACGAGCTGCTCATCGGAGAGACGCGCGTCGCCGCTGATCAGGCGCACCTGGTTGAGGGCGAGGCGGGTCCGGACGTGGATCGCGAACGAGCGCGGGACGACCTCCAGGTAGAGCTTGCCGCTGTACCCGGCGGGGATCTCGTCGAAGCGATGGTTGCAATCGGTGATCACCCGGGTGAACACGTCCAGACGGCCGGTCGAGCTCTTGGGGTTGGCCTTCGCGCGGATCTCCGGAGGGAGGCGGAGCTCCTCGATCAGCGGGACCAGGTAGGGACGGTCGCGCTCGAGCGTGGCTCCGTCGCGAAGGTCTATCTTCTGGAAGGCCAGATCCTCGATCTTCTCCTCGACGGTGGAGCCGCTGTCCGGCAGGAAGCTGCAGCGCAGCGCCCACGCGAACTCCCCGAGGCGCAGGTCGAGGCTGGCGGGCTGGATCGACTCCGTCGGGATGCGCCAGTCGCCGGCGAGCATCCATTCGCGTCTGACGGCCTCGCGCAGCTGCTGGGAGGCCAGCACGCCGGCGCCTGTCGAGAAGTCGACAGCGCTCGGATCGGTTGCTGAGAGGGGTGCCGTGCTCACGTCGTGCCGGCAGTGATAGCACGCTCACCGGCGCGAGCTGGCCGCTCGGAAGCTGCCACATCCGGCTGCCCACGCAGCTAGGCTGCGAGCAGATGACCGCCGCAACATGTCCGGCCCGCCGCGTGGCGGGGACGCGCCGGCACGCGCGCCGGTGGGCAGGGCTGCCGGCGCTGATCGTGCCCGCCGCGGCCGGCCTGGCGCTCGCGGTGTGCGCTCCGATCGCCGGAGCCACAGCCCGCACGAGCGGCCCTGCACGGGAGCGCCCACGGCCCTCGCCCCCCGCCACGCGAGCCGCCGCCGCCCGAGCCACAGCCGCCGCCGCGCAAGCCCCGCTCCCGGTCGCCGTGACGATCGACCGCTTTGACCCGGGGCGACCCGTGCCGGCGGGATTCCTCGGACTCTCCTTCGAGGCGGCGGCGCTGGATCAGCTCGCGCAATACTCAGACCGCGGCGACCTGGTGAGCCTGCTGCGCTCTCTCGGTCCCGGCGTGCTGCGCTTCGGCGGCATCACCGCCGATGAGAACGTCGCATGGACCGACCCAGACGCCCCGCGCCCGGCGTGGGCGTCGCACACGATCGACGCCGCGCAGCTGGACGCAATCGGCGTCCTCGCCCGCCGCAGCGGGTGGACGGTGCTGCTGACGGTCGGGTTGGCTCACTTCGAACCGGCGGCCGCCGCCCGCGAGGTCGCAGCCGCGCACAGGGCGCTCGGACCCCGCCTGGCCGCGGTCGAGATCGGCAACGAGCCCAACGCCTATGGCCAGCATGGATTTCGGGCACTCCCCTGGATCGCGCAGGGCTACGAGGAAGAGGTCAGCGAATACCGCGAAGCGATCGCGGCCCTCACTCCCGGCGTGCCGATCGCCGGGCCCGACGTCTCGGGCTCGGGCATCTTCCCCGAATGGGGCGAGGAGGAGGCGCTGTCGCAGCGGCCGGCGCTGCTGACCGGGCACCACTACCCGCTCGGGTGCGCCCAGACGCCGCCGCCCTCGATCGAAGCGCTGCTCAGCACCGTCACCCGCGGACGCGAGGCGCTCTCGCTTGCGACCTACCTGCGAGTCTCAGGCGCGTACAGGATCCCGCTGCGGATCGACGAGACCAACTCCGTCTCCTGCGGGGGAGTGGCGGGGATCAGCGACACGTTCGCCTCGACGCTGTGGGCGACCGGCTACATCACGCAGGTCATGGCGGCGGGCGCAGAGGGGATCAACCTGCAGGGCAACCCGGCGAACTGCGCCGGATACACCCCCCTGTGCGCGCCCGATCCGGCGGCGCTTGCGCAGGGGGCGCTGCGCGCCCAGCCAGACTGGTACGCGCTGCTGCTGAGCAGATCGCTCGTCGGCTGCCGGCCGCTGCCCACCACCGTCGTCGCCGAAGGCGCGCCCGCCGATAGCGAAGGCGCGCCCGTCACCGCCGCGGGCGCGCCGGACCTCGTCGCGGCGTCGTTCTCGGGTCCCGGCCGTTCGCTGCAGGCGGTGCTCGTCGATGACGAACCGCCGGGAGCGCGCCCGCTCGCGCTGACCCTGAACGTGGGCGCGGGCATGGGCCCAGGACGTGTCCTGCGCCTGACTGGACCCGCCCCAGGCGCGAGCGGCGACATCCTGCTCGGCGGCCACGCGGTCTCGGCCGACGGCTCCCTGCGCGCTCCGATTCATCCCGAGCGCGTCGCCGCCCACGCTGGAGCTGTGACGGTCGAGCTGGCGCCGAGCAGCGCGGCGCTCGTCACGGTGAGCCCGCGAGCGCCCGCGCCCATGCGCCAGGCCCGGCATTGACCCCGCCCGTGGCCGGTCGCGCACCCCTGGCCGGTCGCGCACCCGATCGACCGGTAGGCTCTGGCGGATGAGCACCACCCCCGTGAGCACCGCCCCCGACCACCACCGCATCGCGATCGTGGGCTCGGGGTGAGGACATTCCCATGAGCCGCGCGCGCCAGGTCCCGTTCGATGTGAGCGGGCGAACCGTGTTCATCACCGGCGCCGCGCGCGGCATCGGCGCCGCGACCGCCGAACGGCTGCACCGCGCCGGCGCGAACGTCGCGCTCGTCGGCCTGGAGCCTGAGCGCCTGCACGAGCTGGCGGACCGACTGGGCGAGCGCGCGGAGATGTTCGAGGCCGACGTCACCGATTACGACGCGCTGGTGCGCGCGGTGCAGGGAACGGTCGAGCGCTTTGGCGGGATCGACGTTGCGATCGCCAACGCCGGGATCGCGTTCACGGGCGCGCTCGCCACGGCGCCGATCGAGCAGGTCGAGCGCACATTGGCGGTGAACCTGCTAGGCGTGTGGCGCACCGACCGGGCGGTCGTCGAGCAGCTGATCGCGCGCCGCGGGTACCTGCTGAACATCTCCTCGCTGACCGCCATCGTCCATCCGCCGCTGCTCGGCGCCTACGCGACCGCGAAGTCAGGCGTGGACGCGCTCAGCGACTGCCTGCGCGCGGAGCTCGCGCCCAGCGGCGTACACGTCGGCTGCGCCTACTTCGGCTTTCTCGACACCGATCTCGTGCGCGCCGGCTACGCCCAGCCCTCAGCGCAGATCGCCAACAGCGGAACCCCCGGCTTCATTCGCAAGCCCGCCCCGCTGGTCAAGGCGATCGACGCGATCGAGCGCGGCATCGAGCAGCGCTCGGCGCGCGTGTGGGCGCCGCGCTGGGTCGGTCCGATGCTTGCTTTGCGCGGCCTGCTGCAGCCGCTGGTAGAACGGCGGGTGCTCGGCGAACCCGAGCGCGTGGCCGAGGCTGTTCGCCTGGCCGATCCCGCGTCGGGCACCGTCATCGAGCAGGATCCCATCCTGGGCGTCGCCGCCCAGGCGATCGAGTAGGCCTACTCCGCCTGGGAGAACTCCCAGATCGCGACAGCGAGCATGACCAGTCCGAGGATCGCGATGACGGCGGCCTCGAGCAGCGTCGGCACGCGCCAGCCGAACCAGGTGATGCCCGGGTCGAGCGCCTGGCGGGCGGCTGGAGAAACGTTCAGGTGCGCGAAGATCGCGCGGCGCATCGGTTCGACCGCGTAGGTGAGCGGGTCCAGGCGGTTGAGGACCGCCAGCCACTGGGGCAGGTTCGCGACCGAGAACATCGCGCCGGAGAGGAAGAACATCGGCATGATCACCATCTGCATTAGCGCCATGAACGACTGCATCTGGTTGATCCGTGCGGCGAACATCACGCCGAAGGAGGTAATCGCAAACGCCAGCAGCAGCGACAGCGCGAACAGCTCGAGGATCAGGCCCAGTTCGTAGGGGATTTCGACCAGGCCCGCGATCGCGATCACGATCAGGCCCTGGAGCGCGGCGACGGTGGCGCCCCCGGCGACCTTGCCGAGCACGATCGAGCTGCGCCGCACCGGCGCGACCATCATCTCGCGCAAAAACCCGAACTCGCGATCCCACACGATCGAGGCGGCCGAGAACATCGCGGTGAACATCACAGCCATGCACAGCACGCCGGGGTAGATG
Organism: uncultured Solirubrobacterales bacterium; assembly: GCA_963808385.1. Taxonomy (GTDB): domain Bacteria; phylum Actinomycetota; class Thermoleophilia; order Solirubrobacterales; family Solirubrobacteraceae; genus Palsa-744. The sequence continues at coordinate 45,336 of CAWEFQ010000013.1, read as the reverse complement.
AACGTTTTGAAGTTGACCCCGTGGGTGCTGGCCGCGGCCAGCGTGGAGATGCCGGTGCCGAGCACGAACAGGAACAGGAACGGCTGGACCAGCGAGGTCAGGATGCGCAGGCGATCGCGGCCGAAGCGGATCAGCTCGCGCTTCCACACGACCCTGATCGCGCGCAGCTCGCTGCGCAGGCTGCGCGCGGGGACGCGCACGCTTGCGACGTGTCCCGCCGGGGGACCGCCGGATGCGCCGGGCTGTCCGGGCCGCGCTGGGGTGACGGTCTCGGCGGCCATCAGCAATTCACGATAGAGCCATCACCGGCTCATCATGCGCGCCATGTTGCGGTGCATGTCGCTCTGGCCGGACTCCTCGGCGTCGCGGATGGTGGTGCCGGTGTAGGACATGAACACGTCGTCCAGCGACGGGCGCGAGACGTTGACCGAGCGGATCGCAGGGTGGGCGGGATCCCATTCATCAAACAGGCGGGGGACGAACTCCGCGCCCGCGGGCACGCCGAACGTGACCGCCCCTTCGGCTACGGTCGCCTCGATCCCAAAGCGCTCGCGCAGGGCGGCGATCGCCGCCTCGTTGTCCTCGGTCTGGATCTGGACGCGGTCGACCGCAACGCTCGCCTTCAGCGCCTGCGGCGTGTCGAGCGCGACGATCGTGCCGCGGTCCATGATCGCGATGCGGTCGCAGTACTCGGCCTCGTCCATGTAGTGGGTCGTGAGGAAGATCGTGATGTCCTCGTCGCGCTTGAGCTCCTCGATATAGCTCCAGATCGAGCTGCGCGTCTGCGGGTCAAGGCCCACGGTGGGCTCATCGAGGAACAGCACCCGCGGGGAGTGCAAGAGGCCGCGGGCGATCTCCAACCGGCGCTTCATCCCGCCGGAGAACGTCATCACGAGGCTGGAGCGCCGCTCCCACAATCCGACCATCTCCATCACCTGGCGCAGCCGCTCGGCGACGGTCGCGCGCGGCATCCCGTATAGCTCGGCGTGCAGGCTCAGGTTCTGCTCGGCCGTCAGATACCCGTCGAGCGTCGTCTCCTGGAACACGAGCCCGATGTTGCGCCGCACGTCGTCGCGTTCGCGCACGACGTCGTGCCCCGCAACGTGCGCGCTGCCGCCGCTCGGCTGTACGAGCGTGCACAGCATGTTGATCGTCGTGGACTTGCCCGCCCCGTTGGGCCCGAGAAACCCGAACGTCTCGCCGGCCTGCACGGCGAAGTCGATGCCCCGCACCGCTTCAACCTCGCCGTAGCGCTTGACGAGGCCCTCGACGGAGATGGCCGGGGCTGGAACAGCGCCGTTTGCGGAGGCAAAGGCATCGAGTCGGGGGGCTTCTTGCGTCGGAGTGTCCACGGGCCTCAGCATAGCCCGGCGGCCGTAGGGCCACGAGACCTAATGGCGGAAGTGGCGGACCCCCGTGGCGACCATCGCCACCCCGGCCGCGTCCACCGTCGCGATGACTTCCTCGTCGCGCACGGACCCCCCCGGCTGGATGATCGCGCCGACCCCTGCATCGATCGCCACCTGGGGACCGTCGGCGAAGGGAAAGAACGCGTCGGAGGCCAGCGAGGCGCCGTCGAGGAGATCCGGCTGGGCGATGCTGGCTTTCTCGACGGCGAGCCTGACGGCCTCGACCCGGCTCGTCTGACCGGCGCCGATGCCGATGGTGGCGCGGTCGCAAGCGATGACGATCGCGTTGGAGCGCACGTGACGGCAGACGCGCCAGGCGAACAGCAGGTCCTCCCACTGCCCCTCGCTCGGCTCGGCAGCACCCATCGTGTGCATCTGCGCACGGGTCTCCGAGACGACGTCGCTGCTCTGCACGAGCTCACCGCCGATCACGGGTTTGCTGTCGACCTCGCGGCTGGGCGCCGGCCAGTCGCTCAGCTCGAGCAGGCGCACGTTCCTCTTGGCCATCAGGATCTCAAGCGCCGCGGGATCGAAGCCGGGCGCGAGCAGCACCTCGATGAACTGCTCGCTCAGGCGCTCCGCGCACTCGCGGTCCACGGGCCGGTTGAGCGCGATCACGCCGCCATAGGCGCTGAGCGGATCGCAGGCGAACGCGCGCTCGTACGCCGCCTGGATCGACTCCCCGAGCGCGCACCCGCACGGGTTGTTGTGCTTGACGATCGCGCACGCCGGCCCGTCGAGCTCCTCGACCAGCTCGCGCGCGGAGCTGAGGTCGAGCAGGTTGTTGAACGACAGCTCCTTGCCGTGCAGCTGCCTGACCCCCTGGAGCAGGTGCGTGGGCGCGCCGGCGCGCGCGTAGTACGCGGCCTGCTGGTGGGGGTTCTCGCCGTAGCGCAGGTCGCTGACCTTCTCGTAGGCCTCGCGCCGGCTCGGCGGGAACCCCTCGTAGGCGCGCCGCGCGAACCAGGTCGAGATCGCGGCGTCGTAGCGGGCGGTCAGCGCAAACGCCTTGGTCGCGAGCAGCGTCCGGGTCTCAAGCGAGATCTGGCGCCCCGGCTCGGCGGAATCCTCGCTGTCGGCACCTGTCCCGTCTCCCGCAGGTGGCACACCCTCCCCGGCGACGGGCTCGCGCAGATCCGCCAGCACGGGCGCGTAGTCCTCGGGATCGACGATCACGGCGGCGAACGCGCTGTTCTTGGCGGCAGCGCGAATCATCGTGGGGCCGCCGATGTCGATGTTCTCCACGATCTCAGCCTCGCCGGCGTCCCCGCGGGCAAGGGTCTGCTCGAACGGGTAGAGGTTCACGCAGACGAGATCCACCGGCTCGATTCCCTGCTCGGACGCGGCCCGCAGGTGCGACTCGTTGTCGCGCAGCGCGAGCAGGCCGGTATGTAGGCGCGGGTGCAACGTCTTCACGCGCCCGTCCATCATCTCGGGAAAGCCCGTGAAGTCCTCGATCGACCGGACTGCGATGCCCGCGTCGCTCAGAGCGCGGGCGGTGCCGCCGGTGGAAACGATCTCCACACCTAGCTCGGACAGGCCGCGCGCGAAGTCGACTATGCCTGTCTTGTCGGACACGGACAGCAGCGCGCGCCGGACGCGCACCTCGCCTGGGGCGGCACGCTCGATACCCGCGCCCAACCCCGCGCCGGTGTCGGAGGCGGTGCTCGAATCCGTCATGACGTCATTTCCATTCGCAGCCATAGGGATGGAGGCAGCCTACCTACCCATCGACGAGGATCCGGCGCTGGTTCTCGGGGTCGACGCTCAGCGCGTCGCGCGCGACGAGACGCACGGCCTGCCCCAGCAACGCGTGCTCGATCGGCCGCAGCGCCACCAGCACCTCCCCCGGATCGCGCGCATCCGGCAGCTCGACCGCGCGCTGGGAGATCACGGGCCCGGAGTCCACGCCGGCATCGACGAAATGAACGGTCACGCCGAACACCTTCACGCCGTATGCAAGCGCCTGCTCGATCGCATGCAGCCCGGGGAACGCCGGCAGCAGCGAAGGGTGCACGTTGATGACGGCCCCGGGGAACTTCTCAAGAAAGCCTTCGCCGAGCAGCTCCATGTAGCCAGCGAGCACGACCAGGCGCGCGCCGCGCTCGTGCAGCCAGTCGGCGATGGCCTCGTCACGCGAGGCTCTGTCGGGATAGTCGGAGCGTGGGAAGACCTGCGTTGGCACGCCGCGCGCACCAGCGCGCTCCAGCGCGGGGGCGCCGGCGAGCGACGAGGCGACCGCCACGACCTGCGCCTCGCGCCCGTGCACGGTGTCGAGCAGCGCCTGCAGGTTGGTGCCGGCGCCGGACACCAGCACGGCGATGGGCAGGGGCATCTGTGCCGCGGACATAGTCAAGACGGAGGGCCCGCCGAGGCGGACCCTCGAAAGCGCTTCCGTCGCGTTGGTCATCCTACAGACAGACGTAAGTGAGCGACATCACAGAGACCAACCAGGAGCCGCGGTTCAATGAGCAGGGAGGGTGGAGCAGCACGCCCACAACGAAATCGGGACGAAACAAAAATGATCACATCCATCATCGTCACAGCGGTCATAGCCGGCGCGCTCGGCTACGCGCTGAGGCCTGGCGACAGCGACGACATCATCGTCAGGCGTCCTTACAACAACCGCTACAACGACGCCTCGGGGGCGCGCGACTACGGCCTGTTCGAGTAGGCGCTACGCCCGCACGAGCGGAAGGGGCAATGCTTCGGACTGTCCCTCCTCCAGCGCGTACTTGCCGTTCGCCTCGCCCGTCCCGTCGAGCGGGTAGCGTCCGCTGAAGCAGGCGTCGCAGTGGGTGCTGCGATCGGCTTCGATCGCCTCGTAGACGCCGGCTAGCGACAGGTAGTGCAGGGAGTCGCAGCCCAGCTCCGCGGCGACCTGCGCGGTCGTGCGCCCGTGGGCGATCATCTCCTCGCGCGTTGACATGTCAATGCCGTAGTGGCAGGGGTGCACGATCGGCGGGGCGGAGATGCGCATGTGGACCTCGGCGGCGCCGGCGTCGCGCAGCATCTGCACGATCTGGCGGGTCGTGTTGCCGCGCACGATCGAGTCGTCCACCACCACCAGGCGCTTGCCGGCGATGATCTCGGGCAGTGGGTTGAACTTCAGGCGCAGGCCGTGCTTGCGCAGCTCCTGGCCGGGTGCGATGAAGGTGCGCGCGACGTAGCGGTTCTTGACGAAGCCGTCGTCCTGGGGCAGGCCCGCCGCGCGAGCCAGACCGCGGGCCGCGGCGTTGCCGGAGTCGGGGACGGCGATCACGAGGTCGGCCTGCACGGGCGCCTCGCGCCAGAGGATCTCGCCCATGCGCCCGCGGGCGACCTGCAACACCTGACCGTTGATGCGCGAGTCGGGACGGGCGAAGTAGATGTACTCGAACACGCACAACGCGCGCCTGCCCCCGGTGGCGACGCCGCGACTCTGAAGACCGTCCTCGCCGAGGGTGACGAGCTCGCCGGGCTCTACATCGCGCAGGAAGCGCGCACCGATGATGTCAAAAGCGCAGGACTCGCTGGCCACGCAGTAGCGAACCCCCCCGGACGGATCGTCCAGGCCGACCGCTTGAGAATCGGCCGGCAGCGCGCCGAGCGCGAGCGGGCGCAGGCCGTGGGGGTCGCGAAACGCGACGACGCGATCTCGGGTCATCGCAACGATCGAGAACGCGCCGCGCAGGCGCGGCAGCACGTCGGCGATCGCGTCCTCGATGAGCTCGGCCGGGTGGGTGGCGATCATCGCGGCGATGATCTCTGAGTCCGAGGTGGAGCTGAACGTGACGCCGCGCGCGAGTAGCTCCTCGTGCAGCTCCAGGGCGTTGATCAGGTTGCCGTTGTGCGCGAGCGCAACCTCACGACGCGAGCCGCCCATGCCCTCCGAGCGCTGCACCGGCTGGGAGTTCTCCCAGGCGTTCGATCCGGTCGTCGAGTAGCGCACGTGCCCGATCGCCAGCTCGCCGGCCAGCGTGCTGAGGTCGTTCTCTGAGAACACCTGGCTGACGAGCCCCAGCTCGCGGCGCGTGACGATGTGCCCTCCGCGATCGGCCGCGGCGATGCCGGCGGACTCCTGACCTCGGTGCTGGAGCGCGAACAGCGCGAAGTACGACAGCCGCGACACCTCGTGGCCGGGCGCATAGAGACCGAAGACTCCGCACTCATCGCGGGGTCCGTCACGGCTCTCCAACTCCGACTCGGGCCGAGCGGCCCTCAAGCAAGCCATCGCTGCCTTCACGCTAGCAGGGTGCGCGAGGCCGAGGCCGCGGGACGTGGCGGAGGAACATAGGGAGGAGATGTTTGTATTTGACTTTTTGCGCACGGATAGCGATGGCAGCTACCTCGGGGCCTTGTTCCATGCCATTGCCATACGCGGTCCTTTTTAGTTGAACAACTTCTCCAGCGCCCCATGCGCCTGTGCCAGCTCGTCGAGTGAGATCTCCACAGTCTCCCCGCCGGTGGCTATGCGCAGCAAATCGCCCCCAACGGCGCCGATGAGTCGCACCGCGACGGGGCTGCCTGGGTCGGTGGTGGTGGCGGCAGCGGCGGTTGCAGCGGCGGCGAGAGCGCGCAGGGTGCCGGGGGCTCCACTGAGCAGGAACCCGCCGGGGGACTCGCCGAACAGCGCCTCGACGACAGGCGCCCCGGAGAAGACATCGTCCAGGACGACCCGCGCGCCGAGGCCGCCGGCCAGGCAGCACTCGGCCAGGGCGATCGCGATCCCGCCCTCGGCGATGTCGTGCGCGCTGGAAATCGAGCCCGAGCGCACGGCCTCGCGGACGAGGGCCTGGGCGGCGCGGACCGCATCGATGTCGGACGCCCCCAGCCCGTCGGGCAGGGCCTCGCCGCGCAGCTTGGCCAGCTCACTCGCATCCAGGGCGGGGGCGAACGGGCCGGCGAGCGCGATCGCATCGCCCTCCCGGGCGAAGCCCAGGCGTCCGGCGCGAGCGGCGTCAGGCAGGCGCCCGACCATGCCGATGACGGGAGTCGGGTAGATCGGCCCGGAGGAGGTCTCGTTGTAGAGGGAGACGTTGCCGCCGACGATCGGGGCGCCCAGCGCGCGGCAGGCGTCGCCCAGGCCGCGCACCGATTCCGTCAGCTGCCAGGCGACATGCGCGCGCTCGGGGTTGCCAAAGTTGAGGTTGTTGGTCGCGCCGAGCGGCTCGGCGCCGACGCAGGCGAGGTTGGAGGCGCACTCGAGCACCGCCTCGACCGTGCCGCGGTAGGGGTCGGCGGCGACGCGCCGGCCGTTGCAGTCGATCGAGACGGCGAGCGCCGGGACCGGCCCCCCGGAACCCGCGGGCCGGGGCGAATCGACCCCCTCCCCGGCCGTGGGGGGCGCATCCGCGCCACCGTCGGGCCGGATCGAGAGCACTGCGGCATCCGCGGCCGTGACACCTGTCCCATCCTCGGCCGCACGCTCATCCGGGTCGGCCCCCGCAACGCGCGTGGCGGCCTCAGGCCGGATCGCCAGCACGGCCGCATCGGCCTGCTCGGGCCGGCGTACGGTGCGAGACTGGACGATCGAGTCGTACTGCTCGAACAGAGGCCGGCGCGAGGCGATGTTCGGGCAGGACAGCAGCGCGAGCAGGACCTCGCGCGGGGAGGCGTCACGAGCGAGCGTGGCCGCGGGCGCGTCATAGATCGGGGCCGAGGGACGCTGCGGCGCGAGGTCATACAGCGGGCAGTCATCGACCAGAGCCGTGACGGGCATGTCCCCCACCAGCTCCCCCCCGTCGAAGACGCGCATGCGGCCGGTGTCGGTGACGGAGCCGATGACCGTGCCGCCGACCTCCCAGCGGGCGCAGAGGGCGAGCACGTCGTCCACCCGCGCGGGCGCCACCACGCACAGCATCCGCTCCTGGGACTCGGAGACCATGATCTCGAACGGCTGCATGTCACCCTCGCGCAGTGGGACCTTGGCGACGTCGAGGTCGATCCCGACCTCGCCCTTGGACGCCATCTCCGAGGCCGAGGAAGTCAGGCCGGCCGCGCCGAGGTCCTGCAGGGAGACGAGCAGGCCGCGCTCCAGCAGCTGCAGCGAGCACTCCAGCAGCTTGGACTCCTCGAACGGATCGCCGACCTGCACGGTTGGACGCTTGCCCTCGTCCGCATCTCCCAGCTCAGTCGAGGCCAGCACCGACGCGCCCCCGATCCCGTCGCGGCCGGTGGAGGCCCCGAACAGCACGAGCACGTTGCCCGTACCGGCGGCGGCGCTGCGAACCAGGCGCTCGCGCGGCGCCAGGCCGAGGGCCATCGCGTTGATCAGACAGTTCTGCGCGTAGGGCCCCTCGAAGTAGACCTCGCCGCCGATCGTGGGCACGCCGATCGAGTTGCCGTAGTGGCCGATGCCCGCGACCGCCCCGTCGAGCAGGTATCTGGAGCGCTCGGGTGGGCGGGTGCCCGATCCGTCGCCCGCGGGCTCGCCGAAGCGCAGCGAGTCGAGCACCGCGATCGGACGAGCGCCGATCGCGAAGATGTCGCGCAGGATGCCCCCGACGCCGGTGGCGGCGCCCTGGAAGGGCTCGATCGCGGAGGGGTGGTTGTGCGACTCGACCTTGAACGCGCACACGAGACCGTCACCGATGTCCACCGCGCCGGCGTTCTCGCCTGGACCCATGACGACCTGCGGGCCCTCGGTGGGGAGCGTGCGCAGCAGCTTCTTGGAGTGCTTGTAGGCGCAGTGCTCGCTCCACAGCAGCGAGTACATCGCCAGCTCGACTTGGTTAGGCGGGCCATCCTGGTGCTCGCAGATCAGCTCGTACTCGGCGCGCGTCAGGCCGAGTGCGAGCGCATCCTCGACCGTGGGCAACGTGGCTGCGGGGCCCTCAGACACGGGCGCCTCCTCTCAGAACAACGGCGGGCATCGGCACACGAGCGCGCAAAACCGGGTAGGCGACACGCTCAGACATGTGCGCCCTCGACGGTCAAGCGCATCGACTCGAAGATCCTCAGCCCGTCGGTCGAGCCGCCGGTGAGCGCGTCGACCGCGTGCTCGGGATGGGGCATCAACCCGAACACGTTGCCCGCCTCGTTGCAGACGCCCGCGATGTCGCGCAGCGAGCCGTTGAAGTTCTGACCGGGCGCGTAGCGCAGCACCACCTGACCGTTGCTCTCGAGCGCGTCGAGCGTGAGTCTGTCCGCGTAGTAGCGCCCCCAGGAGTGCTTGGCGGGAATGCTCAGGCTCGCCTCGTGCGCGCACGCGCGCGTGAACGGGGTGTCGGGTGCGACGACGTCGAGCAGGACCTGGCGCGAGGTGAAGCGCAGGTTGGCGTTTGGAAGCAGCGCCCCCGGCAGGAGATGAGCCTCGCACAGCACCTGAAAGCCGTTGCAGATGCCCAGCACGAGCCCGCCGGCACGGGCGAGCTCGATGACCGACTCCATCGCGGGAGCAAACCGCGCGATCGCGCCCGCGCGCAGGTAGTCGCCGTAGGAGAACCCCCCGGGGACGACGATCGCATCGGCGCCGCGCAGGTCGCGCTCGGTGTGCCAGATCAGCTCGGCGTCGCCGACAAGCCGCGCGGCGCGCAGAGCGTCGACCTCGTCGCAGGAGCCGGGGAACTGAAGGACGCCGAACTTCACGGTGTGCGTCAGGTGGAGGCCCCGTCGAGCAGCTGGATCTCGTAGTCCTCGACCAGCGGGTTGGCGAGCAGGCGCTCGCACATCGAGTCAAGCTGCGCGGGGTCGTCGACGTCCAGCTCGATGAGGCGTCCGACGTGGACGCCCGACACGCCGGCGAACCCGAGCGCGGGGAGCGCGCGCTCGACGGCCGCGCCCTGGGGGTCGAGGATGCCCGCCTTCGGCCGGATCAGCACGCGGGCCCTCATCCGGTGCGCTCCAACCAGGCCTGAAACGGCTCGCCGGTGATGCGCTCATACGCCTCGATGTAACGCGCGCGCGTCTGAGCAACGACATCGTCAGGTATCGCGGGAGCCGGAGGCTTCTTGTCCCAACCCGTGCCAGCAGCCCAGTCGCGCACCGGCTGCTTGTCAAAGCTGGGCTGACTTCGACCCGGTTGGTACCCGTCAACCGGCCAGAAGCGAGACGAGTCGGGCGTAATCACCTCATCGCCGAGCGTGAGCAGGCCATTGGCGTCTCGCCCGAGCTCGAACTTCGTGTCGGCGAGGATGATCCCACGCTCGCGCGCGTGTTCGGCGGCCCGCTCGTAGACGGCAATGGTGACTCTCCTCAGCACTTCCGCAATGGCACTGTCGCCCACCAGCTCGGTGGCGCGATCGAAGTCGATCGCCTCGTCGTGACCAATATCGGCCTTTGTCGTTGGCGTGAAGATCGGCTGCGACAGCTGCTCGGACTCGCGAAGACCAGCAGGCAGAGAGATCCCGCAGACCGATCCGGCACGCTGGTATTCACTCCAGCCCGACCCCGTTATATAGCCGCGCGCGACACACTCGACGGGCAACATCGCAAGCTTCTTGACTACCAGCGCTCGACCGAGCACCTCATCGGGTACACCGTCGGTCGCGGAGATCAGGTGGTTGGAGACAATGTCGCGCGTGCGCTCGAACCAGAAGACGGACAGTCCGGTGAGCACCTTGCCCTTGTCGGGAATCGGCGTAGGGTGGACAACGTCATAGGTCGAGATGCGGTCGCTGGCGACCATCAGCAACCGGTCGTCCAGGTCGTACATCTCGCGGACCTTCCCGCGAGCAGCGAGAGGCAGGTCGGCGAGCGCGGTCACTAGTCGGACGATATCCCGTCGAGACGCCGGATGATCTCCTCGGCGTGCCGGACGTAGTGGTCGTAGGTGAAGATCGCCTCGAGGTCCAAACCGGCAGCGCGGTCGTCTTGCGCGAGCAACTCGCGTAGGGGGACGGCCTCATCCCACGCCCGCTGGGCCAGCTCCTGCACGATCCGGTAGGCGTCGTCGCGGGTCATGCCCGCCGCCACGAGCGCGAGCAGGACCGCTTGAGAGAACAGCGCGCCGTGGGTCAGCTCGAGGTTCGCGCGCATCCGCTCTGAGTCGACGGTCATGTCGCGCACGAGCGCGATCATGCGCTGCTGGCAGTAGTCGAGCAGGATCGTGCAGTCGGGCAGGACAATCCGCTCGACCGAGGAGTGGGAGATGTCGCGCTCGTGCCACAGCGCGACGTCCTCCATGGCGGCCTGGGCGTTGCCGCGCAGCACCCGCGCCAGCCCCGAGATCTGCTCGCTGCGGATCGGGTTGCGCTTGTGCGGCATCGCGCTCGACCCCTTCTGCCCGGCGCGAAACGGCTCCTGGAGCTCGCGCACCTCCGTGCGCGCCAGGTGACGAACCTCGGTCGCCAGCCGCTCCAGGCCCGCGCCCGCCAGGGCGATCGCTCCCACGAGCTCGGCGTGGCGATCGCGGGCGACGACCTGCGTGGAGACATCCTCGCGCGCCAGCCCCAGCCGCTCCAGCACGCGCGCCTCGAACACGGGGCTCGTCGCCGCATAGGTGCCGACCGCGCCCGAGATCGCGCCGACGGCCGCCTGCGCGAACGCGCGCTGCAGGCGCTCTGCGTTGCGATGCGCCTCAAACGCATGCCCGGCGAGCTTGACCCCGAACGTCGTGGGCTCGGCGTGCACTCCGTGGGTCCTGCCCACGCACAGTGTTCCCGCGTGCTCGCGCGCGCGCGCGGCCAGCGCCCTGACGAGCTCGTTCGCCCCGGGCACGATCGTCTCGCCGACCGCCCGCAGCTGCAGCGCGAGCGCGGTGTCGAGCACGTCCGAGCTGGTCAGCCCGAAGTGGATCCAGCGCCCGGCCTCGCCCGCGGAGGCGGCGAGCACGTCCACGAACGCGGCCATGTCGTGGTCGGTCAGGAGCTCGCGCTCGTTGACCGCCTCCACCGTGAAGGCAGCCCCGCGGATCGCCTCCAGGTCCGCGGGCGTGGGTCCGTTCCCATCCCCGAGCAAGCCGGGCAGCTCCTCGCACGCCGCGACCTCGACCTGCCGCCAGGTCTCCATGCGCGCCTCGTCCGTCCACAGACGACCTAGCTCGGGCCGGGTGTAGCGGGAGATCATGCCCCGAGGATCTGCGCCGCCAGGATCGCGGCGTTGCGCGGGTTGTCCAGGCCGACGCAGGCGACGGGCACGCCGGGAGGCATCTGCACAATCGAGAGGATCGCGTCCAGGCCGCCCGCGGCGGTCAGGCGCCCGGACAGCGGCACCCCGATCACGGGCAGGTCGGTGTGCGCGGCGATCGCGCCGGGCAGGGCCGCGGAGATGCCCGCCCCGGCGATGATCACGCGCAGGCCGCGCATGCGCGCGCTCTTGGCGTAGTCGGCGACGATGTCGGGCTCGCGGTGGGCCGACATCACCCGCAGCTCGTGGGAGATGCCGCGCTCCTGCAGCTCGATCGCGGCCTTCTCCATCGCCTCCATGTCGCTCGCCGAGCCCATCACGATGCCCACGTGCGGGGAGTCGACGTCGAACTCCTCCAGCTGCGCCCGCGTCTCGACCTCGGTCAGGGGGGTCGTGATCGGCGATACCTCACCCATCGGGGCCCTCCCGCTTCAACTCTCTCCCTCTACCCAATCCCAATCCCGGGGGTACGGGCATCGTGGAGTGCCCGTCCGCGCCGGCGGCGATGTCGCGGCGCAGCTGCATGCCCTCGAAGGAGATCATCTCGGCGCCAGCATACGCCGCCCGGCGGGCCGATTCGGCGTCGGGGCCGAACCCGGTCACGTTCAGCACGCGCCCGCCGGCGGTGACGATCGCCCCGTCCGGCGCGGACGCGGTGCCGGCGTGCGTGACCTCGACACCGTCTGGAATCAGATCGAGACCCGAGATCCGATCGCCGCTGTGCGACGAGGCGGGGTAGCCGGCGCTCGCCAGCACGACCGTGACCGCCCAGTCGGGCGAGAACTCCAGCTCGACCCCGGCCAGGCCGCCGGGATGCGCAGAGGCGAGCAGCAGCTCCAGCAGGTCCGACCTCATTCGCGGCAGTACCGCCTGGGTCTCGGGATCGCCGAAGCGCACGTTGTACTCGAGCACGCGCAGGCCCTGTGGCGTGAGCATCAGGCCGGCGTACAGCACGCCATGGAACGGGGTCCCCCGCTCGCGCATCCAGTTGACGATCGGCTGGTGCACCGTGGCGGCGATCTCGCGCACGCGCGCGTAATCGAAGCCAGCCACCGGCGAGTAGGAGCCCATGCCGCCGGTGTTCGGTCCCGCGTCGTCCTCGCCGATGCGCTTGAAGTCGCGCGCCGGCGCCAGCGGCACTGCGCGCTCGCCGTCACACAGCGCGAGCAGCGACAGCTCCTGGCCGATCAGACGCTCCTCCACCACCGCGCTCGCGGGCGCATCGGGACCGCCCCCGGGGTGGGCGGGATCACTTCTCCCGAAGCGCCCCTCGACGAAGATCTCGCGCAGCGCGGCATTGGCCTGCTCGGCGTCCTCGGCGACGGTCACGCCCTTGCCGGCCGCCAGCCCGTCGGCCTTGACGACCACGCCCGGAGAGCCCAGCTCGGCGGCCGCGTCGATCCCCTCGCCCAGCGAGCGGACGTGGCGCCAGCGCGCGGTTGGAACGCCGGCCTCTTCCATCGCCTGCTTGGCGAACGCCTTCGAGCCCTCCAGCCGCGCCGCGGCCGCGGATGGGCCGAAGGCCGGGTGCCCGCGTGCCTGCAGCGCGTCCACGAGCCCCGCCACGAGCGGCGCCTCGGGGCCCACAACGGTGAGCTCGACACCCTCGCGCTCGACGGCGGCCACGATCCGATCGACGTCGTCGGCGGCGATGTCAAGTATGCGCGCGTCCCTGGCGATGCCTGCGTTCCCCGGCGCGCACAGCAGCTCGGTCGCTCCCGCAGAGCGCGCCAGCGCGCGCACGAGCGCATGCTCGCGCCCGCCGCCGCCCACGACCAGAACCTTCATCGGCCTAGCGCACCTGTGAGCCGCGAATCATCGTGACTGTCAAGGAGCGCGAGCGGGGACAGTGCTCGGCACGGCCGGGCTCGCGGCGACACAGCAAGGCGCGTCGAGGCGTGGCTCACAGGGAAGCGATGAACTCGTCCACCGGAATCGCCGACAGCGTCTCGTAACGACCGGTCCCGCGCGAGCCCAGCTCCAGCGAGACGCGCGCCATCGTGCCCTCGTCGGGCGCCTCGATCACCGAGATGAAGTCGACGTGGCCGAGCGTCGCCCACTGCGCCTTCACGGTGGCGCCGAGCTGCTCCACCTCCTTGTTGACCTCCTGGATGCGATGCGGATTGTTCTTGACCGTCTGCACACCCTCGGGGGTGAGCGTCGAGAGCATGATGTAGGTGGGCATGGCGTTTGCTCCTCCCGTCGGTTTGTGTGGCCTGATTCCGCGCTTGCGCGCGTACCGTTGTTTGTAGCGGATCGGTGGAGTGGGCGTCAGGGCAGTGGTCAAATCCAATGCTCGGCGCCGGGAATCCCCTCGGGGTGGGCGCGCATCACGCCCTCGATCGCGTCCGCCAGCCTCCCGGTGGCGGCGCGATTGCGAGCTCGATTCGAGGGCAGCAAGACCAGGCCTGCATGTTGCTTGCCCTGCGCGAGTCGTTGGGCGGCGATTGGGCGGAAGTGACGGAGGTTGTTGGTGACGACCGCGCGGTCCTCCTGTGTGGCGACCTCCATCAGACGCTCGTCAGACGCTCTGAGCAGATCTGGCCGCTCGGTGACCGCCTCCACATCTCCTCCGCGCCTGCGAAGCTCCTGGGCGATCTCCACCGAGAGCTGCTCGTCGAGCAGCGCCTTCACGAAGCGAGCGCTCTCTGTCCCGCCTTCCAAGCGGCATAGCCGCGCTCGTACTCGGCCTCATTGTCGGCGATCTGCTCATCGATCTCATCGCTGTACTCGCCGTAGTAGTTGACGGCTGCCTCCACCAGGCCGACGGGTATCCCCAGGTAGGAGGCCGTCTCGGCGAGGTCGTTCTCGTTATCGCGCACCGTCGCGATGACCTCCCAAACGTCCAAGCCGGTTCCCACCACGACCGAGCGCCGGCCGACCACGCCGGGCAGAAAATGAATCAGCGGGTGATCGTCGTGGCGCAGACCCTCATCCACGTAGCGCTGCGCGAGACTCCGCGGGGCCATGCCACGCCGCCGCGCCTGCCGCGCCAGCCGCTCGCTCACGCCAGGTTGGAACCGCAGGGTGAAGTGATCGCTCATACGGGTATGGTATCACAGTGTGACACCAGGTGGTGCGCCATGTTGCTCAATCAGATGGCGGCGCTCGCCTCGTCCACAACCGTCTCCAACGCAAGCTCCCCGCCAACAGCGTCCACGCGCACGGAGTCCCCGTCGCGCAGCTTCCCCTCGAGCAGCGCCAGCGCGAGGCGGTCCGTGAGCTGCTTCTGGATCACCCGCCGCAATGGCCGGGCGCCGTAGGTCGGGTCGTAGCCCATGTTCCCGATCAGCTCGCGGGCGGAGTCGGTGAGGGTGACCTGCACGCCGCGCTCGGCCACGCGGGCGATCACGCGGGCGACCTGCAGGTCGACTATCTCTGAGATCTGCTCGCGGGTGAGGGAGTGGAAGCGGACGATGTCGTCGAGACGGTTGACGAACTCGGGCTTGAAGTACTGGAGCAGCTCGGTGCGCAGCTGTGCGTCGGCCGCGACCCCGTCCCCATCGCCATCTCCCGTGCCTGCCCGATCCGAGCCGGCCTCGCCTGAATCGGCTCCACCCCCGACCGGCAGGTTCGAGGTCATGATCAGGACGGTGTTCTTGAAGTCCACGGTCCGGCCCTGGCCGTCGGTCAGGCGCCCGTCGTCCATCACCTGCAACAGCGTGTTGAACACGTCGGGGTGGGCCTTCTCGATCTCGTCGAGCAGCACGACCGAGTAGGGGCGGCGACGCACGGCCTCGGTCAGCTGGCCGCCCTCTTCGTAGCCGACGTAGCCGGGGGGCGCGCCGACCAGGCGCGAGACGGAGTGTTTCTCCATGTACTCGCTCATGTCGATCCTCACCATCGCGTCCTGGCTGTCGAACATGAACTCGGCCAGCGCCCGCGCCAGCTCGGTCTTGCCGACGCCGGTCGGGCCGAGAAACAGGAAGCTGCCGATCGGGCGGTCCGGGTCCTGCAACCCTGCCCGCGAGCGGCGCAGCGCGCTCGCCACCGCCTCGATCGCCTCGTCCTGGCCGACGACGCGCTCGTGCAGGCGCCCCTCCATATGCACCAGCTTCTCGGTCTCCCCCTCCAGCAGGCGGCTCACGGGGATGCCGGTCCAGCGCGCGACGACTTCGGCGACGTCGTCGGCGTCCACCTCCTCTTTGAGGAATCGCGGCCCGCCCGCCGGGTGGGCGCTCCCATCCTCGCCGGCGCCCGGGCGGGCGGGACTCCCATCCCCGTCTTCGCCCGTGGCGGCGTCCTCATCCCCGCCACGCGCGGTCGATTCGTGCTCGGCGAGCTGGCGCTCCAGCTCGGGGATATCCTGATAGAGCAGTTTGGAGGCCCGCTCGAGATCGGCTTCGCGCTGGGCACGCTCGGCTTCCATGCGCGCCTGCTCGAGCTTTTCCTTGACCTCGCTCACGCCGCGGATCTCCTCCTTCTCGTGCTGCCATTCGGCGGTCATCTCGGCGGAGAGCGCGCGCAGCTCGGACAGTTCGACCTCGATCGCCGCGCGGCGCGCCTTGGAGGCCTCGTCCTTCTCCTTCTTGAGCGACGTCAGCTCGATCTCCAGCTGCATCACGCGCCGGTTGACCTCGTCGATCTCCGTCGGTACCGAGTCGATCTCGATGCGCAGGCGCGAGGACGCCTCGTCGATGAGGTCGATCGCCTTGTCGGGCAGGAAGCGGTCGGCGATGTAGCGGTGGGACAGCGTTGCCGCCGCGATCAGCGCGCCGTCCTGGATGCGCACGCCGTGATGGGTCTCATACCGCTCCTTCAGCCCGCGCAGGATCGCGATCGTGTCCTGTACGGTGGGCTCGCCGACCGTCACCGGCTGAAAGCGCCGCTCCAGGGCGGCGTCCTTCTCGATGTACTTGGTGTACTCGTCCAGGGTCGTCGCCCCGACGCAGCGCAGTTCGCCGCGGGCGAGCATCGGCTTGAGCAGGTTCGACGCATCCACGGACCCCTGGGCGGCGCCCGCGCCGACGATCGTGTGCAGCTCGTCGAGGAACAGGATCACCGTCCCCTCCGCCTCGGCCACCTCTTTGAGCACGCCCTTCAGCCGTTCCTCGAACTCGCCCCGGTACGCGGCACCGGCGATCAGCGCGCCCATGTCCAGCGCGATCACGCGCCGGTCGCGTAGCGACTCGGGGATGTCGTGGGAGACGATCCGCTGGGCGAGGCCCTCGACGATCGCGGTCTTGCCGACGCCCGGCTCGCCGATCAGCACGGGGTTGTTCTTGGTGCGCCGGCTCAGCACCTGGATCACGCGACGGATCTCCTCGTCGCGCCCGATCACCGGGTCGAGCTTGCCCTGCTCGGCCATCTCGGTCAGGTCGCGCCCGAAGCGCTGAAGCGGGCTCTGCTCCTCCTCGGGCTGGCCCTGCTGCTGACCGTGTGGCGGGGCTGAACCGTCAGGAGCCATTGCGACTACGCGTCCTTCCCGAGGCTGATCCGAACGCCGAGCGTACATCGGCCGCGCGCACGATGTCCGTGCCGGGGCGAGTGGGATCTCGATATCGCACGAGCTCGGCCCGGAACGAGCGCCGCACCTCCTCCAGGCGCTCGGCCAGCTGCACCTGCGCGCGCAGCGCCTGCACCTCGAGCTCCTCGATGCGCGCGTGCATGTCGTTGACCTCGGCCTCGAGCGTGAGCACGCGCTCGACGCCGGCGAGGTTGAGGCCCAGATCAGCCGTCATCTCCTGGATGCGCCTGAGCTTCTCGACGTCCTCCTGGGAGTACAGCCGCGTGCCCTTGGGCGAGCGCTTGGGCTCGATCAGGCCGCGCGCCTCGTAGGAGCGCAGCGTCTGCGGGTGCATGTTCGCGAGCTCAGACGCGACCGAGATCATGAACACGCCCCGGCTCGTCTGGACCTGGACGCGGGTGACGGACCCGTTGGGCCGTGGAGTGTTCATCTCAACGCACCTCGTTGCGCGCGCGCGCGCGCGCGGTGACAAGCAAAAAGTAATGACTACTCACGACGCCGACCCCTTCGCCCCCGCCTCTGCGAACAGCCGCGCGCGCGGGTTGCCGTTCATGACCGCGGCGAGCGCATCGACGGCCGCGCGCTGCTCGCCGGTCAGCTCCTCGGGGACGTCAAGCACGAAGCGGTAGTGGATGTCCCCGCGCGAGGACTTGCCGGGTGGGTGGGACCCCATTCTCGGGGGACCCTCGCCGCGCAACCGCTGGACCGTGCCGTGCCTGGTCCCGGGCCGCACCCGCAGCGTCTTTGAACCGTCGAGCGTCGGGACCTGGACCTCGGCGCCGCGTAGCGCCTCGGGAATCGTGAGTGGGACCTCGACCTCGAGGTGCTCCCCCCGGCGTTTGAATACGGGAGAGGGAGAGACATGCGTGATCAGATACAGGTCGCCGGGAGGCCCGCCGTCGTGGCCCGGCTCCCCCTTGCCGGCCAGGCGGATGCGGCTGCCGTCGCGCACTCCCGCGGGGACGTTGACGCGCATGCGCTTGACGGTGCGCACGGCGCCCGCGCCGTGACACGTCGGGCAGGGACTCTCGATGATCGTCCCCGAGCCGCCGCAGCGCGAGCAGGGCTGGGAGATCGAGAACATGCCCTGGCCGGTGACCTCCACTCCGCGGCCCTCGCAGACCGGGCAGACCTTCGGCGTAGTGCCGGGCTTGGCGCCCGTGCCGTGGCAGGTCGGGCAGGTGTCGTGCATCGGCACCGACAGCGAGATCTGCGCGCCGGAGATCGCCTGGTCGAAGGCGATCGAGACCTGCGCCTCCAGATCGCCGCCACGCTGGGCACGCCGGCGCCCCGCGCCGCGCCCGCCGGCGCCCGCGCCGCCGCCGCCCCTGAACAGGTTGGAGAGGATATCGCTCATGTTCGAGGCGTCGAAGTCGAAGCCCTGGAAGCCGCCGAACCCACCGCCCGGACCGCCGCCCGTCGCGAACGGGCCCGTGCCGCTGTCGTACTGCTTGCGCTTGTCGGGATCGCCGAGGACGTCGTGGGCCTGGGAGATCTCCTTGAAGCGCTCCTCGGCCGCTTTGTCTCCGGGGTTGCGATCGGGGTGGTATTGCCGCGCGAGCTTGCGGTAGGCCTTCTTGATCTGATCGGGAGTCGCCTTCCGATCGACCCCGAGCGTCTTGTAGTAGTCGGGACGCGTTGCCATGTGCAGCTCCTCGACGGCCTACGCGGCCACGACCACGCGCGCGGGGCGGATGACGTGCTCGCCCAGGCGATACCCGGGCTGGTAGACCTCGACGACCGTGCCGCTCGCGGCGCCGTCCGGGGGCTGGGGGACCGAGGCCATCGCCTCGTGCAGGGACGGGTCGAACGTCTCGCCCGCAGGCGCATACGACTCGATCCCCAGCCGCGCGAGCGCGTCGGCGAATTCGGAGCGCACCAGGCGCACTCCCTGCAGCAGCGGATCGTCCTGACCACCGGGGCACACAGCCCGACCCAGCGCTGCGCGCTGTGTGCCCGCTGGGTCGGCGGCGGTGCCCGCCTCCTCCAGCGCCCGGTCGAGGTTGTCCAGGGCGGGCAGCAGCTCCTTGGCGAGCTTCACCACCCCGCGCTCCCGCGCCAGCGCGGACTCGCGCGCGACGCGCTTGCGGTAGTTCTCGAAGTCGGCCTGGGTGCGCTGGGCGAGCGCGAGGTACTCGTCGCGCTGCGCCCCCACCTTGATCAGCTCGTCGAGGTCCCCCTCGATCTCCGCCACGTCGCCGTCCTCGACGGGGGCCTGCCCCGCGACCTGACCGTCCCCATCCGCGGAGGTGCTGGGCGCCGAGCCCTCCCCCGGCGCCGATCCATTCCCCGGCGCGGCGTCCGCGCCGGGTCTCCCTCTCTCCCTCTCCCTCTCTGTCTCCTCAGATGTGTCGCTCATCGCCAACACCTACGACTGGGGCTCGTCGACAACCTCGGCGTCGACGACGTCCTCCTCATCGGAGGACCCGGCCGAACCGGATCCGTCGCCGGTCGAGGCGCCGTCGCCGGTGGCCGCCTGCTGCTGCTGAGCGCGCTCGTACATCGCCTCCGAAACGGAGTGGAACGCGACCTGCAGCGCCTCGGCCTTGGCGTTGATCGCCGCGGGGTCCTCGGACTCGAGCGCCTCGCGGACCTCCTTGACGGCCGCCTCGATGCGGCCCTTGGAGTCCGCGTCCACCTGGTCGCCTAGATCGACTAGCTGGCGCTCGGCCTGGTAGGCGGCGTTCTCGCCGTTGTTCCGCGCCTCGGCGAGCTCGCGTGCTTTGCGGTCGTCCTCGGCGTGCGTCTCGGCATCGGAGACCATGTTCTTGATCTCCTCGTCGGAGAGCCCGGAGCCGGCCTTGATCTCGATCTTCTGCTCCTTACCTGTCCCCAGATCCTTAGCGGATACGTTGAGGATACCGTTGGCGTCGATGTCGAACGCGACCTCGATCTGCGGGATGCCGCGCGGGGCCGGCGGGATGCCGGTGAGCTGGAACTTACCCAGCGACTTGTTGTAGTTGGCCATCTCGCGCTCGCCCTGCAGGACGTGGATCTCGACCGAGGGCTGGTTGTCCTCGGCGGTTGAGAACACCTCGCCCTTGCGCGTGGGGATCGTCGTGTTGCGTTCGATCAGCTTAGTCATGACGCCGCCCTTGGTCTCGATGCCCAGGGTGAGGGGAGTCACGTCCAGCAAGAGCACGTCCTTGACGTCGCCCGCCAAGACGCCCGCCTGGATCGCGGCGCCGACGGCCACGACCTCGTCGGGGTTGACACCCCGGTGGGGCTCCTTGTGAGTGAGCTCTTTGACCTTCTCCTGCACAGCGGGCATGCGCGTCATGCCGCCGACGAGCACGACATGGTCGATCTCCTTGACGCCCTTGTCCTTGGCGTCGTCGAGCGCCTGTCTGACGGGCGCCACGACGCGGTCCAGCAGCGCGCTCGTCAGCTCGGACAGCTTCGCCCGGGTCAGGCGCGTGTCGAGGTGCTTCGGACCCGAGGCGTCGGCCGTGATGAACGGCAGGTTGATCTGCGTCTCCTGAGTCGTTGACAGCTCGATCTTCGCCTTCTCCGCCGCCTCGTACAGACGCTGCAAGGCCATCGGGTCGGCGGACAGATCGATCGCCTGGTCGCGCTTGAAGTCCGCGACGAGCCAGTCGACGATCGCCTTGTCGAAGTTGTCGCCGCCGAGATGGTTGTCGCCGGCGGTGGACTTGACCTCGAACACGCCGTCGCCGATCTCGAGAACCGACACGTCGAACGTGCCACCGCCGAGGTCGAACACAAGGATCGTGTGCTCCTGGCCCTCCTTGTCCAGGCCGTACGCCAGCGAAGCGGCGGTGGGCTCGTTGATGATGCGCTTGACGTCCAGGCCGGCGATCTTGCCGGCGTCCTTGGTGGCCTGGCGCTGGTCGTCGTTGAAGTAGGCGGGGACGGTGATGACCGCGCCGTCGACCGATTCGCCGAGATAGGCTTCGGCGTCGGACTTGAGCTTCTGCAGGATCATCGCTGAGATCTCAGGGGGAGAGAACTGCTCCCCATTGGCCTCCACACGCGCGTCGCCGTTGGGGCCGGAGACGACTTTGTACGGTACGATCGACTCCTCCTCGCGGACCTCGGCCTCCTTGCGGCCCATGAACCGCTTGATTGAGAAGATCGTATTCTGCGGGTTGGTGACCGCCTGGCGCTTGGCGACGGTGCCGACGAGGCGCTCGCCGGACGCGGCGAACGCGACGACAGAGGGGGTCGTGCGCCCGCCCTCGGCGTTCTCGACGACGGTGGGCTCGCCCCCCTCGAGCACGGCCATGCACGAGTTGGTCGTGCCCAGGTCGATGCCTATGGTCTTGCCCATAACTTGTGGCTCCTTCTAAAGACGGTTAACAAATCTAAGCGATATTGAAGCAGATTTTGTGAGGGTCGTCAAGTGGCTGGCCGGGATGGGCTGAGACCTCATCGAATGCCGATCCCGGCGCGTCGTGTCCGCGGCCCAGCGCGTGTGCTGGCCGATCGGAGATCCCTTCGATCTCCGATCGGTACGGTGCTTTCAAAACCTGTCCTGCTGAGCAGAATCGACAGACCTGAGAGCCCATCCGCAATCAGGCGAACGTGCCACGACTCGGGCACATCCGCGCCAGCGCGCATTCTCCACAAGCCGGCCGGCGCGCGTGGCAGGTCCTGCGGCCGTGACGCAGCAGGTTGACGTGCAGCTCCAGCTCTTCCCCCGGCGGGGTGAGCGCCAGCATCTGGTCGTGCAGCTGCTCGAACGGGGCGCCCGGCCTCAGCAATTCCAGGCGCATGCCCACGCGCGAAACGTGTGTGTCCACCGGCACCTCGTGCAGGCCGTACGCAAACAGCAGCACGCACGCGGCGGTCTTGCGCCCGACGCCCGGCAGGGCGGTCAGGTAGTCGCGGGCCTGCACGATCGGCGCATCTGCCAGCCAATCGAGGGACAGCTCGTGTGCGGCGGTGACGGGCGCCGAAGGGCCAGCGACCGACGGCGGCGGCGGCGGCAAAGCCGGCGATGAGTCGGCGATCGCCTGAAGGATCGCCACGATCCGCGCCGACTTGACCATCGAGATCCCGCCCGGCCGGATCGCCTCCTCGACCTCTGCGACCGGCGCGCGCATCACCGCCTCCCAACTCGGCAGGCGCTCGCGCAGGCGCAGATACGCCACGTCGCGGTTGCGATCGTTCGTGCTCTGCGACAGCACCGTCAGCACCAGCTCCGCGATCGGCTGTCCGTGCGGCTTCATCAGCGGCACGCCATACACCTCGCGCAGCCGTTCCCGTACCCGGACCACCCGCGCGCGCGTCGGAGGCTGGGACGGCTTTGCGGGCACGAGCCCACGATATAGCGGCGAAGCCGCGGTCACTGCCGCCAGGCGGTCCGCCTCGCTTCGCTCGCGCTCCGTCACCCGGGCGCCGATGGGATGCGGGCGCGAGCATTATCCTCGGCTCGTGCCCGAAGTCGAGGACCGCACCGCGCAGATCGACACGCTGCCCGTGTCGCTTCCCGTGTTCTGGCACGAGGCTCCCGCGCCGGACGCCGCCGGGGGCGCCGGCGAGGGCGCCGCCACGCCCCTGTACCTGCACGGCGTGCCGACGAGCTCCGACGACTGGCTCGGGTTCCTCGCCCGCACGGGCGGCCTCGCCCCCGACCTGCCCGGCTTCGGGCGCACCGGCAAGGCCGCCAGCCTCGACTACACGATCGACGGCTACGCCGACTTCATCGAGCGCTACCTCGACCTCGTCGGCGTGGAGCGCGTCAGCCTCGTCATGCACGACTGGGGCATCGTCGGCCTCGCGTTCGCGCAGCGCCACCCCGAGCGCGTGGCGTCGATTGTCGTAATCAACGCGGTCCCGCTGCTGCCCGGCTACCGCTGGCACCGCACCGCGCGCCTGTGGCGCACCCCCCTGCTGGGAGAGCTGGCAATGGGCGCCACCACGCGGCGCGTCCTGCGCTACGCCACGCGCGAGGGACGCCCCGGGCGCGAGCCGATGCCCGAGGCATGGCTGGACAGCGTGCTCGACCACTTCGACCAGGGCACCCAGCGCGCGATCCTGCGCCTGTATCGCTCCTCGCCCCCCGACGTGCTCGCAGCCGCCGGCGCGCGCCTGGGCGCCCTGGAGATGCCCGCGCTCGTGCTGTGGGGCATGGCCGACCCGTACATCCCCGTCCAGTTCGCACGCGCCTACGCCGAGGCGATTGGCGGCCCCGCCCACACCGCCGAGCTGATCGAGCTGCCCGGCGCCGGGCACTGGCCGTGGGGCGACCGCGCGGATGTGATCAACCGGGTCGCGGACTTTCTGGCCGCCGCCGGACCGGGGTGAGCCGATGGCCTCCTCGCCGGCCCTGGCAGTGCAGACGGCGCACCGAGCGCGGGTGCGCTCGGACGTCCCGCCCTGGGCTCTGGCCCTGGCGGTGGTGGCGCCGCTCGCACTGGCCTACCTGATCGTGGCGCCGCCCGCAGGCGACCTGGCGGCGGCCACGTACCGCAGCGACCTGTTCGCCCGCGTGGGGTTCACGCTGCGAGACAACGGCTGGTACGCCGTGCACGGGCACTGGCTGCCGGGCTACTCGCTCGTCTCGCCCGCGCTGGGGGCGCTGCTCGGCGTGTATACGGTGCTCGCGCTCTCCGCCGTGGCGGCCGCCGTGCTGTTCGGGCTGATCGCGCAGCGGGTGTTCGGCGGGACGGCCGCGCGCGTGGCGGCGGGCTGGTTCGCGCTGGGCTTCGGCGTGGGGCTGCTGTCCGGGCGCGTCCCCTACGACCTGGCGTTTGCGATCGGCCTCGGCTCGGTGCTCGCGCTGCTGGCCGGTCGCACCGGCATCGCGCTCGGACTGGCCGTGCTGACGAGCGTGACGAGCCCGGTCGCGGGGGCGTTCCTGGCGCTGGCGGGCGTGGCCGACGCGCTGGGCGGCATGTGGGCCGACGCGCCGATCGGGGTGCGCCCGCCGGCCGGCGGGCGGGAACATGCGGGCCAGAGTCCAGGCGCCGGCGAGCGGCTCGCGGGGTCCCGGCGCGGGCTGGCGCTGGCCGCTGCGGCGCTCGCGCCGATCGTGGTCCTGGCGCTGGCATTCCCCGAAGGCGGCTGGGAGCCGTTCGCGCCCTCAGTCTTCTGGCCGGGCCTGGCCGGGGTCCTGCTGATCGCCCTGCTGCTGCCCCAGGGCTCGCTGACGCCGTACGCCTGGCACGTGGCGCGCATCGGCGCGGGGGTGTATGCGCTGGCGCTGATCGGCTCGTTCGTGCTGCGCACGCCGGTCGGGAGCAACTCCGCGCGCCTGGGGGCGCTGCTCGCCGGGCCGCTGCTCGCCGCGGCCCTGTGGGATCGGCGGCGCCTGGCCCTGCTCCTGCTGGCGCCCCTGCTGCTGTACTGGCAGATCGAGACGCCGATCAACGACGAGCGCGCGCTCGCCGGCGACCCCTCGGTGCACGTGGCCTACTACGGCCCGCTGCGCGCGGAGCTGCGCGGGCTCACCCACGGCAGGCGCACGATCGTTGAGGTGCCGATGACCGGCGCGCACTGGGAGGCCGCCAACCTGGCCGGATACGACGGCATCGCGCTGGCCCGGGGCTGGGAGCGCCAGCTCGACACGCGCTACGCCGCCCTGTTCTACCGGCCGGGGCTGAACGCATCCGCCTACGAGGTGTGGCTGCGCGAAAACCGCGTCGCCTACGTGGCCCTGCCCGACGTGCGCCTGGACGAAGCCGGCCAGGCGGAGGGCGCGCTGATCGCCCGCGGACTGCCGTACCTGCGCGAGGTGTGGCGCTCAGCGCACTGGCGCCTGTTCCAGGTCGCCGGCTGAGAGCCGGGGCCGGAGCGGGCGCCGAGGATCGTCGCGATCAGGGGCGTCATCGGGGCCGGGCGATAGTCTAGGCTTCACAATCGATGTCCGGGTCCGTGCCAGAACATCTTGCGGCCCGAGGCGCCCGCTCCGCGGCGTCAGACGCCACCCACGATGCTCGACGTGCTGGCCGATCCCGGACGATCGGTAGCACGCTTGCGCTCGCGTGCGACGTCTGCCATCCACGGTCAGACCCCCTCGTTCCACAATCTTTTCTGGCACGAACCCTCGCCCGTGTTCGTGTCCTGCAGGCGCGCGTCCTGCCGCACGGATGGCTGGACGTGCTGCGCCAGATCGCGCTGTTCGCCGCCGTCTACCTCGCCTACCGGCTGGTGCAGGGACTGGTCGAGGGGAACGCAAACGCCGCGTTCGCCCACGCGCGCGACGTGATCTCGATCGAGACGACGCTGCACCTGTTCGTCGAGCCCTCGATCCAGGCGTGGGGGTCCGGCAGCAAGCTGTTGATGGATGTGTCCAGCTGGCTGTACGTCAACGCGCAGACGACGGTCACGGTCGGGGCGCTCGTGTATCTGTACCTGCGCCACAACAAGAGCTTTTACTTCGTGCGCAACATGCTGATGATCGCGATGGCGATCGCGCTCGTCGGCTACATCGTGTTCCCGACCGCCCCGCCGCGGTTTCTGCCCGAGTGGGGGTTCATCGACCCGGTGGCGGACTTCACCGGAATGCATATCGAAACGGCTCACGGCGGTGGCGGCATAACCACGGCGCTCACCAACATCTACGCCGCGGTGCCCTCGATGCACGTCGCGTTCGCGCTGATGGTCGGCTGGCCGCTCGCGCGTCTGGCGCGCCGGCGCATCGTCAAGGTCCTGTGGCTGCTGTACCCGCTGCTGGTCGCGTTCGTGATCGTGGTCACCGCCAACCACTTCATCTTCGACGCGATCCTCGGCGCGCTCACCGCCGGGGCCTCCGCCTACGGCGCGATGTGGCTCGCCCGCGCGCGACCCGCGGTGTGGCGATTCTCCCAGGCGTCGGCCGGAGCCGCGGGCGGATGAGCGAGCCCGACGGCGGCTCGCCACCCAGCTCGACCTCGACGATGGCTCCGCGCCGCCACGAAGCCTCCCCGCGCGGCCCGCGCCGCGGCGGGCCCTACCGCACGCGTCCTCGCCGCAGGAGGGCGCCGATCGGAGCCGGCGAACGGCGCGAGCTGGTGCGCAACCGCCTGATCGAGTCGCGCCTGACTCCCAATGCGATCTCGCTCACCGGCCTGGCGCTGAACCTGGTTGCGGCCGTCCTCGTCTGGGAAGAGCTGTTCTTCCTCGGCGGCGTGGCATTTATCGTCGGCTCGATCATGGACACGCTCGACGGGCGCTACTCGCGCATGTCGGGCAAGGGCACCCCGTTCGGGGCGTTCCTGGACTCGACGCTTGACCGCATCGAGGAGGGGATCGTGCTGACCGCGGTGGCGGGCTACTTCGCGCTGCAGGGCGACCGCGTCGCGGCGGCCGCGGTCGTCGTGGCAGTGCTCGCCTCCCTGATGGTGTCGTATACGCGCGCGCGTGCGGAGGCGCTGGGCGTGGAGTGCAAGGTCGGCATCGCGACCCGTCCGGTGCGCGTCGTGATCCTCTCGATCGGCCTGATCTTCGCGGGCGGCCACGCCTCGCTCGTGGACCACGTCCAGCTGCTGGCCCCCGCGGTGTACGTGCTGGCGGCGCTCAGCCTGATCACGGTCGCCCAGCGCGTCGCGCACGTGAGGCGCGAGCTGTCGGCGCTGGAGTCGACGTCCGTGTGACCTGGGGCGCCCGGAGGGGTAATCTCCGAGAGTCCGCCCGGTCCGGCATCCGGCCGTCCCGCTCAACACGAGGAAGGAGCCATCGGGCTCCGTGACCGGGCCCAGCCCCCCAGGAAGGAAACCGCACTTGTCCCCCTCTCATCACAGCAACGGCGCCGGCGCCTCCCAGAACGGCGCCGTCGAAGCCGGGAGACACTCGCCTTTGACGAGCATCCCCGTTTCGGCCAGCTACCAGCGTGACAAGGTCCGCGTCGCAATCGTCGGCGTCGGCAACTGCGCCTCGGCGTTCGTGCAGGGCGTCCAGTACTACCGCGACGCCGATCCCACCAAGCGGGTCCCCGGTCTGATGCACGTCGAGCTGGGCGGCTACCACGTGCGCGACATCGAGTTCACGGCCGCCTTCGACATCGACTCGACCAAGGTCGGCAAGGACCTCGGCCAGGCGATCTGGGCGGGACAGAACAACACGATCAAGTTCGCCACGGGTGCGCGCGCGGTTCCCAAGAAGATGGGCGTCCCCGTCCACCGCGGCATGACCCACGACGGGCTCGGCAAGTACCTCAAAGAGAAGATCGTCAAGGCCCCGGGCGAGACCGCGGACATCGTCAAGATCCTCAAGGACACCCATACCGACGTGGTCGTGTCCTACCTGCCCGTCGGCTCCGAGCAGGCAACCAAGTGGTATGTCGAGCAGGTCCTGGAGGCGGGCTGCGCCTTCGTCAACTGCATCCCCGTGTTCATCGCCCGCGAGAACTACTGGGACAAGCGCTTCAAAAAGGCCGGGCTGCCGATCGTGGGCGATGACATCAAGTCCCAGGTGGGGGCGACGATCGTGCACCGCTCGCTCGCGCGCCTGTTCGCCGAGCGCGGTGTCGAGATCGAGCGCACCTCACAGCTGAACGTGGGCGGCAACATGGACTTCTACAACATGCTCGAGCGCGAGCGGCTGGAGTCCAAGAAGATCTCCAAGACCAACGCGGTCACCTCGATCATGGACCACGAGCTGCCGGCGAGCGACATCCATGTGGGGCCGTCGGACTACGTGCCGTGGCTGACCGACCGCAAGTGGGCGCACATCCGCGTCGAGGGCCAGGCGTTTGGCGACGTGCCGCTGAACGTGGAGCTCAAGCTCGAGGTGTGGGACTCGCCAAACTCGGCCGGGATCGTGATCGACGCCGTGCGCTGCTGCAAGCTCGCGCTCAACCACGGCATCGGCGGCCAGCTCGACGGGCCGTCGTCTTACCTGATGAAGTCCCCGCACAACCAGCGCCCGGACGACCAGGCGCGGGCGGACACGGAGAAGTTCATCGCGCGGTATGCAAGCCGCCCCGCCGCTCCAGCCCGCCCGGGCGCGGCCAAGCGGGCCCCGGCCAAGGCCAAAGCCAGACCCCCCGCCAGAGCAAGCGCCGCGAAATAGGCTCGTGAGCCCGGCGCCCGTGGTGCGCGGCAGACCCTGGCGGACGGGGGGATAATGGCTGGAGCAATGGCCTCGTCCAAGCTCGCGATCGCCCATGTGACCCCGTACCCGTGGGAGCAGGAGAACGAGGTCAACGCCCATGTTCGTGCGGTCGCGCAGGAGCTCTCGCGGCGCGGGCACCGCGTGCTGATCCTGGCGCCGTCGCGCTCGCAGGAGCGGGTCCGGGCCTCACGCCGCGCGCTGCGCGCGGCGCGTACAAGAGGGACCCCCGAATCTCTGCTGGAGGGAACCGACGAGGGCGCGCCCGGGGTGATCGCCGTCGGCGAGGTGCTCGACGTTCCGGGCTGGGCCGGCTCCGATCGATCCTCGCGGCGGCGCTGGCCGAACGGCGATCGCGTCCATCGCCGTTCGGTGGCCCTGCCGATCGACGTGGCGAGGACGATCGAGGAACTGCTGAGCACGGTTCCACTGGATGTCGTGCACGTGCACGAGCCGTTCGCGCCGAGCACGTCCAACGCGGCGCTGCGCCACTCGCGCGCACTGAACGTCGGCTCGTTCCACTCGGCCTCCGAGCGCCTGCTCTCCACGCTCGTGGCGCGCCGCTTCGTGGAGAGCTTCTTCGGGCGCCTGGACGCCCGCACCGCGAGCCTGCCCGCCACGGCGCAGCTGATGGCCCGCCAGTTCCCCGGCGAGTACCGCCTCGTGCCCGACGCGGGCGGCGGTGGCGAGGGTGGCGAGGGTGGCGAGGGTGGCAGGAGTGACGTGAGTGGCGCCGCCGGCGGGCCCGACGGAGAGGCGCGACGCCGCGAGACGGCCGACCAGCTGGAGTCGATCTACCGCGAGCTGGCAGCGCGCCGGCACAACCGCGAGGGCGACCCCAAGCTGCGCGCGCGCCTGGCCGGGCGGGCGCTGATCGACGTCGACCTGCACATGCACACCGACCACTCCCACGACTGCGCCACGCCGGTGGAGGTGCTGCTCACGACCGCACGCGCCCGGGGGCTGGGCGCGATCGCGGTGACCGACCACAACGAGATCTCCGGCGCGCTGGCGGCCCGCGAGCGCGCCAGGGAGCTGGGCATCGGCGTGAAGGTGATCGTCGGCGAGGAGGTCAAGACCGCCGGCGAGGGCGAGGTGATCGGGTTGTTCGTCGAGGAGCTGATCCCGCGCGGGATGAGCCTGGCAGAGACGGTCGCCGAGATCCGTCGCCAGGGTGGGGTGGTGTATGTGCCGCATCCGTTTGACCGGCTGCACTCGGTGCCCGACTACGAGCACCTGCTGAAGGTCCTCGCCGACGTCGACGCGATCGAGGTGTTCAACCCGCGCGTGGCGATCGGCGCGTTCAACGACGAGGCGCAGCGGTTCGCCGCCAAGTACCGGATCGTCGCGGGGGCGGGCTCGGACTCGCACGTCGCCCAGGGGCTCGGCTCGGTGCGCAACAGGATGCGCGAGTTCGACGGCCCGGCCGAGTTCCTGCAGTCCCTGCGCGACGCCGAGATCGTCACGCGCCCCTCGAGCCTGCTGTATGTGCAGGCGCTCAAGTTCCTGCAAACCCGCGCGACACCACCCGCCGCGCGACGGGCCAGCCGCGCGCGGCGGGTCAAGCGGGCGATGGGCGGCAGCCGGCGGTCGTGATGGCCGGGCGAGCGGTCGTGATGGCCGGGCGGGCAGGTGTGGCGGCGGATGGGCGGTCGTGATGGCAGCGGACGGGCGGCGCCGGTTGCGGGCGTTATGGGCCGGCCCGAGCCACGAAAGGTCCCGCAAGTAAGGGTGCAGCGTCAAGGACAAGCGCGCGCGCCGTCAAAACCCTCGGGGTCGATGCCTGTGACCGACAATGAGATCCGCGAGAAGTACCTGGAGCGCGCCATCCGCGAGCTGAACTCGCTGACGCGCGAGCTGCAGTCCTGCCCGCACTGCCCGCGCGGCAACATGATGCCGGTGCTCGGGTCGGGGCATCCCCAGGCGGACATCATGCTGCTCAAGCACGCGCCGCTGCCATCGGAGATCGAGGAGGGCGTCGCATTCTACGGCCGCGCCGGCGGGGCGCTGATGAAGTCGCTCAAGCGCCTGTCGATCGATCCGCTGGCGGTGTACGGGACGCTGTGCGTGAAGTGCCCGCTCAGCGACCCCTCGCTCGCGGACCCCGCGTGCGTGTCGCGGGTCGTTGAGGAGATCGCGATTGTGCAGCCGCGGATCGTCGTCGTGATGGGTGCAGACGCGCTGGCGGCTCTCGGCGAGATGGAGATCCCGCTCGCGCGGGAGCTTCAGCCGCGTGTCGGGGAGATCCAGCAGCTGACGGCGACGATCGACGCGTTGTACGTCCCCAACATCGACGATGCGCTCGACGAGGCCGACTGCAAGCGGGCTTTCTGGGGGGCGTTCCGGGCGCTGGGGGACTGGTACGCGGCGCAGCCGCCGTATTGAGTCAGGCTGGGTCAAGTTGAGTCCGGCCCGGGAGTCAAGACCGAAAGATTCTGCCCGAGTCGGGGTGGGGCGGGGCGGGTCAGAGCGTGGCAAGAGATAAAGGGGCGAGATGTTTGTACTCAATTTTAGAACTCAGTATAACTATAGTCATACGCAACTCAAAAGAACATACTCAATATCCGCCCAGGCACAACCCGGTCTGTGTCCTGTCACAAAGTGAGCACGATCTTGCCGAGCTTGCCGCCAGCGGCAAACCGCTCGTAGGCGCCAGCCGCCTCGTCCAGGGGGAAGGTCGCGGCGACCGGCACGCGCAGGGCGCCCGAGTCGAACAAGGGCAGGACCTCGTGTTCCAGGCGCCGCGCGGTGAGGGCCTTCTCCTCCAGCGGGCGCGCTCGCAGGGTGGAGCCGTGAATGCGCGCGCGCTTGCCCATCAATGCCAGTAGGTTCAGCTCGCCCTTGGCACCAGCGGACACCCCGATGATCGCGATCCGCCCGCCGGTGGCGAGCACCTGCAGGTTCTCCGCCAGGTTCGGGGCGCCGACCAACTCGAGGATCACATCAAACGGGCCGTGCTCGGCGTAGCCCTCCGGCGCGATCGCCTCTGCGCCCAGCGCCGCTACCTGCTCGCGCAGCTCCTCCCGGCGGACGGTCGCGCTCACGCGCGCGCCCGCGGCCCGGCCGAGCTGAATCGCGGTGGTGCCCACCCCGCCGGCGCCGCCGTGCACGAGCAGGCGCTCGCCGGGACGCAGCCCGGCTTGGGTGAACAGGGCGTCGTGCGCGGTTGTGAACACCTCCGGCAGCCCGCCCGCTGCCGGCCAGTCCAAGGCGTCCGGGACGGGCATCAGCTGGCGCTCATGCACCGTCGCAAGCTCGGCCTGTCCGCCACCGGCGACGATCGCCATCACGCGCGCGCCCTCGACGAAGCGCTCCGCACCCGGACCGAGCACGGCCACCTCGCCGGCGAGCTCCAGACCGGGGATGTCCTGGGGCGAGCCGGGCGGCGCCGGGTACAGCCCGCGCCGCTGCATCATGTCGGCGCCGTTGAGCCCCGCCGCGCGCACGCGCACCAGCACCTCGCCAGCGCCCGGCACGGGGTCGGGGTGCTCCTCGATCACGATCTGCTGCTCGCGGATGGTGGTAGCGCGCACGGCGGAAACCCTACTCGCCCTCGAGCGGGACGAGGGCCAAGCAGATCAAGGACGCAAGGAGCGTGGCGTGACCCAGCCCTTCGGGCTGTGTGCCCCCGATCGGAGATCCTGTCGATCTCCGATCGGTACGCGAGCGACTGAGGACGCCGAGATGCGCCGGCCATCGTCCCGCTCGAACAAAGCGACACACTCGATGTGGTGAGTCTGCGGGAACATGTCCACGGGGCGAACCTTGGTCAGGCTCCAGCCCGCCTGCACCAGCTCGGCGGCGTTGGGCGCAAGCGTGGTGGGATTGCAGGAGACGTACACGATCCGCCCGGGCGAGGCCTCGACTATGCGCCTGAGCACTTTTCGCGACAGCCCGGCGCGCGGAGGATCGACGATGAGCACGTCCGGTCTCCCGGTGCGCGCCACCAGCTCGGGCAGAGCCAGGCGCGTGTCCCCGGCGAAGAAGTGGACGTTTGCGACCTCGTTGCGCCGGGCCGAGGCGATCGCGTCGGCGACGGCCTGCTCGACGAGCTCGATCCCCCACACCTCCCCGGCGCGCCGCGCGAGCGTGAGCGCGATCGTGCCGATGCCGCAGTACAGGTCATACACCCGCTCCCAACCTCGCAGTCCGGCGTACTCGCCGACGACTCCGTACAGGAGCTCGGCCATCTCGGTGTTCGTCTGAAAGAACGCCTGCGCGGAGATCCGCAGATCGAGCTCGCCGAGGCGCTCTGGAAGCTCGGCCTCGCCCCACACGAGCTCCGTCTCCCCACCGGCGGTGGTCTCAGCAAGGCTGCGCGAGCGAGTCCACAGCACGCCGCTCAAGCGCTCGCCCAGCGCGGCGCTCAGCGCCAACGCGAAGGCGCTCGCGTCCAGCTCGCCGTCGGTCGTTACGAGCCTGATCTGCAGCTTGCCGGTTCGCCGCCCCTCGCGCACCACCAGGTTGCGCAGTCGCGCGCGCCCGTCCGGTCCAGGACCGGTGCGCTCGTGGCGCGCGTCGCGCCCCCCGCCGCGAACGCCACGTGCGCGCGGCGGCGCTGGCGCGCTCCCATCGTCATCGCCGTCGCGGCCGGCCGCGCGCTCACCCTCGGCGCTCCCAGGCGCATCGTCCCGCCGCCCGTCGCGCTCCCATGCGGTCAACCCCTGCTCGCAACACCAGCCGAGCGCCAGCTCGCGCGCGCGGTTGCCCAGCTCGGAGGCGAGCAGGCAATCGCCCATCGGGGCGATGAGCCGCCCGCCCGCGGAGGCGTGAAAGCCGCACACGAGCTCGCCGTCCTCGCTCGTCCCGAACGAGTACTCGAGCTTGTTGCGGTACCGCCACTGCTGCAGCGCCGGCACGATCTCCTGCAGCTCGAACCCGTCCAGATGCCCGATCCGGCGCAGCGCCTCGTCCACCTGGCCGCGCTTTACCTCCAGCTGGCGCTCGTAGGGCAGCACCTGCCAGGGCACGCCCGGATGGTCGGCGGTCGGCGGGATGCGCTCGGGGCTCGGCTCGATCACCTCGATCGCGCGGGCGTGAGCGTAGGAGCGCTTGCGCTTGTAGACCGTCGCGCGCACGCGATCCCCGGGAATGCCGCCGGCGACGAACACGACATAGCCCTCCTGGCCGAGCCGCGCTACACCGTCGCCACCGAAGGCGAGCGAGTCGATCTGCAGCTCGAGCTCGTCGCCCGGGCGCGGGCGGGCGGGACGCTCGTCGGCGGGCGACGTCTGAGTATCGTGACCGTCCGCCGATACGGGAGCGCCCCGCGACGCCGGGGGGCTCTGTGCCGCGTCGGACAGGGTCACGGGCTCGGGCGTCATGGCGAGGAGGAGCCGGGCGCCGGCGCGAGCAGGAGCTCCAGCAAGGCCTTCTGCGCGTGGCGGCGGTTCTCGGCCTGGTCCCAGATGCGCTGACGGGAGCCGTAGAGAACCTCGGCGGAGATCTCCTCGCCCGGGTGCGCGGGCAGGTCGTGCATCGCGAACGCGCCCGGGGCGGCCGCGTCGAGCAGCGCGTCATCGAGCACGTAGGGCGCGAGCGCGGCGCGGCGCGGGCCGATCGGCGATCCCGTCGATCGCCGATCGGTGGCGGTGGCCTCATCGCCCATGCTGACCCACACGTCCGCGTACACCGCCTGCGCGTCCCGCACCGCCTCGCGAGGATCGGTGTGCAGCTCGAGCGTGCCCGCGGCGCCCTCCGGCGCCGGCAGCGGGGCCTGCTCGTCCAGCGTGTAGCCGGGGGGCGAGGCGAGGGCCACGTGCATCCCGGCGAGGGCGCCGAGCAGCGCCAGCGAGCGGGCGACGTTGTTGCCGTCGCCGACGTATGCGACGCGCACACCCTCGAGCGTTCCATACGCCTCGCGCAGCGTCAGCAGGTCGGCCAGCGCCTGGCACGGGTGGTGCAGGGCCGTGAGCATGTTGATGACCGGCACGTCGCTGTAGCGCGCCATCTCCGCGAGCATCGCGTCAGGGCCCGTGCGCACCCCCACGGCGGCCACGTGCCGGGAGAGGACGTAGGCGGTGTCGCGCAGCGCCTCGCCGCGCGACAGCTGCAGCTCCTCGGCGCGCAGCACGACAGGGTGGCCGCCCAGCTCGTGCACACCCACCTCGAACGAGATCCGCGTGCGTGTGGAGGGCTTCTGGAAGATCAGCGCGACGCTGCGCCCCGCGAGCGCCTGCGATGACAGCGGCGCGGCCTTCAGCGCCAGCGCGCGGTCGAGCAGGACGTGCAGCTCCGTGGCGGTGAGCTCTGCCCCTGTGAGAAAATGGCGTGCCGGCATCGAACGGGCCAGTCTAGGGGTCAAACCGAAAACAACCCAACAAGCCTCCAACAAGACGAAAATCCAGGCGGGGGGTTGGCGAGCTGCCGTGCCGTATGAGATGGTAGGCATACGTGAATCCGCCGAGAAAGGACGACCACCCGATGAACCGAGGCATCGTTGCTGCTCTGATCGCCTGCTCCGCGCTGCTGCTCGCGGCCGGCTGCGGTTCGAGCGGCTCCGGCTCCAGCTCCAGTTCGACCACCGCCACGAGCACGAGTACGTCGGCCTCGGGCGGATTGAAAACGGACACGACACCGAAGTACGCCGCCCCGTCCTCCTCCTCGCCCATCCAGAGCGGGGTCGTGCCGGTCGCCTATCGCAACATCGCGATCGACCCCGACACGCTCAGGGTGAAGGTCGGCAGCACGATCAAGTGGACGAACTACGACTCGGTCGAACACAACGTCACCAGCGAGGGCGGCGTGGCGAAGTTCGCCTCCAAAGACTTCGGCGAAGGCGGCACCTACGAGATCAAGGTGACCAGGCCGGGGATCATCCACTACGAGTGCACGATCCACCCCGCGTCGATGAACGGGACGATCGAAGTCGTGAAGTGAGCCGGCGGGCGCATGCGCGCCCCACGAACAACAGGAAATGTCTAGAAGTCGGGCAAGCCCTCGTCGGGGGTCGAAGCCCGCGCGTAGTGGCGACGGGGAATCCGCCCCGCCGTGTACGCGAGGCGCCCGGCCCGCACGGCGTGGCGCATCGCACGGGCCATGCGCACGGGGTCCTGAGCTCGTGAGATCGCCGAGGCGGCCATCACCGCGTCACAGCCCAGCTCCATCGCCAACGCGGCGTCGGAGGCGGTGCCGACGCCCGCGTCGAGCACGACCGGCACGGTCACGGACTCGCGGATGAGGCCGATGTTGTACGGGTTGCGAATGCCCATGCCGCTGCCGATCGGCGACCCCAGCGGCATCACCGCGGGACAGCCGACATCGACCAGGCGGCGTGCGAGCACCGGGTCGTCGGTCGTGTAGGGGAGCACGGTAAAGCCCTCGTCGACGAGCTCCTCGGCGGCGCGCAGCAGCTCGGGCGCGTCGGGCAGCAGCGTGTCCTCGTCGCCGATCACCTCGAGCTTGATCCAGTCGGTCGCAAACGCCTCGCGCGCGAGCTTGGCCGTGAGCACCGCATCGCGCGCGGTGCGGCAGCCGGCCGTGTTGGGCAGCAGCTGCACACCCGCGCCTGAGAGCACGTCGATCAGCGAGCCGCGCGCGGCCGGATCCACGCGGCGCAGCGCGACCGTCACCAGCTCCGAGCCGCTGGCCGCGATCGCTTCGCTCATCAGCTCCAGCGACGGGAAGCCACCCGTACCGAGCAGCAACCGCGAGCGCAGCGCCCGGCCGGCGATGAGGAGTGCATCCTCGTCCTCGCCGGTCATCATCCTCCCTGCATCGCGGTGAGCACCTCAACGCGCGCGTCCCGCGGGAGCGCGAACGTCTCCCAGCAGGCGCGCGGCAACACCTCGCCGTCGATCGCCACCGCAACTCCCCTCGTGTTCGCCTCCAGGCCGAGCCGGCGCAACACGGCGGCCACCGTTTCGCCCGCGGGGATCTCGGAGCGCTCCCCGTTGACGATCATGCCGGAACCACGGCGAGCGACTCCACCACCAGCTCGGCGGTCAGCGGAGCCAGCAGGATCCCGTTACGGTGGTGACCCGTGGCCCACACGAGTCCCTCGAGCGCTCCGGCCCCGATCACGGGCACGTTGTCCGGCGTGCCGGGGCGCAGCCCGACGGAGAGCTCCTCGATCCGCAGCTCGTCGATCCCCGGCACGAGCTCGCTTGCGTCGCGCAGCAGCTCACGCACGCCGCCCACCGTCGGAGCCAGCTCGAACCCCTTCTCCTCGACCGTCGCCCCCAGCGCGTAGCGGCCGTCCGCGCGCGGCACCAGGTAGCCGCCCTGAAAGCGCACCACCCGCGTCACGAGACCCGGGCCGGCGGGATCGCGCAGGCGCAGTATCTGGCCCTTGACCGGGCGCACTTCAACCCGCGCGGCGGCGGGCAGACCCTCGATCTCGCCCGCTCCACGGCCCGGCCGCGAGCACGATCTGCGCGGCGCTCACGCGCTCGCCCCCCCGCAGCTCCAGACCGGTGACCGCGCCCGCGGCGCCGTCCAGCTCGACCGACTCCACGTGAGCGTGCTCGCGGATGTCCACCCCGGCGGTCTCGCACACCCGGCGCAGGGCGCCCAGAACGCGCCGCGGATCGACCGAGTGATCGTCCGGGACTTCGATCGCGAGCCGCACTGTCGGCGCCAGCCCCGGCTCGCGCTCGCGCGCGGCGCTGGCGCGCAGCCGCTGGGTGCGCAATCCCAGCGACTGGCGGAACGCGAGCTGGCGCTCCAGCTCGCGCGCCTCGTCCTCGTCGCGCGCCACCACGAGCGTGCCGGTCCGTTGCAGGCCCACCTGCTCGCCGCTCGCGTGCTCGAGCTCGGCCGCAAACCCAGGCCACATCTGCGCCGAGCGCAGCCCCAGCTCCAGCAGCCGTCTGCCCGCCGCCCCGAACTCGGCCTCGACCACGGGCGCGAGCATCCCCGCCGCCACATACGACGTGCCGCGACCGACCGTGTCTCGCTCCAGCAGGGTCACGGACAGTCCCTTCGCGCGGGCGCGCCAGGCGATCGACAGGCCGACGATTCCCCCGCCGACAATCGCGACGTCCCCCGGCTTGGCGTGCTCGGACATACGGTTGATGCTAGACCGCTGTCAGACTCAGCGGGAGTGTCCCCCGGCGACATCTACACCGAACGTCTCGCCCGTCTCGCCGCCGCGCGGCTGTATCTCGTGTGCGACGGCGCGCCCTCCGGGCGCGATCCGGCCGCGCTCCTGCCGGGCGCGATGGCCGGCGGCGTGGACGTCGTGCAGCTGCGCGAGAAGACCCTGGACGACGAGCGGCTGCTGGCGCTGGCGCGCCTCGCACGGGAGCTGTGTGAGCGGCACGGCGCGCTGTTCGTCGTCAACGACCGACCCCTCGTCGCGCGTGAGGCCGGCGCCGATGCAGTGCACGTCGGACAGGACGACATGCCCGTGAGCGAGGTCCGCGAGCTGGTCGGGCCGGACATGCTGATCGGGCTCTCGACCCATGCGCCGGCTGAGATCGACGCTGTCGCGGCCGGCACGAGCGCCGATCGCCCGTCCACCGGCCCCGCCCGTCCCGACTACATCGGCGTGGGTCCCGTCCATGCCACCCCGACCAAGCCCGGGCGTCCCGCGGTGGGCCTGGAGCTCGTGCGCTACGCGACCGCCCACGCGCCCGTGCCGTTCTTTGCGATCGGTGGGATCGACGCACAAAACCTTGGCGAGGTGCTCGCCGCCGGCGCCCGTCGGGTATGCGTCCTGCGCGCGATCGCGGACGCCGTTGACCCCGAGCGTGCGGCACGCGAGCTGCGCGGATTGATCGACGCCCACCCCCTGGAAGCCTGACGTGGAGCCGTCGAGCCCCTTGCCGGCCAGCGAGCTCACAGCCGAGCCCCCGGCCGGGGGTGTGCGGCAGTCCGGCGCGACACACGCCGATGGCGCCGGTGAGGCCCCGCGCCGATCGCGCGAGGAGCTTGCGCGTGCCACGCTCGAGCCCCTGCACGCGGGCGAGCGGCCGGCGGCCCTGCTCGTCGCCATCGCCGTCGCTGCGGTGCTCGCGCTCGCCGTGCTCGCCGGCGCGCTCACGATCCACGGCCACGGCGGCTCGCTGGCGGGCGGGGTGTTCCTCGCGGGCGTGCTGGGGCTGCTCGCGCTCGGGATGTACCGGCGCCGCTACTGGGCGGTGCTCGGCTTCGAGGGGCTGCTGGCGTTTCAGATCCTCGTCACCTCGCTCGCGCTCGTGGTCGCCTCGACGCTCCCGGCCGCGGGAGGCTGCCTGGTCTCGATCGTGCTCGCGGGCTGGCTGTTCTGGAAGCTGATCAGGGTCATGGGACGCATACAGGCCGGCGAGCGTCGATAGGGACTCGCAGCCGTGCTCGAGCCCGCGGCCGTGCTCAGGACCGAAGCCCGAGCAGGGACCGCGACCGCCCGCCAGTCACGTCGGCCTGACCGCGGGCCGAGCTTCGATAGGCTCCGAGCGGTCATGCCAGAGACTTCCTACGACACAATCGTGATCGGCTCCGGCCCGGGCGGCTACGTGGCCGCGATCCGCGCCGCGCAGCTTCAGACGAAGACCGCCGTGATCGAGAAGGGCGCGATCGGGGGGCGCTGCCTGAACTATGCGTGCATCCCCGCCAAGGCGGTGCTGCGCTCCGCCGATCTGCTCTCGGAGATCCGCGACGCCGAGGAGTTCGGGCTGAGGGTCTCAGGCGTGGAGGTGGACTACGCCGCCGTGCAGGCGCGGCGCGAGCGGGTCGTCTCCACCCTCACCGGCGGGGTCGGCGGGCTGCTGGCGAAAAACGGGATCGACCTGATCGAGGGCGAGGCGTCGCTCGGCCCGCGAGGCGCCGGCGGCGGCCCAGACTCCGACTCCGGGGGACCGGTCACGGTCCGCGTCGACGGCGACCGTGAGCTGAGCGCCAGGACCGTGATCCTCGCCACGGGCTCGGTTCCGCGCGCGATCCCCGGAGTGGAGCTGGGCGGGCGCGTGCTCGGCACCGAGGAGGCGTGGGCGCTGGCGGAGCTGCCCGCTCGCCTGGCGGTCGTCGGGGCGGGGGCCTCCGGCGCGGAGCTCGCCTCGGGGTTTGCCAGGCTGGGCAGCGAGGTGCTGCTGCTGGAGGCGCTCGACCGCGTGCTGCCGACCGAGGACGCCGACATCTCGCGCCTGGTCGAGCGCGGCCTCAAGCGCCAGTCGATCGGCGTGCACACGAGCACCCCGATCGAGTCCGTGCAGCAAGCGGACACCGGCGTCACGTTCACCTACGGCTCCGAATCGGCCGAGGTCGACTATCTCGTGATCGCCGCCGGGCGCGGCCCGGACGTCCAGGCGCTCGGACTGGACGCGGCCGGCGTCGAGCTGGACGAGCGCGGCCTGGTCGCGGTCGACGGCGCGCTGAGAACGACAGCGCCGGGCGTCTACGCGATCGGCGACCTCGTCGCCGGGCCCGCGCTCGCGCACAAGGCCTCTGAGGAGGGCATCGTCGCGGCCGAGGACTGCGCGGGCCTGAAGACCCACCCGCTCGCCTACGTAGACATTCCGCGCGCGACGTTCTGCACGCCCAACGTGGGCTCGTTCGGGCTGACCGAGGCGCAGGCGCGCGAGCAGGGGTATGACGTCGTCGTCGGCAAGGTCCCCTACGGCGCGGTCGGGGGCGGCACCGTCTACGGGGATCGCACGGGCCTGGTCAAGCTGGTGGGCGAGCGTAAGTACGGCGAGCTGCTCGGCGGTCACATCGTCGGCTCGCGCGCGACGGAGCTGATCCAGGAGCTCGTGAACGTGCGCGCGCTGGAGGGCGGCTACGCCGAGGTCGCGCGCATCATCCACGGCCACCCGACCCTGTCGGAGGCCGTGATGGAGGCTGGACGTGCAGCCGACGGCTGGCTCATCCACGGCTGAGACCGCCCCGGCCGCGTTCTACTTCGACCTGGTCAGCCCGCTGGCCTATCTCGCGGCAGAGCAGATCCTGCACGTGCTGCCAGGTCCCGCCGAGTGGCAGCCGGTGCTCGCACGCGAGCTCTCGGGCGGGAGGGAGGAGAGAGAGAAAGAGAGAGAGACGACAGAGAGGATGTGCAGAGAGAAGGCGCTGCGCACAGACATCGCCCGGTGGGCAGACGAGCTGGGGTTGCAGAGGCTGTGCTGGCCCAGCCCGTATCCGTTCGACAGCACGCTCGCGATGCGCGCCGCGACGTATGCCAAGTCGATCGGGCGCACGGTGGGGTTCGCGCAGGCGGCGTTTCGCCAGGCGTTCGCGGGCGGGCGCTCGCTCGAGGAGCCGGACAACGTGCTGATCGCCGCGGCGGCGTGCGAGATGCATCCCGCCGCCGTGCTGCGCGGCGCCGGGCTCGCCTCCGTCCAAGCCCAGCTGAGCGCCGCGACCAGGGCCGCCGCAAAGGCCGGGGTGAGCGAGGTGCCCGCAGTGCGAATGGGGGAGCGCGTGTTTCAGGGGGAGAGCTCGCTGTCCGATGCGGCCGCACATATGGGCGAAGCGATGCGCGCCGCCCAAACCGATGCGACCGTGTGCGCCCCCGACGGAATCCTCCCGCTGACACCCCCACGCGCGCGATGAGAGCCAATTGCGCCTACCGGCTGATCGTCACGCGCGGCGGCCTGACGCCCGCGCCGCTGGCCAACACGAGCCGGGTCGATCACATCGAGATCGTCGCGATCGACAGCGGCGAGGCGATCCTGTTCTGGGACCGTCCGCCACAGGTGGCCTCGCGTATGGCGCGCATGCTGCGCGAGGAGATCTCTCAGCTGGAGGCCGAGGAGTTCATCGAGCGCTGGGCCGCCGTCGAGGAGTAGCCGGCCGCTAATGTTGCCGTGATGGCCGAGGAGCGAGCTTTGGCAGCTACCGGCGAGGGCCCGGCGCCCGCGCACGTCACCCTGCCGGAGCCGGACGCCGCCCGCGAGTGGCTGACCACGATGACGCTGATCCGCCGTTTTGAGGAGCGCGCAGGGGAGATGTATGCGCGGGCGAGGATCGGCGGGTTCCTGCACCTGTCGATCGGCGAGGAGGCGACGATCGTCGGCTCGGCGAGGGCGTTACGCGAGCAGGACTACCTGATCTCCACCTACCGCTCGCACGGCAACGCGATCGCGCGCGGCACCCCGCCCGAGCGCGTGATGGCCGAGCTGTTCGGGCGCGCAGACGGCTGCAGCGGCGGGCACGGCGGCTCGATGCACATGTTCGATTTCGAGCGCCGGTTCATGGGCGGCTACGGGATCGTCGGGGGCAACCTGCCGATCGGGGCGGGCATCGGGCTGAGCAGCGACTATCTCGGCAATGACGAGGTGACGCTGTGCTCGTTCGGCGACGGCGCGTCCAATCAGGGCACGTTCGGGGAAACGCTGAACCTCGCCGCGCTGTGGAGGCTGCCGGTGGTGTTCATGGTCGTCAACAACCAGTTCGGGATGGGCACCTCGCTCGGCCGGCACTCGGCCGTGACCGACCTGCGGCGCAAGGGCGAGTCGCTCGGCGTCCCCGGGATGCGCTGCGACGGGATGGATGTGCTCGACACCTACACGGTCGTGGCCGAGGCGCTGCAGCGCGTGCGCGAGGACCGCCGCCCGCTGCTGGTGGAGGCCGTGACCTACCGGTTTCGCGGGCACTCGATGGCCGACCCCGAGGAGTACCGCACCAGGCAGGAGGTCGCGCAGTGGCGCGAGCGCGACCCGATCCCCCGGTTCGGCGATCTGCTGCAGCGCGAGGGCATCCTCGACGCGGGCGCCCGCGAGCTGATCGAGCGCGAGGCGGCCGAGCGCGTCGAGCGGGCAGTCGAGTTCGCCGAGAGCTCCCCGTTTCCCCCGGCGGAGTCGCTGTATGAGGATGTGTACGTGATCGACGAGCAGGTCCGCGGGCGGTATCATGGATGAGCGAGCCAGATTCACAGGAGGGGCGCACCGGGTCAGCGAGGAGAACACACGGATGAGCGAGCTGCGCTACCGCGAGGCCCTGAACGCGGCGCTGGCAGAGGAGCTGCGCCGCGACGAGCGCGTCGTGCTGATGGGCGAGGACATCGGCGTGTTCGGCGGTGCCTTCAAAGTCACCGAGGGGCTGCTGGAGGAGTTCGGCGAGCGGCGCGTGCGCGACACGCCGATCTCGGAGAACACGATCGTCGGCATGGGCGTCGGCGCGGCAATGACGGGCCTGCGCCCGGTGGTCGAGCTGATGACGATCAACTTC
The DNA here is from genome assembly GCA_963808385.1 of uncultured Solirubrobacterales bacterium. Lineage (GTDB taxonomy): Bacteria > Actinomycetota > Thermoleophilia > Solirubrobacterales > Solirubrobacteraceae > Palsa-744. The sequence continues at coordinate 3,336 of CAWEFQ010000013.1, read as the reverse complement.
TCGTTGCTCGCGTTCGATCAGATCGTCAACAGCGCCGCCCACATCCGATACATGTTCGGCGGCCAGGTATCCGTGCCGCTGGTGATCCGCATGCCCCAGGGCGCCGGGCACCAGCTCGGTCCGACGCACTCGCACTGCCTCGAGGCGATGTTCCTGCACATCCCCGGCCTGCTGGTCGCCGTGCCGGCGACGCCCGCCGACGCCAAGGGGTTGCTCAAGACCGCGATCCGCGACGACAATCCCGTCATCTTCATCGAGCACGAGTCGCTGTACGGCGTCCGCGGCGAGGTTCCGGAGGGCGAGGATGGCACGGTCGACTTCGGCCGCGCGCGCGTCGCGCGCGAGGGCGCGGACGTGACGATCGTCGGCGTATCGCGCATGGCGCTCACCGCCGAGCGCGCCGCCGCCACGCTGGCCGCCGAGCACGGGGTGCAGGCCGAAGTGATCGATCCGCGCACGCTGCGCCCGCTCGACCTGGAGACGATCCTCGCCTCGGTGCAGGCCACCAACCGCTGCGTGATAGTCGAGGAGGGCTGGCCGCACGGGGGAGTCGGCGCGAACCTCGCCGCGCTGATCGCAGAGCACGCCTTCGACGATCTCGACGCGCCTGTCGCGCGGGTGTCCGGCGCGGACGTGCCGATGCCGTATTCCAAGCCGCTGGAGGACATCGCCTATCCGCACGAGCCCCAGGTCGTGCGGGCGGCGCTAGAGACGGTCGGTCTGGCGGCTCAGGCGCAGGGGTCGCGCCGATGAGTGCGCTGCGCATCGGCACCCGCGCCAGCGCGCTCGCGCTCACCCAGACTGAGCATGTGCGGACGCTGCTCGCCGGGCTTGAGACGGAGATCGTGCGCGTGCACGTCAGCGGCGATGGCAACGGCGACGGAGACCCAGCCCGAGCAGCTGCCGCCAAGACAGGCGCCGCGACCGACAAGAGCCGCTGGGTGGACACGATCGAGGACGCGCTGCTCGCGGGCGAGATCGACATCGCCGTGCACTCCGCCAAGGATGTCCCGAGCGAGCTGGCTGAGGGCTTGGAGCTGCTGGGCGCGCCCCCGAGGGCGGCCGTCGAGGACGTGCTGTGCGGTGCAGCCGGCCTCGACGCCCTGAAGGCGAACGCCCGGATCGGGACGAGCAGCATCCGCCGCGCCGCGCAGCTGCGAGCCGCGCGCGAGGACCTGGAGGTGGTCGCGATCGCCGGCAACATCGACACGCGCCTGCGCGCTCTCGCGCAGGGGGACCTCGACGCGATCGTGCTCGCCCGGGCGGGTCTGCAGCGGCTCGACCGCGAGGAGCAGATCGGCGCCGTGCTCGACCCGGCGCGGTTCGTGCCCGCGCCCGGACAGGGCGCGCTCGCGCTGCAGGCCCGCCGAAGGGACACCCGCGCACGCGAGGCGGTGGCCGCGATCCTCGACGAGGACGCCTCCGCCTGCCTGCTCGCCGAGCGCGCGCTCGCGAGCGCGCTGAACGCCGATTGCCATACCCCTCTCGGCGCGCATGCCAAGCCCGCGGGCTGCGGCTGTTTGCAGATGCGCGCCTGGGTCGGGCTGCCCGACGGCTCGGCCTGGGTCGCGGACGAGCTGCTCGGGGGGTTCTACGACCCGGCGTCGCTCGGGCGTCGGGTGGCCGAGCGCATGGACCTCGCCGGGGCGGGAGATCTGCTGCGGCGCGCGGAGGAGATGGCCGCGGGTGCCGGTCTCTGAGTCAGGAAGCGATCCGCGGGACGTGGAGCGGACGACTCGACAGGCAGCCGCCTCGAATGGACCGGAGGACTCCAGACCGTACGAGGCCCCGGGGCGGGTCTACCTGGTTGGCGCCGGCCCCGGCGATCCGGGCCTGGTGAGCGCGCGGGCGCTGGAGCTGATCGCCAGAGCCGACACGATCCTCTACGACCGCCTGATCCCTCCGACGGCGCTCGACGGCGCGCGCGCGGACGCGGAGCTGCTGTTCGTCGGCAAGGAGGGCGGCGGCGACTCGGTGCCCCAGGATCAGAGGCAGGAGCTGATGATCGCGCGCGCGCGCGCCGGCAGGACGGTCGTGCGACTGAAGGGTGGCGACCCGTTCGTGTTCGGCCGCGGCGGCGAGGAGGCATTGCGCCTGCGCGAGGCGGGCATCGCTTATGAGATCGTGCCCGGCATCACCGCCGGCATCGCCGCGGCGGCCTACGCGGGGATTCCCGTAACCCAGCGCGGGCTGGCGAGCGCGGTCGCGCTCGTCACCGGCCACGAGGACCCGGAGAAGCCGCAGAGCGCGATCGACTGGAGGGGGCTGGCGGCGTTCCCGGGAACGCTCGTGTTCTACATGGGGGTGCGCCAGCTGCCGGGCATCGCCGAGTCGCTGATCGCGGCGGGGCGCTCCGCGCACGAGCCCGTGGCGATCGTCGAACGCGGCACCATGCCCAGCCAGCGCACCGTCACCGGCACGCTGCAGACGATCGCCGAGGAGGCGCGGGCGCAGGATGTGCGGGCGCCCTCGATCACCATCGTCGGCCCGGTCGCCGCGCTAGCGGACGAGCTCTCCTGGCTGGGACCCGCGCCGCTGAGCGGGCTGAGCATCGCGGTGACCCGCGCGCGGGCCTCGGCCAGCGGGCTCGCCACGCGCCTGGAGTCGCTCGGCGCCCGCGTGGTGCAGGCGCCCGTGATTCGCACGGCGCCGATATTGGATCCCACCCACCCGGCGCCCGAGTTGGAGCCGTACGACCTCGTCTGCTTCTCAAGCCCAGTCGGGGTGGCCACGCTGTTCGAGCGCCTGCGCGCCGCCGGCCTGGACGCGCGCGCGCTGGCCGGCACGCGTGTCGCCGCGATCGGTCCTGGCACCGCCGATGCGCTCGCGGCGCATGGAATCGCCGCGGACGTCGTGCCCGAGCGCTCGGTCGCGGAGGGGCTGATCGAGGTGCTCGCCGAAGTGACGCCGCCCGTCCGCCGCGCGCTGATCGCCCGCGCGCGGGAGGGACGCGATGTGCTGCCGGAAGCGCTGCGCGCGGGCGGCGCCAAGGTCGATGTGCTCGCGCTGTATGAAACGGTCGCGCAGGCCCCGCCGGCGTACGTCCTCCAGGAAGCCCTGGCGGCCGACTACATCACGTTCACCTCGGCGTCGACCGTGCGCTTCCTCATGCAGGCCGCCGCAAGGGATGACATATCGCGGGGCACGCGCATCGTCTCGATCGGCCCGATCACCAGCGAGGCCCTGCGCGAGCACGGCCTGGAGCCGCACGTCGAGGCCTCATCGCACGACATCGACGGGCTCGTCCGGGCGCTGCTCGCCGACGCCTCCATGCGAGCCCGCTGACAGCCGCATGTCCGCACCGCTCGGCCAGCCCCGCATTCACCACCGCATCAC